>CAWIZM010000002.1:0-676205 GCA_963840685.1 uncultured bacterium | reverse complement strand
CAAAAGAGGGCACCAAATATTTTGATACCCTCTCGTTCAATTCTTATCGTTTGCTTCGATATTTTTTTGACTGGTGGCGGCACATGGCATAGGGCCTAAAGCCTATTGCTTGACGTACTCTTTGTTACCATTAGCCGAGTAATAAAAATGACCGCCTCGTGGGCCTTCGTAAATGCTTCTTCCATCATGCGTTTTACCGACAATTTTGGCGCCCTGGAAATTTTTGACGAACACTTTGTGTGATTTGTCGTTCAAATAATAATGCCCATCTCTGGAGCCTTCAAAAACGGTTTTTCCATCAGCAGTTTTTCCGACTGCTTCATCTTTTCCCATTGATTGTGCTGGTATGTGTGTTTTTGCAGGAGATGTTTTAGCAGCATGTGCTTTGGTGGCGGTACTGGCTTTTTTGTGTTCGACGTTAGCATGACTTTTTTCTGCTTTTGGCTTGGCTTTTTTCGGTTCAGCATGTGTGCTTTTTGTTGTTTTTTTCTTTTTTGCTTTTGCTGCTTTTTTTGCTTCGGCTTGTTTTTTGGTTAAAGCCGTTTCTTTTGTTGCTGCTTCAATTGGCACAAAAAAAAGCGCTATGGAAAGCGCGAGAGCTCCTAACAATGTTTTCATACTCAATTCTCCTTTTGATTGCATTATTTCAATACCACAAAAACACAGTACTGTATCACAGTTAAAAAATTCAATAATTTTGTAAATTGTTTTTGGTTGAGCAGGTTGCGTTTGGTCTACGCAATAAAAGAATTTTTCTTGTTACTGATCAAAAGAGTGGATGCTGTGACGCAAGAAGGCGCCAATATCTGGTGTCTTCTATTTCGTTATACTGATCCATGATTTCTTGTGCTTGCGGAGTAGCAACATCAAATGCTGTTTTTCCCTCATGATTACGTATGGCCATGAGTTCTTGTGCTCTCTCGCCAGCAGTATCTAAAAGAAATCTAATAATTTCGATGTTACCATTGTATGCAGCACAATGCAATGCTGTTCCGAGATAATTCAGTTGAATCATCGGTGTCCATGCATTATTTCCAGCAGCATTGATAAATAACTTGGCAGCATCTAGTTTGTTATTTATTGCAGCTATATGCAATGCTGTGTTGCCTTCGATTGACTTTGTATGTAGGAATTCCCATGTTTTATCACCAGCCATAGGTAGGATAATTTTTATAGTTTTTGGGTTGTTGGAGTATGCAGCGTTATGTAAGATGGTCCAGTTGTACTCGGTTTTGATATCAAAAATTGATACGTTTGCATGAGTAAGGCCGCATTCGAGTATTTCGGTAACTAAAGTATCATTACCTAGTTTGAGTAACGTGCTAACTGTTTCTACGAATGAGTATGGGTGTTTACAGCTATCTTTTATCAAGGTAGGAAGGTTTTTATAATCAATGTCACTTGTATCAAATTGTAGTGAGAAGATTAATCGCGCAAGCTCTGGCAGTAAAAAGTTTGAAAGACGGAGATATATTTGTGCAAAGGTAGTTGGGGCAAGTTTATTATTATTTTTAGATTCCATACCCTGTGTAGTTGCAGTGATGCAGAGTAGGATAAGGGAGAGTGACTTGAAGTGTGAATGTAGTTTTTGCATGTTATAATCTTATTTAAAGGGCATTAATACGTTGTTTTTGTCGTATTAAGTATACCGTATATCACAATAATGTTAATCAGGAAATGTGAGTAAAAAGGGCTTATAATATGGTGAACCATCGATTATGGAATATAAAAAACAGTTGATAGCCTCTTTTGAACCTGTAAATGATCACTAGTGCGCATTCAATCGTTACTTCCATTGTTTCATTTCTTTCTTTACCCTGTGGCCCCACTGGCTTTACCCTGTATAAAATTCAATTAGAAAAGAATTGTTGACAATTTCCCCTCAAACCCTGTACGCTGAAAATGAAGATAGAAAGGTCTAATGTACAAATAAAAAAGGAGATTCTTCATGAATAACTCAAACATTTTCAAATTCTTATCGATTTCTTTGCTCATGTGTCCATGGGTAAGTGCAGCAATGAACAAACCGGTCAGCGTTGAGGGAACAATACCTGTGTCCATTGTAAATCAGTCTGATCAAACAATAGAGGTATGGATTTTCAAACCAGCCTCATCTGAGGTTGAGACACTAACGGTGAATCCTCGTACGGTGGTTGATGACAATAAGGCGATATTTAGAAATGGCAATACACACATCATCACTAAACAGGGCACATTTGTCTTGTCACGTGATAAGGTAGACCAACCGACATCTTTGGTATTATCTCAGCGAAAAGATAAACGAGACAGTCAGGGTGTGGTTGTGCAAACAATACCGTATCGTACCCTTAATCCTATCGCTATATTTGTGGGCCCAGATGGTTCAGTAGGGCTTGTTATAAAGAATGCTACAAGGACGCCAAGTGGCATGCTGACTCCAGGAGGAACGAAATCTTCTAGTCAACCAAACAATGGTAATCGTAAAATGGTAGTTGACGATGGGAATTTGACGGCAAAATAAATAGAGTACATCTTTTTGAAAGTAAGAAAGGGCGTCAAATAATGGCGCCCTTTCTGTTGATCTATAATTATAAGTTATGTGAGATTTAGCTGTTCCAAACTTTTACAAAGTAGCTCGTATTTTTTTGGTTGCTCAGTGGTGTGATTTCTGTTGTGTAGTTACTGTTTTCAAGGTCGTATACCGCATCGACAATCTTGTTTTCACCTACAGCAAGGATAAATTTCTTTAGGATTTCTTCTCGTGTAATGTCAGAAAATGGTAATACATCAAGGATGTCTTTGTCTTCAAATTCTTTTTGTTCTACATAAAATTTCATGCCGTTATGAGCAGAAGCTGCTTTGATTTGTCTTGCGCTATTGAGATAAAAACATAATTGTCCTAGGTCGCAAGCATTGTTGCTCGGGTTGGCAGTCAAAGTTGTCCAGACCTTTACAAAATAACTATTATCTATTTGATTACTGAGTGGTGTGACTTCTGTTGAGTAATTAGTGTTTTCAAGGTCATACGTTGCATCGACGATTTTATTTTCTTGCGCTGCTGTATTGAATTTTTCAAGAAGAACTTTGCGTGTAATTTCAGAAAGTGGTAGTACCTCAAGGATGTCTTTCCCTTCAAATTCTTCTGGTTTTACGTAAAATTCCATATCACCATGAGCAGAGTAGGACTCAATTTGTCTGTTGCCATTGAGATAAAAACATAATTGATTCATGCCAAATAGGTTGCCAGTGTAACTTGTGATCAATGTTGAAAGGGTGAGAATTAAAAATGGGGTTTTGCGTGAAAGAATCATACTTTTTTCTCCTTTGAAAAGATTCTAGATTAGATGAATTCAAATTTATTTAGACGTAGCTTAGTAATCTGCTATTTGTTTGTCAACGTTTTTCCAGAACTGAAATATGTGGGGTAATGATTAAAAAACCCTTTATAATCCTATGCAAAATGCTATACTGTATGCATACATGAACATCAAAAAAATAGAACAAGGGACCCCATGGAAGAAGTGCAGTACCGGTCAACAGAATTGAATGAACTTTTTGCTGCTCTGGCCAAAGCGCAAGCAGATATAAAAGTTGCGCTCAAGGATTGTAACAATCCTTTTTTTAAAAGCAGATATGCTAACTTACAAGCGGTTATAGAATGTTCACGTCCTGCTTTGTGCAACAATGGCCTGTTTGTAACGCAACCGATACGTTCCAATAGTGCTGGACAAGATTGCTTGGTGACCATTCTTGGTCATAGTTCAGGGCAATGGATTTCAGCGGAAATGAAAATAACCCCACTCAAGACAGACATACAATCACTCGGATCATACATAACCTATTTACGACGCTATTGCTATGCAAGCATTGTCGGTGTGTATGATGGTACTGAAGATGATGATGGCAATGCTACGCAGGATACTGCGCCGGTCAGAACGACTACGCCAACGTATAAAATTAGTGCAGAACAGTTGCACATGATTGAAAATGAACTTGCTGGTTTTGACAAAATTAGAGAGACCTTTTTAAGAGGGCTTAAGCTCAGTTCGTTCGCCGATTTACCACGGGAATCATTCAACTATACGTATGGGCAGATGAGAGAGTTGGTGGCAAGGGAGAAGAGTGCGGTTTGATGATGAGTAATGTTTAATTTCTGATTTGGTATTGGAAATTGTGACTTTCACTGTGTTTCCGTGTTTTTTCGTGGAATGGTCTTGTGCCCACTCCACACCTCGCACACAAGCGTTCCGCTTGACCGTTCATCGGCTCGAACTCGGTCCCGCAGTCTGCTAAAGGCAGCCTGAAGACCTCAAACAGGCGAGCCTAAACGGTATCAACTTCTTACACTCTTGTATAGTGACCATCTTTGTGACTAAGATTGTAGCAAATAAGATCATACAAGCAAGGAGATACCATGTGCTTTTCCGTTACGGCAAGTTTTACCGCCAGCCTCGCACTCATTACCTGCAGCATTGCTGCACTCAGATATGCACAAGAAAAAAAATTAAAAATGATCGCAGCAATCCCATTGATTTTTGGGTTACAACAATTCGCTGAAGGCATGGTCTGGCTCAGTTTTTTAAGTCTGCGTTTTGAACCTATTCGTATGCTGTCAGCATATATTTTTCTTACCTGTGCTGGGGTGATATGGCCACTTTGGATGCCAATTGCTCTTGCACGCTTTGCAGGCGCAAAAGCGTACAAATGGTATGTGCCTTGCGTGGTTGCAGGCGGTCTGTGCGCGTTGACCTTTATTATGTATGTATTGTTCTATCCAATCTCGGTGACTGCAGACTGCAACGTTATCTATTATTTTGATGGCGCGTATGCACATGCATGGGGTGTTTATCTTAATGTCTTTACGTCATTATTGTATATCGTTGCAACGATCGTGCCATTTTTCATTACTCAAAATAAAACGCTTTGGTTTCTTGGCGCACTGATTGCCATTGCATACGTTGTTTCGTATGTGGTGTATTTTGAAGCGTTCGCTTCTGTGTGGTGTTTTTTTGCGGCGATAATTAGTCTTTTGGTGTATGGATTAGTTCGTGGTCAATCGCATCGAGGTGCGTAACTTCTGTTTATTTGATTGAGATTATTTTTTAACGTAGTCTCTTTGCTATTGGAGCAATTCTATCTAGAAAGAAATCTTGAGCCGGTTGATCAAAGAAAGTAACGTCTAATAAGTCACCTTCTTGTTTCAGAATTTCAATAGTTTGATTAATAAAGAGGGGGTCATCTTCAGCGAGCCGTACAGCGATCTCTGCTTTAGTCATATGTAATGCATCAGCCATCAGGGTAAGAAAGTAAGACCAATTAACTGCGTGCTCAAGCACACTTAATGATTCACAAGAAAAATTGTGCAGGAATGAATAGATTGTATCGTTTTCTGTGATAAAGGTGCTGAGCGTATATGCATCTTGCTCATCTTCAAATACTATGTGTTCTATAGCCAGCTGCTGATCTTCGAATGTGGTAGGGATCTGCTCATTTAATTTTTCCTTACAATAGGTTAAAGCTACCAAATCTTGTAGGGACAGTGTATTGCCTAATAAGGTTATAGGAACTTCCACTATAAATATCTGATTGTTCTCACATAAAATACCAAGTTGTGAATAATCCTGGTTAAATATAAACTTGCAAGGATTACTAGATAATTTACCGAATAGATTTATTTTTAGTTCCATTTTCGTTTTTAAGTTACCTAATCTGATTGTTTCATTATCATCAGGAAAGGCGATGAATTGTTCGCATGGACTTAAAGTAATAAGGCCATGTAGGCAGGCTTTCTCCCATGATGTACCGATAAGCTTGTTCATGAGAAAGCGTTTAATTTCAACCGTAGAAAAATTTTGTTCAAAATCTTCGATAGAAAAAAGAGCATTCGTATCTTCTATGCACGTAAAAGTATATACATCACGAGTCATGAGGTGCATTAATTGTTGGTGGAGACGACCATAATTGCCATGCTGCAGAATTTTTTCTGGAAACGTTGTCTTGTATATGCGTTCAAAATTGTTTAAACAGGTTGTTATGTCCATTCTTCTGATAAAATGAAAGACAATAAATGCTGCTGCATTATTAGTTATTGCATCCCTTTTGGCAAGGGTATAGGCAAGTTTCACGTGCATGAGTTTTGACGCTATGGCACATGCAGTACGCGGGTTCAGATTGTTTGATTTGGCCATGTCGATTAATTTTCTTTGATGAGTGCCAAGATAGGGGTAATTGGTGCAGGAGATTGTTTTTTCAGCGAGTTGGGCAGGCATAGTGTATAGGTTGTCTAGCAAGTTAACTTGTTGAGCATTTTTGCCAATGTATTGAATGCATAGAGTTTCTAGGCTTGGCACGTGTTGAATGGTGGTTGTGTGTGGTTGAGAAACGGTTGTTTCCATGCCGTGTGCAGTTCTTGTGCTGCATATGAGGATAAAAAATAGTAAGATGAAATGTGCATAGAGTTTGTGCATGGTATAACCTCCCGAAAAAACGACTGAACAATATGTATAAAGTGAGTATATTTTTATATAGTATCCAGTATATCAGGCAAAAAAATAATGTCAATCGAAAATTCAGATAGAAAAGATTAGTACATATGCTCTGGTAGGCAAGGGTGAAAGGTGTCTTTTGTTACCTTTTAGGTACTAAGGTATGCTATACTGGAATCAAACATTATCAGATATTTTTTAATCAAAAAAGGGATATGTACATGGAAAAGAATCTTAAATGGTTACCTATAGGCGGCGCGTTATTAGTGCTCTTATTTTTTGGCGTATGGCTTACTCTTCGTTTTAAAAGGTCTATGTCATCACCATCATCAACGCAACTTGCTGCATACGTTTCGCAAACACCAAAAGCATATTCAACAAAATCATATGCAGAGCTGATTGGGCGTATTAACGGGCTCACAGAAAATCAATTAAAACAGCATTATGATTTGTATGTCGGGTACGTGAAAAAACGTAATCAGATTGAGCAAGACTTGCAAACGGTCGATAGAACAAATTCTGCTGGCATAACTTATTCTCCTTTCCGTGCGCTTAAAACCGCTGAAACTTTTGCGGTAAATGGTTCATTGTTGCACGAATTATATTTTGAAAATATGAGTGCAGTACAGACACAGCCTGGTCCAGAAACGATGAAACTTATGACGAATAGTTTTGGTTCACTTGATAACTTTAAAAAAGATCTTATCGATTCTGGTGCAGTAGCGCGTGGGTGGGTTATTACCGCGTATGGTATGGATGATGGACACGTGCATAATTATGTCTTGGAGAGTCATAACCAAAATGTTCCGGTTCTCAGCATTCCTTTGTTGGTGCTCGATGTGTATGAGCATGCGTATATGATCGATTTTGGCATTAAACGTGCGGCGTATCTTGATGTTTTTTGGGAAAATGTTAATTGGGATGTGGTAGAGCAACGGATTAAAAAGTGGGTGTTGCCATTTACGCGTGAAGTGGTTGGTGCTGTACAAGCGGACAAGAGTTCTACGCTACCTTGATTGTTGCATGCGTTTTTGCCTAATTTTATGTGCGTAAAAAGCTAAA
Organism: uncultured bacterium; assembly: GCA_963840685.1. Lineage (GTDB taxonomy): Bacteria > Babelota > Babeliae > Babelales > Vermiphilaceae > CAWIZM01. The sequence continues at coordinate 668,679 of CAWIZM010000002.1, read as the reverse complement.
AATAAAAAGTGGGAGTTCTGATGCAAAAGAACAATGTGAAAAGCATAGCGACGATTGGTATTGTGGCGCTTGTTTTAGGTGTTATTCTATATTCTCTCATGACAATGCAGAAAACGTGTTTAGCAACTACCAGGGAATGTGGTAGTTATGCTCTTGATCAGTTTGCGCTGCGGAGGTAGATCGACATCACAAAGAAATAGATCAACGTTTACTAAGCTTCAGTGTTTTTTTCGTGGAGTATTCTTGTGAACACTCCACACCACGCACACAAGCGTTCCGCTTGACCGTTTTATCGGCTCGAACTCGGTCCCGCAGTCTGCTAACGCAGCCTAAAGACCTCAGACAGGCGAGCCTAAACGGAAAATATAACTTTTTCTAAAGATGTGAGTAATGTATAGTAATCACCGAATAGCCGTTGCGATTTCGTTTAATTTGTACTTTCTAAGCTCGCACAATAAAGTGGCTTACGATTTTGCTGAGGCCACAACGGACAGGTCGGCGGACACAGTCGTTGCGAGCCCGCGAAGCAATCCAGGCTTCATGTATTCTCTTCGTAGATTCATATTTCTCGGCGCTTTCTCAGCGGTTTCTCGGCGGTTTGCCAGCGGTTTCTACATTTTAAACGATTTTTTATATTTTTCTTAAGCCAAGCTCACGTTATTTACGACCACAATGATATACACAGTTTGCGTCCTCATAATTTTTTCCTGGATTAGCCTGCCCGCCATAGCTTTAGCGAAGGCTGGGCTTCGCAGGCTCGCAACGACTGTTGAAAAATCTTCTTGTTTACATCCTAGAATACTCAGTATTTTGTATTATCTGATGATTTGATACAATAGTATTATATCATTTTTAATCAAGCATATAGGAACACTTATGTCTATAGAAAATCCAATAGTAATGGTTGCCCTTGAAGAAATAACTATCGAAGTTTTAGCTGCACTTGCACAACAAGAAAATAAGTCCATTTCTAGTCTTGCTAAAGAGCTTATTTTAGAAGCGTTAGAACAACGTGAAGATAAGGTTTTGTCAGCGACTGCTGAGGTGCGCGATACTCCAGACGCTAAAAAGATAAGCATAATGACGTTTGGAAATAAACATTATTACACTTGATCTATTTTTAATTGCGCCTGATTTGTCTGTTTTATTTAAGCGGCTTTTTTATCTTTAGTGGTCTTTTCTTGCTCTGCCTCATTGCGTTCAGCAGCATCAGCATCAATTTCAGCATCTTTATACCACCAGTTGTACAATTTTTTAGCCGCGACAACTGCAACTACTACTGCAACACCACCACCAATCCATTTCCATGAAAAAGCGTTGTTTGTTATGACCGTAGGGTCAATTGGATCTGGTTGTGGCCCACCATTGTTGTTGTCAATTGTTGGTCCTGTAGGATTATTACCGTTATTGTTGTCGATTACAGGTGGATTATCTGCAGGGCCAGTTGGAATTGGTTGTGGCCCACCATTGTTGTTGTCAATTGCTGGTCCTGTAGGATTATTACCGTTATTGTTGTCGATTACAGGTGGATTATCTGTAGGGTCAATTGGATCTGGTTGTGGCCCACCATTGTTGTTGTCAATTGTTGGTCCTGTAGGATTATTACCGTTATTGTTGTCGATTACAGGTGGATTATCTGCAGGGCCAGTTGGAATTGGTTGTGGCCCACCATTGTTGTTGTCAATTGCTGGTCCTGTAGGATTATTACCGTTATTGTTGTCGATTACAGGTGGATTATCTGTAGGGTCAATTGGATCTGGTTGTGGCCCACCATTGTTGTTGTCAATTGCTGGTCCTGTAGGATTATTACCGTTATTGTTGTCGATTACAGGTGGATTATCTGCAGGGCCAGTTGGAATTGGTTGTGGTTCATTATTGTTGTCAATTACTGGTTCCGTAGGATTATTATCATTGTTATTAATTACAGGCGGGTTATCTGCAGGAATGTAGGGCTGGCCTTCATAGAGTGCTTTAAGTGCTTGTAAATTTTCAATACCTTTGGCTATAAGTAATTGTGCTATTTCAAAAGTGGGTTCTAGGTGAAATGCGTTTTGCCCAGATTTGTTGGTGATAGTAACATCTGCATTAAAATCATTAATCAGTAAGCGTGCAACATTAGATTGTTTAAATGCAACAGCATCATGAAGCGGTATAAACTTTGATATGTGCCATAGACTAGTATCTTGATAATAATAGAGTCTTTTTCTACTGTTAATATTAACATTGTACTTTGTTAAAATTCGACGTACTTGGTCTACATTTCCATTAAGAATGGCCATTCTTAAACGTGTATTGATGTTATTTCGTATTGTTTCAGTATACATATTATACTGCTCTTCATCCTGATATAGGGCACTATCATGATCTTCCTTATATGGACGATTATCGCAAGAATCCATAATGGCACCGGCGTAACATAGCAGATGAATGATGTCTGGTGTAGGATCGAGGTCAGTCTGATCACGATCATAAGCCTCACTACCAGTATTTATTGCTATTTTCAAACGATTTTTTCCTGCTATATTTACTTCACTACCAAGCGCTAACAGTGTTTCTACAAGACTAGATCTTTTATAATTATAATGGTGCTCTGCATTAATTCCAACTGCATAGTCTAATGCTGTTTCATTGTTCTCACTATCTGGATCAATCGCATTAACGATAGTTGGATGTTGTTTTGCTATTTTTTTGACAGTAGGTATATCTCGGCTTTCAACAGCTTGAAAAAATTGTTTTAGTGTATTCTCATCTATATTTGCTTCCATGCCATACAAAGATCCGCTCAATGACAATACGGCTATACTCATCAATACTATTTGCTTTAATTTCATAATCATTCTTCCTGGGTATACTTTTTTATGTTTCTTTATCGCTTAACTTGTAACGCATTTAAGCTGCAATGCAATCTCTTTTTTAATCTCTTCAAGTGCTTCTAATGACGTCTGAATGTGTTTACCATAGCGACGTGCAAGAAGATAGGTGCTTACACTATTTTTGAGCGACAATATGCCAAGTATTCCTGAACCAAGGCCAGCTGCAACTACATAGTATACTTGTGGAGTTTGAAGTTGATATTTGCTGTGTATGGCGAACATGCCAGCTGCAACTACTGATTCACCAATTCCCCATTTGAGTTGTGAATAACCATTGTCTGCAATGTTTCCGCTGACATCAGCGCCACGCATAGCTTGTGTATTGAGCAGTGTATGTTCTACATCACGTGCAAGGGTAGTGAGCATTGTGCGGAATTCGGTTGTTTTAGCTTTAGGTGTTGCTACTAATTGATCTAATTCTTTTTTGAATGCTGTTGCGTTGGCATTGTGTATCAACATGGATAAGTAGCAGTATTCAGATTGCAGGTTGGCGGCAGAAAGTGCCGGTGCAAAGGTTGTTGCTAACACGGTGACAGTGAGTAGCTTTTTGAATGATGAGGTAAACATAGTGATCTCCATTTGGTAAAATTAATAAATTGGTAAAATTGATAAAAAATTATTTCTATGTGAAAATATGCCCGTTATTCATTCGTTATGAACTTAATATACGGGCAAAATGATACAATGACAAATGGGTGTTGTAAAGAGCGATCTATACGATTTAATCCTTAAAAAGCTGAGCCTGACCGCCGACTTGTCCGCCGAAGCTTTCTACTTCGTTCTACGAGCTACGAAGAACGGGTTAGCGAAGGAGGAAGCCTTGGCGAAGGAGGTTTATACGTTAAATCTGATGTTCACAATATCGCCATCTTGCATGATATAATCCTTACCTTCAGCCCGGAATTTACCATGGTCCCTAACGCCCGCAATGGAGCCATATTCAAACAGGTCATTGCAGTTGAACACTTCCGCACGAATAAATCCACGTTCTAAATCTGAATGTATCTCGCCAGCAGCAGCCTTTGCAGTAATTCCTTTTTTGATTGGCCAGGCATGAATTTCTTTTGGTCCACAGGTAAAGAAGGTGATAAGACCCAAGTTGGCATAGGTTTTTTTGATAATAACATCCAAACTACGTTCTTCCAACCCGAGCAGGCCCATCATTTCATCCGCATCGGTATCGCTCAATTGTGAAAGCTCATAGGCAACCTTGGCGCATACCGGAATGACCCGCTCGTGGCCAAACTTTGTGACTAATGCTTGGTAATGTTTATTTTTTTCATACGCTTTGCCATCGAGTTCATCTTCAGCGATATTAGCGATGATAAGAAAGTTCTTTGCTGACAGCAGCGGTATGCTGGTATGCGCAGATGACTCGGCAATCAATGAGCGTATTTTTTGTTCATCAGCATTGTCGAGCGCAGTATGTACTTGCTTGAGCAGTTCATGTTCAGCAGAAGCTTCTTTATGTTCAGGAGTTCCCGCTTTTAAGCTTTTGAGTTCTTTTTCCAATTTAGGCAGACGCTTTGCCACCGATTCAAGATCTTTGAGCATGAGTTCAGAAATAATGATCGCATAATCTTCCAGCGGGTCTATGGTATCACCTGAATGGGTAATATCAGGGTCTTCAAAGCAACGCAATACATGAAGGATAAGATTAACTTCCCGTATGTGGCTCAAAAATTGGTTGCCAAGTCCTTCGCCAGATGCGGCGCCTTTAACCAATCCTGCTATGTCAACAAAGGTTACGGTGGCAGGGATAAGTTTTTCTGATTTGTAAAGTTCTTGTAGCTTTTTCATGCGTGGATCAGGCACTTCAGTGATTGCCATGTGTGGATCAATGGTGCAAAATGGATAGTTTTCTGCGGGGACGCTTGATTTGGTAAGTGCGTTAAATAAGGTTGATTTTCCGACGTTTGGTAGACCTACGAGTCCTGCTTGAATGCCCATGGTATGCTTTCTTTATAATAAAAGTGCTAAAAATGGTTGTATATATAGTGAAAATCATAGCACAATTTTTTTTTATTGATATTGTAGGTGTAAAATATGCAGTTAACTATTGCATCGTATTTTCTGATTTGCTATACATACTAATATGTTCTCACGCAGTGTAATTATATTCATTCATCAAAAACAAGGAGTAGTAAATGATGATGCATCATTCACCGATCTTACATCTTATCGGCAAAGCGGCTTGGCTTATCACCGCGCTTGCGTCTATCCACATGGGGTTAAGTTATTTCAACATTAACCTTCTCAGTAACCCAAGCTTAATGAAGTTTGTACCATACATTAATCTTGTAGTGGGCATAGCTGGCGTTGCTAGCTTAGTAATGCTTGTTATGATGTGTATGTGTAAACATCAGTGTGATTGTGGCAAAGGTCCTAACAATTGCACCTGCAAGTGTTAATCTAATTTCCCTTTTTACATTGCTTTTATAACAGATAAGGCTCCCTTTTTTTGGGAGCCTTATCTGTTAAGGATTAATTATGTATAAACCAAAAAATCCCGTTCGTGCTGAGCCAGTCGAAGTATAAACGGGATTTTGAGTTTATGCAGCAACTGCAGCAATATCGCTTTCCGTGTCTTCTATGATTTCCGTGACTTCTTGGCTGGTTAAAGTACCATTCGCCTGTAATTCAACCATAATATTTCCAAGCGCATCTTTATGTTGTTGCAACAACTGCATGATTTCATCTTCACATTGGGTAAGCAGCGCAAACCCCTCATCATATTTTTGCTTTTGAATCTGTTTTGGCAATGAATCAGGATTCACTCCTTCACACACCAATGTCATGGCAATAGAGAGCGCTTTTTCCTTGTCTTTTTTATGGCAACTGTATCCGCAAGAGCCGAGCATCAGTTTTTCTGCTGCAATGCCAGCAAGGTGTATTTTGCACTGCTTTAACTGCTCGTCGCGGTTGGTGATGTTGATGCTATCTTCTGGATGATACGTAAATATGCTGCCATGCGTGTAGCGATCTTGTTCTTTGTCACTATTTTGTTTGTTGCCATACGCATCTTGCAACAATTGCTTACCAATGAGTTCTTCCTTGATAGAAGTCATCACCGGGTTAATGGTAACTTTGGCAAGTTTGGTATGCGCATCAAGCAGGTGTAGCGCCAATGCATGGCCTGCAAAGTGGGTGGCAATGATCTCTTTTTCATGATCAGGAATGGTTTTAGTAGTCGGTAACATATGTCTGACTTCTTCATCAAGCGCTGATTGCAAATGGTGCTGTGTGACTGATTGTCCGGCAACACGGGCTTTGAGTACTGCGTTATCGGTTAATGTTTTAAGCGTTGCGTATGAATGGCCTTCTGTTTCGAGCGCTATTTTATCTATGTCGAATTGGTTGAGATCCAAAGAAAGCTTTTTGAGCTGCATAACAATGTAGGTTTTGCGGCTATTAAGGTCTGGATATTCAAAACGGATCTCTTTACCAAAACGTCCGGGTTGTCTGAGCGCGGTATCAAGACTTTCCGGTTTGTTGGTTGCGGCAATAAGGATTACCTGTTTTTGCGGATCGGTTTCATCTAAAATGCCACTGAGTGCGGTCAAGAATTCACTGAGCTCAATGTTTTTACCGGTACGTTGTAAGTTAATCAAATCAATTTCATCGATGAATGCAATGCATGGTGCGTTTGCTTGCAGCATGTAAATCAAACGTCTGATGCCGATATCAGGATCATTCAGGTAGACAGCAGGAATTTCCATGAAACTGAATTTTCCTGGTTGGCCAGTACGCTTGAGCATGCGTTTAATTTCACCATGGAGTGCGCTCACGCTATGCGTTTTGCCGGTTCGTGTTGGACCAACAAGGAGGCAGCCTTTTTGTGGCGTTAATTTACGGCGATCATACATTTCTGGGTTTTCCAAATAATCAACCAAGAGCTTGAAGTATTCTTTGACGTGGTCTAATCCGACTAGATCATCAAAGGTGACTTCTGCTTTAATTTCATCGAGCTTGTCTGCGCGTGCAATGTATGCGCCACCCATAAGACGGTAATGGAATGCTTTAACTTTTTTGGTTATTTCTGGCTTTATATCGTAGCTCCATTTTTTATTAAGGTCTTCGCCATAGCACCAGAGGAGGACGCCGCTTAGAGGAAGAAGGCCTTTCAAGTATTCAGCCATTAATTTTTCTATTTTGCCAAGTTTACTTGGTTCAAAAAGCTTTGGATCTATTCGCTTACCATCTTTGTCTTTTTTAGGGGGTTTTTCAAAAAAGTGAAATGGTTTTCCTAGAATGCTTTCAAGAAAATCATTTGGTCGTCCAATTACCGTTGTAGAAAAATGCCACCAAAAATAACTGAGCCCTGCGATTGCACAGAACGTATTTTTCCCATAGGCAGTAACGTATTGAAGCGCATAGGTATCAAGTGTGCGATATATTTTGTTGTACCAAAAAAGTCCTGCATTGCTGGCAATGCCTTTGAGTTTATTGAGCGATTTGTGAGTTGTGCGGAGTGCGTGCTCAATATCGGTGGGTTTAATTTCTTTTTTAGTACGAGTAACTTTTTGTTCATAGGTAAAGCGCGGAAATTCTTGCAAGCTTGTATTCAATGCCTGCGTGATATGCGTAATTGCTTTTTGTGTAAATTGTGTAGCAAAGTGGAGTTCGCTTTTACAGGTGTTCACTGCGAGCAGATTTTTTTTGCCCTCGATGTCACGCATCATGAGTTTGATATGGTTGAGTACCGTGTCTTTGTCTTTAATCTTGGTCTGTTTTTCATTGACAATGGCAGATAGGTCAGACAAAATACCATGTATTGCCTCTAATTGGCGTTGAGTTTCATCAACGAGTGCGTCCCACAGCTGCACATCGTGATTACGCTGTGGTGCAGCGCTAAAAACAGGGCTGTTGGCCTTTGTATTAAGATGCGGTATACTTAGTAAGATTATGAGATGAAGGATCTGGTTGTATTTTCTATTTGCAACAAACATAGAAGTAGCGCCTCGTTTTTTAAGATAAGTTTTTAGGGTAAATTATGTAAACGTATAGTATGATAACTTCTTGTAAGTAATTTGTCGATGACAACATAATGAATTTAATTGTTAAGGGATGTACGAGTGAATAAAAATATAGTAATTATTGGAGGAGTTACCATGATCGGTATAGCGTTAATAGCAGGGTTTTGTTTACTGAGTGGACAATGCGCCTTAAGTAAACCCAAAGAGTCTCATTCTGAGGCAATGTATAAATCATTCGATATACAGCGCGCAATCAGCAAAGAAAATGTACGGGAAATTGTAGTTATTGGATCTGGTCCTGCCGGACTTGCATCAGCTTTGTATGGTGCGCGTGGCGGTAGAGATGTGTTGGTCATAGAAGGCAACACACCAGGTGGTCTGCTTATGCAAACGACCGAAGTTGAAAATTGGCCCGGTGAATTGAGTATCATGGGGCCAGAATTGATGTTCAAAATGAGAGAGCAGGTTAAACGTTTTGAGGTTGAATTTTTAGCTGATGCGGTTGAAAAAGTTGATGTACGTAATTGGCCATTCCATATTGTTACCGAAGGCGGTCAAAGCATTTATGCGCTTTCTGTGATCATTTCTACCGGAGCAAATCCACGCAAACTTAACATTCCAGGTGAAGATACCTACTGGGGATCTGGCGTTACCAGTTGCGCAACGTGTGATGCGCCGTTCTTTAAGGGCGAAGAGGTTGTGGTTATTGGTGGTGGAGATTCAGCAGTTGAAGAAGCAATGCAGTTGGCCAAATATGCATGTCATGTGACGGTACTGGTGCGTAGCAATAAAATGCGTGCAGCGTCACGCATGCAAACTCGATTAAAAGAATATAAAAATGTTTCAGTGCAATATAATCTCTCACCAAAAGAGGTTGTTGGTGATGGTACCAAAGTTACGGGGATCAGGTTGCTTAATGCGGTTACACAAAAAGATTTTGTTATGCCGATCAGTGGTGTCTTTTTAGCAACGGGACATGATCCAAACACCAAACTATTTGAAGGTCAGATTACACTTGCGCCGTCGGGACATATTGAACTGGACACGCGCACACAACAGACATCAATGCCTGGTGTATTTGCTGCAGGTGATGTGGCGGATAACAAGTATCGTCAGGCGATTGTTTCTGCGGGTGATGGGGTCAAAGCAGCGTTGGATGCTATTCACTTCTTGGAAGAGATCGGATTAAGTCCGGATGTTTCAGGGCAATTGGCTGAAAAGCGTTCTGGTGCAACAACCAGCAAGAAGACTGCATGTGGCAGCAGGGTGAAGCAAGTGAGTTCGCTGAATGAGCTGCATAGTGTGAACCAGAAGGGTGTGGTGGTTGTAGATTTCTTTGCTGATTATTGCCCATCATGCATCCAGATGTTACCAGTATTTGATGCGGTATCTACAGAGTTTATTGATGTGACGTTTGTCAAGGTTGATACTGACCAGGCGATCGATATTATCGATAAATACGCGGTTAATAAAATACCATGTATTCTTGTGTTTAAGGATGGTAAATTGGCAGCGCGGTACAATAATGTGATGAGTAAGAAGGAATTGCAGGATTTTATTTTGCAATTCATCAGGTAGTTTTTTTTAGGAACTAATCACGTTGTTAAAAGTGTGAAAATCACTATCAAAAGAATAAAATAAGAAGTTAATGCCGTTTAGGCTCGCCTGTTTGAGGTCTTCAGGCTGCCTTTAGCAGACTGCGGGACCGAGTTCGAGCCGATGAAACGGTCAAGCGGAACGCTTGTGTGCGTGGTGTGGAGTGTTCACAAGAACATTCCACGAAAAAAACACGGAAGCATAGTAAACGTTTAAGCGCTAATTGATCCATTTTTTTCTTCTTCTGAGCGCCCTTGTTCCTTTTCCTCTTCCTGTTTCTCTTTTCTCTCTTTCCACCACGTGTACATTCTTTTTGCACCATACGCAACAAGAGCAGCAGAACCGGCAAGTAATGCTATTTCCGCCCAGCAGCGTGTTTCAGAGGCGCATGAAGTTACTTCCGGATTGTTTTTTATAAAACAGGTTGTGCACCTATGGCCTTGCAGTACGCTTTTGATGTAGGTAATCGGGCTGTAGTGAAATTGCATTGTGCGAGCGTTATGGAGATTGCATAAATAGTGTGTGCATGATGGGTTGGCATTAATAAAATCAATGTTATTAGCACATACTTCACAGCGTGGTTGATTTAAAATAACAGGATCTTTTAGCGCGTAGCAGATTTTGCATTCTTGGGCATGATAACGTAACTTTGCCATGGTGAGCTGGTGCTCATTGCACAGGCCATGGGTATGTGTTTTATGTCCCGTAATGTGATCAGTAGGCTTGGTACAGGTAGGCATATCGCATTGTATATGTTGTAAATGTGCGTCTATGTAGGTACATGCTTTGCACCCTTCGGCATTGGGGTGGAGCATATCACTTTCATTTTTGCATGCTATGCAGAGACTGTGTTTGCACGCGGTATTGACGTTGATATGGTCGGTCTTGTTTTTCTTGCATGCTTCACATACCTGCAATGGGTCTAAAGTAGCTGGATTTTCTTGCGCATAACACACGTTGCATCCAGACGTATGTATTTTTGTTACTTCACGTAGATGGTCATGGCATAAGCCATGCGTATGTTCTCCATATCCGGTGATCCGATCAGCGGGATTGTCACAGTCATCGATATCACATTCTGAATGTTCTATGCGTGCCTCTGTATACGTACATTGCTTGCATCCCTTGTCGTCAGGAAACAGAGTGTCGCTTTCATTCTTGCACGCTGTACAGAGGTGGTGTATGCAGGATGCATTGACGTTGATATGGTCAGTGTTTTTTTCGCATACTTCACAGAGAGGGTGTCGCGTTAAAATATCTGGATTTTCTTGTGCATAGCACACGTTGCACCGAGGAGTATGTAATTTCGTTATTTCGTTATTATGGTCATTGCATAAACCGTGGGTATGTTGGATATATTGTTTAACATGATTGGCTGGATTGTCGCATCCATTGAGATTGCATTGTGTGTGCTGTGCGCGGGCCTGTTCATAGGCGCATAGTTGACAGCCTCTTTCATCAGGATCAAAATTTTTGCTTTTCTCGGCACATTCTATACATACATTGTGTGAGCATCTGTCGGTGTGGTGTATTGGTACGCTTTTAAACATTGACCTCGGACTACCGTATCGAGGGCTTGGACGTTCTTTTCTTGGTGTTGAGCCACGACCGGAAGATTCAAGGGAATTGCTCAAGTAGTTATTGACAGGGAGGGGGCCCAAATTATAGGTTCGTTGCCTTTTCCATCTGATTGTTGTTTCGTTAATCCCTTTTGTTTTTGACGGATTCTTTTTTCCACATATGCTGCATTCCGCTTGCTGGTTTTGGTTAGGTCTCATGCTAAAAGTTGTGAATGGTACAAGCAGGTTGCCAACTATTATCGCTATTTTTAACGCGTTATGAATTGTGTGCATAGAGTACTCCCTTTTTTATTTGTAAGCACGCAAAACAGGTTGTTTTTTAGATTGTAACACAAGTGCTTATGCAAATAACAGGGCTTATTAACTTTGTTTCGCTTGTATCAAAACATTTTTACCGCTAAATGCAATACCAATCGAAATTATCGAGTTCACCCCATGTGCACGTATTTCTTGCGCATACTTCTGTGCTTCAATTTGCGTTAAGGCACTTGTTACTGCTTGTTCAAGCGTTTCATTTTCATAGGTATCAACTTTTTTGAATTCAATGATAATACCCAGTTTGGTTGTATCATGTGGGATGAGCATGACGTCATAGCGTCCATAACCGCTTTCACGGTTTGATCTAATGGCGTAACGATGCGTAAGGCTTACCAGCATGCCAAGGACAAATGCATGGTAAAATTTTTCTGGTTTCTTTCCTGAAATATCAAAATAACTAAAGCTGGTAAGGACGAATGTGCAAAAGAGCTTTCTGAATGTGTCAATGTCGCCCGTAACCAAGCTTTTGAGCATATCGTTATATTCGTGTTCTCCTGCACGTTCTTTGATCCAGGCAAGGATGGTTGATTCAAAAAAGTAGCCAACTTCATCATTTGGTATTAAAAAATCAGCAGAAGGTCTTTTGTCGATAAGTCGTTGATTTTTGAAGGTAAGGTAACCGCTGAAGAATAAGAAATTCCATAGCGCGTTGCTATTTTTTTTAACATCTTCATAGACGATATTTTCGCTGATTTCTTTGGTAATCGATTTGCGTGCAATCAATGTGGCAATATCTTCTTCAATGCGTAATGAAGATTCAGCGCCGTTATCGCCAGTGAGCAGTGTTTTTATGATGTCATTAGAGCTTGTGTTGATCCAGTAAGGTTGCAATGCACCGTTTCGTTTTACCAAATTGATAATTGACCATGGGTTATAGACAGTTACCTTTCCGCTTGTATAGCCATTGTACCAGGATCGCACGTCATCTATATTGGTTTGTAGGTCATAGTATGCAAGTAGTTCGATGACCTCTTTTTCAAGTAATCCGAATTTATCTTCATAAAAGGTATCTAACAATGTGCATACTTCAAGATTATTAAAACCGGTAAATATACTCTCTTTTGCGACGCGTAATGCGCCAGTGATAACTGCAAAGTTAAGGAAACTGTTGCCTTTGATTCCCTCACCAAGAAATGTTTTCATAAATGATATAACGGATGGGAAATAGTCATTAATAAAGCCGGTATGAATAGGGACATCATATTCATCGATGAGGATTATGGGATTTTTTTTGTGGTATTTAGCAAGGTATTCGGTAAGATTTTTTAGACTTAACTGATACGTAACAAGATCTGCTTGGCCGGAAATAATTTCTTTGAATGCTTTTTTTTGAGTTTCATTAAGCAGGGAGTCATTTGAAAGATAGGAATGTCTTTCATATTCTTGGGTTACAATCCATTTCAGGCTTTCAAAACAGGTATCCCATGTTTTAGTATTAGCACCTTTAAAGGTAAGAAATATAACGGGGTATTGTCCTTGGCGATCCATTACGTCTTGGTGCTTGGTGATAGCAAGGCCATCAAAAAGGTGACTGGTTGATTCGTCTGCTTTCTCAAAAAAATATCTGAGCATTGACATGTTGAGTGTTTTGCCGAATCTGCGCGGGCGGGGAATTAAGGTCCCTGCGGCTCCACTGTCTAAGACTTCTTTAATGAATAGGCTTTTATCGATGTAATAATAATTTTGAGTAATTATCTTTTTAAAGTCATCAATGCCTATGGGGAGTTGTTTCTTCATATAGTTCCTTTTTGTAGGTATCGCTGTTTAAACATAGTTAAGCGTTTTGTATGTAATGTAGCAAACAACAGTTGCAATAGAAAATGAAGCAATGTGGAACCATGGTAGCGTGTGCTCTGGATTTGGATGGAAAAGGGTTGTGTCTGTTATGCCTGGTAGCGTTCTATTGGGATACTCTTCGTTAAAGTGCGTTGCCCGTAGCCTTGTTGCGGCGGTTAGGCTGGATTCTTCTTTTTCGCTTATTTGCCAGCATTGTTTCTTTTCAAGGTTACAAAAATAAGAGCAATAATCACAATTCCACCAGACTTTGTCATCGGCCGGTTTTTGCCACCCTTTATTTAGGCATCCATTTATGGCGCCTTGGCATTCTTCACACAAGATGTGGAGACAGGCTATGCCATCCCTTTTTATTTTTTTGTAATTGAGTAATGATTTTTTTTCTCGGCAAAAATCACATGGGTATATATTCTTTTCCATACAGGTTATTTCATGAGCTTTAATGGTAATAGCTTGAATGAGTTCTTGAGGCAGACAAAAATCAGGATTATCTTGTGTGGTTGATAACAATTGATAGATTTGAAAATCTGATGCTAGTTGGTTTTGTTCCATTGGATACGCATTGTTTTCCATGCCAAAAGCAGGGAGTGCTGTTATTAAGCTGAGTACGCATATAATGGCATATATTTTTTTGATCATTTTGGTTCCTTATAAATCGTCATTAATACTGGGCATATTAGTTGGTTTCTCATAGTAGTCGTTGCGAGCCTGCGAAGCAATCCAGGCTAAATAATAATGTCTGGGTACAGATCTTTCTATCGTAAGTTTCTCTTTTTTATTCGCCATGATATAAGTGGTTTGCGCCCTCATAATTTTTTCCTGGATTGCTTCGCAAGCTCGCAACGACTGTCGTTTGGTAATTTTTTTCAGGTTGTTGCAATTGGCTCTGCTTGTTTTTTTTCAATCTTTTTGTTCATCATTATTATAATCATAAATCGTCATTAATACTGGGCGTAAGTAAAAAATAATTGGTTGGTTTCTCATAGTAGTCGTTGCGACCGTGTCCGTCGAAGCCTTGGCGAAGTCGGAGCCGCGAAGCAATCCAGGTTAAATAATAATGTCTTGGTACAAATCTCTCCATTGAAAGTTCATGTTTTCTATTAATTTAAGCTTATTCTTTCTGGAACCAGCTTTGATTTGTTTTTCCCTCATGATGGCATCTTCCATTTTGTCGTAAATCTCATAAAACACCAATATCTTACAACCATATTTTTTTGTAAAGCCATCTGCAACACCGTTTTTGTGTTGCTGTATTCTATTCATTAAGTCTGAGGTAACTCCAGCATACAGTGTTCCATTTTGTTTGTTAGCCATGATATAAACGGCTGGTTGTTTCATAGTTTTTTCCTGGATTAGCCTGCCCGCCATAGCTTTAGCGAAGGCTGGGCTTCGCAGGCTCCGACTTCGCCAACAAGTTCTTCGTAGCTTTTAACGAAGTAGAAGGCTTCGACGGACACGGTCGCAACGACTGTTGTTTGGTAATTTTTCTTTAGGCGACTTCAATTGGCTTTGCTTCTTTTTTTAAGTTTTCCTGTTCACTTTCATTGCCATCTTCCTGTTCATTTCCCTGTTCATCTTTACCTTTCCACCAATTGTAGGCTTTGTAAGCGCCATAACAAATAAAGCCTGCAATGATGAAAGTGTTTGGTTCAAGTAATTTTAGTAGTTTTGGTTTATCTGGAATTTCATTTGTAGGGTTTGGAACGTTTTGTTCATTGATGAGATCTTTAAGGTCTTTGTTATTTAATAGAGTGCCAACAGGGAAAAAGGGCCTACTCCCTTTATCTTCTGTTTTCTGTAGACGGATACTTTTTTGATGATAATGAAAATAAGAGCAACAATGACAGCCCCACCAAACTTTGTTTGAAAACTCTCCTTTTGAACGGTTAAAGTGGAAAGAAACGGCATCCAAACATACCTCGCAAAGAATGTGGTGACATTTTATGTACCATCCATGCGCATTAAGTACCCGGAAAGGTGGTTCTGATTTATTGCAAAAATCGCATTGGTAAGTGGTGTTCTCTTGATCAGAGATATTATCTTCATTTTCCATGCCAAAAGCAGGGAGCGCGAAGAATAAGCTTATTGCGCATAAAATGGCGTATATTTTTTTGATCATTTTGGTTCTCTTTGAGGTTACTATGTTTGTTTAACTGAATTAGAAAATAATTGTACTGTTTGGTCTTCATTTAAATAATTTAATAAGACTTTTATGTAGTGAGGCGTATCTTCCCTATTTAATAAATCTATTTTTAGAGTTCTTCCATCTATTCTATTGTTGAAATTTACCAGGTCTTTGCGTATTGCAGATAACGGACGAGTTAAGGCTGTGTGTCCAAAAACATCTTTAGCATTTAAAAGATTCATAAGCTCATTGCCTGCAAGTTGACATAGGATATCAATACAATACTTTTGAGTATATCTACGCTCAATCTTATCCTCCGCCTTATTCTCCGCAAAAATACATCTCTTGAGTGTTATATAAAGAGGGTTGCCAAAGAGGTCGCATAATGATTTGCCACTGTAATTCAGACATGTTTTTACTATGTAGGTTGTGAGTTCAATATTTTTGCCATACACCACTGCTTCCTCTATAAAATCGACCAAAGTAAGAGAACTTTGTAGGCAGTAGTTATACGTTGCATAACAGATTTCACGAGATTTAATGGTAATAGCTTGAATGAGTTCTTGAGGCAGACAAAAATCAGGATTATCTTGTGTGGTTGATAACAATTGATAGATTTGAAAATCTGATGCTAGTTGGTTTTGTTCCATTGGATACGCATTGTTTTCCATGCCAAAAGCAGGTAGAAATGACGTCAAACCTATGATTATGACTATTGTTTTGAATGTTTTCTTAATGTTTTGCATGAGATAACTCCATCTTAGGTAAAAAATATCGGTTTTTCTATGTCCAACGTGCAAAAAAGCACCTTATTAAAAGGTTATCATAAATCTTTGCCTAGGGCAAAAGCCTTATCAAATCGCAACTTTTAAACAAATTATAATAAATTGAAACATAATTGTTGCAATTTGAAATTATTAATTGCTAAGATTTATATAGAAGTTGCAGTAATGTAATTGAATATAGAAAAAATTGGGTAAATAAACTTAGGGTAAATAAGTTAATAATTAGGGTAGAAAGCAAGGAGAGGGCCATGGATTCCGGCATTAAAGGGCGTATAGAAACAGTTAAATTTTATCTCATTATATTTGCATGCGCATTTATAGTGGCGGTATACACCTGTAAGCCGTTGGAAGAGCCTGAGTTCATCACCAATGAAGCAGGAGAGGTTGTGTCCTGCTCAATCTGCAATAAGCGTAAAGAGGCATCATCTAATCAAGAAAATCAGGCGAATGCAGGTGTGGCAGGTGCTGTGGTGCATGGCAAAGTTATTACCATTGATAAAAATCATATAAAACGTGCCATTGTCGAGCAGGTTGAACTGTACCCCAAGGAGCATGCGCAATCTGATAAGACAATCACGCGTAATGGTATGTTGGTACGGTATCCTAACGCAAAGGCAACAGTCCTAGTCTGTCATGGGTTTATGTGTGATCGTTTTGACGTCGGCTTGCTGCGTCAGATATTTAATAAAGATTATAATATCATGACCTTTGACTTCCGTGCGCATGGGGAAAAGAGAGAAGGGCAATTCTGTACATTTGGGCGCGATGAATCACAGGACGTTATTACCGCAGCCAGTTTTTTAAGAAATCATCCTGATTTACAAGGTAAACCACTCTTTGTGTATGGCTTTTCTATGGGTGCGGTTGCATCGATAGAAGCGCAATCGCAAGCTAATCTTTTTGATGCGATGGTATTGGACTGTCCGTTTGATTCAACAGAAAATGTTATCAAGCGTGGATTGAGCAATATGAAAATAACTGTATGGGGATATGAATTTGGTATACCAGGGCGTGGCTATTTGGAACAATATGCATTCCATCCGTATGTGCAATCATTGGTGAAAATGGCACTTAAAACGGTTGCAAATTTTGATCCGCAAGATATTCAGATTACGCTCCACCCGTGCAGTCCTGTTGAATCGATTAAAAAGGTGAGCGTGCCCTGTTTCTTTATCCATTGTAAAAATGATGAAAAGGTACCGCTTGAAGCGGTCAAAGATGTCTTTGCGGGTGCTCAAGGGCCAAAAAAACTATGGGTGACCAATGGGCGGCGCCATTTTGATTCTTTCTTTTATAATCCTGAAAAATATGCACAAGAGGTCAAAAGCTTTTTAAAATCGGCCATGCAACCAACAACGCTGGCGATAGCGATAGATGATGCGATTATTGAAGATAGGGATCAGGAAAATACAGGTGAAAAGTCTAATCTTTCCGGGGAGGGATCATGAAGTATATACGTAATAAAATAGTAATGTTTGTTGGTTTGGTGATAATGACAACTGTAATGAGCAGCTCATATGCAACCTATTATCATGCGCGTGATGAACGGCGCTTGAATCACATGCTCGACAAATATGATTTGGTTGTTGTGCTGTTTTATAATAAAAAAATGGCGCATGCAGCAGTAAAGCAGACGTTTAAGCAGTTGAGTAGGGGATATAGTTACCATCAAGCAGATGTTGCATTTGTTGGCATAGACGTAGCTCATGAAGATGGTGCAGCTATTGCGCGTGAGTATGGGGTAAGGGGGACACCGGCTCTTATTTTATTCCAAGAAGGCAGACTGGTGACCGGTAAAGATAGGGCGCCGGCAGTAGCTACTGACGTGAAATCAGCAAGTGATATGCGTTTATTTATTAATAAATATTTTGGTGATCGTATTGAAGATGAGATTCGCGATAAAGAAGAAAGAGAACGGTGCAGAGGGCGTCGGTCGCGGCGATCAGGCTTTCATTTTGGCATAAGTTATGGCTATCCTTATTATCCATACTATGGGTATCCGTATGGGTATTCGTATGGGTATCCGATTATATATTGGTAATAATCTATAAAAAAAGCTCCGCACATTGCATGCGGAGCTTTTTTAAGGGGAATTTCTGAGTTATTTTACGCTTGCAATTCTATTAACTGAGTCTTCATGACCGCATGTTCTTTTGTTAAACCCTCTATGATCTGATGCTGCGCATTCAATTCATCCACAATCATTTCATGTTCTTCTTGCAATGCTTCTATGAACGCATGTTGCTTGATCAACTCATTCAGTAATAGAGACGCAAGTTCATGATATTTTACCGTTTCAATGTGACCATCTGCGCCCCTTGCCACAAGAGCAGGTAAGATCTTATTAACTTCTTCAGCAATTAAGCCAAATTGTTTTTCCCGTGTTGCATCTGCTTTATACGTAAAGGTTACTGGGCGAAGATTAAGAATTGCTGCTGATTCTTGTGCCATATCTTGTATGTTTTCCTTGTATCTTTCTGATGAAACAACGGTGCCAAGTTGTCCTGTGGCGGTATTAATTAAAACTGCTGCTGAATTAGCGACCGTAACACCAGCAATACCTGCTTGGAAATTAGTTGTATGCGTGCCCGCGGTACCAATTTTGATTGCGCCATTGTCACTAGCGCTTCCTGCATTACCAATGTCGATATTGTTGCTATTTGCACCGGTAAGACTTGTGCCAGCATTGGCACCAATTGCAATATTGTTCGTTCCTGTGAGCAGCGTATCTAATGCAACGTAGCCGATTGCAACGTTATTACTGCCTGATATATTGAGTTGTAATGCGCCGAAACCTGATGCGATATTGTTAAAACCTGTTGTGTTAACTTGCATAGCAAGCGCACCTATTGCCGTATTTTGAAAGCCGGTTGTGTTCGTTGTGAGTGCATTACCGCCTGCTGCGATATTGTTGTTACCGGTTGTATTGCTGAATAATGCATTTGCACCAAAACCAGCATTTCCTGAACCTGTCATAGTGAAATTGCCTGAATTGGTTCCCAAAAAGCTATTGTTCGCTCCGAAGTTACTCATAAAACGACAACAACCCTTAATAATATTACCGACTGATGCACTTGTTGTATTATTCATCAAAAGATTACATCCAATGCCAAGATTGCAATCTGCGGTTGCGGTGCCTAACACTTCTAAATATTGAATAGTTGCAGTACAGGTAACGGTTAAATCACATATGGTACCGGTGAATGATGTGCCTGCAGCACCAGTGGCTCCGGTAGCTCCTGTGGCACCCGTTGTTCCTGCACCGGTAGCGCCCGTTGCTCCCGTATTGCCAGTTGTGCCGGTAGTTCCAGTGGTTCCTGTGTGACCAGTTGTGCCTGCTGTTCCCGCGCCGGTAGCACCCGTCGCGCCGGTATTACCCATCGCACCAGTAACTCCTGTAGCACCCGTTGTGCCGGTGGTTCCCGTAGTTCCTGTGTGACCGGTTGTGCCTGCTGTTCCTGCGCCAGTAGCACCGGTTGATCCGGTGTTGCCCATCACACCAGTAGCGCCTGTAGTACCTGTGGCACCGGTTGTTCCTGCACCAGTAGCGCCAGTGGCTCCAGTTGCACCAATTGATCCGGTATTACCCATTGCACCTGTAGCACCTGTGGAGCCAGTATTGCCGACACCAGGACCAGTCGCGCCAGTATTACCAGTTGGTCCTGTTGCGCCAGTAGCACCGGTTGATCCTACTCCGGTGGAACCAATCGCACCGGTTGCACCCGTATTACCAGTTGATCCGGTTGAACCCATAGGCCCCGTGGCACCAGTTGCTCCTGTACCGGTAGCTCCTGTTGCGCCAGTTGCACCGGTCGATCCGGTATTACCCATTGGTCCTGTTGCGCCGGTTGAACCGGTATCGCCAACGCCCGGACCAGTTGCGCCTGTATTACCAGTTGGTCCGGTGGCTCCGGTTGCACCTGTTGATCCTGCTCCAGTGGCTCCGGTTGTGCCAGTTGCTCCAGTATTACCAGTTGATCCAGTTGTACCGGTATTACCAGTGGCACCCGTAACTCCCGTTGCGCCTCCTCCTATGCCTGCCGGGCCAGTTGCACCGGTAGCACCGCGTTTGCCTTTGAGGCTCTTTGGACGTATTTTTCCATGCAGCCTTAAATCACCATGAATTTCTGCGTCACCAACTATATTGAGGTTGTTAAAACATGCGTCATCTGAGCAACTTCTATCAGGATCTGAATTAGGTATAGTAGCGTCAAGTAAGGCATTAAGTCTTTCGTGTAGGTAGATAATTTCATCGTCTGACATTTGACTATCATGTTTGATAAGAATGTTTTGTGCATGTTCAAGCGCTCGGACAATATCCTTTTTGGCAAGGCTATACGCGCCGCTTGCAATATGGTTATTCAGTTGGGCAATAGGAGAATGTGGATCATCATCAAGTATGCTTAGTTGTTCTATAAGCTCTGCTAATTTGCTCCAGTCTTCATCAAAGTAGATATGAGATTGGTTACCGTTGTCTGAGGATATATATGATTCATGTTGAGAGAGTGCTTTATCTGCTTTTGTTGTGTTTGCTTGCGATGAGAGTATGGCGAATACGATAAAAAAACGTAGCGATGATACATAATACTTCTGCATGGAGATTCCTTTTTTTGAATAGAATAAAAGTTATATTATTTTTTCATACTAAAGCGAGAATGTTGATGTCAATCTAAAGAATATAAAAATATAAAATGGCTTTCATATTGTATGCGATTACGGAGATTGACTTTGCTTTTTTTGCATGTTAGATCTTTTAAAAAGGTTTTATTTCGCTATCTAATGTAAAAAAAAGAGGGTTGTATGAATAGGCAGTTTCTTATCTATACTTTATGTATCGTATCTGTTCTGCATAATGGTTTGTTAGCTCATCAGAATCAACAGGGTCAACATGACTACAAGCAGATTGAATGTACTCTAATTCCCATCACTCGATTTGCACAAAAAGCACATGGCGATACCCATGAAGTTGCTCATGCATCACATCCTCACATACCTGCACTTCAATCGGCTGATACAAGAGCGCCAGAAAATTCAGTTTCCAGTAATAATTGGAGTGGATATGTTGCTGAGGATAATTTCACTACTCCTACCACAGATTCTGTTACATCAGTGTCTGGATCTTGGATTGTGCCGGAAATTGTACCGACGTGCGATGATAACTATTCTGCCTATTGGGTAGGCATTGATGGGTTTACCAGCTCAACGGTTGAGCAAATAGGTACTGAGCATGATTATATCGGTGGTGCTTTGCAATATTATGCATGGTTTGAAATGTTTCCAGGGCCATCCTTTCTTATCAGTGGCTTTCCCGTGAACCCTGGTGATTTGATTAACGCTTCTGTTGTGTATGCGGGGAGTAATGTTTTCACGTTGAGTATTACCAATGAGACGCAGAGTGTTTCTTTCACCGTTCCAAGTTCAGAAACAACCATGGCGGGTACGCAGAGAAATTCTGCTGAATGGATTGTGGAAGCGCCTTTTTTATCGAGTATACTTCCTTTGGCTGATTTTGTTACCGCATCGGTACGGAACGGCACCGCAACTATCAATGGCATTACCGCACCAATAAATAACAGCAACTGGCAAAATGAGAGTATTACAATGGTCACGACTACGGATGTTCCAAAAGCGACTCCATCTGCGATAGGGCTGGATAATGAATCGTTTTTTGTAGTATGGGAACATGAATAGGTGTTCAATCTATTTTTAATTAATTTTTTTATGGTGAAATTTTCTATATTTTGTATGAGTTGTTTAACGTTTATACCCAAAAAGAGGAATCGCATGAAAAGACAGTTTCTTATGCACAGTCTACTTATTTTGTTTGTACTGCATGGTACAGTGTTAGCTGACAGGCGCCAAGATTATGAACAAATCGAATGTACTTTAACTCCTATCCCTTCACGCTCAAAAGATGCCCCCTATTCTCCTGTACCGGGAGCAGAGCATGGTTCGCACCCACACATACCGGGACCTAAATCTGATACACGGTTACCAAGTAATCAAGCAACCAGTACCAACTGGTGCGGGTATGTTGCGGCAAGTAATTTGAGCAAGCCAGCAAAAAATGCAGTTACCGCAGTGTTTGGTTCTTGGATTGTGCCGGCAATTGTAGCGGCGAGTAATGATACCTATTCTGCTTTTTGGATAGGGATTGATGGATACACAAGTTCAACTGTTGAGCAAATTGGTACAGCGCATGATTTTGTGAGTGGTGCTGCGCAACATTATGCATGGTTTGAAATGTATCCAGGTGGCAGTTATAGCATTGGTGGATTTCCATTGAGTCCTGGTGATGTTATTAGTGCATCAGTGCAATATTCTGGAAACAATATTTTTACCATGACGCTTTATAATGATACACAAAAAGTTTCCACCACAATTCCAACGTCATATACCAAATCGACCACTGCGCAAAGAAGTTGTGCTGAATGGATTGTGGAAGCTCCTTATTCAGGAAGCATACTGCCATTGACCGACTTTGTAACAGGATATCTCTGGGGATGCATGGCAACCATTAATGGTGTTATGGCTTCAGTTAGTAATCCTAAATGGCCAAACACTTCTGTTGAAATGATAACCACTGCTGGTGCGCCAAAAGCGATTCCTTCAGCGTTATTGCAGGATAACGGATCGTTTTTTGTGACATGGAAGCATCAATAGTCACAGGAAATTATTTGTATCGTTTGTTTAGAACCATTGAGTCAAGGTAAAAATGAGTGACGTATGGTCGTTAGGTCTCATATTTTGACACCTAACGACCATACGTCACTCACTTTTTACTGTTTTTCTGAATTTTGGACCGGTTGCAATACGGTCAAGAAATGCTATGCTTCAAAAAAACAATAACCCCTTTTTTTAAGGAGAGCGCGTATGATGATTGCAGTTGATGGTAAAATGTTCAATGGTCTTTGGACACTGTTAAAATATGCCTATGGATTAGTGCCTATCCTGCTTGGTGCAGATAAATTTTTTTATTATATCGTTGATTGGAATAAATATGTGAGTCCGTTTGTTGTAGCGCATCTTCCCATGACGGTTACTCACTTTGTCATGATTCTTGGAGTTGTGGAGATTGTTGCCGGTCTTATTATACTCAGCCCATGGACACGTTTTGGTGCGTATTTGGTTGCGGCATGGCTGTTGTTGATCATCGTTAACCTGTTGATGATAGGAAACATGATTGATATTGTCTTGCGTGATCTTGTTATCGCGCTTGGATACTGTGCATACGGTATGTTGACGCAGATTAAAGAAACATCACGGCCAGTAAGAGTGTAATCGGTAGCTAGTACGCTTTAATTTCTAGTTAAAATTTAAAAAAGCTCAACTTATAACGTTGGGCTTTTTTTGGTATACTGACCATACTTTACAAACATTCAGCATCTATTTTTAAACAAAAGGGCATGCGTTATGGTTAATATTTTACATGAAAAAAAGCTTCCTAAAAAAGTCGTTAACATCGCGATAAGTGATGCAAAGCTTCTGCAAGAAAAAGCGGGTTGTTATGCGTTGATGCTTGAAGAAGGATTCTCTGTTGAAAAACAGTTGAAAGAATTTACACACCTGTTTCCTGATCTACCAAAACTTATCAAACATAATCAATTTACCGGCAAAGCGTTTGAAATAATTACTGCTCCTGTGACGGTAGCCAAATCATTTGCACATCTTATTGTGATTGGCCTTGGCAAAATTGAATCTAAAAAATCGCTCGATGTGGAAATTTATCGCCGCGCCTTGGCAAAAGTAATTCGACAAGCCAATAGTTTTAAATGTGAATCATTGGCAATACAACAGCCATCACCAGCATTATTTGGTATTGATGCGCTTCGTTTAGCGCATGAAATGGCGGTCATTTCTTACATGACCGAATATCATTTTGATGAATATATCACTGATGAAAGTCGCAAGCTCTGGACAGTAGCTGATATTATTTTATGTGTAGATGCTAAGCAGGAAAAAGATGCAAAAGCAGGCTTAAAGACCGGCATCTGTGTAGGGCAGGCGGTTAATGAAGCACGTCATTGGATTGATCTACCGGCAGGCATCATGACCCCCGCACACATGATTGAAAAAGCAAAGGGAATTGCAAAGAAACATGATCTTGGTATTACCGTGTTTGATGAAAAACAGGTGATCAAAATGGGCATGGGTGGTTTGGCAGGTGTTTCAGCGGGATCGCATTTAGATTGTTATTTTCTGATTCTCGAATATAAGGCAAAGAAAAAAACAGCACCAACGGTGGCCTTTGTTGGCAAAGGGATTACCTTTGATTCTGGTGGATTGAGTATAAAGCCTGCTGATTCTATGGAGACGATGAAAGAAGATATGTCTGGTGCCGCAGCGGTGATTGCAACCATGCAAGCGCTTGCAGAGCTTAAGCCTGAAGTGAATGTGATTGGCATTACGCCAATAACAGAAAATTTACCGAGTGGTACTGCAACCAAGCCGGGTGATATTTTACGTTTTTATAATGGTAAAACTGCAGAAGTTAAAAATACTGATGCTGAAGGGCGATTAGTTTTAGCTGATGCACTTTCATATGCGGTGAAGCATTATAAACCGGATGCAATTATTGATGTTGCAACGTTGACCGGTTCATGTGCGCATGCGCTCGGGCCATTGTACACTGGACTTATGAGTCAGCATGATGATTTGGTAAAGCGTGTGCAGCAGGCGGCTGAGGTGTCTGGTGATTTTGTGTGGCGCTTGCCCATGAACAATGATTATAAAGCAGCGATACGTTCAGAAGTGGCTGATATGGCAAATATAGGATCACGCACGTACATGGCGGGTGCAATCACGGCAGCATTCTTTTTACAGAATTTTGTGGGCGATGTGCCATGGGTGCATTTGGATATCGCGGGTACTGCGTTTGATGTGCCTGATCGTCCGTATTATCGCCGTGGTGCAACGGGCGCTGGCGTGCGGCTTTTGATTGAACTTGCAATGAATTGGTAAGGCAACAAAAGTATTAATTAATGTTGTTCTGAATGGCTTTGCTTAAACAAACAGATATTGTCCTTCAGTAGCATAGTTAAATATTGTTTCATAAAGCTAAGTGGCTTTGCCTGAAAGAAAGGTATTGTCCTTCAGTCGTTGCGAGCCTGCGAAAGCAATCCAGGAGAAGAGCTTCTGCTTTCTATTGCTATACCCTACTTGTTAAATTTGAGATAATGAGCGGTATGAAATATTTTATTTATTTTTTCCTGGATTGCTTCGCAGGCTCGCAACGACTGTGTTCGTTGAATTCTTCTACCCCGCTAAAAAGCTATGAAGAGATTGTTGACGAAGTTGGGGGAACTGAGAGTGATTATTGATATCAAATTAATGATCGTATCGCATTTTTAAGTTCCGGATTTTTTTCACTCATCACCTGTGCAATAGCATAGAGAGGAAAAGATTTGACGTTTTGATATTCAGAATAGTTGTGCGTTGAAAACCGTATACCATATGAACTTGCGGCATGCGTTGTAAGAAAAGATTGCATACTTTTTAATGTTGTACCAGCGCCACTTTTGATTTCAATAGGTACAATCAGGTTTTTTTGTTGCATAAGGTAGTCGACTTCTGCCTCACTTGCCCGAGCATCGCGGTGCCAATAATAAAGATTTTTTTTTGCATGTGGATCATCGTACGCAAGCATCTCTTGTCCTGCAAAAGCTTCAGTGAGTGTTCCTTTATTTACAAATTCAGCAAGTGGATTAATAAACCATCCAGCAACATCAAGATCCAATAATACTTGGCTTAGAGCGACATCAAGAAAAATTACTTTGTAATCTTGTGGGTCAATTTGCGCGCCGAGTGGAGCTCCTTGACCAGCAGAGTGGAATACTCTATGCGCAATGCCTGCCGTAACCAAAAGGTCAAGTGCTGGGGCTAATTCTCGTTTGCGATATTCACCTTCAATAAGGCTATATTTAAATTTCCGTCCCAGTTGCATTGGTATATGCTTGAAAATCAATTCGACATATTTTATTTGTAGTTTTTTTGCATATTTATCAAAATCTTGACGATAGGTATCAAGAATTGCTGATTGAACTTTTGCGCAGTTGAGAGGATTTTTTGTTTCTTGCCATAATTGCACGACGCGTGGCATGCCACCAAGTGCAAGGTAATCACCCAAAAGCGCTAAGGCTTTATTATGAATAACGGGACTCATTTCTTTTGTAGGATCATGCGTTATTATTCCTTCAAGGAGAATCGTATAATCTAACGCGATTAAAAATTCGACGAATGAGAGGGGGAACATATACAGTGATTGAACTCTTCCAACAGGAATGCCTACTTGTTCAATAGCAAAGTCCAAAAGAGATCCTGCAGCAATCACATGTAGCATTGGCATTTTTTCATAAAAATAACGTAGGGCGGTAATGGCTCGAGGAATAATTTGAATTTCATCAATAAATAAAAGTGTCATTCCCGGTTTGATAGGCTGTTGCATGATGGCAGAAAGATTTGCGATCATTCTTTCTGGATCAAGATTTCCTTCAAACACGCTATGTGCTTCGGGCGTTTCTTCTAAATTAATTTCGACAAAGTGATCAAATGATTTTCCTAGTTCGCGCACTGAGAATGTTTTACCAACTTGTCGCGCTCCTCTGAGTAATAACGGCATGCGATAGGGGTCATTTTTCCATTCATTGAGGTGATAGTTTATGAGTCGTTTCATCGCAGACCTTTTTTTGAACAAGACAGGTTTTAATTCAATATAGTTGTTTTTGGTTGAAAATCAAACATGTTTTGGAACATTTTTGGTCGAAAATGTAAAATGTGATGGAGAGAAGCTCCAGATCGTCGTTGCGACTCGACTTCGCTAACCTGTTCTTCGTAGCTCGTAGAGCGAAGTAGAAAGCTACGACGGGCAGGGTGTTAAATGAAACTAAGTTTTAACTGGGCTTATTTTTTTTGTTGATTTCAGCCATAACAAACTCAAATATAAATTCAGATTGCTCTATAAGCTTCTGCATTTTTTCTTTACTCAATTTTTTAAAATCCTTATCTGGATATCTACCCAAGGTTTCATAAGGATCAAGTTCAATAGCTAATGGACGCAATTCTTCAAAATCTTTGTTGATTTCCATACAGATATTAACTAGCTGAACGAGATCATGGAGTTTCTTAACCGAACCCTTTTTTAATACTATATAAGATTTTAATGCCTTTTCAGCGCATTGTTGTACATGAAAAAGAGTTGTCATAAGTGACTGCACACAAAGGTGCTTTGCAGAATCTAAATCTTCTAAGGCGATCAAATGCCAATGTTCATGCGCGCGCATAAATACGCTTTCCGTATTTTTTAATAGAATAAGTTAATGTTGATGGATCTTCTGAATACTCATCGAATTCTTCTTGCGTGTATACTAAAACTCTTTTTGCAATTTTAACACTAACAAGCGCTTTGCGGCCTGTCTTCATAAGATCATAATGTTCAATGTCTTTTCCATCTACCACAACAAGAATATTATTATCAACATCATCCCGTTCTGGCTCCAATAAATAGATTTCGCGAGGATTATTATATGCTTTAATAAGTCGTTGTTTAATGTCTTCTATTGTTTTTTGATCTAGTGGTGTTTCCATAAGGGTACCTTTTGAATTGAATTGTTTGAGATGATTATAGCATCACAAATTTTTTTATTGAATTTTTCTTGTTCCGAATCGTCCCATTATTCCTTAATCATGTTTTGGAACATTTTTGGTCGAAAATGCAGGATGTGGTAAAAAGAACTTGAAACTATCTCATTGCTGGATTGCCACGCCCATTAAAATGGGCTCGCAAAGACGATCGGGGGAACATTTTTGGTCGAAAATGCAAAATATGAAGAAAAGTTGAATCTTTTCAACCCTTTGGTTCAATTTCTATTCGTTTGGCACTCTTTTACATTTCTCGGCCGTTTGTCGGCTGTTTGTCGGCCGTTTGTCGGCGGTCGCTATATTCCAAGCATTTTTAACTACGTTATGGACGTATTTTTTAGATCGAACTCACGTTTTTTTATGCATTATTTATGTGGTAAGTGCATAGCTTGTTTTGTTGTTGCAAATCGAGTGCGATAATAGTTAATTGATTCGCTTGAAGGTAGCCGTTATTTTTGAGTGGATGATTCTCTTCTTCAAATTTCTTACGTCTATATGTCGCGGCTTCATGCACGCAGGTAGCGCATTGCGTTGCATAGTACCCTTCAATATCTGCACGTTGTTCAAAGTAATGGTGATATTTCATACTTGTTTTGTAAGTGGCGTAAAAACTTGCTACACATACCAGTATGCCGTGGATACTAGTAGGGGTTGCTGCTGGCTTAATGATTTGTAGTAATTTGTGTGTTGCGTAACCTGTACCAAATAATATTGGCCACTCGAGTACTGCATCCATTGAAACATCATTATATTTTTTGTGTATAGCTTCGTGAAATAGTAAGCAACGTTGAACGCCATATGTTTGAAGATCTAATTTTTCTTCATTAACGTAAATTGCGCACGGAAAGGTGATGGCGCCTACTACTGCTGCTAATGGGCTGGTAGGGGGCATGTATAGCATAGGCACATGGTATTCTTCAGGAATTCCTACTGCATATTGTGCTTCTTTGCCCAGTTCTTGATAGTGTGGAGTGGCTGGTTTGTTACCCATAACGGAAGAAAGAAACTTTTCTGATAATGGCGCTTGAATATTTTTTTCAAGCCAATACATCGGATACGATTGCGCAATAGCGCTTATTGTTTTTCCCCACAATGATTTGTGTGTGAGTTGTTGGTTTGGATAAGCTTGGAACGTAGTACTTATAAGTATGATGCTTAAAATTATTTTCGTGTTGTTCATGAGATCCTTTTCTTATTTTATGCATTATTTTTGTGATATGCGCACAGTTTATTTTGTTTCTTTAAGTCTTGCTCAATGTAATCCAAGTAACTACAATATTTTTCATGTACGCAGGTAGAACATTGTGTTGCATAACCACCTTCAATATCTGCTCGTTGTTCTACGTATCCAGTATGATCTGAGCATATTTTTAGAGTAGTGATGAGGATCGTGACGATGATGAGGATTGTTCGAGGCTTTATAGGTTCCAATAGTGATAGTTTGTACATTATGTAGCTTAGTGTTGCGCATCCTGATAGGAAAATCGGTGCGTATTTCATTGAGTTATCATTGTATTTTTTGTGCACAGCTTCATGAAATGCTACAAAGCGTTGCATCCCGTAAGGTTGTTTGTTTAAGCAGTCTTCATTCATGTAAATGGCTTTTGGTAAAATAACAGCATTTGCTGTTAATGCGTAATCGCTCATGTGCGACATACGCCTAACGGGTACATGGTATTCTTCAGGAATGCCAACTGCAGATTGTGCCTCTTTTCCTAATTTTTGATAATGCTGCGAGGCTTGTCTACCTTCAAGATCATTAGGCCAGCAAGAAGATAACCGTGTGCTAATATTTTTTTCAAACCAACACATGAGCTGTGATTGTCCTATAGTATCCATTGTTTTTTGCAAGAATGATTTCTGGTTAAGTGGTGGTTGGCTTGCGTTGGTTAACAATGTGGTTAACAAGCAGGTCATGCTTAAAATTGTTTTTTTGTTGTTCATGAAGTGACCTTTTACAGATTTATATATGGCTTAATCATATATGTGATATCAAAATGATTAGGCTCTCTTTTGAATGATAATCCGAAGTTTTCAAATGATTGCTCATGTAAAGCATTCATCAAAGAAAATGGGTTGTACACAGACGGTACGTTATAATCAAAATGGTAGCCATTGTACCACATTTTTATTTGCTGTCTGAGTTCAGTGTAGGGGATATGATCTTTTTGAGCCCATGCATCTATGTGGGCGGTGAAATAGTGGTTGACTTCTTCATCAGTATATCCACATATTCCTGAATATTTTTCATTGAGGGTTAAGATTTGTAAGTTGTTAATTCCTGAGAATAACCCGGCTTTTGTAAATGAACTAACACCGGTGATGAAAACAAAGTCCACTTCAGCATCAAGTCCTTTGATTGCGGTAAAGAATTGGCATAAACCATCTCGGATTATTTGTGCACTATCTGGATTTTTGAGTGAACGTAATAGGGGACTGTCATATTCATCGATAAGAATAGCAACACGGCCAAAGCGTTGATAGAGTGCTTTGACTATGCGGCGTAAAAGTGACTCTGGTTCAGTCTCGTTTGTTTTTATATCAAGTTTGTAGGCATCAGCAACCTCTGTTAATGCATCGAGCAAACCACTTTTAAGTTTTTGTGCGCTATCAATTCCCCAGGCTGATAAATCAAGTGTTATCAGTCCATGTTCTTGCCATGTATAATCGCTTTTTTCGATCCATAATCCATTAAATAGCGCTTTGTTGCCGGTTAAAATTTCTTTGAGTGTAGAGACAAGGAGGGATTTTCCAAATCGACGAGGGCGTGCAAGAAAGAATCGGTGGCCACCAGTAATCATGTTGTACATGTATTCTGTTTTATCTACGTATACATAATTGAGTGAACGTAACTTAGCAAATGTGCTTAAATCTAACGGGAGTTTGTATAACATTGATGGGCCTTTCTTCTTAATGGTATCTTTTAAATTATAACAGGTGTCAGAACTAAAGAAACACAAAATTAAAAAAGGATAAGCATATGAAAAGTATATGGAAAGGTTCAATAGCCTTTGGTCTCGTCAATATTCCTATCACCTTGTATTCCGCCGTTAAATCTCATGCTATAGGGTTCACCTTATTGCATGATAAATGTCATACCCCATTGAAGTATCATAGGTGGTGTCCACATTGTGATAAGGAAGTGCGATGGGATCAAACAGAAAAGGGTTTGAAAAAAGCTGATGGCTCTTATTTTATTTTGACACAAGACGCGTTAAAAGAACTGCGTCCAGAAAAAACTGAAGAAATTAACATAGTAAGTTTTGTTGATGCTGATCAAGTTGATGCTATTTATTTGGATGAACATTATTATGTTGATTCGAACAAGAAGGGTGATACCGCGTATGCGTTATTTATGGCCGCTTTGGTAAAACTTAATAAAGTGGCAGTAGGTAGTTTTGTTATGCGTGACAAAGAACATCCTTGCATATTGCATGCGTATAATAACTATTTTTTGCTGACTACGTTGCATTATGTGTCTGAGGTACGCGGGCTTGAAGATCTTGCATTTACCAAGAAGGCGAAGGTGGATACAAAGGAGCTGAAATTGGCGGAAGAGCTTATTAAAAAGCTTTCAGTTAAATCTCTTGATATGAGCCAATTCAAAGATACGTTTGCGCAAGAGATTAAAGAACTGTTGAAAAAGAAAGAAAAAGGATTGGGGAAACGGAAAAAAGTGGTTCCTGTGCGTAGGAAAAAAACGCTTACGGATTCATTGCGTGAGAGTTTGGCAACCGTAAAACCACGTTCGAAAAAACCACATTCAAATCGACCAGTTGCTCGTGCTAAGAAACGTTAAATAAAGAAGGGCAGGCCCTACATCGCTGACTTGTTCTTCGTCCTGTCCGTCATAGCCTTGGCGACGTCGGAAGCTCGTAGAGCGAAGTAGAAAGCTTCCTCCTTCGCCCCGACCTTTGTAAAGGCACGGTCGGAGGACAAGAAGAAGGGCAGGCCATCATGATTTGAGTAACCGTGATGACCTGCGTTATGACTTGTTACTGTTTTTTAGTTACAGCAAGGATTACAAGAAAAATTTTGTGATGGAGGTAACGTTTTTTTCGCACCAACTACAATTGTTTCACCATCAAATTTGGTGAGTATCCATCCATTAAAGTTCTCGTTTCTGGTATATGCTTCATCTTCCAAAATGCTGATGGCAATTTGCTCTCCAAGTAGGTTGCCGTCTAGGCAGTCACTACGATAATGGATGCCGGCAAAATCGCGACCTTTTCCGATGTTTGAAGCGAGTTTGTTTAATTCATCTCCAACATAAAGAGTGCCGACATACGGTACTAACGCAGTGTTGCTGCTATTGGGCTGTACCGGGTTTGGAATAGCAAAATTTTCATTAAAGAATGCTTTTAATATGGTGACACATGCACCGCCAATTACTCCATGACCACACGGATATGATGGATGAGTAGGAGAACCTTCAGGATACATTTGCGGTAACAGATAGGTGCCATAGAGATCAAAAACTTGTGGTAATACTGCTGAGTTGATAAGGTCGCTGTTGATGCCATAGTGAATATTGTCGACTATCTGTTGTTGTATGAGCAGTCCAAAATATTCTGGGCGGAGGCGGAGGTGATTGATCCACTTTTGGTACCAGCATGCTTTAAATGCGGTTATCGCTGCAACGTTGATGAGTGCAAGTACATCAGGTTGTCCGTAGGTTATATATCCCGATTGTGTAAGATCAGTTTTATATGGATTGTTAGCATCGAGTGCTGCGGTACCATATCCAAGCAGGATGCTTGCGGCGTTCATATATTCTTCAGTTGGATAATCAAAGTGTACATACGCACCAAGGTCACGTGCATCATGAATAAACGTTGGATTTGGTAGATATTGATTAGTTTGACCAGTAGAACCACCATTTTGCACGAGCAGTAAACCATCGACATCAGTTAAATAGTTAAGACCTGCTTGATAGGTATAATAATTTTGTGGAACCGGTTTGCCATGATCAGGGACTGGTTGATATAAAAATTGAGAAATGTAGGGCCCAACTAGGTCGCCTGGCCATATGCCTCTCCAGAGCGCTTGTGCGGTAACTTGTCCGTTTATCTTTGGTCCACGGTAACCTGGCTGATTATTCAGGTCCGCAATTGCTTGTGCAGCGATTGGATTAGTGTCGTATTCATTGAAAGGAACATCACGCAGCAATGCACCCCAATAGAGCTCAACCATTTCTGCTGATGCCTCCGCACTGGCAAAGGCAGGGGCTGGTGCTATGGTATACCTTGTGACGTCAGCGCCTTCTAAAGAGAATGCGTATGAGGCTTGTGGATTGACAAGCGTTCTGGCACCGCCCATTATTATTTCATCAAATAAATTTGGATTACCATTTTTTAATGCATGTATCATGCTATGGAATGATGCTTGCGTAACGATACCATTGGGGTCATGCGCAAGTGCTTTGGAATACGATCCGCGATGATCTCTATATCTTTCTAAATCACCATTGGTTCTTTGTTCTTTTATTATTGTATTTTTACATTCTGCAACTGTTGCTGCTATGCGCACATCTCTTGCTTGCGCTCTTCGCTCTATGAGCGTACGTCTGTCCCAGAAGCCGTGAGTACTTGCGAGTACGGCATTACCCAGCGTTGTTGCTATGAGCAGGGTGCTCATCTGATGCATTATTTTTTTTGACATGCGATTCATACGCAGTTCCTTTTTGGTAGAGAAGTTGTACGTTTTTTTAGACAAAAATAATCGTAAAAAATTGGTGTGTTAAAAAGCAAGCATAGTGCGTGATCTATTTCTGATCATTGGTATTGTGCGTGTTGGTTGGAGAAGGGTTATATTTGTGTCGCATAATACAAGCGTTATTATCAAAATTATGACATTAGCGTTCGTTTCTAAAGTTAGTCGCGGTTGGGACAGAGATCGTGGACGAACGTTCTATTGTTCAGCATTAATTACGGGCTACGGGAAAGTTTTATTTTCCAGCACGAAATTTGTGAAATCCGGCCGAGTAGGGCGATCACTCCGGTTGCACCCTTCGCTCTGCCCGTTGGTGCACCTCGCATCCGCTCGGACCAACGGCCACTGAGCTTCAGGTTTCACCTCCGTCATTCTACAGGGATTTCATTGTATTGATTTTTATACGGCATGATACATAAAAAAAGAGCGCCGCATGGTATGGATAGAACCAAGAAGGGCGGCGCTAGAATCACGTCGAAGTATAACGTAGACGGAACACGGAATTTATTTTAATAACCCATAAACGGGGTATGAGGCTATTCAAGTGCCTTGGTGAAAGCCGCCGTGAATGCATCAAATTCACTCAAATCTAAGTGCGATGCGTTAGATTTCTTCCATTCGTCCAGTGAGATCGGAAAATGAGGAAGCGCAAGCGCAAGTAGCCCTTGTGCAAAGTTTCTGATCTCATGTTGAGCGCCCGGATGTAAGCGTAACTTTAAAAAATGGGTTAATGATTGTAAGTTGCATGTATAAATAAATTGTGTGTAGGTGCACACGGGTAAAATACCGCGCGCCAATTCACGACACACTCCATTGGCAAGCAGCGTTTCATATGTATTTCTGCATGCTTCAAGACCATTTTTATAGTGCGTAGTAAATTCATTATTTTCAAATGAACCAACAGATGCCTGTTTATTTACCGTATCTTGATAGCGCCATTTTGGAGGCACATAAAATTCGAGCGGTGCTTGCACGTAACGATAACTGATTTCATTGTAGGAGCTGATGCGATGCCGCATCCATTGGCGTGCTACAAAAATTGGCGCTTTTATGCGGAACGAAAGTTGATTATGTTCAAAGGGACTGGTATGTTTGTGCTCAATTAAAAAACGGATTAACTTTCTATCGTTTTCAGTGACCTGTGTTACAAATTTACCGTATGAAACCCGTGCTGCATTGACTACATCAACATCTGAACCTGATGCACGGACCAATTCCAATGAACTAATACCATCCCCCAGCGGATCGATACTTTTTTCAATATTGTGGGCGCTGTTAAAAACTGCTTCTGGTGCTATTTTTACCTTCTGTGTTTCCATATATCTTCCTAGGAATAGAGCGTTATCTGCTTGTTTTTTGTGCCTGATTTTACCTCAGTTTTCGATTTAGGTATAGATATCGTTAAAAGTTAACCTATAGCTTCTCTGAGTAAGAGTATTTCTACTTCGCTTTACAAGCTACGAAGAACAGGAAAAAAGGCCTTTTCGCCGACCTGGAAGGCTTTTTTGCAAACCCATTGTTTTTATTTCAAGTTGTGCTATTCTTTAATAAGGGGTTGTTTCTAGGCCTAAACAGTAAGTTAATCGCATATAAATGGAGTATCTTTATGAAAAAACTATTTTATTTTCTATCTCTAATCATCCTAGCTTCTTGCGGTAATGCAATGTACGGCATGAAGCGTTCATTTGAACAGTCAAAGAAGCCGGTAACGTATTATGAAATACTTAGTGTTCCACAAAATGCTTCGCAGGATGACATTACTAATGCGTACAGAAAATTAGCTCTTGTGCATCATCCAGACAAAAATATTGATAATCAAAAAGAAGCAGAAGAAAAATTCAAGCCTATAGTAACAGCATATGAAATATTAAAAGATGAAGTAAAAAAGCTGAACTATGACAACTATCTGTCATCAGAGCAGATATATCGCACTAATTTGCCATTTAATCCAAAGGGATATTATACGGCACCTCCGATGCCGTATGCATCTAATCCACCAACAGGGAATAGTACATATTCATCTGGATTTAATACTAATAATCAAGGTTCATATAATCCATCTGGTTGGTCACAAAAAAAGTGTTTTAATGCACCATGCCAAAATATAATAGAAAGAAAAGAGTGGGCCGCTTATAGCCCATGTTGCTTTAAGCAAAAGATAGGTCTGTGCAGCTCATGTCTTGATAACTGTCGTACTTCATCGAAGACACAATGTCCTATAGAATGCCCTGACTGTCACAAAAACATTGTAAAAGATGGGGCAACCTTCAAAGTTATTAAAAAGACAGGAAACAGTTCATATACATCTGGATTTAATAATCAAGGATCATCTACTCCTTTTGGTTCAACAAATAATAATTTTCCT
The DNA here is from genome assembly GCA_963840685.1 of uncultured bacterium. GTDB lineage: Bacteria > Babelota > Babeliae > Babelales > Vermiphilaceae > CAWIZM01. Next base: position 632,918 of record CAWIZM010000002.1, on the reverse strand, counting down.
AAGTCATATAATCCATCAAGTGCCAAACCTGCTGAAAAGAAATATGTTGAACTAAAAAAATGCTCTCATGTATCATGCACTAACCAAATACCAAATAACACAAGACGTTTTTGCAGTCCATGTCGTTGTCCAATGCAAGAAATATCTCTTTGTGAAACATGTATGACTAAGTCGCAGGTACAGTGTCCTGGCTGTTATAAAAATATGAATATAGAACGAAAGTATGGCATGATTAGTCTGAAAAGCAATGTGCCGTTACATGATGCGTGTAAGCTTGGTCAGTTTGATACAGTTAAGTCTTTACTCGAGCGTGGAGCAGAGGTTAATTTCCTTGATGAGGAGAGTTTTATGCCTCTACATTATGCATGTGAGATAAGTAACCATAATATTGCTCAATTATTACTTAAATATGGGGCAAATGTGAGCGGTGCAATGCGTAATTTATCTAATGAAAAATGGAAGACGCCGTTACATAATGCGTGCGATAAGGGACATTTTACTATCGTACAATTGTTACTTGACCATGGCGCAGGAATAGATATTACTCGATTAAATTGTAACGATTATACCCCATTGCAATTGGCAGAACAACATACTCCTCGAACCGTTAGTTTTGAGGCGATCATTAAACTTTTAAATGAGATGGTTAGCTAAAAAATAACTTTCAACGGTAAATAGTATATCGCAAGAGAGCTACAGAATATGATCTGGTTCTCTTGCGATATTTTTTGTCTTAATTTTTTTTGCTTTCATGTACCATATTCATAATCAAACCAACCATAAATAGATTACATATAAGCGCTGAATTACCATAGCTTACAAAAGGAAGCCCAAGTCCTTTGGTTGGCGCTAATCCGGTGGCTACTGCAATATTAATGATTGCTTGCAAGTTAACCAGAATGACAAAACCAAGTGTGGTGAGCATGGCGAATGGTGATTTTAATTGGCATGCAACCCGTATGCCAAAATAAAGGAAAAACGCAAAGAGTATGACAATAAATAAAGATCCAATAAATCCTGTTTCTTCGGCGATAATGGAAAAAATAAAATCAGTATGCTGCATGGGTAAATAAAAAAACTTTTGTTTTGAATTTCCTATGCCAGTCCCCCAGAGTCCACCAGATCCTATCGCAATTAATGATTGTATCACTTGAAAACCTGATCCTTTTGGATCTTGCCATGGATTTAAAAATGTCATTACCCGTTGCAAGCGGTAAGGACGCATCAGAATAAGACCAATACCAGCAGGAATTAAGCATGCTAAGCTTATGAGTAAATGTTTGATGTTAAATTGTGCAATGAATAAAAGAATGACACTCGTTACCACTATGGTTACGGTCATACCAAAATCTGGTTGCATGAGTAAAATACTACTCGGCACACCTATTATAATAAGCAGTGGTACGTAACTGCGCATAAAAGAGTTTGGCTGATACTGTTGTTTTTCAAGGAAATACGCAAGATATATAAGCAAGGTGATTTTGAGTAGCTCACTCGGTTGAAACGTAAATCCCGCGATAGAAAGCCATCGATGTGACCCGTGAATGCGTTGTCCAAATTGAGAAAGCAAAGTAAGGGCGGTAAGCCCACTTGCACCAAAGAACATCAGAGGGCTTAATTTTTTAATGAGTGGTAAGGGGATAATACGTGCAATAAGCAGTCCTATCAGACCGATGCATAAACCAATGAACTGTTTTTTTACGAAGTAATGTGAGTAACCAAATTTTTCAAGCGCATATACTGAACTTGCTGAATAGGTAAATAGGCCTCCTACGATTAACAGTATTGCGATGGTTATTAAAAACATACGAAGATCGTGAGTAATGTTTCTTTGTGCGTGCATGGAAATATCCTTTTTTATATACTAACGTAGTGCAGATCGTATCACGCGAACAAATAATTACTCAAGTGTTAGTATCATTAGTGTCAGAAGCAATAAAATTACGCACTAATGTTTTAAAATAATTGCCACGTTCTTCATAATCTTTAAATAAGTCATAGCTACTTCCTGCAGGAGAAAATAAAACGCAATCTTGCACGGTTGTATTTTTAACACACGCTGCAAATGCGTCATCAAGGGTAGAAAATGCATCCGCGTTAATGCCATACAGAACACAATAGGCGTTGAGTGTATCAGCCTCTGCGCCAAAGCAATAGACCTGTTTTACCTGATCTTTTAATTCTTTAATAAATTGTGCACGGTCAACTCCTTTGCTGAGTCCCCCGACAAATAAAATAATTGATTTGCCTGCTAATTTTTGAATGGCAGCACGGGTAGAGGTGGTGGTGGTTGATTTTGAATCATTGTAAAAAATTATGTCGCGTGATGCGACTGCTATTTTTTCCATGCGGTGTTCAGGTAACGTAATTGCTTTGATATGAATAGGTAATGCGCAAAGATCTAAACCAAGTATCTCCAAAGCACTGCATATAATTAACCAGTTTTCTATGAACGTTATATCCGGCAAGGTATCCAAATTGATAAGCGTAGTAATCGTATCCCCTATCTTTTTTTTGATATGGTTGCCATCAATAAAGAAAAGTGGCTCATTCTGTTGTATGTTTTTTAGCTCTTGCTCTGTTGGTGCTGTTGATGAAAAATAATGCACCATACTTTTAGCTGCTTTATTTTTAATGTTTTGTGCTAAGGATAAGGGCACAAGAGCTTTGTCTGTTTTGTCTTGGTGCGCCAGCAGATTATATTTTGCTTCAAAATATGCATCGTACGTTGCATGACGATCTAAATGGTTTGGTGCTAAATTGGTCCATATGGCTATGTATGGTGTAAATTGAGTGCAGTATTCAAGTTGAAAGCTGGAAACTTCTAGGAGTGCATATTCATTTGATTATTTATAAGGATATCTTGCTGCATAATTAAATCACACATTGGTATACCAATATTTCCCCCGGTACAAATGGGTATCTTGTAGGCTTTTAAAATTTGATCAAGCATGGTGGTGATGGTGGTTTTGCCAACCGTACCGGTTACTGCGATAATCGGTTTTTTAAAGTGCGCATAAAAAAGATCAAGCTCAGTTAACCATTTGTCTTTCTGCGTCTGATAATCGCCGCGAATATCTACCCCTGGAGATGGCACAAGAACGTCATTACGGTTAAAAAATTCTTGTTTTTCGTCTTGTGTATACAGATGAATGGCATATTTTTGCGCGAGTAATTTTTCATCTGTAGACAGTGCATCTTTTGTCATGACTGAAATTGCATGACCTTGCGCGTGAAGCATCTGTGCTACTGATTTTCCAACGCGACCAAAGCCCCAAATGCCAATGTTTTTTTTGGTGATCATGATTGCCCTCGAGGGCGATATGATTCCAAAAGATCTACTATGTTTACAAAATTATTATATACATAGGTGTAATATGGATTTGAATCGATATGTACTAACCCTGCATTTATCAAATTAAACTGTTCAGTTTTTTCCTTCTCAGTTTTTTCCTTCATTGCAACATCTAACGCAGTTTTACCGTCTTTCAAATCAGGCGTATTGATGAGTCCCCATGCTTTCTGCTCATTAGGGGCACAATTAAGTAGTTGTGCAATAATGAATACACTCGCATTAAATGGACTGCGTTTTATGGATCTTAGTGTGTTTTCATTTGCGATTATTTCATTCAATAGCATATAATTCCTCCAGCCTCCCCTACGAGGCTTAATTGGCATGCAAATTACTTTCCATATCGCTTCTTTATTTGGAGCGGTACGTAACACTTCATTAAAAATGGGGAAATTGAAGCCCGTACAAATCTCCCAGAATGCCATTTGAGAATGTTCTTCATTTACTATCAGATTCCATATCTGTTTCTCTGCTAAAAGACAAAGAATTTTAGCCCAATGTAAACTGTTTTTACTTTCGTTTATTTCTCGACATGTTGAGAACGCGCTTATTCCACCATAGTTTTTACTTCGGTAGGACTCAACAAATAGATTATGAAAAATATTGCCACCGAAGTGATTTCTGATTGCTCCCAGTGAGTTGTCGCTTACTTGTAAAGCTTTTTTTAATATATTCACGATAGTTGTATGACTTCTTTTTTTAATGAAACTATCTTCAATAAAATTGATAATGACATCAGGCATGCTTTTATAGCAATGTACCTCTTCATAACATGGTTCATGTTCTTGTGTTGTCATCTGACATACATGAGACATAATTATCTGCATAATATCAGAAGGCACATCAAGATTGTTGTTGTTGCCTATAGCTTTTATATATTGATAAATTTGAAAATTTGAAGGTTCTTTGTGTATACACGGCATATAAAACTGATGACTATCATTTATGGTTGTTAAGAACTGACACATGCGCAAATCTGCTCCTGTGTACATACCATTGGCATTAAAGATAACAAAAAGTGATGACACTAGAGTGTACATAACTATTTGCTTAAAAAACGTCTTCATTAAAATTCCCTGACAATTACGAGTATTGTTACCCTTGATTGGCTTGCGCTGCATCAATAAGTAATGTGGCTAAATCATCATTACCCTGATCCATTGCAATATCAAGCGCAGTAAGCCCAATATTGTTAGATAATTCTGTATCAGCGCCATAGTCCAATAGATGTTTTATCATTTCTTTATTTTTTTTCATAATCGCTATCATAAGCAGCGTATTACCATCACTACCTTGTTCATTTAGGTTAACATGCCCAGCATTGATTAATTTGAGCACCTGCTCAGTATCATTCTTTTTAACCAATTCCATAAGGCTATCTGGTTGTTTAGCCTTATCGACAAGCTTGTTAAACTCGGTATCATCAATAAGAGCTTTATGTGGTGCAGTTGCTTTGTAATGATTTTTTACTACAGGAGTGACTACGTGACATCCATGCTCTATAAAAATTTTTATTATCTTTTCTTGGAATCCTGGCCAACAGCCTGCCTTAACATTACTCGATACCAATCGATCAAGAGGAGAGAGGTTATCCCAACTTAAATAATTTTTTATATCATCATCATTATAAAGCCGAGCAAGTAACCATTGACATTTTTTTAAGAATTCATTCATTAGATCCATATTATCACAATGACCTTTTAATGCATGTACAAGGTCATGCAATATGTCTCTTTGAGGAACAACCTTGTTTTCAATATAAAATTTCATGAGATCTGCTGGATATTCTTTATTAACAACGTGAGATAAAATGTTACATTCTTCTACTGGTTCACCATGACCAGGTTCAAATCTTTTTACTGTCTTACACACCTTTGTATGTATCTTATAACTACGCTTGATAAATTCTTCCACCATTTCTATTGATTTAGCATAAAAAAAGAGAGGTCTTTCTCCATAGTTTATATTTGCATCAGCTCCTGCATGTATTAACGCTGAACAGATACGATTATCATCACGGTATTCTTGGTAAACTCCATGATGATAACTTTGGTAAATTGTAGATACAAGGTGCTCTAACATTTGGTTTTTTATATGGCTGTCTAATGTCTTACAGAATTCGATAATTTTCGTAAACGGCATTAACTTATTAAAAAATTGACACGTCGTGTGTAGTGCTAAAAGCGTCTTTATTTGGCGATATGCTTTCTTTTCAGAAGAATTAGAGGTGAGGGTTTTATATAAGAATTCTAAATGAGTGGTAGATTCACGTTCATTGTTAATGCAATAAGAAAAGATAGTTTTTAGTAGATCTTCATTTATGAGCTTATGATTTTTATTATATTCTTTTGCTTCTTCAACTTTCTTCGCCTGCGCATTGCGGCGCATACACCTCTCTAAATCGCATGTACTATCTCTTTCCATGCCATGTACAGGCGATATGTTCAGTAAAGTAGTTATGGTTAAGAGTGATGAGAGTAAATAATGTTTCACGTTACATTTTTTCATGTGCAGTGTCCTTGTGTCGTTATAGATTGTTATGTGCTTGTATTTTTAATGGGTTTTCGACCATCATCCATTGATATTTTCATACTTACTGAGCAGCTCAATTATCGATCGCAGATTATCAAGTCTGATCTCACATTCAGTTGCATTATACTTGTTTCGTCGTCTATTAACGATATTCATTTGAAGAGCTTTTGCCAACATTAGAGCAGTACGATTATCTCCATCTTTTATAGAAACCAATTCTGATGTTCTATTACCTGCAATAAAGATTATTTTTTCAACAGCATCGTTGTATCCATAGCGTGCTGCATAATGTAATGCTGTCCATCCTACAGAATTTTGTGTACATAAAAAATCCATAAGATTTTTCCCAGCTGTTTGACAAACAACATCAAAACAGTAAGGGTTAACGTCAATGGCTGTCAAGGGCATAGAACTCATAGCTATAACGATCTGATGAAGGATTGTATTGGTATCGTTAATACTATTTTTATTATTAATACGCAATGTACAGAGTGATTTGGCACTATAATTTAAACACATTTTTACTACGTTGACTGTTGAATCAATATCCACGCGGGCATAAGCTCTTTTTCGAAGGAAAGGGAGCAGAGAGTCTACGTCCTCTACGCATTTACCATGTTCGTCATAACAGTGTTTTTCGGTAATGCTATATGCAGTAGTGGCTATGACTTGAATGATATCTTTAGGCAGATACCATTGAGGATTTTCGTTTTGACAACTGTCATGCGCTGCCGCTGCTGATAGCAGTTGATAAATTTGCAGGTCTGTTGCCTTCTTTTTAGCGTGCTCGTCCGGCATAGCATTAGCGACGTCGGATAATGATGGTTGGTAGGTTTCTGGCTCCATGGCGTTGCCACTAAAACCAGTAAAAAGTGACAGTAATACTGATTGTAAGAATATTTGCTTAAAAAATGTATTCATAAAGATTTCCGGATTATGATAAATGGTATTGTACATACTCTTTGAGAGTAAGGTATTCAATAAAATCGTCAAGCGGAATATGGATGATTCAGGTTTAAAAAAGTGTGTGATTTAGGTTTGTTTGGCGTAATAGGGTTCCAATAATTCGATTACGATATTTAAGTCATCGATTTGGGCCCAGTATTTAAAAACACATGCGGCATATTCAGGCATAGAAATCCATTCTAAAAAGTACTCTTTTCTAGTTTTCGCTAAATCTAATGCGGTGCCGTTATTCTTCACATAGAGTAGTTCTAATTTTCTATTACCTGCAAGAGCTATAAATTTTTTAACTAACTCAGGACGAGTATAATATATCGTATGCTGTAATGCGGTCAATCGACCGCAATCTTGTACGCATAATACATCAACAAGGTCTTCACCAGCAACCTGACAAAGAACGTCAATATAGTAATTGAGGTCTGCCTTGGCACTCAGATGTTCAAAAAAGGGTTCGTTAGTAACAATATGAAAAACTGTTTCATGTACGGTATTTTTAATGCTACCGAGGGATTTTCCGCTATATGCAAGGCAGGTTTTCAATATATGTACCGTAGATGCGGTATCTGCTTCGGCTTGTGTTCCAATAAAATATAATAGTGAGTCAATACTCTCTAAACATGCACCATATTTTTTGTAGCAGCGCAACGTGGTAATGTTATGCGCTTTAATTGCGATAGTTTTGACCAGATCATCAGGAAGATAAAACGGATGGGTTTCATTTTTGATAGCAGATAAAAGTTGATAAATTTGAAAGTCTGATGCAACTTGTTTTTCAATCATACCATGAATCTTAATGCTAAATATGAGAGATAGAAAAATAATGTATGCAACCGTTTGTTTAAAAAATATATACATTATATGCCCCTGTGATAATCAAAGCATTATTCGTATTGTTTTGTCCTCTGCAAGATTAAAATATATTCAAAGGGAGCGTCAAGAATGTTATAGCGATACCCATTAAGCTTTGCAACCCTTGTCGCATAATTATGTAAAATCTCAATTGTTTTTTAACCGTAATGGTCGGTAATAAAATTCATATGCTCAATCTCTTTACTTAGAGAAACTCGTTATGCAAAATTCATATGCAACGGATCAATCCATATAAAACACTGATCAATTACCTATCAAACTAGAAAAATTAAGAAAACTAGGAAAACAATGACTTTAAAAGAGAAATGGTTAACCAAAAACGTTTTTGCCATGGGTATGACAAGTCTTTTTGCAGATTTTGGCTATGAAATGACTACGGCAATTTTACCTATATTTATTATTTCATTAGGAGGATCACCCCAAATTTTAGGATTTATTGAAGGATGTGCTGATGCATCTATCAGCTTTATAAAAATCTTTTCAGGATGGTACAGTGATTATCTTGGTAAAAGAAAACCATTCGTTGTCATCGGTTACTTTATTACCGCAATAGGTATAGGCTCTCTTTTTTTGACTACCAAATTAATATTCGTTTTTTTTGCACGAGTTATTGCATGGATGGGCAAAGGATTTCGTGATCCGGCACGCGATGCATTGCTGGTAGATTCTGTATCATCTCATCAAGCGTATGGCCGCGTATTTGGCTTTAATCGCGCTATGGATACATTAGGTGCCATAGTTGGTCCAGCACTTGCTGCCTTGTTAATTACGCGATTTTCAGTACCCACTATTTTTTGTATCGCTTTTTTTCCCTGTATAATCGCATTCTTTATTGTTTTATTTTTTGTGAACGATATTCCTAATGAAGTTCATCCCACGATACCTTTTTTGCAAAGTATAACACACTTGCCGCGACCATTTATCTTATTTTTGAGTGCAATTTTTGTATTTGGCATTGGTAATTTTGCTATGTCTTTACTTGTATTGCGCACTATTGAATTATTAACGCCTACCATGGGTTCAATGGCGGCTCATAGTTTAAGCATTATATGCTATACTTTTTATAATTTAATATATGCCTTTGCTTCATTCCCCATGGGTTATTTAGAAGATATTTTTAATAAAAAAAGTATCCTTATGCTCGGCTATCTTATGGTAGCGATTTCTTATGCATGTTTTGCATTACATCCATCTACTATCTTTTATATCGCATCTCTATTTGGACTCATGGGTTGTGCTACTGCCATTATAGATGGGGGAGAGCGTGCAATTGCTGCAGAACTATTGCCCAATCAATTTCGTGGTACTGGCTTTGGCTTTCTATCACTTTTAAAAGGTATTGGTGGCTTTGCATCAAGTACCATTGTTGGGTTTTTATGGACCACTATTTCCGCAACCTATGGATTTCTGTATGCAGCGGTTATTTGTTGCGTGGCAAGCCTTATACTTTTTGTAGTAAACATTACTCAGCAAGATACTCTTTAGCAAAAAATACACATCGTGGTTATAAGCCACAAAGATAACTGAATTGGCCAATACAAGTATACCGCCAAAGGAGTAACTATCGTATCAAAGAATTTATTTGAATTTGGACCATATACTATCACCGCATGAATAACCAAAAATAATATAGTTATATACGTGTAAAAGAATGCATATTCTATGTACAAGGTACTTACTACACCATATTGTTCTTTAATTGATCTATGCAAAAGAATTAAACCAAAAAATAAGGATGCATATGCAGCAAGTGGTTTGAGGGGATCAAATGTCTTTATATTTTCTCTGAGACCAAATAAGGTTGCAAATAACGCGAGAAGAATAACAAGGAGTGGCAATATGTATATGATGAATGAATCCAATAATTTACGCGTTATAAAAATGTTATATACAAGATCATAATGTTCTGTAATAGCCCTAAAAGCGTGTAGCCCAAAATCATTGTTTGGCATCAGTTTTTTAAGACTGAAAAATGTTTTTTGAATGTTAAAACCGGGAAGAATAAAGTCCTTATCAATGCCCGGCTTATCCATCGGATTCAATGTATCATACGCTACCAAATCAGGTATAAGAATAACGTTACGTGCAAGGTCCTGACTACTTAAATTTAATCTGATAGTAGTTATATCAAACGGAAACTCAGAAAAGTTCTGATCATTAAAAATAACGGCATCAAAGGTCGAAACTCTTATTTCTGTATTGTCTTCTATAGTGCGGGTTAACTCTTTTAATGAAAGAGAAATATCTCTAGGTAATTGTATTTCTTTGGGTACATCTTTAAAAAGTGATACGTCCAATTTTTGCCATATATTTCCTGATAAAGCAACGTGCTGTACTTTTGGTAAGCTAAATGAATAAAGCTGTACGCCGGTTGGCATAAAGAGCGGCTGTGGTTCATCTGATTGACTACGATTTACATTATCTTTTACTTCATTTAAAAATTTATTAAGCCGTGATTGATCAACAATAATAGTGCCATGTTTTTGTATGTTATAAGAAGACATATTGGTGTTTATAATTATGTTCCAGGCTGCTATGAGTGCTAAAAAAAGAATCATGGTTGCCGGCATGGAAAATTTTCTTATAGCTGACAAATCAATGTATTCTAGCTTACAACCAAGAGCGGCTAGGCATAAAAGTCCCAATAAAAGACATATAAGCATCGCAAAATGGCTGCGTCGTACATCCAATGGTGGTATGCTCACTTCATCTTCAGCAAAAATAGCAGCAACAGTCCATCCAGACTTAGCTGTTTGAGCAATGTATACCAAATAAGATTGATTTGTTTTTACATCATAAAATGTACCTTGCAAAGGTTCTTTTGCGGTTAATGCACGTTGTGCTATTGCCATAAGTTTTTCATCAGCTCTTTCTTGAGCTAATGTGATAAAGGTTTCTTGGTTTAAGACATATGATTGTGTAGGAAAAGCGATTAATGTGCCGCTACGTGACGTAGCGAGTCCGTATCCAGTTTCTCCAATCTTTATTTCATCAATAATTTTTTGTATTGCTTGGAGATCATAACTAATTGCAACAACACCACGTGGTTTTTTATCGGTCGCATTAAAGAATGGTACTGCATACGTTACTGACGGCTTCTGGGTATTTGGTTCAGTTTCAGGATCTATCCACATACCTCCTTGTCTAATTGTTCGGGTGTACCAATCAGTTTCTGGTTCTCCGGGACTTTCTATTTTTGTGTAATCATATACGTCATCTATGCGAGTTTTTTTGAATGTATTCTGTGTATGAACCATAGTGAATCCGTATAATCGCATATCTTTATGGTATGCATACGGTTCATACGCTATAGTGATTTCAATTAATGATGGATTTTCACGAAGATCGATCATCATACGTTTTTCTAAAAGTTCGTTAGGTAATTTATCATCGCTTAAATCATCTGCCAATGCCTGTACAATTGATTCTATCTGATCAACTTTCTCATTAAGCAGATCTGTCGCTTGTGCTACTTGTTGTTTTGCTTGCTCAAGCGCATTAACAATACTTGCATGTTTCTGTTGTCTCAGTTGATATACACTTGCAAGCAGAGCAAATATACTGATCACAATCGCTAACCATAAAAAAATACGGGCTATTTTAAATGATGATAATGTAGGGACATGCATAAGGTGCATAATTTTTTCCCGCATGGATATGCAGACAATCAGGGCTAATATGAGGGTAATTAAAAACGAAATCAGAAAATAGATATACCATCTATAAATTGGTGCAAGAATTTCATCAATATCCATTTTCGCTACTATTCCCCAGTCAATTCTGGTTAAATAAGACCAAGCTGCTATGACCTCTTGTCCTCGATAGTCAATGGCTTGCCCTGAGCCTTTTTTATCAAAAATAGCGTGCTTCATAGCGTGCTTAATTAAGCCCTTGTCATCTTCTAACGGATCATTTTTATCGTCTAAACTTTTAAAGAGCATGTTTGGGTTATGGCGAGTTGGCGCGATATACATTACTTTATCATCTTCCATTCTACCAAGTGTTACTTCTCCCGTTGTTTTGAGTCCAATATATTTGCGTAAGATCAGATAAATTGGTTCTATGTCTAATTCGAGCATTATGCAGCCGTAGAGGGTATCATGGGCAATTATTGGTGTTGTTATAAATAAAGCGGGCCTTTTAAATAACCCATTAAATTCAAATCCTGAAATATCGGTGGTCAGAGTCATAGAACTACGCATAAAAGATTCAGATAATTCTGAGTCATCCCAAGGTGCTTGTAGGATATTTTTCCCCTGAAGATCTTTTTGTTTTTCCATTGAAGCGATTATGTCACCATCGTATTGTATGAAAAGTAGGTTTTTAATAGTGTGCAACTCGTTATACAGCCTGCTTACTGAATCGATTGTATCTTTATCTATGTTTTTAGTATCGCCGACAAACATTTTGATGATTTTTTCATCCTGCGCAAGCTCTTCAATCAATTTTTCATGTTGATCTAGATAGGTATAAATTTCATGTGAACGTTCATTAAGAATTGATTCAAGATACTTTTGTGTTTCTGGTATTAATTGCGCTCGCATATGCGAATATTGGTAGTAGATTGCTACGGTGATAATAAAAAATATACATACGATTGGTTTTCCATACCGTGCTAATATCTTATTCATTGCGTGCCTTATTTATGTATCCGTCTACGCCTACGTTACGCCGTGATTATCACGCCGTAACAAAAAGTGAAAGCGGATTATTATTTATAGTCATGTACAAATTTTTGCCACTCATTCTTTGTTTTCAACGGTGGATATGGTTCTGGACGTACCGGTTTTTTGGCATCCCATACCGTGGTAAATTGTTTGTTATGTGTTGCTTTGCCGATGCGTGTTATTTTCCACGTATGATTATTTTTATTATCGATATACACAATGCCGGCGGGTGCATTATATTTTTGATTTTTCAGAGCAGTTTGCAACTTGTCGATAGCAGTTGATTGTATTTCTTGTACTGTCTGCGCCCACAGATAGACACCAAAATAAGCGGTTTCCATGGGATCACCAATCAATCGGTCATTGCCATATTTTTTTCTAAAATTTTTTACGAATGCTCGATTTTGATTGGTAGGTATGCTTTGAAAATAACTCCATGTTGCATAATAGCCCGCTATGCCAGTCAGCTTAAAGCTCTTAAAGTCAGGTTCGCTGATGCTAAAAAACATAGATGGTATTTTTTCTGGTGATATTCTTTTTTCTCTTAAATGCTCTATAAAACTCGCATTAGTATCACCGTTAATGGTGTTTATAATGACCGTTGGATTAGTTTGTATAATTTTTTCAACGACTGCCGATACGTCTGAAGAACCAAGTGGAATATATTCTTCTCCTACAACTTCTCCTTTGAGCATAGACACAAGTTTTTTTATAATTTCATGTGCGGTGCGCGGGAAAATGTAGTCTGATCCGACAAGGAAAAAGCGTTGGCCTAAATTTTTATAGGCCCATATGGTACCGGGAATAATTTGTTGGCTGGGAGGTGATCCGGTATAGATTATATTTTTTGATTCTTCAAGACCTTCATATTCAACCGGATAAAAAAGGAGGTTGTCATATTTTTCTACGATCTCTTTAACCGCTTTTCTGCTGCTTGAAGTCCAACAGCCAAATATTACGGCGACTTTTTCTTGGGTTATCAGTCTTTCAGCTTCCTGGGCAAAAACTGTTGGATCTGATTTGCCATCTGCAACGATAGGTTGAATCATCTTTACCCAAAATGCCACCCGCTTGGTTAATTTGCTCTATGGCAAAGAGGGTAGCATCAACCAGATTGTTTTCATTGGCCGCCATGGTACCGGTTAACGAGTGAAGTATGCCTACTTTGATGGTGTCTGACGATTGTGTGGGTTTAAAGAAAGTAAAGAGCATATAGGCAAGTATGCTTGTACCAAGTATACTGATAAAAATGAGCAGATAACGTTGTTTATTCATAATTTAACCATCTGTACTAAAATTACCCAGGGCAAATTATTAGGGATCATACGATATTCACTATAAAAATCATTATTTTCCAAAGTCAATACCGGTGTTATTTAAATCACTTTTACCCTGGAAATGTGGGACTTTTAATTTTTTCGTTGATTTTTAATTTTAATTCTGTTAGTATTGAATTATGAGGAAAATATATTGTTTAATTGTTTTTTGTATAAAGTCAGGAGGAAAAGCTATGGAAAGTAGCAAAAAAATAGTAGTAGCGCTTGGATTAGCGTTTGTAATTGTAAGTGGTGGAGTATCTCATAATATCCAGGCAATGGAGCCAGGGTGTGTAAGTATATCTTTTGATACATCGGAAGAAATAAAAAGCTTACACAACATGATTCTTCAAGAATCTCCAGGCGTATATTTTATGCGTGAAGGTTTTGCGGGTGAAGGAGGACCTGAGGGCATGCCCTCTCTTTATATGATACAAAATAATGCTGATGAAGCATTGCCTAAGCTAAACTCTTTAATAGTTAATTTAGAGAGTATACTTGAGCGTATTAAATATATCGAAGGCAACGATGATCCAGGGCTTATGTCTTCTGTTTCTGTATCCGAAGAATATAATGCGACTTTATCTATTTTAACCAAGTTACAAATGCTTGTTGGTTTAATAGAGCAGTCTTGTCCAACAACTATGAGTTCAACAATTATGAGACGAAGAAAGTGATAACTGCCAAATGCTTTATGCAGAGCGATCTAGCTAAATTGCTCATGAGCGTATATACTTGGCTCTATAGAATTATAGGCACTTATATGCGTTATCATAAGGATCCCTGGCATGGCAGACACTAAAAAAACTGGCACAACAGAAGTTGGTACAACCGAAGTTGGTACAAAAGTTAGTTTTAAAGATACCCTCAATTTACCACATACTGATTTTCCTATCCGTGCCAATGCACAAGAACAAGATCCTGCCATGATTCAACGCTGGACTGATACCAACCTATTCCATACCTCATTTACTCACAATAGCGGTAGTGAAAAATTCGTTTTACATGATGGTCCACCGTATGCCAATGGACATATTCACATAGGCCACGCCGTTAATAAAATTTTAAAAGATTTTATCACTAAATCCAAACGTATGTTCGGTAAACATGTGCCGGTTACACCGGGGTGGGATTGTCATGGACTACCCATCGAATTCAAAGTTACCCAAGAAAATCCAGGTCTTTCACGCAGTGATCTTAAAAAAGCATGCCGCGCCTATGCCACCAAGTGGATTGATGTCCAACGTGAAGAATTTAAAAAACTTGGCGTGTTAATGGATTGGGACAACCCGTATTTGACCATGAATTTTAATTATGAAGCAAGCATTCTCAGGGCCTTAGGCTCATTTGTTGCGGACAATTACATTGAGCGTAAAAATAAGACCGTGCCATGGTGTATTTCATGCCAAACGGTTTTGGCTACTGCTGAAATTGAATATGAAGAACGTAAAGATCCTTCAATATACGTACAGTTCCAACTTGAACAAACGCTTGTCGACAGAGTGTTCCCCACGCTCAACAAGAAAGAAGTCGGCATACTCATTTGGACAACAACCCCCTGGACATTACCATTGAACCGTGCCGTTATGGTCAAACCACATGAACGGTATCAGGTGCTTGATATTAATGGTAAATATCTCCTTGTTGGCGCACAGCTTGCCGATAAAGTGTGTGCAACCATTGGCGTTCCTAAGTTGATTGTCGCAGACTGTATTTCTGATGATTTAACCTGGGGTGAAGCGCATGCATATCATCCATTTGAACCAGGTAAGTTGGTGCCAATTATTGCAGACGTTTCAGTTGATTTAAGTGAAGGTACCGCCGCGGTACATAGCGCTCCTGGTGCTGGGCCACAAGATTATGAATTTGGTATTAAACATGATTTGGAAATCTATTCACCAATAACTCCCGATGGTAAGTATACACAGGACATTAAACCAAAAGAACTGGTTGGCATGTCGATTAAAGATGCACAAGGCTGGGTAATAAACGATCTTACAGAAAATGGTTATCTGATTTATAAAACATCCATTAAGCACTCATATCCTCATTGTTGGCGTTGTCATAACCCCCTCATTTTCCGCGCTACCAAACAATGGTTCTTTGACCTTGAAAAGGGTGGCGTAAAAAATAAAACACTCCACGCAATAGAAACATTAGAAATGTACCCAGAAGTGGGGCGCAACCGACTCAGTGCCACTATTGAAGGACGCTTAGAGTGGTGTATTTCCCGTCAGCGTGTATGGGGAGTGCCAATTCCTGCGCTTATATGTACAGCATGTGATCACACCTATATTGCACAAGAATTTATTGATAAAGTTGCACAACAGGTCATCCATAGTGGCATAGAATATTGGGATGATGTTGCCCTTGAAGCAGTTGTGCCAACCAATTTTGCATGTCCTTCTTGCAAGGCACACGCATGGCGCAAAGAGACCGATATTTTAGATGTATGGTTTGATTCTGGCGTAAGTCATTATGCGGTTTTAAAACAACGCTCCGAGTTACATTTTCCTGCGGATATATATGCTGAAGGCAAAGATCAACACCGTGGATGGTTCCAGAGTTCACTGCTCACCAGCATTGCGCTCAATAATGAAACCTGTACGCGTGCTATTTTAACGCACGGTTTTACCGTTGATGCAAAAGGGCGCAAAATGTCCAAGTCTTTAGGTAATGGGGTTGAACCACAAGAGATGATTGATCAACTGGGTACTGATGGATTGCGGCTTTGGGTTGCGAGCGTTGATTATTCAGGCGACTTAGTTATTTCCGATGTGTTATTGCGCAATGTACAAGAAGTGTTTCGTAAAATTCGTAACACCTGTCGCTTTCTGCTTTCCAATCTGTATGATTTTGATATTACCAAAGATGCGGTACCATGTGAACAATTATCGATGATTGATCAGCACGCATTGATCGAATTGTTCCAATTAAATTATGCCGTGCTTGAAGGGTATAAAGTGTATGACTTCACGGCGGTGGTTCACCAACTGGGTGATTATTGTACGGTAGATTTAAGTTCATTTTATTTGGATGTGGTTAAAGATAGGTTGTATGTGGAAAAGGCGAATGGCTTATTGCGTCGCTCCACACAAACTGCATGTTGGTACATTTTGGATACATTGACTAGACTTATGGCACCAATACTTTCTTTCACCGCAGAACAGATTTCTGATTATTATCAAAAGAACAAAACACAATCTATTCATCTGCAAAATTTTTCATCATTGAACAAAATAGAAGAGTTTATTGCGCAGAAGAGTATGCCATGGATGCCAGAAAGAGAACAAATTTTTACCGGTAAAATATATGCGGCAACCGGTTCTATTGCCTATTTTGCGCAACAAAAAGAGCGGTGGGATCTGCTCAAAGCAATACGGTCTGCCATTTTGAAAAGCATTGAACAAAAACGTGCGGCGAGCATTATCAAACATTCACTTGAAGCACATGTGTTTATCAATTTTGATAATCTTGATGCAGAAAAGAAAAAAATACTCACCAGCTTTTTTAATGAATTGGAACAATCTGGCCAAGATGCCGTAGCTTTTTTGAAAGAGTTTACCATTGTTTCTCAGTTTACCATTAAACAGAATACAGAGGGGCTTGAAGAATCGATTATGCCAGGCTTGTATATTTTTGTTGATGGAGCAAGTGGGCACAAATGTCCGCGTTGCTGGCAATGGGAATTGTCTGAACATGAGCATAATTTGTGTAGTCGATGCCAACGTGTGTTGAGTGAGTCAAAATAAACAAAAATTTAAATAAAAAATATAAACAAAAGAAGTAGCTCGCAACGGTGTAATCGCGAGCTGCTTCTTTTTATTTAAAAAATAATCACTTTATAGCAAACCTCAGTAGGTTGTACACATTTCCCCCACAGCTTTGATAGTCGCTTCATAGAAATCCTGAATGGCTTCTGCCGCCTTCCTAATTCTTGCTTTCATAGCAGACCAATAGTGTTCAATTGGGTTTAAATCAGGAGAATATGGAGGTAAAAAAATAATTCTACATTGTGCTGATTCAATGAGTTCTACAACTTTTTTCGATTTATGAAATCTTGCATTATCAATTATAAGAACCATCCCAGGTCTCAATTGAGGAACTAAAACTTGTTCAACGTACGTTGCATAGGTACTTGCATTTGAATACCCTTCAAAGACAAATGGTGCAAATAGCTTGCCTTTATTGAGTGCTGCCGTAATGTTATATCGTGCCTTGCGTATACCTTTTTTCTTGGCAAATAACCGTTTTCCAACAGGGCCCCAACCTTTTGGTGGTGCCTCATTATCATCGATTCCAGCTTCATCTGAATAAATTATATCATCTGGATTAATGTCCTTGATTTTCTCAAGATATTGCTCTCTTTTCTTTTGGTTAGCTTCTACGTAATTGAATGTTTTTTTTTGAAGTGAACCCAATTTTCTTTAATGCCCGCTCCATAGTGCTCTCAGAAACAATTTGATTTTTCAACTTCGCCCATTCGACAATCATCATCTTTACTGTAAGATTCCCATTTTTTTCAACAAACGCTCTGAACTCTTCCCGGTTCGTAATTTTATGACTATGCCCTTTTTGAAAACCAGACTTTGGTTTAAGGCTGTTTGTTTTTTCTAACAGATCTTTCCACTTATAGATTACTCTTCTGCTTACATCGAATGTTTTTGCTGCAATCGTTGGTCGCATGCCTTTAGAAATCGCGTTTATTACTCTTTCTCTCAGATCTAAACTATATGTTGCCACTGCGTTCTCCTTTTTTTATGTGGCAGCCATTTTATCAGATTTGTGAACTAGTTAAAGAAGTTTGCTATAAATAGTACACTAAAAAAGCCCCCAACGTTAATTGAGGGCTTTATAATCAAATATAATCAAAAATTAGTATTTTTATACGCTGTCGATTTACTCTTCGTCTACCACAGGAGCTTCAGAAGCAGTGTCCGCTGGTGCTACAGGAGCAACAGGTTTAACAGGTTCAGGTTTAGGCTCAGGCTTTTTAGTGATATTCTTGATAGCTTTTTGCACAGCATCCCATGCCATAGGTAGCGCAAAGAGATCTACAGTTTCTTCTTCTTTTGGTTGTTCTAATTGCGCAGCTCCTCTTGGTGCCACCGGAACAGGTTCACCAAGGTACGCAATGCGTTTTGCTGATGAAATTCTTTCATTACGCATCACTTGATCCATAGTTGCTATTTCTTTAACTTGCTTGAGTACCTTTTCAACAAAATCTTTATTTTCTTTTAAGGTGCTTTCAAGTCTCTTTTGCACACGAGTAGCAACTTGTGCATCAAATTTCTTGTCTATTTCTTGCTTCATGATTTTGATAGTGTTTTCTGCTTTTTGCAGATTTTCAAGTACCAAATGTATCGGATATACGCTTGGTTCTTCAGACTCATTCAAGACGTGATTTTTCAGATCACTTAACGTTTTATCAAGTTTTGTAGTCAATCCTGCGATATTTATATAATCGGTGATTTCTTTTAAATTTTTTTCAATAGGTTCAGATTCTTTTTTTGGTGCCGGTTCTTTTTCTGATTTATCAGACTTATCTTTATCGGATTTGCCTTTATCTTCTTCTGACTTAGACTTTCCACCACCACCTTTATCTGACTTGCCACTTTCTGATTTTCCACCTTTGTCTTCACCAGATTTTCCGCCTTTATCATCTTTTGCTGCTTCTTCGCTCCCTTTGCTTGCAGCGCTTTCATATGATGGACTGCTATAATCATATGAAGATGGTTCGTATGATGGGCTGCCGCTGTAGTAATTGCTGTAATCAGAAGATTCAGGACTGTATGAATAATAATCGCCGCCTGAGCTTGTGCCGCCTGCCATTACCATCGGTTCTGATCGGCTGTAACGTGATCTTTGTCCTGCTATTTCAGCTGTTTTTTCAGCCTTTTCTTTTTCTTCACGTAGTTCTTTGGCGCGTGGTTCATATTTTTCAAAAATTTTATTGAGATCATCAGCAATCTTTAAGCGATATAATGCTTCAGTAAATCCACTGATGGTGCGGGTTAATGCTTTTTTGGCTATTGCGTCCATTTTTTCTAAGCCGAAGACTGATGTTTCAATAGTTGGCTCATATTCAACTAAAGTTGTTTTGAGCTTTTCAACATTGTTGACCAGCGTATCTTGCGCGATGAAATCATTTAAATATTTATACGTGTTGTTTTTTGGATCTTTTTCAATCATTTTTTGTAGTAATTGACGGAGTGATTCGATATCTTTTTTGACTTTATCCCATTCAAAAGATGCTTCCCAATCATACAAGATTCCTTTCTTGCCCCAGCTCTTTACTTTTCCTGCTAACTCAGGCAATTCTTGCGCTTTAACCACAAACGAATCTGTTCTTTTGATAATGGTATTAATGGTATCAAGTGCGCGATCTATTTTGCTGATTTCTTTTGGGGTAGCTTTTTCTTCTTTTTTCGGTGCTGGTTTTGGTGCTGCTGCCTTCTTCAGCAGGTTTAAATTCTGGTGGATTTATTCCTTCAAAAACATTGCCCAAGAATTGGTCAAGTTCTTCTGGATTCATTTGATTGGTTAAAAAGCGTTCAAGCACTGCAGGATCAGTTTGACTCATTTTTGATTCAACTTGCTGCACAATGCGATTAAATTCTGCTTGTTCTTCAGCTGGTAATGCTTTGACAAAGTTATCAATTTCTTTTGTCGCTTTTTCTAATTCTTGTACAATTTGACTCATGTCTTGTTCTGATGAAGGCCCAGGTGCCATTTGCGCTGGTGATATCGGTGAAGGTTTTTGAGATGGTATTGGCGCGAGGCCTGCTTGTAAGTGTGCGATAGGGCTCAGAAATAATAAGCTAAATAAGAACAAGGTAATTTTTTTAGTATGTATCATAATGATACCTCCGTTATATTTTATTAAAATGTTTCTTTTTACCACTTTAGTATAGTTTACTTAATTTTGTCCGTCTACGCTTTGCTTTGACGTGATTATCACGCCGTAACAGAGTGAAGGCGGATTAACAGAGTGATATATAAGCAAACACTATACTATACATTACATAAGTATAGTATATACAATTAGAAAAGAACTGTCGAGCGCCTATTGTAATCGACGTGCAGGTGGATATATTGATGGTTATAAGAAATGTTCAAGGGTTTATGATGGTTGAATATACTCATTATGGCTCTTATGGCATTTGTCTGCATGGGATATTATACAAAAACAATGATTATTCAAAAAGATACGGAATTATATTTACAAGCAACAACGGTAGTAAGTTCTGCTTTGGAAAAGCTTCTTGCAGAAAGAATACTACCAACCAAGGACCAACAAAAAGAAGGCCTTTTCACCATAGAGTGGCAAACTCAAAATTCAGACCATACGCAATTTGTAATCGTAGAAGCTACAGTAAGTTGGCAATCACTCCTGAAAGTACCACGGACAATAACAATGCGTTCTGGTTTTATACCGCAAGCAGGAGTTCTCACGTGAATAAAGGGAGTTCTTACGTGAATAAATTTGGTTTCTCTTTGATTGAATGTATGGTGTATTGCATGCTGGTAGCGACCATTATGATGCTATGGTTTAATGGGGTAGCTTCTTTTACTCGTGCATGCACCACGCAAGCATGTCAAATAAATTCACTTTCAACGGTCTATAGTGCGCTGGATGTATTTACGCGCGACATACGCAAAGCGCCTCATGCGGCATATACGTGGCCCTTGGTTACCGATACTGCTTTTGTTTTTACTTTGCCTGATTCATCATGCATAGGATGGGAATTGAAAGATGATCAATTAATGCGTTATCAAGGCAATTATGATAAAACCAAAAAAGAATGGCTCAAAAAGACGAAGAGTTTGATTCTTGATGGAGTACACACATGCTCGTTTGTGTTTAATGGCCTTGATCAAGAGGGTATGTCAGTTCAGCTTTCCCTTGTATTTCATGGAAAAACATTTAACCGCGTATGTTATGTAGTGACGTAAATAGAAAGGGTATTCACCGTGCGCATACAAAAGGGTTCAGGAATCATATGTGTATTGATGGCCACCGCAGGACTTTTAACCTTAATGAGCTTAATAATCCGTTATGCTACGTATGGTGTTGATATTGCACATCAAAGGGTCGTACATGAACAACATTATTTTGCCTTGCGGGGACTGCTTAATTATGGGGTTATGCTCGCAGAAAATTCAGTTACTTCTGACGCAACTATAGATATTGGCACGTGGCTTACGCTGTACACGGGAAAGATTATTCTTTCAAGTGCGCAGGATATGGTTAATGTGCAGGCATGTCTTTATGTGACGCCAAAGGAGTTTGTCGAGATGCAGCAACAATTGAAACGAGAATAAATATAGAAATCCGTTCGTGCTGGTTTTATCGGCCCGAACTCGGCCCCACAGTCTGCCATTCTCTTTCGCTAAAATAGTGAGCTAAAGCTCACCAGCTATGGCGGACAGGAAGGCAGCCCAAAGACCTCAGACCCAGCCTTCGCTAAAATAGTGAGCTAAAGCTCACCAGCTTCGGCGGGCACGACAGGCGTGCCTAAATGGCATCAATTATCTTATTTCATGTTTTTGCTTAAAAGTAGTTGCAACCTGAATATTTAATATAATAAACTAAAAATAAAGTAGGGAATGTCTCGAAAGGTATTATGATGAAAAAACTAACTATTAGCTACATACTGGTATTATTATGTGTGATTATTACACAATCACTTTCTGCAGTTAATGATGTAATTATTATTCTTGATCCAAATAAGAATGAAAAATTATACAATAATCGCAGAGAGATGGTTTGGAAAACATTACTTGGATTACAAGAAAAAGTCGCTCCCATTATAGTGTCAAGCAGTATTTTAGAAATTATTACTAATATAAGATCTCTAATAGGAGAAAATAATCTACAACAACTACACTCGCTTGCTCAAACAACTTCCAATCCAGAAACAATAAACACATTCATAAAAGAATTGATTTCAAAGCATCGTCTTCTTGTGCCACAAGATGAGTCCTGCTTAAAAATTTTAAGTTTCATTTATTTCGATAATAACACCCTTAATTGTTATTTTCATAAATCAGCAAATCTAGTGCTTCTAATACCTAAACAATATATACAAAAAAAATTTCCTGCAGCAGCAAATCTTAATCCACTTGATCAGGCACAAGCATGCGGATTTAACTCAAGGGTGGTAACAATAATTAATGATCTAACACCAGACAGCTTCATGAGAAGATTCCAGATACAAGAAACTATGGTGACAGATGGAGAAAAATTGATTAATAATCTGACTGCATTATTTACTCCTCAAAAACAGACCAAATGGGCTATTTATCTGGCAGGTCATGGCGCTCCTGCACAACCAATAACTAAGCTGGAAACAGCACACATAGCAGGCCTAGATTTTAATAATTTTGCGCAGTTAATGCGATTCTTTAATAACAATATTAATACTGCTTATGTGCATTATTCAACATGTTTTAGTGGTGGTTATAATCAAATCTTTCTCAATGAAGTACTTTCAACGCTCCATGTAAATTTTATTGTATCATCTGAGGGATTAGCTGAAACTGCAACTTTAGCGAGAGTGCCACCTCTTATACAAAATAACAAAGGTAGCGGATTAATGTTTGACACCCAAGGTGAGCTCTCGTTTTCTCGGTTTTTTGAATTACTCAATTTATTTATTGATCAACCAAAAGAATTTGTAAAAATTAAAGGTGAAAAGAAAGAACCTCTTGCCGTTATTCTTCAATCTATCGTCCCACACGATGAGCGTAATCAGCCGTTTATACGTCGATACGTAATGCATACTGATTGGTGTTCCGTGCCTCGTAATCGCGTCCGCTGACCTGCTCCGATAGTTCTTTAGCTTTGATGTAGAAAGCTCTATGCGAAGATTTGCCAAATTTTTTTACGGGTGGAAATGTAACAATAGCCTTTGAATCATCTAATGGTAAAATTTACCAAAGCACATTCGGAATAAAAATGTTTGATGCTTATCTTGATTCATTCTTAAATGCGATGAAAGTGATCACTTTTACATCTGAATCAGTAGGAAAAACAAACATGGAAGAATTAGCGACAAAATTCATGCCTGCTCAGGAGATTGCTAAGCTCGCAAAACCGATAACATTAGATTCTATAGTTAAATATTTTGATTCTAAAATTGATAAGCAGGGAATAATAACCCCAGAAATCCAAGAACAATCATTGATTGGCGTTTCTGCGCTGAGAGGCAAATAAGGAATTTACCACCATGAAGCCGATTAAAATAAGAATAAATATAGAAATCCGTTTAGGCTCGCCTGTTTGAGGTCTTCAGGCTGCCCTTAGCAGACTGCGGGACCGAGTTCGAGCCGATAAATGGTCAAGCGGAACGCTTGTGTGCAGGTGTGGAGGGTCACAAGACCCTTCACGAAAAATATTGAATTTATATGCATTCTGAACTGTATTCTATGGGTAAAGATCGATCCCTCCTCGCTAACCTGTTTTTCGTAACTTCAACAGGGAAGAAAAGCTTCCTCCTTCGCTAAAAGCTTCCTCCTTCGCTAAAGCTTCCTCCTTCGCTAAAGCTTCGGCGGACAGGTCGGCGGGCAGGCTGTAAAAATAATTTTCTTAACATTTTTCTTGCTTTTTAATAATTCTATTTGCAATACTGACATTGAGTGGAGGGTTCTACTCAGGAATCGCAGAGATGTATTGAATGGTTTAATACGCTCTAATCCGCCGTCGCACGTTTCGTGCTATGGCGTGATAATCACGTCGGAGCTTAGCGAAGACGGATAAAATCTTTTAAATCAAAAGGAAAGAAAGATGAAGAAACTGATTCTATTATTCACCATGGTATGCGCAGGTCAACTGTATGGCATGTTGGAAGCACCAGATCCAAGATATTTGCCAACAGACATGAAGTATGAAATTATGAACGCGGCTGTAGCAACGAGCAAAGATCTTAAGGAAGCAATTAGTATGATCCCAAAATTAAGTGCATTCTATGGAGTACGGTACACTGATATTAAGAATTTCACGAAACTGCTACATGCGCTCGCAAATCGATTCAATGTGACCACAGAGGAAGTTGCTACACAATTTGTAGATGAAACCAAAAAGGCTCCAGATGGAATGGCTTACCTAGGAAAGCAATACCTGTCTTTCCTGCAAAGCTTATCTGATGCTATATATAAGAATAATGTTGAACAGATAAAGCTACTTATCCAACAAGGTGCTGATGTTAATAGCACTAACTCTAACGATAGAACAACGCCATTGATAGAGGCAGCAAATAAAAGAACAGGTGATAAAGAAATATTAGTTGCGTTCCTAAATGCTGGAGCAAATCCAAATCATAGAGATGCAAAGGGAAAAACAGCATTAGACTATGCTAAAGAAAGGCAACGGGCGCTCAAAATACTTCAATTGCTTGAAAGTGTAACGAAAAAGTAACGTCCGCCGTCGCACGTTTCGTGCTATGGCGTGATAACCAAACAAAAAGCATTAGACTATGCTAAGAAATGGCCCCTATTGACCAAAAGAATCCAACTGCTTGAAAAGGCAATGAAAAAAAAGTAAAACAACTGAATGGGTGGAAGCATCAATCTTTCACCCCATTCCCATCATATCCAATCAAGTCATAAGCAATTTCATCTCATCATCAAAAATCCAAAGTAAAAAACCCTAAGTTCTTAGTTACAAGCCACTAGTTTTACCTTATACTGATGAGCAATAAAGATTGTCTAACGTTAAAAAATAATAATTCAGTGTGTACAACTAAGGGAGCGCCATGAAAGTCTTTCTTAAAGAAGATATTAAAAATATTGGTATGGCCGGAGAAATGGTCAAAGTTGATGATGGTTTTGGACGCAACTATCTTATACCAAAGAAATTAGCAGTAGAAGTCACTGCAAAAAATGAAGCAACATTTAAAACAAAACTCAAAGTTATCGAAAATCGTAAAGAAGTAATCAGCTCCAAAACATCTATGTTAGCTGAGCGCATTGGCTCACTGGTTATCACCTTAAAACGCAAGGTGCATGATGATGGAAAACTATACGCTGCGGTCAATACGGCAGAAGTAGCAGATTTATTAGCAGAACAAGGAATTGCGGTTGGCAAAAGCCAAGTTTTAATTGAAAAATCGATTAAAGAAAAAGGCTCTTACAAAGTAACCATTAAATTAACATCAACGCTTCAACCTCAAATTACCTTGAAAGTAGTTCCTGATTATGCAGCAAAAGCCGCATAACTAAAAGCTATATGCACTATGATAGAACAACGTAAATTTTACACAAAAGATAAATCGGCTGAAACGCAATCCATACTTGGTCGTAGTCTACCTGCTAATGTTGAGGTAGAGCGGTCTGTGCTTGGTGCCTTACTGATGAATGATGAGGCTATTGCACGAATTATGGAAATTTTATTGTCGGATGATTTTTATTTACCGGCACATAAAATTATTTATCAAGCGATGATTGATCTTGTTCATGATCATAAGCGTATAGATCTTTTAACGTTGCAAGACATATTGCATGTGCAAAAAAAACTTGAAGCTATTGGTGGTGAAATTTATCTGGTGTCTTTGCAAGAAAATATGGCTTCAATTGGCTTGATTGACCAGCATGCCAATTTGGTAAAAGAAAAATCAGTGTTACGTAGTTTGATCAATTCTGCGACTGATATCATCAGCAACTGTTATTCACAGAATGAAGCTAATATTGATAGCGTGCTTGATCAAGCAGAAAAAACGATATTTCAAATATCAGACAAGCGAGTTAATCAAAGTTTTGTACAACTTAATATTTGGCTCAAAAAAACATTTCAACATTTATCTGATATTAAAAGTCATAGCAAAGGAGTAACTGGTATTCCTACCGGGTACGTTGCACTGGATGAGATGACTTCTGGTTTTCAAAAAGGTGATTTAATTGTTGTTGCAGGACGGCCTTCAATGGGTAAAACTGCAATAGCACTGAGTTTGCTCAGTAATGCATCGCGTCAAGGATATGCAATTGGCTTTTTTTCACTTGAAATGTCCGCTGAACAATTAACGTTACGTTTACTTTCAAGCGAATCAGGCATTGCTCATCACAGTATTCGCAATGCAACTATTACATCCGATGAATGGATCAATCTAACCAATGTTGCAGCAAAACTTGCCGAGGTAAAAATATTTATTGATGATACCGCAATGCTCGACATTATGAATTTACGCGCTAAAGCACGTAAGCTTAAAGCAGAGCATGGATTACAATTTTTAGTTATCGATTATTTACAGTTGCTTCATAGCACTAAAAAACATGAAAATAGACATCAAGAAGTATCTGAAATTTCACGGTCATTAAAAGCGTTGGCAAAAGAATTGGAAGTGCCGGTTATTGCACTTGCGCAATTATCACGTGCAGTTGATAGCCGTATGGACAAACGACCAATGCTTTCTGATTTGCGTGAATCTGGTGCTATTGAGCAAGATGCAGATGTGATTGCATTTTTATATCGCGATGTGGTATATAATCCAGACACAGAACATCCATCTTTGGCAGAGCTGATTATTGGCAAACAAAGAAACGGACCTACCGGTACGGTATATATTAATTTTGTACGAGAATTAACTAAATTTGAAGACGTTGACGAAAGTTCATTTGGCTAAGGAGAAGAATTATGGAAGCTCAGAAACAAAGTATAAAGTCTACTCAAAAAAGTGATGTTATTGTTTTTTTTCTCGCGATAATGATTGTATGTACCTTGGTTGGCAAGGGTATTGTTTCTCTATGCGATACTGAATATCGTTCTCTATTACATGCGACAAAATAACCTTTAGCAAGGTAGCTACAATGATTATTTTAGGCATAGATCCAGGCTTTCGTATTACTGGATTTTGTATAGCAATCAAAGTGCAACGCGGCATACAAATACTTGATTGTGGCTACCTTTCAATGAACCCCACAAAAAGCTTAGCTGAACGAATCGGCATATTTTATAATTTTTTTTCTGAAAAGATTAAGAAGTGGCAGGTGACCAATCTTGCCTTAGAAACTCCTTTCTTGGGTAAAAATGCCCAAAACTTTCTTAAGCTTGGTTATTTGCGGGGTATTTTATATCTACTCAGTAACCAACACTCATTAACGCTCCATGAATTTTCACCATGCGAGGTTAAGCAATCAATAACCGGTTTTGGTGGGGCAAGTAAAGAACAAGTAGCGCGTGTTATTTTGCAACTATTTCCCCGATTAATCAAGCCAGACAAAGAGGATGTGACTGATGCCATTGCAGTTATGCTCTGTGGTTTGTGGCGTTCTCCTGCGTCGTTTTTAACAAAATAATTTTCATCGCATCTAATGCTTTTTTTAACTGATTACGCTTGCACACCATTTATGCTGTGACCAGAATAATTTTGGATTACTTGTACAAAATATTGCTTTTATACGCTCTTTTTAGATATAGTAATAAAAATTGGAGTATATAAGGAGCATGATTATGAAAAATATTTCTTTTTTTAATGAAAAAGATTCATATTTATTAACTGATCTTACCTTTATGAAAAAACCCTTAACTGATACGAACATCTTAGACCTGCAAGAAAAATTTTTAACGAATGGCGTACATCACATTACCGTTCCTACCATTCAAGATGGCCGTACCTTAATTTTTACTTTTTTAAATTCTCTCTCTTTTGTCCTTCATACTATTGCCTGCGTTACGGCGAGTGGTGCTCAATTGCCAAATGGGGTGATTGATATACACAAGCAACTTTCTGACAATGAATGTTTTAACACATTGAACAATGATTACATGCAAGATTTTCTATTCGAGCAAGGTTACTTTGATTTTATCTGGGTCGAAATGACACCCTCATTATCCACCAGCTCATGGTATGTGGATTTTGAAAAAAACTTTTTTGATTTAAAGATGGATAAAAATATACCTGTGCTTATGGTTAGCTATGAAAATGACCCGGTTTAAAAAGTTGCTTGCTTTTAAAAAATTTGTTCTCTATGATGTTTGGTATCCAATCAAATCTTTTTCTCAAGACCGATTTTTATAAGGCAGATATAAGGGAAAGCCTGATAATGAATATTATGTTAAAAAACATATAGCTTTGATCTAGTCGACTTTATACGGTCAGAAACCCTCTCTTTTTTGACCTCGGATTATCATCTTCCCCATTTTCTCCCCAGCACCCTTCAATCATATTTTTTGGACCTGAAAAAAGGTTGGCGGCAAAAAATGACAAAAATAATGCCCATGAGGTAAAAAATAGACCAAAAAACGGCCGTCAAGGTTAAACGATTTTATAACAACCAATATGATTAATAATTAAAGCAATAAAAATTCGCCTTGGTCAAATTTGGGCCCATTTTGATTTGAGGCCACTATTTAATTCATGATGAAATTTAAAGATGCTTTAAAAATGAAAATATATTATTTCCATGCGTAGCCACTCAAAAGACCGTGTTTGGTCATAATGGGCATAAGAAGATGAGTATAATTACCAGGTACGGTATGCATTGCACTATCCTTTGGGACCGGAAAAAAAGAATGCGTTTTGCATGGTGTAACAAAATCTGAATGTATGTCATAAAAATATAAGCACATATTTTTTTCAGATTCTTTGCATGAGATAAAATAAATACCATCATCTGCAATACGTGGAAACAACGATTGCATCGGGTCGCGCAACATAATCGATTTATCAAAAAATAAAGATGTTGGTAAAGAAAATAAAAAAAGTTTTTTTGTATCCCATATATTTTCCGTGCAATTTTCTGTACGATACAGTTTATAAAAAATGAATGATAATGACGTCTCAGTCGCATGTATAGCGGGTACATGTTCCACAAGAAAACCTTCGTATGCATTCACCATGAACAAGTTGATAACGGTACTCTTTTTAAAATCATGAATAATTTTTGCTTCATCAACTACACATTCAAAATCTTCTTGTACACGATCCAGAGCTTCATGCAAGCTGATTGATTTTTTTTCACTACATGGATATGTAATTTTTTCTACGCAATGATTTCCTGCTAAATCACGCCGTATAAAAAATAAATCGTTACCAATTTTTTGTGGATATAAATAATCAGATGAAAAACTTTTTATAATCACATCCAGCTGACCATCAAGGTTGACCTGATAAATACCATAGCGGTTACCCTGCTTTGCATGAAAAAAACAGGTAGTTGCATTGCGCCATTGTACTGCACCAATGTGGTACAACGGTTCGTATATTTCGATTGTTTTTGGCGAACGCTTCAAAAAATTTTTAACTTTGATAAGACCATTATCTAAAAAACTGAATCCACTCTTGTCTGGTAATAATTGTACACCTATTGGATTGTACTGAGATGATAGGAGTTGTTCATACTGATTGGTCACGCTATTCAAAGACCAAAGTCTTGTTTCCTGCGACTCTGTTTGATGCATGAAAAGTAACGTTTCTTGTCCATTGTCAAGGTATTGAGTTAAAGGATATATATATTCAACTGAATATGCGCACATAACGTAGAATAGCACAAAGCTCGTTACAGATAAGAATACATAGCTGTTTTTATGCATGGCAATATCTCCGTTGGCAACGTATAGCGCTATTCATTAAGCAACGCACACCAGGGCCCTTCGTCCTGATCCGCTTACGCCAAAAAGGCTATGGCGGACTCTGGCTTGCCGTGCCCACCGAAGTTTTAACGAAGGTGGGTCAAAGGATAGGCCCCACAAGAAGACGGGTACGTAGAACTTAGTAAATGTTGCTATAAGATGAAATTATAGTAGTTGATACAGTATACTTCTTTTTCACATATTTTTTACATAAAAAAACCACCGCCTTGATCGAAATCAAGGCGGTGGAAAAAAGGAGAGTAGTAATGAAGCCTAATTCAAATTGAATTGTTTTTAATCCGAGGGGCCTGAGAGATAAATGGCTTGTTTCTCGTACAATTCTCTATAAAGATAAACTAATTTTGCATGTCTGTCAACAATTAATAAAGAAAAAAATGCTTAGATCCAGCCCTTTCTTCAAGGTGTCAATTTAATGCTTTACAGGTTCAGAGGGGCGATAAGATTCTAAGATTTCTCTAATTTCTTCAGACAGTGCTAAATCTAACACACTACTCCCCCCACAATTTCGGGTATTAATAAGTGACCATGCTTGTTCAGGGCTTGGAGCAGTTTTTAATAGTTCGTTAATATATGGCACTTTGATCGATGATTCCAATGAAAGAGCTAAAACAATATGCAGTGCCGTGCGACTCCAATTATCCCGTTCAGTTATCAAATCCCATGTTTGATCTCCTGCCACAAGGGATATTATTTTAATGTAATCGGAGCAAAATTCATCATATACATTTAAGAAACTCATATAGTGAAAGACTGTATAGCCACTTGGGTCTTTAATTTCACTCAATGATTTGCCGCAGTAATTCAAACATGTTTTTAAGATATTCACAATAGCCATATGACTTATAAATTTTTTGATACTGTTTCGAATAAAATCCAACACAGTATCAAGATCATCTAAACATGTTCCATATTTTTCATAGCACTCTGCGCTAATTTCGTATGCATTAGTCGCAATTATGTGAGTAACCTCAGCCGGAAGATACAATTCTGGATTATCCTTTGTAGCGGCTGATAACAGTTGATAAATCTGAAAATCTGATGCTACTGGTTTTTCAAACATAGCAGTTAGCGCTTTTTGCTCCATTGCATTCAATTGATACGCAGTAACGGTTACCGCAAATAATACGATGAATAAGTTTTTTGAAAATGTCATATGAATATCCTGATTACTGTTCTTTGGGACCGAAGATTTCTAGAATTTCTCCCTTTTTATAAAACTTAGCAAGGCTTAAAGCTGTATTACCACTCAAATTTGGTGTATTAATAAGCCGCCACGCTTTTTCACGGCTCGGAGCAATGCTTAATAGTTCGTTAATAGATGAACTCAATGACAAATAATGCAGTACCGTGCTGCCATAATTGTTCCGTTCAATTATTAAGTCCCACGCTTGATCTCCTGCCGCAAGACATACTGTTTTAAAATAACTATTGAAAACGGAACGACCTATATCCACGTTGTTGCGGCGTAACATTCCAGCTTCACCTGCATCCACTACGCCTATATCGTGAAGTACTGTGAAGCCCTCTGAGTCCTTAATTTTATTCAATGATTTGCCGCTGTAGCTCAAACATGTTTTTAAAATATTAACAATAACCGTATGGCTCATAGATCTGCTAAGGAGGTTGTCTTGAATAAATCTAAACACAGCCCTAGGACTATCTAAACACTCCCCATACTTTTGATAGCACTCTTTGCATAATTCTTTTGTGATTTCGCGCACATGAGTCATAATAATTTTGATGACATCGTCAGGCAAGTAGGCTTCAGGATTATTATCTTTTGTAGTAGCTGATAACAGCTGATAAATCTGAAAATCTGATGCTTTTTTCTGAGTTGTTGTATCATCCGTTGACGGCTGGGCTTTGCAGTGACAACTTCGCCAATCCATTGCATTCAATTGATGCAAAGTAACTGCTGCTACCACCAATAATACGATGAATAAGTTCTTTAAAAATGCCATATTAATATCCTAATTACTGTTCTTTTGGGCGACTCAAAAAATGAATGTCGCAATTATGTCGTAATCATGTCGCAATCATCAAAAATTAAACCCTACCGAACTTGTTAAAACATGCACTACAACGGGCAAATCGTGACTGTCGCAATCATTGCGCATTGATTGCGCATTGATTTTTAAGCGAGCTTCCAAAGAACAAATCTGCCACGTCCTTTAGAGGTAGAACTAATAATGCCTAGTCGTTTCATCCGAGTGACTTGGTGAGAAAGGTTCATTGAGTCTTCCTTCATTTAGGTCTATAAGATTCTAAAATTTCTATAAATTCTATTTTTCCATTTAGTTTGACTAACCTCAATGGTGTCTCTCCCCTATCGTTTAGAGAATTAATAAGCGCCCATGCTTGCCCAGGATTTGGGGCAGTGCTTAATAATTGATTAATAGATGGGTCCCAAAGATAATGGAGTGCCGTGTTACCATTATCGTCGCGTTCAGTTATTAAATTCCATGCTTGATCCCCTGCTACAAGACATACTATTTTAACGTTATCTTGGATAGATTCATGATAATATCCATGATAAAAGAAATTCAATTGATGAAGAACTGTGTATCGAGATGAGTCCCTAATTTCACTCAGTGATTTACCACTATAGCTCAAACATGTTTTTAATATATGAACAATGGTCATATGACTCACAGATTTGTTAAGGCTATCTTTAACAAGTTTCAATAAGTTATCAGGAGAACGTAAACATCCTCCATATTTTTGATAGCACACATCGCTTGCAATAATGTGTATGACTTCAGCAGGCAGATACAACTCAGGATTTCCCTGCGCAGCTGCTGACAAAAGTTGGTAAATTTGGAAATCGGAGGCTACATGTTTTTCAAGCATAGCAGTCATTGCGTCTTCCATTGCATTCAATTGATGTGAAGTAACTGCCGCCACAACAAGTGATAATACGAAAAATAAATGTTTTGAAAATGTCATATGAATATCCTGATTACTGTTCTTTGGGACCGAAGATTTCTAGAATTTCTCCCTTTTTATAAGACTTAGCAAGGCTTAAAGCTGTATTACCACTCAAATTTGGTGTATTAATAAGCCGCCACGCTTTTTCACGGCTTGGAGCAATGCTTAATAGTTCGTTAATAGATGAACTCAAAGACAAATAATGCAGTACCGTGCTGCCATAATTGTTCCGTTCAATTATTAAGTCCCACGCTTGATCTCCTGCCGCAAGGCATACTGTTTTAAAATAACTATTGAAAAATGAACGACCTATATCCACGTTGTTGCGGCGTAACGTTCCAGCTTCACCTGCATCCACTACGCCTATATCATGAAGTACTGTGAAGCCCTCTGAGTCCTTAATTTTATTCAATGATTTGCCGCTGTAGCTCAAACATGTTTTTAAAATATTAACAATAACCGTATGGCTCATAGATCTGCTAAGGAGGTTGTCTTGAATAAATCTAAACACAGCCCCAGGACCATCTAAACACTCCCCATATTGTTGATAGCACTCTTTGCATAATTCTTTTGTGATTTCGCGCACATGAGTCATAATAATTTTGGTGACATCGTCAGGCAAGTAGGCTTCAGGATTATTATCTTTTGTAGTAGCTGATAACAGCTGATAAATCTGAAAATCTGATGCTTTTTTCTGAGTTGTTGTATCATCTGTTGACGGCTGGGCTTTGCAGTGACAACTTCGCCAATCCATTGCATTCAATTGATGTGCAGTAACTGCTGCTACCACCAATAATACGATAAATAAGTTCTTTAAAAATGCCATATTAATATCCTAATTACTGTTCTTTTGGGCGACTCAAAAAATGAATGTCGCAATTATGTCGTAATCATGTCGCAATTATGTCGTAATCATGTCGCAATCATCAAAAATTAAACCCTACCGAACTTGTCAAAACATGCACTACAACGGGCAAATCGTGACTGTCGTAATCATTGCGCATTGATTGCGCATTGATTGCGCATTGATTGCGCATTGATTTTTAAGCGAGCTTCCAAAGAACAAATCGGCCACGTCCTTTAGAGGTAGAACTAATAATGCCTAATTGTTTCATCTTAGAAAGTTCCAACTGCACTGTTCTTAATGCCGGTGGCATCTTCATGTTATCGATAATTTGCTCTGTACTCATAGATCCTGACTTCAAAATCTCTACGATTTCTTTTTGTCGATCAGTTAACTGCGCAGAAGGTATTGATACTTGCGGATGACGCGATAATGACTCTTTAAGAGGGAATATCACTGAAAAACTCCCCGACGTTTCTTCAAATATTGGTGGCGGATTTCCTGATTGCTTGCACAGCTTAATCATATCTAACGTTCCACGCCCCCATTTTTCAATCTTACCAGCAGTAAACAGTACATTTGCTATGATTTGATTGCGACGTATAGATTTATGTTTCTTAGTTAAATCACCTAACTTTATGCCATGAGGCAAGCGTCCAGGGCTATCAATTTCAACGCGATCATCATAAATTGCTACGTCTATTGAAGCACCCTCCATACTATAGTCGCGATGAATAAGCGCATTTAAAATACTTTCACGTAATGCTTTGAAAGGTATTGCCGGAGTATCAACGCGAGTTAATTGATCTTCAACTACCTTTCCTGAAATAGGTAGAAAAAATGTCAGAAATTGCATTGTCTGCTCAAGTAAATCGAATAAATTGCCACGCAAATCTTTTCGATCAATAAATTCACTTTTGGTTAAGCCATCAAACCGTGCAAGCTGAACAGATGATTGAATGAATTGCTTAAGTCCTGGTTTACAAAAAAGAACAACTGCGGCATTAGTAACTCGCTCATTATTAAGTAATTCAAATCCTTGTAATACTTCACTAATACTTTCATCCTCTGCTTCTTCTACTAATCTACCATTTGCTACAGCAAGACGTACAATATCTTTGATACGTTTTTTATCTAAGTCATTAGTTGTACATCCGTTAGTGGCCATTTTTTCCCAGTTAAGAATTGGTTGCTGAGTATTTTGAATCATATAAATATATTCTTCACGCGATACTTGTCGCGTTGTTGATTGGTTACGCAAGTAAATGCGACCATCATAAAAGTATGGTTTGTTCTTACCTGATTTAACACTCAAGACAATGACATATTTTCCAGAACCAACAGAAATATGCTTTATTGTAATATCAGCATGCGGCTCTATTTTATCGAGTTCTCCAGCTATTTCACGATTAGTTTTGTCAGAAACTTCTTGACCAATAATCTTTCCATTATCCGTTACACCAAACAATATTGTGCCACCAACATCACTGTTTAAAAATGCACACGCTGTTTGCATTGATTGCGATCGCTGTCCGGTTGATTTTTTAAATTCAAGAATATTAGATTCACCATGCTTAACAAGTGACTTCAGTTGAGAAAGGTTCATCGAGTCTCCCTTCATTTAGGTCTATAAGATTCTAAAATTTCTATAATTTCTTCGTTTTGCTGCTTCCCAGCCAAACTGAAAGGCGTGTGCCGAGCCGCAATGCTTAATGCTGTTTCACCCCAACTATTTTGTGCATTAATAAGTTTCCATGCTTCTTCAGGGCTCGGAGCAATGCGTAATAATTCTTTAATAACTAATACCGATGCGCATGAGGCACGATGTAATACCGTACGATCAAGATCATCCTTCATTTTTATCAAATCCCATGCTTGATTTCCCGCCACAAGGCAAATTATTTTAGCACATTCTAAGTTATCTCTAATCGAAACCAAGCCCATCATATAATGAAAGACTGTGTTGCCTCCAGAGAACTTAAATTCACTCAATGATTTGCCACGGTAACTCAAACATGTTTTTAAAATATTGACAATAATCATATGGCTCATAGTCTCTTTGAAACTTTTTCGAATAAAAGTCAGAACAGTATAAGGGTCGCCTAAACACTCCCCATATTTTTGATAGCACTCTGCGCTAATCTCGTATGCATTCATCGCAATAATTTTGGTAACTTCAACAGGAAGATACAACGGAGAACCAGGTTTGGTAGCAGCTGACAGAAGTTGATAAATCTGAAAATCTGATGCTGCGGTTTCTTCAAGTATAGCAGTTAGCGCTTTTTCCTCCATAGCATTCAATTTATGTGGAATAACAGTTACCGCAAATAATACGATGAATACGTTTTTTAAAAATGCCATATTAATGTCCTAAGCTACTGTTCTTTTGGGCGATAAGATTCTAAATTTTCTATAACTTTTCTGCCATACTGCTTAGCTAAGCTTAAGGCTGTTTGACCATCATTATTTCGTGTATTAATAAGCCGCCATGCTTCTTGATGACTTGGAGCAGTATTTAATAGTTCGCTAATAAATGGTTCCAAACAATAATGGAGTGCTGTGTTGCCATTATCGTCCCGTTCAGTTATTAAATTCCATGCTTGATCTTCCGCCACAAGACATATTATTTTAACGTAATCTTGGCGAAATTGTTGATATGTATGATTTGAGAAATTGAAATATTGAAACACCGTGTGGCCATATGTATTTTTAATTTTATTCAGTGATTTGTTGCTGTAGCTTAAACATATTTTTAATATATCAACAATGGTCATATGATGTATGGATTTGTTAAGACCACCTTTAATAAAGTTCAATATGCTATCAGGAGAACATAAACATTCTCCATATTTTTGATAGCACTCTGCGCGTAATTTTTCTGTAATTTTATATGCATTACTCACAATAATATGCGTTACTTCAGCAGGAAGATAGGAATCGGGATTATGCATAACAGCTGATAGAAACTGATAAATCTGAAAATCTGATGCTAAAACAGCAGGTTGCGATGGTGGAATGTGGACGGGAGTGCAGTACTTTTGCCAATCCATTGCATTTAATTGATGTGCAGTAACTGTTGCTATCGCAAATAATACAAAAAATAAATGTTTTGAAAATGTCATATTGATATCTCGATTACTGTTCTTTGGGACGATAAGATTCTAAAATTTCTATAATTTCTTTGTTTTGCTGTTTTTCAGCTAGACTTAAAGCCGTTTCGCCTTTATCATTTTGCTCATTAATAAACCTCCATGCTTTTTTAGGACTGGGAGCAGCACTTAATAACTCCTGAATAAACTTACATGCTTCTTCAGGGCTTGCAATAGGAGATAGCGGTTTCTTCATGACATCCCTATCAACAGGCACTTTCGATGCGTAATGCAGTACTGTACAGTCGCTTTCATCCTTCGTTTTTATTAAATTCCATGCGTTGTCCCCCGCAACAAGACAAATTATTTTAGCACATTCTGGCCTCTGTATTGGCCATATACAGTCTTTTATATAATGAAGGACCGAGTCTCTCTCAGAACCCTTAATTTCACTCAGTGATTTGCTACTGCAGCTTAAACATGTTTTTAATATATCGACAATAATCGCGCGATTTGTAGAGTGATTAAGCTTATCTTCAATGAAAGACAAAAAATTATTATAAGGAAAACTTACACAAAGACCATATCTTGGATAGAAAGTTGCGCGTATTTTTTCTGTAACTGTGTATGCGTTAATTACAATAATTCTGGTGACTTCATCAGGAAGATACAAGTCAGGATTGTCCTTTGTAACCGCAGACAAAAGCTGGTAAATTTGTAAATCTGATGCTACTGGTTTTTCAAACATAGCAGTCATCACTTCTTCCTCCATCGCATTCATAGCTTCTAGCATCGCCACAACCTTGTCACGGTCAGTCGCATATTCGAATAACGCTGATGGCTCTATGGACGCGCACTCTGACAACATTGCATTTAATTGGTATGAAGTAACTGTTGCTATCGCAAACAATACAAGAAATAAGTTTTTTGAAAATGCCATAGTAATATCCTAAAAAAATTGTTTGTTACGTCAATTTAATACACTGCATGTTCAATGTACTCAATACCTCAAACAAAAGCCCTTCTTGAGTCGGAGATGTAAAAATAAGCTGACTTTTGAGTGCATCAAGAATCATCACAAGTCGACGAGCGCGATCTCTATCAAAATCGGCCATAAAATCATCTAATAAAAATATTGCCGGTCCCTTATGTTTGATCAACTGTTTAATTTGAGCAATTTTAATGAGCACGATAATCAATTTTTGTTGTCCACGTGAAGCAAAAGTTTTGGAACGTTGTCCTTGGAAAATGATTTCAAAATCATCTAAGTGCGCGCCAAAAAGAGACCGCCTCAGATGTTGCTCTTGCGCAAAAAGAGATGCACTCTCCGCCCAGAATTGTTCAAAGGTTGCGTGGCGCCCCATATTTTTATTTTTATATGTCAGCAAGACAGACAGATTTTCTTGAAAATATGTCTGTAATAACTGATTAGTTTCTGCTTCGATTTCACGCAGTGCATCGATACGCTTTTGTTGAACACTCAATGAAATGTGCCAAAGTTGTTCAGACCAGATCTGGTGCGTATCGTTACGCGATAACCCTTTGTGTAACACAGCGTTACGGTTATTGACGACTGTGCGTAAGGTATGTAACGAATCAAGAAATGAAGGGTCATATAGTAACAATAGCTGGTCAATAAAAACACGCCGCTCTTGCGGCCCCCCTTTTATAAGGAACATATCATCTTCAGTAAGCCCTATCACACGATAATAGTTCATTAGTTCTTTGTATGAAGATATTGCTTTATTATCGATTTTAACCAATCGCTTTGCATTTGAAAAACCTGCTTGAATCTCATGGGTAAAATTTTGATCACGAAAAACTACTTTAATGAAAAAATTATTATGCTCAAACTGCAACATCTCTTTTGGCAAATGGGTCCTGAAAGAGCGTAAATAACAGACATAATACAGTGCTTCCAATAACGATGTTTTACCCGAACCATTAAGTCCCTGAATTAAAACAATTGGGCTATTAAACGCAAGATCAATATCGGAAAAACAACGAAAATTTTTGATATGTACCCGCTCAAGAAACAGTGCTTGATCATTATGCAACATTAGTTGGAGCCACAGGCATAACAAGATATAACATCGTATACGTACTATCTTCTGATTCAAAAATTATCGGTTTTGATGCATTTTTTAAATAAAATTTAATCGTATCACTGCCAAAAACTTGTAAGCCGCTCAGTAAATAAGGAGCATAAAAACGCACATCCAGCGCTTCTCTGTTGAAATCTTCAAGCAGAATTTCTTCTTGCAACGTACCAACTTCTTTATTCTGCATAAAAACTTGTACTTTGTTTGTCGAAAATCCAAACGTAGTTGCAATGAACTGACCTGAAAGTAAGCATGCAGATCGTTTTAATGTTTTCACTAAATGAGGACGATCAACACGAGCCGGAACAAATTCATTTTTATCTAAAACACCCGCATATTGCGGGAACTGATCTACCAATAATTTAGTGAAGAAATTAAATGATTCACCAGAAAAGACTAATTGATTACCACAAACGCCTAAGAAAATTGTTTTATCATGCGCGCTTTCTAAAATCTTTTTAACTTCAAATATCGCGCGGCGTGGTAATAGCCAAGATTTTGGTTGTGCCAGGGTATATTGAGCAGAACATACTTGGGCCAAACAATGACCATCAGTGGCGGTCATTTTAAGTTCTTTTTCTGATATTTCCAAGAAAAGACCATTGAGTGCTTGGTTGGTATTGTTTTGGGGAATCAAGAATGCAACTTTATTAATCATTTCCAACAAAAAGAGTTGATCGAAATGCATTAAATTTTCAATGCGCTCAGGAAATGGTGGGAAGTCTTGAGCATTTTTAATATTGAGTGATAAACGGGCCGATCCAGATTGTAAATACAATTGGTTTTCCGTTATTTTAAATTCGATGTGCCCATCAAGTTCTTTAACGAGCTCAAAAATGCGACGCCCTGATACCAAGAAAGAACATGGTTCCATAATATTGCTTGATTCAAGCACATAGCTCGCCTGTAAACTAATTTCCAAATCGGTACTTTTGAGTACTAATTCTTTGTGCCCCACCTGGAACAGTATTGCCGACGTTGCGTCTAAGGTGGTGCGTTTTGTGCAAATGGGTTGCATAGAAGAGAGAATTGATAAGAATGCTTTTTGTCCAACGGTAAATGTATTATCCATGGGTCGTTAACCTTA
The DNA here is from genome assembly GCA_963840685.1 of uncultured bacterium. Lineage (GTDB taxonomy): Bacteria > Babelota > Babeliae > Babelales > Vermiphilaceae > CAWIZM01. The sequence goes on along the minus strand of CAWIZM010000002.1, from coordinate 592,580 downwards.
TAAGTTTCATGTTATTTTAATAAGCATAAGTATAATATACATAGGGAAAAATGAGAAGTTTCCGCTGCAATGCAGTATATATCCCCAGGGCCGTTCGTCCTGAGCCTGTCGAAGGATAGGCCCATTTATGCGTGCATCTATACGCACCTCCATTCATGTGTTGACCTTACATTGATCTCAACATAAGCGGAGCTCGATGAAGAAGCATATTTTTTATAAACTCATACGTTGCATAGTGAGGCAATCCCGTTAGTTGTTTAACCGTGGAAATAACATCCTGTACAGGGTCTTTATTATCCTTATCATTTTGTAATCCATTCCAAGCGGATATTGTATCATTCACTATTATGTCTAGTACCGTTCTTGCTTCAATCATTTTTTTTAATTCATTTTTATCTTCATAAAATGAATGGTCAGTTAATTGTTGAGGAAGTATGCCCCCATTACCTTTAAGGGAAAAATCAACACGATAGTGAGTTAATAACAATTTTATTATAGCTTCATGGCACGCTAAAATCGCATGATGCAAAGGAGTATTTCCGCTTTTATCAGCTAAGTTAACGTCGATGTTTTCCTCCTTAAGCAAAGCCTCTACGATTTCTTCATTTCTATTTCTTATAGCTTTTACTAAAAGAGTCTTGCCGGTTGAATCAACAATATTCATATTTGGTTGAATAAATTTTAGTGCTTCTTGGGTATCATTCTCTTGAACAGCTTGCCATAATTGATTTTCGAAAAATTCCTGATAAGAATCCTTCAAGTCCCCTTTTGAGCTTTTTTTAGGAGAAATTTTTATAGTATCTTTTGGAGAATGTCTAGGTGATATATTAGGAGATGAACTAGCTGACAAATTGGGAGATGAGTGAGGTGACTTTTTTACTGAATCAGTAGAAAATGATAAAGGCGCTTTATAAGTCGCTGTTTCTGGCACACTAAGACTAAAACTTCGTCTAGGTCCTTTAGGTCCTTTTTCTTTTTTGGGTTCTTTCTGTTCCATTGCACACACATCTTGAACCATCAGACCAACAACTACTATCATAAAAATCTTGAACACAATTTTCCTATCGTTAGGTATAAATCAATACATTTGTTTAGCTACTACAATTCGCGGCACTACGACCGCGGATGTTTATTATCATAAATTTTACGTAAATAACTTGTTTCAACATGCGTATATATCTGCACCGTCGTTAAATTTTCATGCCCCAACACAATCTGCAATGAGCGTAAGTCCAATCCCTGTTGAAGCATATGCGTTGCAAGAGAATGGCGCAATTGATGGGGAGAAATGAGTTTTTTGATGCCAGTTTTTTTCCATATGCTATTTAAAATTATCCAAAAAGACTGCCGTGAAATGGGCTTAATTTTTCCAGCATACTGCGTGGGGAAAATATAACCTGCGATATTTCGTACTTTTTTCTTTTCTTGTTTCTCTGCGAGCGTTGTATCAATGTACGTTTGCAACATGGCTAAAACTATTGCCGGAATTGGCACCATGCGCTGTTTGCCCCCTTTTCCAAAAACCGAAATAAAGCCAGTATCAAAATACAGGTGAGATATACGCAACTTTGTTAGCTCGCTGATACGCATACCAGACGTGTACAGCAGATATAACATTACTTTGTTTCGTAATCCATAGGGGGATGTATCAAGATCTGCCGCTGCAAATAATGCTTTAATTTCATCTTCTGAAAGATAATGGGGCAAGGTTTGTGCCATTTTAGGAATACGCATTTCTTGCGCAATATTTTTCCATTCAAATTGCTGATTCACGTATGAATAGAAGGTTTTTAATGCTGATATTTTCCGTGCAATACTTCGTGCACTCAACTTCATTTTATGCAAGTATGCCAGAAATTTTTTCAGATCAGCGCTTTCTACTGAGGCTATAGTAATTTTTTTGGTATTCAAAAAGAGAATGAACTGGTTCAAATCCCTTTTGTATGCGGCCAAGGTGTTAATAGCAACGCGTCGTTCTGTGAGTAAATATGCTTCAAATTTGTGAAGCAACAGTTCATTTTCCATACTATTAAACCCCTATATTATTTCTAAACTACCTAGTATGCTTTTGCAACCAGTACATCATGTATACTTGCCTTATCGCAATTAAAACATACAGCAGATGTTTTTTCTTTTAATATACAGCGGGTAAACGCTTTATAATTCTTTAAAAGCGCTTCACAATCAGCTGATCCACACCAACCGGTCTGATAAAAACCGTTGTTGCGTTCCAACTCTGGACCAAAATCAACTAATTTTATACCCATGTGCCACATAGACTGGCGATGGATTAATGCGCGGTTATACATTTCTGCATGAAGAGTTTCAAGCAACGTTTCAGTACGTTCTGCGATATCTACCAAGGGGATTGCTTCTTTGTTCATGCCAAGCCGATCAGCCACTATTGCCTGCTTGCTTTCAAGATCACGTAGTCCAAATTCAATACGCACTGGCACTCCTTTGAGCTCCCATTTATAAAACTTTGCCCCTGGAGTTTTATGTTCATCAGCATCTAACATAACCCGTATACCACGCGCTTCCATAGCCCGTTTTATATCTTGAGCAGCGGTCAGAATAACCGCATTATCAGTTCCCTTTTTAAATATTGGGATGATAACAACCTGGATTGGTGCAATTCTTGGTGGTAAAACAAGACCTTTTTCATCACCATGAACCATAATGATAGCACCGATTAATCGTGTAGTAACGCCCCAACTGGTCAGATGTGGCATGGCAAGATTGCCATCACGATCCTGAAATTTAATTTCAAACGATTCTGCAAATTTTTGAGAAAGTTGATGCGATGTTCCCATTTGTAAAGCTTTACCATCTTGCATCATAGCTTCGAAAGTCAAAGTCTTTTCCGCGCCAGGAAAGCGTTCATGAGGAGTTTTTTCTCCGGTGATTACCGGTATTGCAAGGTAATTATGCGCAAGGTTAACATACTCTTGCATCATCATGAGTGCTTCTTGTTCTGCTTGCTCATATGTTTCATGAGCAGTATGCCCTTCTTGCCAATAAAATTCGGTCGTACGCAAGAAAGCTCTTGGACGCATTTCCCAACGCACCACATTGGCCCATTGATTGATTTTCATCGGCAAATCACGCCAAGATTTTATCCAGCGTGCAAACATATAATGTATAATTGTTTCAGAGGTGGGCCTTACGACCAAAGGTTCTTCCAGCAATTTACCGCCAGCATGTGTTACTACTGCAAGTTCAGGTGCAAATCCAGCAACATGTGACGCTTCACGTTTGATAAAAGATTCAGGGATAAGCAATGGAAACATCGCATTTTCATGCCCAGTTTCTTTGATGCGTTTATCTACGATGTCTTTGATACGTTCCCAAATGGCGCATCCGTATGGACGAACAACCATAGAGCCACGAGTAGGAGAATGATCGGCTAATTCAGCCTGTTGGACAACTTCCTGGTACCATTCTGCGAAATTATTTTTTATATCAGGTAGCTTATTCATTTTTATAACTTTTTTATGCGTTTAAGATTTTTTTTCATCATTATGGTAACGAAAATAGACAAAAAAGTACAGCACAACACGGTATAATTCTTTTTGTAAATGTACAAAATGTGCTACCATAGGTGCTACTTTATTATCCACAGATTGTTTATCACATAAGGAAAATTTCTATGAATACCGTAATCTCTTTTCTATGTATACTCTCTTTTGTATGTCTTACCTATGGCATGGAACAGAACACCATTACTTTATCTGAAACACCATACACTGAATTCCCTGTGGAGCTTATTGAAATTATTGCTGCACGTTGCAATCAAAAAAATATTCTTGCGAGATTAAACAAAACATGGAATACATTTTGTTCAAAAAAAAATATTACCAATATTCTGAAACACAAAACTCTCGCATTAAGCTATAGCGATAAGCAATATTTCCTCAATGTGTATGCCTATGAAGGCAATCTAGCCATCGTCACAAATTTACTCAATATAAACGCTGATATAAATGTCCAACAAGATACGTTTGGCATGAGTCCATTAGCATGTGCATGCGACAACCTCGATAACGCAAAAATGATTGATTTCCTCTTAAAACGTGGTGCAATGAAATACTCACAGAAAACTATGTCGCCGCTGTATAAAGCTATATATTATGGAAAAATCGACATGATTCGATCTCTAGTTGATTTAAAGGAAAGTATCAATGAGGAATGCTATTTTCAAAAAGTACCTTTAATGCTAGCATCCGACTTAGGTAATTATGAAATTGTACAATTATTAATGGTATCTGGAGCAAATATTGAAGCTAAAGATAATGATGGTATGACAGCTTTGTCTTTTGCATGTAGAAGTGGACATGTTGCCATTATAGAATTATTACTCAAATCTGGAGTAAATATAGAAGCTAAAGATAAGAATGATTGGACAGTTTTACATATTTCATGCAACAATAACCAATTTGACAGCGTGCAGGTACTGCTTAACAATAAAGCAAATATTAATGTGGCCAACGATGAAAACCAAACACCTCTGTATATAGCTTGTGAAGAAGGAAATCCATATATTGTGCAATTGTTGCTTGAATCTGGAGCAGATACGCGAATAGGTAATCCCCTTCAATTGGCATATAACAAAGGGTATAACAATATAGTAAAGCTCTTTGTTGACCATCTTGAGCAAAAACAAAAAAAAGCAGTTGATAAAAAATAAAAAAAACATTGCAAAATGATTAATCAATGTTCATAAAAACATAGTAAAAAACAAGTCTAATAATCACACTAAAAAACCGCTAAGAATGCCTTTATTTACCGGTAAAAAATAACTATTGCATGACTCCTGATTTACGATTCAAAAAATCTAACAAAATAATTTTTTTGTATTTTTTTTTGAAGAAACTTTACAAATTGTTGCTTTTTAATAATTCATTCATATAAGATAATGGTGAGATGTTAAAGTAGGGAAAAAGGGAACAACACACAAAAAAGGAGAACTACCATGGCAGTAGCAAAACGTAAAAAAGCAGTCAAAAGAGCTGCTCCTAAGCGTAAAGCAGTTAAAAAGGCTGCTCCTAAACGCAAAGTAGCTAAAAAAGCTGCTCCAAAACGTAAAGCGGCAAAAAGAGCTGCTCCTAAGCGTAAGACAGCTAAAAAGGCTGCTCCTAAACGCAAAGTAGCTAAAAAAGCTGCTCCAAAACGTAAAGCAGTTAAAAAGGCTGCTCCAAAGCGTAAAGTAGCTAAAAAAGCTGCTCCTAAAAAAGCAGCAGTTAAAAAAGCTGCTCCAAAACGCAGAATGGCAAAACGTCCAATGCCAGCAGCAAAAAAACATGAAGCTGTAGAGATGGGCAAGTAAAAATACAATCGTGTATTTTGATAAAAGACGGCTTTCTCAATCGAAAGCCGTTTTTTAATTCGTTATTTTTTTGCCATATATCTCCAGAATGAATTCAGAAGTTTTACGGCGTTGAGTATAAGATTTAAGGTTTATTGTAGTAGCATTTACAATAATCATATAAAAGCTCTATGCAATTACTAATCAAATAAGGATAACGTCTATACGTTTCTTCATCTCCTGGCATTTGACCAGTACAGAAAGCTTCTTTTGCTAATGGATGGCTATATTTATTATCACAATAGTCGAGATTCAATGCGATATCTTGGCAGTTAAGCCCTATAGATTCACCTAATTTTTCTGTGCTACTGTTTTTTGTAGAAGATAGATAAAGACCAATGCCATAGAGTATTCCCATCGCTATGGGATAAATAGCACGGCGAGCGATCCTATTCCATCGGAAATCTTCCACTGCGTGATCAATAAGACGTTGATGTGATAGATCTATTATGCCATTCTCGAGCAGTATTTTTAATTTAACTGAATCATTGTCATAGCGGTATAGGTTAGGAACTGGATAACAACATGCATTACGCTGGCCCCGGACCATCTCAGCAAGAAATTGTACATGAAAATAATTCTTTTGACTTTCATTCACTTCGATTGCCATTAAATCAGTTACAATATCAGCGGTATCTATGCTCAACCTACGTTTAATTTCTGTAGGACTCAGTAGAGTGTCATGCCAATGTTTACAGACAGATCTCATCCTAGCTAAACACGCTACAATACCATTGGGCGCTATTTTCCAGTTATGCTTGGGCGAAAAATAGCAGTTATTATCTGCTAAGAATTCGCGGGCTTGGTCTGACCAAGAATAAAAGAATCCCGCTTTTACGATAGAGATATCAATAGGAGTCTGACATAAATAGGTAAAAATTTGCTCTAAAGTTTCTTGAGGCAATGACGCACTGTTAGCTGGTAAAATAAGATCTTTTTCATTAACTATATTACGTTTCATACCATACACAAAAACATTAAATGTACAAAGTAAGCTCATAGTCGCAATTAATCTGAGATTCATGTTATTTTTTTTCTTCTTCAAGGTAGATAGAATGACCCATAAGCTCGTCCATATAAAATAGATACAGGCCAAAAAAGACACAAATATTGGTCACCACAAAGTGCCATGAAATTGATTCTGCCAGGAATAACCACCCAAAAAAAGCGGTAAAAAGTGGCGCAGTGAATCCACTGAATGAAAGAAACGTTGCCGAGTATTTTTTAAGTAAAACACCGTACAAATTATAGTAAATAAAATTGGCAACAATAATAAGCAGTGCGGTATAAAAAAGAAACAACGCTATTCCTGCTCCTTGTGCTCCCAATGAATTAATCAAATAATAATCCATGGCATTTGTGGGTGCTGATAATGCTTTTACCGTTGGCCATCCACTCCAACACAGTGAGGTAATCATAGCCAATACGCCGCCGAAAAACATGGCAATACCATTAACCATCGCTATTGGATAATGAAGATCAACCACAAGTTTTTTCATGACCATCCAACCATATGCCCCGGTGATGACCGCACCTAACAATGCTATTTCAGGAAATGAGATAAATCCAAAGCTACCCGCGGATTTTTCTAAAATTGGTTGAGGAGCAAGAAGTTCAGGCAGAAAGCCCAGAAACCCAATCGTCAATCCAATTGTTTGTTTGATTGTTAAACGTTCAGCAAAGAGAAAATAAGATAATAGTGCGGTAACAAATGGGGACAAGTTAAAAAATAGGCATACTTTGGCAGAAGCAACATACTCTAAAGACCAAAATTCAAGCATAAATGAAAAATATACGATAAATAAGGTTGCTTGTACCAGAAGCCATATGTGCTTGCGATGCACAAAAAAATGAACGTGCTTAAAAAAGTACTGATAACCAAGCAATAAAGAACCGCCAATAATCATACGTACTCCAATAAGAAAAAATGGATGTACATACACAAGCGCTTCTTTACCAATGATAAAAGTGCTCGCCAAAATCATATTGAGTATACTAATAATAAAAATCATGCAATTCCTTTGATCATGTTCGTCTAATCGTGTTCGTCTTTTCCGACCTGTAGATCGTTGTCTAGTACCTGTATTCGTTGAATAGAAATTGCTTTACCCGTTTTGATATCCACTTCAACACACACGCCACACATAATGATAGGAGTGGATGTATCTACTTCAAACTTTACCGGCATCTGATTCAAAAAATGTTCTATAATCGGTTCTTTTTTCATACCGAGCATAGAGTTTAATGAGCCAACCATACCAAGATCAGTTATAAAAGCAGTGCCTCCTGGCAACACCCGTTCATCTGCTGTCTGCACATGCGTATGCGTGCCGACGACACCACTCACTTTTCCATCCAGAAAATGACCAAGCGCCATTTTTTCCGACGTGGTTTCCGTATGGAAATCAACAAAAATGATATTTGTTTTATGTTTTAAATAGGTCAAAATCGACTCTGCAGCACGGAATGGACACGAAACTAAGCTCACGCATGAAAACGCGACCTTGCAGGTTAATCACCCCAATGGTCTGTCCTTTGCAGGTAAACGTAGTTACCCCTACGCCAGGGGTATCTGTTGGAAAGTTAGCCGGCTTAAGTAAATCGGTATTGCTTTCAAGATACGAGTATATTTCCCGCTTATACCAGATATGATTACCAGAGGTAACCACATCGGCACCATTGTGCCTAAAAAAGCGTACAATGCGTGGCGTAATACCGCGACCTTGACTGCTACTATTTTCACCATTCACAATCACTGCATCAATGTTATAGGTAGTTCTGAGGCGATCAATATGTTTTTGGAACATCATGCGGCCTGTGTTGCCAACAACGTCACCAATGAGCAAGACTTTTAATGTATTCATCTATTACCTTGCATATTCGATGGAACGTTTTTCACGAATTACATTAATTTTAATTTGACCAGGAAAGTTCATTTCTTCTTCTACCTTCTTGGCAATATCATGAGCCAAGATTGATGTTTTTTCATCATCAAGAGAATCTTCTTGGACTATAACCCGTAATTCACGCCCTGCTTGTAATGCATACGCTTTTTTGATGCCTTCAAACGAATAGGCTATTTCTTCAAGCTTTTCGAGGCGTTTAATGTAGGTCGACAGTGTTTCACGGCGTGCACCTGGTCGAGATGCAGAAATGGTATCCGCTATGACCACGATAATCGCATACACTGAGTTGAAAGGAACTTCTTCATGGTGAGCAGCAATAGCATTCACCACAATTGGGTCTTCACCACATCGTCGCGCAATATCAGCGCCAATCTGAGCATGAGGACCTTCTACTTCTGCGGTAACTGCTTTTCCAATATCATGCAATAAACCAGAGCGCAATGCTATTTGACCGTCTAAACCGAGTTCTTGGGCAATCATGCGTGCTAATACGCCAACTTCTTTGCTATGCACAAGAACGTTTTGAGAAAAACTGGTTCGGAAATAAAGTTTACCAAGCAACGTTACAATCTCTTGATGTACGCCTTGTAGGTTAAATTCTAAGATAGCTTCTTTGCCATATTCTTGAATGATTTCTTCAATCTCTTTTTCGCATTGTTCAACCGTTTCTTCTATGCGAGTTGGATTGATTCTACCATCTGCAATCAGTTTTTCTAAGGTGCGACGTGCTATTTCTCGGCGTACCGGATTAAATCCAGAAATAGTAATATCTTGCGACTCACCAATAATGAACTCCATACCGGTGGCCAATTCAAGTGATTTTATATTTCTTCCCTCTTTACCGATAATTCTACCCTTCATTTCTTCATTGGGCAAATGTATAATTCCGGACGTATGAGGAGCAACTTGATCGGCGGTGCAGCGTTGCATGGCAGTTATAACGGTGCCAATTGCTTTTTCTTTGGCAACCTGTTTTGCCTCTTCTTCAACTTTATGTACCCATTTTTGATTGGAAAGACGCACTTCTGCTTGAAGTGTTTCAAATAATGCTTGTCGTGCTTCATCCCTGTTCATATTGCCGATGCGCTCAAGCTTGCCAATCAATTCTGCATATAAATTTTTTAGTTTAGTTTCGTTCGCTCTGAAGGTATCTTCTGCGCGCAGCAATTCACGTTCTTTCTGCTGCATATCTCTACGCATTTCGTCGAACTGTTCTTCCTTTTTTTCAAGGCCTTCATATTTTGTGTTTAATTTAGATTGTAACCGATCAAGTTCTAATCGTTCACGTTTCAGCTCGAGTTCAAACTCTTTGCGCTTACGATACGTTTCATCTTTTAATTTGATCGCGGCTTCTCGGCGTTCTGTATCGATGGCGAACTTGACGTTTTTGAGTTGTTCATCCGCTTGATGGAGCATCAAGGATGCTTGCTTTGTTTTTTTTTGTGCGTAGAAAATTAAAAATAAGCTAATTAAGGCTATAACAAAGCCGATAGCACCTAAAATTATTTGCAATGATATGCTTTCTATAAACATGATTATTATCCTAGCGTAGATCTTTTAATGCAATAACTATTTGATACATAATACCTTACGTATCAAAAAAAGCAGATTTTTTATTTGATAAGAACAGAATCATACTAAGATATACAGAATATACAACAGCACTCACTTGGGCGGCGTGTTATTATTTGGGGAAAAGATACTTATTCAAAAAGACACACGCTCAATTTTTCTATACACGCTTCTATTTTTGAATCGCTCTCTTGTCTTTGCTTGTGCGCATGAAGCAAATCGCTTGCTATGCGCAATGCCGCAAGTACCGCAACTTTTTGAGTGCTCGCAGACGGTACTTTACCAATAATATCAGCCATAAGTTCATCAACTTGCTTGGCAGAAGCCATAACGTGATTGTCTGTTTCATCACTTACAATTGTATAGTCATCGCCTAATATGCGTACAGTGTATCGTTTTTTTTCATACATCATTGTTGTTCTGTTGCTACAAGGTCACTGATACTTTTAATCAAATCATCAACTGCAATTTTAGTTAATGCCTTTTCTTCTTTCAGTAAATCGATTGTTTCAGAGCCACTTGACACTGAAGCTTTTAAATTGCCTAAATCTGCAACCAGCTGGAAATTTTCTTCTGCCAACTTGTTTTTTTCTTTTTCCAACTGTTTATTGTGCTTCTTAAGCTCATCAGAATGTTGTTGCATGGTGACAACTTGTTTTTCTAACAAATTGTTTTTACCTTTTAAATCTTGGACTATAGAGACTAGAGCTGTTAATTTTTCTTCTAAAATTCGTAATGCATCCATTATACCACTCCTTTTTATTATAGAACTTGATTAAAATTCTATGTATATTCCACATATACGCTTATTCAAGTTCTATATAATGTAAACTCATACAAATATAAAAAACCACTCTCACCTAACAAAACCAATTTTAATAAGCTCAAACAGTCAATGTCAAGAACAAGTTATTTTTTTGCCATGGTTACAAGCTGTGAAAAAGCTGCTGGCTCAAAAATAGCAAGCTGACTAAGCATTTTTCTATTAAGCTGCACATCTGACTTGGACAAGCCATGTATAAATTTACTGTAGCTAAGGCCATTTTCTTGGGTTGCTGCTTTAATACGCGCAATAAACAAAGATCTCATGTCACGTTTAATAAGCTTTCTGCTCTTGAAAGCAAATGCCCATGCACGCAACAAGGTTTCTCTTGCACGTTTAAAGATATTTGAACGTTGTCCCCAAAAACCTTTGGTCTGTTTTAATAAACGTTTGTGTCTTTTTTTGGTTACAATACCACGTTTTACTCGAGTCATTATAGAATCCTATCTAATTAATTGGGTAGCAATGCAATAATTCTTTTAAAATCAGATTTGCTTACATAGCCACCGCCGCGCAATTGGCGCTTGTTTTTTGCAGTTTTTTTGGTTAACAAATGGCGACGAAATGCCTTTGCACGTTTAATTTTGACGTTTTTTCCGCCAACTTTTTTAAAGCGCTTCTTTGCCGCTGAAGATGTTTTTACTTTAATTTTAGCCATAATAGTGTCCTAGTTGTTCTAAATATTAATTATTTTAAATAAAAGATACGTGACCAAAGCTTTCCGAGCTTAGCATCCTTTTCATGGGTGACTTTTTCACCAAATCCTTGTGCTTCAAAAGTTTGATCTATCTTATCAAAAAGTTCTGCTCCACGTTCATCTCTGATAACGTTTTCACGGCCTCTAAAGAAAAGAGTAATCTTAACTCGTTTGCCTTCTTCCAAAAATTGGAGCGCTTGTTTCATTTTCGTCTGAAAGTCGTGATCACCAATCTTAGGGCTGATTTTTATTTCTTTAACCTGAATAACTTTTTGAGACTTCTTTGACTCATTCTTCTTTTTTTTCTTTTCATAAAGCAATTTGCCAAAATCCATTATTTTAACGACTGGCCATTCATCTTTGCCATGCTCAGCCAACATAACAAGATCCAGCGCAGCTTCCACTGCACGCTGCATTGCTTCTCGACGTGAAACTAAGCCGACGTTTTCACCATCGTGACCAATCAGTTGAACATATTCAGATCTGATCTGTTCATTAATTAACGGTAATTTTTCACGTGTATCACGTGTATCTCTGGTTTCTTCCAACGCTATAACTGCCTATAATGTATGGTTAATATGTGTTTGTTGAGCTGCCAACTTTTCAAACACTTTGCCTTCTATTCTATCTGCTACTTCTTTATTTGTTCTTAGGAAATGCAATGCTTGTTCACGGCCTTGCGCAACGTTGGCACCCTCAAAGGAAAACCAAGCGCCCGCTTTACCAACAACTTCAAGCTGTAGCGCCATATCAAGAAGATCGAGCTCTTTGCATATACCTTCGTTGAATAAGAGATCAACTTCAGCAACTTTGAATGGGGGAGCAACTTTGTTTTTGGCAACTTTGATCTGTACTCGGTTACCAATGTGCTCTTCCTGTTGCTTAAGGCTGCCAATTTTACGAACTTCAATACGCACTGATGCATAAAATTTTAATGCTTTTCCGCCCGTTGTAGTTTCTTTTGGCGCAAAAGGCATAGAGCCAATATTTTGTCTTACCTGATTAATAAAGATGAGGGTAGTTTTTGACTTGTGAACAATCGGGGTCAACTTTCTTAGCGCCTGAGACATAAGACGCGCTTGTAAGCCCATATGGGAATCACCCATATCTCCTTCAATTTCTGCCTTAGGCACTAATGCCGCAACAGAATCGATGACTATCAAGTCAACCGCCCCAGAGCGTATGAGCATTTCTGCGATCTCAAGAGCTTGTTCACCATAATCTGGTTGGGAAATAATTAAATCATTGATATTAATACCAATTCGTTGAGCGTGCGCTGAATCGATAGCATGTTCTGCATCGATAAAAGCACAAACGCCACCTTTTTTTTGTGATTGAGCTATGGTATGCAACGCTAAGGTTGTTTTCCCGGTTGATTCAGGGCCATAAATTTCAATGATGCGACCTCGAGGAAAGCCGCCAACACCAATGGCCTGATCAATTTGAATTGAGCCAGTTGATATCGCTTCGATAGGTCCTTGGTGAGTTTGGCCGAGGAGCATGACTGCACCAGCACCATATTGCTTGTCTATCTGGGCAAAGGTGACTTCTAAAGCCTTCTTTTTGAAGGTGTCGACAGCAGTGTCAGGACTAGCGTTTTTAGCAGCAATTATTTTAGTGTCTGTTTTTTGTTTCATATAGAATATTCTTGGTAGAGGTTCATGATCGATTCATTCACTGATATTGTAGCATTTCTGTATAAAGAAGCAACAAATCCCTCAAGTATAAGGTTTGCTTGCTCCGCATAAAGATTATTTTCAAGCGTATCTTTGCTGGTCAAAAATAAGGATTCATCGAATGGCTCTAATGAATTCAAACGAACCAAATAGCCATTGCGTTCTCCCATATGAAGAGAAACGGATCCTACTTTTTCAAGCTGCAATATTTTTTCGGCAGATATGCCGCGTTTTTCTAAAGATTTTATTTGTTCAACATTATCTTTCTTGATCCAACCGGTCTCTTCATACTGTGCTTGGCCTTTGGTACCAAAAACAGCTGCCGGGTTTTCAATCGCTTCTTTTTTAGCGTTTTCCAATGCAAGGCGCATGCTTTTCATTGCGCGAACTTCGTAGATATCATTCGTTACCACGTCCTTAATTGATTCAAGCGCTGGTAAGAATGGCTCTTCCAATGTGGTTAATTGGACCGCATACCCTATTTCTTTATCCACATAAAAATTAAGCGATCCTTTTTTATCGACTGCAAAAAGCGCTTTTAATAAACCTGATTGATCTTGCACAGTCGGTTTAATCACTTCTTGTTTGCCACCTTTAGTTTTAATAAAGGTTTCCAGATTTTTTTGTCCTGGTTTTTCCAAAAGTTCTTTCATATCAGAAACGAATTGTGTTTTGAATTTTTTAAGCACAAGTTTTTGCTTAATCTCTTCTTTAACTTTTTCAAGTGGCACAAACGTTCGCATCTTTTTATCAGCAAGTTGCAAAATCTCAAAGCCATCAGCGGTACGTATTACCGGAGAAATATCGCCAACATTTTTAAGCACAAAGGCAGCGCGCTCAAATGCATGTTCTTTTTCGCCACGCGCAAAGAATGGGGTAAGGCCATTGCTTTTATCATTCGCTGATTCTTTTGCCTTTTGAGCAAAATCTACTGCTCCTGAAACAAGCTCGCGGTGTAATGCTTCAGCTTGCATTGCTGATACATTCTCTTCAACCCCTGCAGGCACAAGTATGCGACGCACTTGAATACGAGTTGGTTGGTCTACATAATCATTTATTTTATGATCTTCATAATAAGAATTAAGTTCCGCATCGCCTATTGCAATGCCATAGGTGTGAGGGCTAAACTTCCATGCAAAGCCACCACGTTTTTCAGTAACCCAATAGCGTTTAAATTGCGTATTTTCTTTATCAAAGAAATCTTGTAATTCTTGATCAGTAATCTTAGTATTTTTTTCTTTCTTCAGGAATGTATCTAATGAAAATGATGCAATTGAAAATTTCTTACCAAGATTTTGATCAATAAATCGCTGACGCACATCGACTTGTGGTACATAGTTGGCTGCAGCAACAAGGCTTACAACCATTTGACGAGCAACTGCCTGACCAAGCAATTGATCAAATTCGGATAAAGAAATACCCATTCTTTGTAGGTGTTGCGTAAGATAACGCTCATTAATATCACCACCTTCACTGATAGCATACGGAGGAATTAATGATGCTTGTTGTTGCACAAAACGTGGATTGCCTAATTCTCTTGCGATACTTGCAGGATGTGCATAAATATGAAGATTTGTTGCTGCTTCATTTAAAAGTTCTTCTTTCACCAATAAATGATGAGCAAGCTGCTTAGGATCATTACTTAATCCCATTGATTGTAACAAAAGATCTGCATATGAACCATACGCCTGTTTGAATCGATTCAAAAATTCTTGTTGCTCAACTACTTTACGCCGAAAGGCAAGGTCTGTTATTTTTTCACCATTTACTTCGATAAGCCAATCGCCACCACCCTGATAACGCACCATCGGTGGTAGTAAAAGGGTAATAATTAAAGCAATAACGGCAAAAAATAAGATATAACGATACGTCATCGTTTGCATGTAACGTCTCATACTCGTGATCATAGCTGTTGGTCCTCTTTTGAGTGTGTATAAATTAACTTCTTTTTTTATAGTTCATTTTTTTATAATTTTATTTTTAACACGCAACGATGCGTGCATCTTGTATCTTTTCTGTCTTTTGTACACTATCCACCAGATTAAGTAGTTGTTGCTTATCTTCATACGGCATGGTTACTACTTGATACCAGTTTATCGTTTTTCCTTGTGCTGTTCTACTGCAATGCTTAACAATTTCAACCGGTATCTGTTTCTTGGCAAGTTTTTTTACAAAGCGTTGTGCTGCTTGCTGGGTACCAAAGCCAATTAATTGTGCATAATATTTTTTTTCAATTCTTTTTGTTTCAAACGCCTGTGCAGGTGTACTCTCTTCTTTTGTTAAACTGTCGGCTTGGACATGAATGGTAGATGCGCCCTCTGTCTCACTACGAACACACTCTTGAAATTCATTATCAGTATTCAACGGCTTGATGTGCAGGATCATCATTACCAGCAACATTCGCCACGGTACATTCTCTTGTCAAAGCGCATAATGATGCAGACATTTGATCGTTAAATGAAACATGATCTACATGATGCATAAAATCTTGCGCAGCATGTTGTCCACCAAAAAAATAACCGGTAACAAAACTAAAAAAGAGCATCGCAATACACGCTGATAAGGCTACACTCAATTGTCTGTTGGGTATAAAGAGGCCTTGCAAGCTTGAACAAACACATTTTTTATGTGTTGTTTTTTCTGAAGTTTCTTTTGTTTTATGATCATCCATACACGTTTGTCCCTTATTTTTAGATGCTGGTTTACGTTAATAGCTTCTTAATATACAAATCAAGGTTACCTGTCGTCAAGTTGACTTCTACAAATGGCATGACATTTATTTCATCTGGCATACTATTTTTGCGATATGCAGCCTCAATCTCTTTTTTTAACATACGCCAATAGGTCATTTGTCTTTTTGCATAGTGTCTGGTTCTTTGTTGAATGGCAACCGTAGTTTCTTGTAACGCATCTTGCTGTTTGTTGACCATGCAAATAGGCTATAAGGTTATCATATCCAATAATTTTTTTCTTCATAATAAATGGTTCCCATGGGGTATTAAGCAAAGACTTCACTTCATCAATCCATCCATGTTCAAACATACTGAGCACCCGTTCATCAATACGATTATATAAATTGACTCTATCTCGCGTAAGATATACAAGCTTAAATGGCGCTATCGGTTCATAATAAGAAGAAAAAGATGATGGTTTCTTGCCCGTACTATGCCAAATAGATAATGCCCGTTCGAGGCGATATGTATCATTCTTGTTGATCTGTTGGGCCCGCTCAGGATCGATACGATTAAGTTCTTGCCATAAATCAGTGTCTGGCGAATGTGGTATTGGGTTGGCGCTAGTAACAAACTCAGCTACTTGGGTTGAGATGGCTGCGGAGAAGGCACCTGCGGAGGGAAAAGCAACGAACGTACATAAAAGCCAGATCCACCAACCAGTACAGGTAATTTATTGCGCTGCCAAATTTCTTGAACTAGTGCGGCTACTTTTGAACGATATTCAGCAACAGTAAAGTTAACTGGATCATTAATGATATCAAACATGTGGTGTGTTACTGGCGATGACTGCCAATCAGGTTTTGCGGTGCCTATGGTCAATGGGGTATAGAGTTGGCCCATGTCCATATTGATGATTTCTATTGGCTGTGATTTGGCGATATGATCAGCGCATGCTGTCTTGCCCACGCCTGTTGGGCCAAAAATGATAAGAATGAATTTTTCCATATGTTAAGTATAAAAAATGTGGGTGATAATGCAAGCCATTTAGAGGGATGAGCGTATAGAAAACTAATGAATATACAAGCAGGCACAAAGCTTTTTATACTTAAAGACTTGGTGCCTGCTTAGGTAATGTTTTTAACTAATTACTATTTTCTACGTTATTAAAGAACGGACCTGCTGTACCGCTTGATCCTGTCCTATATTTTCCACGATTGAAATTTCTTCTACCAGTAAACACTCTGTTTTGTGCAATAGATTACGTTCACCAAAAGAAAGTTCTTTACGAGAAGATATCTGCTTCAAATCACGATAAATTGTGCAAATCTCACGCAAATCACCCGTTCGCAACCTACCTTGATAATCCTTACTACGCTTACTCCAATTCACCGCAGGTAATTCATGTCGTTTATTTTGAAAAGGTTCGGCAAGCATGGCAAAGATAGCATGTATGTTTTTACTAGAACTGAGAGGACGAATGCCAACCATAGTAGCATTCTCAACAGGAACCAAAATAGTCATATCATTATTCAAAAATTTTAGTTCGAAAAAGTGAGCCTTCGATATGCCAACACGTTTTTCTATGATTCGAGTTACTTCCGCAACGCCATGGCCTGGATAAACAACTTTTTCCTTGAGAGAGAACATAAATCTACCCTTTCTCAAAAGGATAAAGCTTTACGCCAAGAAAAAGCTTTTTATCAGTACCAGCAAGTATAGAGGAAAAAATATTTTTTGCACTGATTCAATTAAGTGATATGATGCGTTGCAGTTTTTTACACATAATTAAAATTGAGGTCATTATCAGACGCGGATATTAACATTGTTAACTAATCATGCCGTGACGATCCACCGTCGCATGCGAAGACTGGAAGCTTTAGCGCAGTATGGGAAATACTATGGCGAGACAGAGGTGAAGGCAGATTTCTTTTTCGTATCACGTTTGAAGAAATCTAAAAATCTATTGCGGTCAAGTTTAAGATCTTTTCGACACAATTTAAATACCTCTTTAACTGCTGTCAATTTCGTTTGCATTTCACGAACCAAGCGTGGATTTTGTTTTACAAGTTCTTTTGACGTCATATTATCATAATGCCATGCACATTGCTCATAGGTGAATTCAACTGTTTTATCAAAAGCTAAAATAGCTTTTTTTACCTGATTACGTACTTCATCAGATGAAAGTTGCGCGAGCAATGCATCTATATCAAATTGCATGTAAAGGGCATCGGTATCTTTGGTTGGATTATAACGATCAAATTCAAGATTAAGAATTAAGGTGACAGCTTTATCAGCTGCTGATTCCATTTTTTCTAATAAAATAGTATTTGGCGAACTGTATTCTTTCAATAAACGCCATGCTTTTATTGAACCTGCAATGGTAGCTGCGGTGACAGCAGCTAGACCGCCAACAACATACAAATCAATAAAAAATGCATGTTTCGTAAGCTTTTCTTCTCGATTTGCATAAGCTAATTTACTATTTGCACGCTCATGTTCTGCGAGCTCTTTAGCAGCATTGCATTTATCTACTGGATCATTAGCGGGTTTCATTACTTTTTCTAGTTCTTGCGCAACTAACCTAAGCAATTCGTCTCGTCCCTTGTTTTTGTAACTTTCTTCCTTAACACCCCTATTTGCCAATAGTTGCTCAATCTCTTCATCACTTTTTGCTGTTAATCTATCTGGATGCAAAAGGAGAGAATCTTTTTTATACCGCGCCCTGATTTGGATATAGGCATCAGTATTAGTTTCTTCCGCAAACATAGCATTTATTTCATCGGTTTTTTTCTTAAATATACGATCTGTCTCTTCATCTGATTGCGTGTTCATGATGATATCGCCTACTTTTTCTCTCAAAAATTGCATGCCATGCACAGGCACCACACAAGTAGCAACTGCGACAATAAAAAAATAATCGATGACCTTTGGTCGTCGTTGCGACGCGACTTCGCCCCAGCCGTCCAGAAGATTGAATATATTCATAATATAACCTAACTTTTTATAATGTTAAAAATACCAATACCAGATAATACACACGCACCAACACCAAGCAATACGTTGCCCATTGGGCTACCTAGTTCTCGAGTATAATCTGTTATCAACCGATTAACCTGCTCTGTGCGTGCTGTAAGTTCTTGCACCAATTGTGGTTCTTTTTGCTCAAAATTAGCCACTGGTTGGTAATAATATGTGCTTACAATACGATCGTGCGCATTACGTGAAGCAATGTCGTAGTGCTCAATAGCAGTTTGTATTGCAACACGTTTTTTTTCTGAGGTAATGCTTTGTAGAATAGATGCAACATCAAAAGATTCTTGTAAGCTAAGAAAAGCAGCCCCGTTATCACAATCGAATTCAAAGCGAAGTAAAGTATTTGTTTTAGCGTGCGCTGCATGATTAATAGCATACAGTGTTGATTGTAAGCGATATTTTGACCAATGATACAGTGTCCATGGTAACGCAGCAATAGAAAGAACGGTAAGGCTCCCTAGTGAAAATAATTTTTCGATATCTTTATTGTGCTTAGGTAAAGCGGGAGGTATATGCGTTATTGGCGCGGAAGGTTTTTGTGGGGGCTTATTATTATTTGTAGGCTTATTATTAATGGAATTTTTATTACCTATGCCAGTGCCAGCTATAACAAGGTTGCATCCGCAGGCATGAGGACATACGTTACTTCTTGTAAGCCAATCTAATAAACAAACTTTGCAGGTAGTGTGTGCTTGGGCACACGCATCGTTAGGACACATTGATATACGTGGACGACAGGTTGAAATAGGTTCATAACAAAGATCACAATCCATGGCAATACTTGATGCACCAACGAAAAACATTAGAAAAAGAATTAAACTGTGTACTCGTTTCATGATGTTCCTATAAAAATTGCCCCCAAAATCATTTTGAGGGCAACGTTACAATGCGCAATTATATCTTTAATTATCTCAAAAAACTCAATAAAATCAATGCCTTAAAGTTTTAGCTAAATAAACGTAATGCAATATAAAACAATCTTGAGTTCAACACCTGTGGTAACCACTTATCTGAAGTCAGGTATCCAACAATACTCGTACCAACAATGGCTGCTGCTTTGAATAAGCTTGTTTTACCAGTGCCGATTGCATCGCTATACGTATCAACTATTTTAATGACCTGAGGGCCCACCGCAAGTAAATGCTGGGGAGTTTGTATAGCAATTTTATCAAATTGATCAATAGCCTGCTCAATTGAAGAAGGTCTTCCTTGTTGACGTAAACGAACCAACCAAGAAAGGTCTAATGAATCCTGCATACGCTTAACTGGTTTATTTTCTGCTTTATTTTTCACTTGTAATGCTATGTGTTTTTTAATGGCTACAAAATTCTTATGCATAGTATATTGGTCCCATGCAAGTGTTAAATAACTGTAAGTTGTCTTTGCACTCGCAATACCAGCCAACAACATAACTTGATCATATGCATCACCGTGGTGAACATTGCCATTTCCAGCAAAATGTTGGCCTCCGGCAGCCTGTTGCTGATTGCCAGCTATAAACTGATCATATTCTGCTCTCTTTTTAGCATCACTGAGGGTTTCATACGCGTCATTGATAGATTTCATTCTCTCTTCTGATGCTTTATCACCAGGATTCTTATCTGGATGATTCTGCAAAGCCATTTTTTTATATTGTCTGGTAATATCTTCTATTTCAGCATCTTTTGATACCCCAAAGAGTTTATAATGTGTTTGGTCTTGCATAGCCACAAGAGACATACCTGAAAAGGCAAGTAATAACGAAAGTGCTATAGATCTGATTTTCATAAGATTCTCCATTTGAAATATATTTAGTTGTAACCTCTATATTTTAACCTCTTAAACCTAGAATGCCATAAATTAATCTGGAGTACAACCGCCCCCTCAAAACACCGATTGGGTCGCATTTTTATTCAAGGCGCAGGAGTTACTCAGCAAGAAGATGGTCCCGCCTAGCGCTATACCCGCCCCTAAAAGGTTCTTTGCAGGGCTACCAATACGATTTTTATAGTCATTAATAAGGACACTCAGCGATTCGAAATGCGCATCTATCGCTTGTTGGCTAGGCTTCTTTGCGCCAATAATCTCATCAAAACGAGTAATCGCATTCTCAAGTTCAAGTGCTTCAGGAGTATAATAGGTCAGTTTTTTGATCAATTCAGGAACGTTAAACTGATCATATATAAATGGTGAAAGTTCATACGCTTCGCAGCAATACACACATCTTTCTTCTATGAGTTTTTGAGCATAGTGTTCAATCGCATCAAGTTCTTTACACAAAGAATATTTTGCCCATGCTGCTTTGCAAAAGGCGAACAATGCTCCTCCGCCAAGAGCTGCTATTCCCATGTACGCATTTGGAAACATGATATCTCTTTCAATTTCAGCTGATGAATTTCCCCACCGGTCACGTTTTACGGCGAAAGACTTAGGGCAATGTTCACATTGCACATGCCTTTTATTTCTAAGGCAATCATGGCATGCTCTAAAGTTTTTTCCACAACAAGGAGTAACAAGAAGGTGAAAGTCTAGTTTTTGTTGCTTACAAATATCACATTCTTTATAGAACCGAGCAAAGAAGTCATTAAAATTAAAGCCATTAAAGTCATTACCAAAATCATTAAAACCAAAATCATTAAAATCATGAACACCAAATAGAGGTGGATTATCATAGTTTTTCCTTTTAACAGGATCACTCAATATCTCATTTGCTTCATTTATTTTTTTAAATTCTTCTGCATCACCACCCCTATCAGGATGATGCTTCAGAGCCAGTTTTCTGTATGCCTTGGTAATTTCTTCCCGTGTAGCATCCTTTGATACCCCAAGAACGTCGTAATATTTTTTTCCTTGTTCCATTGCATAAGTTGTTACGCTAGTCGCGAATAAAAATAAGAAAAGTATAGATAACAATCGTTTCATGATAACTCCGTAATAAATAAAATTTAAATTAAACATCAAATCCATACCAGGCCCCACCAGCTGCTGCACATGCAAACAAACCTGACATACCAAATAACTTTGTCCAACTCAGGCTTATATCTGACCGACTGGAAGATGCTGCCTCTTTAAGCGCATCTAAGTCTGCATAGAGCTTTTGTACCAGGTCTGGTTCATTCTTAAGAAAATATTCAGGCGTTTGATGGCAATATTTTGGTGATAATATCTTATATCGAACTACCTGAAAGGATGCGTCATACGCTTCAATAGCGGATTTAAAAGTATGCCGTTTTGCATCAGATTTAACAATTTTTAACATAGCATCAATGTCAAACTGTTCTTGTAAGGTCAATAGGCTGCTATTTTCATCAAACAGATCAAATTCTATAGCAAGCATCGTTGCAACATTCTGTTCTGCTGTTTGTGCAATAAGATCTAATTTTCTTTTTTGGTTCCATGTTTGATACAGCATGACAGCGATTGAAGTAGCGCCAGCTGTAACGAACATACATCCAGTAAGCGTTTTGCGCACCTCTAATATTCGTTCTGCGCGTTCTTTACGATCGGCTGCCAAGAAAGCCTCCCTTGCAACTCTTTGTTGTTCTTCCTGTGCTTCTCGCGCTTGACGTTCTGCTTGCCATTGCGCTTCTTGTCCGCGCATTTGTTGTTCTGTGCGAAGCCTTTGCGCTTCTATTCTATTTCTTTGTGCTTCTATTTGAGCCTTTTGCTGCTCTAGTCTTTGACGAGTAAAGAAGTTTGCTCCGACCATCTGTCTTTCTATATTTGCTATTTGATCTGCTAACGCTTGGTGGTCAGGATTAAATATGCCACAATTATTATTGACACACCTATGATTTTGACCTGGACCCAAACATAACCAACAAAATTCATAACCACAACCCGGATTACCACATCTCATGTAATTACAACCATCAATTTTTTCAAGCATAACTTTACACTTAGGACATTTTTGTCTGTTTTTTTCTTGTAACTCTTTACGCTCTGTGTCACCTATATTTTGCGAACTAACTCGTTTCGCCTCATCACATGTTACATTGCGCGCATGTCTGGTATTACAATCAGTACAATTATGTTCCATTGCACCTGCTTGTTGACACGTCATGCCTCTATGGTCAAATTCACACGTGGGACAATAATGCTGATGACATGAAGGACATTGATGTGATTGTTCACCAATTTGACTTTCAAATTCAGCATTACAATCAGGATGTGGACACGGCTTAATACCTTCTTTGCGCTTAAGTTTTTCAAACAAGAAGTCGTTGTAGCGCTCACGTAACTCGTACTTATCTTTGAGGATAACTTGTACTATGTCTTGATTAATAATATTCATACAACCTCGATGGGGACAATGAGGCTCCTCTGGCATGAGTACACCATCATCATTTTTTGTATTGAGGTTGTTTTTGATATTCGTTCTACAACATTTCAAGCACATTGTACTATCCTCCGGATGGCAGGTAGTTAACGTACTAAACTCGTTTTCTCTTTTTTCGTCACCACAATACAGGCATTCTTTCAACTGTTCTGTAGTTGCTTGTTTCATTGCATCAGTTGTTAAACCCGTTGCCAATACACACAGAAGAAATAGAGATAATAATCGTTTCATGAAAGCCTCAAGCATATAATTTAATGTTAATTATCAAAATAATACCATTGTGTACCAACTGCCGCACAGGCAAGTAGTCCCGATAGCCCAACCAATTTTTTCCAATTCAAACGAATTTCTGCTTGGCAAGATGATATAACCTGTTTAAGTGCATCTAAATCTGTATTCAGTTTTTCCACAAGTTGTGGCTCATGCGTAATAAAATATTCAGGTGTCTGATGATAATATTTTGCTGAACTGATAGCATCATATGCTGCTTTTAATGATACATCATACGCTTCAACCGCATATTTGAACGCATGTCGTTTTTGAGTAGATTTAATAATTTTTAATAAAGAATCAATGTCGAACTGTTCTTGTAGGGTGAGTAAACTGTTATTTTCATCAAATAACTCGAATTCGATAGCAAGCATCTTTTCAACCATTGTATCTGCTGTTTGCGCTATCAAATTCAACTTTCTTTTCTGGTTCCATGTTTGATACACCGTAGCATAAGCCACAAACGCAACGGCAGAAGCTCCCGCTAAAACAAAAGCCATTTTACGTAATACAGCAATTTGCGCTGCTAATGCATCACGTTGTGCAGCTACTGTTGCATGATCAGCTTCCCAAATATTACAATTGTTATTGAGGCACACATGATTTCTACTTGGGCCTAAACAGATCCAGCAAAATGTATACCTACATTGGCCACAGGTCATATAATTACAACCTCCTTCTTTGTATACGAGGACTTTGCATTCAGGACATCTTTGACAATTTTTATCACGCAAAGCGGCGCCATCGTTGTTTTTGTTATCTTGCGCAGCAGCATCACAAGTCATGTTTCGCGCATGAATTTTGTCACAGTCAGGACATTTGCGCTCTACTGCGGCAGCATCTTCACATGTTACACCTCTATGGTCGTATTCACATGCCGTACAATAGCTTTTTCCACATGCATAGCATTGATATGGGCCTCGTCCAGATTTGCTATCAAATTCAGCCTCGCAATTGGGTGTTGGACATGGCTTAATGCCATTTTCACGTTTCCATTTTTCTATTAAAAATGTATCATAACGATCAAATAATGCATGATCATCCTTGAGAATATCTTGTATTGTTCTTTGACCAATTTCTTGCGTACAACCACGCACTGGACAATGGGGAATCTCTTTGTTATCTAACTGCGCATCAATAGAACGTATGCGACATCCCAAACAAATGACATCATTTGGACAACATGACGATACGGTACACTTTTCATCATCAGCGCAAATTGAACAATCTGTTCCTGGTTTGTCTATTAAATTCATACCCTGTGCCATGTTAACCATCATCATCAACATGAGAACGTGTGCTAAGATTTTCTTTATGTTCATCAAAGTTCCTTCATTTGTTCTATAGTAAGTCTGCCAAACAGACATGTGCTTATACCTGCAATATAGGCAGCAATAAGATTTTTCGCAGGACTACCGATGCGTTTTTTATATTCATCAATGATATGCATTAATGCGTCAAAAGACTCATCTATCGCTTGTTGGCTACTATTTTTTGCGTTAATAATTACATTAAAATTTTGAATCGCATTATCCAAATTAACCACTGGAGAAATATACTCTTTCATATTATTCAGTAAATCTGGAATATTAAACTGATCATCTATAGCAAGTGAAAGTTCATCAGGCTTATAATAATACACGCATCTTTCTTCCATAAGCTTTTTAGCATGCTGTCCAATAGCATCAAGTTCATTGCGCAAGCAATATTTTTTCCATGCGGATGCACACAACCATAAAGTCATTGTAGCAGAGCCTACCATGGCTATACCTGAAAAACTGCTAGCGTAAGACCTTGGATTGACAGGATTATCCGGCCCAGCAGGATCATCAAAGCGATCAGCAACAGGGTCATCAAAATGATTAGCTCCCCTGCCTGCGACAGGATCTGCAACAGGATCATGTCTATGGCGGTCCGCTGCTATTTTTTCAAGACGGATATATCCATGTCTATTTTTTATACCAATAGCATTAGGACAATGTGGACACTGTATACGCTGCTTAGCAGAACAAGTTGCACAAAGGGATATATTGTCAAAGAAACAACATGGAGCATAATTAGATTCCGTATTCTCCGGTATTTGTGCTTGGCATCCAGAACATTTTTTTAATTTAACTTCTACTGCTTTTTTGAGATTTATTGATCCATACCTACGATTCTACCTCGATGTTTTTATCACAGCGTGGACATTGTATTTGTGGCTGAGCAGAACAAGTTCCGCAGAGAGATATCTTTTCACCATAGCAACATGGATTATAATTAGATGTTGTATTAACCGGTATCCGATTAGGACATGCAGAGCATCGTTTTAACGTATTCCTTAACTTAATTAACCCATTGCCTCTGGATTCTATGGCTATATTTTCATTGCAACGTGGGCACTGTACCAATGGTTGCGCAGAGCAAGTTCTACAGAGAGAAACAAGAATACCAGAACAACATGGAGCAAGGTTAGATTTTGTATCGTCTGGTATTTGATTAGGACACGTGGAACACTTTTTCAATCTAACGGGTTTCTTCAAATTGATTGTGCCATTCCTGGATTCTATCCCAATATTTTTTTTACACAATGGGCATTGTACATGCGACTTAGTTGAGCAAGTTGCGCAAAGATATATGTCACCACCAAAAAGACAACATGGATTATCGTGTGATTTATAGGTTCTCTTTGTACATGCAAGGCCATCACACTCGAACGTTTGTTTTACTTCAAACATTCCATATTGATTACGTATCACTATAATTATTTCAGGACAACCATGCCCTGGACACTTTATACCCTTCTTATTCAAACAACACGTATTGCAAAAATAAAATGATTTACCACAACAAGGGCTCTGGAATTCATTAAATGTTTGAGCATTGCAGCCATGACATTTAAATTTATCATTGAATCTATCATTGGCCGCCTTTTTAAAGAAATTAGCAAAGTAGTCCTCAAAAGGATCTTTGCCCCCTGCAAATGGATTATTCGTATGTGATGAATTGCCATCAAACCCATTATTTCTTGTTGAACCAGGTTTAGAATAAATCATCAATGGATTAAATGAATCCCCTGTGTAATACTCTGCTGATTCCAAATAATAATCATAATTCAGCTTTTTGGTATTATCTGTTAATATCTCATTTGCTTGATTTATTTTCTTAAATTCTTCTGCATCACCACCCCTATCAGGATGATGTTTCAGAGCCAGTTTTCTGTATGCCTTGGTAATTTCTTCTACGGCAGCATCCCGTGGGACACCAAGGATATCATAATAACTTTCTTTTTTTTGCATGGCATGGACTGTCAGGTTCATTGTTACCATGCATAGAAAGAATAAAGATAATAATCGTTTCATAATAACCTCACTCATAAGATTCACATCACATATAAAAAAAGAATACTAGGTTGAATCTTAGTATACCCCAGAAAACATTTTATAAAAAGGGGTTTTGGCCATTTTATATGAATAAACCAAGGAAATAGTAGATGTGTTTTTTCAAATAGAATTTAATGAGTGATATTTGGTTCATGCACCAAAGAGATTGGTACTATTGCGAGCCACCAAGGGCTTTAACAAATTCCCAGCGGCGTAGTCGGCGAGCGATATCAATAGGAGCGTCAGAATTGTTGTTCTTCAGATTAGGTTGGATGGTTTTGCCATAGGTTTGGAGGACATATTTAAATAGTTGCAGATCATTATGGAGAATTAAATAATCTAACAACCCATTACCCCTATTATCGCGCTCATTAATGTTTGACCCTGCTTTGACAAGCATATCTAATGCTTTTTTACGTTTTTGCAGATTTTGCATCCATGGTATACCAAGCAATGCGGTGCGGCCAGCATTATCTTT
Organism: uncultured bacterium; assembly: GCA_963840685.1. Lineage (GTDB taxonomy): Bacteria > Babelota > Babeliae > Babelales > Vermiphilaceae > CAWIZM01. The sequence continues at coordinate 565,405 of CAWIZM010000002.1, read as the reverse complement.
TTGCTCTGGATTAGCACCCAACGATAACAATAACGTTATCATGTCCAAATCTTGTTGGAATAAGGCAAGATGGATTATTGGATAATTTAAAGAATCATTGGTACGCAAATCAATGCGCGCAAGGCGTTCTTTAACTAATTTATTTACCAGGTCCCTATTATCAGCAACTACCGCAAGCATAAGGGGCGTTAAGCCATTGTAATCATACGCGTCAACATCACCCTTAAGGCCAATAACCAGAAATGGTTTTTGGAGTGCATAGACGATATCGATAAAAAGAAGATATTGCGCATATGCTACGGGAGTTAATCCTCTTTTGTTGCGCAGTTCAAGATTCACCAATGACCCAAACTTTTCACGCACCCAATCAACCCAGGTAAGGTTGTTGTTTTCTACCGTGACGTGTAGCATGGTATCGCCATTCTTATTTTGCGCATTAATATTTGCACCATGTTTCATAAGCAGTGCAAATAATGGCATTCGATCTTCATAGTTAGTGACACGCAATGCAGCATGCAACACCGTATTGCCTAGATTATCGGCAGCGCGTACATCAGCACCATTTGCAAGTAAAGGCTCTATAATGCTCGTGTTATGAATATTGTCGAAATTGCCGACCGCAATCTGCAGAACAGAACGACCATCTATTTTCCTGGTGATCGCATTGATATCAGCGCCATAATCCATAAAAAGTTGCACTCTGGCAAGATCTCCTGCTTGCGCCGCAGCCATCAGTGGTGTCAGGTCATCATCTTGCCTACGGGTATCAACCGCAGCACCACCGTTAAGCGCATTACGGAGCAATGCAATATCCTGTGTAAAATTGAATAATGTTTGATCGGCTGTATCAGATGCGCATGAAAGATAACTCATGCGTACAGCGAATAGCAGTAAAACTAGACACGCGACTTTGATGACAATAGGTATACGTAAAAAGAATATTATACATCTATTAATCATTGGTATCCCTACTGTCCCTTTTCCCCTAACCCTTACTTTATACCATGACTCTACTAAGAACCGTTACGCATATTCAAGAAAAATGATCAAACAAAAAAACATGCAAGAAAACATGCAAAAAAAATATGATGACGTTCTATTAAAAAAACAAGATGACGTTCGATTGGTTTGTGCTGTTTGATCATAATCACGATGACGTCCAATTGGTTTGTCCGTCTACGCTAAAGCTCCGACGGGGGCACGGCAAGACTTTTAAAACATAAGCATGATGACGTCGATTGGTTCGTTATGTATGACGCAGGCGCAATCTCTCAAAGCCGATGTCCGTTGCTTCACAACGGGCATGGCGCGAGAGTAAGCCGAAGTGATTTGGGCGGCGCCCTACCCAAAAGAGATTGCCGGGGAAAAAAGGGCTTAGGGCTAAGGGATAAAAGATACCCAAAAATTATGCGACTCAAAAGAATGCAGGGCGCGTAGATTAAAAGCAAAGGGGCGTAGTATCAAAAATTATGGTAAAAAATAAAACAGCGGCGTGAAAAACCACAAAAAATCACAGGAGAATCTCTGTGGTGATTCTAAAAACAGAAAAAGACAAAGAACAGGCTGGGGAGCACCGCTTACAGCCCGCCCAAAAAACAAAACTTACATCACATGACTAAAGTTTTATGAGCAGAAATTGACAACTTTTCTAAGAAGGTTCATACTATGAAACAAAAATATCGCCAACAAATACGCCCCTTTACAACAAATGGGGGCTCCATTACCGGAGAAAGCTCCATGAGCAAAAAAATAATCGGCATCGATCTCGGCACAACCAATTCAGTAGTTTCCTTCATGGAAGGCGGACAACCAAAAGTTATACCTAACAAAGAAGGCAACAACACAACCCCATCAGAAGTAGCATTTACCAAAGACGGTAAACGCTTAGTGGGAACGCTTGCTAAACGTCAAGCAGTAACCAATCCAGAAAACACTATTTTCTCTGTAAAACGTTTTATCGGTAGAAGTTATGATGACGTTAAAGATGAAATCAAACGCATACCCTACAAAGTAGTAAAAAATGACAAAGGTGGCGTAAGCATTGAAGTACAAGGTCAAGAGTATTCACCAGAAGAAATATCTGCAGCAATCCTCAGCCACCTCAAACAAATCGCTGAAGACTATCTTGGGTCAACAGTAACTGAAGCGGTCATAACCGTTCCCGCATATTTTAATGATGCGCAACGTCAAGCAACTAAAGATGCCGGTAAAATTGCTGGCTTAGATGTCAAACGTATAATCAATGAACCTACCGCCGCTGCACTTGCATATGGCTTTGATAAAAAGAAATCAGGCAAAATTGCGGTATTCGATTTTGGTGGCGGAACCTTTGACGTTTCAATACTTGAAATTAGCGATGGCCTCATCGAAGTAAAATCAACCAATGGCGACACACACTTGGGTGGTGACGATATCGACATGCGCATAGTAGATTATGTAGCCAAAGAGTTCAAGAGAGAACAAGGCATTGATCTTTTCGGGGACAAAATGGCACTTCAACGCCTGCGAGAAGCTGCTGAAAAGGCAAAAAAAGAGCTTTCATCTTTGCATGAAACAGAAATAAACCTCCCTTATATCACCGCTGATGCCTCTGGCCCAAAACATTTAAACATCAAATTATCACGCGCTAAGCTTGAATACTTGTGCAGCGATATTTTTGCACGTCTTATCAAGCCATGCAAACAAGCACTCGCAGATGCAAAACTAAGCGTAGATCAAATTGATGAAGTGATATTGGTCGGTGGTTCTACCCGTATACCTAAGGTACAACAATTAGTAAAAGAATTTTTTGGCAAAGAACCAAACCGTTCAGTGAACCCTGATGAAGTAGTTGCTGATGGCGCTGCTATTCAAGGTGGTGTTTTGGCGGGAGACGTAACTGATGTATTACTCCTCGACGTTACTCCCCTTTCACTGGGTATTGAAACGTTTGGTGGCATTGCAACCAAACTGATCACACGCAACACAACCATTCCAACCAAGAAAACACAAATTTTTTCAACTGCTGAAGACAATCAGACAGCTGTTGATATTCGTGTGGTACAAGGTGAACGCGAATTTGCCAAAGACAACAAATTCCTTGGGCAATTCAGACTTGAAGGTATCCCTGCTGCACCACGTGGCGTACCACAAATTGAAGTAGCATTTGATATTGATGCAAATGGTATCGTGAATGTATCTGCCAAAGACAAAGGTACTGGCAAAGAACAAAAAATAACCATCACCAGCAGCAGCGGTCTTGACCAAGCAGAAATTGATCGCATGGTACAAGAAGCAAAAGAGCATGAAGCTGAAGATAAAAAAGCAAAAGAAACGGTAGAAAAACGTAACCGTCTTGATGGCATGATCTTAGAAGTTGAAAAAACGCTCAAAGAAAATAAAGATAAGCTAGAATCGGCTGATGTGGAAAACACAGAAAAAGCGCTGGAAACGGCAAAACAAGCACTCAAAGATCACGCAGAAAATGCAGAAGAGCTACAAAAAGCAACTGATGCGTTGATTCAAGCGTCACACAAAGTGGCAGAAATTCTTTACAAAGAACAAGCAGCACAAGCAGGCGCTGGTGCTGAACATGGCCAAGAAGATGCTGAAGAAAAAAAAGATGAAGAGCCTATTGATGCTGAAATAAGCTAAACATTACTTCAATAACTTTTTTCTTCGATCAGAACGAAGACCCTCACAACCATTCAGTGAGGGTCTTATTGCAAGAGTGTAATTCAAACAACAAAAGCATTGCCAACAGAAAATATAGTGCAACTTTTTAACAAGAAAAAACATGAAGAAACTGATTCTATTATTCACAATCGTATGCTCAGCCGGCCAATTGTATGGCATGGAACCTGAACTTAATCCAACTCTATGGGAGCAATTACCCAAAGAGCTGAAACAAGAAATCATCAGTACCACTTTAGCCACAAGTAATAGCGTTGATGATGCAGTCAATGCGATTAAAGCATTAGGTACATTGCATGGAGTACGCTATAACACTCAAGCCGCTATTGATCTACTGATAAAAATGCTACCCAATGACCTTGATAAAGCAATCAATCAAGTTAAAAACTTACAAGGAACTACACTCGAAGCCTTCACAACCTTAGTACATCTTGTATCAGATAAATTTCCCGAGATAGCTACAGAAACTATTGCTGAAAAATTTGAAACACCTACTGCACAAAAATATGTAGAACTCGGCAACACGTTATTAATGCTGTCAGGAACCCATATAGCCACTACATTTAATGAAGCAAGACAAATTATTAAAGATGATGGAGCTGATGTTAATTTCACCGCCTTGCGCATAGTGGATCCTGAAATAGAAACGTATCATATGCTCACACCACTGTTCTTCGCAACCCAAATGGGCAATGATGGATTAAGAAGGCTATTCGAAATTTACAAATTAAAAGAAAAAACATGGTCCATGATGCGTGAGACAACAAAGCAAATAGAAAGAGAAAGAAAGTTAAAGGGTATACAATAATTTTTAATACAAACAATCCCAGCAAACTAAGAAAGAAAAATCATGAAAAAAACAACCTTACTTTTCACACTTACTCTTAAACATATGCACGTTAAATGGCATGCAAGAAAATCTTGAGCCTGAAGAATCTTTCCCCTTAGGAAAGCTACCAATAGAAGCTAAAGCAAGCGTTACTCAAGCAATAATCACATACGATAATATTGATGATATAATAAACACCATTGAAGCAACGAAACTTATTAATCGTGAGTTTAATAACGTAGTCAAGAACGTGTATGGTGATTACAATAAAATCGAAATCTTCACAACGTTAATACACCTTGTATCAGATAAATTTCCCGAGGCAACTACAGAAGCTACTGCCAAAAAATTTGAAATATCTACCGCACAAAAATATGTAGCACTCGGCAAAAATTTATTAATCATTTCAGGCACCCGTTTAGATAACACACTTGATGATGCAAAGCAAGCTATTGCAAAAGGAGCGGATGTTAATTTCACCGCATCCTTCATAGTTACAGCTGATCAAATACACACACCACTATTCTTCGCAGCTCAAATGCAAAATCCTGAATTAATAACGCTATTACTTCTTGCCGGAATAAAAACAAAAACAATAAACATGATGGTTGAAACATCAGAGAAGATACAAAAAGCAAGAGCGGAAAAAAGCATACAATAACTTTTAAACAAAACTAATGTGAACAAAACTAAGAAGGCTCTCAGGAAAACAAACCCGGGAGCCCTTTTTATGGAATAAAGCCTAAACCCAGACGAATTGCATAATTGAAACAAATACAAGCACATGACCCACAACACCCGGCTAAAGCGTCCCTTTTCATGTCACAATTAGCCTGTAAAAATTCAAACTGATATTTTTGCCTATATTGTCTGGTTTATTAGGGGGGTAGCCCTTTACAACATTTCTTTTATTGGTATCATAATAAGGATATCTTTAAAGGATGTTTTGGAGGTTTTTACTGAATTAAGTTAAATAGAGGTTACTTATCATGTTATTTTCAAGAAAAAAATTTAATATCGCTTTCCTCGCTCTATTCTTTGTGAGCGGTTATATGCAAGCAGAATCACGCCATGGACAGCCACATGCTACCCATGCATCACAAGACGAACAAAAGGCGCATACTACACGTTACTGGTCAGTTAAAACAGCCAAAGAATCGTACAACAAGATGCAGGAAAAGGCTCAGCATGCATATGCAGTTGTCCGTGAAAAAGCACGTGCATTGTATGAAAAGGCAAAAGAAAATAAGCTTATAACTACTGGGATGACATATTTAGCGCTTGAAGCTTCACTGTTGGCGCTTGGTGAATATACCTTATTAAGCCGTATTTTCTGGTTGCCTAAGCAGTTAAATACTGCCAATAACGTTACTATTCCAGGTCTTAATACTCAGATTGGGAATCTTACTCGTCAGTTCAATGCTGCTGACGCAAATTTAAATATCGCTAATGGAAACATTGCGAATCTTAATGATCAAATCATACATCTTCAAAATAATCAGCATCATAATCCACCTCACAACGTGGATGATTTGAAAGCAAATCCTGCTGAAAACGACCATAAACTTGACAATACTCACCAACAAGATCCAGAAGAAATACAGCAACAATACCAGGAAGTATTGCAAGCTTTCGAGCAAGAAAATCAAGATCTTATAAACAGATTAACTCAGGCTCGTGCTGATCAAGAAAATTATGTAGAACAATTAGGGCAATTGAGAAATCGCATTAACGAACATGATCAAGATATTGAAAATGCAAGGCAACAAAACAGAGTAGAACAACAAGAACTTATCGCACGACTTGAAGCATCAAGAGTAGAACAACAAGAACTTATTGCGAGATTTGAAGCGTCAAATGAGCATGACAAAAATGATCGTAGCCAATATGTTTTTACCCTAGAACAATGGGTTAATGAGATACATAAAAAAGACACCCTGAATCAGGAAGCATTGCAAAATTTGCGCGATCAACTTAATAATGCTCATGAGCAAGATGTACAAAATATCAGAACGCAGTATGCAACTACTTTGCAAACGAATGCAGATCTTCAAAACATGATCAATGAATTAAGAACTAATCAAATAAATAACGATCAACAAAAACAACCAGCTCCGCTTAGACCGATGCCAATACCGCCATCGAACGATAAAACCGCTACAAATCAACAACCAAATACTAATCATAAAGATAACCATACCAATGAGAATAGCCCAAGAAAAAACGCCACCTCTTTAACGTCTCATGAAAAACAAACTGGCGATACACAATCATCACAACCAAATAATGATATACCAAAGCCACTATCCCAAGCAGGCCTTGCCGAACAATTACAGAAAAAAGCAGCAAATTTAAATAAAGTCGAGCCAAAGACTACTGACAAGACACCGCTATCCCAAGCAGGCCTTGCTGAGCAATTACAGAAGAAAGCAGCAAATTTAAATAAAGTCGAACCAAAGACTACTGACAAGACACCGCTATCCCAAGCAGGCCTTGCTGAGCAATTACAGAAGAAAGCAGCTAATTTAAATAAAGTCGAACCGAAAACTGATCAAAATAAAGCCTGCCAAATCAAACCAAAGACGCTGCTGACAAAAATCCTGCATCTGTATTATCTGAGCCACTACTAAAAACAACAGATAATACACTGCCGCTTACTACAGATGATCTCTCTACCAATCAGACAACCTTTAGCCCCTTAATAAATGCAATGCCTCCTGAAATTCAGAAACGACGAAAGATATTAGAAGAACAACGTAAAGCTGAAGAAGAATTAGAGGAACAGCGTAAGGCTCAAGAACGAAGAAAGGCATCAGAGGAACAACCACCAAAGGAAGAAGCACCCCAAAAAACAGAGCAATTGCCAAAAAAGCAAGAGACGACTACAGTAAGAACCGCCAATGGCTGCTTTAAAAAAGTAAACGTTCAAGATAGTAAGGAAGAGCCTAAAACAACACCATCTGAGACTCCCAATAATAATAAATCTCAAGAAGAGATAGAGGCAAAACTTAAAGAAATGCCAGCTAATGCGCAAACTCATCCACAAATAGATCGGATTAAAAAACAACGCGAAGCTGAACAGAAAGCTCAACAACGTGAATTTGGAGATATCGATAATGATGCTGATGGTGAATGGAAAGATGAAATAGACTAAAAAAACTGCTCATCATAACTTTTGAACAAAAACTAAGAAGGCTCTCAGGAAAACAAACCCGGGAGCCTTTTTTTTGGAATAAGTTGTTTAATTTTTGCACACGTTATGCGTTCGTTAATAGACGCCACCGCCTCTATATTTCTCAGCGCTTTCTCGGCGGCCCGCCACCGCTTTTACATTTCTCAGCGGTTTGTCAGCGGTTTGTCGGCGGTCCGCCACCGCTTTTACATTTCTCAGCCGTTTGCCATGCCCGCCGACCGTACCTTTTTAAAGGTCGGGGCGAAGGCTGGGTCGGCCGTTTCTCGGCCGTTGCCTACATTACAGGCATTTTTAGCTACATTATTAGCGCGAATCCAACTAAGATTCTGACAATATCATTAAAATAATCCCACACATACTTGCACTACCGATAAGGATTCAGAAAAGTCCTTGATGAATTCATAGAGTTTTTTCTCCAATGGCAGATATTTAGCATGTAACAAGTCAATTATTTCTGGTGTTAACAGCGAATCTGCCTGTCCTGGCACTACCTTTTGTAAATCATACGACGATAATTTTTGCGTTAATTCATCATACCCTTTTTGTGTCACGGGAATATCAAAACCTTGCTTGCCCAGTTTCATCTGTTTTCTTAAACGTAACCAAACGGTAAAATTCATAAGATCTTTTAAGTCGTTGCCCCATTCAGGACTTATGCATTTCATGAGAACCAATTGATCGGCTATCTGCGCGGTATTTTGGACTTTAACATTAAATAGAAACCCTAAACTGATAAGCACTTCTTCTGGAAACCGATACAGAGCCTCTTTAATGTTAACAATATCACCCAACTTTCCTGTTACTATAGCTGATCCTGGCTTCCCATGTTTTTCAACATCATATTTCAACAAACAATAAGAAAATTCTTCTCGGCGATTTTTATACTGGCGCGCATCTTGTGGTGGTCCTTGCAAATACGTATCGCGTGCGTCCATATACTGATCAAGCAAAAAGCTATCACCATACATATACCGTATGTTACGCGCTAAATCGAGTAGATACGAAATGATCTTTTTTTCTTTTTGCGACATATGGATTGCTAATGCCAATTTTTCTGGCAAGCGAGGATCAAAGAAATCTGCAAATTCTTGTGGCGTTGCTACAAAAATAGGGCTTCCTTCAAATGGTGTTTGCATAGCCTCTTGTTCAGCGGCGTGAGCCAATGCAGCTATTTGTTCAGGCGATGCATACCGTGCCCACCACCTCAAAAATGGTCAGGCGCACTATCTGCCTCATCGATACGTAAACCTTTACCACCAACATCGCAAGACTCACCCAATAAAAAAAGTCTGTCTGCAAGTCGTTGACTAAGACGTTTAAAATAATCGATAACAAGTGGATTTTTTTCTTCTACCAATATACCAATTTCCAAATCGGTGAAGAATCCACTCTCATCACGCGCCAGTGAACCCATGGTAAATACACAAAATTTGGTTGGCGCTGTCCCTAATTTTTCAATTATTTCTGCGATACGTGTATTAACATACCCTATAGTTGCTTTGGCGATTTGAGTTGTGACATCCATACAATTACCATGCATCCCAACGCGCAGATATTCTTGCATGTAGGTATCGCGCAATTTGTGCAATTCCTGACGGTCATGCGCCACTTGTCCCATGATTTCTGCAAGTGGTATCTGATCACTCACACTCATCGCATCAAAATTTCGCGTAATTACTTTTAGCTCTTTACCTTTGCTTGCAAAGCACAGCGATACACTACACATCAATAATACGGCACTTACTCGTGCATACTTTTTTTGCTTCACGGTATACATAAAAAAATCTCTTTTTTTTAAATACTTATGACAATCATTTATTCAAGTTCTACAAAAGCATTCTTATCAATGTCAAACGACTTAATAACACCAGTCAATAAATCAAACTACCACCCATGCAATTGCAAATCACCCTTCTGCTCCGCGTAACTAATCATGACTCTATTATTCGTTTTTTGGTTCAACAAGTTGATTTGCTCTCAATGATTCAGCTGCAGCTAAAAAATATTCTGAACGGGTTAAATTACTTGGATGAGTATCTCTCATACCGTGCCAAAAATAAAATAGTTCACGAAAGATTATATCCTTCTCGTAGCGATCTTTATATTTAGAACCAATCATCTTCCTACACTTTTCTTCACAACCGTAAATAAGTATTGATACGCGATACGTACCATGGTACAATAAATAATGAAACAAGAAGATTAAAACCCTAACAACCCTAAAAACTTCAAGTTTATAATGATTAAAACATTTCACTGTAAAGAAACTAAAAAAATATGGGATGGGGCTTATTCTTCCAAATTCCCCTCTGATATTCAAGATAGGGCTATGAGAAAACTGCGACAGTTAAATGCCGCAATCAAACTTGAAGATTTAAAAAACCCTCCCGGCAATAACTTAGAGCTTTTGAAGGGAAATAGAAAAGGACAAATGAGCATACGAATCAATCAGCAATGGCGACTTTGCTTTGTATGGGAAAACGATGGAGCATATGAAGTCAAAATTATTGATTATCATTAAACTAGGACACTAACATGGTTAAAAGAACCGTACACAATCCCAACGCCGGTGAAATCTTAAAAGAAGAATTTCTTAATGAATTGAATATGAGCCAAAATGCTTTAGCGCGCGCCATCAATGTTCCTGCAAATCGCATTCATGCCATTATTCGTGGAGATCGTAGCATCACCGCTGACACAGATTTACGCCTTTGCAAATTTTTTGGATTATCAGAAGGCTATTTTCTAAGACTACAACTCGCATATGAAATTCTTGAAGCTAAACGTGCGTTAACTACTAAGATCGCAAAAATTAAACCGTACGCTATGCTCGTTGCCAAAAACAAAAAAGACTTAAAAGAATTAGCTACCGAATTACGGAAAGATTCACGATAAGCAGTAAATTTTTCAAAGATCTAAAAGATGCGCTGGAAGAAGTTATCGCCTATCAAAAAGGCGAGATTAAGCTTCACTCAATAGAAATAGAGATCCCTGAACCACCTGCTGAATACAAACCAAAATATTTATACATTTACTCAAGTTCTACAAAAGCATTCTTATCAGTGTCAAACGACTTAATAACACCGGTCAATAAATCAAAATACCACCCATGCAATTGCAAATCACCCTTCTGCTCTGCGTGCCGTATCCATGGAAAGGTGCGCAAATTGCGCAACGAATTCACAATAGAATTCTGACAACACAAGGTAATCTGTTCTTCCAACGGTAATCCATTGCCCTGCTTTCTCACCGCATCATAGGCAGGTTGTGCAAGTTCCATCCACTTGGAAACAAAACTTTTTGTAACCGATGATTGTTCTGATTTTTGAAAAAGACTCATAATGCCACCACACTGTGCGTGGCCAAATACAATAATATGTTTTACACCAAGTGTGCGCACTGCAAACTCTAAACCAGCACTGGTACCATGATACGCATTATCTTCTTCATACGGAGGGACCAAATTCGCTACGTTACGAATTACAAACAATTCTCCTGGCTGGCAATTGGTCACAATAGCCGGATCCACACGAGAATCAGAACAGCCAATAACCAACGTGTCTGGCTTTTGACCATTTGCAAGTTCATTGAATAATGGGTTCTGTTTTTCAAAATAGTGCTGCTTAAACTTTTTGTATCCCTTGATGAGCGACTTGATTTCTTTAGCCATAATTATACCTCTCAATAAAAAACACTTTTTTAACCCATGCAAAAAGCCTGATTTTAGTCAGGCTTTTTGCAATTCATAATAACTCAATTTTAAAAAAATACACTCGAAATACTTAGGTATTAACATACGTAGTATCAAAATACATAGTATCGAAATACTTCACATCAAAATACACAATATCAGAATACGTAAGTATCGTGTAGCGTCGTACTATTTAGTATCTATCAGATCTTTCAGGACGATCTTCAGTCAACTCAATACGTACTCTTCTACCTTTGAATGATGCATCTTTTAATTTATCAACAATCATAGAAGCACTCTTGCTATCGTCAACGCTGAAAAATGATCGCGTATTCTGCATAACAATCTGTCCGACAGACGCACTATCCACTGATGAAGTACCACAGACAAACTTAATAAAGCTACCTTTATCCAAGCCATCTATTTTACCAACGTTAATGAAAAGACGATTAGCGGAAGAAGCGGAAGAAGATGCTCCTCGGGAATACTTAGGACCACCAGAGTTATAATCTGATGTTCTGCGATCGCTAAAGTCTTTTGTGCCACGATCATTTGATCTACGATCGCTACCTGATGATCTACGATCGTCAGATCTACGGTCATTCGATCTACGATCATCGCGGTAATCACCACCACGATCATTTGATCTGCGATCATTAAAGTCTCTACCGCTACCACTGCGTGAATCAACATTTATATCTGGCGCTTGTGCATACCTTTGTAACATCTTGCTACAGGTTATGGACAGCATGCGTTCGATCAATTCTTCACGAGACAGGTTAATCAAAATCTTAGACACAGATTCTAAATATGGCTTAACAATGCTATCAGCAGGAACAGAAGCCACTAATGAACTAGAAAAGTGAGCCAACTGTTTTTGACATATTGCAGAACCATTTGGCACCTGAACTTGTGCAATAGCCTGACCAATTTGTCGCTCTACATATCTGATTCTGCTCACTGCACCAGGAGAACTGATGATAATAGATACACCAGATTTACCAGCACGTGCAGTACGACCACTTCTATGGGTGTAATTTTCAACGTCATCTGGCAAGTCGCAATGCATAACATGTGTTATATCATCAACGTCAATACCACGAGCTGCAACGTCAGTTGCGATAAGTACTTGTATTTGTCTGTTTCTAAATTTATTCATGACCACGTCACGTTGCTCTTGAGACAAGTCTCCATGCAACGCATCCGCATTGTAACCATCTTTAGCCAGCTTAGCGCTCAGCTCTTGAGTATCTTTTCTGGTTCTACAGAATACGATACCAAACATACCAGGATAAAAATCGATAAAGCGCTTGATAACCAAATGGGTATCAGCTCTTTTGACGACACAGTATTGATGCTCGATATTACGCGCGCCACTATTACGTGAGCCGACCGTAATTTCGATAGGATTGGTCATGTATTTATGTGCAATTTTTTCAATCTTTCCTTGCATGGTTGCAGAGAAAAGCCATGTTTTTTTAGTTGCAGGAGTAGTGCTCAAAATAGAATCGATATCTTCATGAAAGCCCATATCAAGCATTTGATCAGCTTCATCTAAGACAACGCGAGTAATGTTTGCAAGCCCTACGGTACGACGAGAAATATGATCAAGCAATCTACCAGGGGTACCGACAACAATGTGTGCGCCTCTACGTAATTTTTTAATTTGATCATTAATGCTCGCACCACCATACACCGCAACAATATTGATGCCATCTATATATTTGGCATATTGGGTTAATTCATGGGTAATTTGTAAGCAGAGCTCACGAGTTGGACACATAACTAATGCTTGTGTGTCACCGTTGGTAACATCGATAGATTGGATCATTGGAAGACCAAACGCAGCGGTTTTACCGGTACCTGTTTGTGCCAGACCGATCAAATCTCTGTCGCCGTTTAATAATAAGGGGATTGCTTTTGATTGAATTTCAGTTGGTTGAGTAAAGCCCAATTCAGTAACAGCTTTTACTAGACGTTCATCGACGCCTAACGATCTTATAGCCATAGCGACCTCAAAAATAATGTAAGTTTATAGATATACTTTTACGCATCGACCCCAGATATAACCTATATCACTTACCATATTCTTTAAGACGCTTTACGACTTACTCAGAACAAAAAAAGCTCAGGGTCGGCCCACCGAATGTAAGGGCCTTTTACTTCCGAACTGCTTGCCGATTACGCTTTCATGCCTTCGTTACCCTTGCCTGTCAGCCGACCTGTCCGTCGAAGCTTTATGCGAAGACCGGAAGCCGTAGGCGAAGGAGGAAACGAATTCTAAAACTAGTCGAGGTGGTCAAGACGAGCGGGTTGTTTAGTGTATAAGTTAATAAAACTTGTACAAAACTAACTTCATAGCCCTTTATTTAGGTTACAGACATTTTTCAGTTTGTCAAAGGCTTTGCATCTTTTTTCTCAAAAAAGACCATAAAAATGGGATAATTACTCAAGAGCGAGCCCCAATGGCCCAATAGACTGAAATAATCTAATTTTTAAGCCAGATTACCCCTTCGATTACCCCAACTGATCGATCATTTCCACCCGTCTTTCATGACGACCGCCTTCAAGCGGTTCTGCATGCAACCAGGCCCGCACACAGGCGACTGCATATTCGCCCGACATATAATCTGCCGGCAACACGAGTACGTTTGCAAAATCATGCTCCCTACTCAATCGCGCAACCTCGGTATTCCATGCAAGTGCCGCATAAATTTTTTTATAGCGATTGGCCGCCATGGCAATACCAACACCCGTACCGCACAAAAGCACCCCATAATCAACGCGGCCACGCAGGATTTCTTCACACACCGCCTGTGCAAACAACGGGTAATCAGAAGACTCCCCATTAAATGCCCCCATATCAATCCATTTCACATCGTCTATTTGCAACGTCATGGTCGCTTGAATTATCTCTTTTGTCTCAAAACCACGATGATCTGCCCCAATTGCTATCTTCATATCTACTCCCCACTAACTACATGATTTATTAAATGGCCATTCCAACACTACTTCTTTGCACATTGACCGGAAATAAAGCGCGATATTGTCCACACCGGGCGCAATTAACGGCCGCCCTGCGCTATCACACGCATTAAATTTCACCACATATGCAACTTTAAACTTATTAAACTTCTTGCCAAAAAAAGCACGGTACTCCGGCACCAAGTCCACTTCCTTCAATTCGATTGGGGTAATGGTATGGCTCGCCAGTCCCCCTGGTCCCTTTGATCCATTAACCCGCAAGAATAGTCCCCATTCTACTTGGTCGCCACTCAGTGGGACTTCGTACGAACTGAGCACATAGAATGAAATGAACCGGTTATTATCTTCTAATTGAGTGCGTAATAGCGCATCCCGTTGTTCAGCACTTTTGCCGTAACGCATTGTGTATAGGTCAACGTATGCGGTGCGTACTTCATCTGATAACCATAGGGCATCAAAGGTTGCGCGCATAGAAAGGAGGTCATAAACTCGTACGGATTTGATATAGGCATCTACTGGTGGCACTGTATAGTCTAAACAGGTGCCCTGATAAAAATTACTCCGTGCCCAGTCAACTGCGCGCCAGCAGCCTGGCAGAGTGCTTAATAAAAAGCCACAGAGGCCGAGCGTGATAATCCCTTTTTTCATAGCGCTTCTTTTCAGTACATTAAATCTTATAACATGCGTTTTTCTATACCTTATCGAATATACTAACACAAAGCCCATCCCTTGTAACAACCTTGTTTATCAAAAGGGTTAATGAAGCGTAAATTCTCTTGATCCTACACCTGGCCAACCTCTATATCCATCCAGATTCCCCCTTCGCTAAGGCCTCCAAGGTGAGGCGGAAAAGATAGCGGGTAGGCTGCAAAAAAACTTTTTTAATAATTTTTTTTATTTTTCTTGATTTTTATATTTTCTATTTGCAATACTGAAATTGTATCAAAGATAGAAGGTATAATAACCAAGCAAAGGAAAAAAATGAAAAAGCTAGTACTTTTACTCACAATCGTATGTGCAGGTCAGCTATATGGCATGGAACCTGAACAAAAAATGGGAGCTTTTGGTAAATTGCCACAAGAGCTTCATAAAGAAGTTGCTAATGCTCTTGCAAAAAGTAAAGATCTTGAACAAGCAATCGAGACTGATTAAAATAGGAAGCGTATTTTGCGAGCCACGTGAAATACTTTTAATAAACTTAAGGATTTCACAAGGCTTGTGCACATACTAGCCAACAAGTTTGATTTAAGCCCGCGAGAAATTGCCGAAAAATTTAACACACAAACTTCAAAAGACTATATAGAATTAGGCGACAAGCTCAGACAGCGTATATATATATCAAAAAATTCACCCGTAGACCCCACCAATGACGTAATCAAACTCATCGAACAAGATGGTGCTGATATAAATTATTTCAGATCCAACGGCATGACTGCATTGCACCAAGCGGTGATAAATTTTAATCCACAAATGGTTCAATTACTCTTGAATTATGGAGCAGACCCGAATTTAAAATACAATCATAACCCAGAGTTGCGCAAAGAAGCTGGCCTGACACCACTACAATGGATTCTAGAACCATATCGAGTCGCACCAAACAATGAAAAGGCAGAAGAGATTATAGAAATACTTAAAGAGGCAATAAAATAATGAATAAAAAAAGAGTAAAGTCATGAAAAGAATAATATTAATATTCACCATACTATGCGTAAGTCAACTGTATGGTATGGAACCTGAACCTGTGTTAGGCGAATTACCAGAAGACGTTCATAACACGATTATTAGGATGGCATTAGCAACAAGCGATACTCTTGAAGAAGCAATCAAGGCAATTAAAGTAGCAAGCGTACTGCGAGGAATACGATACGACAACCTTAAGAGTTTCACAAAACTGGTACATATGCTCGCCAATAAATTTCCTAAAAAAGATACAAAGACAATAGCCAAACTGTTTGGAACATCTATTGCAGAAGAATATATAAATTTGGGTAATGCATTAATAGGGGCTATATCCTGGTGGGAGGATATCGATCAAATAACTAAACTGATTATGCAAGGTGCTGATGTCAATTATAGCGACAAAAATTTAGGGACACCATTCACAATGGCTAACAAAGCTGATAACTCAAAAGAGATTATACAACTACTCAAAGAAGCCGTAACCAATAAGAAAGAGTAAACTCATGAAAAAAATAGCATTAATATTCACCATACTATGCGTAAGTCAACTGTATGGTATGGAACCTGCATGCGAAACAAAACCTGAATGCAGTAACTACATTGACATAGGAATGCAAAATCTATCCAAAGAAACTCAAGAGATCCTTGTGGCAAACATATGTATCGACGATACGCTGAACAACGTAATCAACGCTATCAAAGCAACAAGCGCATCTAACGCAACGTTAAACGCTATAGTCAATAAAAAGCATGGTAACCTCAAAGGGTTTGAAACACTGGTGCACATGCTCGCAAATAGATTTAAAAAAGACCCCGCATACATTGCAAACAAATTTAAAACACCTGCCTCAATACACTACATGCGTTTATCAGTTGAATTAATAGACGCGACAATGCGCAGTGACGTAGAACAAGTAAAGCAACTTATCAAACAAGGTGCTGATACTAACTACGCTACCGGACCGGATTCACCATTATACTTGGCAGCAATAGAAAAAAATAATCCTCCCACCGTACAATTGTTGCTTGACGCTGGCGCAAAGCCAACCATAAAAGACTCATCAAGAAGAACGATGTTAGAGTATGTGAAAATAAACCTATGGCATGCTCAAAGGAGCGAAGAGCATGAAATGGCTCACGCCCTACAAAAAATTGATCATATGTTTAAAGAAGCAGTTAAACAACAGCCGCCTTCACCGTGTTATGGCGTGACACATACAAAAGGGATGCCATGAAAAAAATAGCATTGATATTCACACTACTCTGCGCAAGCGTTCTCAATGGAATGGAACCAATAAAGCCAGAGCCTGGCCGCTACGTTGGTTTGGGCATAGAATCTTTGCCTAGCGATATTCAAGCAATCATCCTTTCATACGTACATGCCTACGATGACCCTGAAGAGTTAATCACTGCTATCAAAGCACTGAGTGGAACAAACACCGCATTAAGAAAAATAATCTTTGCCCACTATGGCGACTTCAGCAATTGGCAAGGATTTGTGGCGCTTGTACATGTGCTCGCAAAAAAATTCGATCTCAGCACAAAAGAAATCGCCACTATCTTTAACACATCAACTTCAGCACAGTATGTACAGTTAGGCGATGCGCTCGCGTACAATGTATACGCATCAAAGAGTTCAACCGAACACATCGATGAAATAACCAAACTCATAAAAAATGGTGCCGATGTAAATTATTTTAACTCAAATGGCATGACTGCATTGCACCAAGCAGTGATAAATATCAACCCCATCATCGTTCAATTGCTCCTGAGTAATGGCGCAAACCCAAACTTAACGTATCGTAACCTGACCGCATTGGAATGGGCTCAAAAAATATATAAATCACAACCAAACAACTACAAAGTGAAAGAGATTCATACAAGATGCTTGAAAAGGTGATAGAACAAGAAACAATCAAAAACGCTCCTCACGCATAAAATAAAGTCACTACGTAAAATTGTTTGCCATACAACTGCGTTCTATTTTACAAACCCTCATCAACAATAGTATCCTAGGAAAAGCAAAATTACTTGTACCAAAACAACGAAAAGTAACTACACCCAACACGGGATACACAAAAAAATGAACAGACTCAGCTTGCTTCTCGCATGGCGCTACCTACGGGGCACCGCATACGACAACAACGTATCAACCATGGTGCGTATTTGTTTTGTAAGTATTCTCATCGGCTCATTTGCACTCGCCTTAGTAAACGCGGTAAAAAATGGCTATGAACAAGCAATCTACAAAAAAATGCAAGGCATTCACGCGCAAATCATTATGCGTGCTCATGGTAAACAACTTAATATCGATGCCATTAATGACCTCCTTACGCAACAATTTCCCCAGGTAGCAGCAATAAGTGGAACGGCAAATCAGTACGCGCTCGTACAAAGCAATGGGAACACACACGTAATCATGTTGCGCGGCATCGACCCGGTACAAGAAGCACGGGTCAGCACCATTGAAGAAAAGATCATTCAGCCACAAGACAACACTCCCCACAGCAAAATGCATATCTCTCTACACGCAAGCGCCAAAACGCATATTTCTTTACAAGCAAGTATCAAAAAGAATCGCATACTCATAGGAGAGAGTCTTGCAAAAGATTTAGGGGTAACCTATGGCGATACGATACAAATTATGTATAGCGAAGACAATCAACCAAGTAGCCGTAAAATTACCATGGAATCAGTAGACGTTGTCATTGGCGGCATGTTTAAAACCGGTATTGATGAATTTGATTATGGAGTCACCTTCTGCTCACTTGATTTTTTACAAAACCTATTCCCTGAAAACGGGATTACACAAATCAACCTACTGCTCACACCCGATGCGCAAGAAAAAGAAACAATCGAAGCACTACAAAAAACATTCAATATCGAAGTGTTTTCATGGCAAGATTTATATCCAGCACTGCTTTCTGCATTAAAATTAGAAAAATATGCACTCATACTTATTTTGCTTCTTATTACCATGGTTGCAAGCATGAACATTATTGCCCTCTTATTCATGCAAATCACACAAAAAAGACCTGACATCGCAATCTTGTATGCAATGGGCATGCAACCCACACAAATCGTGAGTATTTTTATGCTCATGGGAATGAATATTGCTGGCATAGCTTCTTTAAGCGGAATATTTCTTGCATGGATTGCAAGCATCTTGTTAGAACGCTACCCTTTTATTGAGCTCCCTGATGTCTATTACGTTTCTCATTTACCAGCCAAAATGGATTGGACATTGGCATGCACTGTATTTGCAATAATTATGCTCCTCAATTGTATAGCCACCTGGTATACCGCACGGCGCACAAAAAATATTAATATCGCTGACGTACTCAGATATGAAGGATGATCATGATATCAAAACTCCCCGAATGGAATCTTACCAACACACGTGTGTTACTCAGAGCCGATCTTAACGTACCAATTGACCACGGTCACATTGTCGACGATACTCGCCTACACGCAATCCGCCCTACGCTCGATCTTATTCTGCAAAAAGGTGGCCACTGCATCATTATTACCCATATGGGCGAGCCAACCACCTACACTCCTGAGCTTTCAACTGAGCAGCTGATTCCTTGGTTTAAAAAAAATAAGTACGCAATCGAATTTGCGCATACCCCTGCTGAAGTTCGCAATCAGCACAGTAATCCCGCTGCGCGCATAACCTTGCTGGAAAATCTGCGCTTTTTTCCCGGAGAAAAAAATAATGACCATACCTTTGCGCAAGAACTTGCCCAACTGGGTGAGTATTATGTCGACGATGCATTTGGCACACTCCATCGCACTGACACGTCAATTACGTTGGTGCCTTTATTATTCTTGCCGGACAAACGGAGCATCGGATTGCTTGTGGAAAAAGAATTACGCGTATTGGATAGGTTACGTGAGCATCCAATCCATCCATTTGTACTCGTCCTTGGTGGTAGTAAAGCGGCAACAAAAATTCCGTTAATTCAATCTTTTATGGATGGAAGAACATCAGAAGGGCCGTTCGTCCTGAGCCTGTCGAAGGATAGGCCCCGTAATGCTTCGACGAGCTCAGCACGAACGGGGAATACAGTAAACACCGTTCTACTCTGCCCCGCCCTCGCATTCACCTTTGCAAAGGCACTCGAAAAACCGGTTGGAAAATCACTCGTAGACGATACCATGCTCGATGCATGTCGACATATATTAAAACAAAGCCACGAACAAAATATCGAAATAGTATTGCCCATCGACTACCAAATAACTGATGAAAACCATCCACAACAATACACAATAATTATGGCTGACCACATGCCACCCGATGGCGTAGGTATCTCTATTGGACCGAAAACAGTTGAATTATTCAAGAAAAGAATGAGCAACGCAAAAACTATCTTTTTTAATGGCACTCCTGGATTTACTGAGCAACCAGAAACGCTCGAAGGGGCAAAAAATTTACTACACGCAATTACTGAAACTTCTGCAAACACCATACTCAGCGGTGGTGATTCAATCGCCGTAGCGCATATGTTTGGATTATTGCATGCATTTACGCATGTCTCTACCGGAGGTGGCGCGACACTTACCTATCTCAGTGGTCAAACTTTACCAGGGCTTGAATGTCTTTAAAATATCGGACAAAAAGCAAAAAGACTCAATCCATTAAGCACATGCTCAACTGCGCATGCATCGCCTGTCTTAGCCTGTTTTTCATAAATCAACAACCCATGATTATCATGCTTCATATCCCATGAATAATATCCCGGATTACCAAATTCAAACCCTTGAGCAATCAACTGGACTACCTGCTCATCTGATTCATGATTTTTACGGGAACTCATGTGAGCAAAATTACGAATTTTTTTATTGAATGGTGATTCTTGCATATATGCACTAAAAGACGTTGGGTTAACCCAAATATCTTCTTGAGATGAATACGCTTCAGGTCGCCAAAATCCAGCCATGCCCTTCAGACAATCAAAGTCTGGATTATCAACAAAGTACGCTGCTTTTTCAAAATTAAGACAATCTTTTTGACACAACTCATGCAGCACAAACTCTGTTACGTTCTCACGTCCATGCAAGGACACCATCTTACGCGGCAATGCACTCAGACGGTTAAGAACTTCGTGTTGTCGTAGCAACCCTTCTTCCATGGGTCTCTCCTCTTTAAAAAACTATAGACACTTCATTACTCTTACGTTTATTCATGATACTCTTACCCTTTATATATAATGACCATACCCTACTTATTACATAACATCAACTACTCGTACTATAAAAAATAAGATAACAGACTACGCTCAAAAAAATCAATTAACCGGTCCAATATACGGTCTTATCACAATAACTTTGACAACGTGCCCTATTTGTCTTAAATCTATATTTCATACTATTGAGGTATGCATTTTTATGGTAAAATAATAGCCACTTAAAAAAAGACCAAAAAACTAAAAATTAAATTTTAAAAATTAAATTAATGATGAAAAAACAATTTAAATACTTTTTTTTACTTGCCATAACGTTCTGTTACTGGCCAACAAGCTATGGCCGCAGTCCATTAAGAGCCAAAGACAACACAACACCATGCGTTACCGTTCGATGGGCCAACAAACCCCATGGAAAGTCGTATCGCATTATTGATTCACACATAGAGGAATACCCACTTTTTACCATTTTTGACAAACAAAGGTTCAATGCAAACCTCATTCCCCACGCTCCCATCCCCTATCCGGATGATCCCACACTCAGCGTGCATGGAGATACCTTAAGTACATTATGTGAAGGACTTATCAAAGAGGTGCTTCAAAAGAAAAGGAAATTTAAACATTTTACCGTTATCCAGAATAAAAACTTTAGCCGTCGACACAAATGTGGGCTGTTGGTACTCAAATTCAAAGACTATCCTTTCGTGGTAAAATTATTCGTTGAAGACCCAAAAACGTTCATAAATTATTGGTGGAAAGGTTTTGAACCGGTATTTTTTTGGAATATGGGTCGCGGGGCAGGCAGACATCTGAGCGGACTTACCCGCATCGACAATAAAAAAAATATTCAAAATCGACTTGCTCAAGATCCTTTTAAAGATATAACCGTGGAAATTCCCCACAAATGGTTCTGGGTGCCCAAAAATCATCGTTATATGCAAATTGATGGCAAAAATATTGGCAATGGAAAAACTATCTCAACACAATTGCCCAGTGTGTATGCGATTATTGCAGACGCTATAGACACCACCAATAAAACCGACTTATCAACCGAACAGACCAAACAATTTTCAATTGAATTATGTAATCACTTAGATCTGATTGTTGACCCACATACAACAAATTTTGTTTTTAAACAATGTCCTCAAACCAATCAGCTGACCATAACGATCATTGATACCGAATATTTCCCCATTATGATTGGCTTAAAAGAAAAAAGGAAATTTAAAACCTATGAAGAATGGTATCTATTCATGTCTGGAAAATGTTTTAAGGATATGTTTGGAAGAACTAAATATGAACGCCAACTCAGTTACTTAGAACCGAATGAACTGGCGTTTAACTACGCGTGACAAAAAGAGGTGTAATGCGCTTTAAACTTTTTACTGAAAAAACGCACATGAAATTAACGCACTTGAAATTTATAAAATTATTTATTTTTTTAACCTACCTATTTTTTTGTTGAGTGTAACTGGATATATGAGTTGCTACGGATTTAACCATGCAAGAAGATGATATTATTTTCAATAGCTTTAAACAACTTTCAGGCGATATATACCGCTATACACGCAAGCCATTACACGGAGGATTGTCAAATAATACACAATCCGTATGCACGGTGAATGAACGTCGCTACGTTGTGCGCGCACTGAAAGAATCATTTGCAAGACGACACAATGAGATCCATACACATCTTCTGGCAGCCAGTAAAGGAATAGCACCAAAAATTCATTATTATGATGATGACTTTTCATTTGTAATACTCGACTTTATCGATGATCCTACACTGCTGATTCAACAAGCAAAGAGGTACGATATTGTAAATATCATCGCCCAAAAAGTTCGGTTAATAACACAATTCGATGTAAGCATACTCGTCAATAATGATGCACCGGATTTATTTGCTCAGATTGTCGCAGACTACAATCAAATAAAAGATCAAGGCAATGCAGATTTTAACGCACTGATTGACAAAGCGCTCCATGACGTTGAAAGCATTTATCACGCGCTTGAAAAAGAGAATCGACCATTAGTTTTTAATCATAATGATTTACACCTGCGAAATATCTTTTTCACACACGATGATATCTTGATTATTGATTGGGAAACCGCTGCTCTTAATTATGAACTGTATGATTTGGCATGTTATTCAGTATATGCATGTTTAAATGAAGCAGAAGATCAGTATTTATTAACGCACTACTTGCAGCGCCCTCCAGTGTATTCCGATCTTCAGCACTACCACCGCGTTAAGCTTATGCTCAGAGTTTTTATGGCATTTGCGTTTCTTAAACTTTTAGAACCTATGCCCGAATCTGTCCCTATGGAAGCAGTTAAAGATTTTGAATATTATATGACGATCTTTGCGCAAGATGCCAACGCTAATTCGTCTGAATTTTTATATGCGCTTGCCATAAGCTTTTTGCAAGAGTTTTTTAAAGAGTATGACAAGTTTTAGCACACATTATTTTTGCTCTGAACGTAACTTTAATGCTTTTGTGAGTACATCGTGCACTGATGGAGCGGGAAAATTATAAAGTAGCAAGTCATACCTATCACTTCCAATATCTTTTATCCAATCATATGGAACTGTCGAACCATCGAGAATTGAATTGACAACCATGGTGTTATTTTTTTGTGCAGCTAAAACAAGCAACATAAACATGCCAATTTTTCGGATAAATATCTCTGCTGGATATAAATCTAACAATGTAAAGCTACCACTTTCCCAATGTTTGATCACCGACATTGAAATATTTATAAAATATTTGCCACGCCCTACTTCTTTAAGAAAATAAATCTTAAAGAAAGGAGTATCTAAGCTGCCGTAAAGCAACTCTAAACACTCCTTTGAGGCCGTGTTAATTGCGTCATCACATTTTTCAATATTAAAAACAGTACAGTGAGCAGCTTGTGGTTTATTTTCAAACATCTCAGGACTCTTCCAAAACCAAAAACAGCGCACAATTTTATCAGCTTGCTTGACGCAACAGAACGAACAATCACCAAGAAATCGCTGCGGCCCACCGTTAAATGAACGCTTTAAAACTTTAATGTCCGCATCTTGCTGCACAAAAACTTCTTCGCCCATTCCCTGCTCAAACATCCACTCATTAGGTTGCACAATAAAACGATCAATAAGATGTTTATTGCCATGTTCTGCTGCATCACAAAAATCGATCGCAAGATATTTCAATGGAACAGCATCACAAATCCTCTGGAATAACGTACAAACCTGCGTAAGTGAAGAAAAGGATCCACCATCAAGTTTACTCACAATCTCATCCTGACATTCATTTAACACATAGCTTAAATCCAATGGTTGTTCCATCGAATATGTGCTGCCCATTATTCCGGCGCACATTAAAACTAATAACAAAAATTTTTTCATGTTTAGTTATCCTTCGTAACCGATAATTTGTAATTTATCACCTTACGCATTCATTCTCATTTTCAGCAAAAAAATAGTATCTGCCCGCAAGCTCTTCTTTGCCCATGCCTTTTGTTTTTCATCAAGTAGCTCTCCCAAACCAGACAATATGCCACGATCACTCATAGATTCAAGTTCATCAACACATTTCTGTAAAAATTCTTTCATCGTCAAACTAGTTCTTTTTTCAACGATTTCTGTATTGATTGGCCAATTATTCTTAAGAAAAAACCAAGTATCAAAAATATCACGATTCGTTGTACCGAGACGTTCGTACATAGCTACTAATTTATGTGCAGCCATATCTTCTTTAACCATCACCTTCATGGGAATACCAAGATACGTCTTTATTTCATAAGATGATCCAAAGTTTCTACGATTAATCTCAACCTTGATATTGTAAGCATTGTGAATTTTGTCATGGTATGAAAGTAGATAAATCAGACTAAATCGTTTCTTTCGAGCTTCCCGCACTGAGCCATACTTTTCAAGAATTTTTTTTACCGATTCAAAAACACGATCTTCTTGTGTTTCATCAAGCAAATCAAAATCTAAGTCAACTGAAAAGCGACTAAGGTCATAAAAAAGATATGCCGCCGTACCTCCTTTGAAACCTAAAAAGGGAGCTATTTCCAAATCAGTATAAATATCTTTTAACACATGAATAAGAATATTTTTGTGCGTTGCCTTCTCTAAAGTCATCAGACCTCCCATTCCTTTTTAAATGCCTTAAAATATACACGTACCTTTTTTTCCATACGTTTATTGTTGTAGATAGGAAGAATTGCAAACACCTTATCAAAATCAAGCCCTGAAGGATTATCAATATAATAATCTTTATTAAGGTAAAGCAGATCCAAAAAAGCACGCTCTTTTGAAGCAGCAAAATAATTTCCCCTATTTTCAATACCGGCACTATTGGTCAAAATGGTATCTTTAATTTTTCTAAATGAGTAAGATTGACCGTCGCATACGATATCTTTTGTCTGATATGTCGCGACAAAAATTGTAGCATAATACTGAAATATAATTCCTGCCTCAAACAGAATTGTCTCAAAGCTTACATAGGATGGCGTAAAAATTTTAGTTGCAAGTTCACGTCTGTCATAATTTTTATCCTTTGCGTACAATCCCCGACGGATTGCATACAATTCTCCTTTTTGAACGTAGTAACTCAAACGTCGCCTTAAAAGGGCAGGATTAACCTCTCTAGAGCCTAAAAAAATCTCTTTAAAAGTAAAAACCGACGATTTTGACCGTAGTATATTTAAAATATTTGTTTTTTCCATATTCACCACTTATAAGTTAAAAGTTACATGTAGCGTAACATTTAACTCAAATCATAGCTATAAACGCTATAAAAAACAAGAGGACTTAATTCAATTGCCTAACCAACAATTTCTGACTCGATGGTATTAATCCGATACTGAAGTTCAACATCATTTTTGCGTTGAGCTTCCACTTTATTAATCGCATGCACCACCGTTGCATGATTCCTTCCACCCAGAAACTGTCCAATATCACGCAGCGATTTATCGGTTAACTTTTTCATGAGAAACATAGCGACATGACGGGTGAATGCAACGTTTTTATTTCTATCTTTGGAACATAATGCTTGCAGGTCATGCGGATAGTAACGATTAAGAATACTTATGATGCGCTCAAAATCGACCGGCGCAGAAATTTTTTGCTCAGCGCGCAATACCTTTCTTGCCAAATCTAACGTCACTGGTTGATTGGTTAATGATGCAAATGCCATCACCCTCACCAACGCCCCTTCCAATTCTCTGATGTTCGACGTTACCCGTTCAGCAATAAAATACGCAACTTCATCGCATAAATCACCCTGACTTAGTTTTGCTTTTTTCTTTAAAATAGCAATCTTAGTTTCCAAATGTGGTACATGGATATCGGTCACTAATCCCCATGCCAAGCGTGAACGTAATCGTTCTGCCATGCCTTGCATGGTATGCGGCATAGTATCGCTTGTAAAAACAATCTGCTTATGTGATTCATACAATGTATTAAAAATATGGAAGAAAGCTTCTTGCGTCTGCTCTTTGTTCGCAATAAATTGAATATCATCGATAAGCAGCACATCCACCAAATGGTATTTTGCCTGAAATTTATGAATCTTATCAAAACGAATAGCGCTAATAAATTCATTCACAAACCGATCAGCCGTTTGATATAAAAGTATCGCATTGGGTTGTCGCTCTTTAATGGCATTACCAATTGCATGTAACAAATGTGTTTTTCCCAATCCAGAACCACCATAAATAAACAAAGGATTATACAAACTTCCTGGTTTTTCAGTAATTGCATACGCGGCGGCATATGCTAACGAATTGGTTGGGCCAACAACAAACGTATCAAATGAGTAGGCGCTATTAACATGACTGCCACCTTGGGTAGTTGATGGCTTGATTAATGCATTCTTTGTTACTTGTTGTGGCGTGTTATTTTTTTTAACCTGAGCAGGTACTAACGACCCACTCGTGTCATGTATCGTTATTTCTTCGGTAGCAGAAAGTGGCTTATTGGTATCATCAACAAAAATTATTTCTGGTTTTTCAACGTGCAAAAGTCGACCTAAGTGAACCTTAATCAAATCGATATAATTGTTTTGAATCCAGTTTTTAACAAATGCATTTGGTGCTTCTAAATACACACATTTGTTGACAGCATCCCACCGATGGAATGAAACGGCTTTAAACCACGTTTCAACCACGCGACTGCCCACTTCATCGCGAACAATATGTAAAAATGATGACCAAATATCTGTTACCACAATGTTTTTCTGCTTTATTTATAATGTAAGAATATATCGTAAGATTTAAAAATTATTATCAATGTATCACATCCGCCAACCACACGCAACGAGTGAGATTATTCTTTTAAATAAGCGATAATTCCATCACTTATACATGCCGCTAATAGATATTGATATGCCCCATCACGTAAACGTTTTGCTTCTTGCTCATGAGACACAAAACCCACTTCTATTAAAATTGCTGGCATATGAGAACCTAAAAGAATCTGTCCTACTTCATATTTTACTTTGCGATCAACAACCGTAGGATACTGCTTTTTCACCTTTGTTATTACCGATTGATGCACAGACCGCGCCAAACGATTACTTTCATCCGCACGCATTTTCAACAACTCCCGCAATCGGTTACCACACGCACCATCACTCAAAAGACTTTCAGTATGCAACAATGATGGCTGCATACAAAAAGTGTCTATCCCTTGCGCAGACGTATTTGTTGACGCATTTGCATGAATAGAAACAAACAGATCAGCATTCTGTTGATTTGCATACGACGTGCGCGCATCCAATGGCACATCCACATCAGATGATCGCGTAAACAACACTCGCATATGCGCTTTTTGTAACAACTGTGCAACCTGTAATCCGATACGCAATACAATATCTTTTTCTTTAATGCCACACGGACCAATAGCACCTGCATCACTACCACCATGACCACAATCTATGACGATAGTTTTTTGTCTATTTTTCTTCTTGCCCAACGGTGTCATCGGTTGCTGAACGCCACATTGCATTCGATTTAAAAAATGTATGATGACACCTTTTTGTAAACTGATCGAGTCAAATGTATCAAACTCACTCGCCACCCGATGCGCGTCATAGGTTACAACCAGATGCACATCATCACCTACATTGCGCATAGCAACGGTGTAGTACTTATTAATGATGGGTAATGTCGCCATTTTTTCTGCGTTCAGCCGTGCGCCCTTAATACTATACGTATTTTTTTGCACAGCACCTGAGGTTATTTCTGAGCTTATTTTTTGTATGACCGGCTTGCCAGAAAAATAAAAAACAACACTTCCTAATTCCAGATTATTATTGATGCCTGAAGCACCACGGCACGTGGTACCACGGTACGTAGCACCTTGATGCGTAGTACCACGGTACGTAGCACCTTGGTGCGTAGCTCCCTGATGATGGTAGACGTTTTTTACTATGATGCCCTGATCAACAGAAAAAATAGGGGTGAAAATAGAGAGGGATAATGACAAGAAAATTTTTTTTGACCGTAGACATACATTCACCATGCTCATTAATTTTGGATATTTTAAAATTCGTATCAAGTCTAATCAAATAAGTAAACACGAATCAATGCTCCATCTATTCTATCTAAAAAATGAAAAAAAAGAGTAAACTACGACATAGGACAAATCAAACAAAAGAAAAGGAGTAGATATGTTATATACTCTCTTACTCACCATACTTGTATTCTGCTCTACCGCGACGGCGAGCAGGCAAAAAGGGATAGTCATAGTGCCCATTGCGGAATGCGTAGGGCAACCAATGAGAACATTTTATCCCAATTCAAATCCTGAAACTCTGCTATAAAAAGATACCATTCTGTGGTGCAAACACCACCAGCGTTACCTGTCCACGCATGCATCAACTACTGCTCCATGAGCAGGTCGATATACTGCAAGAAAAAGATAATGAGCTGTATATTCGCATCCCGCATGCATTTTATGTAAGCCATGACGACAAAAAAGAACATCAAGAATTTTGGACCTTAAAAAAACATATCATGCCGTATGACACCTTAAAAAAACATGCAGTCGCAATACAAAACTTCCCAGAACCTATTGCACGCACACAAAACTCTGTGAATACCACGCAATCCATTGCCACGCAATCCACCACGCAATCAATTGTCACGCTCAAACAACCATTTTTCAACCGCGCAACCGGACAACACCTTTCTGCGGGTACACGATTTGTAGAATGCAACGCAAAACAATCATCCAAAGTCGTATCGGTGTATGTATTTGATCCCAGCACCTATCGCTTTAACACGATACACATACCAAAGCACCTCTGCATATGCAACGTGCCACAAGACAAAAATAAATGCATAGAACTCTTTGTACGCATCTTACAATCATGGGCGCATCAAAAAAAACCGTATGCCATTCCCTATGTATTGGGTGGCTGCAGCTTCATAGACACCTATCCCGCCTATCACTTTTCATTAAAATCAGCCATTGGACATGGCAACACACAAGGCAATGCGTATGCGTACAATACAGCTCCTGCCACCATAGCAAATGGTTTTGATTGCTCAGGAATTATTTTACGTGCAGCGCACATGGCAGGAATTCCTTATTTTTGTAAAAACACCAGTGCTATAGCAGCAAACTTACAACCTCTGTCTGCGCACGATACACTGCACAACGGCGATCTTATCTGGATTCCTGGACACGTGATGATTGTAGCTGATACACAAAAAAATACGATTATAGAAGCGCGCGGCTATGAACATGGATATGGAAAAGTGCATGAAATTCCGATTAAGGAACAGTTCCAAGGCATCAAAACATTTCAACATCTTGTTGATGCGTACAATGCTAAGAAACCGCTCATTCGACTCGATAAAAATGGCACGGTGGTTAAGACCATAACAAACTACAAGCTATTTAAACTCGCAAGCGTATGGGATACCTAATAAAATAAGAATATTATCCACATAATTATGACCATCAACAATTATTTATCATTAGATCGTCGTTGCAAAGCTACGACGGGCAGGGCGTCATTTGGCAACCTGTCCTCTGACCGTACCTTTAATAAAGGTCGGGGCGAAAGAGGATCCAGCATTAAATGGTTTCCTAATATCGCAAGGCACCCTGTCTATTAAATTTTAATCAAACCGAAAATCATTTATTGTACGAATTTTTTGAGCTATATAAAAAAACAATTATACTAGAGCAACTCATATAACTGTAACATATCTCATCTTTATGAAAGATTATATCAATGACAAAATTATCTACCATTATATTAATAAGCTCTTTGGCCTTTATAAATAATTGTATTCTTGGGATAACACATGAACGTTCTTTACATGATGTATTAATGCAAGGCGATATTGAGGCTATAAAATTATTACTTAATACTGATGGAATAGATGTTAATGAAATAGAAGATTACGGACTTACACCCTTATGTATCGCATCGTTTAAAAATAACACTGAAGCCTTAAAATTACTACTTGCTGTCGATGATATAGATGTGAACAAAGCAGATAATCATGGATGGACAGCTTTAATTCTTGCATCAGCTAAAGGCAACACTGAAATTGTAAAGTTACTACTTGCTGCCGATGGTATAAATGTTAACGAAGTAGGGAATTGTGGAATCACACCTTTAATTGCAGCATTAGATGAAAATAGAACTGAAATTGCAAAATTACTACTTGCTGCCGATGGTATAGATGTTAGTAAAACAGACAAAGATGAACGCACACCCTTGCTTGTCGCATCATACCAAGGCAACATTGAAATTGTTAAATTATTACTTACTATCGAAGAAGTAGATATCAACAAAGCAAACAACTATGGACTCACCCCTTTATATGTTGCATCAGGTAAAGGCAACAATGAAATTGTCAGGTTATTACTTACTATTGATAAACTGGACATTAACAAAACAGACATTAGAGGACAAACACCTTTGTATGTTGCATCGTTTGAAGGTAACGCTAAAGTTGTGAAATTACTACTTGCTGTTAAGACAATAGATATTAGCAAAGCAGACAACGATGGACACACACCATTAATTATTGCATCAGGTAAAGGCAAAGCTAAAGTTGTAAAGTTATTACTTACTGATGATAGAATAGATGTTAATCAAGCAAATGATAACGGATTAACTTCCCTAATGGCCGCATCATTTACAAACAACTCTGAAGTTATAAGATTACTACTTGCCATCGATGGAATAGATATTAACCAAGAAACCGATGTCGGATTCACAGCCTTGATTATTGCATCATTTGAAGGTAATGCTGAAATAGTAAAGTTATTACTTGCTACTAAGGGGATAGATGTTAATAAAGCAAGCAATGTTGGATTAACGCCTTTACTTATTGCATCGGATGAAGGGCATATTGAGGTTGTAAAATTACTACTTACTAATGATAAAATAAATGTTAATACAATAGACAATGATGGGTGGACACCTTTAAATATGGCGTTAAATAAAGGCCATACCAAAATTGCGAAGTTACTACTTGCTGTCAACGGAATTGATATTCACAAAGTAGACAATGATGGACGAACAGCCTTGCATATAGCCTTAGATAAAGGCAACACCAAAATTGCAAGGTTGCTGCTTGCTATCGATGGAATTAATATTGACAAGGTAGATAATAATGGACGGACAGCTCTACATATAGCATCTAATAAAGGCAATGACAAAATTAAAACGATACTTCTTCAAACTATACGCAAACGCTCGTTATCACTTTATTTGTGGCATCTGGCTCGGTCAACATTATATTCTTACCTAACAATATAAAAAATAAATGGCAGAGTATAGCAATGAAAAAATTATCTAGTATTGCATTCGCAACCATTTTTACCTTTATAGGCGGCTTTGCCGCTAATCTAATAAAAATTGTTCCTTTATATGGCGCATCATGTGCAAGCGATACTGAAACAGATGAAGATGACATAGATCTTACTGGGCCTGATATTGATGAAGATGTTGCTGCAATTGAGGAGGATGAAAACTGGACGCCTTTACATTGCGCATCATTTGAAGATAATGCTGAAGATGTGAAATTATTACTCGCTACAGACGGAATAGATATTAATAAGCCAGACAATAATGGGATGACACCTTTATTTGTTGCATCAATGATGGGTAGCGCTAAAGTTGTAAAGTTATTGCTTGCTTCCAACGAAATTGATGTTAATAAGGCAGATGAAAATGGATTAACACCTTTATGGATTGCATCAGAAAAAGGCAATACTGAAGTTGTAAAATTATTAATCAGTGTAAATGGAATAGATATTAATAAAGCAACCAATAACAGAACAACACCTTTATGGATTTCATCGACAGCAGGTAACACTGAAGTGGTAAAATTATTACTTGCCACTCATGGAGTAGACATTAATAAGCCAAGCGACAATGGGCGGACCCCTTTATGGATTGCATTAGAAGAAGGCAATACTGAAATCATAAAGTTATTAATTAGTGCAGATGGGATAGATGTTAATAAAGCAGATGAAAATGGATTAACACCCTTGCTCAATGCATCAGCAAAAGGTAACACTGACTTTGTAAAGTTATTGCTTGCTTCCAACGGAATAGATGTTAATAAAGCAGGTTATCGTGGATGCACGGCTTTACATATAGCATCGACAACAGGTAATACAGACATTATGAAGTTATTGCTTATTACCAATGACATAGATATTAATAAAGCAGCTGATCATGGAATCACACCTTTACAGATGTCATTGATGAAAGGCGATGCTGAAGTTGTAAAATTCTTACTGCAATACAATGCTGATCCTGATTTAGCAAACGATAAGGGTATGAAACCCCTGGACCTCACTGACAAAGAAGAAATTAAAACATTACTTCTCCAGAATCTACGTGAACGCTCTTTTTACCTTTATGTATGGTATCTACTAAAATGGTTCTTGAAGGTATTGCTCAGTCTAATGCAATAATCTTACACTAAAAGTTTATATGAGACTCACATCCTGACAGATTCCAAGCGCTGCCGTTTGCAAAATATAACTTTCTTTATTGTTAATTTGGTTCAACACCTGATTATCAAAGAAACGAATAACATATCCTTTTTTCATATCCAACGTGGAATAATCACCATACCGCACTGCTACTTTTTTTGGATCATACGTAACCACAAGCATCAAGTTTTTATTCTGAACATTAAACTGTATCGTATATCCCTCCCCCTTGCTTGGATTAACTCTGTTGAGCACATCACGCACCACATGGGTACTATCAAACACAAATGTCAATTGATGCATACCATTCGATAACACTGTATGTTGTGGCTCTAGGGTTATTCCTTGTGGATCACGCGCAAAAAACAGCAGAATATGCGCTATCTCCAAAGAGTTTTCATTCTTATTTTTTTGATGATATATTTCCTGTACATTATTAACCACCGTTAATGCCTGTACGTCACGTGCTATACATCCCACTACCAGAACTAATCCTAACAATCCATACTTCATAACAACTCCTTCTCATTTAAAATAATACATGTATACATCTTCACACTATTCACACACCACCAATTACATACGCACCGGATCTACCCAATAAGCCAACCGCCGTGAACATTCCCATGCCCGAATAAAACTCTGCACTGGGTAATACTTCAACACACACTGATGACTATCAAATGCAGGATCATGACAAATAACCGATTTTTTTTGCGCATCCCACCCAACTACCACCAACAAGTGCCCATCTTCATACGGTTTTGGTGCTCCATCAAGCGCACCCCGAATGCTTACTGCCACCGGAATGCCCTGCATTAACTGCTTATGTATGTCAAAAAATCCATTTAATCGTGCAGTAAAAAACCAATTACTTCCTAAACACTGTTCAAATGCATGTGCCATATTAAACGGCCAACTACCAAAAATTTCTAACCCGTGATCAAATACATTATCAGCAAAATCTACCGGATCGATATGCTCGCCACGTAAAAATCCGGTTACCATACTGCATGAGGTTGGCGAACATAAGCGCCTATTTTCTGGATGATCTACTTTAAACTGGGACACCTTTGGCACCCCTTTCACAAACACTGATGGTAACGACGTCCATGCATCAATGCTTTCAGATTTAAACTGAGCATAATCGGCGATAGATACCGCAACAAGTTTGACCAGCGCAACATTGGCTCCTTCATGCCCTATAATTTTTATACGGAAGGCATCTGCCCTTTTCTCACCTTCTGTTTCTAAACGCACATGCACATATTTACTATGCCCATCAGTTGCACTCAGATACGATTTTTGAGCAGTAGTTCCCCAATCAATCATATGATGCCATTTGCCCCAACGTTTCGTTTGTATATCACGCACCTGTACCACAAAAGAAAAATAACCGATGTTTGGCCGCCCTGCATTCCATGAAAAAATCAGTTGAGAAAACATAGGAACATTAAGCTTACTAAACAGAAGCTCATTATTTTTGGATGCCTTAAGCTCATTCGGTTGGATTATTTTTCGATAAGTCCACGACCATGGCTCTCCTGTTGTGTTTGGATGAATGCGCAACACAAAGCATGCCAAGATGATTGCAATGCTCACGTGTGGTATCCGTAGTCGACTGTCCTTCATAGTTATCCCTTCCCTAAAACACTCCTAATTTAAAAATTTATTTGCATAATTACACTTTCAATGTAGCAATAGCATTTGCAAATAGTCAATATTAAAAATAATATGCTTTAAATATGGCATAGTTTCACTAGTTTGGCCCTCCTTCGCCCCAGCCGTCGCTAAAAAGCTTTGGCGGGCATGGCAAGGCTTCCGACTTCGTCAAGACTTCGACGGACAGGTCGGCGGGCAGGCCATATAATTAAAGATTCTCAGTGTAGTATGGAAATTTTTAGCCCTCTCGTCATTGCGAGCCCCGATAGGGGCGTGGCAAACCAGATAATAGAATTAAAACACTTAAAAAAATGGGCTTAAAATTGATAAAAGATATGAAACTTATTATGGAAAGAGAGGATAAGAAAAAATGAATCAACCCTGGACTTGCAACAATACTACGCACAAGTCCAGGCAAATTTGACTATCGTCCGCAATGATGTGCAGGCAACGCGATAACACTCACGGTGTTAGAAGTGAAGTTGGTAACATATGCAAACTTACCATTTGGTGAAATTGCAACGGCATTAGGCCCTTGTCCAACTGCGATAGTTGGAGAGATTACCTCATTTTTTTCAATATCAATAATATTAACGGTACCTTGACCAGCAGTTAAATTGGTAAAATTAGACCCAGCATACAAGGTATTGTAATTCGTAACGTAAGCAAAACGACCATTTGGGGTAATGGCAATACCAGCTGGTTGTATTGCAAGGTTAATTGTAGCAACGATTGCGTTCGTGCTCAATTTGACCACGCTCACCGTGCTCCCTATTGGCTCAAAATTATTGCTACCAAAATTAGTCACGTATGCATATTTACCATTGGGAGTGATTGCTATGCCAAACGGCCCAGAAAAGCCGGTTAGCGGAGTGCCAACTACTGTATTATCACTTGTTTGAATAGCGATCATAGTACCAGCACCCGGATTGCCATTCACATAATTCATCACGTATACAAATTTGCCATCAGGTGTTATTGCTAATGCCGCAGGAGCAAGCCCTACCACAATCGGATCACCGACGATAACGTTGTTAACCAAATCAACAACATTCACTGTTATTGCGTTGCCACTACCAACCCCTTCTGGGCCTCCATAATTATTAACGTATCCTGTGCTGCCATCTGGCGTTATAACCATGCCTGATGGACCATCAAAACCACCAATAACACCCGTAACTGTGTTTGTTGCGATATCGATAATTGATATGGTTGTGCTGTTGCTGTTAGCCACGTACGCTTTTGTGCCAGCTGGATTGATAGCTATTCTGAATGGCTCATTAAAACTGCTGTCTGATATCGTTGTTTTAACCGTATTATTTTTGAGATCCAATACACTCACCGTGTCTCCACCAGTCAGTGAATAATTATTATTATTCGCCACATAGCCAAAACGATTATCAGGAGTAATTGCCATGCCATCCGGAGTAATCCCCGAATTAATAGTCGCAATCACGCTCGGGTGTTCCACCGCATGCACTGGCATGAGTGCGCATAAAAGAGTTATGAAACAGGTTTTTTGGATTCTTGCTTGCATTTCTGCCCTTTCTGTGAAAAAAATAGTTTTTACGATGATTTGAATATAATGATGCCGATCACTTTCAGTCAATGAAGCAAACGCTAATTGAGTTCCTACACCTGTATTTCACACACAATAGCCTAATTTCATCAACAGCCATATTTTACTCTTCAAATTGAAAAACTAAAACCCATAAGCCATTTTACAGGGCCATTTGTGGCATACACCAAAAACTGTTATTATTGAAATATTGGGAAAATAATCAGTAAAAATTAAACAGGTTAAACATGAAAAAGTTAAACATAAAAAAACTACACTCACATTTCAAATCACTCTCTTTTGCCCTACTCTGCATCACAGCAACCGCGCAAAGCATGGAGCCTGGAGAAGATAACCAACTTGCACCAATTACATTTGCACAAACGTACTATCGTTTCTCAGAATTTTTACATCCAGACGTTGTGCCATTAATTTTCTCATTCCATCTTGATTTGAATGGCATCGATTATGAAGGGCTTCCTGCTTTGATAAAAGACAGCTGCAAAGGACCCAAATCATTCGTGAAATCAGTTAAGAAATTACTTAAACCATATAAGTATAACTTAGTCGCTGAAATATTTGAACGCGGCTTGCATCACTTAAAAGTATCAATTTGTGATATCAAGGCTGGCAACTTTACTGTTTTGCATCAAGCTACATATCATGGACACCTATATGCTGTAAAAATTATCCTACATATTGCTGGTGACAAAACATTGGAACTACTACCCATAAGAGCTACAGATGGCAATACACCTTTGCATTATGCTGTAGAGAATGGCGAGAGAGGGATTACTCAGCTACTTTTAGATACTGCTGGAAGCAATACATGGAAACTTCTAACTATAAAAAACAACGATGGCTCAACCGTATTACATTTGGCTGCATTTAACGGCCATACAGCGATTGTTCAGCTTCTTTTAGATGCTGCTGATGACAAAGCACAAGAACTCATGGACATGAAAAGTAGTGACGGAAGAACAGCATTCGAGATTGCTTCTCCGCAAGCACAAAAAGTCATGCAAAAGTATCTCAAAGATAATCAATAAAAATTAAACGAAGCACAATATGAAAAAATTACACCCACATTTCAAATCACTCTTTTTTGCCCTACTCTGCATCACAGCAACCGCACAAAGCATGGAACCACAAGCAGATAACCAACTTGTACCAATTACCTGGGCACAAACGTATCATCACCTTTCGGAGTTTTTAGTTGGAGACATTGTACAGTTGATCTTTTCATTCCATCTTGATTTGAATGGCATTGATTATGTAAAACTTCCTGCCTTGATAAAAGAAAGTTGTCAAGAACCCTATTCATTCGTACAGTCAGTTAATACATTACTTAAATCAGATAGTCCTACTTTAGCCACTGAAATATTCGAACGCGGTTTACATCACTTAAAAGTATCAATTTGTGATATCAAAGCAAGAAACAACTGGACCGTTTTGCATGAAGCTTCATTTGCCGGACATTTGGAGGTTGTAAAAATTATCCTACATATTACTGGTGACAAAACATTGGAACTACTACCCATAAGGGCGAAGTATGGCAATACACCTTTGCATTATGCGGCAATGTATAACTATATAGAGATTGCTGAGCTACTTTTAAAAGCTGCTGGAAGCAATGCATGGAAACTTCTAACTATAAAAGACATCGATGGCTGGACCGTATTACATGTGGCTGCATATAATGATTACACTAAATTTATTACGTTGCTTTTAGATGCTGCTGGCGACAAAGCACAAGAACTGATAGAGATGGACATGCAAAGTATTATAGACATGCAGAGTATTGAAAGAAACACCGCATTCGATCATGCTCTATCTACCGCACAAGAAGTCATGCAAAAATATCTCAAAGACAATCAATAAAAACGTTTATACAAGAGTGGAAAATTAGGCGTCACCACTGCACCATCGCCTATCAACTTTTTTATCTGATCAGAAGATAACCAAAACACTTCAGCAAAATCTTCCTGGTTGTATTGAATATCACGGTCATCAACCGTCACTTGATACACCGCAGCATACCCATGACAACTATCAACAAATGGATTTAAAAAACCTAAAAATTCATAATTCATATCCGTAGCATCTATGCCAGTCTCTTCCTGCAACTCACGTAAAAACCCTTGCTCATACGTTTCACCACTCTGCACACAACCACCCACATGACAAAGTGCACCGGGATAATTGGGTTTATCATACGCACGGCGCACCACAAAATGATTATCGTGCGTATCTTTGATAAGAATAATAGCTAAACGAAAGTTCCTTAATCCTTGAGCAAACACGGCAGTGCGCTCCATAACTGCGATTACATTGTCATGTTCATCAACCAAATCAAGTAATTCATCTACGATCATGGATGTTCCTTAGAGTAAAAATATACCGTACATTAATGTGTGCATATTCAGTTTACAAGGAAAACAGCGATTACCACAACCTTATCTGAAAAATATATAACTCTTTACTCGATTGCCCCAAATTTTTTTATACTGAAAAAAAATAGGAGAAAAAAATATGCATACGAATGAAAAGATCTTTGCGGGGCTCTCTGCGCACATACTAGAACGCAGAAAAAAAATGGTTCAACCACTCTTTATACAGCCCATGCTCGCAACCCTTACCGATAACTATTTTTCTAGTGATGAGTGGATTTACGAACAAAAATTTGATGGCGAACGATGCATTGCGATCAAAAAAAATAAAAAAGTATATTTAGTTTCACGCAATAAGAAATCAATGAATGCTGAATACCCAGAGTTAGTACAGGCTTTGGAAAAACAAACAGCTGACAACTTTATTATTGATGGAGAAATTATCGCAAGTGCAAAAGGGGTATCAGACTTTCAATTACTGCAAGGGAGAATTAATCTCAGTCAAATTTCCCGCATCAAATTACAACAAAAAAAGGTACCAATATCATTGTGCATCTTTGACATTATGTATGCAAGTGGCTATGACCTCCGTCAACTACCGCTTTTGGCGCGTAAAAAAATATTAAAAAAATTACTTTCATTCAATAAAACCCTTGTCTATACCCAACACAAAGTAGACAATGGCATTGCATTTTTCAAACAAGCATGCCGCCTACATTGGGAAGGACTTATCGCCAAACGTGCAGACAGCACCTACGTGGGAGTACGTTCACCCAATTGGCTTAAATTTAAATGCATCATGAAACAAGAGCTTGTCATCGCCGGTTACACCGATCCAAAAAAATCAAGAGCCTACTTTGGTGCGTTATTAGTTGGCTATTACAAAAATGACAAACTCATGTATGCAGGAAAAGTAGGCACGGGCTACACCGAAGAAATTCTGAAAGTCTTAGGGACACGCCTTCAAAAATTGGAGATCAAAACCTGTCCATTCGCCAACTATACTGAATCAACTAAAGGCGTACATTGGGTCAAACCACACATGGTTGCAGAATTTCAATTTGCGCAATGGACAAAAGGTGGCAAACTGCGCGTAGGACGATACAAGGGATTGCGCGATGATAAATCTGCACGAGATGTAGTCAAAGAAACGCCTAAAGCAATCGGACCGACCAAAGAAAATACTGTTTCTCCTAAAAAAAATAAAAAACGTTCATAAAAAAAGGACTCTCATTATGCCATACAAAACCAATAGCGATTTACCTGATGCAGTTAAAAAGCATTTACCTGATCATGCACAGACAATTTACCGTGAAGCATTCAATAATGCGCTTGAACAGTACCATGAAGAAAGCCGTGCCTATAAAGTTGCATGGGGAGCGGTTGAAAAGGTATACGGTAAAAATGACAAAGGTGAATGGGTTAAAAAATAATTTTTTTATAAGATGTATTTTTATAAGATGTCAAAAGCAAACTCCCTCTTGTGCATAGAGGGAGCGTGTCACATCTCATCGCAATTAGGAGAACTAACATGCCATATAAAGTCGGTAAAAGAACAAAAACCAAAGGTTGGCCAATTTTAAAAAATGAAAAAGGACGATGGAAAGTTATCGCACATTCAGATACCAAAGAAAAAGCTCAATCGAGCATTCGTGCACGGCATATGGCGGC
Organism: uncultured bacterium; assembly: GCA_963840685.1. Taxonomy (GTDB): domain Bacteria; phylum Babelota; class Babeliae; order Babelales; family Vermiphilaceae; genus CAWIZM01. Next base: position 524,920 of record CAWIZM010000002.1, on the reverse strand, counting down.
AGGAAATAAATAATCATCGCCAGTAATTTTCATGTGCTAAAAAATTTTTTGGATATACCAACGAATCTCATGCTCCAAAAAAAAGAATGTTTTGGTAGATTTTAAAGCCATTTTTGCCATTGCAAGCGCATATAAAAATGGTCAGAAGTATCATCAGAAGCGCATTTCAACAACATCACCATAAAACAATTCACATTGTAATCCTGAAAAAATTTAATTTTGCTCTTGTCATATCAAAAAAAAGAATGCATAATCTTTTTTAGCAGTTTAAATTCTAATCATTTTTTAGCAGGAGTAAGCAACATGCTTGCAAGGCCACAACTATGTCCAATTTTCTTATCTCTATTCGTGTTTTCAGTTTCGTTTTCGATGCAAAAGTCTAACCCAGAAGTTTTGGTAGAATCTGATGAAGATGAATTATATACGCAAGATACTAAATCTACACACAATAATTCTCATAACAATTCAAATGGTAAGCAAAAGCGATATACAAAAGAAATTCCTACCCATTCGAGAGAAGATGATATTATCCCAAAATCCACAAGTAAAAAAACAAATATACCTTCTAATACCAACAAATCACAAAAAAGTACCAAAAAACGCGAATCTTCTCTTTCTGATTTAGAATCAGCAGAGGATTCAATGGATTTTGGTGCTTTCTATGCAAGTCTCAAAAATAAAACTTTAAAAACTGATCAGTATCAACCAAAGGGTAGATATAGCGATCCAAGTGAACTCAATTCTAACTACAAGCAATTCATTAAAACAGCACCAGAATTGGTTGCATTAAAAATTCTTGGTCTTAAAGAATATCCTGAAATAGCATTAGAAAATGATTTTTTTAAAAGATTACTTTTTTATGGAGAACCGGGTAACGGTAAAACATCTCTTGCAAAAGCTATGGCGTTAGAGGCTTTTGGAAAGTATTATTTCATAGAAACCCCTAGGCTTCTAAATTCTTATAAAAATTGTCATACAAATCTATTTGACGAGATTAATCCGCTTATAGAAAAAGGAGAACCTATAGCAATTATTTGGGATGAAATGAATTGTGTTACTGATCAACATAAAAATCATCACTCATCAGATGAAATTATGCCAACTGCTTTTAGCTTATTGTTAGATTACTGCGCAGAAAAAGCTCCCTTTTTATTTATGATTGGTACAACAAATAATCACCCCGATGACTTTCCAGACAAGATAGATAGTAGGTTTGATATAAATGATGATAGGGTCTTTATTCCATGTCCGGATTTTTTAAAACGTCAACAAATTATGAATGATAGGTTTAAAGGCAAACAAAGCACTTTAACTGAAGACGATAAGAGGATTTTGCTTGAAAAACTTGAAGGCAGAACTTGTCGTAATATTGCTAAAGTTTTAGGTAAAACGATAGCATATTCTCTTAAAACAAATCAAATCATCACACGTGAATTAGTTGATTTAGCTATAGAAACATCTCCTCTTCGTCCTTCCAAATATCAACGTATAGCACAAAAATATCATAGAACAGAAGATGAAATAAAAGAGTTGGAAGCGGACAAGGCTCTTATTGATCAAAATCGTGGTGTAATTGATCAAATAGAGAAACAGAATCAAATCAAGTTACAAGAAGATGGCTTGAATCAAGCAGATAGACATCATCAAGAAAACTTCGATAAACAAAATAAAAACGCTGCATATCAAACTTTTTCAAGCTTAAAAATGAAAAGTAGAGATCGCTCAGTTCAGATTAATGGTGGCATAAATGGTGGTGTAAATTTGGGAACATCTGGAATTAATATAAGTGGAGGAGTAAATTTTGATGGAAGCGGTACTCATCATGTAGTCATAGACAATGATTATGAAGTGGCTAAAAATAGTTTACCCGAAGAACAGAGAAAATATTTTAAAGAAGCTCAAACAAATTTTACAGCAGCACAAATTCAAGTAGAACAAAATCAACCGGATGAACAGATTGAGAAAGATGAACCAAATACGTGGGGAAGATGTGCACTAAAAGGAATGTATTGGCTTTCCGTTGGGCCATTTATAGTAATAGCAAAAGCAGGGGCAAATGGTGTAATAGCTAGTGGAAAAACAGTTAAAGAAGAATGTATAATCCAATAAGATTATATTTAAAATTGAGACTACTTAAATAAAAAAGAGAGTAGGGATGACGCTTGTAAGTACATTGTAGTTAGTTTAACTATATCAATTTAACAATCGGATTCTTATGTCTTTTTTAAAGCAACTGGTAGTATTGAGCATTATTTTTTTAGGATCAAATTTAGACGGGATGGAAAAAGAACGAACCTTTTATATTTATGCAGAAGCATCCCAAGATAAATATGACTATTCCTATGGAAGTAAATCAAATGATGATTATTTTAATCGATCAGATTTAAATACTACTCTGATTTCAGGCGCATTTGATACAAGTAGTTGGGGAGAAAGATCAGATAACGCTCCTCGAGAAACTATTGATATAGAATATCAAACTCATCGCAAGTTTGCTGAAGATTCTTGCCGTGACGCTATGGCTCAAGATTATGATATTCAACAACGAGATAAATATGATACGTCAGCCCCGAACATTAAAGAAGCTCAAGCCAATGAGACATCTCAAACACATAATTCTTTCTATAAACCGAACGTTAATTATATAAAAGAAATCAACGACAATTTAAAATCACGTGAATATAGAGACAATCTTCTTGAAGCAAGAGCATTACTTGAAGAAGCTTGGAATAAATACACTTTTGGTAATACTGAACTAAAAAAACATATTCAATTTATAGATACTTTGTTAGACGGTTCAATTAATCGTCTACTCACTAAAATACAAAAAGGTGATTTAAAAACGGCTAAAAAAGCATTTGCCGAATTAAAAAAGGCTTGGCCATGGAAAGACTCCGAATTTGGATGCAGTGTTTTAGGAAATTCTGCATCCGAAAGTAAGTTTATTAAATTAATTGGTACTGATGTTATGCAAATTGCTCGCAACAGCCTTTTGTTGCGTAAAGATTATTTAAAATCACATGGTGTATCGATTTCTCAAATAACATCTTATAAAAGTAAAATTCGTGATATTCAATTGCAAGGGGATAAGAAAGCTTTAATCGCAGAACGTGAACGATTAACAGAAGCTTTTTTAAAAGAGCGTTACGCAAATTTTAAACTTACCATAGAAGCAAAGCTTATCGTCTTAAATACGATCTTAGCAAATCCTACCACACAGATATTTCATACTATTAAAAATGGTAAACTTGATAAAGCTGTTGAAGCTTTAAATGGCTTCAAGACTCTTTTATTACTACATTTTAAAGAGCATGGTTTCACAACTATGAACGAAGCTCGTGCAGACATGATTAAACGAGAGGGTGTTGATCTTCTTGCAGCAGCAACTAAATGTTTCGAATCTCGTTCAGATTGTCAAGCAAAAATTGCGCAGCAAAAATTAGATGGGCTCCAAGATACCTCATTGCAAAATCCTAATGTTACAAGTACCCTTATCGCTCCTTTTGATATGATAACCACCTCTGCGCATAATTACACTTACAATATTAGCCCTGAGGTTGATCAACGTATTGCTCAAGCATTAAGTGCATTAGATGATAAAAAATTAGAGAATTTTTCTGAATATATGGAAGCGATCTCTGATATCCTTGCTGATATGGAGCAAAAGGGAGAACTTGAACCTGAACAGCAAAGCAATTTGCTTGCGATAGGATTAAGAGAATTTTTTGTTCAATTACATCCTATAAATGTAATAGACAATTTAATAACCACAGCAAAGCATATAGCAAAGATTTTAGATACACATTTTACTGTTTATTATGGAATAAATGGAAATGATGCAGTAAAGCGGCGAGAACAAGTAGATAACTTTTTAGCAATGTACAAAAACTCAGAAAACATAGGTTTATCGAACTTATCGGCGGAAGAAAAGGCTGTGCAAATAGGGCATTTTTGTGCCAACCTTATTGTAACCTCTTTAATTAGTGTGGGTATCGGAGCTGGCATTAAACATCTAAAATCCATAGATACTATTGGTAAAATTAATTTGACAAAAGAAGCGCTTGGAAAATTTAAAGAAACCTTAGCAAATAAAGCGCAAAAAGCTGTGAAACATACAAATTCATCTCTGATTGAACATCCCGAGATGGTTACCACTGAAGGCTTTAAGATGTCAGTTTCTAATGCATCTAAAGAAACTGGTGTATTGCTCAATGCTATGGACCAAGTAGGTGAGACGGCCAAAAATACTAAGGGGGCATCGGGTATAAATGAAGTAAGGTCTATAGAATCTTTAAAGAAGGATAAAATTGTTTATAATGCCATAAAGCATAAAGCAGAAGACTTACTCGTAAAAAATAAAAAAACATTTGATAAAATGACTGAACTTAACCAAAATGTATCAAATAAAATGCGTCCACGTGCCCGCTCATTCGGTATTCCGGATGATAAATTGCCTGGATTATGGGCAAAATCAGAAATAGAATATGATCATATACGATCACTAAAAGGTGATGTGGCAAAGATTGTACAAAACACCAGTCTTCCAGAAGAGGTTATTACAAAGGTGAAGCAACATGTATTCTACGATACTCATGAACTTATAATAGATATTAAAAACAATACTCCAGTAACGGGGATAAAACAATTTGATGCCAATCATAATATATCTGCAGCATGGAATCGCCTTATTGAAGGTAACTTTACTTCCTCAGACATACTTCTTCTAGAGCATGAATATGCGGAAGCTATGCTTATGAACGAATTAAAGATGCCATATAGTGATGCGCATGTGATAGCAAATAAATACTATGACTGGGATAAATCATTATTAAGGGGATAATTATGGCTACTATAGGAATAAAAAAATTAATAGAGATTAATGACGTTGGTTATTACGCAGTAAGCGCACAATATCATGAGCGATACAATTTTTATATAAGCATTGATAAACAAAATCGAATTATACATTTTTATGAAAATGACAATTGTAGCTTACCAGTTCAATCCATTGATTATGCAGATGATTGCAAAGTAATCGGTAAATTTCCTAGTTTAGACTCTAAAATAATAGCACGCGTTGGATATCTTGCATCAAAGTTATTCCAACAAGAAAACTTCCCTGATTCTGAGATATGGGCGTCATGTGGTTCGTAATTCTATGAAATTAAGGAAGGTCAGATAGTTACCAGTCTGACCTCCCTTTTGCAGTTATTTCTAATCACCCTTTAGCAAGAGCAATTAAAGATTGGAACATAATAATCATACAAAGTGTTTTATGCAACCATTTTCAATAAAAAAGTTAACGCCCCCACAATAAATTATTCAATCTGAAATATTCAGGGGCAAGGGTTACAAGCCACTCCCCTATCTTTAACCTGTTTTATCGGCCTACCCTTAAAAAAGCCTTTAAAAAGCATGACTTCCTGTTGATTTAATAGTGATTTTATCGCATCCTAAGATATATAGGACTCATCGTCTAGTATAAAAAAGGAAAAGGAATACCATGTTTAAGGTACATAAGAGTAAAATTCTGGGGCTTATCTGCATTGTATGGATACACCATATAAACCCAGTGATTATGCGAGTTGATACTGAAATAGTGGGAAAAAATAAGGTAGTTACCTATTTGTCTGACGATCATGTCCAGGTACCAGAAGAACAGGACCAATTAAATGGAATTTTAAGTTTTTTACAACAGCGTGAAAAAACTAATGATTCTACACATTTTCTTATTGAACAGCCCTCTTGGCTTGCTGATATATTTGGATGTGGATCTCAAGTTTTATTTCATCTACCCAAGTATATAGAACAAGCGACTCCTCATCTTACCTTAACTACTTTTGAAAATTTAGAAATGCGTCATCTGGCAAATGCCGCTTGTAATATTTTAACCTTTCCAGTTCCTTATCAATTGAATCCATATAAAAAGCAAAAGATAGATACTATGCAAAAAGCTTTAGGACAGATTACTTTTCAAGATGTCTTGGATGACTTTGTCCAAATCAAAGAATTACTCGCTACATATTTTTTACAACAAGGTGACAGTGTTATGGCCGATATATATGCTACACATATCAAACGAGCAGATAAGTATTATGAAACGTTTTTGCAACAGATGAAAAAAGATGAAATCTCGCCAGATACTTTCGTATTAAAATATGCCAAAAAAAATTGTTTAACAAAAAAAGAACCACTTGCTGTTGCTATATTAGATACCTTCTCTTCATTTTTTGATTTGCATGCAACGCATAAAATACTTACTTCAGAACATAAAAACTTAGTTATGGTTGCCGGGAGTTGGCATACACAAAGAACGCGCGATGCACTTCAAAATTTTAATGTATCCTCTCTATACTCTGCAGGTAAAACGGTAAGCATAAATCAAAAACCAATTACTCCTGCCCAGATACAACAAAGTTTATCTATGCAAAAACAATCGCTTATGAGTATGTATGCTCCTACTGTTATTAAGGGATCTATGGGTATTTTCTTATGTTACTTATTATGTCTTACAATCATGCAAACGATTATATAGGCACGCGCAAATCGATAAAAATCAAATAATCTATGTGAAAAAAGAGCGTCAAAATTTTATATAATTGACGCTCTTTTTGTTTGTATTAAATTAAGTTCATGCTAATTGCTTCCGTCAAAATTTCATTTGATCGCCCTATTATTTTAAAAACTTCAGTTGCAAAGGTATCATATGTTACAGAAGCTGAAAGATCTATTTTCCCTTTCGTTCTATCGGGATGAAATAGTAATGATAATTTGGCGTAATTTTTCTTTACACTTGATTGTGTTGGCTTATCATCTGCATTGAAACCTAATACAAGTTTTGCAACGGTAATTAAGTTTCTTTGTTTAGTAGAGCTAAGATCTTTCAAATTTGCACTAAAATTACTTACATTTAAGGCTTGCTTAGCTTTTTCGGCAATTGGAAAAACGCTCCAAGGATTATTTTTATCTATTATTATTGGGTTTTCTTTAATGAATGTTATAACGCCCCAAAAATGTGAACGTATAGCATATCCGGCTGTTGTTGCCTCAATTGTTAAGACTACATCTTTGCCGAAATTAATTGGGTCATTTGCTTCTGCTTTAATCTCATTTAATTCTTCTGCGGTAATAGTTGATACACCTACCTTTGAAGGAATCCAACTGCTCCCAGAGCCAGATCTTCTAATTTTAATTTGATCAATGTTACTCAAATTTCCTAATGCCGCCGTTTCACCCCCTTTAACCTGCATTTCTTCTTGTGAGTCATTAATTGATACTTTTAGAACATAATAACCACCACTAAGGCCATAGCCCCATGCTTCATTCTGTATGATAACCTTTGGTTGATACTCCATGCCAATCGCCGCACCGGTTGCAAAAAATAACACTAAACTCGCTAATCTTACACTATGCTTCTTCATAATTTTTTTCCCCTTTGCATGCTGATTTTTTGTCCGTATCACACCATGCAATACGTCTCCCTATCTTCATAGTATCAAGTAAATTATTCAGATTGCAATAATTATGTTAAAGAGAAGCTTTTTTAACCGGTAAATCCCCATAATCAGCAACACCGATGGGTTTATTGATATCACGCAAAGCATATTCAACTTTAAGTTTATTCTTACTCTTGCAAAGCAATATGCCAATAGAAGGATTATCATCTTCATGTTTTAAGAAATCATCAACCGCTGAAAGATAGAAATTCAACTTGCCTGCATATTCGGGTTTAAAATCAGTACTCTTAAGTTCTACGACACAATAGCAGCGTAATCGGATGTGGTAAAAGAGAAGATCAAGATAGTAGTTATCGCCGTCGATTCTCATGTAATGTCGTCGACCAACAAGAGCAAAACCTTTATTGCCCTCCAGAAACAAGTTCTGAACAGCATCTACAAACTCCTGCTTCGATTTAAATGCAAGACAATCCATTTGGATCTCGTTCTTAAATTGCTCCAAGAAATTCTGCATACGTTACAACAGCTTGTGGTTCTTTGTTTTCACTATTCATCAAGTTTCCCGCAATAAATATATCTCATGTTAATACCATTAATTTCTCCCTAAATAACCTCTATTAGTATACACTATATACAACTTATTAGCGCCAAAATTATCAAGGAATTTTCAATGAAAAAACACATAGTATTATCATTACTTTTAGCAGGTTCAACCTTTGCGCATGCAATGAAAAACGAACCTTCATTTCTGGATTCTTTTTTGTCATGGTTCTCATCTAATCAGACACCAAATGAGTCAAAACTCATAAAAGCCCTGCGAAAAAGTAAAAATAAATTTAATGAAGAGTTAGGCGACATATATTGCATCAACTACAATGGTTATAAACCCGACCCCCGTGAGTTTTTAGGTTATTGCTATTGTCATTCAATAAAAGATGACATTGGCTTCTGTCCCTTACGCACCTTACGCGCCTTAAATCTAAACCCCTCTATGCTTGAAAAATATCATGAAGTGCGATGCAATGGCTACTCTGCTTTGGGAGCAACAATGATGGCAGAAGACACATCAATTAAAGAAAAACATACTCTTATTCAAAAATTGATAACACGTTATGCTTTTAAACTGACTTTAAAAGACATAGGGCTTGCAGAACTCATTTTATATGATGCAATTACAGAGCACCACAAGACATTCCTGCATTTATTACATGCACATTCAAGCATTCATTGGTCTGCACTGCCACAAGAAGTAAGAACACAGATTGCGCAGCATATGATACGGCTGTTTAAAAATGAATTTTGGTTATTGCCTGAAAAGCATTAGACGCAGAATAAATTAAACAAGAACATACCATATTTTAATCGAAGAGTTTTTAATGAAAAAACACATAGTATTATCATTACTTATCATAAACCCGGTTTTTACACATACAATGGAAAACGAATCTTCATTTCTAAGTTCTTTTTCTTCATTGAATTCATATCTTCCTGAATGGCTTTCATTTAAGCAAGCTCCTATAGAATCAAAATTAGTATCAGATATCCGTGCAAGTAAAAATGAGTTTGAAAGAGAATTACTTAGAGATAATGAAGAACAGGTAAAACAAGCTTTAAAAAGATACCCGATAGGCCATTTTTTTAAAGTAGGCTCTTATCCTTTTTGGTTCTTACAATATTGTTATTACCAAGAAATTATTGAACATTTAGATAAAAACCTTAGTGATATAGCTAGCCTAACCACTTGTAAGAATATAAAAATTAACGATTCTTACACTGCTTTGGGAGCAGCAATAATCTCAAGGGAACCATCCATTGATAAAAAACGCTATTTTATTCAAAAATTATTAAACAGTGGTTTTGAATTAACCTCAAAAGATATAGAGCTTGCGGAGCTTATCGTATATGACGGTATCATAAAGCATCAAGTGGCCCTGATACATTTGTTGCATGCTTATCAAAATACAAATTGGTCCATACTTCCACAAGAGCTTGGACACAGATTGCACAGTACATGTTTCAATTAATAAAAAATGAATTCTGGCTCTTACCTGAAAAGTTAGAGGGAATTATTTAAATGCTGAATTAGCCTGCCCGCCATAGCTTTAGCGACGGCTGGGCCGCGCTCACTACGTTCGCTCGCAACGACGTGTCCGTCGAAGACGCAGCGAAGTCGAACGATCAGAATCAGAATAGTTCCAGTGAATAGAGCATAATTAGATGTAGAATAATTAAATTCATTTAAAAAGGTGGTTCTACTTCGCTCGCGAGCTATGAAGAACAGGCCCGTGCAGATAGAATGGCCTGCGATACGACCTGTCCGACGAAGCTTTAGCGAAGTATGGTGCGCCTGACAGGATTCGAACCTGTGGCCTACAGATTAGGAATCTGTCGCTCTATCCACCTGAGCTACAGGCGCCCACTTTCAAAAACATTTTAGATGTATTCATTTAAGAAGCTGGCCATGCCAGCCGAAGCCTTCCATGCGCTCAAAGCTACAAGTAACTTTACTGGCGAAGGCTGGTGCGCCTGGCAGGACTCGAACCTGCAGCCTACGGTTCCGAAGACCGGCGCTCTGTCCATTGAGCTACAGGCGCGCACTATTTATTTCAAAATCACAAAAAAAGAGTAGCATGAAAACCTCTAGAACACAATGCTCTTGTGAGCATAGTATGCTATGTTTTTGCTACCCTAACCACAACGTTGCCATGAAGCACAACCTAGAAAATTTTCCATTGATATATTACCGAAGAAAAAATAAACTAAAATTGATGAAAAAAGAGATGCAATACGCACAAATGGAGCCTAGCCTCCACTCATACAAAAAATAATCCTGAAAAGACTAATCCCATTGCTGCACGCATTCATCGCAGCCTTGTCCTGCATAACGCCCCTATACGGTATGTATAGTAAGACCTATGACGCATATAGTAAATTAACATTATGGGAACCCTTAAATGTCCTAACCAAAAACCAGAATGTTCATACGCTAAAAACGACGCAGCCCTTGGAGAAATCGCTTGATACTCAAATACTTCATCAAATGCGAGCATCAAAAGCTCATGCATACAATATGGGTCGACCTCTATTTTCCATAATCCCTACTTTTTGTTCTCATATTGATGTATTAAACCAAATTTTTCTTCACTGTACACCAGGCGATACTAACGAAACCAACACCGTTGAAAACAATAGCCAAACGCAAGCATCTTCACTTAAAAACACCATCAAAATTGCCATGCGGTTAAGCACCACATGCAAAAGCTTAAACACACTACTCACGTTTAAAAAGATAGCTGAAATCTGTAGCTATTATGATCCAGTGGATAAAGATGAGGTTCTACAAGGTATCGTGAAGTCCATGCATGCTCATACTTATAGCACCACGCGCTTACCTGCATTAATAATGATACATGCGAGTATAAAACATACTCCTATTAAAACACACTATTGCGAAGATAATTTACTGGAAAACGCAGTACTTAACAATGACAAACAAATGATACAAACATTATTAGAACGCGGCGCAGATTCGAATGCAAAATCCAATCTTGGACAACTCTTTTGTTATGCCGGCACGGTAAAGATAGCAAAATTGTTTTTTCTGCATCACGCTGATATACATGCGAATATATCATCGATACACCCTACATATGGCCCCTATTATCCTAATGTTTTATGGGAAGTGGTGCATCAAAAATATCCATCAGCACTTATGCATTTTTATATTACGCATGGTGTTAGTGTAAAAAAAAGATTGAAGCATTTAAACAGAAGCTTCAAAGGCGGTAATTGCTTGCTGCATGAACTTGCCAATCCAGCATCACTCCACATAGATAACATTGATAATTTTTTACGCAAGGGACACCTATTACTGCAGGCTATCCCTCTTATGATTAACGCATTGAATAATGATAAAAAAACTCCTATCGATCTGGCACAAGAATCATTGGATGCTGCAAGCGCCTCCACGTACACGGGAACACCTCGGGCATTTGAAGCTTTGATCCAATTATTCAAAGAGCATGGTGGCATATTCACGCACAATCTTAGCTCACAAAGGAAGGGACACTCTCGTTTTTTCTCCGCTTAAAATATGCCAAAAACTCTTTGTTCCCTGATCCACCCAAAATAGGAGAATCAATAACCCCAATTAAATCAAACCCATGCTGCTGTATTCCCTGCGTTACGCGCGCAATCACTTCCTGATGCACTTTGGGATCTTTAATGATACCACCACGTCCAACGTCTTCTTTGCCCGCTTCAAACTGAGGTTTAATTAGCACGACAAGTTGCCCGGTGCTTGTGAGTATCTTATTAACCGCATCCATTATTTTCAGCAGTGAAATAAAGGATAAATCAAGCGTTACCATATCAACCTGTTCACCAACGCTGTCGAGTGTGCGCAAGTTCGTGCGTTCAAGCAATATCAAACGAGGGTCGTGTGCTACTTTTTCATGCACCTGGCCGTAGCCAACGTCAACCCCATAGATTTTTTTTGCACCACGTTGCAAGAGACAATCGGTAAAGCCACCGGTTGAAATGCCCGCATCTAAAACCACTAAATTATGTACATCAATACCAAAATGATCAAGCGCCTTTTCAAGCTTAAACCCCGCACGACTCACATACTTTGGTTCTTCAACCCGTAATTCTAGATCGGCTTCTTCATCAACCAACGTGCCTGCTTTGGTGAGCGGTTTACCTTCAACTAACACTTTACCTTGCATAATCCAACTTTGAATTTGCGTGCGACTGTACTGGGGCATTTTTTCCTGCACCAGTTGATCTAATCGTTTTTTTATTTTTGCCATAATCCTATTTCTGCATACAAAGAATATTATTCAATTCATAGTCTCATCAGATTACACGCTTAGCACACAAAAATCCACCCTACTTTCTGGCCTTTTTGCCATTTCCGTCATGATTTTCCACAACCTTGTACAACTGTTGTACCGTGTGCGACATAGGATAGACAAAATCTTGACACAAGCGCGCTTCATCATCGAGTAATTTCCGCAGTGAAAACACCACAAAAGCGCCCAGCTCCGTTTTGATAGTCAGAAAATCACTATCCACACTCTGCACTATAGATTTTTGCAATTCAGCAAGCGTACCTATTTTTTTACCGTTCACTTCTTGAATGATATCACCAGCACCGATCATAGATAATTGATGCGTATATGAGCCGGGTAAAATGTGCGTAATAATCAAGCGCGATTCAAGCCTGTTTTCTGGCAGTTGATAGGCAAACAACTCCGGAGAATCTTCGCCAAATAATGGTATATGATTAAGCGCAAGCTCCATAATAACCATGCCACCAAGCGTTTCATAGCCAACACGTTCATGATCAGGATATATCTGCCGTATTTTAAAAATATGCTCAAAGACCAAAGAAAATTTCTTTTCCAACCGTGTCCCCTTGCGATAAAGCACCAGAGAAATTTCTGCACCAATTTTGACACGTGCAAGCAACTCGTAAATAGATATTTTTTCAGAGCTCCACGGCACTTCAGTGTCGCCATACGCATCTAACGGCAGCCCATCAAATTCATAGAGCATATCGCCCACTTGTATTCCTGCCTTGTCACATAATGAACCAGCTACCACCTTACTCACGTACAAACCGGATGGCACTGGATTGTTCAAAAAGCGGGCCTTTTCATCATCTGAACACATAAAACCTGCACCAAGCGATGGTTTATGCAGCAGCTTGGTAACGTAGAGTTCATCCAATATTATTTTTAAATCATTAATGGCAATTGCATAGCCTATGCTCTGAACGTGAGACATCGCGGCAGTAATAATTCCCATAACCTTGCCTTGTGCATTCAGCACTGGACCACCAGAGTCTCCTGGATTAATGGGAGTGGTAATTTGAATAAATGAACGATCAAATATCAATTCTCGACCACTGACAATACCGGTAGTACTTTTTAAACGATGTTGCCCCATGGGGTACCCAAGCGCCAACACACTTTCTGTATTTTGTAAATAATCGGAATCACCAAGCTCCAGATAGGGTGTTTTATTTAAATGCTTACGCACTACGCGCAAACTTTCTTCCTTCAAGCGTAACAATGCAATATCTTGACTCGGCGATACACCAACAATTTCTGCGTACAATGGCTGACGACCCAGTGAAGGAATATATACCCATATAAACTTCGCCTCTTCAATCACATGCGCGTTCGTTATAAAGAATCCATTTTCATTAATCAAAAATCCACTACCACGGTTTTCATATTGCTCTTCAACTTTATACGGCTCTTCCCAATTAAAGCCGGCCACCTGAGCAAATACCTGTACAACTGCATCCTGTGAAGCCAGCTGTATTTCACCCCAATACATACCTTCTTGCACCACGTATATTTCTTTTTTAGCCATGTTATTTCCTTTTTTTATGTGAATAGCTTTTTTACCCCCATTAGCCCTCCAAAAAAAGCTACTATAGCTCTGCTCCATAAGGGAAGAAAAAGAGCAAGCAAGGGTTCTTGACAAAATTTCAGCTTGATATAAAATAGTAAATAATAGCTTATTTATTCGACAATTAAACGGAGACTTCTCATGAACAAATCAATTAAAACTCTTTCCCTTGCATTGCTACTCTGTATTCCTGCTGTGTATGGCATGGAATCGTTCCAAAACACATCAAATCATAGCGTTGCAGAAACTAAACGTCCCATCATTACCGTATTCATTCATGGCACATATTATTTACCATACATGCCGGAATGCACCATTAAACTCATCCACCCTCTCATTGATAATGCTGTCTTTGCCAAAGAAGGTCTCCATCCAATTACTTCTCTTAAAGAGCATTACGCGCAAACTTGGACAAAAAAACTGCATAATTATCACATGCTCAAAACCATATCTGATGCTGATTCAAAACAGTTTCCTTTTGAATCATTCTACATCTTCTGCTGGTCAGGCCAATTAGGCGCACAAAAAAGATTAAGCGCTGCGCAACAATTACACAACTCTCTCGTACAACTGGTGATAACGTACAAAGAAAAAAATGGTATTGAACCCTACATACAACTTATTACGCATAGCCATGGCGGTAATATCGCACTCAATCTTGCAGAAATTAACAATTCAGAAACACCGCTCTCCATTGATGAACTTATTCTACTTGCCTGTCCAGTACAATATAAAACATCACATTTAATTCATAATTCGATGTTCAAGAAAGCATACTCTCTCTACTCACACTGGGACATCAATCAAATAATTGATGCGCAAGGGTGGGAACCTTTAAAAGAGCGAGTCAAAAATTTATTTATGTATGCTGCTGACCAGTCAGATGATACGACAGAAAAAGCGCAAGAAAAGAAATGCTTTTTCTCTGAGCGTCAATTTCAAGATGATCAAAAACTGATCCAATCAAACATTCAGTATGGTATACGTGGTATGCTACACCATGAATTCCTTTCAGAATCATTCATGCAACAACTACCTACACTCTTGTCAGATATAGATGCGCAAAAAGAATCTTGTATCGCAGCTAAAGATAGCGTTGACCTACGCATAAATCCATACCATGGACATTTACCAAGCGAAAAAACAGTCATTGAGCAATATATAGAAAAATATAGCCCAGTACTGCGTCCGGTTATTTTTCTTGGCTCAATTTTTGCTTGTGTCAAACTTATAACAAAATATATTCACGCTGATTATTAAAATGGAAATAACTCATGAACAAATCAATTAAAACTCTTTCACTCGCATTACTACTCTGTATTCCTGGCGCATATGGCATGAAACGAAAAGCCATTACACCTGTCAATGGTGACCCATTTACCATGACTGAATTATTCACCATGCATGATATTGTTATACCCAATGACATCGTAGGAAACTTTTTTAAACATGCATGCTCAGGCGATAATATAAATATCGTCTATGAAATCAAAACAATGAGCGACCTATTCAGATCTGTCTGTAAACATTGGCATAACCGATTTCAGCCAACCTCGATCAGAACCCTATTCAACCTAACGCCAGAACGTATTTTAGAAACGTTGATGATCATTGCAGCAGATAAGTATACATATGATCGGTATGCTTCTGTACCATTTGAAGACATCAACGTAGAAAAAAAGAAAACCATCCCTGTATAAAATTTATTGCTGACATGTTAAAAGATCAACCTGAGTCATACAGTAAGATCCTAAAGTCTGCTATCAAACGATGCGATCTATTCACCATTAAAACCATTCTTGAAAATGGCGCTAACCCAAACAGCAATGTAAAAGATCTTTATCTTGAAAGTTACGATACTCCATTAAGCCTCGCAATTCATGAGCTTACTCACTTTTCTTGTCCAGATTACGCACTAGCGAATAAAAACAGACAAACAATATTTGAACTCCTTCTGAAACATGGAGGCGATATATATCAAGACTCTGGTGATGGCCAAACAATCATGGATATCGCATCAACAAAGTATAATCAGAATCCTTTCATGCTTGAAAGTATCATAAAAGAAAAAGGGTCTATTCATCCTGGCTATCAAGAACAGATTGACGAGCTTTTGGCAATGAAAAAAGAATTGAAATTCTATGGTTTAGCCACACTCGCAGTAGGAATACCAGTGGCAATTGCCTTTGTCTATAATGTCTACACAGGGGCAATACATTTTTAATGTAACTACACAGAGCATGGCCATGATAATTATTAAAACGAAAGTCACTCATGAACAAATCCATTAAAACTCTTTCGCTCGCATTACTACTCTGTGTTCCTGCTGCATATGGCATGAAACGAAAAGCCATTACACCTGTCAATGGTGACCCATTTACCATGACTGAATTATTCACCATGCATGATATTGTTATACCCAATGACATCGTAGGAAACTTTTTTAAACATGCATGCTCAGGCGATAATATAAATATCGTCTATGAAATCAAAACAATGAGCGACCTATTCAGGTCTGTCTGTAAATGTTGGTATAACCTATTTCAGCCAACCTCAATCAGAAACTTATTCAAACTAACGCCAGAACTTATTTTACAGGCATTGGTGGATGCTGAATATAACCTTTATGAGTGTTTTCCTGTACTTCCTATAGGAATTGTAAACATGAGCGTAGAAAAATGCAAAGACAACTCCTATATAAAATTTCTTGCTGACATGTTAAAAGATCAACCAGAATCATATAATAAACTTCTAAAATCTGCCGTTCAACAATGCAACGTATTCACCATCAAAACCATTCTTGAAAATGGCGCTAACCCAAACAGCAATGCAAAAGATCTTCGTCTTGAAAGTTCTGATACTCCATTAAAACTCGCAACTCAAGCAATAATTGAACTCATTCTGTTCTATGATCATGACACACCAGAGTATCAAAACAAAAGAACCATATTTGAACTCCTTCTGAAATACGGAGGCGACATACATCAAGACTGTGGTGATGGTCAAACAATCATGAATATCGCATTAGCACATTGTAAGCACAATCCTTTCATGCTTGAAAGTATCCTACAAGAAAAAGGGTCTATTCATCCTGACTACCAAGAACGTATTGACAAGCATTTAGCAATGAAAAAGCAAGAGAGTTTCTATGATTCAATCGCGCTCGCAGTAGGAATTCCAATGGCAATTGCCTTTGTTTATAATGTCTACACAGGGGCAATACATTTTTAATGTAACTACACGGAGCTTGCCCAACTTATAACAAAGTGTATCCGTGCTGACTAGTAAAAAAGAGAGCTCAATTGATACATGATAGATTCACTTTTACAAAGACACTTAACAAATAATTACTACGTGATAGGCTACATATACTATTTCTTAAGGAACACATATGAACCGCCAAAACATACAATTTTTCATTGCTCTCATCATGTTAACCACATTGCTCGCTGGTTCATCCGTACATGCCTGTTGCATCGAGCTTTCAAAAGATACTTTAAAAAATTACATGGGCCCAGATCGTATTACTTTTAATGCAGAAGAATACTGGGATGGCTACCATGAATTCTCTTTTTCGACAGACCAATGTTATCAATTATCGATCCAAAATTCTGGCACTATCAAATGGTTTTTTAGCTCAGCACTCGAAGGAAAGGTTCCTTACCTTGGAGAAGCAATTGCGATTACAGATAACTCTATTACCCATATATTTGCAATATGTGGCACCACAAAATATAACAATTGGTTTCAAGTCTATTTTGGTATTAATGCGAGTAAGCCTAAAGCGTTAAACAATACGTACGCAACGTACGAAGACAAGATAATAGTCACCACGTACCCGATATATGAAGGCACTATTTTATATCTATTCTGTAAGAATGGATCTGGTACCGAAAAAAAGCTTCAACACTATTCATTTGATGCAAAATGTTTAGACAGTACGATGATTAATGCAGAAATCAGAAAATACCTATCTTATGAAGACGATTATGATTCAGATAGTCCAGCGTTCCAGGAAATATTGAAAAGACTTTTTTTACGCGAAAATGGTTCTTGTTACATGTACGAACGTCTAATTTCTTCAGTCTGCTACTTGCCGCAATCGAAGAATCTTGAAGTAGAAATTACTCGTAGCATGGACAGGGATTCCCGTTTTTATAGTAAAATTCAGTAAACAGTGCACATAAGCATAATTAGACCCGTTTATGCTTCGACCCAGCCTTCGTTAAAACTTCGGCGGGCACGGCAGGCTAAGGCCATGGTCCGACGAAGCCTTGGCGTAGGCGGATCAGCACGAACGGGTATGTATAACTTTGTGAAGGTTGCTATACTTCGACCCAACACAGTCACAGAGCTTCAGCGGACAAGTCGACAATCCGACATAGTTTTACGCCATAGCCTTCTACTTCGCCAAAGCCACGAAGAACAGGTTGCATAGGCGGATCAGCCCGAACGGGTATGTATAATTTAGTGGAGATTGCTATATCACGCTTCAGGCAATAATCCCGTTGTTTGCGAATTCCAAAGTTTTTTATACAAACCACCACAGGCCAAAAGCTCTGCATGCGTACCATCTTCAATAATTCTGCCTTGATCAAATACCAAAATACGATCCATATGCAATAACGTTGAAAGGCGATGCGCAATCACCAACGCGGTTTTATCACGCATAAGATCCCACAGCCGATCTTGAATAAGCATTTCTGTGACTGAATCAAGTTGACTTGTTGCCTCATCCAAAATTAAAATTGGTGCATTTTTTAAAATAGCGCGCGCTATTGCTATTCTTTGTCGTTGGCCACCAGACAACTTGGTGCCCCGTTCTCCCACCAGCTCTTCTGGATCTTCAACCAATTGCATCATAAATGGTTGCACCAATGCTTTTTGTGCAGCAGCAAATACTTCAGCATCAGTCGCATCATTGCGCGCATAGCGAATGTTTTCCATGACAGTTCTATTAAACAGGGGTAAATCTTGAGGAATAATACTGATCGCATTGCACAATGAATCTTGCGTCACATCCGCAATATTTTGGCCATCAATAGTAATAGCCCCTGACGTAATATCAAAAAGATGTAAAATCAGATTAATAAAAGTAGTTTTTCCACTCCCAGAATAACCAACCAGTCCAACTTTTTGACCCGGTTCAATAATAATCGATTTATCCTGAAATAACGGTGCGGCATTTTTATAACAAAAAGTAACCTTATCAAACTCAATACGTCCCTGCGCCACTACCAGTTCTTTTGCATCTGGTTTGTCATGCACTTCACTTGGCATAGTAATAATCTGCAACCCTTGTGATACGTTCCCTACATATTCAGCAAATTGATTAAAATCTCGTGACAATTCCCACAAACAATCAACGATAGACGTATTCACCGTTATCACCAAGGAAAAATCACCAACCGTAACGTGGCCTGCTTGTAAACCAAGAACCAACCAATATAAACAGATCCCTTGAAAGGTAACAAATGACAATTCTTGTAATGATTTAATATAAAAAAGAAGCCAATCACGTTCTCTGCATGCGCCCACAAATTTTTGTAATGAATGTTCAATATGCTCATGCTCTTTTTTACGCCCATTAAAAAAACGAACACTCAGCATATTTGAAAATATATCAACCATATCACCAGATACACCGGCACGCTTTTCTGCCACTCTATTTGATAACGTACTGATCCTTGGTGAAAGCAATGCAGATAAAATAATGAAAAATGAAACCCAAACAAGTAAACCGATCGCAAATTTAACGTCAACCAGCCAAAGCATATAAATTGATATGCCAATTGCAATGGTGTAACTAAAAAAGGTATCTATCATAACTCTTAAAATATCGGGCACACCGTTGACTATATCATTCACTTTATTTGCCAAGTTGCCGGCAAAATAATCCTGAAAAAAACTGTACGAATGTAACATCATCTGGTCCATCAGTAACACGCCGATATTTTTTTTAAGACGAGGTACTAAACGCATAAAAATAAAATCATAACAACGTAAACTAAGGGCGGTTAATAACTCAACTGAAAGATATGCAAGCACCGGCATCAACAAAAACCCTAACGTGGTATGTATCGTTGCTTCAGGGATTGCAGTTACTTCAGTGATCGCATCCAAAATTAATTTGACCGTATATGGCCTAATGCTCATAATCGCGGCCCATAAGAGCGATATGGACAAATGCCCCATAATCAACCATCTGAATGGAGACGCTACGCGTATAATAAAACGTGAGACAGCAAAGTCACTCGACATGTTACATTCCTTCACCATAAAAATAACAGACACTAATTCTGCTATAACACAAGATGCTTAATGAAAATAATAAAAATATTTTACCTGCTAAATATCAGCTCTACAAAAATTACAATATGATATTAACAAATCTAATAAAATTGGGTATATAAATATGCATTACGCATACTATTTGTTGATTTACTCTTTCAATAAATTATATAACTAAAACGATTCATTTTACTGCCACAAAAAAGGAGCCCACACATGCACTTTTTTAGAACTTTTCCCCTACTACTTATTTTTGGCATTAATATCACATTTGGTGCCACACAAGATCTTGTTACGCCACACATTGCTCCGCGCTCACAAGGAGTGAATCTACCGCGACACAGCGTTGGTTGGGTACATGAAACACATTTGTATGAACGCAACTCATTTTACGGCTCACTCAGCATTATTCCCGCATATGATCGTTCATTCAATGCACATCATCTTGCACAGTGTCTGTTTGGTACATCACTCGGTCCCTGCAATACCATCAACGTGTCAGGAAGCCAAGTAGCAAACAGAGGCGCGCAGGATTGGCTTGCTGATTATTTTTACCTACCGACTGACTTTCAGAGCACGTTACAATTCAAACCAGTTATTGATAACTTTATCATTGATGCCAATCTCTATTTTGGCCTTGAAGAATACGGTAAAGGGGTTTATTGTATAATCTACTTTCCTATTGTCCATAGCCGTTGGAATTTAAATTTTTGTGAACGAGTGCAAAATCCTGGGGTGAATGATTATGTTCCTGGTTATTTTTCAAGCAGTGCAGAGGGTATTCCACGCAATGAACTGCTCAAAAATGTTTCACAATTTATGAGTGGTAAAACAATTTCTCCGTCAGATAATGAAACAAACATTCTATTTGAACCGCTCGCGAACGCGCTCATACTCCCTGAAAAACATATTCGCACACGCATTGCTGATGTACGGGTAAGTATTGGGTGGGATGCGGTGAATAATGCATGTGGTAGATTTGGTTTCTATTTCCAAGGAGCAGCACCAACAGGCAACACACCAGAAGGCAAAGTATTATTTGAATCGATTGTAGGGAATGGCCATCATTGGGAATTTGGCGGTGGCATTAGTGGTAATTGGAATTTTTGGTATTCAGAGGATGAAAAACATAGCTGCGAACTTTATTTTGATGCAACCATAACCCACTTTTTTGCCAAAGAACAGACAAGCACTTTTGATCTGAAAGGCAAACCACTGAGCAGATATATGCTCGCAGAAAGAATGATTATGCCTTCACAAAATTTAAAAGTTGGTGATACCGCTGACGGCGCACAAGTACCTAAGTTCCAATTTAATAATGATTTCTCTCCTGTCGCAAATTTAACTACCTTTCCGGTGAATGTAAAAATAGATGTTCAAGCAGACATCATCTGCATACTCAACTATGCGCACACGCACTGGAATGTCGATATTGGTTATAACTTCTGGGCGCGCAGTTGTGAAATAATAGAACCGATAACCAGATTTGAACCGATTGCACATCTACGCTGGGCATTAAAAGGTGATGCGCAAGTATTTGGATTTGATCGTGGCATTGATGGCACTGGTCCAATCATACAAACCATTGCCCTGTCTGCAACAGAAAGCGATGCAACTATCCATCAAGGCACCAATAACACACCAAGCAATCAATCGCCTACCAATCCTGGCGTTGATAGCCCAGCGCTTGCCTTTGTAACCAGCATGGATCCATTACTCAATAACGATCCATTAAATTCTGTGCCAGCAGGCAATGCACTTGCACAAATAAATAGCTCGATTATACCGCAAATAATTACCCCGGGTGATATTGAATTTGTCGGAACGCGTGGCAGTTCAAGTAAATTCTTTATGCATATACACTATCAAATCCCTCAACGTAACAGTGGTTGGATTCCATTTATTGGCTTTGGTGGCGAAGTTGAATTTGCACATAATGGAAAAGATGAATGTGCACAGGAAAATTGCATCACCTGCGAACAACCATGCTTAACCTGTGCAGTTTCACAGTGGGGTATTTGGATTAAAGGAGGCGCATCCTTTTAATTAAATACATGGTACACTCTGTATCAACGTAGTTTTGGAGCAAAACCGTGAAACATATAAAAATAGTATTCCTACTCTCTTGCGCACTCACTTCCAGCATCATGCATGCAGAAAAAAAAGTGATTACTTTGATTCGACCACGTTCAGCAAGCGTTAATGCAGCACTTGAATTGGTAGGACTCGACAGACAGATTTATATACCGCATAAAAAAGATCAGTTTTATGCGGTCGCCACCGTAACGCCAGAAGTAATCAAAACATTCCGACCAGAACGCATCGCGCAATGCCTCTTTGGTGATGACATACTTATCTGTCCAAAACATTTCCTTGATGGTTGTCCTGAAAAACGTGCATGCCAAAATATATTTCTGGTTTCTGGTAGCCAGGTGCCTGACAGATGTCCTACCACCTGGTTGGCCGATTATTTTGGATTACCAACCGATTTTCAAAGTTCAGTACACATTAAACCACGTGTCAATTCTTTCTTGGCAGATTTCAATCTCTACTGCGGATTAGACAATGTAACACCAGGACTTTATTTTAGAATACATGCACCGGTTGTGCACACATCATGGAATTTGGACATGTGTGAAGTGGTAGAAAACCCCGGTGACAACAGCTACAATCCTGGATATTTTAATGCCAGTGGTGTAGAACGCGCTGATTTACTCCCAAGTTTTTTATCGTTTATCAGTGGCTGCCAAACCCCAGATATTGATGGTATTATCTTTCATCCATTGAAATCAGCGAAAATGAAACCACATCATGCAGAATTAACCAAACTATCTGAAATACAAGTGTCACTTGGCTACAACTTTTTCTATGCGCGCTGCTACCATCTGGGCATTGATATACGCATGTCGATACCCACCGGCAATAGACCTGAAGGAGAATTTTTATTTGAACCTATAGTTGGCAATTGTCACCATTGGGAAGCAGGTGTTGGTTTAACTGGGCATGTGGTAGCATGGGAAGATGTGTGTACTGAAGAATCTTTTGCCATACATACCGTCATGAACATTACCCATCTTTTTAATGCGCGCCAAAGACGCATCTTCGACTTAAAAAATAAACCCCTCAGCAGATACATGCTTGCTGCGCACGTTAACCGCGATATTGTAGATAACTTACGCGGTACGGTGGATGGTAATCCAACCCCACCCACATTTCAGTTCAACAATGAATACACCTCGGTTGCAAATATAACCACGTTGGATGTGCACACCAATGTGGATGTGCAAGTTGATATGATATTCATGTTCACCTATGCCAAAGAGCGATTTAGTTGGAATATTGGGTATGGCTTTTGGGCACAAAGTTGTGAAAATATAAAACCTCTGTGTCATGATCCGTGTATGTTTACAGAAAATACCTGGGTGCTCAAAGGTGATGCGCAAGCATTTGGCTTTTTGGGCGCCGATGATGCACCACTACATGCAGGTGATCCAGTCCCACTTTCATTCAGTGAACAAGAAGCAACGGTGCATGCTGGCACGAATATTCCTGGCACTACAAGTGTTACTGCCGCTGAAAAAAATCCGAACATTGATAATCCAGCACCCGCTACCGCTGGCAACAACAATACCCGCTTGCTCTATGCGCCCAATGTGCCAAATACCGCAGACAATCAAATTAATACCTCAATCGATCCGATTATACTGACACCCGATATGATTAATTTTGAAAGCACGCAAAGCCGTGCCTTTGCACAGAAATTGTTTATGCATATGCATTACATCATCACGAGTTGCGAATATATTATTCCTCACTTTGGTTTTGGTGCTGAAGTCGATTTTGGTCGTGGCGCAGGATTCATGCCACCAAAAGAATGCTGCAAATGCATCAATGGTGCGCTCTCTTATTGGGGCGTGTGGGTAAAAGTTGGGGTTACGTTTGAGTGATATACTCACGACGAAAGTTAGAAGTTTCTTGAATGCTTTAAAATTACTTCTTTAAAGTCTTTAAAAACTTGATCTTTTTATTCATGAGTAATGACATTATCTTTTAAAGATTGGAGGATTATATATGCCTTTGTCCACTATCTCAAGTAATCGTAATGCAGCATGACTTGGCACCCGTTTGCCTGACTCCCAAGATTGAACTGTCCTTACACTCACGTTAAGAACCATGGCAAGCGAGCTTTGCGAATAGCGATTTTTCTTTCGAATTTTTTTGATGTCTTTTGGCTTATATTCAGCAGGCGGCTCAGGAATTTCTATTTCTATTGAGCGAAGCTTAATCTTACCTTCTTGATAGGCAATAACTTCTTTGAGTGCTGCCTTTAAATCTTTTGCAAATTTGCTACTCATTGGTTTCCCCTCCGTATTATGGTAACTATTTCTTTTAAGTCTTTTTTATCTTCAGCGGTTAAAGTCTCTTGTTGATTTTTGGTATATATAAGAAGCAAAAACACTTCGTTCTTATGCGTTAAATCATAGTAGCACACTCTCGATCCACCACTTTTACCACGAGAAGCAGATTTTAATCTTGCTTTGCGTACTCCATTTGTTCCTACAACGATATCACCCATCTCTGGGTTCTGAGCCAACTCTTTTGCAAAGTCATCAAAATCTTCTTGTAGAACTTGTCTTTTTTTTATGAGATTAGTAATTGCTTTATGAAAATACTTAGTTTCTGTTATCTTTCTTTTCTTCATGCTTTCACTATACTGCATCGTAGTAGGTCCTGTCAATTACAGAGAGGTTACGTTTGAATAAAAATAGCTAGAATAGTGCACAATAAAAATGGCCAACTCTCTTTGTGGAAAGCTGGCCATTTTTATTTTTTTAAAGTTAGTTTCAAAAAAACTTCTATTAACTTTTATTTTTTAGAAGCTCTCTTAACTTTCTTTCCCATCTTATGGTGATGTTTAACCGCGTGGCGTTTTGGTGCATTTTTTGCTGCTACACGAGCAACTGCTCCACGAACTGCCGGTTTACGCAAAGCTGCTTTACGAACTGCCTTGTGAGCTGCTTGACGACAAGCGCCATTTTTACACCCTTTACGCACAGCTGCTCCACGAGCTACTGCTCCACGAGCTACTGCTCCTCGAACTGCTTGTGGACGTAAAACTGCTCCGCGGGCTGCCTTGTGAGCTGCCTGACGACAGACACCATTTTTACATACTGCCTCCGCTTGTGCTACAACAAGGCCAGCTACTGCTGCCATAACGATAAATAGATTGATTCTTTTGAACATAATAACCTCCATTTGGTTTGTTCATTTATTGAAACTACATATTAACTATTACTATTATTGTACCCGCTATTTAAATAATGTCAATATAATTTCACATAGTATTTAATAAAATTAGTAAGAAATCAAATAATGTGCCTAGATAATGCGGCCTGATCAGCGATTTGCCTCTTTAAATATAAAAATATAGTCCTCTTCATACCACCTAGCGCCAGGGGAAGATATTCTGACAATCAGCAGGCTTACCCTGTCTTTAAGGCAAAAATTCAGCACAATCTGAACAAACTACCCCTGCCCTACTGCTTTCTTGTCATGACAAGCACTATTCCGATATGGTTAAACACAAAGATAGGCAATACCCTGGAATACCCTGGGTAGAACCTATCGACCTGACAACCCATGCTGACAACCATGAGAACGTATGAGCGATATGCCATGCCCGTGAAAAAGTTAAAAAGGAGCCATTATGAAAAAATATAGTATACGCGTTACTGGTTTACTCCTCATACTCCATGCCACGAGTATCCATGCTGAAATGCCAACCTTACAAGGCCACTCATTCTTCTATGCCCGCTCACAAAGTGTTAACGCCGCACGTGAAATTGTCGGCTGGCTGCCACACATTCACCGCTATGAAAAAATAGATGAAAATTATAGCAGCTTCTTCTTTACGGGCGCCTATCAACAATCATTACACGGTAACCGTATGGCCGATGCCCTTTTTAACACCGACCGATTATTCATTTCTGGTAGCACCACCGTTGACCGCGGCATCAATGATATTTTAGCTGACTACTTTGGTCTTTCGCCTGATTTTGAAAGTACGGTCAAACTTGAACCAACTATACAAAGCGCAATTTTTGCATTCAGTGCTTTTTTTGGTTTTAACAAATGGTGTCGTGGACTGTACCTGCAAATTCATCTGCCTATTGCATGGACCAAATGGAATTTAGGACTCAAGGAAGAGATTTTTGAAGATGGAAGCAACGTACCATTCCCTCCAAATTATATGGATGTTGGCGCGGTGGCACCCGGCGCACAATCATTTGTGCAAGCACTGAAGGGCTGTACCACATTCGGCCAAATGCAAGAACCACTCGAATTTGGAAGAGTATGTGGGCCTCAAGTAAAAAAGAGCGTATCAGATGTGCAAATAGCACTCGGTTGGGACTTCCTGTTAAGTGAGTATGGTTTTGCTGGATTAAATATTCGTTGCGCTGCACCGGCAGGAAACCGCTCAAAAAGTGTCTTTCTTTTTGAGCCAATTGTTGGCAATTGTCACCACTGGGAACTGGGGGCAGGCTTTGCTGGCCGCGGGCTGATATGGGAAAAAGATTGCGAACAAGAACTCTCATTTTTTGCAGAACTGAACATGACTCATCTTTTTTCAAGCAAGCAGCGACGTTCTTTTGATTTAAGAAAAAATATATGCCAGACGTTTGAAAATACACACTGTTCGTGCGATGAAGAACCTACCTGCCTTGTTGTACCAAAAAATAATCTATTTGGCAGTCGATATATGCTCGTTAAAGAATTTGATGAAGAGGGTAATTATACCGGCATGCTCGCACCACTGATCAATAAAACTACACTCGATTGTAAGGTACGCATCAACCTGCAAGTAGAAATAGTATTCATGTTTGATTATACCTACAACGGCTTTGTACTTGATGCAGGCTACAATGGTTGGATTAAAAGTAGAGAAATTATATCACTTGGAGACAATTGCATTCCTGCATGTACCTTCGCCCTCGATTCACTTGGATTAAAAGGCATACAAAACGTTACCTTTAGCACTGGCGCATTAAGTAATGCAACGCAAAGCGACGCAACCTTATTTGGTAATTACTTGAGCGATCAAGTTATGGTTGCTGACCCAAATCCACCAGTGTTCATTAAACCATTTGATATTGATATCGATTCACCGGCATCACCACTGGCAATTACTCATAAACTATTTATCTATTTTGGCTGGTCGGATCAACGTGACTGTTGGTGCATAACCCCATTTGTTGGGTTTGGTGGTGAAGTTGAATTTGAAGGGGTTAACCCACGTGATGCAAGAGAGCCATTAAAAAATACCATGTCACAATGGAGTGTCTGGGTTAAAGCTGGTTTTGATTATTGACGCACTAAAAAAGCAACCCGGGCAAGAGTATTATTCTCGCCCGGGTTACTTAATTTTTTATAAACGTTTTATTCTGACGAAGGTTCTTACTTCTGCTGTTGTTTCTTTCTTACTTCTTCAAGTAAGCGCTCTACTTCTTTTCTATCCTTTTGTAGTTGTTCATACGTCACACCGCCAAACTCATGAAGATAATGACGATCTTCGCCCAATTCCTCATAATACTTTTTTGATTCTACTTCCGCCCCAAAAGAAAGTAACAACTTTATCATTGCAACATTATGACACCTTACTACATAACTCAATGGCATCATACGATATACATGACGAGGATGATACGTCCAAATACCACTATCAAAATTAACATCAGCGCCCTGTTCAAGGAGCTCAGTAACTTTTTCGATATTATTCTTCTGTACAGCCTCTGCCAGCGCATTACCTAATTCAACATAGTTTCTTGCAGCTTCCGTCTTAAATTTCTGAGCAATATCCGACCTCTTTTTAAAATGTGGCGGATTACGACCTACATCAACCGTTGCTAGCTCATTGATCAATGCTTTAAACCCTTTTTGATTGCCGTACGCTTCATTAACTATTTCATTTAATGCCTTGCTGGTTAGGCTCATCGCTACAATAGCATGAATCACTTCATCAATGTTAACGTTACCCCACCTATTTTTGCTTTTATTTAATGCCTGTATTATGAGCACTTGAACTTCTTTAGGTAAATCCGCCATGCCAATGTAACGACCACGTTCAGGCCCCATACCATACATTTGACCTGCTATGCATGTTACTGTGAATAATAAAATCAACTTCTTCATGTTTTCCCTTATTTTAAACAAGTTTTTATTTCTTCTTTGGTGTTGGTTTCTTCGCCACTTTAGGTTGTTGTTTAACTACCGGGCGATTTGGCACCTGTCTTGCCGCCACCTTAGCCTTTGGAGCAACTTTAGGTTGTGGTTTGACCTTAAGCTTCTGTTTTCTTGCTTCTTCAAGTAAATGTTCTACTGTCTTTCTATCCTTTTGTATTTGTTCCCACGCCACGCCGCCAAACTCATAAAGATAATGAGGACCTTCGCCCAATTCCCAATAATACTTTTTTGATTCTACTTCTGCCCCAAAAAAAAGTAACAACTTTACCATTTCAGCATTATCACGATGTACTGCATAGCTCAATGGCATCATACGATGCGTGAAACGAGGATGAATTACCCAAATATCACTATCAAAATTAACATCAGCGCCCTGTTCAAGGAGCTCAGTAACTTTTCCGATATTATTCTTCTGTACAGCTTCTGCCAGCGCATTACCTAATTTAACGTATCTTCTTGCAGCTCCTGTCTTAAATTTCTGAGCAATATCCGACCTCTTTTTAAAATGTGGCGGATTACTGCCTACATCAACCGTTGCTAGCTCATTGATCAATGCTTTAAATCCTTTTTGATTGCCATACGCTTTATTGACTATCTCATTTAATGTTTTGCTGGTTAGGCTCATCGCTACAATAGCACGAATCGCTTTATCGATGTTAACGTTACCCCACCTATTTTTGCTTTTATTTAATGCCTGTATTATGAGTACTTGAACTTCTTTAGGTAAATCTACCATGCCAATGTAACGACCACGTTCAGGCCCCATACCATACATTTGACCTGCTATGCATGCTATCGTGAATAATAAAATCAACTTCTTCATGCTTTCCCCTTTTTTTTAAACCAGTTACAAGTTTTTATTACTTTCGTTTTGGTGCTTGAACTGGAATACCTATGTCAGTTCCCAAGAACGCATTCTTATCACCAGCAAGAAACGCCTTCAACGTTTCAAAAAGCTTTTTCTCCAGCGGTAGATACTTAGTATTCATCAATGCTACTATTTCCGGACTCATTATTGAATCTGGTTTGCCTGGAATCATTTTTTCTAGATCCCTCAATGCAACATCCGTGACAGAAATTGTTTCTTGTGTTTGCGCTATTACTTTTGGATCACCTTTAGATTTTTCTAATGCTGCTAACTTAGCCTTTCCTGCTACTAATTCTTTGGTGTACTGTTGCTTAAGATTATTGTATCCCTTTTGCGTAACTGGCACTTCAAAACCTTGTTTGCCCAATGCCATCTGCTTTCTCAAACGTACACACACCGCAAAGTTCATAAGATCTTTTAATGCATTACCCCATTCAGGACTCATGCGCTTCATAGCAACAAGCTTATCTGCTATTTGTGCAGTATTTTGTACACCAACGTTATACCAAGAACCTAAACTGGTTAAACATTGTTCTGCGAATCGATAAAATGTACGTTTTAAATCGATCTCATCGCCAAGCTTTCCGGTTAATAAAGGAGAACCTGGTTTAGCCTGTCTCACAATATCATTCATCAAGCTAATATGAGCAAGCTCTTCCCTACGATTAGTATAATATGGACTTTGCTTCTTTGGTGGTCCTTGGAAATATGCTTCACGCATTTTCATATACTGATCAAAAATTCCTTTATCGCCATACATATAACGAATGTTACGCAACAAAGTTACTGATTCAGCAAGTTCTTTTTCTTTCTCTGTAAAAGGACGTTTTGCCTGATTAATATATTGCCAAACTTTCGCCTCTATCGCATCTTCAGATAGACCCTTATATGCAGGATTTTTTTGTGCTTTGGCTAACTCAGTATCAAACAACGTAGCTATTTCTTTATTGGATAAATCTACCATATTTTCCGGAAACTTAGGGTCTAACAAACTAGCAAATTCTTTTGGCGTTGCAGTATAAATACGACTCCCTTGATAAAGCCCTCTTGATTTGAGATATAACTCTGGAACAGCATACCGTGCCCACCATCTCAAACTCTCTGGTGCATGGTCTCCTTCATCAATACGTAAACCTAATCCACCTACATCAGGATGTTCGCCTAGCAGAAAGAATCTATCAGCAAGTTGTTGGTTAAAACGCTTAAAGTAATCAATAACTTGTGGATTTTTTTCCTTAACTAATATTCCTATTTCTAAGTCGGTAAAGAAACCACTTTCATCACGCGCCATAGAACCCATGGTAAATATACTAAACGGTGTCGGTGCTGGTCCTACCTTTTTAACCGTTTCTGCGATGCGTTTCGTCACATATGCCATAGTGGCCGTGGTATTTTTACCCACCAACTGCATACAATTGCCTTGCATGCCGCCTTGTTGCGTATACTCTTGCATAGACTTGTTGCGCAGCGCCTGCAATTCTTGACGATCAGTAGCAACCTGGCCATACACTGCTCCCACTTGGCCAAATTTCTTTTCTAACTCTGCCTTATCCAGTGGTGATATCCTTAGCGGCTTTTCTGTAACGTGTCGCTCTTTCTTTTCTTCAATTATTTTACCGACTATCTCATTCAGCTTCGCATGATATTCTTTTAACGCAGCAGCAGGTGTAGTAACATATTGATAGATCTTCACATCAGAAAATGGCTGCAACAAGTACTCTTTTGATAGTACTAAGCGTGCGGTAAAATCATTAATATCATTACCAAGCTTTGCCGGTGTATTACGATATATCTTTAAAAGGGCATCGACACTAAAATCTCCCCTATTAATACTTTCCACCAAATCTTTAAAAACTAGATTTTTTTCTTGTTCAACCTGATAGATCTTACCTAACTTATCTAATGCATCTGCCACAACATTAAATACTTTTCTCGATTTTTTAGGAACATCTTTTAATGCTAATTCTATTGTTGCTTTATGTGCAGGCATACCAGGTCCCCATGACAAATAGGCCACTTCATCGACACGATTAATGGGAATAAAGATCTGCAATAACGTTTGTTCTTTACTTGCTTTTTCCAATAATTTTTCAAGCTTTGTAAACTCACTAATATATTGATACGTTAAACCATAGGTGTCCAATATACGCTCATAAATCTCACGACGTACATCTTCATGACTCATCGCATCCATAAAATATTGCCATGTACAATAACCTACATTCCCAACGTTGCCAAATAATGCTAAGTTTGTGGACAATAACAAGAGACCATGATGTTTTTCAGTGTCATTAATAAAACCATACTTTTTAATTTCTTCAACCAAAAAGTCCTGCGCCAGAGGGCTAGATTGTTCCACAAAACGTAAAAATCTAAACGTGTCTGGAATATCTGCAGTCAATGGACTATAATATGCATAGAGCTGTTTATATAAATCTTGCGGAACACGCCATTGATTGTCTTGGCCATGATAAAACACATAATGGCTATTTTTAAACTGCTTTTCTTTCGCTTTACACCCATCAATTATCTTTGAATACTTTTGATAATCAGGATAATTTTTTTTAACTAAATCCTGAATAAACGGCAAACTCATCAACGCTTCTGTTTGCGTATATTTATCAACCTTTTGCGGTTTAGCTGCTGGCGCTAGTTTCTTAGCGGGCACTTCTGCAACAATACCTACCGCCTGATTGGCCTGTTCCTTAGCTAACGCTTTGTATGCATCTATAAGACTCGGATAAAACTTAACGCCAGGAGATGCTTTCTTGTTTGCTGCTTGCGCAGTGAATGCAGCAAAAAACAATAATAAGATCAGACCTAAACGTGTATACCACCTAGTAATATTTGTTTGTTTAACACTATTCATGAGAAAGCTCCTTTTTTTAGTTTTATATCATTAACACACTACATATCTACATCTTCTGCAAGAACGCATTCTTATCTCCCGCAAGAAACGCCTTCAATGTTTCAAGTAGTTTTTTCTCAAGTGGCAAATATTTGGTATTCAATAACGTTACAATTTCTGGACTTATTATCGAATCTGCTTTGCCTGGCATCATCTTATTCAAATCTGCTATGTTTACCTTAGCCTGAATAATAGCATCTTCTGCTTGCACCATCGCTTTTATATCCTTAGCAGCAGTTGCTGTTTTCAAACTTCTGGTAGCTGTTGCTAAATCAGTTGCAAAAGTTTTCTTAAGATCATTGTACCCTTTTTGAGTCACCGGAATAGAGAAGCCCTGTTTGCCCAGTATCATCTGTTTTCGTAACCGCAAACACATAGTAAAGTTCATAAGATCTTTTAATGCATTACCCCATTCAGGACTCATGTGCTTCATTGCAACAAGCTTATCTGCTATTTGTACCGTATTTTGCACGCCAGCATTGTACCAAAAACCTAAGCTCGTCAATGCTTGTTCTGCAAAACGATACAAGGTGCGCTTAGGATCAACAATATCACCTAGTTTTCCCGCTACTATTGGAGAATCCGCTTTATCCTGTTTTTTTACATTATATTCCAAATTAAATCGCCCGATCTCTTCCCTGCGGTTAGCATACAACGGATTACTATTCTCTGGCCGACCTTGCAAATATTTTTCGCGCGCTGCCAGATACTGATCAAATAACGCTTTATCACCGTACAAATGACGTACGTTACGTGCTATAGCAAATACACCAATGGCAATCTCTTTTTCTCTTTCTGTCATACCGGTTATAACTGCTAATTTTTTTAACAAATTAGAATCGAATAAATCTGCAAATTCTTTCGGCGTTGCCACAAAAATACGACTTCCTTCTACAGGACTCTGACTTGTACGCTCTCCTCCTACCGCAGCGTCTAATGCAGCTACCTGTTCAGGAGATGCATACCGCGCATACCATCTTAAATGATCTGGTCCATTATCTTCTTCATCAAAACGCAAGCCTTTACCGCCAACGTCTGGATGTTCACCCAACTTAAAAAACCTATCGGCGAGCACTTGACTGAAACGTCTAAAATAATTCAGAATAGCTTGATCTTTTTTTGCAACCAAAATGCCAACTTCTAAATCGGTAAAGAAGCCGCTTTCATCACGTGCCATTGAACCCAAAGTAAATACGCTAAACTTGGTAGGTGCTGGCCCCAACTTTTTAACTGTTTCTGCAATGCGCTGGTTCACATACGCTATAGTGGCCTGAGTAATTTTACCCACTAGTTGCATACAATTACCTTGTATGCCGCCTTGTTGCGTATACTCTTGCATATACTTGTTGCGCAACTCCTGCAATTCCTGACGATCACGCACCACCTGACCAATTACATCTGCAACTGATAGCTGACCATCAACACCGGTAGACATATTAGACTGTTGAGCAACCACAGATTTCTTCCCGCCTTTGCCCTTATTTGCTCCATACAATGATGCACCACAAACTAATGACGCAAGCATACACACGCCTAACGGTGCATACCATCGAGTAAAATTTCTCTGTTTAACTCTGTTCATAAAATATCTCCTTTAATCGTATCTTAATAACCTACATTTTTTGCAAGAACGCATTCTTATCTCCCGCAAGAAACGCCTTCAATGTTTCAAGCAGTTTTTTCTCCAGTGGTAGATACTTTGTATTCAATAACGTTACAATTTCTGGACTTATTATCGAATCTGCTTTGCCTGGCATCATCTTATTCAAATCTGCTATGTTTACCTTAGCCTGAATAATAGCATCTTCTGCTTGCACTATTGCTTTTGTGTCCTTAGCAGTAGTTGCTGTTTTCAAACTTCTGGTAGCTGTTGCTAAATCAGTTGCAAAAGTTTTCTTAAGCTCGTTATATCCTTTTTGAGTCACTGGAATAGAGAAGCCCTGTTTGCCCAGTATCATCTGTTTTCGTAACCGCAAACACATAGTAAAGTTCATAAGATCTTTTAATGCATTACCCCATTCAGGACTCATGTGCTTCATTGCAACAAGCTTATCTGCTATTTGTACCGTATTTTGCACGCCAGCGTTATACCAAAAACCTAAACTCGTAAGCACTTGCTCTGGGAAACGATACAGGGTCCGCTTAGGATCAACTACATCGCCTAGTTTTCCCAAAAATACTAACGAGTCTGCTTTGCCATATTTCCCTACATCAGATTCTAACTTGCGATATGCAATTTCTTGTCTACGATTTGCGTATTGTAAATCACTTGTTTCTGGTGGTCCCTGCAAATATTTTTCTCGCGCTGCTATGTATTGATCAAACACTGGTTTGTCACCATAAAAGTAACGTATATTACGCACCAAAAAATGGAGTCCTGCAACGATTTTTGTCTCTCTTTCCGTCGCACCTACTAAACTTTTTATTGCATAAGGCCCCGAAAATCGTGCGAACTCTGCTGGCGTCGCCACAAAAATACGACTTCCTTCTGCTGGGCTCTGACTTGTACGCTCTCCTCCTACTGCAGTGTCTAATGCAGCTACTTGTTCAGGAGATGCATACCGTGCATACCATCTTAAATGATCTGGTCCATTATCTTCCTCATCAAAACGTAATCCTTTACCGCCAACGTCTGGATGTTCACCCAACTTAAAAAACCTATCGGCGAGCACTTGGCTGAAACGTCTAAAATAATTCAGAATAGCTGGATCTTTTTTTGCAACCAAAATGCCAACTTCTAAATCGGTAAAGAAACCGCTTTCATCACGTGCCATTGAACCCATGGTAAATATGCTGAATTTAGTTGGCGCTGGCCCCAATTTTTTAACTGTTTCTGCGATGCGCTGATTGACATATGCCATAGTAGCCTGAGTAACTTTACCCACTAATTGCATACAATTACCTTGCATGCCACCATGCTGCGTATATTCTTGCATAAATTTACTGCGCAGTGCCTGCAATTCCTGACGATCACGCGCTACTTGACCAATGACCTCTGCAACTGATAGCTGACTATCAGCATCCGTAGATTCAGGTTGTTGAACAACTACCGGAGGCTTCTTTCCCTTTTTGCCCTTGTTTGCCCCATACAATGGCGCACTATACACCAACGACACGAGGATCACCATGCCTATTTGGGCGTAACGATTGATACTTATTTCTTGCTTCACACTATTCATAAGAAACCCCTTCTTTATTCAACAGCCAATAATAATTACTATTTTCTCTTTACCGGTTTTTTCACTACTACCGGCTTAGCTGGCACCGCTTTTTTAACTGGCTCCTGAATACCTACATCAGTTCCCAAGAACGCATCTCTATCGCCCGCAGTAAATTTATTGAGTGTCTCAAGAAGTTTTTTCTCCAACGGCAAATATTTGGTATTCAATAGCGTTATTATTTCTGGCGTTAATATTGAATCAGGTTTTCCCGGGATGAGCTTATCCAAATCTTTTATGTTCACTTTGGCTTTCAGCATATCTTCTTCTGCTTGCATCATAGATCTTGTATTCTGAGCCGCAGTTGCTACCGTTAAACTTTTGTTAGCTTTTGCCAAATCATTTGTATACAGTTGCTTAAGCTCATTATAGCCCTTCTGTGTCACTGGTACGTATAAACCCTGTTTGCCAAATTGTATCTGTTTTCGTAACCGCAAACAAAGAGTAAAATTCATAAGATCTTTTAACGCATTACCCCATTGAGGACTCATGCGCTTCATTGCAACCAACTTATCGGCTATTTGTGCCGTATTTTGCACGCCGGCGTTGTATAAAAACCCTAAGCTGGTAAGTACTTGCTCTGGAAAACGATATAAGGTGCGTTTAGGATCAATAATATCACCCAACTTACCTTCTGCTATAGCAGATCCAGGCTTGCTATGTTTTGCAGCATCAAACTTCAACAGATAATAGGAAAGTTCTTCTCTGCGGTTCTTATGATAAGTGGCATCTTGTGGAGGCCCTTGCAAATATTTGTCTCGCGCCTTCACATATTGATCAAACAATATTTTATCACCATACAGATGACGTATATTACGTGCTATAGCAAATGCACCCAAAGCAATATCTTTTTCTTTTTGTGGCATAACAACATCAGCTATATTTGCTAATTTTTTTGGTAAATTAGGATCAAGTAAATCTGCAAATGCTTGCGGTGTTGCTACAAAAATGCGACTTCCTTCATAGGGACCTTTTCCAATTTCCCCTTCATTTAACATAGCTGCTTGCTCAGGCGATGCATAGCGCGCATACCATCTTAAATGTTCTGGCGCATTATCTCCTTCATCAATACGCATGCCTTTACCACCAACATCTGGATGTTCTCCTAACTTAAAAAATCTGTCGGCAAGCGCTTGGCTAAAACGCTTAAAATAGTTCAAAACGGCCGCATCTTTTTTTGCAACCAAAATACCAATTTCTAAATCGGTGAAAAAGCCACTCTCATCACGCGCCATTGAACCCATGGTAAATACGCTAAACTTTGTTGGCGCAGGTCCTACCTTTTTGACCGTTTCTGCGATACGCTTGCTCACATATGCCACAGTAGCCTGAGTAATCTTACCCGTAAGCTGCATACAATTACCCTGCATCCCTTTTTGCGCATACTCTTGCATATATTTTTCACGCATCGCCTCTAATTCCTGACGATCACGTACTACTTGGCCAATGACATCTGAAATCGACAATTGTCCCGCGACAGTTTTAGGTTTAACTTGAGTAACCGCAGGTTTTTTTCCCTTATTTGCTGCAAACAGTGGCGCGTTACACACAAGAACCGTAAGCATTACCACAGTAAATCGCGCACAACCGTTAATAAAATTTTTTCGCTTCACGCTCATCATGAGAGATCTCCTTTTTTAAATTCAACTTACTGAACTTTCTTTTTTTGTACTGCTTTTTGTGCCGCGACACTAGCCAATCCTTTACCTGCTACAGGCTTTACAACAGGCTTAGCTGCTACTAAGGTCTTAGATGGATCAATATCTATAATCACCGGAATATGATCACTCGCCCAACTATAAAATGCATATCCACCTTTTAGGCCAAGGTTCCAAGTTGGACTTAACAATAAGAAATCAATCATGGTACCTGTCCATACGGTAAATTGCGGTGACACAAATCCACCAAGAGTAAATGAATCTTTATATCCCTGTGATGCCACATAATCTAACGCCGCGGTTGCAGCAGCTGGCGTTTTATCAACAAAATTTCCTAAACCCTGCGGAACATCTTTTGCCGTTTCTTTTAAAATATTCGACCAATCTTTTTCTAAGAGAGACCATAACGGTGTACCGCCAATAGTATACGCTTGTAAATCTTGCTTTCTAAACGAGTTGAAATCTGCACCAATAATAATATTGTTATTCGCATCATTATTTTTGATGTAGTCTAACAATTCTTCCATCTGCTCTTTACGCGCTACATCAGGAGTTAATCCACGTCCTTTTCCATCAGCTGACCGTGCCATAATTGGACGCACTTCAAGATGTGTACCATACACAGAAATCTCTTTTTTGTTTGGTAATTGAATACGCGCACCAACAAAGCAACGCTGTTCAGGATTTGCTGCTCCTGCTCCTTGATACATCTTCAAACTCAACTCTGGATTAGTTGCATATTGTTTTTCTATCGCTTTGCCTACAAATGGAAACTTAGAGTAGATACAATTATATAAGTTCCCTTCTTTGTACACCCCATTTGGTGACGTTGAAGCACAGGCAACTGATTTGTATCCCATCTTGTCAAATTCTGGTTTAACATCGTTCCACGCTGCTTGTTGCCCCCCTCCAACTTCTTGCAAAATCAAAATGTCAGCATTCACTGCCTTAATTACCTTTATCATCTCATCTATATCATGCTTGTTATAACCTTCCCAACCACTAAATGGATTGCGCCAAAAGTGGACGTTATAGGTAGCAATACGCACGATATTTGATGCTTTTTGAGGAATCTTTGCATTTTCAGTAGCACCAAGTTGATCAGCTATAGTTCTATACTGAACTTTGGTTGATGGTTTTTCTTTAATTCCTGAGCTCCTAAAATACCACAGTGGATGAATTGATGTTTCTTGTTGTTGCACACTCATACTGTATACACTACCAGGATTAGCAAATACCAAACCTATCAACATGATTTTTAATTTATTTACGTGCTTCATTCTCATACTCCTTTTAAAATTTCCATTTCTTTTGTTTATTTCATTCCAATTTTGCCAATATCTTCACTCAATGTCTTAAGTTCAGCATTACCGCTATTTTTGTATTTCGCAGCCATTTGCTTAGCTCTTTGAACATCAACTTCCATAGCTGCAAAGTAATACAAAATATTCATTGCTTCTATGTGATCAGCCTCAGATTTGCTTCCCAACAACGCTGCAAGGTTCGCTTCTTCTGCCTTAACAGAATTAGCAATATCAGTCTGCTCAAACCATGTCGCTTGCGTACCTTTTTGCTGTTTCTTATATTCCACAACAACACGTGCCATCGATTTTAATGAATCTTCTATAGATCTGAACAATGTTTCTGGCAAACTATGAATTAAGTTAATTTTGACTGGACTCTTTGGATCATTAAAATATCTTTCATCTTTGAGAATTATGCGTGTCTGAAGTAAATTAATAGACCTTCCTAAGCGTTGCGGATTAGTTTGCATCATACTTAAAATTGGTGACAACTTGGTATATGCACCAATGGTATTATCCCAACCCTCTTCAAGTCCATTAATTTTTCGTTGCCATAATGGACCATTTTGCCATGCAAGATAAGCAACATCATCAATAATATTGGCTGGAATTAAGAACTGAAACAGCATACCCGCTTTTGCATGTAAATCTTGTGTTGCATCCAACTTTTGATGCGGATAGGGGAATAGAAGTTCTGCTATTCTACTAAATTTAATAGCGATATATTTTCTTATCTGAATATCCATAGGTGCATTTATAAAAAGGGATGGCGCGTATTTTTTTAAATCAGATACCATAATAACGAATAAACTTCTCAAATTTTTCCAGCTCATACCTGCAGCAAAATAATAAAATGCAGATTCCCATGCTGCCTCATCCTCATCATACAGCTCACGCAATTCTTGAGGTGTATCATCCACACCTGAGATAAATGCCGGCGATGTTGATATCAATTGCTTACGCCAATTATATACCGTAGAAGATGCAGATGGATTTGACCAGTTCTCAGCACTATCAAAGTGCGCACAACCTACGTCATGGCCAAAAATACAATTTGGATCTGTACTACCTTTTTCTGGAATAAATTGCTCTAAAATATATGGCATATTCTGCTGAATGTAATTTGCTGCACTTTTAGTTACTGCAGTTTTCTGAGTTTTTATAATAAGCATCAGTAGATCTCACTATAAAAAAATCGTTCCTTGTCCAACCATTTTCAATCTGACTGATATACGTTCGTAATAAATGAGTTAAGAAACCCTCTTTTTGAGCACCATGATACAAAGCATAATAACCAGGATGCTTTTTTTCAGTTGCTATTGCTTGATTAATAAATGACTCAAATGCTTCAGGTACAATTTTATACGGTGGAAGATCATACCTAACCTTCCCTTCCACTACAGGAGGAGCCGTTAGAACTTCCTTAATTTTTGTATACGCTACTCCTTTGTCATATCCTCCTTTTCCATTAGGCGCAAGCGCCTTTAAATAACCTTCTGTCTGAGAACCGCCAGCTTTTTGAGCTGGACTCGCTGCAGGCATTATCAGCCCATTAGATACGAACACTAATAACAATGGAATATAGACACACTTCTTCTGATTCATGAATAGTTCTCCTTTTTTATATAACATTACTTCCTACCCAAGCAGACCCGCTGGCCTACTCTCTTTCCATCAATATATACAAATGGAGAAGTTGATAGCAATGATTTTGATAAAAAAAATTCACTATGAAATCAAAAGCAGGTCTAATGCTCTTGTTTAGCAATCATGAATACACAAAAATAAAAGCTCATAGCAGGTATTTTTTTACCCAGCATGAGCCTTTTTTAAAGTTTAAAGCTAAATAGGGTTTTGCTGCCTGCGGATCCCCTTTCACTCACCTGTTCTTCGTAGCTCATAGAGCGAAGTAGAAAGTTTTCTCCCCTTTATTGCGAATAATAAAGCGATTTTTACATATTTGGCCACGTAAAAGGTCGATGGGCAGATGACTTTGGTATCCCCCTGATTAAATTTTATAAAATTATTGCAATCTGAATAATTTATTTGGTATCTTGAGGATGGGTAGAGGGTCTGCTCAGGGAATTTATCCACCGTCGCACAAGGCTTCCGACTTCGCTAAAGCTTCCTCCTCCGCTAAAGCTACGGCGGACAAGACGACGGACAGGCTGGCGGACAAGCAAAAAAGCGTATTGAATGGTTTGATACGCTGAAAATCTTCATACAAAGGAGAAAAACATGAAGAAACTGATTTTATTATTCACCATGGCATGCGCAGCAGGTCAACTATATGGTATGTTGGAAGTACAAAATATAATGGATTTACCAGAAGATGTTCGCAATAAAATTATCAGTATGGCTTTACCATCAAGCGATAATCTTGACGAAACAATCAAGGCAATTAAAGTTGGTGTGTTGCGGGGAGTGCGCTATGACAACCTTAAAACATTTACCGCTCTTATGGACG
The DNA here is from genome assembly GCA_963840685.1 of uncultured bacterium. Lineage (GTDB taxonomy): Bacteria > Babelota > Babeliae > Babelales > Vermiphilaceae > CAWIZM01. The sequence goes on along the minus strand of CAWIZM010000002.1, from coordinate 484,085 downwards.
TATTGGCAAAAAAGTTCCCTAATATACTTAGAAAAAAAATCGCTGAAAAATTTAATACACCAATAGCTAAAGAATACGTAACTTTAGGAGAACAATTATTTTTGCCAGTAATCACGTACGGCTTTGCTAACCGACGGAGTGAGCAATCACCAGTCGAAGACATGAAAAAATTACTTGAAAAAGATGCTGATCCTAATTACTCAGGAGATGTCCAGCTACTCGTTTCATGGGCAATCCAGGTTGGCATACGATTCAAGAGCTAATGTTGTCCAAATACTTAAGCCAATAGTAAAATGGAAGGATCGAGCTATGAAGATGGAGTAGCAATATTAAAACTATTACTCGACGCAGGTGCAAAACCTACAGAAGATTTTATGCCCCATGAACAAGAACAAGTTGATAAGGGAACATTCCCAGCTAAATTACGAAAAGATCTATTCGACCTGATCAAACAATACACAGAAAAATAATTGATAAGAAGTTAGATAACAAAAAAGAGGTAAAAACAATGAGAAAACTGATTTTATTATTCACCATAGCATGCGCAACAGGACAACTGTATGGCATGGAACCACAAAACATACTAGAAGCACAAAACATAATGGACTTACCAGAAGATGTTCGCAATGAAATTTTTGAGACAGTTTTCACATCAGGAGCAAACACCCTTCAAGGGACAATCGACTTAGTTAAAGTAAAAAGCGCATTACTCGGAATAAGCTATGACAACCTTAAAACATTTACCGCTCTTATGGACGTATTGGCAAAAAAGTTCCCTAATATACTTAGAAAAAAAATCGCTGAAAAATTTAATACACCAATAGCTCAAGAATACGTAACTTTAGGAGAACAATTATTCTTGCCAGTATTCAACGTACGGCTTTCTAACCGACAAAATGAGCAGTCACCAGTCGAAGACATGAAAAAATTACTTAAAAAAGATGCCGATCCTAATTACTCAGGAGATTATCCAGCTACTCGTTACATGGGCGATCCAGGTTGGCATACGGTTCTAGAACAAATGTATGCCCAAATATTAGCCAATGAAGAAGAGAAAGGATTAGAATATAAAGATGGGATAGCAATATTCAAATTATTACTTGAAGCAGGGGCAAAACCTACAAAAGATTTTATGTCCCAGCAGCAAAAACAATTTAATAGGGAAATAGGACTATATTACCCTAGAGCTAATCTACGACGTGAACTGCTAGACCTGCTCAAACAATACACAGAAAAATAATTAATAAGAAGTTAGATAAATTGAAGCTCATAGCAGGTATTTTTTTACCCAGTATGAGCCTCTATCAGAATTAACTTATGCTGGTTTGCCACGGCCGCTTCACGGCCTCGCAATGACGATCAGTGATTAGGTTATTGTAATTTACTTAGTCCGCAACGTATGCACATAAGAAACAACCTCATCAACCGTATGCAGATTTTCAGCATCTGCATCATTGATGGTTACCCCAAGTTGCTCTTCCAACTTCATGATAATTTCAACTATATCCAGAGAATCAGCGCCCAAATCTTGCAATGTTGCAGATCCAATTACCGCCTTTTTTTCAATATTCAATTTTGCAGCAACAATTGCTACTACTTTATCAAAGGTATCTTCGCGAGAAAATGTCATCGTTTATGTCTCCACATCAGGTGTCACAACGTCAGTTGTCACTGTTGCCATAATATATTTAAGTCTATCAATATCAGATTGTTTATTAACGTTTTGATACAATTTATCAGGATATGCGGCCTTTACCATGCTTTCAAGCGTGTTACCTGGCCCTACTTCAATAATTAAATCACACTCACCAATCATCTGCATGACACGGGTCCACAAAATTGGTGATGCAAGAAGCTTAAGAACATGCTCTTTAATAACATCGCCTTGAGTAATAACCTGGCCGTCAGTACCAGAAATCAATGGAATGGTCAGATCTTTAAAATCAACTTTTTCTAAATACATTTTAAAATTCTGTACCACCGGCTCCATGCTCTCTGAATGCAGTCCAAGCTCAAGCGGCAAAACCTCAAACATCGCATCAGGATTAGATTCAAACACCAAGCTACGCACCCGCTCAGTCGCTTGCTTATGCCCTGAAACAATAGTGTCAGCTTCACCCAAGTAGGTAGCAATCTGCGCCCTATTGTCTGAAACTGAGGCTCGTGCACAGATGTTTTCCATGGTATCGGTGGCGATACCGCGCACACGCACTATTTCAAACGATGAATCTTTGAGCATTTCTTCATAAAAGAGCGCAAGCTTATTGAGTAAATAGAGACCATCAGGCAAGGTGATACTGTTACCCGCAAAAAATGCACTATATTCACCAAGATTATATCCTGCCACTACGGTCGGCTGTATGCCCGCTTCTTTTAACAATGCATAAATCGCACTACTTACCAAAAAAATACTGGTATATGCATGGTTCATCATGCCAACTTCAATATCGGAAGATGCAAAACATAATTTTATAAAATTGATATCAAGACAATTTGACGCTTCATCAAAATATTCTTGCACAATGCGATTTTCATTGTATAAGTCTTTGCCCATACCAACAAATTGGCTACCATATCCAGGAAATAAGAGTGCGATTTTCATATAAACCTCTTTTAATGCTGTAAGCGAGCAGATTTAAGAAATTGTTTTTAATAGAACACGTAAGCGCTCTATAGTCCCTTGCTTGCCCACTAACGCCGCTAATTCAAATGCACCCGGACCAGAACTTTTACCGATCAATGCTATGCGTAAAGGTTGAGCCAATTGAACCAATTTAATTCCCCGCTCTTTACACAATTCCTGCACTGTGTTCTTTACTAGGTCTACCGTAAAAAGGTCTAGCCTTTCAAGCTTTTCAATAAAAGGCTCTAAATGCCCGCGAGTCTCAGAACTAATCCACTGTTGCATATCCTGCGCATTAAATTCACGGGGCCCGCCATGCACTAACAACAGTTCCTGCACAAGCTCATGTAACGTTTTAACCCGCTCTTTGTACAAGCCGATAGCTTGGCAAATGATATCTCCAGACCATGGTTTTAACTGCTCATCCAGCGTGTGCATAACATCTGCAACAATATGACCTAACAAATCAGTGCTCGTCATTTGCCGCATATACACACTATTAACCCAATCAAGTTTATTCACGTCAAAGATGGCACCCTTTTTGCCAACATGATCCAATGAAAAATACTGCATCAGTTCTTGCCGCGTAAAAATCTCTTGATCCCCATGCGACCATCCAAGACGTGCCAAATAGGTGAGCAACGCGTCAGGTAAATAACCACCGTGACGATAGTCAAGCACAGAAACTGCACCATCGCGCTTACTCAAGCGATCACCACTTGGTCCTAAAATCATAGGTAAATGTGCAAATTGAGGTATAGAAAATCCAAATGCTTCATATAATAATATTTGCTTTGGGGTATTGGAAATATGGTCTTCACCACGAATAATGTGAGTAATATTCATAAACGCATCATCGGCGACCACCACAAAATTATACATAGGCCCACCACAAGGACGGGTAATGACAAAATCTTCCAACTGGTCGGTTGCAAAGGTAATTTGCCCACGAATAAGATCATTAAAAGTGACTTCAGCGCGATTATCAGGAAGCTTAAAGCGCACTACATATGGCTTTGCTTGATCAAGTTCAGTAGGAATACGATCACGGCAATACCGATCATACTTGATAAAAAGTTCATCCTGTCCTGTTGCCGCTTGATGCCGTTTAATGTGATCATCAGGTGCACAAAAACAACGATATGCTTTACCCTGCCCGATAAGCTGCCCTATCATTTCTTGATGAATACCAATACGCTCTGATTGAATGACCAGTGGCTCATCTTCTGCGATGCCGACCCAGCGCAATGAAGCTAAAATCGATTCAGTATATTCCTGCTCTGATCTGTCCATATCAGTGTCTTCTATCCGTAATAAATAGACACCACCATGATGACGTGCAAACAACCAATTAAATAACGCGGTACGCAGGCCACCAATGTGCAAGTGGCCGGTGGGTGATGGTGCAAAGCGGACACGCACTGCATGCTTGTGCGCAGCACCATTGTGTGTGGAACTTGCACGCACCACTGTGTGTAGAATCTTGCTGAGCATCATTGTCGCGCGTAACACCATCGTACATAGAATCTTGCATAGCAATATCGTGCGTAGCACCGTCGTGCATAGCACCATCATGCGTAGAATTTTGCGAATTAATCATGTAAAAAAGACCTCGCTATGCGGTGATTTGCTGTAATTTACTGTGTGCAAGTTGCGCCCAAGGAGAAGATGCTACTATCTCTTGTTTGCGTTGCGCTTCAATTAATTCTTGCCATACCTGTTTTGCATCATCAAGTTTGTCCGCTGACCAATAATAATGGCCAAGGAAAAACAATGCCATATCCGCATAGGGATTGTTCACGTTATGTGCAAGTTCTGTTAATTTTTGAAATCCTGCTTGATTGGTTGCTTCAACGTCACTATCTAATTGCATCAATGCGCGTTTAGTTTCAAACAATGGCAACAACAGATTATTTTTTGACATGTCTGCTATCGCTTTTTCCATAACGGCAATAGCATCATCTAATTTACCTTCTTTGATCAGCGCATTCGCTTGGAACACTAAGAAATAAGGCTCCAGATACGAACCGCTCTGTTTTTGAGCACCCTCTTGAAATAACGTTTCTATTGCCGCTAACGATGCTTCTGAACCACTCTGTGCTTTGTGTATGTAATCTGAAAGCACCGCTTGTGCTTCACGTTCACGATACACCACATACCATCGGTACCCATAAAAAAGTCCCGTTGCTACAAGTGCAACACCACAAGCAATTGAAGCATACTTGGTGTACAGCGCACGTTGCTTTGCACTACCTAAAACTTTTTGATACCAGGGAACCATTTGTACTGCCATAAGAAATCCTTTTTAAAATTGTTATCTATACACATCGGCGAAAAGAATGTAAGCGAAACATTACCACATCTCGCTATAAAGATAAAGTGACTTTATAGTCGTTGTCCGTCGTCGCCAAGGCTATGACGGGCAGGGCGAGCTAATATAATGAACTGGCAACCTGTCCTTCGAAGCTTTAGCGAAGTAGGACCCAGCAATAATATTTCCATCAAAAAAACGCACTTGCAGGAAACATATTTTCTACATCTCCAACAGTGCGCTTTTTCTAAAAAATTAATAAATCGACCAAGGCCGTTCGTACTGAGCCTGTCGAAGTATAGGCCCGACCCTTCGACAAGCTCAGGGCGAACGGGCCAAAAAAATCATTTCTATCGAAATCAATCAACACGATCGTATAACGTACTATTCTTGTGATTCTGATGATTCCGCGCGCGCTGATTGAGCTCCTTTAACTTCTTTAGCTCTACTCAACTCGGCACGTTTAACTACGCGTTCAATTTTAGTTGACAAGGATTTAACACCCTTATAAAAACCACATTTCATGCATGCCTGATGTGGCAAACTTGGCTCGGTACAGTTCGGACAATACACGATAGCCTTTACTTGAATCCCTTTATTGGCAAAACGCGAATCCCGACGGGCACGAGATCGCTTTCTCTTTGGTACTGGCATGACATAATCCTTGAAAAGATAATACAAAAACTAAGTAATTTTTCTATTTAAACTAGAAATCGCCCCTTAAGGGACGATACCATCATTAGATAACCTCAAAATAATATACTAATTTCAGAAAAAACGCAAAATTTAAAGCGCCTTCCACATGCCAGAAAAATCTTGCTCTATAGTGCCATCAAGCTGAAGGGTAAACAGGATGTCTTGTATCACTGGCAAAGTGAGGCCTGTTTTGATGACCAGCTCATCCATGCTGCATGCGGTACGGCATGCCGCGATAATGGTGCGCGCATCAGGACTAAGGCTATTATCATCAGGATTTAAGCCATTCCCCTGCTCCAGAATAGTAATCTGTTGCTGCAAATCTTGTCTGCCTGATTGCATAGCGGGACCTGCTATTGTATGCGCAAACACATCAAGCACATCCTGGGCCTTGCTCACCAGAGTTGCCCCCTGCTGAATCAATGCATGACATCCGGCACTCAAATCATCATCAATCGGCCCGGGAACGGCAAACACTTCTCTGCCTTGCTCCAGTGCATAATGAGCGGTAATAGATGCACCACTTCTGTGCGCTGCCTGTACCACAACGCAGCCGTTGCTTAAACCGGCTACAATGCGATTACGCGCAGGAAAATTCCCTGGCAAGGCCATCATCTGCAGAGGAAATGAACTCAGTATGGTGCCGCCACTTGCAATAACTGCATCAAATAATGATTTATTTGAATAGGGATACGGCTGCAATAAACCAGAACCTAAAACCACGATGGTTGTGCCACCCGCAGTAACGGTTGCTTGATGAGCCATACTATCTATTCCCAAGGCGCCACCGCTCACAATGGTAAAGCCATGCGAAACAAACTCCGGAATCAGCTGATTAATAACCCGTTGGCCATAATAATTTGCCTTACGTGAACCGACTATAGCCAAGCAGTTGTCTGCATAAATTGCTGCGCCACGCCAATACAGTACTGCAGGTGGTGCATAAATCTGGGCCAAAAGTGCTGGATAGGTTGGATCTACGAATGTCAGCCAATGTATCGAATGTCGCTCAATTAATGCAAGTTCATTTGCCAAAAGTGCTTCATCCTTCAACCCGCTGCAGATTTTCTGCGCCATGGGCTGTGACAGGCCAAAAAGAGACATAAAATCAGATTGGGTCGCTTGATAAAACGTATCCCCTGTCCATGATGCTGGCTTATTCTGGATTATGGTTTTAATGGTGGCTGCGCCTACCCCATCGATGAGCGAAAGGTGTAAAATACAAGTATTCACAAAATAAATCTTAGATTAGGGGGTGAAAATTAGTTGATTTACCCAATAGAATACCCTATTATTGACCAAAATAAAACAATTTATGTGCATATTACTTCCCAAAAAGCCGATCAGAAGAAGGCTTTGATAATCACGATTTAAATTTTTTACAAACTATTGCAATCTGAATAATTTATTTGGTAACCTGAGGATGAGTAGAGGGTTCTACTCAAAAGAATCGAAAAAGACATATTGCAGGTGCAATACGCCCAAAATCTTCATAAAAAAGGAAAAAACAATGAAGAAACTGATTTTATTATTCACCATGGTATGCGCAGCAAGTCAATTGTATGGCATGGAGCCAACAGAAAAAAAAGAAGCGCTCAGAATGTACACATCGCCTGAAATGCTTCCGGAGCTGAGAAAAAAAATTATTAATGCTGCTTTAAGGTCCAGTGATAATCTTAAGGAAGCTATCACTACAATTGAAAAATTCAGCATTTTACATCGAGTAGAATTAAATAATCTTTTTAATCTCAAGGATTTCACAAAGCTTGTGCATATGTTGGCGGATAAATTTGATTTAACCACTCAAGCTGTTGCCGTCAAATTTGGCACTGCAACTGAACGACGATACTTGGATTTAGTATATAAATTAAAGCAAGCTATACGCTACCATCCGGCTGATGCTAAAAAAATAGCTCAACTTATCGAGCAAGGCGCTGATGTTAATTCCACCGACCTGTATAGCCATACATCAATACTGATAGAGGCTGTAAAAGAAGGAGCAAACGCACAAGCACAAATAATAAAATTGTTACTTGATGCTGGAGCAAATCCGCATCATAAAGACATTCCGTCTGTGCTTGGAGATGGCAATAAAACAGCATTAGACTATGCTCGTGAAAAAGGCGCTTCTCAAGAAGTAATTGAACTTCTTCAAGACGCAATGAAAAAATAAAACTAATCGAATGGATGGAGCATTAAATTTCCATCCATTCACAAAGCCAAGGAAAAAATATGAAAAAAGTATTGTTATTGTTCACCATGGTATGCGCAGCAGGTCAACTCTATGGCATGGAACCTGCTAGCATAGTGAAAAGTGTCAAAAAGAATGGACTAATAGTTGCACTCAAGTCAGACGGGATGATAGAATGCAGTTATAGTTCCCCTAGCAGCGAAGTTAAGACTGGAGGCATCCCGCTACAAGGAGTAAATCCACATAATGTAACTTCTCTCAGCTTAGCTGATATATGGGAAGGAACATGGCTTAAAATAGAGACGCCTACATCATCTGAGCGATATTGGATAACGCCTGGTGTTGATAAAGCTTCTGCTCCTAAGCAGACAATCACGTTTAAGAGTAGTAACCCAAAAGTAGTCGTCCATGAACCTGCTCCTAAGCCTAAACCTGAACCTGTACCATTCGTCTTTATTCCTGCACAAAAAAATATAGTACTAGAAAGCAATAAGGTAGTCGATCCTACGACGAAGCACGAATTTATTGCTTACCAGTATGATAATGGATTTATCGAAGTACTTGATAAGACAGCCGAGAGAGAAATCGCTACATTAAGACGATATTATTTTCGTAAGACAGGTGAAGAACAGAGAAGTGAGCAAGTGGTAAGCCTTAAATTAAATACTCAAAAGTCTGAGAATAATAAGATAGAGGTGATTCTAATCATAGAATATTTTATAAACTCACGTACAACAAATACAGATATAGACAGGTGGAAGTATCTTTACCAGGTTTAAGTCCAAAAAATAAAAACGATGCTCGAAAAAGCAATGTTAATCGGATGGAGAAAAAACATGAAAAAGTTAATTTTATTATTCACCATAGCATGTGCAGCAGGTCAATTGTATGGCATGGAGCCTGAACGTGGTCGTTACATTGGTTGGGGAGATTTGCCCAAAGACGTCCAAGTAATCATCATTTCATATTTACAAACCTACGATGACATTAAGGACATACTCAATGCTATCCAAGAAACCAGCCGTACCAACAAACAATTAAATGCGATAGTCAATGAGACATATGGTAATCAAAAAGGATTCGCAGCACTGATGCACGTTTTAGAAGATAAATTTCACAAGAAGCATCCGTTTTTACCAGGCATAAATACGGTGTACATTGCTAGTGGACTTAAAACATCAGCGGCCAAAGAATATGTACGTTTAGTTCAAACGTTGCGTGATGCTTTAAAAAACGATGACATGACTACAATAAAAAATGCTCTTGCGAAAGGCGCAGATATTAATGCTACCTTCGGTCTTGGTAATACATTCTTAGTGAATGCGGTAAGTAAAAATAATTTGAAAAAAACACAATTGTTGCTTGATATTGGAGCAGATCCAAATGTTTATACTGATAACATAATACTAGCATTACAGGACAACCTTCAAAAGGAGAATTCGCCAGAAGCTGAACAGACAATAAACGCTATTAAAAATCTGCTCGAAGAAGCAATGCGAAAAAAACAACAATAATTTTAGTCAAATGGAAAAACAATGAAGAAACTGATTTTATTATTCACCATAACATGCGCAGCAAGTCAAATGTATGGCATGGAAACAGAGAATATAGGCGGCTTACCAAAAGAAATACAAAACCAAATCACTCAAACTGCTATTGCATCAAGTAAAAATCTCAATGAAACAGTTGTGATGATTAAAAGATTAAGCACATCATTTGGAATATCATACGATAAACTTTTTGATAATATTAAGGACTTCACAAAACTAGTGCATATGTTAGCAGACAAATTTGATGCTTCAACTAACTCGGCTCGGTTGCCATGCTATTTGGAACGCCTATCGCAAAAGAGTATAGCAATTTAGGCGAAAATCTATTGGATAAAGTACTCTTTAGTTACGACATTGGAAGCCTTATTAAGCAAGGTGCCGATATAAATTTTACTACTTACAGGAAAATAGGAAGAGAGCAAAAAGGCGGCCGAGTCACACCATTGATTTATGCAGTCTCGAATGACTATGCAAAAAAAATAAAAGCATTACTTGATTCTGGTGCAAATCCAAATTACAAAAGTCCTCAATTTGGCATAGCGCTCGATGTAACTACAGTTGATACACCTGAATCTGTGAAAACACTACTCAAAGAAGCGATGCAAAAATGAATAACAAACGAGTACATGTAGTTCGCTACGCTGTACCCGTTGTTTAATTTACAATCAAAATTCACATACAGATAAATTTCACAATGCGTTTATTTGTTGACCAATTGACCGCGCACCGATAAAACTATGATCATATATCTCAGGACCAATTCCCGCGCAGGTTAACGCACGCGCCATACGCGTAACCCCAATCCCACCGCCAAAGCGAGGAATCATCGGCAATGCTAAATATTCATCCAGCTCTTTCATCACCCGATCCCTACCAAACGAGTTGAACAAAAGCTGCGCATACTGACCATTGGAAATATTAAAGAAGTAATCACGCATTTCTTGCGCATCAGTTGATCGCTCTGCCGAACCTATAGTTTCCATACCGTATAAAATGACATCAATTTTATTAAAAATTTCCCCGGAATCACGCTTCATATTCCAAAATGGATGTGTACGTAATGGAAATTTTTCAAGACTAATAACCGGACCAATATCTTGCGCCATTTGTGTTTCACATGCTGCATTAATCTCTTGAGTACCATAACGCTTACACACATCATCATATTGCAGCGAAATAGGAGCATCAAAGCCAAGAAATTTGAGCAACTCTGCTTCAATTTTTCTCATATCAGTCATGGTGCCATGCGACTCAAATTCCACCATCGGAAAAATTTTATCATGACGACCGGGAATAGGAAAAGGCTCATTGCGATAGCTTGTCGTTGCACAAAATACCCCTTTTAAATTTGGATTTTTAAGAAGTTCAACTTCAAGCCACATTTGACCAGTTTGCGGCAATGGATAATTTACCCCACTGAAAACGAATTGCGTAATCGTTTTAGGATCTTCACATGCAGCCAAAATAGAAAGTCGTGATTGTGCTGGGACTTCAATAAACCCCTTTTGCTCGAGAAAAAAAGTTCTCATTTTTCTTAGAATGTAATCATACATTAATGCATCTTGCATAGCTCTCTTCCCTTTTTATTGTTTTAGAATATGATTTGAACGCGTTTAGTTATAAAATTTCAACCATCCAATCTAAACTATCTTGAGGATCTTTTCAAACATAAAAAAGGATATTTTTAATGTTGCTCATGACAATGATTACATCCACACAAACAACAAAACCAAAATTGCCGACAATTCATCGTGCACCAAAAAAAGAGTGGCGTGAATTTCTTGGCTACACAATTGCCTCGCCCATTGGCATATCAGCCTGTGCAGCGACCACCAGCACTGGCATCTGGCTGGCTGCCAGACTTGGCTGCGACGTCCTCACGTACAAAACAATCCGCTGTTACGCGTGGCCACCACATCCACAACCCAACATTGCATATGTTCAGAGATCGCTACCACTTACGCATGATGATATTGGAAAAACCATTGTTGCCCATGACATTATCACTGACAAGGATAGGCCCCGTTTATGCTTCGACGAGCTCAGCACGAACGGGGTAGAAACCAATATTGCTCTCGCAAATTCCTTTGGCAATCAATCCATGGATCCAGACTGGACAAAAAACGACATTCAAAAAGCTAAACAATCATTGCTCGAAGGCCAAGTGCTTATCGTTTCAATTTTTGGCAATACGCACGATGAATGGATCAAGACAGCGCAACTCGCCGTAGACAGTGGCGCTGATATTATTGAAGCAAATTTTTCATGCCCCAATTTAAGCACAAACAATGAACCAATCTACACACGCCCCAACGATATCTTGCTCATTGCACAAGCTCTGGTGCACACAATCCCTACCACAATACCCCTCATTCTGAAATGTGGTGTTTTTACCGATTACCAACTGATGCAACAGGCATTGGTAGCAGCAGCACAATCTGGCGCACAAGGCATATGCGGCATTAATTCAGTCCCCATGAAAGTTGAAAATGCCGATGGCACGCCAACCTTTGGCACACGAACTATTGCAGGAGTTTCAGGAAGCCCAATTCAAGAATTAGCGCTTGATTTTATACAGACAGCTTCTATAATCATCCAAAAAGAAAATCTCAATCTTGTACTTCTGGGCGTAGGAGGAATTACTATGGCTTCTCATTTTTCCAAATTTCTTGTCTCTGGTGCAACCGTCGCACTCTCTGCAACCGGTATGATGCACAACCCCTACCTTGCAGCGCACTACCACGAACAATCACGCATGTGACCAGCACATCACGCATACACAAAGCAAAACTCACCCCTAAACTTTTTTGATAATGGAATAATTACATGAATAAAGAAAAACTTGCCGCTAAACTTTTTGATATTGGGGTTATTAAATTTGGCGACTTTACATTTAAAAGTGGTATTCGTTCAAACAACTACATTGATATGCGCATTGCCATATCATACCCGGATGTTTTACAAGAACTGGCTCTGTGTATTGGCGATATCCTGCGCACATGCCATGCAGATCTTCTCTGCGCAGTTCCTTATGCAGCAGTCCCGGTGACAACCGCCCTTTCTATGATCTCAAAAACACCGATGATCATGGCACGTAAAGAAGTAAAAGATCATGGCACAAAAAACATGATTGAAGGGGTGTATACCCCAGGCAAAAACTGTTTGATAATTGAAGATGTCATAACTACCGGCGCAAGTATTTTAGAAACTATCAAAACCGTTGAAGCTGCTGGCATAAGCGTTACCGATGTTGCGGTGCTCATCAACCGTGAGCAAGGAGGACACGCAACTATCACCCACAATGGATATAGGCTGCACGCGGTCTTTACGCTGCAAGAATTATTAAGCCTGCTTAAAAAATCTGATCGCATAAGCCAAGGAACAATCGATATGATCAACCCATCTAATGAAAGGCAATTGATATGATTCACCCATCTGATATGGCCCACGTAAGCATATGAGCATACACCAGAAACAGCCGAAGTCCGCCGACCTGTCCGCGAAGGAGAAAGCTTTACGCGAAGGCTGGATCAACAGACGCATGCGCTCACGTATGCACAACGGGCTGCTTATTGCACCAATCCCATTGCGCAGCGCCTGCTGACGATTATGGAAACAAAAAAAACTAATCTCGTCTTTTCCGCCGATGTCACAAGCAAGACAAAGCTTTTGCAGTTAGCTGATTTGATAGGTCCAGAGATATGCATTTTAAAAATACATTGCGATATCATTGATGAGTATGATCAAGATTTTCCTAACCAGTTACGCTCTCTTGCCGATACGCATAATTTTTTAATCTGGGAAGATCGTAAATTTGCCGATATCGGATCAACCGTGCTCATGCAATACACGGGCGGTATCTTCCGCATTGCAGACTGGGCGGATATCATCACGGTACACGCCATTGCAGGTGATGGCACACTGCAAGCCCTCAGATCAACACCCGCAACAAAAAATTCTGCCTTTCTTTTGATTGCACAGATGAGTAGCGCTAACACACTTGCACATGATTCCTACACGCACGCAACGGTGCAGTTGGCTTTGCAGTACCCAGACAATGTTATAGGAGTAATTTGCCGAGAAAAATTATCTGATAATCCTGCGCTGCTGCATCTGACACCCGGCGTGCAATTGGCTGAAGGCACTGATGGATTTGGACAACAATATCTTACGCCAGAAAATGTCATCAACACACTGCAGAGCGATATCATTATTGTCGGCCGAGGCATTTTGCAAGCACAGGATCCTTTGGACCAAGCACAACGGTATAAAAAAGCGGGATGGGATGCATATCAGCGGAGAGTTACTAGGTAACTATAAGCCCGGCCCTTTAACCCACCTACGTTAAAACTTCGGTGGGCACTCAGTCTACATCCGCACTCATGAATTATTCTTGCATACCGTTTTCTTGCTTTGTATCAATTAAGCCTGCTATATCCATAATTAAAATCTAAAAAAGATTATCATTATCAGGTCCCCTTTACAAGAAGGAAAAAAGATGCAAAAAAGAATCTTATTATGCACATTCATATGCATATCTGCCTTCACAAGCATGCAAAGCGTACAACAGAAACTTGATTTTAAAGAAAAGTTCGGATTCTTACAAGATGCAGAAAATCATATCTTCAGTAACGCGATTAGAGAAATAAAATGGCGCATACGATCAGGCTATTTGGCAGAACTCAACCGAGATCTTAATGCGATGCGCTGGCTTGTAAAAAAATTGGCACAACACTTTGGGATAAAAACAACCACCATCGCCGCAAGACTTGGTACTCCTGCCGCATATCAATACATAGAAAAAACAAACCAATATCTGGAAATGGTAGAAAATTACGGTGACGAGCACGCCGAAAAATATCAAAAAACGTTGTATCCTGAATATTATTATGATTTATACCGAAGTGATGAAGAGTAACAGATAACAAACATAAAAAGTAAAAGGCGTGTGTATAGTTAAAACTACTATGCACACGCCTTTTTTTAATTCGAATTAATTACAAGTCGACTAAAATGACATAAACGTATCATCATCTACATCGGTCGCCGTATGTTCTGTTGATGCAGCCTCATCGGAAAATTCATAATCCCCGAATAATTCAGGACCAAACTGCATTGCTTCTACGCCAGGCATAAATGGCTCAGCCAATACTTTTGGTTCTGCATTTCCGCCAGAACCACTCGTGTCTTCAGAAAACTCATTTTCAACATGTTCAAATGCAACGACAGAAGATAACTGCTGTCCTGAATCAAGCTTAATCAAGCGCACGCCTTTTGCTTGTCGCCCCATGGTGCGTATTTCAGTTGCTGGCAAACGAATAATTTTACCCGCTTTATCAATGAGCAATAGATCAGAAGTATCAGTTACAATGGTCAGACCAATGACCTTACCATTACGTTTATCAGTTGGGATAGTGCGAACACCAAGACCACCACGATGAGCAACTCTGAAATCTGTTGTGCTTACTTTTTTGCCGTACCCATTTTCAGTCGCAAACAAGATATCACCAGCACCGTCTGAAATTACTTCCATACCGACAACATAATCATTCTTGCGCAAACGAATTCCAATAACACCACTCGCTTGTCGACCCATAGAACGCACTTCATCTTCTTTAAAGCGAATACCTTGTCCTTGTGCTGTTGCAATAATAATCGTATCTTGACCAGTGCTCAATGCACAGAAAACCAACTCATCACCTTCACGCAGCGTGGTAGCACGAATACCGGTTGAACGAATTTTGTCAAAACTCATCGCATCAGTACGTTTGATAATGCCTTCTTTTGTCAACATGACAAAGAACTTGCCTTCCAAATCACGGGTGCACAATAATTTAACCACTTGCTCACCTGGTTGGAGCGGTAAAAGATTAACAATTGCACGACCACGCGCTATGCGACTTGCTTCAGGCACTTCAAACACATGCATGCTATAAACACGTCCAAGATTGGTAAAGAATAAGAGATCATCATGATTGTGGCAACAAACATATCTTGTACAACATCTTCAGAACCTTCAAGCGTTGCCATACCCATTTTGCCTTTGCCACCACGATGCTGCACGCCATACATTTCAAGAGGCACACGTTTAATGTAGCCCTTCATGGTGAAAGTAACAACCACTTCTTCATCAGGAATAAGATCAGCTTCAGTCAGAATATCAATCGCACCTTCAATGCGTGTGCGACGTTTATCAGCATAATTTGTTTTAACTTCATGAAGCTCTTTAACAATTTCTTCTTTGAGGATTGTTTCATTTTCAACAATAGAAAGCAAGAACTTGACGGTGTTTTTAACCTCTTCCATTTCAGCATAAATTTTTTCTTGCTCAAGACCAGTCAATCGTTGCAAGCGCATTTCAAGAATTGCTTTGCCTTGCTCTTCTGACAACAGATAACGCTTATTTAATTTATGAATAGCTTCTTGAGCATTTTCAGATTTTTTAATGAGATCAATAATCTCATCAATATTTTTAAGTGCAATAATAAAACCTGCAAGAATATGTTCGCGTGCGCGAGCCTTCTTAAGATCAAAAATGGTACGTTTATAAATAACTTGCTTGCGATGATACAAAAATTCTTGTAACAATTGTCGCAACGTAAACACAAGTGGACGATTATCAAGCAAGCCAAGCATCAAAATAGAAACTGATATTTGTAAAGAGGTATGTTTATACAACTGATTTAAAATAACGTGAGGAATTTCACCACGTTTAATATCAATAACCAGACGCATACCTTTTTTGTCAGATTCATCTCGAATATTGGAAATACCATCAATAATTTTATCTTTAACCAGATCAGCAATTTTGATTGCAAGTTCAGCTTTATTAACCTGATATGGCAGCTCAGTAATAATTAAGCGCCCGCCTTTTTTGGCTTCTTCTTCTATACTTCCACTACGCCACGTAAAATGACTTTACCGCGACCAGTTTTATATGCTTTAACAATGCCCGCACGGCCACAAATAATGCCGCCCGTTGGAAAATCAGGCGCTGGAATTATTTCAAATAATTCTTCATCAGAAAGAGCGGATTTTCTAACAATGCTAAACATGCATCAATAACTTCACTCAAATTGTGAGGCGGAATAGAAGTTGCCATACCAACGGCAATACCGGCAGTACCATTCACCAACAAGTTGGGTAATTTGCTTGGCAACACAACCGGTTCAACGGTCGATTCATCAAAGTTTGGTACAAATTGAACCGTCTCTTTATCAAGATCTGCAAGTAGTTCTTGCGTAATTTTTTCCATGCGCACTTCAGTATAACGCATTGCTGCAGCATTATCACCATCAACAGATCCCCAGTTTCCCTGCCCATCAAGCAACGGATAACGTTTTGAGAAATCTTGTACCATGCCAACCATGGTATTGTATACCGCTTGATCGCCATGTGGGTGATATTTACCAAGCACTTCACCGACGACACGCACCGATTTATGATATGGCTTATTATGATAAAAACCAAGTTGATGCATAGTATAAAGCACACGTCGATGCACCGGCTTGAGGCCATCACGAATATCAGGAATAGCACGACTGACAACCACTGACATCGCATAATCTAGAAACGCTTCTTTTAGCTCATTTTCAACCAACACTGGTCTGATTTGAGATTTATCATTATCATTTTTTACGTTTATCGATTCCATATAAAGCGTTCCTTTTTCCAGACATTCCTAACTGGTAGATTTTTATTTATAATTCGAGTGGAATATAGCACCAATCAGGATACATCGAATCAAAAAATCAAACAAGAAAAAGCTCACCAGAAAAGAAAAAACAGAACTAAAAACTAGTTTTTCCAATTATATTTACACCAAACGAAAACTTTTGATATAGATCACCATGTAAACTATTTACACACTCACGTTAATGACGAGACATGCCGATGAAAAAATACATTCTACTATTTTCTCTATGCTGCACTCGTATCAACTACACTCCCCAAAATCAAAATCCCATTAGATCTATCAACCGCACTATTTATTGAGATCGCACACGGCAATGCAAAACAAGTAAAATATTTGTTAAGCCGTGGAGTTTCTATCAACATACAACGTGATTTTGACGGAAACTCACCACTGATGGAAGCAATCATCGCGCTGGGAGAAAAACTGATGGAAATGGAGACTGCTACTATTGCACAAGAACTTTCAAACCCTAAGCATATGTCTGATGATTTTCGATCGTTTTTACGCTCTTTTATTGTATCGCTTATCATTGCGGTCTCTGCATCTGAAATACAAAACAACCTAGAAAAAATAAATAATGATGAAAACCATACGTCCATTACGATATTGCAATCAGTAGCCAGATCATTTCTTCCGGTCATTTCGCGCAGCGCTTACATATGGTGTGCGTATTCTATTCTTGATTACGGCATCATACTCGGACAAAAAAATCCACAAAATCAGTCAAGCTCAGAATCGAACAGCATAGAAAAATACAAAAAAACAATAGAGATATTACTTTCAAACCCTGACATCGATGTCAATCAAGCAAACCAGCATGGGGAATCTGCTCTTGGCTTAATACATCACCTCAAGGATAAAATCAAATCAGGACAGCTAAAAATTATCCTCTATCAAATAGAACAAACTTTGTTAGCCAAAGGAGCATACAATCCTTCAGATGTCTATAGCCATGTACAAAATTATGCACAAGAAACATACTGATAGACCATTTACAAAAGCACCCTATTGGCATACACTCATAAGTAAGTAACTCCTGTCCTTTAATAATTACACTTTTGGTACTATGATTACAAAAAAATTTGACCTGAAAAAATTCACCCCTGACTTAGTCAGAAACTTTTCCATTATTGCCCATATTGATCATGGCAAATCTACCTTGTCCGACCGATTACTTGAATACACTGGTACCGTGTCTGAACGAGACAAAAAAGAACAATTTTTAGACAAGCTCCAAGTAGAACGTGAACGGGGCATCACCGTAAAAGCACAAACCGTATCGATGTTTTTTACCCACAAAGAAAAAACCTATTTACTCAACCTTATTGACACTCCTGGACACGTTGATTTTAGCTATGAAGTTTCACGCTCACTCTATGCATGTCAGGGAGCGCTCCTCTTGGTAGATGCAGCACAAGGTGTGCAAGCGCAAACAATGGCAAACTTTTTTTTAGCATTCGATCAAGATTTAACCATTCTACCAATCATTAATAAAATCGATTTACCAAATGCGCAACCAGAACGGGTTGCGCAACAATTACACACGTTATTTGATTTTGCGCCAGAAGAAGCTATTTTTGCTTCAGCAAAAGCGGGCATAGGAATAAAAGAAATTCTACAAGCTGTTATTGAACGGATACCCGGCCCAAACGGGCACCTTGACAACACCTTAAAAGCATTACTCTTTGATTCATGGTTTGATGAATATCGCGGTGTTATCTGTTTGATTGCACTCCATGATGGCAATATCAAAAAAGGTGATGTCATCACGTTAGCGCAAACTAATGTGACCTATGAAGTGCTTGAAGTTGGCCTTATGTATCCAGAGCCAACCATCCAAGACGCACTCTATGCAGGTCAAGTAGGATATCTGATTACCGGTATGAAAACGGTCAAAGAAGCACGCGTTGGTGACACCATATATTATGCCAAAAAGCCAGTCACTCCTTTCCCGGGATTCAAACCAGCAAAGCCGATGGTTTTTGCCGGTATTTATCCGGTGGTAAATGATGACTTTACTTTGCTGAGTGAAGCAATAGAAAAATTGACGCTCAATGATGCAAGTGTCAGCGTTGAAAAAAAATCATCTGCTGCGCTTGGACTTGGATTTCGCTGTGGCTTTTTGGGACTTTTGCACATGGATGTATTCAGACAACGATTAGAACAAGAATATGATGTTTCGGTTATTGCGACCGTACCGTCCGTTTTATACAAATTAAAACTAAAGAATTCCAATGAAGCAATCGATATGGAAAATCCATCTGATTTTCCTGAATCGAACCGTATTGAAGAAATTTTAGAACCGATCATTAATGCTACCATCATTACCCCAACGCAATATCTTGGAAATATGATCAAACTATGTGAAGAAAAACGAGGCATCCAACAGGAATTAAGCTACATTGATGAACTCCGTGTTATTTTAAAATATCGTCTGCCACTTAATGAAGTTGCTACTGAATTTTATGATGACCTCAAATCATTAAGTTCTGGTTATGCAAGCCTTGATTATGAAGAAGCTGGTTATCAACCGGCAAAATTAGTTAAATTAGATATCCTGCTGAATGGCAAAGCGGTCGATGCGTTATCCAGCATTGTGCATGAAGATAAAGCATACCAAATTGGACGTGATTTAACGGCGCGACTTAAAGGTGTGATTCCACGACAATTGTATGAAGTAATTATCCAAGCCGCAATTGGCGCTAATATTATTGCACGTGATCGTGTTGCACCGGTACGTAAAGATGTAACAGCAAAATGTTATGGCGGTGATATTACCCGAAAACGTAAACTTCTTGAAAAACAAAAAGAAGGTAAAAAGAGAATGAAGCAGATTGGTAATGTTGAAGTGCCACAAGAAGCCTTTTTAACTATTTTGAAAAAGTAATACCAATTTAATGGGACGTTGATTTATTAGCCCGTTCGCCCTGAGCCTGTCGAAGGGTACGGGCCTATGCTTCGACGAGCTCAGCACGAACGGCCCATTAATTAACCGAAACCAAATAAAATTGATATGATTCTGTGAAGGAGTGTAACGTGATACAAGAAAAAAAAGATCCACTTATGTTTTCAGGAAACATACATATCTTTCATGCCTTTGATGTTGGTGATGATATTCATTTGGACAAAATCGCAGAGCTGCCAACCATTACCGCAAAAAAACTGGTGCCACCAAAATATTTTAAAAACTACCATGTGCCACTTTCCATAGAATTACCGCACCCAAACAAAAGCAATGCGGCATTTTTAAGTTGTAAAATATATAATTTTGGCGCGATATCGCTGACGTACAAAGTCCCTTTTCAAGGCTCATTGCTCAATTTACGCAGAGACTTTAATCAACTGTATGATCAGTACCAAGAACAAAGTCTTTCTGACATCAAATCGATCCTGAAGATAATTAATGCCTACATTGTCAAACCAAAACTGTTTGATGTACGCTCTTCCTATATCGCCATACAAATTGACCCACAGCCGACGCACATTAACGTCACTGAACTTCAAGAACAATATGGGGGCATTATTGCTTCAACACTGAGGTTTGAAACTGAAACCCTTTCAGAAGAACAAAAGAATGAAATGTTAGAATCTGCAATCGGTTATTTTCGTGGTGATTTAATTATTGTGGATACTGATGTTGCGTTTGTGTACGATGACGAGTTTCATGAAATTAGTGACTTCTTTGAATTTGCCAACATTCAACAACTTGAACTACGCTATTTTGACTGGTTGTTAGATGCGCAACTCAATAGAATTTATGAAGAAGGTTCTCAAAAATTACCAATCAAATCATATCTTCCTTTCATTGGAACCTTAGCGAGCGATCCTGTTGGTGAGCTTGGTAAATTAAAAGCAGATATTTCAGTGATCACTGAGCGACTTGAAACCAGTGTCAAAATTGCAGCCGAACCATATTTTTCTGAATTATATGCGCTACTGGTTGAAAAACTTGATTTGGAAAATTGGCAAAAGGCGATTGACCGTAAGCTTGCCGTAGTTCATGATATACGGGTCGTGTACCAGCATAAAATTGATGCGATCAGAGAAGATATGCTTTCTGTGTTGATTATTGCATTGATTTTTACGGAACTGATTATTGGGATATTGTCTTATCTCAAGTGATAAAAACTTATTAAATAAACTCGGATGAGTGGAAATTAACAGCTTCACTCATCCAATTATTTTGTTTGTTTGGTTATCTGTTATAAGGTGACCAGAGACGTGCCACAGGTTCTTCTGCCCACATTGCTTTTAATGCATTTCTTATTTTATCTATTTGTTCATCTGTTATATCACACGAATCTTTGATCAAATCAAAAAGATGGCGGACCTTCTTTGAAAGAGCACCATCCGCTTCATTTTGCTCATAAGCCCAATTAATCAGAGTTCCTGGTATTTTACCCTTGCCGACACTTTGAGTTTGGTTAATGTGAATATGGAGCCAATCCATTGCATATTGTAAATGATAAAGCATATTAAGAGGGTGCCCTTTTAAGAAATCAGGCGACATTATAGGGCTCATTTCCAGTCTCCGTACTAGCAGGCGTAGGAAGTGACTTCATTTCTTGCGTAACCAGCTTATGCATATTCTACAATTTCTGGAGATATTTTACATGGCTGCTCCATTGCCAGCACAGTATATGATGCCCCACCTCCCATAATTGCAAGCGAAAATCCAAGCGCTAACATCGTTTTTTTGTTATTTTCCATGACACTTCTCCTTTTTTGTTATTTTTTTATTTTGTTTGTTTGGTTATCTCTTATAAGATCAAACCATTGAACTCAAATTCTAATCGCCGCTGTTCATCTAATTGCTTGTTTATTTTTTTTATTTGTGCATCTGTTATATCGCACGAATTTTTGATTAAAACAAAAAGATTGTAGACCTTCTTGAGAAGAGAACGATTCGCTTTGTATTGCACATAAGCACAAGGACTCAGAGTTCCTGGTACTCTACCCCTGTCATCTTGAATTTGTTGAAGTTGAATAAAGAGCCAATCCATTGCATGTTGTAAATGATAAAGCATATCAAGAGGGTTCATTATTAAGAAATCGGGCGAAAGTATAGGGCTCGCGCCTGGTTTCCAGCAGTCAGAAAGAACATTAAGTGACTTCATTTCTTTCGCAACAAGCTTATGAGATTCTACAATTTCTGGAGATATACATGGCTGCTCCATTGCCAAAACAGTATATGATGCTCCACTTCCCATAATTGCAAGCGAAAATCCAAACGCTAACACCATTTTTTTGTTATTTTCCATAACATTTCTCCTTGTCCGTCCGAAGCTTTACGCGAAGGCGGATCCTTTTTTTGTTATCTTTTGAGCATATTATACTATGTAATACGTCTCATCTTATTCTCCATAGAGGCACCTCCTCTACTCACCTTAAGTCTAGCAGATGCGTTATTCAGATTGCAATAATTTTAAAAAATATTTTCAATATTATACCTAAAGAGCATTTGTTCAGCCATTTTTACAACTTCCACATGACATACCCTGATTTTAGCCTATCAAAAAAATCCCACAGCTGTGGGAAAAATACAAATACACCTCTACATGATTGATTATGTTGATCTGATCAGCCAATCAATATCCTGCGTGTAAATTGGAAATCGGATTTACAATTTACATGAAGCCAGACATGCAAAGCTTTGTTATTTATGCGGGAGAACAAGAGCAGACACGACAGCAAGGTGAAGTGGTCAATTGGAAGCATGCAGGTGATCTGCTTAAAAAAATATAATGCTTTTCCCTTCTAAGCATAGCTTTTTTCGCGATCGATTATTATTTTTTTATCTGTAGCAAAGTTATTCAATTAGTGGATTACGTTAATAAGGTAGTTAAAAACGCTTGGAATATAGAGACCGCCGAGAAACCGCCGACAAACAGCCGAGAAACCGCTGACAAACCGCCGAGAAACATAAAATGTGCCAAACAAATAGAAAACTGGTCACAAGACCATTTCGCGAAAAAGCCTTTACCTCAGCAACGGCTTTAAATAACGCCCCGTATGACTTGCAGCACATCGCGCCACTTGCTGCGGCGTGCCCATTGCAACAATAGTACCGCCATTGTCGCCACCTTCTGGACCAAGATCAATAAGGTAATCCGCGGTCTTAAGCACATCAAGATTATGTTCAATAACCAACATCGAATTACCTTTATCCACAAGCGTATTCAGAACAACAAGTAATCGTTCAATATCACTCGTGTGCAATCCAGTCGTTGGCTCATCAAGCACATACATCGTATCATTGCCCCGCTTTGCCAATTCATCAACCAACTTAATACGCTGCGCTTCACCGCCAGACAAGGTTGTTGATGCTTGCCCCAATTTTAGATAATCAAGACCAACTTCATTGAGTAGTTCTAAACGTTTTACAATATTTTTATGTGCAGCAAAGAATGCTGATGCTTCCATTGCAGTCATTTCAAGCACGTCCGCAATTGTTTTGCCTTTGTACGTAATTTGTAACGTTTCTGCATTGTAACGCTTACCCTTACACACTTTGCATACCATCACCACTTCTGGTAAGAAATGCATTTCAACCGTTACGGTACCATCACCTTTACACTCAGAACAACGCCCTTCTGGCACGTTAAAACTAAATCGTCCAAGCTTATACCCACGCGCATTACTTTCTGGTAACGCAGCAAACAGTTTACGAATTTCATCAAATACACCCAAATAGGTTGCTGGATTTGAACGCGGTGTTCGACCAATCGGTTTTTGATCAATCACCACTAAACTTTTAAGACTTTCCGCGCCTTCAAGATCACTTGAACGTCCATGCAATAATCCACGCTCAAGTTCTGGAACCAATTCTTGCATTACCAATGAACTTTTTCCCGAACCAGAAACGCCCGATATACCACACAAAACACCAAGCGGAAATTTAACCGTAAGATTTTTTAAATTATTTTTATTCACATCAGTAAGTGTGATAAAGCCTTTTGGCGTACGGGTAACCTGCGGCACTTCAATTTTACGCTTGCCTGACAAGTAGGCACCCGTGAGCGATTTTTTATTCTGCTTTAACTCATCTGGCGTACCATAGGCAGTCACACACCCACCAAGCACTCCTGCGCCAGGGCCCATATCAATTAAGTAATCTGACTGCAGCATGGTATCAATATCATGTTCAACCACAACCACCGTATTGTCCTGGTCACGTAATTTTTTAAGTGTTTCAATAAGTCGATCATTATCACGTTGATGTAACCCAATACTTGGTTCATCCAGAATATACAAGACACCACTTAATGCTGAACCAATCTGTGTCGCCAAACGAATACGCTGGCCTTCACCACCTGACAAGGTACGTGCCGACCGATTCAAAGTTAAATACCCTAAACCAACATCATGCAAGAAGGTTAAACGTGCAATAATTTCTGTAATAACCCCATGTCCAATTTCTTGTGCTGCGGCATCAAGAGTAAGTTTTTTGAAAAAGGTAAGCATATCTTTAATTGCATAATCACTGATATCATGAATGTTAAGTCCACCCACGGTGACCGCTAACGCAAATTCATTCAATCGTCTGCCATAACAACGGCGACAGGTCATTTCAGTGGCATGCTTATTGCCAAAAAATTCAGGATACTCTGCTTTCCATGCTTGTGGATCATCTTTTTGCCATGGCCACTCATGAATTACCCCAAGGCCATGACATTCGGCACATGCGCCAATGGGAGAGTTGAATGAAAAAAGCCGTGGCTCAACTTCGGGGATAGAGCTGCTACACTGCACACACATACGGTGCGATGAATAGACATGTTCGCTTTCGCCCGCAATAATTTTACATACCCCGTGCGCATATTTGAATGCCTTTTCGATTGCTTCTTGTAAGCGTGATCGCTCGCTATCAGTGACGTCCAATGCGTCAATTAAGATATCGATCGTATGCTTCTTTGTTTTTTGTAATTTTAATGCGTGAATTTGATCTGCTGAGGTGAATTTATGGCGTTCGCCATCAATGACAAAACGATATAACCCCGCATGGAATAGTTGCAACAATTCTTGGACAAACTCACCCTTCTTTTGATGTGCATAGGGAGCTGCAACGGTAATTAAATGATCTTTAAATTGCGTGCTCAACAATGCGGTTATGGTGTCAGGTGACTCTGCTTTAATGGGCACATTACAGTCAGGACAATGCACCACACCAATACGTGCAAAAAGCACCCGTAAATAATCATAGATTTCAGTTATGGTACCCACTGTTGACCGTGGATTGCTCCCAACCGTCTTTTGCTCTATCGCGATAGATGGACAAAGCCCTTCTATACGATCTACATCTGGTTTATTGGCAGTACCTAAAAATTGACGCGCATAGGAAGAAAGGGACTCCATATACCGACGTTTACCTTCGGTGAATAGGATATCAAGCGCCAACGAACTTTTGCCCGAACCTGAAGGCCCGGTGATAACCGTTAGTTTACCCTTGGGAATAGTGACATCGATATTTTTAAGATTGTGCTCTCTAGCTCCGAAAATGCTGATCTGATCGTTTCTTTTACTTCTTACTACGTTTTTCATGAGTAACCCCCGAGAAAAGTTGATTTTTTCAAAAACCTTAATTTATTAATTGAATTATAGCATAAAGTTCGATATCTGACAAATTTACTTGATAAACCGTAACAAATCATACCTATTCCGAACCTGTTTTACCCTGGGATTAAGTCTTTTTTTAATTTTTTCTTGCTTTTTGTATTTTCTATTTGCAATACTGAAATTGAGTAGAGAGGTTCTACTCAGGAGTCATAGAGACGTATTAAATGGTTTAGTACACTCTAAATTTTTTAAAGACAGGAGAAAAAGATGAAGAAACTGATTTTATTATTCACAATCGTATGCGCAGGTCAACTGTATGGTATGGAAGCAGAACAAAAAATGGGAGCCCTTGGTACATTACCACAAGACATTCGTAATGAGATTGTTAACACAGCTTTAGCAACCAGCAATAATCCTGATGAGGCAATCAGCATGATTCAAAAACTAAGTACTTTCTACAATGTGCCATATGATAATTTAAACGATTTTAAGAGATTGGTGCATCTGCTTGCAGATAAATTTGGTATGTCTACACTGGAAATCGCTTCAAAATTTGATACTAAGACTGCAAAAGAGTATAGCATGTTAGGTAATCTGTTAATGCAAAATATAATATTCAGTAAAAGTGATGAGATCACTGAATTAATCAGCAAAGGTGCAGACGTTAATTTGAGCGAGACGAAATCTCTATTGGGTAAAGACGGATATTATAGAAGTCTTGAAACTCCTCTAAGTTGGGCAAAAGGAATAAAATATATGCCTTATGCAGAATTAGCTCATAAAAAAACTATCGAAATATTAATCAAAGCAGGGGCTAAATAAATCATGAAAAAAATAGCATTATTATTCACCATCTTATGTGTTGGTCAACTGTATGGCATGGAAGAACAATCACCGTATCACGCATTACCCAAAGAACTTCAAAAAGAAATCG
Organism: uncultured bacterium; assembly: GCA_963840685.1. GTDB lineage: Bacteria > Babelota > Babeliae > Babelales > Vermiphilaceae > CAWIZM01. The sequence goes on along the minus strand of CAWIZM010000002.1, from coordinate 457,528 downwards.
TTAACACCGCTTTAGCCACAAGTAAAAGTGTTGATAATGCAGTCGATGCGATTAGAATATTTGGTACATTGCATAAAGTACACTACGGCACTCAGTCTGCTACTAATTTGTTGATGACAATGTTACCTAATGATCTTAATCAAGCAATCAATCAAATTAAAAACCTACAGGGAACTACACCCCAAGATTTCACAAAGCTTGTGCACATACTAGCAGACAAATTTAAGACGAACACTCTTTCCGTTGCCTCGCAATTCATTAACCTAAAAATTAATAGGACCGCTGCAGAAAAGTATATTGATTCAGGCCTGTCATTTAGCCAAGCAATAATGACGAGAAATCTTACTGCGCTCAATACGCTCATCAATGAAGGTGCCGACGTTAATTTTACCAATTCTAACGGTGAAGGTCCTCTAAAATGGGCAACAGAAAAAAAGAGTCAAGAAATTATCAAAATATTGCGCGCTGCAGGAGCTCAATAAATCATGAATCCATCTTCAGCTCACCAGCTTCCTCCTTTGCCCCAGCCGTCGCTAAAAGCTTTGGCGGGCACGGTAAAGCTTCCTCCTTCGCTAAAGCTTCGGCGGACAGGTCGGCGGACAGGTCGGCGAACAGGTCGACGAACGCGTCTCCTGGGCATGATAGCGGCCTTTACAGGAAAAATAGATTTTTTGCATAGTAATCGTTGATTTTTAGGTTAAACCCCGTATACTACTTAACATATCTTATCTTAATTGAATTTTATGGTGAGTATAGCTCAGTTGGTAGAGCACCAGGTTGTGGTTCTGGTTGTCGTGGGTTCGATCCCCACTACTCACCCCAGTTTATAATCAATATTCATTGAAAACAGAAAAGCAAAAAAAGACTTGCAACTTAGACCAAAAACAGGTACCTTAGCTTGCATATCATTTCTCTGAAATTACACAGCATTAAATTACGGTCTCGGGATGTGGCGCAATTGGTAGCGCACTCGCTTTGGGAGCGAGGGGTTGCCAGTTCGAGTCTGGCCATCCCGACCAGCCTACGCTCTTTCGAGCTACGACTGGCACAGCCAGTAAAGGTAATATTAATCTTAAAAAAACTTTGACAGCAAAAAAGCGAAGACTGTCCGCCGAAGCCTTGGCGAAGGCTGGACCGTGACTCTAAACTAAAAAAAATAATTACTTCGCTCTTTATAAAAAAATGCACTACGTATATTTAATCCAATCAATTAATTACCCTAATAAAACGTACATCGGTTACACTAAAGACTTGAATGAACGTTTATCGGCCCATAATTCTGCTTGTTCATGGCATACTGCTCAGTATAAACCTTGGAAATTAATAACTTGTCTGATATTTGCAGATAAATCACAGGCACTTAACTTTGAAAAATATTTAAAATCTTCTTCTGGAAGAGCCTTTGCTGCAAAGCGATTATGGTAATATCACAAATAAACTCTCTCCGTTCGTCATTGCGAGCCATTTTTAATGGCGCGGCAACCCAGACCATCATAATTTCTTCGTAGAATTCTTCCACAGCAAATGCATGTTTTTTTTATCTAACCATCACTTATCCTCCACCCATATCATTCACATACTTCTCCCTCTTTTCTACAAATCTTGAAAACAACTCACTCCTCACGCTACAGTACAAAAAAAGGAGAAATATCTCATGGCTTTTTACATTAAAAAATCATCTGGCGAAAAAGAAATATTTGATCTGCACAAATTCCGCACATCGTTACATCAAGCTGGCGCCAAAGACAAATTAATCGAAACGATTATTCATGAAATAGAACGACTTCGCCCCAGAAGCACCAAAGCAATCCATGCTATCGCCTTTACCATACTCCAAGAACAAGAACCACATATAGCGGCACGCTACAACCTTAGGCGTGCATTAACCGAACTTGGACCTGCTGGATTTCCGTTTGAACAATTTGTTGCGCAAATATTCAAACACTTAGGATATACAACCAAAACTGACATTATTGTACAAGGCGCCTGTGTTGAGCATGAAATTGATGTAATCGCTGAAAAAGATCATCAACAGATCATGGTGGAATGTAAATTCCATCATCAACTTGGCATGAAGGTAGATGTTAAAGTAGCACTTTATGTTCGAGCGCGTTTTGAAGATATACAAAAGAAAGATGGATTTACTCAGGCATGGCTTTTTACCAATACCAAATTCACTTCAGAAGCGATCACCTATGCAGACTGCGTAAATATGAAGCTCACCGGATGGTCATACCCCAGCGACAATAACCTTGCGCATCTGATCGATAAATTCAGCTTACACCCGATAACTGCGCTCACTTCACTTACCAATAAAGAAAAAAGAGAATTAATGCATATTGGCCTTATCCTATGCCGTGATGCGGAAAAATACAAAGACAAGTTAATAAATATTGGACTCTCAGAATACGCTATTAATAAGCTAATTCGAGAAGCACATGCGGTATGCACACTTGAAAAATGAAATTAAACTTGTAAAGCTTATTCGGGCGAAATAAACTATAAAAATAAAAAAGCTACCAGACCGCTGTCATTGCGACCATGTCCGCCGACTTGTCCGCCGACCTGTCCGCCGAAGCTTTAGCGAAGGAGGAAGCTTTACCGTGCCCGCCAAAGCTTTTAGCGACGGCTGGGGCGAAGGAGGAAGCCTTACCGTACCCGCCAGAAAGCTTTTAACGGCGGTTAGAGCGAAGTCGGAACGTGCAAAGCAATCTAGGAAACAAGCATGGCTGAATTAAGTCACAAACCAGATATTATAAAAATAATCACTGCATTCTATCCAGATGCTAAAATATATCTTTTTGGCTCTTATGCAAAAGGCACAGCACGCCAAGGATCTGATATTGATATAGCAATTGATACCGGAAAACGATTAAACTTACATGAATGGCAATTTTTATGGAACCTTCTAGATGCCTTACCAACGGTACAAAAAATTGATCTTGTTGATATGCATAGAATTCCAGATGATATGAAAGAAGAAATACTCACAAAGGGAGTAGCATGGAAACCTTAGGAATAAAACATAACAATTTTAAAAAGTCCTATGAATCTCTTGGTAGAGTTATTGCTGTTCAAAAACAATTGAGTGATATTGCTTCAAAAAATGCTGATGCGAATGATCTTTTTATTAGCGGTATTATCCAACATTTTGAAATTGCTTACGAAACCGCTTGGAAATTTCTCAAACAATATCTGATTGAGGTCCATAATAACGATATCGCATCTCCAAAACAAGTGTTTCGCGCGTGTGAAACGTATCGGATATTTCCAGAGAACATTGTGCGAGAGCTTCTTATACTTTCCGATGCGCGTAACACTACTACCCATATTTATGATCAAGTATTAGCCCAAGAAGTATGCAATGCTATTGTTAAGCATTATCATACTTTTGGCGAGATCCTAAAACATATAAAAATGCCTTAGCAACGAACGAGTAGAGTATGTTTGGAATCGATCAACGCATAAGTAAATATTTTGACTGGTTTAGCGGTTGCCTCATCGCACTGCTGGCAACCATAGGTCTTTTTTTTGTGTTTAGCGCAACCTATGCACCCAGCAAGCCTCCTTCTATTTTTTTCATAAAACAAGCAATCGGCATTCTCACCGGCTTTATTATTTATATCGGCTGCTGCATTATCGACTATCGCACCCTACTGCGCTGGGGATATTTTGCCTACATAGGCGTCATTGGCCTGCTTATATTTACTCTCATTAAAGGCAGCATCGGCATGGGCGCACAACGCTGGATCAATCTAGGATTTATCAAACTACAACCATCAGAACTTGCAAAATTATTATTCCCTGCCTTTGCCGCATATCACTTAGAAATTAAAAAAGATGAACGCCAAACATTCACCCGTACATTCTTACCCATGCTCTGCATACTTGGCATCAGTTTTATGCTGATTTTGAAACAACCTGACTTAGGCACCGCGCTGATCATCGCCTATACCGGGCTCATATTGCTCTGGCTTGCGGGACTTCCAAAAAAGTTTTTTCTTTGTGGCGCCCTAGCACTTTTTATTTTTGCACCTCTTATTTGGCAATATGCACTCAAACCCTATCAAAAAAATCGTATTGCGGTTTTTCTGGGCTATGGCAACAACCACAAAGAACGTTATCAAATAGAACAAGCGACCATAGCGATTGGCTCAGGAGGCGTCTGGGGCAAAGGATTATTGCAAGGCACACAAAATAAATTACACTTCCTACCAGAAAGCCGTACCGATTTTATTTTTGCGGTATTGTGTGAAGAATGGGGGCTCATTGGTGCATTGATAGTGCTGTTTCTTTACATACTCTTATTTTGGCGGTTCATTTTTACCGTGCTGTCATTAACTGATCCGACTATGCAACTATTTGCACTTGGGGCGATCATACACATTATATTATCAACCATCATCAATGTTGGCATGGTTGTCGGCCTTATCCCCATTGTGGGCATTCCACTACCGCTTATGAGCTATGGATTGAGTAATTTGTGGGTAACCTTTGCAAGTCTTGGATGGTTTGCGCGCATTACCATGCAGCAAAAATATTTGGAAGAATATATGCCGGTGTTCCCGCGGTAGATACGATTAACCTTAAAGATCCTTGGTTTTCCCGATAATGATGCTTATGAAATATTTGCTGGAATTCTCGTAGATATTATGGGTATAGTTGGTATACTTAAAAACATGTTTATAGCATATTAAATCAGAGTTTAAATAATTATGGATTACCTAATTTTCCTTGAACGATTAAGCATTACACCAGAAATGGTACAATTAATCGCAGAAATTGATCAATTTAAAGGTTCTTGGCAAGCATTTAAGCAAATGGCTCCTGAGCAACTTAACGCATTAAAACACGTTGCTACTATTGAAAGTGTCGGTTCTTCCACACGAATAGAAGGTGCAAAACTTTCTGACAATGAAGTTGAAAAATTACTTGGCGGGCTTAACACACAATCGTTTCGCTCAAGAGACGAGGAAGAAGTAGCTGGATATGCGTATACACTAGAAACTATTTTCGCAAATTATGAACATATTCCGCTCACAGAAAATTACATCAAACAATTACATGCTATGTTACTGCAATATTCGGGGAAAGATGTACGTCATCGCGGTGAATACAAGAAATTCCCTAATCATGTTGAAGCGTTTGATGCTGATGGAAAATCAGTTGGAATAATATTTGAAACAACGCCGCCATTTGAAACAATGGAAGAAATGAGAACATTAATTGCATGGACGCAAGAGGCTCTGCAAGAAAAGAGGCATCATCCTTTACTCATTATCGGCACTTTTATTGTGTTATTTTTAGCAATACATCCATTTCAGGATGGCAATGGAAGATTATCACGTATAGTAACCACCTTATTGCTCCTCAAAACTGGATACGCCTATGTACCGTACAGCTCGCTTGAGGCGATTATTGAAGACAATAAACAAGGATATTATCTTGCCCTCCGCCGCACGCAATCAACGTTTAAAAAAGATAATCCTGATTTGCACCCATGGCTTCTCTATTTTTTAAGAATTTTACAAAAACAAAAACAACACTTAGAAGCTAAACTTGTAACACAATCAAGATAATGGTACCCAATATACCCGTCAAAACTCGCGTAGAATAAATAAAAACTTTGCAAACCATGCATATCTCATTATATGCTTAAAGAAAATAGTTATTTATTCTACTGTAGGCCCACACATGCAAGATCTAGACGACATTGTTAGTATCTCACTCCAAGAAGCACCCGAAGAACAAAGCTTAGACTTTAATCCCAGTTCTTTTGATGAATACATTGGACAAACTGAGCTGAAAGATAAACTAAAGGTTTACACTCAGGCTGCCATAATGCGTAATGAACCACTTGACCACATGCTTTTATTCGGACCACCGGGACTGGGCAAAACAACCCTCGCTCAAATTATGGCCCATGTCATGCACGTAGACATAAAAATTTGCAGCGGCCCCATGCTTGAACGCACCGGAGATGTTGTTGCCATTCTTTCTAGCCTCAATAAACATGAAATTTTATTCGTTGATGAAATTCACCGCATGCCAACCAACGTAGAAGAAGTGCTGTACAGCGCAATGGAACACTTTCGCGTGGACGTTATCATAGGCCAAGGCGCTGGTGCAAAATCGATAAGCTTACCCATCAATCCATTCACCTTGGTAGGCGCTACCACCAAAACTGGCATGCTATCAGCCCCTCTGCGTAGTCGCTTTGGCATCACAGAACGGCTTGATTTTTACACCGATGAAGAACTATGTAAAATCGTGTTGCAAAACGCGCAATTTCTTAATCTCACCATTTCACCCGGTGGCGCGCTTGCAATTGCCAAGTGCGCACGTGGCACACCACGCATAGCAAAAAAAATTTTACGCCGTGTGCGCGATTTTGCACAGGTACACAATGCAAACGTCGCCAATGATAATCTTGTCACACAGGCCCTTAATTTTTTGGGTATAGACGATGATGGACTTGGCAAGGTCGACAATTTATTGCTCAGTAAGATTATTGAACTCTTTAATGGCGGCCCTGTTGGCTTGGACACACTCGCTTCACTCATTGGAGAAGATGCAGAAACCATTGAAAATGTGTATGAACCATATTTATTGCGCCTGGGATATCTTGAAAAAACGGCACGGGGTAGACAAATTCCTGGTAAACGACTTGCCCATTTAATTAAAAAATATTTGGGACAAGATTCGTTGCTGACGTAAATTCACTAAGGGCTGGTAAAAAATATAAAACCAAGTACACTTCTTTGGTCTATCATTTCCCAATTTAATCTTTATTTTAACTCATACAAGGATCTTTATGTTTTTATTTAACTACTTAGTTGAACATAATCGCTATGCAAATATTATCGGTATTCTTTTCGTCTTTGCGTTACTGTGGCTCTGCTCACGTAATCGTTCAAAGATTAATTATAAATTAGTACTACATGGATTGGGCTTACAATTTCTCATCGGTTTTTGTGTGTTAAAAACCAATATTGGCCAATACATTCTTGGAAAAATAGCAACTGCCGTAAGTGCTTTATATCTATGCGCAGGCGAAGGCTCAAAATTTGTCTTTGGTAATTTAACCAACCCAAATGATTCATGGGGCTTTATTTTTGCAGTCAAAGTGCTCCCTATCATTATTTTCTTTGGTGCCTTTATGGAACTCCTTTTTTATTGTGGCATTGTCCAAAAAATAATTAGCGGCATCAGCGTTGTAGTCCGTCCATTGCTTGGCACATCAGGCGCAGAAACCCTCTGCGCGATCGCAAACAGTTTTTTGGGTCAAACAGAAGCACCGCTCCTCATCAGAAATTATCTCAAAGATATGACCAAATCAGAAACGCTGGTAGTCATGGTAAGTGGTATGGCAACCATCAGCGGTGCAATTTTGGTAGTGTTCGCAGCCATGGGTGTACCGGTCATGCATTTATTATCTTCAAGCGTTATGGCAATTCCTGCATCAATCATAGTTGCAAAAATATTGTATCCTGAAACAGAAAAACCAAAAACCATTGCGGGTGCTCATATCTCTTTTGAACGCAAACCACAAAACGTATTAGACGCTATTTCTACCGGTACCATTGACGGACTCCATTTAGCACTCAATGTCGGCGCTATGCTTATTTCATTCTTAGCATTAATCGCCCTGCTCAATTATGGATTAGAATATCTATCCACTTTGGTAAATATGTCTTTGACATTTTTCGCATCTGCATGGCAGATACCAACGATCAGCATACAACTTATTTTTTCCTATATATTTGCACCATTTGGCTACCTATTTGGATTTACTGGCCAAGAAGCACTGGCCGCAGGACAATTAATTGGTACCAAAGTCGCCATTAATGAATTGGTTGCGTATGACGCTATGGTGCACATGCAATTATCTGAACGAGCAGTAAATATTTTAACCTATGCCCTCTGTGGATTTTCCAACTTTTCATGCATAGGAATTCAGATTGGTGGTATTGGTGCGTTGGTACCAGAAAAACGTGCATGGCTCACTGAACTTGGTCTATTTGCCGTGCTTGGTGGTACACTTGCTAACATTCTCTCTGCTATGGTCGCAGGGTTATTGCTGTAAAGGCATTGTATTTAATGCTGGATTGCTTCGTTCCTCGCAATGACGAACGGAGCTATAGTAGCAGGGTTATTGCTATAAATAAGAATATCATAGAAGAAAAGGATGGTAATGGAAAAAACCAAACAAACAAAATTTGTAGTTGTCGTTGGCGGTGTAATTTCTGGTGTTGGCAAAGGTGTGGTAACCGCATCGCTCGGTAAAATAATGCAAGAGCATGGGTATGAAACAACACTTATAAAAATAGATCCCTATCTTAATTATGACGCAGGCACTCTACGCCCAACAGAACATGGTGAAGTATGGGTCACTGAAGATGGTGGAGAAATAGACCAAGATTTAGGCACCTATGAACGCTTTTTAAATAAAAACATCCCGCGCGCAAACAACATCACCACCGGCCAAATTTATCAGACCGTTATAACGCGTGAACGCAAAGGTGAATACCTCGGGCAAACCGTACAAATTATCCCCCATATCACCAATGAGATTATTAAGCGCATACAACGTGCGGCAGCCGGACATGATATTGCGATCATTGAAGTTGGTGGCACCGTGGGTGATTATGAAAACGTGCCATTTTTATTTGCACTAAAAACATTAGAGCGTCAACTTGGTGTACAAAATATGGTACATGTACTGGTTACCTATTTACCGGTTCCTGATCATATTGGTGAAATGAAAACAAAACCAACACAACAAGCAATACGTTTATTGGGCCAAGAAAGCATTATGCCCGATTTTATTATTTGTCGCGCGCAACAAGCACTTGATGATGTCCGCAAGCAGAAAATTGAAGCGTTCACCCATATTCCTTTGGATCACATTATTGCAGCGCCCAATATCGATACCATTTATCAACAGCCACTTAATTTTGAACGGCAACAACTCGGACAAAAAATATTACACCATCTAGAATTACCCATTAAACAAGTACCAAATTGGAAAGCATGGCAAAATTCGGTAGATCGTATACGTTCACCAAAAAAACGAGTTGCTATCGCTATTGTCGGTAAATACCTTGATATTGGTTCATTCAATTTAACCGATAGTTATGTCAGTATCTGCCATGCACTTATTCATGCAGGAGCAGAACTGGATACCGCCATTGATATCAGCTGGATTGATGCAAAGAGTTATGAAACCAATCCCGATGCGGTGCAACAACTGAAACAGTATGATGGCCTTATTATTCCCGGTGGATTTGGTCCTTCAGGCGTAGAAGGTAAAATTCGTGCAATCACCTATGCACGATTACATGATATTCCCTATCTTGGTTTATGTTACGGCATGCAACTTGCCGTCGTTGAATTTGCACGCAATGTCGTAGGATTACAGAGTGCACACAGCGCAGAAGTCGACCCTGCAACTCCATACCCGGTCATTGATTTATTACCCTTACAAAAACAACATTTACATGATCAATTGTATGGTGGCACCATGCGCTTGGGGCAATATGAAGCGTATGTGCAAGAAGGAACGCGCGTATTCGATATATACAGCCAAGCAAATCGTTTAACCAAAACTGAGCATGGCAACATTGTGCATGAACGCCATCGCCATCGTTATGAAGTTAATCCTGCTTACGTTGCACAACTGGAAGAAAATGGACTGGTATTTTCTGGGTATTACAAACGGTTTGATGGTACAACACTCATGGAATTTATTGAATTACCAAATCATCCATTTTTTGTGGCGACGCAAGCGCATCCTGAATTCACTAGCAGACTCACGAACCCAAACCCATTGTTTTCGCATTTCGTAATGGCATGTTTGCAGCAAGCTACGTTACGTTCGCAAACGTACACAAGTGCTGTTGTTAATTCTGCAATAAAAACTAATGAGCAACAAGTTATTTGACAGTTTTCTCTAAAGACGGGTAGGAATCTACCCGTTCCAATTAGATCATAAAAAAAGATTAACGCTATTTACATTCCCCAAACAGTGACCGTATATTTCCCTATTGTTTCTGTTTTGGTGAATATTTTTTCATCCCATGATTTGTTTTTTGTTGGATCAAAAATAAGCAAATGCCCTTCTGTAGCATTACTGATGTCCATATATCGTGCAGTTTGTTCAAGGCCTTGTTCCATTGTTTTTGTACCACGTTTAACTTTAAGCTCAATGACAATACTTTGTATTTTTTGAACTTCTTGTACGGGCTTATCCTTCGTAGTCTCCAAGTAAGGCCACTGAATGGATAAGTCAACACGTCCACTCCCCAAAGCATATTCGCGATGAATTTTTCCTCCACCATTAATAATTCGTTGCAAAAATGACATGAATAATAAATGTGGGCCAGATTCTTTATAGGCAAACGCTTCAAGCCATATGGCAGAATTTTCACGATAAAATTGGGTAAATGATTCAAGGAGTTTATGCATATTTAAAGATTTATCTGGATTTTGGTACCATATTAGTTGCTGCGTAATACTTAACTGGGTCCCATAACTCAATTCACGCGGTATAATTTCTTGATAAATAGGATTACTAATTTGAAGCTTTTGATTGTGTTTAGTAACTAATCCTAAATCAATGACATATGAAATATCATCTATAGGAAATTCTTCAGGAACATCTTTACCACTAATAATGGCATCTATAATTGTACGCACTCGTGGTTCTTGTAACTTATGTACTAGTTGGTCAATATGCGTATCTCGTCGCGTAATAAGCGTCTCTTTTGCTTGCTCAATAACCTCTTTTGTAATTGGTTGACTGCGATCAGTAACATCTCTGAAACATGCCTGGTATGCAAGCGCATTTACCAACCATGGTTGACCCTGCGTTAAATAATATGCATATTCAATTGTATCATCAGTAAATTTTTGTCCAGTATCATGTGTATGCTGTTCGTATAAATCACGAACTTGTGCCAATGAAAAATTAGGCAAAACTAAACTTTCCGCCTTTATGTTAAATGCACTACCACCAAGAACCATTGAGTTTTCTTGTTCAGACCAAATGCGATAGTCACGTACATCACGTACACCGATAAGACATACTGACTGTGGAAAATTTTCAGGTCTATCAGGATAACCTGCACGCAGCTGCCGCAATACAGAAATGAGAGAATCTCCAACTAATGAATCTATTTCATCAATAAATAAAAGAATTGGTTGATCGTTAGAACTACTCCATGCTTGTAAAACCCCTTGCAAACTGCCACCCGAAACCCTTTCTAATGCTTTATCTATCTGAGCAAATAATGGATTATTATCAGCAAGTACCAACTTGCCCGCATCGCGTAACCTGCTTAGAATAATTTCCATAGCATGTCTCACATCACTCCGCGCAGCTTGTGCTGGTTCAACATTAACATAAAGTGCTGTATACATATCTTTTGCGTTCAATTCATTAACAAAAATGCGAATCGCAGTTGTTTTTCCACTTTGACGCGGTGCATGCAAAATAAAGTATTTTTTTTCTTGAATAAGACGCATTAAATCGTTTTCATTGAGTCGGTGAGGAATGTAGTAATGCTCTTTTGGATTGATGGGGCCAGCAGTATTGAAATATCTCATGATATTGTATTCCTCATATTGATATGCTTTCTTTAATCTATGAACGATAATATCAGTATAGAGTGTTCTACTTTTTTGTTAACCATTCCTCTTTCTCCATCACATAGGCAACGGTATTATTGTGCGCAACCTCAAGGCCGACAGCCCGATATTCAAGTAACTTGGTTGGACGAGATGTCCAATTAACAATCGTTTGCTCTCTGAATAATATTCCCACATCACATGCAGACAAATATTCATACATACGTACATGAGGCACCGTATAGATGCGATATGCATGCGCTGGTAATGCAAAAGCGTGTACCAAGCGCTCAAATTGCGCAATATCTTGCGTAAGAATAACCAATATGCGCGTTGGGTCTTCACGATATTTTTCATTAAAAAATTGCATCACTCCATCAGGAAACTGCCATGGTTTTACCGAGCCATTGTAGCAATAAACCTGTGCTTGTTGTGCAATATTCATCTGTGTACGCATGGCAACGCGCCAAGTGTTACGTTGATCAACGGGAATTATTGGTGGAATATCATGCTCAGCGATACGTATAGAATCTGCTGGTGTTCCATAGGTGGTCGTAAGATATTGTCCAAGTGCAGGACTTACTGCTTGAATAATCAATGGTATCTTGTTTTGGGCAGTGTTATTCTGCATTGCATTATGCTGCTGTACGCGCAAACCATAAACCCAACGCTCAAGCATATAAAATTGTCGTCTTCTGCACGCATGTAAAAAGCGCATTGCCCTATTGCTTTCATCTTTGTGCGTATACGCATATTCTTCAGCAAGCAATCCACGTGCTTGAATAGTTATCTGTGCACATTTATTCTTATTTGCGGCACGTAAACAAATAAAACCTGCAAGTGGCCCACGAGCTAACAACTCATACCGCTCAAAGCGTGATAAAAATTTTTTAAATTGATATGCCGCAATACGCACACTTAACCGCCCAATAAATGGTATTTTTTTGTATAGCCTGCAATGCAAACCATTGGCTACAACGCACTCGGGCACCGGAACAGACACATTTGATTCAAATGAAATAAGCCACACGGGTCGATGTGGCTCTTTTTTTTTCTCATTAATAAGCGGCTGCAGTACCTGACTTTCAAAAACTGAATTGTTTATGCCGTCATAGATTACTGCAATAAGTGGTACATGCATGACTACTCCCTTGTTTATCTGCTCGCCTAATCACGTCATAGCGGATCGGCGCTACGACGGTTTATACCAAAAAAATGAGCCGGTTTAGGCCGGCCCATTTTTTTAATTCGTATTAACTATGCATTAATCAGCTGCTTGTGCTTGTCCATTAGCACCATTATTATCTGCTTTTGCTTTAAACTTTCCCTCAGAAACTTTGTCAGCCATGTTCCATAGCGCAATAAGCGATCCCGGTACTGCTAATACAAAGACAAGATCTTTAGCTTTTTTACCCGCTAGTTTTATTGCAAACAAAGCATTTCCACAAATACCAGTAGACGGTAATGCAGTTAACTTCTTTAAACATCATCGATCCATCTTCTTCATTGGTTATACCAAGAACAGCTTTACCCCTGATACCAGCTTGACCAATGATATCCATCATTGATAAGATGCCACACATTTTCCCAATATTTTTGGGTAAAAAGATCTTGTAGTTGGAAAACTTTTCCCCCGTCTTCCCAGGTAACTACTGCTGGTTTAGCAACTGCTTCTTTGCAAGCTGTCCGAAAAAGTGAAGCCAAGCCAAAAGCAACAAGCATTTGTTTGTTGTCAAGTCGGGTAAAAACTGCATTTACAGTCGTTGGCATACTGCCAGCAATAAGACCTGCTAATGCTAAACTGAATATGGTTGATTTTTTAGAAATGATATTCATATGAATATTCCTTTGTTATGATATTTTGTTAAACTATAATTTCAATTAGATATTTACTAGCGTTGCAACTTACTCTTATGATACCACAGAACCCCATGCTCTACAAGTGCTTTTCCGCAAGCTTTTCATGATAAGAAAAAGCATACCCTGCAACAGATCAACCGATCACCACATATAGCTGACTAACGCAACAATAAACGTAATGAGTACTGGCAACTTAACGTATTTAAAATCGGCTAATTTATAGGCGATATTACACATTGTGAGCGTAATCAATACCGGATAGCCAACGTAGACAATAGGACCCGCCGTCAACTGCAGTACCTTATCAAGCCCAAAGGTTGACAATGGGATTGATGCGACCATAACCAGCACAAGTGCCATAAAAAAACTAATGTTCGCACGAAACAACGTATGCTCAATATATTCAGCCACCACCGCACTTAACGCAATAGCCGTCGATAAACAGGCCATAAGTACCGCCACGCCAACCAAAAACGCGCCGTAAGAGCCAAGCACTTTAAACGCAATTTCACGCAGTAGCTCACCCGCATTCACCGACTCAAGACCATGACCATGGTATACACCAAGAATACTGAATCCAATGTAAATAATACCAAGCAACGCAATACCGATCATGCCGGACTGTAAACCAATAGCAGCAATAGTTCGTGGATTATAGTGTGAGCCAATCATACGCTTTAACAGCGTAAGGACAATTGAAGCAAAAAAAATAGCGCCAAGCAGATCCAATGTTTCATACCCGCGCATAAAATTAACTTTAAATGCCTCCAATGCACTCACAGTTACAGGTGGTCATTGTCTGCGCACCCCATACACCGGCACCAATGATAATAGCGAGAGACAATAAAAGGAGCGGACTAATGACGTTACCCAAAATAGTAACAATTTTATTTTCTCTAAAAGTCGCCAGAAAAGTAATTCCAAGAAAGAGTACTGCAAACACAAAAGAAGATCCTATGGAAATCTGATTTAAAAAGCCTGGCAAAAATGGTGCGAGCATGGTGTGTGATAAGGTTACAATGCGTGGAATGGCAAGCATGGGCCCGATAATCATGATTGATGCAAACAACAAAAGACCGCCAGGAAAAGTACCAAGCCGGTAAAAGAAAGATTTATAATTGCCATCAAATAAAAGCATGCATATAAGTCCTGCGATTGGTAAACATACTGCCGTTAAGATAAAACCAACTATACCATACAACGTTAAATTGCCACATTCTATACCTACTTGAAGCGGATAAATTAAATTCCCCGCGCCAAAAAGCATTGAAAATATTGCAAGGCCAATTGATATTATTTGTTCTGTCTGTATCGAGTTCCGTATCGAATTCATAATGTTCCTGTAAAAAAATTTTCGATAAAAAATAGAATAATCGGTAGCACTGCTAAGTTACCTGAATGAGTATAATCCATGTACGTTCAATTGACAAATCACCTGCGCATGTCTCTATTTGTAGGTATCTTGACGCTAGAGAAGTTGTTGTGCTATTACTCTAAAAAAAGAGCGCGCTACACATCGTTAACGGTAAGGGAATCAACACTATGGATTTTAATCACCAAAAAACTCATACCATACTCTTTTCTTTCTGCCTGTTATCTTCAACCATCGCTTTAACAAATGTCTCTTTAATCGCCATGGATACCAATACATCATTACCAAAATTATTAGTCATCGATGATAAATTCCCCGTCTACACTCGCGATTTTATCAATGAAGAAATACGAGCGCTGATACAATCAGAACAATTTTCTGTTTCAGTGTTTTCTGAAGACATAATCACCGATCCGCAGCAACTGGCCAAGTTACCCGATTGGATGCAGCGTAACCCGATAGAACATCTTATGACTATGCCCACTCACTTACATGAGTATGCGATTATTTTTGCATGTTGGGGACACCTAGGAGAAAAAATTGCAAAACTCAAACATACAGGAGCCTATGACGGTATTTTGGTCACCCGTTTTCGCGGTGCGCCTGAAGAACGTATTGGCCCTACTCCGCTCCAGCCGTCACTCCAGCCGTCGCTAAAAGCTATGGCGGATACGGTAAAAGCTATGGCGGACACGGTAAAAGCTTCCGACTTCGCCCCGACCTTTGTAAAGGCACGGTCGACGGACTGATGGCGGACACGGTAAAGCTACGAAGGGCAGGCCGGCCAGATGATGATTACTACCCCTACTTAAAACGATATGGTGATCTCTATCTGCCCAATTGTGATTTTTTTAGAAAAGAATTATGCGAGAAATTTAATTTTGATGCTAAAAAATTTATCGTGCACCATGAATCAGTAGATGTGAATACCATTAACACACATGATCGCAGGTCTTAAACCGAGCAATGCAATAAACAATGTTATCTCCATTCTTTCAGTATGCCGTTTAGAACCAAAAAAAGGTCTTAACCGTGCACTGCAAGCAATAGCTCACCTGCGCAAAAAGAATAGTATGCAACGCATGATGTATACCATTGTTGGTGAAGGCTCCCAACGATCTGAACTGGAAGAACAGATAAAAAAACTAGAGCTTGGCGACATGGTGACCATGGTTGGTGGCAAAAACAAAAAAGAGGTTATTGAAATGCTCGTACAAAGCAACATCTTATTAGCGCCATCATACACCAGCCAAGATGGTGACGTTGAAGGCATTATGAACGTCCTTAAAGAAGCTGGGTTAGCGGGAACAACGGTGGTTGCTACTGATCATGCAGGAGCTCCTGAGTTGATAACGCATGGCATAACTGGTGTACTGGCAAAACAAAATGATGTTGCGGATTTAGCCGATAAACTTGAATATACCATAAACCATTTTTACTGCTGGCCTGAATGGCGTAGTAATCTTAAAAAAGAGATCGAGAAACGATTTAATGGCACACGCAACCACCCACAATTGATTGAGATTTTAATAAACACATTGTCCATCACAAACCCTACTAAAAAATAAAAGGAAACAGACTATGAATTCTATTCAACAAAAATCTACTATCGCACTGCTTCCTCTCTTGTTGCTCTATTCAAATCTAGCGCTATTGGCAATGGACGATAACCAATCATTACCAGAGCTGCTTGTCGTTGAAGATATTTTCCCCGTCTATACCCGTGACTTTATTAATGAAGAAATACGAGCGCTCGCAACGTCAGGAAAATTTTCCGTTTCTGTGTTTTCTGAAAAAGCGGTAACCAATCCAGACCATCTTGCAAAGTTACCTGATTGGATACAATCTGTTCCTATGCAACAACTTACAACCCTACCTGACAATTTAAATAAATATCTGATTATCCTAGCAGACTGGGGACATATAGGAGAAAAGATTGCGCAACTTAAACATGAAGGCAAATATAATAATATTTTAGCAACTCGTTTTCGTGGATCTCCAGAAGAGCGCATTGGTAGGCCAGATGATAATTGTTATAAACACTTAAAACAATATGGTGACCTCTACTTGCCTAATTGCGACTTTTTCAGAAGAGAATTATGTAACAAGTTTAATTTTAACCCTGAAAAATGCATAGTCCGTTATGGTGGCATGGATGTGAATAGCATTAAAAAAATGGTTGAAGCCTGCGCACTAAGAATAGCAACAAAAAACCAAATCAATATTTTTTCAGCATGTCGTCTAGAACCAAAAAAAGGTATCAACATTGCTCTTACCGCAATAGCCAATATCCTCAAAAAAAATACCACGCAACCTATACGCTATACCATCATTGGCGAAGGTCCACAACGGGCTGAGCTAGAAAAGCAAAGAGAAACATTAGGCCTTACTGATAGCGTCATAATGCTTGGTGGCAAAAGTAAAAAAGAAGTGATTGAGCAACTTGCCTACAGTGATATTTTCTTAGCCCCATCCTACACAACCGAAGATGGTGATACTGAAGGTATTATGAATAGTCATTAAAGAAACTGGGTTAGTGGCTCGTGCTATTATAGTCGCTACTGATCATGCAGGGGCGCCAGAATTGGTATACCACGATAAAACAGGTGTATTGGCACGGCAGAATGATGTGGATGATCTCACTGAAAAACTCGAATATGCTATAACACAACCCTCACCGTTGGCCCGAATGGCGCAACAATTTTCAAAAAGAAGTAGAGGACGTTTTGATGGATTGAAAGTATATCCACAATTAATCGAAGTTTTAATGAATACATTAAATCACTGATAACGTCACTAAAAAATAATCACTAAAAAAAAGGGGATCTCGGTAATGAAGCACATGTATCATCTATTATTTGTAGCAAGTCTTATGCTATGCAGCGGTCAGCTTGCCAGTGCTCGCCGTTCATACAATGAAATACATCAACCACTATATTTATCAGAGGAATATGAACCGGTATTGCCCAGAAAACCGGTGACCCGCTACGAATTCTTTTTGTTACCAGTAGCTTTCCCCGCTTTGATCAACAATTTATCCTTAATCAAATATGCGGTGTTATTGACCGAGGGCATGATGTCTACATTGCTGCAACACGCCCCGCTAAGGAAGCTATAATGCCAGAGATCGTAAATCAATATAACCTACTGGACAGAACACTCTTTTTTGGTAGCAAAAACCCCCTTAAACTTTTACAGCGACATCGCTTTATGCCAATGCGCAATGCAACCATCCCACCTATAGATACATTCGATATTATTTGTTCCCAGTTTGGCAATATCGGGGCAAGAATTGTACAGTTCAAAAAAGAGTTAGAATACAATAAAAAAATAAAAGCAAAACTAGTCACCTGCTTCCGTGGTAAAGATACCAGTGAAGCGATAAAAACCGACCCACATTTATACGACGAATTAGCCAAAGAAGGGGACCTCTTTCTGCCTGTGTGTAAATTTTTTAAAGATATCCTTGAAGATATTGGATTCCCACCAGAGAGAACAAAAGTGCTCTATTCAACCATTAACTGTGATCAGTTTGCTTTTAAAAAACGCAGAATCAAAAATGGTACTCCCATCGAACTTATTAGCGTCAGTCGCTTAGTGGAGAAAAAAGGTATTGAATACACCATCCGCGCAGTAGCAGAGATAGTAAAAACAGATCCAAGAATTCATTATACTATTGTTGGTGAAGGGCCCATCAGAGAACAATTGCAATCACTTATCAATGCATTACGCATGCAAAGGTATATTACCATGGTGGGTGCCCAATCAAATGAAAAAATTCCTACCTTACTGTATAAATCACATATTTTTGTGCTCTCTTCAATAACCGCGCAAGATGGTGATCAAGAGGGTATTGCAAATGCACTCAAAGAAGCTATGTCTACCGGCATGCCGGTACTCAGCACCAAAACTGCAGGAAATGCAGAATTGGTGGAAGATGGCGTCTCTGGATTTTTAGTGAATGAAAAAGATGTACACGCATTAGCCGCAAAGATCAGATATTTTATAAGAAATCCAAACATGATAAGCCGCATGGGACATGCTGGCCGACAAGTAGTGCAAGAACATTTCCATATCCCTCGCGTTATAGATCAGTTCATAGCCATGCTTGAAGAACTATCTACACCAAGAACTGAGGAAATTGCATGAAAATATTCTATCGTGTAATGGCAATACTTGGCAGTATACTCTTACTAACTAATTACCAACGCACTTATGGCTCTGAGGAAATAAAAGAAATGAATTATATACAGTGGTTTAAAGATATACGTATGACGGATGTACCATCAGTTGGTGGTAAGAATGCCTCATTAGGAGAAATGTTTAGTCAGCTCAGCCAAAAAGGTATCCTGATACCTGATGGTTTTGCAATTACGGTCGACGGATATTGGCATTACATTGATCAAAATAAGCTGCGCGAACCAATTGCCAACCTTATGGCACAACTGACCGACCCAGAAGACCTTGCCACCTTAGAACGCATTGGCAGCCAAGTGCGACAACTCATTGAACAAGGAACCATACCAGATGATATGCAAAAAGAAATGGTGGCCGCATATCAACAATTATCCAATGAATATAACCAAGAATTCTGCGATGTAGCCGTACGTTCATCTGCCACGGCAGAAGATTTGCCACATGCTTCATTTGCAGGACAACAAGAAACATACCTCAACGTCCGTGGTAATAATGACCTACTACTCGCATACAAAAAAGGTCTTGCTTCTTTATTCACCAACCGCGCAATTGCATACCGCCAAGAACAAGGCTTTAGCCATTTTGATGTTGCACTCTCAATTGGTGTGCAAAAGATGATTCGCTCAGATCTGGCAAGCTCAGGCGTTGCATTTTCATTAGACACAGAAACCGGTTTTAAAGATGTCATTGTGATTAATTCATCCTATGGCCTTGGTGAAATGATTGTACAGGGTGCGGTAACACCAGATGAATTTGTTGTACATAAACCAACATTGGAACAAGGCTTTGCACCAATTATCAAAAAACAACTTGGTGACAAGAAAATGAAAATGACCTATCGCAACGTCCAAGATTCTACAGAGATAATTCCAGTACCACAAACAGATTATCACTCATTTTCATTATCCGATGATGAAATTTTGGCCCTTGCGCGTGACATTTTAATTATTGAACGCCATTATTCTGACCAAAAAGGTTCCTGGTCACCAATGGACATTGAATGGGCAAAAGATGGCCAAGATAAGAAGATATATATTATTCAAGCGCGCCCAGAAACCATTCATAATAAACAGGGTGCTGAAAATAAATTATCACAATATGTGCTCACCAATAAGGACCCGGAAAAACTGATCAACAACACTATTGCCACTGGTCAAAGTATTGGCCAACGGATTGTACATGGTGTAGCGCGCGTAGTAAAAGATGTCTCTGAAATTAATCGCATACAACCAGGAGACATCATTGTTACCCTCATGACCGACCCTGATTGGGTTCCCGCCATGAAGCGTGCAGTAGGAATTATTACTGAACGTGGTGGTCGCACCTGTCATGCAGCAATTGTAAGCAGAGAACTCAATGTGCCCGCAATTGTAGGCGCGCAAGACGTAACCACCTTGCTACATGATGGCCAACCTATCACCATAGACTGTTCGCGTGGGAGTACCGGTTATATCTATGCAGGTCACATACCTTTTGAAATCAAAACAACAGAACTGAACACCATTCCAGAACTACCTATAAAATTAATGCTTAATCTTGCCGATCCAAGCAGTGCGTTCACCGCAGCAGCACTGCCAACGTCAGGGGTCGGTCTTGCACGCCTTGAGTTCATCATTACCGGTAATATCAAAGTGCATCCAATGGCACTGGTGCATCCAGAAAAGGTGACTGATGAAGCGACGCGTGCAACAATCGCAGAGATCACTGCTGCATACCCGAATGGCCAAGACTTCTTTGTCGATCAATTGGCATGCAATGTTGGTATGATCGCTGCCGCATTTTATCCACGGCCAATTATTGTGCGATTTTCAGACTTCAAAAGTAATGAATACCGCAATTTAATTGGTGGTAGCTACTTTGAACCTGAAGAAGAAAATCCTATGATCGGTTTCCGCGGTGCATCACGTTATTATAATGAGCGGTACAAGCAAGCATTTGCGCTTGAATGTGCTGCAATGAAAAAAGTGCGCGATGTCATGGGTCTTACCAATGTTACGCTTATGATACCGTTTGTACGCACTACCACCGAAGGAAAAAAAGTTATTGATGAAATGGCAACACATGCATTAGTGAGTGGCCAGAATGACCTTCGTATCATCATGATGTGTGAAATTCCTTCAAACGTTATTTTAGTTGATGAGTTTAGCAAAATTTTTGATGGCTTTTCTATCGGGTCCAATGATCTTACGCAGATGACACTCGGCGTTGACCGTGATTCACACATTTTAGCCGCTGCATTTGATGAACGTGATCCTGCAGTCAAAAAGCTTATGGCAGAGGCTATACAAGGCGCAAAACGTAACAATCGACCTATTGGTATTTGCGGACAAGGACCATCTGATTATCCAGAACTTGCGACATTTTTGATAGAACAGGGAATAGATTCACTGTCATTAAACCCTGATAGCATTATGCCATTTTTAATGCGCTATACAAAGTAGAACATCTACAAAAATATTAGTTTGGCAAGATTGGGAATAGATTGATAATAAGAAAGACCATTCTTGCCGGGCCAATATAAAACGTTTATCATAAAGAGTATATTTCAACACTCAAAAGGATTGCTACCATGCGTAAATTACCACTCGGTATCCACACTTTCCATAAATTACGTAAAGACAATTGTGTATATGTCGATAAAACAGAATATGCATACAATCTAATTACCCACGGATACCGTTATTTTTTATCCCGTCCACGCAGGTTTGGCAAATCATTATTTGTCTCTACACTTCATGAGATTCTCAGTGGTAACAAGAACTTATTCGATGATCTATGGATTGCACAAAGCGATTATCAATGGAACCCACACGGAGTCATTAACTTAGACTTTTCTGGCATAGCAGGAACAAATGTAGAACAGTTTGAAATTGCGCTAAAACATGTTCTTATCAAAATTGCCGATACATACAAGCTAACCATCGACAGCACACCCGATCAACCAAAACTAATATTGGATAATTTAGTCCATGCTCTTTATAAACAATTTGGCAGGGTAGCTATCCTTGTAGACGAATACGATAGCCCCATTTTACGCGCATTGCAGGATCATGATCGTGCGCAAAAAATTCGTAATGCGATTCAACAATTTTTTACCACTATTAAAAGCTTGGATGCGAAAATTGATTTTGTTTTTATTACCGGCGTAAGTTCTTTTGCAAAAGCTGGCTTGTTTTCAGGAATTAATAATTTAGAAATTTTAACCCTCGACAAACAATACGCAGCCATTTGCGGTTACACCGATCAAGAAATCGATAAAAATTTCAGTGATCATATTAATGCATGGGCACACAAAGAAAATATTGCATACGACACAATACGCGATCAGATGAAAACATGGTATAACGGCTATCATTTTGGCAATAAGGTTTTATCCGTATACAATCCATTTTCCCTCATGAATTCATTAAAGAAACAGATATTTCACAATTTTTGGTTTGAATCAGGCATGCCTACCTTTTTAGTAGATATACTCAAAAAACAACATGCCATGTTTGATCCTGAAAAGTTGGAAATTACAGAAGGTTCATTAGGAACTTTTGATATTGGCGTGACGCCATTACTCGCATTAATGTTCCAAGCCGGTTATTTGACCATTAAGGACTATGACCAATCACGCAAACTGTATACGCTTGATTATCCCAACCAAGAAATAAAGGATTCATTACAGATATATTTATTTGAAGTGTTTGCTCGGGTCGATCACAACACCGCGACCTATATCACTGCGCAATTTTATGATGCTCTTGCAAAAGACTAGCGTAAGATACTAACAAAAAAATAAGTGCCGACTCTTGCAAAAGAAGCGGCACTTATTTTTTAAAAAACTTCAGAGGGAATTTATGCGTTCTTACTATTTTTTAAAAAGGGATTCGTAATAGTTATTTTTGCGCGGGCCTTTAATGGGTCATGTATTTTCGCATGACTTCTTTTGTTTCTGAATTAGCTAGGTCAAATGCTGTCTCACCATCACCACGTTTCATAGCGAGCAGTGTCGGTGCATTATCACCGGCAGCATCTAAAAGAAGCTTTATTGTTTCTGTATTGTTGTTAGCACAATGCAATGATGTAGAGTCATAATTAGACTTCATACTAAGTAACTCCCATACCTTATTACCAGCAACACCCAAAAGAAGCTTTACATTTTCTGTATTGTTCTTGTATGCAGCAAAGTGCAATGCGGTCCAGCCAGAATAATCTTGCATAGTAAGTAACGTTGATGCCTTATCACCAGCGATTTTTAGAAGTATTTGAGCAACTTCTAGACAGTTATATTCTACAACATAGTGCAAAGGAGTGTGCTTCCAGTTCGGGAAGCCTTCAATCCAAATTGATACCTTTGCATGAGGAAAAAACCGTTCACATAATTCACTCGCTAACAAATAGCCACATAATTTAATCAATTTATTAATATATTTCACAAGCCAATAATCATTTTTGCATCTCTGTTCGATTTCATGTGGAAGCTGTGCAAGGTCAATACCATGTGTTTCAAACAGTTTTACAAATATCTGTTGAGCAATTTCTGGAGGTAGCACATCGTGTGAAAAGTGATAATACGTGAGTGGTAATGTAATTGGAGATGGTTGTTTTTGTATTTCCATGCCATGCAAAGACCCTGCGCTTGCTGCTATGACGCATGTGAGTAATAATCTATTCACACAGTTCCTCAAAAATATGGTTGTTTTCATTTGTTAATGGTCATGTATTTCTGCATGACTTCTTTTGTTATCGGATTAGCTCGGTCAAGTGCTGTCTGGCCATAAATATTTTGCATAGTAAGCAGTTCCTCTGCCTTATCACCAGCAGCATCTAAAAGAAGCTTTACGCTTTCTATATTGTCATCAAAAAATGCAGCAAGATGCAATGCTGTCTTGCCACTGGTAGTTTGTCTAGTGAGCGGCGCCCATGCATTATCACTAGCAGCATTTAAAAGAAGCTTTAGCTTGTCTATATCCCTAGGGTGTGTAGCATCATGCAATGCTGCATAGCCATAAATATCTTGCGCCATGAGCAATTCCCATACCTTATCACCAGCGATTTTTAGGAGCATTCTGAGCAATTGTTAGATAACTGTGTTGTATAGCATAACACAAAGGAGTGTGACTAAATGTGTTTGAAATATCTTCAATATCACAAATCGATAGTTTTGTATGATCAAAAAATTGCTTAACTATTATAATTGTTAAATCATAGCCACATGAATTAAGTAAAGTTTTTATGAACTGCACGAATTCACGGGGATTTTTTGCAAGGCCCACTCCACTTCGTTTGAACGTTGCCAAACAACAAAAATCTCATGAGCAACATCTGCATCCATACTTCTCCGCAAAATAATTATATACCTGTGGCATGAATTGGAGATACTTGTTTTTGCTGTACCTCCATGCCATGCAAAGACCCTACGCCTGCTACCATGATGCACGTCAATAATAATCTGTTCACAAGAAAACCTTTACTTAATTTGATAGAATTTAAAAACAATTATTGAAAAATACTGTACATACCCCACATAAAACCAATAAACCCAAAAGCTCCTCCAACCATCATGTACGGATGCTCGCCTGCCCATTGTGACCATGTTAATTCCACAACTGGATTTACTGTACGATTCCCTTGAACATGAATAACCAATTTATCTGCTTTATTAGGCATTCTTACTTTTGGCTTATGAGCTTTTTTAGATAAGAATCTTGTCATCATATGATTGTACAAACCAAAATCATGTCCTGAAAAAAGTACAAAGCGCACTTCATCAAATGCATGTGGATTATACTTAATAAAATCATACACTGCCCTTATGGCAACTGGTGCCGCATAATTAATATCATAGCCAAAAATTGCGGTACTGATTGAAGGAAATGCTATGCTGCGCATTTTATTCCGTGCAGCGATTTTCAAGCTGTTGGTATACGCTTTATAAAGCAATTTTTCATCTACCGGTGAAGGCGACCTTCTTGGCGCTATACGCGGACCAACTGCATGAATAATACCCTTAATCCCAATCGCATTCAAGTTAAATGCTGGCGTTATAACCGCATATCCAGTTGGACATCGTGGACAACCCCAAGTCTCTGCAATAGGCAATTTATTACAATGAATTTGTAATCCTGGACCAGCTGCTTTACTAATCGCTGCCGCCACACCACCACCATGCCGTAATTGCTCATTGGCTGCATTAACAATAACGTCTATACCGCGCTGTTTTGTTATATCACCTTGCACAATACCAATACGCGTTGTGCTATTTTTAAGTGAATAATGAACTATCTGATTGTGTGCACAATTGGTAATAGCCACCACGAACAATAGGGCAATACTCAATGCACGATTTACTTTACTATTCATAAAAACCTCCACAGTTATTTACTTACGATTTTAAATATTTACTTACGACTTTAAACCAATCAACAAAAATACCATTTTTTAACTGTCATTTTTTTATAATTTTTTCTTTAGCCAATTTCAAAGCAGCAGTTACATGAAGAACTCCTGGAATATGGTGAAACTGTCTAATATCGCCTTCAAATAAAGGATATTCGCGAGAAGATTTTTTTAAAATATCAAATATTTCAACGGCACTAAACAGGGGAAACTTTGATTTCAAAATAGCAGCTGCAGCAGTGATCATAGGAGCTGAAAAAGATGTACCCCATAAAGAATATGAAGGATATAAGGAGCATGCGATGCTCTCTGCAGGTGCAGATATACCATATTTCATCCATTGAGGATCATAAAAATAATTTGAAAAGGGTGCTCGTGTTTCGACTAATTTCAATTTTTTATGGGATGTCCCTCGCATCCAATTGTAAGCAGTTCCGCAACAGATAAGTAAATGGCCAGACATCTTTTCAAGTAATTCCGGCATGTTTGGATAAAGCCTTAAAATATCCATATTTTCATTACCAGCAGCTATAATAATGCCTATTCCTTTCTTTTTTGCTTCAAGAAAAGCATCTATTGTTTCCATTGGGATTGGCTCTCTCTCCAAAAAAGGATGTGCCGTTGTCCATTCGCCATTCAAAACCTGACTTATATTAATAAAATGAGGATTGTATTCAATCGCTGACAGCATTTGTTCACCTATATTTTTAACAATAAAAGGTGATTTTCCACGGCGAGCAAAAAAATCAAGTTGAATGCCAGGAGCCATATCTGCTATAACATTACAAACTTGAACTGCATGAATACTCGCACAACTCAAATAATACCTTCTTGACCACCGTCTCTCTTTTGATTCTTTTGTAAAGCATAAGTTTCTATTTCTTTTCTCTATATAATCAAAATCTATATCGTCATATTCTAAGACAGCAACTTTAATGTCACCACAAAACTCATTTTCATATTCTTTCGGATAAACAATAACATGTTTGTGATTACAAAAAATGGGATTAAACGTATTCTCAACATTCATACCCGTAAGCGTCAATACCTGATGAGGATCAAATTGAAAATCTGGCGTCTTTTTCTCATAGTTAGAGATAGACCGCTTCGTAAATACCTTACTTCTCTGCAAGGTATACCGCATAGCAGTGAGAGAATTATTAATCATCAGAAATGATAGGAAAACGAAAATCTTTTTCATCGATATTCACTCAAATTAAAAAAAAATTTACGACTTTAAACCAATCAACAAAAATACCAAGCCTACTGCAAGATACGTTTTGTATGAAAATCCAGTAGCTTCTGACATTTGCGCAACCGGCACATCACGTTCATCATACGCTGATGCATAATCAGATTCTTGCACATACTCCGGCTGCCTAAAATTTGAATCTGGTCCACGGCGATTACCAAAGCCTCTTTCTGGCTTAACAGAATTTCTTCCTGATCTACCAAAAGGAGCTCTCTCTGCCCTATTACCAACCCTGTCTGCCCTACCAAAATTTCTCTCTAATCCATCAGAAGATCTTCCCGCTCTACCAAAGTTTCTTTCTGGCTTGTCAGAATTTCTTCCTGTTCTACCAGCAGCCCTTTCTGAACCGCGAGCACCAGGAGCATTTACACGCTCTGCAACACCACCAAGACGTACCAATAACGCATTTCCCACAGCCTGTGCCGTACGATTACGCGCTAATGGATTATTAACAGAGTCCATGTATAAAATTATCGTTTCTTGACCGGGCTGTTTTACCACAGAAAAAGTAACCCAATGACCACCAGTATTGACTACAAAGTGTCCAATCATAGGATAAGCATGTTGCCTTTGCGCTACTACATCATCCAAAAACTGATTACCTTCTTGTGAGCCTTGTGAAGAGCCTGCAAAGGCTAACCCATTGCGCCCATTTACGCAGTACAGATTACCGGTACCCACTTGGTTAGCTAAATGGATGATAGTATCACCCAATATCGCATCCCTTTGTATAAAATTTCTATACTGGCGTGCTTCTTGCACAATAGCCGCTGACGTGAGTTGTCCACCCTGCAATGCCAGGGTATCAACCGCTGTTGCATTGTAAACCGCATGATATCCACAGGAACTTCCTGTTTGTTGTGTTACTTGAATTTGTTGAATACGAGGAACTGCCACTATCTGTGCACCCAGTGCCACCAAATATGCCAGACCTATTCGTTGCATAAAGATATAATTCATAAAATCCTCCATCTAATAAAACCATTTTAATTACAAAAAATAGCTTAAAATAAGCCGTTTCCTAGTCTTTTACAGTATCGCACAGGTGGAAAACATGTCAACAGGGGTAGGGAACCACGCAAAGGGAGCGGGATACACCTCAGTCCTACCCTGTAAATAAGTCACTCTTATACCAGATAGCTTGAATTTCTTGAGATTAAAATTCTTATTGTTTACTCTGATACTTAAGAAGTAATAACAAATATTTAAGGTATAAGGTTCATTATGAAAGCAATAGAATTTTTTACGATTGCTAAAGATGGAAAATCTATTGAGATCCCTAAAAAATATGCAAATCAGGTGTCAGGAGAAATTCACGTTATCCTCCTTTTGAATGAAAAAACTACACCAAAGCCACCAAAAAAAACCTCAACAAAAAAAGCATTTAATGCGTTAAAATTAAAAACAAAAGGGTTCAAATTTAATAGAGATGATATCTATATTGCTTAGCTTATCAACGTCACTATATGCTCAGCCACCGCATAAGCAGAAGAATCATCCTTAAGCGAAGCATTAGTCGAATTCATATAATAAATCTCTGGTACCTGATTAGGCCTTTTCACCACAGAAAAGGTCGTCCAATGCGCATTATTATAATTACATATAATATGCCCTACAAGAACACCTTCTCCGTCTCGGTAGCGAATTGTCTGTAAAAATTCAACGTAATCATGATTAAGTTTATCTTGTACCCCTGCAACATCAAAAATTTTACCGTTAATAGTATTGCCCTGCGCGGCATAATTCAAAAAATAAACATTGTCAGTAAGGCCGACACGCTGTGCAAGCTCAAGGATATAATCAGGCTTGTCTGGATTACTGCTATGACCAATTTCAAGCAAATGATCTGGCAAAATCAAATGATGATATTGCATGGCAAGCTCCTGCACCGCTTGTCCGGTAATAAGCTCTTCACGCGTAATTAATTCTTGTAACGCCCAGGCATTAAACGTAGCATGGTAACCACAACTGGTAGAATCATTTTGACGACTCACCGCAAGATGTGTCAGATTTTTGTTCTCTAATGAGCGAGGTAATTGAACAGTACGCGATGCCCCTTGTGATGCACTGGATTTATTGTGCGTACGAATTCCATAGTTTAATTTTTGATTAATGCGTACACCTTGCTGCAACGCCTTTCTTATCGCACGTTCTTCAGGCAATGAACCATTGTAGCGCTTAGACTGAGAGCCCTCGACTCCATGGATAGAGCAAAAGGAGCGACTACTAGAAGGAGTAGTGCGAAAACTACCGATAAGACATGATTATTAAATAAGACATGATTATTAGATAAGATATTATTTTGCATGATTTTCCCATTTATTGTATACAATCGAATTTTAACCTTATCTATAATTATGCCACACTATTCACAATTAGTCAATTCATTATTTCTCATAGAAACAATTATCTCCTCTTTAAACGATCATCACGCATGCTTTCCTCACGGTACGCCCTATGCTTTTTATACTGAACAATCATATGCGTTAATGCTTTCTCAGTTGCTTCTGGCAATCCCTGAGTCTGATTATCCGCAGGACTTGTAGCAATATACTGCTCGGTTGTCATAACTTCTTTATTTCCGCTTATCACCGCCCATTTTTTTGGTTCATGATAATGGAAGCAGACTAAGCATTTGCTGTCGTGACTGAGTATTTTGTGGTGGCTACATGGACAATTACAGCTCACGTAATGGCGTGCTTTATGGTCATTGGATCTTTGTAAATAATAACTATCATCCATACAACCAATAGCGGCATACAAATCAACTGAACAAATGAACGACAATACCATACAGATGGCTATATTCTTTTTCATTTCTCTTCCTCTTGGGTTATGGCAGATGCGTGAATAGTATCACTCTGATTTTCTTGGACAGATCGATATGCATCATTACTGAAAAACTTTGGTGAATTATGCTCTATCACCCCTATGCATGTTGGACATGCCATACTGGTGCCACACAGAACGGTCAGCAATACAATAACTATTTTTTTCATCGCAATTCCCCCTAAAAATATTTGTCTAAAGTTCATATCATTATTGATAATAGCATTAGATATTTTCAGATTGCAATATTGTTAAATAAAATTAATCGATTATGCGGGAAATTAAAGCATTTATATGGAGCATTTACCTTGTACCAACAAGCTAAACTTTGCTAGAATAAGGAAAGATAAGCCATATTTTCGAATAAACAGGAAGCTATCATGAATATGAATCTCAGCATTAGATCTTTGAGCATATGCGTCGCCTTAACTCTATGCACATCATCTTTTTTATCATTCGCAAAAGAACATTTTGCGGTACAGTTGCTTGACACTGGACTAATAAATAATGAAACAAAAATTTATCTCTATGAAGACACTCAAGAAATCGGATTTATAAGCTATACCAAAATACCACTTTTAAGTTGGTATATTTTACACACTTTTTATGTGCATCCAGAGGTGAGAAATAGAGGATATGGAACCAAACTGCTTGTACATTCTTGTGATACATTAAAAAATAGTGGAGCCCAAGTAGTCTACATTCAACCGGGCCCATTTGAGATAATTAATGGAAAGTTTCAAAATGTCCAATCTCCTGAACCGAACATTAAAAAATTAGTTAAACTGTATACAAAATATGATTTTATTCCCGTAGATAGGATTACACGAATATTCACTTATATTCTGTACACATGTATGGGGATTGATGAAAATCCTGAGCATCTTTTATACAGAAGCTTATCAAACTAACTAATAATTAATTTTCTAAATTCAAAAACATGTCAATTGAATAGTTTATTTCCCGCTACAAATCACCCGCTAAAACATCAATAAAATTTGTCTGAAACATTTTTTTGATTTCACTACTATACTCAGGATGCTGTAATCCAATACCAATATTTGCTTTAATCAAACCCATTGGCGTACCAACATCATACCGATGACCTTGTATTTTATAGGCAAATACTTTTTCGCCATTATTAAGCATATGCGCAATAGCATCAGTCAATTGCAATTCGTCTGTGGCATACGGTTTAATAGCATCAAGTGAATCAAAAATCTTATGCGACAGTACATATCGACCCACAATAGCCAAATTAGAAGGAGCATCCTTAGGATTTGGCTTTTCAATCAAATTATTTATCTGAAAAAGATTAGGCGTAATTTGTTTCCGTATTGAAATCACTCCATACGATGCAGTTTTTTCCAACGGCACTTCTTGCACCGCAATCACCGATGCTTTTTCTTGTTGTGCAACGGCAATAAGTTGCGCAAGCCCCGCATTCTGAGAAACAATAATATCATCCGGTAACATAACCCCAAAATATTCTTTACTAATACTGTGTCGCGCCATGTATATCGCATGTCCCAACCCAAGTGGCTCAGGTTGACGAATATAGGTAAACTGTACATTCCGTATTAATTTATCAAGACCTGCAGTGAGCGCTTGCTTACCATGTTCTTTCAGAAAGAGATCCAACTCAAGAGACGCATCAAAATGGTTCGCTATTGCATTTTTTTCTTTGCTGGTGACCATCAAAAATAGTTTGATGCCAGATTGCGCAGCTTCTTCAACAATGTACTGAATTGCCGGCTTGTTCAGTATCGGCAACATTTCTTTAGGTACCGCTTTGGTTTCTGGTAAAAATCGTGTGCCAAGTCCAGCTGCAGGAATAACTACCTTGCTAATCGCCATCTCAGCTCCTTCGTGCATTTTATTGTGTTTTACTAAAATTGATCGATGAATGATAATACACTGCTATGAAACAACCGAATATCATTGATGCCATATTTAACCATAGCAAGACGCTCAATGCCCATGCCAGCAGCAAACCCCGAATAGATATCAGGATCAATACCACCATGCTTAAGCACGTTCGGATGGATTAGCCCCGCTCCCAACAGTTCAATCCACGTTGTCTTTTTACAAACGGAACATCCTTCAGTGCAGAATGGGCATGCCGCATCAATTTCAACGCCCGGTTCAACGAAAGGGAAATAGCCTGGCCGAACTCTAATTTTCAGGTCATCTCTGCCAAATAATTTCTGCAAAAATACGCGTGCGGTTGCAATTAAGTTAGCCATTGATGCATGTTTATCAACAAACAACCATTCTGCTTGCGTAAACTGAAAATCATGAGAAGCATCAGTCGCTTCATTACGGTACACACGGCCTGGCGCGCACAGAGCAATTGGCGCACCGCGTGCTTTCATAAGACGTGCCTGAACTGAAGACGTATGGGTGCGTAGCAGCTTGCCTGGTTCATTAAGCCAAAACGTATCATGTGAATCACGTGCGGGATGATCTTGAGGAATATTAAGCGCCTCAAAATTGTAATAATCGGTTTCTACTTCTGGACCATCAACAATTTCATAGCCCATGGAGATAAAGATGTCTTGAATCTGCTCTATAATCTGCGTGTAAATATGTACATGACCTTGCAACGGTTGATACCGATATGCGGTCACATCAAAATGTTTTTGTTTGTCTTGCTTTGCGTGGAGTAGTTGTTGCTGGAGACTGTTTTTTTTATCGTCATACGCCTCTTGCAAAGACTTTTTTAATTGATTAAGCAACGGACCTGCGTGCTTTTTTTCTTCCAAGGATAAGGTCTTAAGCTGCTCCATCAGTAAAGCGACTTTACCCTGCCGTCCAAGAAATTCAACACGAAACTGCTCAAGTAATTCTTCATTCTGAGCTACAGAAAGCTGTGTAGCCGCCTCTTGCTCTATTTTCTTGATTTCATCATTGATAGTTGACATTAAAGTTCCATTCTTTACGGTACAAATTTTTAATGTGTTCAGCTTAGCAGACACCTTTAGTATTGGCAATTGTCTTCTGCTAAAACAGCACATAAAATAATTATAAAACAGCTTGTTTTAGCTATTGACAAAGAAATAAGAAAAAGTACACTTATCTTTAACTTATCCTTTCTCTCTATAACCTCAATAGTTCTGATATATATGCCGGGGTAGCTCAGTGGTAGAGCGTAAGCCTGAAGAGCTTAGCGTCGTTGGTTCAATTCCGACTCCCGGCACCAGCCTTCGCCAGTAAAGTTATTCATAGCTTTAAGCGAATGGCAGGCTTCGGCTGGCACGGCCAGCTTTTTAAATGATTTTCAACATTACTTCTACTTTCCCTCAAAACAAAACCTTTCACAACCTACTCGCCTTTTTCCTTCCGTCTGGCATAATGAATTGCATAGACTGTATAAACACACAAAACACAGTAAAAGCTATGAAAAAAATAACAATCTTATTCACACTACTCTGCACAACCGCTCTCAACAGCATGGAGCCAATAGAACCTGAACATGGTCAATACACTGGCATAGAAGCCCTCATTCCAGAAGTTAAAGGCCTTATCATTTCATGTCTCAATACCTACGACAATCTTAATGCTATAATCTATTCGATCAGAGCAATGAGCATGACAAGTAAAACATTCAAAAAGATCATAGATGAAAAATATGGCACTCCAGAAAAGCTTGAGACACTAGCGTTTATGCTAAGAGACAAATTCTTCACTCAAGCACAAAAGCTCCTCAAAGATTACAAAAAAATGCATGTCCAAGCGTATGAAGCAATTGATACATGGTATAAGAATGCTACATTAGATACAGATTTTTATTCAGATTTAGGCGAAGAACAATGGCATGTAAATGATTCTATAGATGAAGAAGAATTAAATCGCATGTACTCGAATTACCAAAACGGTCTTGAAATTCAAAACTCTGAACCCAAGGTCTTGTACCTTAGTACTGTCACAATTATTCAACTACTTAACACCCCGGCTGCAAGAAAATATTCTCAAAATTTAACATCAAAAGAGTTACTCTCCATATGGCTTAACGTTGATAAAGTAAAACGACTTATTAACGATGGTGCAGATGTAAATTATTTTAATAATGAAAGTATCACCCCCTTACTACATGCTTTAAAAACAGGATCTCCTCCAGGCGTAATTCAATTATTGCTCGAAACCGGCGCAAATCCAAACGTCACAGATAATGAAGGTAAAGGAATATTCGAGTATTTGGATATTGGTTACCCTCAAACATACGAAATATACAAAGTCATAAAACCACGCATACAAACATTACTTGAAGATGCACTGGCAAAAGAACAAGGTTAAAAGAATATATTTCTGATCGTTTTTACAAAGCTCCTTTAATGGGCATGCAGTCCCATGCTATCCCAATTAATTTAGATTGACACTTGCACTTATACGCATAGTTGCAGTAGGCTAAACCTCATCACATTAAATAGATCTATTACGCTAAAAATAAATTGGAAAAAACAATGAAGCAAGTTCCATTAGATAGGTACAGTGTCGCGTGGTTTAAGTTGGCAGAATGTGTTTCACGTGGAGAAAAAGAACGCGCACTTGGTGTATATCGCTTACTTTCTCACTCAATAGATGACCAAGCTTTTAAATATCAACTTGAAGGCGATCTCTTATTATCATTTAACGACACGCATCAGGCAGCAGAAAAATACCTACATGCAATACAAAGTTATAACCAAACAGGACGACTCTTTGAAATGGCCGCACTCTACGGTCATTTGATAACTATGCAACCAGATAAATATGAGCATCATGCCCAGATGGTAACTATTTATCATGAATTAAAACTTGAATCAAAAGTATTTACCTACTTAGAATCTGCACTCGATCTTCTGGTGCAGGAACCAAACCCGATGATATTGTCGCAATTTTTATCAACAATACAAGCGCTCAGTGACAACTATCATGAATATGCATGCGAATATATACAAGCTAAAGAAAACAAGTAAAAAAGAGGCGTGACTTTTTTTTGAGTCACGCCTCTTTTTTTAAAAAAATCACGAAAAATTATTCAGACAAAACTTGCGCAAGCTGAAACACATTGCCATCTTCATCAGCAAATGTCGCAAGCTTTACATGTCCTGGTATTTCTTCAATACCACCCATAAATGCAACGCCCTTTGATTCCATATCTTTTTTTGTTGCTACAATGTCATCCACCGTGAAGGTAACAACCGCATTATGTCCTGCTTTAACTGGATTTTCTGGTGTTGATGCTCCTACACCCAACGTCATGCCACCATCTTTACCTTCCAATTCAAGCCAACCATATTCTGCTGAATCGGTAGTAACCTGAAGACCAAGTTTATCGGTGAAAAATGCTTTTGCTTTTTTGATATCAGCGGTTGATATCCACGCTAAACCTATGCTTTTGATTGCCATTGCAATACCCCTACAAAATTAATATGATAATGATCTTATTCACTTTTTAAACTTACAACTCACACTGTGCCGTAATCTGATATTCTTTTTCCAATGCGCACAACATCTGCTGGTCAAGACCAATTTTCATCTTTGTGCTCACATGAAGCTTTTTACCATTTTCATGAAAAATCAATTCCAATGGTATAGAACCCGCTACCAATGATGCTTTTAATTTTTCCACCTGCTCTTCAACAATCACCTGAGGTAATGTAAACAGTATGCTTCCAACCTGCGGCCATTCTTGCAACACCAACTCAATAGGAGTCATATCTTGCACTTTAATTTTGCACTTATTTTTTGACTCTGCATCAATAAAGCCTTTTACCACAAACACATTATACGTATCAAGCCACTGCTCAACCTTGGTAAATGCTTTGGGGAAAATAACCAGTTCCGCGGTAGATACCGAATCTTCAAGCTGCACAAAGGACATGCGATCACCTTTTTTGGTGACAATATCCTTACGCGCTTGCAGCATGCCACACACCACCACCATGCTCTCTTGCCCATTGCTCGCTTTAAGTTGCTCAAGCACTTTATCGAAGGTAGCAACGTTAAACCAACCCAATTGTTGACGGTAGATATCCAGCGGATGAGAGCTTAAATAAAACCCAATTACTGCTTGCTCTTTTTCTAATTTTTCTTTATCTGACCATTCTTTACGCGGCGCAAATACATATCCCTGATCATCTAACGCCATATCCGTTTGCATCCCACCAAACAAGCCCATTTGACCAGTCGCGGTGTCTTTTTTATGCGCTGCCGCCTTATCCATAATCTGTTGCGCTTCTTCAAATTGTTGCGCACGATTACCCGGTAATGCATCGAAGGCGCCTGCACAAATAAGATTTTCAATAACACGCTTATTAACCGTGCGCAAATCTACGCGCTTGCAAAAATCAAACAAATTTTTAAACGGTCCCTTTTTGCTTCTCTCTTGAATAATATTTTCAAGCGCGGCAAGCCCAACGTTTTTTATTCCTTGCAACCCAAATAAAAGTGCTGCATCAACCACAGAAAATTGAATCTGTGAGCTGTTAATATCCGGTGGCAGAATGCATAGTCCCATTCCCTTGGCTTCTTGCAAATAAAAACTCATTTTTTCTGCATTGGTCGCTTCAAGAGAAATAAGACACGCCATAAATTCTGATGGGTAATTTGCTTTCAAGTATGCCGTTTGGTACGCGATCAATGCATAGGCGGCAGAATGTGATTTATTAAAACCATAGCCTGCAAAATAGGCCATTAAATCAAAAAGCTCTCTCGCTTTAGTGCCATCGAAATTACGCTCTTGCGCACGAGTGACAAAGAGCTCACTCTGCTCTGCCATAACCTCTGCCTTTTTCTTACCCATTGCGCGACGCAAAATATCAGATTCACCAAGGCTATATCCCGCAATGGTTGACGCTATCTTCATAACCTGCTCTTGGTAGACAATAACGCCGTACGTTTCTTGCAGAACTGATTCAAGTTCAGGAAATAGATATTTTATTTGTTGACGACCATGCCGACGCTCGACAAAGTCATCCACCATGCCAGATCCGAGCGGACCCGGTCGATACAATGCGTTTACTGCAATAATATCTTCAAACTTATCTGGTTGCAGCTTGCGGAGCACTTCTTTAAGGCCCTCAGATTCTAACTGGAACACCCCCGACGTATTGCCCGCACAAATAAGCGCAAAAGTCTTTGCGTCATCAAGTGGTAATTTATGTATGTTAATCCGCAGATCATGACGGCGGTGAATTAACGCAATAACGTGATCAATTAAGGTTAAGTTTTTGAGTCCCAAAAGATCTATCTTCAGGAAACCAATACTCTCCAATTCACTCATCGCATACTGTGCAACCAACTCATTACTCTTTGCTGGCACATAGACGGGGAGCACCTCCTCAATTGGATCAGGTGAAATTACAATGCCCGCAGCATGTTTTGATGCATGTCGCGTTAAACCTTCAAGCCGAAAGGCTATATCAAATATTTTTTGTACTTTTGGATTACCCGACATCAACTCTTTTAATCGCGGCTCTTGCTCCAGTGCTTCAGTAAGCGTGATTTTTAATTGATCGGGAATTAAACTGGTGATTGCATTAGAATCTTCAAACGGCAACCCAAGTGAACGTGCAACATCTTTAATGACACCCTTTGCGAGCATGGTACCAAACGTGATAATCTGACACACTTTGTCATGCCCATATTTATCACGGATATATTCAATAACTTTTTCACGTCCATCAATACAAAAATCGATATCGATATCAGGCATGGTGATACGTTCTGGATTTAAAAAGCGCTCAAAAAGAAGATTATATTTGAGTGGATCGATATTGGTAATTTGTAATGACCATGCCACCAATGAACCTGCTGCTGAACCACGACCCGGCCCCACCGGAATACCATTGCGGTATGCCCACTGAATAAAATCACTCACCACCAAAAAATAACCCACAAAGCCCATAGAAATAATAAGATCCATTTCCAGATTTAAACGAACCTGATACGCTTGCAACCCTTCACGTGAAATTAATTCATCGTCACACAATTGCTGCAAGCCTTTTTGGCACAAATGCCTAAAAAAAGAATCCTGCGTATGTTCTTCAGGAATTTCAAATCGAGGGAAAAAGAGCTTGTCTGTTTCAAACTCAAAATTACACATGTCAGCAATAACGCCAGAATTCCAAACCGCATCAGGATGCTCATGAAAAATTGCAAGCATTTCTTCTGCCGTGCGCATATGCACACGACAATCACCAAACGTGTAGCGATTAGGATTGTCTATCTTGTCCTGTGTTTGTATGGCAAGCATAATTTCATGCGCTTCACGATCATCTGCCTCCACATAATGACAATCACCTGCGGCAACCAATTTAATATTTTTTTCTGCGCTTAGTGCGTACA
Organism: uncultured bacterium; assembly: GCA_963840685.1. Taxonomy (GTDB): domain Bacteria; phylum Babelota; class Babeliae; order Babelales; family Vermiphilaceae; genus CAWIZM01. Next base: position 419,675 of record CAWIZM010000002.1, on the reverse strand, counting down.
ATGCCTGATTCAGTTCTGCTTGTTCAACTTGATCTTCTGGCTGCACTTCAAGAAAATACCGTTCTGGACCGAATACCCGCAGGAACCAATCAAGACGATCATTCAGCGCCTGTTTATCGCCAGCTTTGATGAGCTTTGAAATATGTCCACCCAAGCACGCAGAGGTTGCAATAAGCCCCGCTGAATGTTTTTCTAGGATCGCATAATCGATACGTGGTTTAAAATAAAAGCCCTGCTGAAAAGAGAATGCAATCAGTTTACACAGATTGCGGTAGCCTTCTTTGTTTTGTACAAGCAAAATTTGATGATAATATTTGTTACTTGCATCTTTGACTTGTGCATCGTCAGTGATATACGCCTCTATGCCCAGGATCGGCTTAATGCCCGCTTTTTTACATTTCTGAAAGAATTTTACTGCGCCAAATATGTTACCATGATCGGTAATGGCCAGCGCCTTAAGATTATGTTTTTTACCAAAGTCGATCAGTTTTTCAACCGTGATCGCCCCATCCAATAATGAGTAGTCGGTATGCAAATGAAGATGCGTAAAATGCTTGCTCATAACGTTATGCTGCTATCCTTAGTACACCGTTGCCTTACGCCCCCTCATTTTAATCAGAGATAGCACCGCAAACAACTGCTCGAAAAAAAACAGTTGAAGCCGATTCAAGAAAAACGATTTTGTTATTTTTAGATGTATATACCGAAAGAAGATTCATAGTTAGTATAGCAAAGCCTTTGTATTTTTCGAGTTAAAATTACTCAAAAAAACTTAAAGAACTTTCAATTATATCTATCCACTGGGCAAAGCCTACTTTGGCCCTTCATACAATCATGAACCCCTCTCCTATGTCCTTGCAAAATCAAATAGATAATTTACAATGAGATATATCTATAAAATATAACCAAGGGAACCGAATATGAAGAAAAGAGTCTCACTATTTCTATTTGCGATTGCATGCGCAAGCGCTCTCAATGGCATGCAAAACCAGAACTTTGAACCAATCGCTTATAAGGTACCTGAAGAGGTATGTGGTGAAATTGTTACCTATCTATCTACCTATATACCTACCTACGATAGTCTTGAAGAGATAGTCTATACGATCAAATCAGCCAGCTTGATCGACACACTGTTCAATAAAAAAGTACAAGAAATATATGGCGATCAAAAGAAATTTACCGAGCTTGTGCATATACTGGGAAAAAAATTTAATAAAAGCACGGTAGCTATTGCCACCGCATTCACAACACCGACTTCAAAGCACTATATAGATTTGGTGAATCAATTAAAAAGCGCTTTCAGCTGGAGAAATTCGAGCAACATTCCCCTCATAATCAAGCAAGGCGTTGATGTTAATTATACCCTATGTGGACCACGCGATGATCCTGAACAATTTCCGATATTATTTTCAGCAATTAATTTATGGGGATGCTATAAGGAGATGTTAACCATAATAAAATTATTACTTGAGCACGGGGCAAATATACACGATGCTAACCACAAACAAAGCACAATTGTAGAATATGCTAGTTATATGCTTTTCTGTAAATATGGTAGTTATGGCTCACAAGATACGATAGATAGAGATATTTTACTGAAATTTATTTTAAATACTTTTTGCGAGTCTCTCAGCGAAGATGAACGTAAAAAAATTAATGAAAAATATCAAAGAAATCTACTATCTGAAGAACAAATATCAGACACGCTCGCTTATATGAATGAGAAGAAAAACCGTAATAAAAGCTAATATTTAACTGTCTCTTACCACCTGACAAGCCCCCATCTATGGTATTAGGATATCAGACATTAAATAATATTTTGAACCTGCTCGCGTGCTTTTTCAATTTCTACTTTTGCATTGATAGCCCGCTTGCTGATCGTTGCATCAGAACATTTGGCAGCAATAGTATTAATTTCCCGCCCCAATTCTTGCAAAGTAAAATCTAATCGCTTGCCCTTTTCAGGATTTTTTGAAACAAGCTGCTCACACATATCGCTTACATGACTTTTAAAACGAATAATTTCTTCATGAATATCCATCTTATCAAGCATGGCATACAACGCTTCTTGCCGAATGGTTGCAGGTGCAGTTTCACCATACTTCGCTAAAGCTTCGAATGGCAGGTCCGCTTCTTGGATCGCAGAAATTATCTTACCCTTGTGCACATGAATCAGCGCCTGATACGCAACTTCGATTGCATTAATTTCTTCTGTCATGGCAGCCATACGTGCATGTAAATCTTGCAACAAACTTTCACCTTCAATCTTGCGCGCGGCAATAACCGCTACAATCAACTCATCGATAGTCGTAAGAATTTGTTGTTCTACGTCTTGATCCAGCTCAGATTCCTCCATCACAAACACATTGGGCAATGACAGAATATGATCCAAACTAATGGCTTGAACAATGCTTTGACGCTCTTTAATCTGATTGATAGCATCAACGTATCCTTGAATAATAGTTAACGCTGGCTGAACACCACTACGAAACAGATTAGGATTACTCAGGTGCACAGTTAAATATACGTGCCCACGAATAAGCTTTTGCTTACAAATTTTTATGAGTTTTGTTTCTAAAGAAGAGAGCAGATAAGGAAGCTTAAATGTCGTTTCAAAAAAACGATAATTAAGCGTCTTAAGACTTATCGAAATGTTAGTTTTTTCACCGGTAGCGTTGGTGAGCGCAACTGTTTTACTTGCAAAGCCGGTCATACTTTGAATCATCAAGTTCCTCTTATCCTAAATTGGTATAGACATGCTGCACATCTTCATCATCCTGCAATGCAGAAAGAAAATCGAGCGCTTTTTCTTCACCCGCAGCATCAAGCTCTGTATTTGTTTTGGCAACCCATTCCACGGCAGATTCTTCAACCTTAAGCCCTGCTTTTTGCACCGCTAACTTAATCTGATCCAACGCTTTAGAATCACACATGATGTTGAACACGCCATCTTCTTCTTGCTGAATATCTTTTACATCATAATCAAGTAATGTTTCAAGCAGCTGCTCTTCTTTGACCCCTGGTGCAGTTGCGCGTATGACGCCAAGCTTTTCAAACATCCAGTTTACTGAACCACTTTCTCCCAAGTTGCCACCCATTTTACTGAATAAATGGCGCAATGAAGCTACAGTGCGATTTTTATTATCTGAAAGCGTTTCTACAATAACCGCTATACCTTGTGGGCCATACCCTTCATAGATAAATTCTTCATAGTTAACCCCTGGCAACTCACCAGTGCCTTTTTTTATTGCACGCGTTGAGTTATCGATGGGCATATTCACTTCACGTGCTTTTTCAAGCAGGGTACGTAAGCGCGGATTAGCATCCGGATCACCACCACCATGGCGTGCCGCTACGGTAATTTCTTTGATGAGCTTGGTGAACGCTTGACCACGTTTTGCATCTTCTTTTGCTTTTTTATGCTTAATTGTCGACCATTTGGAATGTCCTGACATGACAATGTCTCCTCTAAAGGCAGTTAATTGGCTCTATAATGTGTGATTACTATTAATAATAGCGCGCTATTCATAGTTTGTCGATGAGCAAGGAGCCGCTCGCAAGCAAAATAATTATGTTGTGGTCGTCATGACATCAAAAGGACATACAAAAGAGGTGACTTGGTTATTTTGCTCATCAAGAACCGGTACTTTGAGTGTATAACCACTCGGCGAATGAGATGCAAACAATAAGAAACTCATTGAGCAACCAGGAGCAATGAGTGATTCATTTGGTAATGTCTGCGATTGGAATGCCTGGCTGACCAGTGAGTTGGCCATGGTTATTGCAGGCGCATGTATCAGAGCTGCATAGGCACCACCCCCCGCAGAGAACATAGCTCTATATTGTGCATAGTAATTGTCAAAATCAGTTATTACACTCCTTTTCCATGCTGCCAAAGTTGAGCTATATTCAGTTAACTGATTAAGTGCTTCAACCACCAAAAAAGTACCTGCCATAGCGATTACTACTTTTTTAATCACATAGGCAACTGCATCATATTGATACAATTGCGCTACTTCCTGCTCTTGTGCGGTGGAAAGACCACCGATAGCATTTTTCATAATTTTTATCGTTTTATCACTTTCATTGGAGATGGTCACCGAGATCGGATAAATACCGCTGCTGATAAGTTTCTGAGGCAACACTGGCGTATCTTTTGATTGATACAGCCAAAACAGCACATCATTTAACGAGTCATTGTAGTCAATCACTTCAATGCGGATATTTTTGTCTGTGGTAATAAAAACATCAGCAAAAAGCTGACAAGACTGAAATGTTATGAACAAAAAGACAACACCAAAAATTACTGAAAATCGCTTCATACTACACCTACTTTTTTAGCAATACTGATTTAATACTCGCTTGAAATTAACTATACTTAACAAAAACAGATTCGACAAGTAGTCGCTAAGTCATTCGTCCTGACCATGCATTACCCACATCATCTATGAAGATAATATTTATTAGCTAATTTTTAACCCCTTACAACAAATCATAAATTAATTCCTGTCTCAACGTTTAAACAACATTTTAAAATGATAGTATCCATCCGCAGATAAAATGTAACAAATTATGTCGAATAGTCCTATTTGCATCAGAATTTTTTCCAATCCTGTATCCTGATGGATCTGTCTGAATCTTATATCTTGACTCTAACTCTGATTCATATAGAATTCGTTGTACATTAATCATCTTCATTACAGGCTTAATGATAGATTCAGATTTTGAATCTGCTAATTTTCTCTAAACAAGCAGTAAGATGGTAGATTAGGCACTCTCTGCAAAAACTCATATTGCAACAATCCATAATATCATATTCAGCACCACTTTTTGTTTCAAAACAAATACTGCAATCCATTGGTTTGAATTTTTTCTTGTAATATTGCAACAGTTTCTGCTTGATTTTCTGTGTTGATATCAAAAAGAGCAGGATTTTGCTGAATTAACTTTAAGAGAGCTTTATTTGTCATTTGACTTTGAAAAGCTTCTGTTAAAATATTAACAATTTCTATATAGTCTTCTTCTTGTGCATACTGTAGTGCAGTATGATCATAGTGATCTTTCATGAAAAGAAGCTCTAATACATTGTCGCTTGCTAATCTAATTAATGCTTGAGTAGCTTCTATATTTCCATTTCTTACTGCGTAATGTAATGCTGTATTCCTGTTCTGATTGTCACAATGCGCAATAAGCTGCCATGGATCGTTTCCTGCATCCCTTTGTATTTGTATCAAAGCATCAATAGCTTTAGCATGGCCCTGTGCTGCAGCTACGTGAATAGGTAAAAGGCCATCGTTATTTGTCTGAAAGATTAAGTCTGTTTCATGTTTTTTAGTTATCTGACAAATTGTTTCAATACTTTCAATTTCATTATCGCAACATGCAAGATGAAGAATTGTATTGTTATTTAGATCCTTTTTTGTCATTAAATCTTCAAAGTTTGAAATTGCATACCTTAATGGAAGAGATTTTAATGGATAGTAATCTGGGTCTATGTATGACCTTATTGTTTCGTTAATAAAAACCTTGACAGAAGTATATCTTTGTCGAATTGGATCTAAAAGACTGCGAGTTAACCCTATTATACCTATTCCAGCAACATCTTCCGTTGGTTGACAATCTATTTCTGTAATATCATTTTTTTGATAATAATTATTTTTTCTAGCCTCTTCAAGTATCAACTGTCGAACTAATTTTTCTTTTTCTTTTAACTTTAATTTTGATATAGAACAAGTTATATTAATTTCATCCTGCTCAATTTTATTTAACCACGCACTATTCTCTTTTAATTTTAATGCATACAGATCAATAGCATGGTTAACCGCTTTATCCAAATTATCCTCCATTTCATTTAATTTTGACATAGAACAACTTATATTATTTACATCATCATTAATTTTATCTAATGAGCTATTATTCTCTTTTAATTTTGATTCATGATGCTTTATGCCCTCCGCTAAATTTTCATTAGATTTTCCCAGAACATATGTAATTGGTATGGTAGTTATGATATTAACAGGAACACCACCGGCTAGAATATCAAGTACACTTCCAACAAAATACAATCCTGTTTGTAGCTTTATATTACTATCTATACTATCCGTATTTTTCTTTATATGTTCAATACTTTGAGCATTATCATTTACAAGATTATTCTTATTAGATTGTAAATCTTGTAGCCGATTATTATGTAAAGCTCGTGTGGCATCGACCAATTCTTTTGTTTTACTCCTCATTTTTCATATCAACAACCTGCCGCTTAATTTGATCATTCTCAACTGTAAGATTATTTTTACCAGACTTAACCTTCTGCATCTGACTGTTCAAATCTTGCATGAGTTGAGCATCCTTATTATACCTACCAAACCTTACATTAATGCCATTAAATTTGTTGAAAGGCTGCCTAGGCTTTACCTCTTTTTCCATCGCAAAGCCACTGTGCACAGCAATCAAATTAAATACGAGTAACATAGTTATTTTTTTGAGCATAAACATTCCCTTGCGTTTTAATAACGCTTATTGATTATTGATTTTTTTCAGTTCATTTTTTAGCATTCATGAATTTTAAGCTACACACAGCTATTCGCATACATAGTGCGCATAAAGACCACGATTATACATCGTTAATCTTTTCATTAATACTCTCAACGTTTTTTTTGAATGGAAAGACGATTTGGAAAACAGAAGACGTGATAGATAGTTTGATTGCTGATTCTATCTCATTCTTAAAGATGCAAGTAATTCAGATTATTATCTAGATGCGATCTGTACTTTGTCTGACTCTTATTGATTTCCAACTTAGTATCTAGATTAAATAGTATTTCTTAAAAATCAAGCGATGATGCATCACTTGAAGAAGCATCATGCGGCGATACTCCACGCGCAGCATTTTCTTGAGCTTTCCATGCACGCATGAACACATGATAATATTGTTTTGCAGAACCCAACGATAACGCAAGCGCCACCAGAATCAAAAGAAGCTCAGTGCCATTCCATCCCAAAGCACCGGCAAGTCCAAGCTCCTGGTATGGATTCAAAATAATCACACATATCATAATCATTTGAAACGCAGTTTTAATCTTACCAAACAGGGAAACCGGCACAGAAAAATTATTTTCCAACGCAATGTGACGCAAACCCATCATGAAAAATTCTCGTCCGATGAATAAAATTACCCAATAAAAAAATATCTTGTGCGCAGCCAACAATGCAACGAGCGTCGCATACAACAAAAACTTATCTGCAATCGGATCAAGCACTCTACCAAAAGCGGTTTCTTGGTTAAATCTACGTGCCAAATAACCATCAAAAAAATCGGTTAGAGCAAACAAAGAAAAGAGTGCCGCGATGACGCAATTAAGCCAGAAAAAATTATAGGGTAATAAATAAACGATTAAAAGAGGGAGAAAAAGAGGAGAGCCAACAAGGCGAATAATGGTCAGGAAGTTGGGAACATTATGTTTAAAATTATTTGATAAGGTGTCGTTATAATCAAACTGTTCCAACTGTTTATCCTGCATGTGACTGTTAAAAAAAGAGCGATATTTATTTTCTGGGATCAAGCGCTTGTCCAGCCTTCCTGCTCTCGCTAACGCTTCGCTTGGACAAGTCGGCGGACAGTTTTCGCTTTGTTGCTATCAGCAATTTTTTCAAGTTAAGCCGTTAGAAGATGGCCCTGCCAGTACGAAGCTCCGTAAGGAGCGAAGTACTGGTAGCGACGCAGGGATTTGAACCCCGGACCTACGGATTATGATTCCGCCGCTCTAACCAACTGAGCTACGTCGCCAACTTATTGAATAGTATACCCTAAATTTTTAATTTTTGAATAGAAAAGTTATCCAACATAAATTTAAATATCGACCTTAAGAAAAACAATCCGGTAATCAAGGTTGCAACGATGCCAAGCATCATGGTAACCGCAAAGCCTTGAATAGGCCCTGTACCCGTATTGTACAACACAATACCGATAATAAAGGTCGTAATATTAGCATCCAAAATTACTACCATTGCATCAGAAAAACCAAAATTGACTGATTGACGAATTGATTCACCCTTGCGCAAAGCTTCCTTAATCTGTTCATAAATTAAGATTGATGCATCAATTGCCATACCAACCGTAAGCACCATACCTGCAATGCCAGGCAAGGTTAATGTTGCTTTGAGCCATGAAAGCCCAAGCAAAATAAGAAGCACATTAAATAACAAAGCTAAAAAGGCAAAGAAGCCTGAAAGACTGTAGTAAAAAATACTAAACAATAGCACCAATCCAAGACCTATCACACAAGAGAGCAGTCCTTTACGAATAGACTCTTGTCCCAATGACGGTCCAATTTGACGTTCTTCTTCAAAGGTAACGGGAGCAACATATGCGCCAGATTGCAATAGTTGTGCAAGCTCGCGTGTTTCCATAGAACTCTTGAACCCTCCACTAATGGAAACATGCTCACGCAGCGGCTCTCTGATGGTAGCAGCAGAAATAATCACATCATCAAGTACAATGGCAAGGAGACGGCCAACACTTTTACTCGTTAATTCATAAAAACGGTTAGCTCCTTCAGGATTCAATTGGAACACCACAGAAGGCTCTACTCTGCTTTCTCCACCTAAACTTGGTTGCGCGCTTTTCAAAAATTTACCGGTAAGATCTGTATATTTTGGTACTAAATAATAGCTTGGTGTATGACCAGGTTTTGTTTTACCCATCAATATCACCTTATCTGAAGGAAGTTCAGAATCGAACTCAAATAAGATGTCCTCTGGGCTTGATGCTACTTTTTCAATAATTCTGAAGTCGAGCTTAGCCGATTTGCCGATGCGTGATTTTGCTTCAAGGGTGTTTTCTGTGTCTGACAATTCTACAATGATTCTTCTTTCACCTTGACGAGCAATTGGAATTTCTGATGTGCCGAATGGATCAAGACGTGTACGCAATATGGTGATGTTGCGCAGTACTGCGTCATCTTTAATTTTTTTCGCTATTTTTTCTGGCATCGTCAATGTCACTATATTACCGCTTTGCGACTTGTCGAGATCTTTAAATTCATCGCGTAAAGAAAGCGCTACGTCTTGCGCTGCTTGTGGGGTATCGTAGGTGAGTTCAATCGTGTTACCCGCTATTTTTTTTGATTGCGGTAACGGTTTACGTTCTGCCTTCAATTTATTTTCTATACTCTGCCACTGTTCAATCAGCTCGGCCTCGACAGCTTTTTCTGTCTGTACTTCCAACGTCAGGTAGGTGCCTCCTGCCAAATCCATACCTAAACGAATTTTGCTTCTGAGCGGATATAAAAAATAGATAGAGATTGCGGCGACAAGTAACCAACCGCTGAATTGAGATAAAAATATGGAACGAACTTTAGCCATGAGTGACTCCTTTTACTTTGCCTTCAAACTTTTTTAACGATTATTAATTTCATTTGATAACCTGCCATACAATCTTCTCGATAAAGTTTTAACGTAAGCGTCAGCGCTTGTCCAACCTTCTTATCTTTGCTTTCAAACTTTTTCTAACAATTAATATTTCATTTGCTGGCCGTGCCAGCCGAAGCCTTCTATTTCGCTAGCAAGCTACAAAAAACTTACTGGCGAAGGCTGGTGCCGAAGAGGGGAGTCGAACCCCTACGAGATCTCTCTCACGGCCCCCTCAAGACCGCGTGTCTGCCAGTTCCACCACTTCGGCATATTTATAAGTACAAAAATGTACCACATTAATGCGCACTTATCAAACAATACTCGCAAAAAGTACTTCCAAACTATTTCCAAGTTCACAAACCTAGCTTGACCATTTTTTCTTTTTAAAACCTCATTGCAACCTGGCAAATCGCATGTTATTCTTAGGTAAGTTAGGAGCTTTATTCAAAGAATCAGAAAAGACGTATTGCACCGTACGCTCCATTCAAATCTTATAATCACATCGAAGCGGAAGCGTAGACGGATAAAAAATGAAAGAACCAAACATGAAAAAACTACTAATCCTCATATGCACAGCAATAATAGGTACAAGTCAACTGAATAGCATGGAGCCACAGCCCGCACAACAAGGGATCTTGACCTTTGCTTTCAATGAAACAGTTAATGCTTTTAAAAATATACCTACATTACTGGGTATAAGCACATTTAATGGAATGGAACTACAGTCTTTTTATCAAACGTTGCCCCACGAATTAAAGCTAGAAATATTTACCACTGCTTTAGCAGCAAGTAAAGACGTTGATGAAACAATTAATACACTCAAGATATTCAGCGCATTACATGGTGTACAACATGATAAGCTTTTTAATAATCTCAAAAATTTCACTGCTTTAATGGATGTGTTAACAAAGAAATTTCCTAACTTATCTAGGGAAGATATTGCTGAAAAATTTAACACGCTAACAGCTCAAGAATACATAAAATTAGGCGCTCAATTTTTTAAAGACGTAATACGAATGACGTGTCTAACAGGAGGCCATTTGCAGCCAACACATTTGCTATCAACACACCATGACTATATATGGAAACCTCGTAATCCAGAAGTTGAATTCAATATGGCTTATGCTTTACTCAGCGAAGGTGTCGATCCTAACTTTTCTTACACAAAAACGAAACTTGAATCCAAAAATCAAAGGACAGTCGCGATCACATCTCAGTTTTCACTTTTAAGGGAAACTTATGAGAACATACTCTCTGATGCACACACTAATAATATAAGTAAAAATAATAAGATCGCAATATTCCTGTTATTGTTAAATAAAGGAGCAAAGCCTGACACTCAGCTTATGAAATATGCAGCCTCATTAAATGATCTCTTTCCTAATAAAGAATATAAACTCTTGTTAGAATACCTCGAACTAGCCGCGGAAAACAAATAACCTGCGTTCCAATCAAAATGATTTAAATTATGAGCATTAAAAAACTCCGTTCATCCTAAAAAAGGGCGAACGGAGTTTTTAATGTACTCGTAAAATTATCCCTATCTACACACCTTAACTTTTTTCTTCTTCTGATTCGGAAATCTCTTCTTCACCAACCGTCTCTTGCTCATCTGATTCACTTGATTCACCTGATGAAAACCAAGAAAATGGTAGCGTCACCACATAGACAACCGTATCCCATACCGCCACAAATCCTGATTTGATCGCAGAGAAAGTTCTTGCAAAAAATCCTTGCTCTTCCTCCTCAGACTCTTCTTCTAGTTCTTCTTCTTGAGCCGGCGCGGACTTTATTGGCGCCTTTCCTGATGCTTGATCTGCCAGCGTTTTTAAATCATGGCCCTCTTTTTTCAGCTTATCAATGGTAGATTTAATACGTTCAATCTGACTTTTGGCCATACCAACTACACGATCAAGATGAACACTCAGTGCTTGATTCACATACTCTTGTATGTCTTTGAGATTATTATGCGCCGTATCCATTTGATAAAATAGCTCACGTGCTTTTTTATCACTCAACACATGCGCTATATCTTTGAAACTATTCCACGCTTCACGTTCATATTTACGCGCACGATCAATCTGTTCCATAAGTTTTTTGAGCGTTTCATCTATGTCCACATCTAACTTATGAATGGTCAAAACATCAGCATTAATCGATTCGAGTGATTTTTTTTCACGCAAAAGCACATTAAATATTTCAAGCGCTGACCCTCTCAAATCACCTTCTTTTTTACGTTCATTTTCGATGTGCTTTAACAACTGAGATACCGTCTCTTGCAGCTCACCATTGTTCATACCAACTTCAAAATAAAATGGTGCAAACAAATCTCTATCTGCAGTTGAACGCTTGGTGAAAAATTGAATACGGGCTTCAAGAATGTTACCAAATAATGTACGAATTTTTTCATATTTATTTTCTGCGCGGTTCCACCATATACGCTTGAAAAGCCAATTACCACGCGGCTCTTCCAAATCTACCGTATCTATCCCTTTGATTTCTTCTTCTTCAGCCTCTAGGGTTTTTGACTTTTCTTCTTTCTTGATTTCGGCAGGTTTTTGTTCTTCCTCCTTAGCTAAAGCTTGCGACTTCGCTAAAGCTTCCGACTTCGCTAAAGCTTCGGCGGACAGGTCGGCGGACAGGTCTTTCTTGCTTTCTACCGGTGGCTGCACAATCGCTTGTTTTGCTTGCGCTGGTTTTTGAGTTTCTTCAGATGGTGTTTTAACTTCTTCAGACTTTTTTACTTCATCTGGCTTTTTAGTTACTTCTTCTTTCTTGAGCTCTTCCTCCTTCGCCAAGGCTATGGCGGACAGGTCTTTTTTAGCTTCTACCGATGGTTGCACAACCTCCGGTTTTTTTTCTGCTGGTGTTTTAGCTTCTTCAGACTTCTTAACTTCCTCTTGCTTTTTTACTTCATCTTTCTTAGCTTCTTCTTTTTTTACTTCTTCTTTCTTTGGCTCTTCTGTTTTCTTTATCTCTTGTTCAGGCTTCTTAACCTCTTGTCCTGGCGCCTGAGCTCCTTCAGGCTTTTTATTTTCCACAAGCGGCTGTTGTGCTTGGATCGCAGAACTAGTTTGCGCCGAACCAGTAGTACCCGTTATAATTACATCTTGTTTTTCCTGAGCAACAACAGAAACAACCCACCAATTTACACTAAGTAATACAATAGCACGAAATACCAAGCACATACCAAAACTCCTCAACTGATTACAGGCTTACTGCAAGCTCCTTCAATTCATCCATCAATGCATTAGAAAGCTCTTCTGCTTCAAAAGATGTATAGCTCCACCGAACGCCCGAATCTACTTTTGTTAAAACAGAACGATCACTCTTGATATCGATAATATCAATTCGCACCACATTCATCAATGGGTGAACTGATGATGGTGCTCTGACCACACCAGCACGGCCCAAAATACTGTATGCGACATTACCTTCATCCATAAAGCACATCATGACCTTTTTTTGCCACACCATATTGTGGTAACCGGTATGATCTTTATGAATAGAGATCAAAATACTTTCCAATCCCTTTGGATATAAACACTGAATGGGAGTCGTGTGAGGCAATCCTTTTTCTGAAAAGGTAGAAAGAACGCCCACGGTTAACCCAGCTCTTAATACATTTACCAAATCTTCTGGTAATTTTACACCAACATGCTTTGCCATGCGAAATGATCCTCCAACAGATTAACTGTTATTATCTAATAAATACCAAATACTATATGATTATTAAAAACTACTTAAGATAAAAGGTGTGTGACAACTTCATTTTCAACGATCAAACCTTCCGTCGTCAATATCAAATAACCTTCTTCTTCTTCAATCAGCTTATGATTTTTTAATCGCTGCAACTGGATAGTCACTTGTTCAATTTCATTCGAATCAAGTCCATTCATCACCGTATCCAACAACACCCCTTTTGCTCTGCGTAAACCAAGCATGATTTTTTCTAACCGTACCTGTTTTTCCGTTAACTGTTCACTGAAAACAGTCACCTCTGTCCCCTGTTCCACCCCTGCTAAATATTTCATCAAATTTTTTTCATTTTGAAAGCGCAAACTTCCATCAAAAGAACATGCTCCCAAACCGAATGCTTTGTACGGCTCACGCTCCCAATAGACGGTGTTGTGTCGTGATTCATATCCTGGTTGTGCAAAATTTGATACCTCATATTGCGCAAAACCATGAGACATAAAAAGATCACGTGACCAATAATATAAATCAACAACTGCAGCATCTTTTGGTAATGATAGTTCATTTGATTTCACCCTAAAATATAATGGCGTTTTTTCATGCACCTGTAAAAAATACATAGATACGTGCTTAATCGGCCATGTAACTACTTCACGCAAATATGTTTTCCACTCATCATCTGTGACACCCGGCAACCCCAAAATAAGATCAACCGAAATATTATCAAATTCATGCTGTGCATGTTCAAGTAAAAAATATACATCTTTAACTGATTGCATCCGCCCTAAGGTATGCAGCGCTTTATCATTTAAACTCTGAACACCCACACTCATTCGGTTAATACCAATCGAGCGCCAAAAGGCAAATTGCTCAACGCGCACCGTGCCAGGATTCACCTCAATAGTGAATTCAGTATCATGAGTAATAGTAAACATATCTTTTAGTATACCAGACGTGTCAAGTAGCAACTTATCAGGATAGGTACTCGGTGTGCCACCACCCATGTAGATCGTCTTCAACGCAAGCTTACGATCAATCTTACGTGCAAATTCTTTAATTTCTTTGCACAGCGCAGCATGATAACGGGGCATAAAATCATCGTGTGATGCCAATGCAACAAAAGGACAAAAATGGCAGCGATACGGGCAAAACGGCCAATGAATATAGATAGAATGTGTATCAATTTCAGTATTATACACTATGCGGTTCCTTATAATAATCAAATTTAATCTAAGCCCGTTCGCCCTGAGTGTTCGCTGTAGCGTTAGCGAAAGCGAATGTATCGAAGGGTACGAGCGTTAACTATTTTTTTGTTTGTACGGGTACTGTTGCTTTAACAAATGCAATGCTACGCTCAAGATCTTTTTCAATGCGCTCTTGCATCACGTGTACATGTGCAAATTTGATATACACGCTACCCTCAAAAATTTCACGTATATCAGAAAGTAATAGGGGGTCGAAATGATTTTGTTCTAAATACACAACCAGTTCGTCATCAGTTTTACTAGCTATATCAAATCCATATCTTTGGTGTACATAATTTTTTAATATTCGCGTGATCGCTGCATATAAATTTCCACCTTGTTCTATCGTAGCAACCTTTTCTTGTTGCAACATGCTCAGTGATTGTAGCGCTGCATCCCATGGGGCAACCACCACCATTTTTTTACGTGAACGATACTTTTTTATGATGATACCAACAATGAGTATCAACACCACAAGCGCAAGCGCACATACGCTCCAAAAAAACCACGCGCGTTGCCAAAATGGCACATGCCATACATCATAAATATCGTGTAATTTTTGTTCCATTCTTTCAGACCTCAATAACTCATACGTCGACGGAAAAAACGAATAATATCTCCAATGAAATGACGATCATGTTCGATATCAATTACGCTAACCCCATATTTTTTAAATAGATCATTTTGCTCTGTTAAGCGAGTGTGCAAGAAATGATTAACGGGAGATGAACCCTTTTTAGAAACATCGATCGTATTGATTTCACCCGTTTCAATATCTTCGACTGTCAAAAAACCAACCGCTGGTAACGTCTTTGCATTTTTATCTAAATATCGTACTGCAATCAGATCATACATAGTCGATGTAAGCGCTAACTGACGATCAAAACCGATATCAATAAAATCTGATAAAACAAATAAAATAGCATCCTTACGTTTTAATTTTGCCATATGTTCAAGTGCAATCGCTATGTTAGTTTTTTTGCTTTTTGGTTCAAACGTAAAAACTGTTTCCATAATTTTGCGCACATGGAATTTACCTGCAGCAGGTGGAATATAATATTCGATAGTGTCTGAAAAAAGTAATAATCCTATCTGATCTTTGCCATATTCAGCAACTAATGCAAGCACCGATGCAATTTGTGCGAATGCATCTTGCGCAAGCAAGTCAGAGGAAGAAAAAAAACTTGAATAAGAAACATCCACTGCAACCAAAATAGTACGCCTACGTTCTTCAATATATTGTTTAATCAATAATTTATTCATGCGAGCTGATGCACGCCAATCAATACAACGTACATCGTCACCTTGTTGATATTCACGCAGTTGATCAAACTCAAAACCCACACCTTTTTGTGCAGATCGTGTATCACCAACCAAAGATCCACTCAACAATCTACGCGTGACGATCTCTATTTCTTTTATCTTACGAATAATGTCATCTGATAATAAACGAACCATAATTAGTCACCTACAACGCAAAAGGCGATTCCTTTTTTAACACATCAGGTAAAGCAATTGAACCATCTGCTTGTTGATACACTTCCATTAACGCAACCATTAAACGTGGCAATGCCAATGATGAACCATTTAACGTGTGTACCAAATGCGGTTTTTCACTCGCTTCTTTATACCGTATAAGTCCTCTGCGCGCCTGGAAATCGGTACAATTACTCACTGAAGAAACTTCATAATACGCATTTTGACCTGGTAACCATACCTCAATATCATACGTTTTTGCAGAAGCAAATGAACAATCTTGTCCTGCCAACAATGAAACGCGATAATGCAAACCAAGCTGTTTCAATATATCTTCCGCGCAGGCAAGCATACGTTCCAATTCAGCATTAGAATGCTCTGGTTCACAGATGGTATACAGCTCAACTTTTTCAAACTGATGTATGCGAATAAGTCCACGCTCAGTAGATCCATACGCACCGGCTTCTCGCCTGAAACAACTTGTCCATGAGGTCATACGCACGGGCAATTCATCTGCGGCAAAAATATGTTCTCGGTATAAATTGGCAAGATTAACTTCTGAGGTCGGTGTTAAATAGAGATTATCTTTTTCTATCGCATATACCTGATCTTTAAATTTTGGAAAATTACTTGCAACCTGCAAAGAGCGCTCATTCACAACATAAGGGGGCAAAATTGGGCTAAAACCATGCTTTATATTATTTCTCAACATGAGCATAGTGAGCGTGTACATCAATAAAACTGCGTCGCCTTTATACAACGCAAAATTTGCACCTGCCATACGGGCCGCTGCTTCAAAATCCAACCAACCCAGCTGTTTGCCAAGCTCAAGGTGATTTTTTACCGGGAAGTCATATTCCGGCTTAACCCCTTCTGTTTTGACCACTTTATTGGATTCTTTGTTGCCAACAGGAATGTCACTTTCAGGAATATTGGGACAATGCAAATAGAGGTCGTGAAACTGTTTTTCTACTGCATCGAGTTCGATTTCTTTAACTTTAAGCTTATCTCCAACCACCACAGAACGTTCACGCAATTCAGGAGTTATGCCACCACGTGCCTCTTTGGCAAGCTGATTTTTTTCATGGCGCAATGATTCAACTTCCGAGCGAAGTGCGCATACTGCCTCGTCTAAATCGCCCAAAAGCCGCACATTGAATGCGGGATCCTTTTTTTGAAGCAGTTCAACAGTCTGATTTCGCTTTTCGCGCAAAAGTCCTAAATCTATCATGGCAAGGCCCTACTTAATAAAATAACTTTGATTAATGATAATATGCTATAGACAAGGCTCATTAAGTTTTGCATATCAGGCCGTTCGTCCTGAGCCTGTCGAAGGATAGGCCCCGTAACAGGTATGTCGAATTTAGTAAGCGTTGCTATAGACAAGGATACTGCAAAAAAAAAGTATTGGAAAGTGAAACAAGGTCGTGAAATACGACCTTGTTCTGATAAGCATAAAAACTCGTTCTTGGCGTAAGCTTTTATAATTAAGCCTACCTTATATTTTTACTACTTCACGCAAGTTTTTGCCTGGTTTGAAGCGTGGAACATTGATCTCAGGAAGATCGATGCGTTGCTTGGTTGCCGGGTTAATACCTTTACGTGCTGGACGACGAGAAAGCCACCAGCTACCGAAACCGGTAATTGAAACTTTTTCACCTTTTTTCAATGTTCTGCCGATGACACGGGTCAATGAATCTAGTACGCGAGTAACATCCTTTTTACTAAAGGTGGTTTCTTCGCTGAGCTCATTGATCAACTCACTTTTGTTCATGTAAGTACTCCTTGGTTAGGTAGTTAAGTTTGGTTTTTATTATAACACTGCTTTTATTCAACATAACATTACTTTTCATTTTTTCTTTTTGTAAGGTATAGTGTTTTCATCTCGATTTGTCAAATTTATTTGCATATCGATTGTAAAAAAATGTATCAAAAAATATGTCCATGCCTATTTCACACGAGGATTTCACATGCTAATCGATACTCATTGTCATATAAACATGATGGTAAAAGAAAGTTTTGACACCTTGCTTGACCAAACAGAAATGACACGCGCACAAGATATTATACGTGAAGCCACAAACCATGATATCATGCATATTATTAATGTTGGCACAAGTGTGATTGAAAGTCAAAATTGTATCAACATTGCACAAAAATCTCAGCATGCCTATGCAACTATTGGCATTCATCCCAATGATTGTACCGCCGATTGGAAAGCTGATGTCAAAACATTAGCACGGTATGCGCAAGAAAAAGAAGAACACAAAATTGTGGGGATAGGAGAAATTGGTCTCGATCGCCACTACAAAGATCATAATTTACCACGACAAAGAGATGCGTTTCGTGCACAGATCGAATTAGCGCTGCAACATGATCTGGCAATTATTGTACACACGCGTGATGCGCGCGATGAGACATTAAATGTGCTCTACGAATATCGTACCAGCATTTCCCGTGGGATTATTCACTGCTTTTCAGAAGATTTATCATTTGCACAAGAAGCGATTAACATGAATTTTTCCATCGGCATTGGCGGCCCTATCACCTACCCAAAAAATGAAGATCTTCGCAGCATATTTACCACACTGAGTTTGCTCAACATAGTGCTTGAAACTGATGCACCATTCTTGCCACCACAAATAATTCGTGGCAAACAAAATCATCCCAAGTACATTAAAACTATTGCAGAATATATTGCCAATCTCCGTGGAGAATCATATGAAACGGTAGCTCATGTCACCACGCAAAATGCGTGCAAAATTTTTGGTATTAGTGCGGTTTAAAAAAATAGAGGTGTTGTGCATTATACGCTTTATATTTTTGTACATAGATCGTTAATCATGTATATTTATACGTGGTTTAACTACATTATTTAAAGCAAAAATTAGAGCAAAAAAAATTATGAAAAAACATACTCAAACAAAGCTTGCCATTTTATGGTCATTTTTTGTAACGAGTGCGGCCATTGGCATGGAACCGCATGACCAACTAAAAAAAGATCCGTATGAGAGTTTACCTTTAGAACTCCAAAAAATAATTCGGCTAACCATCATGGAAAATGCCATTACTTTTTTGGGGCAGCAGCCAATTAATCTTCCTAAAGAATGTAAGTCCTCCCATGGAATAACACTAGATTTAGACAATAACGATTTAATAATTAATGATTATACTCACGTAAACACATGGAATATTATCACGAGTGAATTAAAGCAGACTATTGAAACACCCAAAGGTATCCCTTACATAAAAAGCAAGGAGGGTCCTGGCTCTCAAGAAATACAAAAATGGGATAACGATGACCATGTATATAAGTCAGTCTTAACATCAGATGCAATTAGACCGTGCGCCATTCATAAAAACACAATAGCCATCGAGTCATCTCCCTATCAAATTGCTATAATGAACGCAGACGCAAGAAACTTTATAAATACTTTTTACACAATTGAACGAATCGGTACCGTAGCATTATCAGATGACAGAGTACTCGTTTCATCTTCAGTAGCTACACGAGTATGGAACTTAAAAACTCGCGATTCACACACTTTGCGCCCAAATATGTCGGTAACAAAAGCCAAACTACACAATGATAAAGCTTTAATTATAGGACACGCCGGAACATCAGGATCATTAAGAACATTACAAATATGGGATATAAATACCGGTGCATTATTAAAAACTATTGATGGCTTCACATATTGTTATGGCGACGTAGATATAGCAATAAATAATCAATGGGCAGTTGCTATCTCTCTGCATGACAAAAAAGCATGGTCATTATCACCTCTACAAGGAACCACCGCGGACAATCCACTTCTATGGATTACAGAAAAGACTGGCATTTTGCAAGGGAATTTAATCAGACGCGCATGCCAAACATGGATTGATGGGAACAAGTTTATCCTTGTTCTACCAGAAAAATTTGAAGAACTGTTTGACAGAGATAAAAGAAGATGAATCCCGAGAGCAGAGTGGATTGCAGAATATATTTTACGTTACCTGCTATGGTGCGCGCATATTTGAAAAACTCTTTAAACATACGTGCAAAAAGGGCAGTACCTTTAACGCAGGCTATTTAATTTGATACACATGAAAAAACACAATCTAATATTCACTATCTTAATCTTATTTTTTGCAACTGGTTCAGCAATGAATATGAAAAGATCTGCTACTGCAATGGATATAAAAACAGAAAACCAATCAAAAGAACTGTTTATGGAATTTAGGAGTTTACTTCCAGAACTTCAGCGACACATTTTATTGCTAAAAGATGATATCATATTTCTTAGTCAACAGCCTATCACCCTTGCAGGACCACATGGCCACACTCATGAAATTTATTCAGTTGAAATAGCAATAGATGAAGATGATAAATGCGCAACGGATGAATATGAAGTGGTCACCGCAGGAAAAGATAACATGGTCAAAGTATGGGATATCAATACAGGCAACTTTCTACACGAATTTGCAAGCACTGATGATAATGATTATACCAAGCACATTGTTCCATATTATCACACCACCCCTACTCCCAATGGCCCATTTATATCTGGTATAAATACTGGTCAATTGATGCGCAAAACTGAGGAGAATAATATGCGTAGTATTTGGGAATCTTCTCCAGTATTTATGAATAATAAACTGATAATGGTAACACGTGAAAACACAGTAATATTAGAGGATACAGATCCAGAAAAAACCCTACTCACTCTGGCCGGGCCTCATCAGCACAACCGCGTAGTTAGTTCAATAGCTATCGATAAGCATATAATAATCACGGGATCATGGGATTGCACTGCAAAAATATGGGAAGGACATACTGGCGAATTTTTACGTACACTTGCTGGACATCATGGGCATACTGATCATATCTGGGCAGTAGAAATCTATGGTGACATCGCAATCACCGGATCAAGAGATAAGACTGCAAAAATATGGAATGTGCAAAGCGGCACATGCCTACGCACGCTTGCAGGGCCTAATGGACATACTGATGAAGTCACTGCAGTAATGCTCGATAATACTTATGCGGTCACTGGATCACGAGATTGTACCGCAAAGATATGGCCTTTATTTCCAAACTTAAAAGGAACCCCAGAAACCAATCCACTGCTATGGATCATCCACAATACCAATATGCTACAATGCGACTTCATTCAACGCGCGTATGAAAAAACGATCGCCATAAAAGATTTTATTATCACTCTACCAAAGAAATTTAACGTGATAGAAGAGGATGAATTACAAAAGCAGATGGATTGCAGAATATATTTTACGCTGCCTTGCGCAGTGCGTAAGTATTTACGCACTCGTTTGAAGATACAAGCAAAAGAAGCGATACCTCAATCCCAAGCTACTTGACCAAATTACTTTTATCCACATGACAACTGTTCATATCAACCCATTCAATATTCTTCACCACATATGCTTTATCGCCTTTTTCAATGATTACATTGATTCTCATAGGCTTTCCTGCATAATTTTGCGTGTATCGGTTTCTCATATCTTTCAACAAGGCTTCATAAGACATACCCTTGCCCTCAGAAGGCATAGTTCCATTATTCTTACGTGAAGGTGCATAGATATACATGGTATTAAGATCATGGAGTGATTGTGCGTATTTTGTTTCATTGTTATAAAGCTTAATTACTTCCGTTGTCATAGGACCTTTTACCATTGATGGCATCTTGAGCTCTACCGTTATCGCATCCCCAGATTTGTTCACAACATAGACATCTACGTTACTTTCCATCCCAAACGCAACACCCGTCATCACAAATAACATTAGACTAAATAACCCTACACAATACTTCTTCATAGCGATTTCTCCTTCTTTTTTTTAGTGCTCTTAAGCGCATATCACACCATGCGATATGTCTTTCTTAATGCTCATCTTCAGGCTAACATTTAAATTATTCAGTTTGCAATGGTTTTTAAAAACAGTATGAAAAAAGCATATTTTTGATCGATAAACACAATTGCACCGCACACTAATGTAAACAATCAAACAACCAGGAACAAATAATCACCACTGCTTGACTAAAATCACCATTACATGATACTTTTAGCTAAGTGATTTCGATAGATTTTCAGTAAGATAGAGAAAATATGGCAACCTTAGACAATTTCCAAATCTTTCCAGAACGCACTACTCCCATTGGGGGTAAATTGTTCTAAGGCTCTTTACCATCCCTTTCCAGTCTCTCACTATTCATATCATTTTTTTTAATACATAGGACCCACAATGGACATAGCGATTTTAAGTGCTTTCATCGTATATTTTGGCACATTATTAGGCATTGGTTTTTATTTTTATCACACAAAACGTAACGCTGCTTCATTTATGCTTGGTGGCAGATCCACCAACTATTTAGTCACCGCAATTGCAGCACAGGCAAGTGACATGGGTGCGTGGCTCTTTCTTGGTTTTCCCGCAGCAATTTATATGACTGGCATGTCAGGATGTTGGATTGCCATCGGTTTGGTACTGTTCATGTTCTTGGACTGGCATTATATTGCGCCAAAATTACGCACACAGACCGAACAACTGAATAGCCTGACCCTTTCATCTTTCTTTGCTACACGGTTTGGTGACACCAATGGTCACATTCGTTTAATCAGCGCACTATTTTCACTGCTCTTTTTTACTTTTTACATCGCATCAGGCCTTGTTGGTTTAGGAAGATTATTCGAATCCGCATTTGAACTCAACTACCATGCGGGTATTTTACTTGGACTGATCACCACCACCATATTCACACTCGTTGGTGGCTTTGTTGCCGTTGCATGGAGCAGCCTTGTCCAAGGACTCTTTTTATTAGTCATGATATTGCTGGTACCCATTTATGGATTTTTTATGATCGATGGCATACAGGCGATTGTAACCGCTGCACATGCACGTGATGTTTCTCTTTCACTTATCACTGAAACGCATGGCATTGGCAATGCATTAAATTTGATGGCATGGGGATTTGGCTATTTTGGTCAACCACATATTCTCATCTATTTTATGGGTATTAATGATGTACGCAAAATGCATTATGCAAAATATATCGGTCTTGCATGGCAAATATTGGTGTTAACCGCTGCAATCGGTGTTGGATTGGTCGGCATTGCATTCTTCAGTCAGGGCATCAGTAATCCTGAACTCATCTTTATCAACATGACCAAAAGCCTTTTTAATCCACTCCTTGTAGGCTTTATTTTATGTGCAATACTTGCGGCCATAATTTCTTCACTCAGTAGTCAAATATTATTATCGGGATCAATAATTGCTGAAGATTTATACAGAGAATTTATTAACGGTAGCGCATCACAAAAACAGTTGGTCTGGATTACACGTATCAGCGCACTTGCCATTTGCTTGGTTTCTCTTGGTATTGCATGGAATGACAGTAACACCGTCTTTGGCCTTGTGTCATATGCATGGTCCGGTCTTGGTAGTGCATTTGGTCCGCTCGTCATTGCAGCATTGTACATGAAGCGTACAACACATACGGGCGCCCTTGCTGGCATGTTAATTGGTGGTAGTGTTTCAGCAATCTGGCCATACATTCAATCAACTGATATCATGCCTATTGTGCCTGGATTTATTTTGGGGCTTATTGCTACGGTTTGTATATCACGCATTACAAAACGCTAAATTTTATTTAACTTTTTTCTGCAAGCGCTTGTGTTCTCAACAGGCGCTTGTTTTTTTATGCGTAAAAACGTATCATTACTTGCAACAGAAAGCATCATACATTTTTCATCTATCATCAGGAGACCGCTGTGAACACCATTTTCAAATACACTTCATTCAACATTGTAACGTTATCTCTTTTTGCAAGCATCACTACCCAATGCATGCTCATCAAAAAATCCTCCGATCTCAAATTTCTCAGATTAGCGCCAAACAACACAAATACCATCAAACGAGCATGGCATATCTATACTGAAAAGCATGATGCTTTAAACGATGCTATAGTTTTATTTAAAGCTAAAAAAACGCAATCCGAAGCACTCCATCTTTTTAGAATGCTAATTGGCAACCATCCCAAATGGAGACAATTCTCAACATCTCAATGCCTTACTATTGATAACCTGGGAGTGTATGGACCAGCCATACAAGCTGCTATAATTGGTAGTACTAGCGATAATCCCTACACACAATTTGAAGCCCTACAAGTTTTTTGCATTCTTATTGAAAGAGATTACGCACTCAAAGAAGCTACAGATGCTGCTTTATTTGGTATGAAAAGCAAAAGTGGGACTGTAAGAGAGACAGCGATAAACCTTTTTAAAGCTCTATTTATAAAAGAACAAGCATTCGAGAAAGAACAAGCATTCGAGGCAGCTACATTAGCTGCTACAACTAACATGACAGATGATGATAAGTTCAAACGAGCAGATGCGCTTTCTCTTTTCTGTGTTCTATTTGAAGAGGGACAAGGATTCAAAGTTGCTACAGAAACTGCTGTCGATGCTTTTTTAAATAAAAACATTGATATAAAATGCTCAGGCCTAACCCTTTTGCAAGAGCTAGTTAAAAGGAATCATGCATCAGTACCAGAACTGTTTGAAACAGCCTTGGAAATTGCTGTCATTGGTATGAAGGGCGAAAGTCCAGTAAAAAATAAGGCAACTAACCTTTTTTATCGCGTACGCGAAATAGTAACCTACCAATCACAAAAGAAGAAAAATCCAGTAAAAGATCGGGCAGATGAAGTTTGGAATCACCTACTCGGATTAACCAAAGAATCACAAGAAACAAAGAGCTAAAAAATATAGTATCTATTATCAGGAGACCGCTATGAACAAATTCTTCAATCACTTATCATTTAACATTGTAACGTTATCACTTTTTGCAAGCATCACTACTCAATGCATGCTCATCAAAAAGCCCTGCAATCTGAGACTGCTCCCTTAGCACCAAACAACACAATTACCACAAGCAACGTATCAATTCAATCGCTAAAGATCATGAGGGTTTAAAGGTTGCCATTGATGTACATGCAGATGCGAAAAACGATCCTACAATATGAAGCACTACAAATTTTTAGAGCTCTTCTTGACAAAACTTCCGAAGGAACACGCATTCACAAGCCCTAAAATCATTGTTGAGAACCTGCAAGCATATGAGCCAGCTATACAAGCTGCTATAATTGGTAGTACCAACAATGATTCCGCGTCCAATTGAAGCTTACTAATTTTTTGAGCACTGTATGAAAGCAGGTCATTGCATTCAAGACAGCTACAGATGCTGCTGCAATTGATATGAAAAGACAGAGCATTCTTCTGTAAACAATGTAGCGCTAGATCTTTTTAAAGCCCTATCTCATAAAGAAACAAGCATTCGAAACAGCTGCCCTTAACTGCTGCAGCTCACATGACAAGCAAGGATAATCGCATACTAAGTAATGCACGTTCACATTTCTCTGCCCTACTTACGCGGGCAAGGATTCGCAAGTTGCTACAATGGCTGCTGACATCGGCCTTTTAAACCAAAACTCTAAACAAACGCTCAGTCTAACCCTTTTAAAAAGGCTCTTTGAAAGAAATCATTCCCTTGAAGTGGCGATGAAGGTTGCCTAATCGGCTGAAGCGCCAAATATCAAGAAGCAATGGCAATTCGTGGTAGCATATTCACGATGATCGAACAATCACGAGAAACAAAGAGCTAAAAATATAGTATCTAAAACGGGAGATTCATAATGAACAAATTTTTTAAACATGTATCATTCAACATCGTAGCAGCAGCCCTCTGTATTAGCGTTAACACGCAATGTATGTTGAGCAAAGAAACACCACCACCTCTTATCGATTCATTACTTATCGATCAAAAACAAACATCATTACTTGTCGATCAAAATGCCACATTCATCAATTTAAATAATCCGATAGAGGTAAAAAAAGCACTCATTGACAGTGCTCAGAATCTCGTAAAAAAAGACATACTTGTAGGGATTAGTCTATTTCGCGATATTGTTTGTGGAAAAGGAGGATATCAAGAAGCAGAAGAGGTTTGTATACATAACTTCTCAAATAATACTCCTGTAGTAAAAATAGCAATCTTAGATCTTCTTGAAGCGCTCAATGATCATGGACAAGCAATTGAAACTTCTTTAACACTTGCTACAAAAGCCCTTACAGATAATGATACCGACCTAAAAGAAAGCGCAAGTATTCTTTTGCATGAGCTTATTATACATAAAGAGGTTAGTTCTATACCTCAAGAAACAATTGAAGCTGTCATGCTAGAATTGAATCATGAAAAAGAAGATATAAAAGTAGCTTCAAGCAATATTATGAAAATGATTTTTAAAAAATGTCGGCCAACAAACTCATCAGATTCTGAAGAAGTAAGTGAAAATGGCATAGAAAGAGTTTAAGTCTGAAAGACCATAATGAACAAATTTTTTAAGCACCTATCACTGAGCATTGTAGCGTTATCACTTTTTGCAAGCATTGCTACTCAATGCATGCTCATTAAAAATTTCAAAAAAATAAAACCTATAGCAATAATGCCAAGATATTATTCAGAAGAAAACACTCCAAGCAAAATTAAACCTACTAAATCATTAGGGTACTGGAAAGATGGGTACCTCTCTAATTGGCTCTCATTCAGAACACTAAAAGAGGCTAATCAAGCACTCAATCATGAAAATTGGCACACTCAAGACTCAGCACGTCACTTCTTTATTGACCGCATTAAAAAAAAACAAAATCTTAAATCAATTGCACGCATTGCCGAACAAACTTTTACTGCTCCTGAAAAATCTCTCGATTTAGGACGTTCCAAAGAATCTGCGCTACAACTTTTTACAGCTCTTGCTGAGCAAGACTATATACCGACTACAGCCTTGCAAATCGCCGCACTCGGAACACTTGCTGCACGGGGTTGGGGACATATAAGTTGGGAATCACAAAACCTTTTTAAAGTTCTTTTCCAAAAAAATCATCCATATGCATTTGACGTGGCTACAGAAACGGCCACGGAAGCTTTTTTACATGAGGATTGGCGAATAAAAGATGGTGGATTAAGACTTTTTAAAATTATTTTTGATTATGGTGAAGGATTTAAAGAAGCCACCGAAATTGCTACCGATGTGATAAACGATGAAAGTAATTGGCCAGAAACATTACAAAACACCTTTCAACTTATGATCGACCTCGTTAACAAAAATCAAGGGTATGAACAAGGATATGATGTTGCTACTACCATTGCCATGCGACTTTATATGAGCCAGTATCACGACGTACAAAAAAATTCGCTGCGATTACTTATGGCTCTCGTTAGAAAAAATCGAGCACGTGAACAAGCAATGGAAGTTGCTAAAATTAAAAGTCTTTCTAACGCTAAAAGTGTACGAGACCTAGCATGCGAATTAAGGGATCTGTGTTTAGAAAAATCCAACAACAGCACGTCCAAAGCACTCATGTGTCTTCCGGAAAATAACAAGAAACAATCAGGGATCAAAATCTTTACGAAACCTGCAACAAAAGAAGATTTTGAAAAGCATTTTGCTGGCTCAAAACCTGAACCATATGATTCAGAAATCATAGAAGCTACAATAATGACGCCAGAAATGAAAAAGAAATTCTTTGATGAAATGCAATCAGCACTCGCCTATTACGAGCGTCGCATACGTGATGGAGAAGGAGTTTATTAATAATTTTATACCAACATGAAAGACCATAATGAACAAATTTTTTAAGTACCTATCACTGAGCATTGCGGTGCTGCCTTTTTTTACGAGCATGAACACACACTGCATGCGAATAAAACGCCTCAACATAAAACCTATTGCGATAACGCTGAGATATTATTCATCAGAAAAAATAAATGATAAACTCGCTGACTTTTTTAAGTTTCCAGATCCTGTAAAAGAAAAAAAACGCACGCAATCAATACCAAAGATGTCGACAGAAAACCTTATAAAACTCATTAGAGGTCACCAAGCACTTGAAGCAACTATAAAAGCTATCCAAGAAACAGGTGATCACGATGTACCCGCAAAACCCAAGCAATCGGACAAAAAAGCAGTACTATTTGGACCACTTAAAAACTTTACACCTACTTTAGAACTTGATCGTCCGAGCGTAGAAGAAGAAGATTGGTTGTCAGATGAAACAGATGAATGCATCTTAGATTTGCTTTGCGTTTTCGATGCACACGAAAATTTAACCTCCAACAGTACCGCCAAAGCGCTCATGTGTCTTTCTGATACGCAACAATCGCAAAAAAAGAAGCTTCTTTTAAAAGATTATCCTGAAAACATGACGCCAAAAGGACCAGCTTGGAAGGAACTTGACATTGACAAGGCTGGTAAAAATATTCCTATCGGTCGTCCTAGCAATGGTAAACACGATCCCGCAACAACCATGAAACAAGGGGAAGAGATAAAATGGGCTAGAGCAATGTCGCAATTACAAACTCATGACAATTGGTAAGCGGTTTGCCGTGCCCGCCGAAGCCTTGAATAAAGGTGGGGCGAAGGCTGGGTCAGCTGCTTGTCATTTGTCGGCTGTTTGCGCCGTTTGTCGGCCGATCATCATTTATCAGCTATTTACCGTGCCCGCCGAAGCCTTAAATAAAGGTTGGGGCGAAGGCTGGGTCAGCGGTTTTGCCAACTGCTTCTATATTCCAAGAATCCTTATAAGCTTAAGGCGTCACAATGGCCGCTAAAAAATTAATCGTGTATAATCGGCAATTCAATTGCATATTATACACGATCGCGTGAGAATAACGCACTAATCAATGTTTTGGAGTAGGACAACTTTCAAAATCAGATCCGTAACATGCGTTTTAATCCCAAATCCAACCACAAATGGGATAACGCTCCCGCAATAAAAAACAGCACATCAAGCAAAAGTGCATTCGAATATTCAGGTGCATACGCGCCAATTAAACCCCATACACCAAATGGTGCCAAAATAACAAACCAGGTTTTGTGAAATATGCCACGATGTTTAACCAGCATAGGAAATACTGACACAATGCTTGATACAGCGAGTAATTTGAATTTACGTTCAATGATAAGCAGAAGAAAAAAGCCAAGGATAACCCAATAAAAATATTTCTGTCCTTTGCTTTTAACGTCAATGTCGGGGAATAATGAACCGGCAAGCACGCAAATTAGCCAACGCATTGCCACCAGGGATGAAGACCCATACTTCGTTAAAACTTCGTAGGGCAAGACGTACAATAATCCAAGCATAAGACAATAGACAACACAACCTCCTGCTAAATGACCTTTGTATCCAGGCATAGCAGTTTCTCCTTTATTGTTATATCTCAATATTCTTTAATAGGACTTTAAGTGCAAAAAAATACAGGCGACCACTCTCCTTACCAAGAAGCATCACCATGGGAACCGTTGGTCCACCCAAAATCACAGAATCTGACAATTCGGTGCTAAATGGACCACTGACAAAACCTTCAATCAAACTGACGGGCTCTCCTAAGGCTTCAGCCTTCTGCTCTAGCACAGATAAAAGCTTAGGTTTTATATCCTCAAATTTGATATTTTTTTGTTCTTTGTTATTTGACATGTTCTTGACCTATCTTATTAATGAAAAAACGTTCTATTACAAGCTTATATGAGATAGCAGTAGTTTACAAATTGTAGCTCTAAAGTCGAAAAACATTGAAATAGATTATCTTTTTTCAACACCAACCACAGAATCAATAAATTCATGCAGGTACTGCTGGTATTCATTCGTGTGTTTTAAATAATGACATGCATGCTTCGATGGTTTATCAATCCACCAACAGGTCTTATGCGGTATACATGCGGCAAATTTTTGCACATCAGAGAGCGACACACAGGTATCATCAAGCGAATGGATAAAAAGACATGGAATGCTTTGCAATGGTTTTTTTTGTGCTTTAGACAACAAATTGGTAGTGGAATCATAATGTCTAAAGAAAGGAGTCAACAGTGTGTGTATACACCCAATGAGCGCGCTGGCAAGAGATGCAACACATGAAAATAAGGTTGTCTTTTTTGCCTCACGGTAATGAGGCAGCACATACCATGAAGCAACCCGCTTCATAAGCATCTCATTTGTCTTTGCAATGGCAACTGAATATGAAGTTCTTTCAACTGAAATCCATCCACTATCAAAAATCAAACCAGACACCTGCAATGCATCCAACCTATTCTGTTCTTGCAATGCAAACAATGCATGCGCCGCATTAAATGCACCCGCACACAATCCATACAATAATATTGGTTTGCCAGTATCTTTATGCACAAATTCTAACGCCCCAATAATATCTTTATAATCATCTACTCCATAATTCAATCGCCGGAATGATCCTTCACTAGTGCCATGTCCACGCGCATCAAAAAATAAAATATTACAATCATGTGGCAGCAAGGTATAAAAAGTTGCTATGCCTTCTTTGTTACCTGGCCACCATCCCGCGCAACAAAGCACAGTGTACCGCGCGTCTGACCGTTTTAAATATAATCCTTCTAAGCGTAATCCGTCAGTTGATTTAAAACTAACTTCATTAAAATTTTCTTCTTTCAATGATCGTGCTACTTGTTTATAGTTGGCCAAAAAAGCAGTATCAAAATACTTATTTTTAGGTGCAGATTTTTTTGATTCTTGGCAGAAGAGATCTGCGGATGCGCAGGCACCAGATAGTAGAACAATACATAGTAAGCTTTTCTTCACAATAGACCTCATCAGGTTTATTACAGGTTCAGATGTATGGATATAGCGATTCTTGCTATACCTATTAGCCTAACAAAACCCCCTGGATACGCAATAGCCGCCCTTTTTTAACCCAAAAAAGCACCTTTTTTTACCCCCGGTAAAAAAACCCAAAGTAACGATCCATTCATCGTTCATAGCCCTCTTTCAAGTTATTTATAAGGCTTTTTTGTAATTTCAGATTGAATTTTTGTTGACTTTGGTTAATCAGATGTTTTAAGCTTAAAATAAAGAGAAAGAATAGCTTTATTACCTAAAAAGGTTACCTAAAAGGGGGAGACATGGATAACAAAATAAAAAAGATAGGCGACACAAAGGGCGCCATCAATATCGGTTTGTCTGAAAAAACCAGAAAAGAGTCTGCGCATATACTCACCGTATTGCTTGCCAATGAGTATGTTTTGTACGTCAAAACACAGAAATCTCATTGGAACGTAGAGAGCCAACATTTTGGTGCGCTGCATGAACTGTTTAAACAACAGTCTGAAGAACTCGCGCGAGCAATTGATACCATTGCAGAACGTTCACGTGCACTTGGTCTTAAGAGCATTGCAACGCTTGAGGAGTTTATTGCATATACAACGCTCAAAGAAGAACCGGGCAAAAACCTGAGTGACATGGGCATGATACAGCTACTTCTTGCTGATCATGAAGCCATCATCAGACAATTGCGCATCGATCTTGACGAAACTGCTGCGTTAGATGACATGGGTACCAATAACTTCTTGCATGACTTGCTTGAAAAGCAAGAAAAAATGGCATGGATGTTGCGCGCTCATTTGATAAAATAGCTTTGATGATGACAATAAAAAAATGATAATCCTCTCATTAAAGAGCGTTTACGTAGTCGTAGGGCAACCACGGTTATGTGACGCTCTTTGTGAGCTTTTTAGTGATTATGAGCTTTTTCACTGATTAATAGATGCTGCGGATTTAAGACCTATCACAAGATCTGCCAGACCAAAGAGGAGCGCAAAAACACCTCCAAACAAAGCAGAACCCCACCAACGGTCAATGCTTTGTTTCAGTGTTTCAGGCTCGGACTCTTTTTGAGCTATCTCTTGATGAATATGCCGATACACATCTACTTTTACTCGATCTAATACTGACATCTGTCCATGCTCTTGCTCATAATATTCCTGCATAATCTGTACAATCAGTTTGCTATACATATCTTTATTACACCCACATATTGTCGCCACATGCAAGCCTACGCCATCTGGCACCTGCTCGCTCTGCAATAATATATGCACGCTGCTTGTAACTGCCTCTGGATTAACTACATACTTTTCCAATGCTGCTTCATACTCTTCAGGATTTACCTCCAATGCTAATATTTTAAGTGCCTCTGCCGTATCTATTGTCACTTTTTGCATACTCACAAGCTGGCTAGATATTGCACATACAATCATAAGCACCATGCAACGATTATCCATCTATTTTTTCCCTTTTTTTATTTTTTTTTAAAATCAGATTTTTAATGATTAGATGACATCGGGAGCAAGAACATCTCTAACAAAAGAGCCGCAAACAATACAGCCGCCAAAACCGGAAGGCCTATTCCCCATTGACGCATCATCACAAAATTATTTTGCACAGTAGTAACGCTTTGTTTTTTAAGCTCTAACTGCTCATATGATTTTTTAAGAAAAACATCTTTCAAGTCCGCCAATTCCCTATGCGGCCGAATATCTTTTGGGTAACCTCTCAACAGTGCGTGTATACGCAACACCTCTGCTTTATAACCTTCAGAATATTTTCCAGAATCTTTCATGTGCGACCAGACTTGTATCGCTTCTGGCAAGATTGCAAGATCGGTTTTTATCTCATGCTTTTGTTGAAATTCAGCAATTGCCTGTGGCAACACGGCATGCTCATCCACCGATTCATGGTCCTTTGCAAACTCCTGCCAAGATTGTAATGAGGTAATATAAGATGTGGTATCAGTGGTGGCAACATTATGAAGCCCAATATGTATGATCTCATGTTCAGGCTCCATACCTAACACCGAACTACTCACTAACAACATGGATACTAACGATAGAGCGAACAATCATACTGTCTCCTGGAAACAATGGTAGATGAAAATTCACCTCATGCTAGCACTTCTAAAAATAGGAGACAAGGATCTTATCAGCATTCTGCTTATGATCTGTTCTGATTCAAAATAAGCGTACGATTTTCATGTAAG
Source organism: uncultured bacterium (assembly GCA_963840685.1). Lineage (GTDB taxonomy): Bacteria > Babelota > Babeliae > Babelales > Vermiphilaceae > CAWIZM01. The sequence goes on along the minus strand of CAWIZM010000002.1, from coordinate 386,951 downwards.
CAACAATCTTTATGTAATGACACGTTTTCGTTAACGTCGTAAAAGTAAATAGACAAATAACAAAAAGACCCACCCCACATATAAGCCCCAAAAATAGCAGCACACCAAGACATTTACTATTGCTCGTAACCTCATTACGTTCATCCTCTTTTTCAGATAAATCTTCCGTAAGATATCGAGACCAACGCAATATTATTTTTTCTATATCGACTGTCTAATATTGCTCGCGCGAATAGTCCTTGCATTATTTGAATAATCTGTTTTTCTATAACGGTATAATCATCGCTACATGTTGTCTGTACATGCTGACTTATAGCATCCGACACAGATACATTTCCATCCCCTAATAAAATCGCGACACTATTTGTAACTGCACTTGACTTAATCACATATTTTTCCACTAAGCTTGCGCATAATCTTCAGGTTCTACCGCAAACGCTAACGTTCTCAATTCATCTGCGGTACGAATTATTGGTTTTTCCATGCTCACAAGCTGGCTACTGAATAGGCACAGACTCATGAACCATATATATTTAAGTCGAATAAAATTCATATTAAATCCCTTTCATGTTTTTTTACCAAATTTTTTAATGACAGTTTACCATCCACCGTGGTGATGAGAATACCTCTACAGAAAAACCAACCCACGTCGCTACCGCGATAATAGGAGCAATAACGGCCCACAGCCTCAGCCACCTATTGCATTCTTGGTCGATAATTAATGCTTCTCCGCTGGATGCCAAAGTCTCATATGCACTTTTAAGATAACGATTTTTTAACGCTCTCAACTCCTGGTTATTCTGCATATCTTTCTCCACCTCTGAGCAATACATTAATACGCAAAACTTCTTGTTTATAATGATTAGATTTTTGAATATTTGTCCAGGCTTGTATAGCTTCTGGTAAGAGTGGAAGATCGGTTTTTATTTCATACTCTTGCTGAAATTCAGCAACTGCCAGTGGCAACACTTCATAGTCGTCTAATGATGTATTCTTTTTTACAAATTCCTTCCAATGCTTCAACGATGAGATACAATTTGCCTTACTCGTATTTTCTGAGCGCGAGCCCAAATCATCGAGCCCTATATCTATGCTCTCATACGCATGCTCCATACCGAACATGAAATTAGATACTAACAACATGGATACTAAAGATAAGCGAACGATCATAACATCTCCTACATCAACCGCATAAAATCGGTATTCGGGTAATAAAATTGCAAAATACGTTTATAGTCCCATCCATCACGCACCATTTCACGTGCGCCCCACTGGCATAACCCTAAATGATGGCCATAACCACGGCCCTGAAAGACAACCTGTTCCTGATTCTTTTTTACTGAAAAGCAAAAACTTTTTACACCCGGCAATAATGAATATAATTTTTTACCGGTTAACACAGATTTTTGTAACCCATGCAGAACTGCCTCTTGCACCAAGCCCGCTTTATCATTTTTTACAATGTTAATCGCATGAAGTTTTTTGAATGTAGGCACCTGTTTTTGTATTGCGCCCTCAAGCTCGCCAAGTGAATAGACCGCTTGCCATGAATAGATTTTACATCGCTTGCAATGAGTACATGCATACTCACGCGCAAGATATGGTGCATCAATAAAGTTCACCCCATCGATATGCGCAGGCACCACGCCGCCGCAACAAGAATCGAACATCGCAACAATCGGTTTATTTTCATGTGATAAGAATATACCGCGCGTTTCTTCTACCGCGCACTTGGTAACGGCGCATGAATGAATACCACTATACGTTTGATGCTCATTGGTATTTTTTACATGATATATACGCTTGGCTTTTTTTGCGTTAAGCACCATTGACACCACATAGGTGCGCGATGCTATTGCCAAAACCTTATTCACTTCCAACGGCCAACCGGGCCAACTTTCTGTACGCAATACCGAATACACATAATCTTCAATTTCAAGACAATTGATAACCATCACCTGTTCATCCTGCTGGACTAACCAGAGCAACCCTTTGTATGTGTTTCCCATGCATGAAATATGACCATCTGCAGATTCCAAAAAGAGTTGCGTTCCACGAACTCGCTTACCATTCACATAAAAATTACCATTCTTTTCAGCAATCGTAAGACCTGCTACTTTGCTCATTATTTTTTTGTGATAATCACCATCAACACTTACAATTTTAAATCTCCCTGACGGCTCAGAGGTGGCAAACTTCCATGAAGCACCAGAGTTCATTTTTTTCTCATCCAATAAAACGCGCACCTTAAGAGTCAATGGATCTTCTGTTTGCATTTCTGCACACGTAGTTGCGCAAGGAATATCTGGCAACACAAGATCAACCAACTTTGCATTACCCCACTCAGGTAATACGGGTGCCTCAATGCTACGCCCTACTCCATAACTGGCAACTGCTATGCCAACGGTAGGCCACTGATGTACACGCAACGCGTGAATGTGTTGACCATCACACATAAGCATGCCACTCACCGCATAAATATAAATATCTGTGTCACGCATTTTGGTGCCATTGATGTAGACCTGGTCATTATGATAACGTACGAGCAAACTTTTATTCTTGCGCAATAGACAATGCTTGTCATTACCTGGACTGTGCAACACAAAACCATGCTCAGAAAATAACATCCACCAACCATGCTGCTGTTTTTTACTCGCGTGCACGGTGCGGACCATCAAAGTAGAAGGGAAATCAAAAAAAGTTGCTGACATGCCATACGTTACCGTATGACAAGTAAAAAGAAAGATAAGTACTAAAAAACGTGCTTCACAATAATATTTCATGTTTACGTAACGCTTCAATAAACTCTGGTGGTACTGGTACTTTATTATCAAGTCCGTAGTTTGCCATCTTATCTGCCTCTTTATTATGATGACGCAACACGTGCCTTACCGTGCCCTTAAGCATGTACAACATAGCATGCGCTAACGCAAATAGTGGTTTTAAGCCTGGCATTCTAACCTTGTATTCTCCTTTTAATTGCTTTACCAAAAGTTCAGAATCAGAAACAATGGAAACCACATCGTTCGCTTTTACCTGTTTTTGCAACATAAGCATGCCAAGCAAGAGCGCTAAATATTCTGCCTGATTATTTGTTTTCAATCCAAGAAAGAATCCTTTTTTTTCTGCAACTTTACCATTCTTGAGTACATAAATTCCCGCTGCTGAAGGTCCTGGATTATTGCGTGCAGCACCGTCGACATATAATGTCCATGTATCACCAGTGGCAGATGTATGCTCAGGTGATGTGATTGATTCTGGTTTATCTGGCGGACCAAATAGCATCATTTGTTTCATGCGCTGCGTTCCATTGCCTGTTGATCATACAAAAAGCGAAAGCAGCCTTTGCATTGCAGTAATGCACCACGGCGCAATCGCAATAAATCCTGATTAACCAATCGATAAAAACAGCCACTACATGCATCGCCAAGCACCGGAACTACCGGATCGCTCACATGCGTTCCCATAGAGCGATACTTTTCAATCCATTCCTCTGGTACAAGCGTAGCTTTTTGATCGTGCTCTGCAGCACGCCCTGCCAACTCTACCTTGAGTAATTCAATACGTGCTTGTGCTGATTGTATTGCGGTATGAATGTCTGCAGATGCGATATCAGATTTTTTTTGCATCTCTTTGTGTAATTTTTCTGCCGCGTCGAGGTGATTCCATGCGTCGAGAATGCCTGATTCCAGATCATGTTGTGCGGTCTTTAATTGCGTTACTTCAGATTTTAATGCTTCATATTCTCGGTGGCTGGATGCCGTATCTAAACGCTTTTTTGCCTGAGATTCTTTTTCTTCTAATTCCCGAGACACCAATTCTTTTTCATCAACTACTTTACGCGCATCGGCAAATGCTTTTTTCTGGGCATCAAGCTCTTGTTGTAGCTTTTGCTCATCACGACGCAATGCGTCTAGTTCATGATTAATGGTTTCGATATTTTGTTTGATGGCGTGCGTAGCTTGGTCGAATTGCACCAGCTCAATCAATGCACGAAATGCTTGCTCATTCATGACGATGCCTTTCACGTACGTCTACGCTTTGCTACGACGTGATATTTTGTTTCTCTTCCATGAACTGATTGCGGTAATTCTCGCTTTTATATCCAGGGCAAACTATTCATAAAATCAATCATTTAAAAAACTGGCCGTGCCAGCCATAGCTCCGCAGGAGCGACGGCTGGTGGGCCCGCCAGGACTTGAACCTGGGACCTTTCGGTTATGAGCCGACTGCTCTGACCGACTGAGCTACGGGCCCCCACATAATAAACAGACGAGAACACATAGAGTTAGTACATATTCTTGAGTACAATGGTAAAGGAAAATGGCACACTTGTGAAGCAAAACTTGCGTAGCAAAAATCGTTTTACGTTTTACCGATGCTGATTATTGCTACCGCATACAAACAGGTAGGAGATAATAACCGAAAAATGAGCACCCACTGTGCATATTCATCGCAAACAAGAACAGATGTCACACGGGCTTTTGTCCGAACAAAAACAAGATGTACACAGGCAAACGCCACATGAACTAACCGCCGTTGTGATTAAAACTGTCGGCAAACATGCAAAGCTAATACCATACCCTGAACACGCACCCACTCCTGCCTCCACAAGTACCATGCTTGCACACAGACCTGCTCCGCATTTACTACCGATTTCGATTCTTTTACTGAATTGGCTCAACGCAGATTCATTTTGCTCATCATCAGCAAGCCTTATTTGTTGTTCATGAATACCATCTAATGTAGAGCCCGTTAACGTTCCATAGTTCTTCATTGATTCTGGCTGCTGAGATAATAATGCACTCAATGGATTCTTTTCCATTGCATAAAGTGATATTGCATACGTAGCCACTATAAAACCAGACATGATAATGATGATAGTTTTCTTCACAATGCATCTCCTTCATTTATACAGTAATACGTACATTTTAATTTAAGAAAATATGCTCGTGCTATACAATAACGCCTTGGAAAAAATATTAGTACCGAGTAGCAAGATATTTATATCCATGAAAACAACTTACGCCCGAACACCCACCACAACCGCCATATAAACTTACCAATACAACACCAGGATTACATGCAAATTTGGCACCAAGTCCAGTACATTCTCCTACTGCCGCATACATCCCAGATAGTATTCCAAAAATCCCTAGTCCAGCACCACTTGCCAACAAACAAACTTTACACACATCTTTTCGCGTACAATTTTTATAGGCACCTTCTGGTAAACTAAATATCTCTTGCCCTGCTTGGTAGATACGTTTTATATGATCAGATAATGAATCTATTCTCTCATTACCTTCCAATTGAGATATTACCGCTCTTTTTTGCTCTTGAATCATATCTAACGTAGTTTCTGTTAATGATACATAGTCGTTCATTGATAATAATTCTTCAGATACATTTTTTAGCTCATCCGGTTCCATAGCAGAAAGTGAGACTATACATGTTGCAACTATAAAAATCACTATGCTGATACTTCTTTTCACGATGCTTCTCCTTTTTTATAGGTACGTTTTTAAATGCCTGCCAACAAAGAACTCTAGCATCTAATATGCATCATTGCTATACTGAAAATAATTAATCAGCATTCTTTTTCAGGAGATATAAAAGTGGATGAAACATTAGATGTGAGCAAACTTATCAAAGCCCAACAAGTTTTCGAGCGCTTTCGCACCGACATGAAAGACGACAGAGACCAAGCCGGAGCGGTGCAAGCATTTGAATTTTGTTATGAGCTCTCATGGAAAATGATGAGACGTTTTTTATTAGCAAGAGGACAAGATGTCGGATCACCAAAAGATATTTTTAGAAAAGCAGCATTAGAAAAGTTAATCGATGATCCTGAAGTCTGGTTCGAGTTCCAGAAAAAAAGAAACTTAACTACTCACACATACGAACAAGCAAATCTTGATATCATCGTTAATATTTTTGATCAATTTTCTCAAGAACTAAAAACCCTTTTGCAACGATTACAGACAATGTCATGATTTACATGGACGAACGTCACTTAAAAATAGTAAAAGCAATTCTTGCAAAATATCCCTATACATTTTATGTCTTTGGATCCCGCACAAAGGGGACTCACAGACCTCTTTCTGATTTAGATATGTGTTTTATGGAAGATATTCCCTGGAACGTTCGTGCACATATTGACGAAGACTTTGAAGAATCTGATCTACCATTCACCGTAGATATAATTGATTGGAATACATGCAAACCAGATTTCCAAGCAAAAATTGCAAAAGATTTAGTTCAAATATCTCCGTAATTACACACCCATCAAAAAATCTTTCAACCGCTCACTATATCCCCATTCATTGTCATACCAACCAAATACTTTGCCCATATTCCCTTGTGCATGAGTCAAAAGTCCATCAATAGTAACCGAATAACTATTGCCACTATAATCACTTGATACTAATGGCTCCATGGTAAGCGCTAAGATTCCTTTCATGCGTCCCTGTGCTGCTGCAAGAAATGCATCATGCATCTTTTCTATTGTAAGCGCTTGTTTTGTCACAACGGTCAAATCAATTAATGAACCCTTGCCAACCGGCACCCGAACTGCACGCGCCGAAATTACCTCTGCAATTTCTGGTATAATTTTACCTAACATTTTTGATGCACCGGTTGATGACGGTATAATGTTCAGTGCAGCGGCACGTGAAAAGCGTAAATCTTTGCACTCAACGTCAAGTAGCACCTGTGAATTGGTATACGCATGTATTGTCGTCATACAGCCTTGCGTAATGCCGAACGCATCATGCAGCACACGCAATGTGGGAATGAATGCATTTGTTGTACAACTGCCAAGTGAGACAATTTTATGCGTATCTTTATTGAATAGTTCTTCATTCACTCCAGGAATAATGGCAATATCTTCATCATGCGCTGGAGCTGTAATCAGCACATAACGAGCGCCTGCGGTGAGATGTAATTGCGCGCCTTCCCGATTGGTGAATTTTCCTGATGCTTCAACCACCCAGTCAACGTTAAGCGAACACCAATTAATGCGTGCTGGATCTGGTTCAGCGATTATGGTTATGCGATGGCCATCAACAAACAGATCACCATCTTCCATGCGTACATCACCAGGATATATTCCCATTAACGTGTCGTACTTAAACATATGCGCTACACAGTCCCGCTTGCTGGGGCCAATATTAATGGCGACCACATTAATTTTTTTCTGTGCTGCTTTATCGCACATCACCGTGCGTAGAAACGTTCTGCCGATACGGCCAAAACCATTGATTGCTACATTCATTACTTTATCTCCCTCTTTTTTTTAAATGTTATTTCAAATTACTGGTTTGCCGCGCAAGCTCGCAATGACGATCCATATCCCAACTAATCACCTTACGCAACAACGCAAGCTCTTCATCCTCAGACAGCGCCGGCAACTCCAACAACACCGGTATATGCGCAATCCTTGGTTGCATAATAAAATGTTTCAATGCCGCATCTCCCAATTTCCCCTGCCCAAGAATATCATGACGATCAATACGAGCCCCGCGCTTTTCTTTTGTGTCATTTAAATGAATCAACACAATACGCTCAAGACCAATCAATTCATCAAGAAGATCCACAAAAGCTACCTGATGTGCACTATCGATTACATCATACCCAAAGGCATGCGCATGTGACGTATCAATACAAAAAGAGATACGTTCAGGTTGATCAAGTTTCTGCAGCAACTGCTGAAAATCCTGCAGATCGCTACCCACTGACATATTACCATGCGCCGTATTTTCCAAAATAACGTTAATGCCATGCTCATAAAATAATAATCGATTGAGCATCCGCGCAAGCGCATCGATACCTTCACTTTTTTCACGCGCACCTTTTGCAGAACCCGGATGCAATACCAAATGAGTAAATTCAAGTCGCTTGGCAAGCGCAAGTTCCCTTCTGAGTATGTGGTAGCCATTATTTTCTAAACTTGCCAAGTTGATCCAATAAGAACCATGCAAATAGAGCGCATCAAAATGCTCACGCCGCAACGTAAGAAACTCACGTATCTCTTGTCCTGATGGCTGAATAAGCTTATTGGTAGTAAGCGAAAGAAAAAAGCACTGAAAAAAAGGCAGTTCCATTCTGATCGCCTGTTGCGCCATTGCTACAATCGAATCATTAAGCCGCACATGTAATCCGATACGCTTGTTCACCTGCATCATGATGCTACTTCTAATTCTGTTTTTAACATCGCAGGATCAAAATCATGCGCTAAGACTTCAATAAAATCAGATTTAATTTTGTGTAATCCCGCTTGTGAATCCGATTCAAAACGTAAAGATAACATCGGCTGCGTATTTGATGCACGCACAAGACCCCAACCATATTCCATGGTAACCCGCGCACCATCCAGGTAAGAATTTGTGCACCAGGACGCACAGAAAAAATTTTGGTAACACGATCGATAATAGACCGTTTTTTTTCATCTGGACATGGTATACGATATTCTATCGAACTATATTTTGGTGGAAACATCGCCACGAGTTGATCCAACGATTTCCCTGTATTTACAAGCAATTCAAACAAACGCAACAGCGCATAAATACCATCATCATACCCAAAATAACGATCATAAAAGAAAAAGTGACAACTTAATTCACCGCCAAGCAATGCATGATGTTTTTTCATTTGTTCTCGGATATTGGTGTGGCCGGTTGCTGAAACACACGGCGTTGCGCCCCACCGTTCCAACAACTCGATAAGTCCAGAAGAAGCTTTAATGTCAAACACAACGGTAGCACCAGGATGTTTTTGCAAAATCGGTTGTGCAAACAATGCCAATAATTTATCACCCAAAACAAGTTCGCCTGATTTAGTCATGGCTGCCATGCGGTCACAATCACCATCAAGCCCCATGCCAACCGATACGTCGGTTGTTGCAAGTATTTTTTTTACATCCGCCATGTTGGATTCATGCGTCGGATCAGCTTCATGATTCGGATAATTTCCGTCAACTTCAGGGTAGAGCAGTTGCACGTTTGGCCAACGCATTGCGCGTACTAATTCGGGCAACACGGTGCCCGCTGCGCCATTGCCACAATCAATAACCGCTGAAATAGACATACCTTTAAGATGCTCAAAATGGGTTGCTAACCAATCGATATACATCGGCACTACTGCAGACTCCCGAATGGTACCAACATGAGATGCGTTAATCTGTTTTTTTTGTTTATAGGCATCACGTATTGCAATAATCTGCTGACCCCATACCGCTTCTTTACCTAAACTCATTTTAATGCCATTGTATTCTTTTGGATTATGAGATGCGGTAATCATAAGACCACCATCAACAGGCAATACTTGCAATGCAAAATAAAGGACCGGTGATGGACACACACCGATAAAAATGACATCCAAACCACTATCAACCAACGCACGTGTAACTTCTTCTTTAAATGCGTGCGAGTGAGTGCGACCATCCATGCCAACGGCAAGCGTTTTTATACCGGGTCGTTGCTGCACAAAATAATACGCGATTGCACGTGCTAAGGTATATACTTCTTCGATAATAAACTCATCATCAACCCTACCACGAATGTCATATTCACGAAAAATGGTATCTTTCACGGAAAACCTCATGTTCTTTGGAATTTTTTTCACCAATTTAGTATACTCACAAGCGCTGACGCATTCAAATACCAAATCATCCATGACAAATTATACATGACAAACAAAGCAAGTCTTTTGACATATAGTCAATTCCTTAATAAAATAAATCTGAAATTCAAGTCTTAACATAACAACCAGAAAGGAACGTTTTTAGATACTGAATCAAGACACTCACTCGATATTGTTTTTCTACCTGTGATATTAAAGCTGTACAGAATATATAAACCAAACGAATAGGAAAAAGCCATGAAAAGAATAACGTCATTATTCACAATAGTATGCGCAGCAAGTCAACTGTATGGCATGAATCAAACCTCTTATAAACCATTATCTCAAGAAAATATTAAAACGGCTTTAAGTGACCTTGATAAGACAAAACACATTGATAACCTTAAGGATTTCACAAAGGAGCTACATGGATTAGCAAATAAATTTAATACATTTCCAGTTGTAGTTGCCAAGTTAGCCAAACCGAATACAAATCTTGGCCATTTAGCCGAACAGTATGCAAAACTTAACCGTAAGTTATTAGAACTCACAAGGTGGCTTTACGAAGATAATGCTTTTAATGCCATTGTTCAGCTGATTGAACAAGATGCCGACGTTAATTTTATTGATGAACATGGTTCGACACCCTTAGAAAATGCAAGACTAATTCTTAGTATAGAATTAGTAAACCTATTGCTTGATTCTGGAGCAAAACCAACAGAAAAGGATTTAAGCGAAGCGTTACGCGTAGAAGATTTTTGGAAACAAAACGATTCAGAGTCTGCTGAAATAGCAATGGACATTAGAAAAATACTTGAAGAAGCAAGCAAAAAATAACTTCACACATGCACCTGGTAATTAACAAATTTTTACCTGGTGCTCTTAACCTTATCAGGTACGCGTGCTACACTGTGTACAACATTTGTTTCTTCCATCATACACAGAGTAATCATGATTCCACTCAAACTTCACATTAAAAATTTCCTCAGCTATGGGTCCGACACACAAATTATCGATTTCACCCCCTACAAACTGATCTGCTTGTCGGGTAAAAATGGTCATGGAAAATCAGCACTGCTTGATGCGATAACCTGGGCACTCTGGGGCCAAGCGCGCAAAACAAACGCCATGAGCAAAGCTGATCAAGGTCTATTGCGCCTTGGTGAAACCCATATGATGGTAATCTTTGATTTCTCTTTGGATGACACACTCTATCGCATTCGCCGTGAATATTCACATTCATATGGCAAGCCGTATGCATCATTAGAATTTGGCGTACTCAACGCTGATGATTCAATTGTACCACTCACCGATAAAACAATCCGCACAACACAGCGAACAATTGAAGATACGCTTAAACTTGATTTTGAATCATTTGCCAATTCTGCCTTTTTGCGACAAGGGCAATCAAATGAATTTTCAACCAAATCACCCAAAGACCGCAAAGAAATTTTAGCATCTATCCTTGGCCTTAATGAGTATGAAACTATTCGCAAACTTGCGCTCGAAAAAACTAAACACGCGACAGTTGAAAAACAGGCACTTAATCTGACACAGACAAACATTGAACAAGAACTGCTCCAAGAAGCATCGATTACTGAAGAACTCACCACCATTACCACAGAATTAGCTGCATCTGTACTCACAGAAACAGAGATAAACATCAAGCAAGCAGCCCTCACCACACGCCATACTACGCTCGCCATAAAACGCAAAGAATATGAACTCTGGCAGGCGACTATTAAAAAACTGAATACCGAAAAAGAACACCAACGCACGCTGTTACGCGCAACCTTCACTCGCTGGCGCACCGTGCATAAAAAATTATTAACCTATCCTAATCAACAGGCCATTGAGCAAGAAAAAAAACAGCACACTGACGCCTTACACATGCATCAAACCATGTTCCAACAAAGCTTGGTTTTACAAGAAAAGCGACTCAAAGCAAAAGAAGAACTACACTCGCTACACCAGCACCATACCGAACACCATACGCGTACGCTCCAGACAAAACAGATCGAACTTGAACGCGCACAAGCAGAGTTGAATCATCTCGAACAGACACAGAATAGATTGAAAGCTCAGCTACAAGCAGAAGAAAAAGAAGCAAGCCATTTTACCAAAGAACGAGCAACACTTGCACAAGAACAGGCTACTCACCAGACCGTACATGCTCAACTACAAGCCATAGAACAACAATTTATAAAGCGCAAAACCTATTACCAAAAATTTATTCATCAAGGCAATGAGCTTAAATCCCAACTGCAAGAACTTGAACAGAAAAAACAACTTGCTCACAACATTGAATCTCCCAGTTGCCCATTATGTGAACAAAATCTTTCTGCGACACGAAAAACTTTTTTGAAAAACAAATTCGATACACATGAACTACAATTGCGTCACCAGTTAACCCGCATTACCAAACTTATCGAAGGCTTAAAACAGATCTTGATTGAGCAACACAAGGCATTGCAAAACATAAAAGGACTCAGTGATCAGTACACGCAACGCAGCGTAAAAATTGAAGAACTGGACAAAAACCATGCGAAACTACAACGCTCCCTACATGATACCGTGCAGTTACTCGCCGTGCATGAGCAACAACATAAAGAGCATACGCAGCACATAATCACCAAAAAAACAGAACTTGAAAATTTGCAGCGCGATGGATTGCTCGCATTGGAAAAGAACCTTGCGTACACCACTGCACGCCAACTACTTGCTCTGCTTGAGCATGATGAGAAACAGATTACCTATGATGCGGCTGCGCACCAGAATACGCAACGTGCGTTACAGAAAATAGAACAACAGTTGATTGAATATGAACATTTAAAGCAAGAAAAAGAGCGACAAAAAGAGTGTAGCCAAGAAATTGCCCGGCTATGCGCGCTGCTCAAGAACTTTAATCAAGAAGAAAGGCTCTTACAAAAAGATGGTAGCCTGTATGCGTTGCTCAACCAAGAAATTGCGCTGCTCACCGCAGATGAAAAAGCGCTTCATGCAGAAATATTTACGATAACACAAAAGAAAGAGGCCTTACTGCAGCAAAAAGGGCGTCTTGAAACCAAAAAAGATACCCTTGCAAAATATCAGGATGAGAAAAAACTTCTTCACAAGAAACTCTCTGCACTGAACGATACGATCGACGATTACCAAATAATTGCCACTGCGACCAGCAAGGATGGTATCCAGGCACTACTCATTGAAGATGCAATACCTGAAATTGAGCATGAAGCAAATCAATTACTCAGTAAACTTACCAACAATCAAGCACAAATATTTATCGAATCATTGCGCGATCTAAAAAAAGGGGGCGCAAAAGAAACGCTCGACATTAAAATATCAGATGCGGCAGGCATTCGTGCGTATGAACTGTTTTCTGGTGGCGAAGCTTTTCGCATCGATTTTGCACTGCGCATTGCCATTTCCAAACTACTTGCACGTCGTGCGGGCACCGCGCTGCAAACACTCATTATTGACGAAGGGTTTGGTTCACAAGATGAAGAGGGGCTAAGCAATATTATGGATGCGCTGTATAAAATTCAAGATGATTTCCATAAAATTATTATTGTCTCACATTTGCCCGCAATGAAAGATCAGTTTCCGGTACATTTTGTGGTGGAAAAGCGGCCAAATGGCAGCAGGGTGCATGTGCTTGAACAGGGTTAAACTAAGAAATTGTGCCCCATAAAAAAACCACTGCCTTTGATAAAAAAACAGTGGTTCAATAGCAACATGGATCAAATACTAGATTGAGCCTGCATTGTGCACAAGCACTTCTCTACCCATAGCCAGCATAAAACAAGTCAATACTACTGCTGGAACAATGGTAGCTGGTTTTGTCCACTGAGAAACAGAATGATGAGGATAATTACGTGGATTAACTCCCAACGTATGACCAAGGCCCCAGAGACAGAAAGTAATAAATAAACCAACCCAGCCCGTTAATGTTCCCATAGTCAACGCATGCGATAACACCTTTTCAGAAGTAAGATACATCATTCCCTGAGGAAGCGCTGCCACAGTAGTCATCGCCATAGCCTGCGCAGTTGGCTCAGCAAATCCGCCAGTAAGCATATGCGCGCCACTTGCTCCAAGCAACTTCCAATTTTCTTGTCCTTCTCGCTCATCTCCAGGCATCATGCCATGCAATGGAGCGGCACAAACAAACAATAATGCCAAACGTAAGATATATGATCGAACCATTTTATTTCTTTCTTGTTTTAAAAAATAACCCATAAAAAAACCACTGCTTTTGATGTTATCAATAACACAGTGGTTTAATTTTTTGCTATGACTAAACAATATGTCTAGTATTCATCTTCTACTGCTACGACTTCCCGCACATCAGCAAGTCTCTCTCTTAATGCTTCTTCAACACCAAGTTTCAACGTATACATAGATGCTGGACACCCAACGCAAGCCCCGAGCAACCGCACATAGATGATGCCATTTTCAAAACGCACAAACTCTATTTCACCACCATCCATCTGAATGTTGGGACGAATTTGCTCAAGAACTTCTTCTATTTTCTGTATAATATTTTGATCTGTCATAGCGATTTTTTACACCCACTCAAGCTTTGCAATAACTGCAGTGTCACTCGCACGACGACCCAAAGGAATCACACGAGTATATCCGCCTGGGCGGTCAACATAACGAGGTGCAATGTCATTAAACAAGCTCAGCAATGCTTCTTGTTTATATGGTAACAATGATTGCACGTGGCGGCGGTCATTAAAATTGTTGCCTCTGCGCGCAATTGTCACTAATTTTTCTGCAAAACGTTGTACTTCTTTAATACGAGCTTTAGTCGTAGTCAAGTGGCCGTAGGTAATCAAGTGAATCACTTGGTTGCGTAACAAAGAACGTCTATGCGACCCTTTGAGATTCAGCTTTTTTCTGCCATTTTGATGCATCATAATAGGTAACCTTCTAACTTAAGAATACTCACGTCTCAGACTTTAAGTACTCTCTTAATATCTTCTTCGTTTATATTCATACCAAATGAAAGACCAAAAGCTTTCATACTGTCTTTTACTTCATTCAATGATTTGCGTCCGAAATTCTTAATTCTCAAAATATCATCTTCTGAAGCATTCACTAAATCGATTACGCGTTTAATGCCCGCATTAATCAAACAATTATGCGCACGTACTGAAAGTTCAAGCTCTTCTATTGGTTTGAGTAACAACTCAACAGAAACACCCTTCAATCCCATAGAATCTAATTGGACCGGTTCTTGAGCGACTTCTTCTTCTGGCATTGCAGAAATTTCATTAAATGGTATCTCTGCGCTGATTAAGAAATGCTCAAGTTGAGTACGCAATACTGAAACCGCATAATGCAATACTTCTGCAGGATTTTCAGAACCATCAGTGTATATTTTAAGCGTCATTTTATCATAATCGATATCTTTACCAACACGTGTTTTTTCCACATCAAACATTACTTTGCGTATTGGAGAAAACATAGCATCGATATAAATACGACCATCTTCTTGGAATGCTTGGTCAGACCATTGCGCTGGTTGATAACCACGTCCACTTTCAACAAAGAACTCAATATCAAGTTCTCCATCAGGTGCAACATGTGCTATAACATGCTCAGGATTAACCAATTCTAGATGTGCATCTGCAACGATATCTGCAACGCGAGCGACTGCTTCACCTTGGACACGCAGATGCATTTTTCCTGGAGTACCTTCATTATTGCGCACTACAACGCCTTTTAGGTTCAAGAGAACCTGCATCGCATCTTCAATAACACCTGGTATAGCAGAAAATTCATTGTTAACATTTTTAATGATAACTGAAGTTACTGCAGAACCTTCTACTGCGGCCAAGAGCACTCGGCGTAATGCATTGCCAAGTGTCAACCCATATCCTGGCTCAAGTGGTTGCGCTACAAGTTCACCATACCGCTCAGTCAACGTCTGCTTATTCCACGTTAAACGTGGAATTGTTAATGCTTTATATTCCTTTTTACTCATTTAACCCCCTAACACTTTAGGCCTATCGAACCGACATTTATACAACAACAAACAATAAGACAACTGATCAAACAGTTATATGTATTACCTAGAATACAACTCAATAATTAAATGTTCTTCAATTGGTGCCTGAATATCAGAACGCACTGGGTAGCGCAATACGATACCTTTACGTTCAGCTTTATTCAATTCTAACCATTCAGGAACTTTAATTGCTGTCTTCAATCTTTTATCAATTACCTGTTCTAAAAATGCTTCTTTTTGTTGCACTTGTTCTTTAAGTGATATCACATCATTAATTGAAACAAGGTATGACGGAGACGTAACTTTGGCACCATTAACTCTAACATGCCCATGCACAATGATTTGACGAGCCTGTGTACGAGATATGGTCATTTTGAGTCGATACAACACATTATCAAGACGACGTTCAAGGAAGCTCAACAAATTTTCACCTGGTGCTCCTACGCTGGTAACCGCTTTATCGAAAAATTTATGGAATTGGCGTTCACGCAATCCATACATATCTCTAACTTGTTGCTTCTCATGCAATTGCTTACCGTATTCGGAAAGCTTTCTTTTGGGAGCAGCTTGTTGTGGTTCAGCTTTTTCTTTTAATTTACTTGTGCGCACTTGTCGCGCATTATCTGGCATATTCCTGACCATAAGGCCCTATTCCTTCATCTAACAGTAACGTAAATAAGTAAAATACTTTTTATACTCTACGTTTTTTTGGAGGACGACAACCATTATGTGGAAGTGGCGTAACATCACGAAACACAGAAACATGGAGTCCAGAAGATTGTAATGCACGCACAACAGAATCCCTTCCTGATCCTGGTCCTTGCAAATTAACTTCAACATTCTTAACACCCATGGTAAGCATATCTTTTGCAAGATTACCGCCTATTTGAGATGCTGCGAATGGAGTACCTTTACGAGCACCTTTAAAACCAAGGCGTCCGGAACTCCCACGCAATAACACATCGCCTGACATGGTAGTTACCGCAACCAGTGTATTATTGAAAGTAGATTTAACGTGCACAATTGCAGAATCTACTTGTCGTTTTATTTTTTTTGTTTTTTTCTTGTAAGCCATCGTACCTCAGCTCAACTATCTTAGTATATTATTTATTTCTTGGTTACTTTACGTTTTAATGTCACTGGCTGTTTACGTGGACCTTTTCGTGTACGAGCATTTGTTTTAGTACGTTGTCCACGAGCAGGTAAGCCTTTTTTATGACGTAATCCACGATATGAACCAATTTCATTCAAGCGACTAATATTCGTTGAAATTTCTTTACGCAACTCACCACTAACGCGATAATTTTCGGTGATTTCTTTTTGAATTGCGGCAACTTCAGAATCAACTAAATCTTTAACACGCTTATCAAAATTGAGATTAAGCTTAGTTAAAATTTCACGTGATCTTACTAAACCTATACCAAATATATAGGGAAGCGCATACTCGATTCGTTTATTTGCCGGTAAATTAACACCTTCTATTCTAGCCATATATCATTAACCCTGTTTAGAGCAAACTAACCTTGTCGTTGCTTGTGTTTTGCATCTTTTTTACAAATAACTCGTACAACGCCACTACGCTTGATAATACGACACTCATTACAAATCTTTTTTACCGATGTTCGCACTTTCATGCTCTTATTTCCTCAATCGTTGGCAACGCTATACTATACACACTAATTCTTATAACGCAAAACAATTCTTCCACGCGTTAAATCGTAGGGAGAAAGCTCAAACGCAACACGATCACCAGGCAAAATACGAATATAATGCATACGCATTTTACCCGAAACATGTCCTAAAATTACATGTCCGCCTTCAATTTCAACTCGAAACATTGCATTAGGCAATGTTTCCTTAACAACCCCATCAATCTTTATTACTTCTTCTTTTTGCTTTACAACACGATTATTCTTCATGCGCAAGCTCGATTAAATCGGGTTAAAATTTTTGGTTCATCTTCAGTTATCACTACCGTATCCTCAACATGGGCTGCTAAACTGTTATCTTTTGTTTTTACGGTCCAACCATCATTCGCAACGTATACCTCATAATGGCCCATCGTAATCATCGGCTCAATAGCCAATGCCATACCAGGACGTAAAATTGGACCTTGTCCCGGTTTGCCATAATTTAACACTTCTGGCTCTTCATGCATCTTTTTACCAATTCCATGTCCAGCAAAATCACGCACTATGCCAAAACCGTAACGATCAACTTCTGCTTGAATAGCCGCCGAAATATCAGACAACCTATTCCCCGCATACGCCTTTTCTATACCCTTATCAAGAGCCTGCTGAGCAACGTTAACTAATTGCTGCGCTTGCGATGAACCCTCTGAATCGACAAAAAACGCACGTGCCATGTCTGCACAGTAATCTTGCCATGATGCACAAATATCAATTTTTACTAAATCTCCTTTGCGCAATAATTTATCACGCATCGGAACTCCATGAACTACTTCGTCATTAACCGATATGCAACTTACATGACGATATCCGTGATATCCTTTGGTTCTTGATACTAACCCCTTTTCACGCAATTGAATCTCTATCCATGTATCAAGCTCCAAAGTACTCACATTTTCACGAACAAGTGATGATATAGTATCCAAAATTTCCGCAAGCAGAGTTCCCGCCGCCTCCATTTTTTGAATAGAGGACTTGTTTTTTATATGAATCATGCTATTCAAGTCCTACTAATGCTTTAAAATCATCAAAAACTTCCTTAAGTGGTTTTTCTACGGAAACGTTATGAACCACTTGTCCTGCTTTTTGATAGAAATCGAGCAAATCCTGTTCATGGCGATGATATACTCTCAAACGCTCAGCAACGGCATCTTTATCATCATCTTCTCTGCGACCAATGCGTCCATCACAAAAATCACATTTCATTACATATCTGGGCGATAGGTCAGTCTCTTGTTTTTCAGAATATACCGCTTGGCAGTCTTTATTCTCACAAACCAACCGATTACTTAAACGCGCCATAATCATTTCATCAGAAAGAACAAATCTTACTACGTGCAGGTTAGATTTAAACAATCGTTCCTCGAAAAGTTCCGCGAAGGCTTGCGCTTGCATAATTGTTCGCGGATAACCATCCAAAATGACCGTATGGCTTTCATCAAAATCTTTTTGAAACCACTCTAGGACCATATTCGTAATAAGACTATCTGAAACCAGTTTACCAGATTTTATGGCAAAATCTATTTCTTTGCCCGTTTCTGTTTGGTTTGCTATATGTTTCCTGCATAGGTTCCCTGTAGAAAGCTGTACCCAACCTAAATTCTTGATACACAAGCTGGATATTGAACCTTTACCAGAACCCGGCGGCCCTACAAAAACAAACACTTTTCCCGCTAAGCTCAATGCTATCTCCTACCCCGCAAACGTCCACTCACCAAGAAGCCTTCATACCGATGTTCTATCAGATATGACTCTATTTGAGCCGCAGTTTCTAACGCTACCCCTACAACGATAAGCAATGAGGTGCCACCCAAAATACTTAGATAAAATGGTAATTTTAATAGCACGCTAACACCGGTAGGCATTAATGCCAAAATACCCAAATAAACAGCGCCCACAAGGCCCAATCTGGTCAGAATATAACTAAAAAATTCTGCCGTTTTTCTTCCAGGACGAATACCCGGTATAAAACCGCCACCTTTTTTAATATTATCAGCAAGTTCTTCTGGATTGAATTGTAAAGCGGTATAAAAGAATGAAAAGAAAATAATCAAGATAAAAGTAAGTACGCTATACAATATTCCTGCAGGCATTAAGCTCTCATAGATAGGCTTGAAAAAATCAAAGCGTGTTGCCAAAAATGACGCAAGGAAAACCGGAATGTTAAGCACGGCACTAGAAAAAATAACTGGCATAACTCCCGCGGTATTCACTTTAAATGGAATATAGGTGCTTTGTCCGCCAAACATACGCTGACCAACAACCCGACGCGTATATTGAACCGGTATTTTACGCTCACCCTTCTCCAAGAACACAATGCATGTCGTGATGAAAATAGCGGTAATCAATACCAGTATCGCAACATACCATGGCATAATGCCTTCCATAGCTGAGCCTATAAGCTTTACTATGTCAGCAGGGAAATTAGCGACGATACCTGCAAAGATTATCATTGATGTGCCATTACCTATACCGAACAAGGTTATTTGCTCACCGAGCCACATCACAAACATAGATCCGGCAGTAATTGAAATCATAAACAAAGCGCGGAACGCCCATCCTGGATCAATTACAAGCGACATGCGCTCCATAAGAAGAGCAACTCCAAAACTCTGTATCAGACCAACAGCAAGCGTCAAATAACGCGTGTATTGATTAATTATTTTACGACCATATTCGCCTTCTTTTGCCAATTGCTCCAAAGATGGAACCGACAAACTTAACATCTGCATCATAATAGATGATGTAATGTAAGGCATAATACCTAAAGCGAATAACGTACACTGGCGTAAATTGCCTCCTGAAAACAGATCAAGATATGCAAATAAACCACCGAGCCCCGTTGGCTGTTTCATTTGTTCCAACAAGCGCCAAATATCAACGCCAATGACTGGAATATGACTACCTAATCGATATACGATCAAGACACCCAGAGTAAAAAAGACTTTCTTTCTTAACTCTGATATGAACAAAATATTAACAAAGTTTTTTAGTAAAACCACAGTACTACCTCTCCTGAATTACCCGGGCCTCTCCTCCAGCACCTTCAATAGCTTGCTTAGCAGCTTCGCTAAATGCATGTGCATGTACCACAAGCTTTTTTTCTAGTTGGCCATTAGCCAAAATCTTCACAACAAATGACTTCTTACTTTTTTGTGCTTTTATAACGCCACGTTCAATGAGCAAGTCTTTGGTTACTTCATCACCATTGTTAAACGCGTCATTAATTTTTGTGAGACTCACAATAACCGTTTCCGTTTGAAACATGGTATTGTTAAAGCCACGCTTTGGCAAGCGACGATACAATGGCATTTGACCGCCTTCATACCCCGCACGAACATTACCACTCGTACGCGCACGCTGACCCTTGTGGCCTCTACCTGAGGTACCGCCACGAGAACCACCACGGCCTACTCGTTTTCTCTTTTTTTCTGTTGGAGTTAGATTATGTAATTCCATTATTTTGTACTCCCAACGATTTCTTTAACCGTTTTTCCTCGTAATTTTGCCAACTGATTAGCTGAACGTAACTGTGCAAGAGCATTTAAGGTTGCTTTTGCAACGTTTTGCCCACTTGTAGCGCCCAATGATTTTGTTAAAACATCTTTTGCTCCAAGCGCCTCTAAGATTGCACGCACTGCACCACCAGCAATTAATCCGGTACCCGCAGATGCAGGTCTCACAACAACCCTGCTTGATCCATGTTTTCCATGAACTTCATACGGCACAGTAAAGCCCCGCAATGAAATAGTGATCATATTTTTACGAGCACGATTGGTCGCTTTTGCGATAGCAAGTGATACTTCTTGGCTTTTTCCAAGAGCAACACCCACACGTCCCTGTCTATCACCAGTAACAACGAATGCAGAAAAGGAGAATCTCTTGCCGCCTTTTGTCACCTTGGTAACACGTCTTACGCTGACAACATGGTCAACAAACGCGTTTTCCTTAGATTCAGGGGCAACTCTATCTTTCTGTCTTTCTTTATTTTCTATTGCCATTCCAACCCTATTGGTCATTCTTGTTAAATTTTCAATCCACTTTCACGTAAACCTTCAGCCATTGCTTGCAGTCTACCATGATAGGCACAACGTCCACGATCAAACACCGCTGAATCTATGCCTTTTTCTTTCATACGCTTTGCAAGCTCTTTGCCTATTGCGTATGCATGCGCTTTCTTATCGCCTGAAATATCCTTCAGTTCCAAAGAAGAACAACTTACAAGCGTGTTATGTGTGTTGTCGTCTATAACTTGCGCATAAATATGCTTCAGGCTTCTAAAAACCGAAACACGTGGCAAGGCACTGCGTAGCTTAATGCGGCTTCTAACCCGCAACTGTCTACGATTTCCTCGCGCTCTATCTCTTCTAGATACTGACACTGTTTTGCATCCTATTTAAATTAATAGATATTCTTAATTATGAACTGCTCTTTGTCTTACCTGGCTTAAGTGTTATAACTCTTGAAGCATCACGAACACCGGTACCCTTATAAGCTTCTGTGCGTTTTAATGCTTCTAGTTTACTCACAACAGACCCAACCAACACCTTATTAGAAGATTTCAA
This sequence comes from uncultured bacterium, assembly GCA_963840685.1. Lineage (GTDB taxonomy): Bacteria > Babelota > Babeliae > Babelales > Vermiphilaceae > CAWIZM01. The sequence goes on along the minus strand of CAWIZM010000002.1, from coordinate 365,061 downwards.
GGTTAACAATTGGCCAGTTCTATCTGCTTCTACAGAAACACCATCTGGAATTTCAAAATCAATTTTATGACTATAGCCCAAAGAAAAAGTTATTTTTTTACCAGCTATTATGCCTTTATAACCCAACCCTGTTATCTTAATTTGCTTAACAAATTCAGTAGCAGCGCCCGCTATAGCGTTTGCGACTAGAGCTCTATTGAGACCCCAAATTCTGTTAACTTCTCGCAATGGTTCATTGCGAACTTTTTCAGACTCTTTATTAACCACAAGCTTCAACTGAGAATCAACACGTTCCGCCAATAACTCTTCAGGTAATACATACACACCTGAACCTTTAGGACCTTTATAATGAAGCTCGTGTCCTTTAACTTCTACTTGTACGTTTGAAACGCTTATTGGTTTCCGTCCAATTTTAGACATACACTATTCCTTTACCAGACGGTGCAAACAACTTCGCCACCAACACCATATTCTTTTGCTTTTTTATGGGATATTACCCCACGATTTGTGGACAAAATTGATAATCCTAATCCACCAATAACTGGCTTTATTTGATCAACTTTTGAATAAAAACGACGCCCTGGCGTGCTTTTGCGATCTATCTTGTGAATAGCAGACTCGCCATTTACATACCTTAACGTCACTTTTATACTTTTTTTACTCGCAACATCATCTAAAATAGTAACATCTTGAATAAAGCCTTCTTCTTGCAAAATCTGTGCAACAGAAAAACGCATTCTTGAATATGGCGCAACTACAAAGCGCTTTGATACCATAAGACCGTTACGAATAATAGTCAAAAAATCACCGATTACATCAATTGACACTTTTATTCTCCGTTTACCAACTAGTTTTCTTAACGCCCGGAAGAAATCCGTCCAATGCGTTTTTTCTAAAACAAATACGACACATTTTAAATATACGCATATATCCTCGTGGCCTTCCACAAAGCTTACAACGATTATATGCACGAACAGCAAACTTTGGTTCTCTATTTGCTTTTTCAATAAGCGATTTTTTTGCCATATCGTTATCCCTGCTTATTTAACGCTAAATGGCATACCAAAGCTCTTGAGCAATGCCAATCCATGTTCATCTGTTTTTGCACTTGTATGAATAGTAATATTCAAACCATACGCCTTTTCACTCATACCATAATCAACTTCTGGAAAAATACCCCAATCCTTAATGCCCATGTTGTAACTACCTTGGCCATCTAGTTTTGGAGAAACACCACGAAAATCTCTTACTTTTGGTAATGCAGTATTAATAAGCCTATCCAAAAATTCATACATATTTTTTCTACGTAAGGTTACTTTCACTCCAATTTGCATATCTTCTCGTAACTTAAATCCTGCTATAGATTTACGTGCACGAGTACGTACAGGTTTTTGACCTGCTATATGCATTATAACGCTCTCAATTGTTTGCAAAATTTTGCTATCAGAAACAGCATCTTTTACACCAACGTTCAAAACAATTTTATTGAGTTTCGGTGTTTCCATGACATTCGCCAAGTGTAGCTCTTTCTGCAACACAGGACGAATTTTTTCACTGTAAAGCTCTTCTAACCGTGCTTTTTTCATAACATTTCGTCTCTAATTAAAAAGTTTCTTCACAACGATTACACATGCGCACTTTCTTACCACTATCCAAAGTTTTACTGTTGACGCGACATGCTTTTTTGCAAGAAGAACAGACTGGCATAACATTCGACAAATCAATAAAACCTTCTTCTTTGCGTATCCCGGCAATCTCACCCGCTTTACGCGCTTTCACATGCTTGGTCATAACGGCAACGTCCTTAACTATAACTTTACCTTTTTTAGGCAAAATTGCAATTACTGAACCTTGTTTTCCCTTATCTTTCCCAGATAAGACCATGACCATATCATCTTTTCTAATCCGTGCAACCATAACGCCCCCTTATAAAACTTCTGGTGCTAATGAAACTATTTTAGCAAAACCTTTTGCGCGTAATTCACGAGCTATTGGCCCAAATACGCGTGTACCGATCATATCATTGTCTTTTATAATGACTGCTGCGTTATCACCAAAACGAATGTAGCTTCCGCCATCACGACGACATTCTTTTCTGGTACGTACAATTATCGCAGTTACTACATCACCTTTTTTTACCATACCACCTGGAATAGCCTTTTTCACTGCGCATTTAATTAAATCGCCCAGATAGGCATAACGCTTACGTGTACTACCAATGATATGGATACACTGTAAAGCCTTTGCGCCAGAATTATCGGCTACTTCTAAATATGATTCTTTTTGAATCATTGTCGCTACCTCGTTATTGCTTATTGAGCAAACTGTGATTTTACAATTCGTGAAAGATACATGTACTTAGTTTTAGAAACAGGTCTACCTTCGTAAAATTCAACAACATCGCCAGTTTTTGCTAAGCCTTGTTCATCATGCACTTTGTATTTCTTTGTTTTTCTTAAAATTTTATGAAGACGAGGGTGCTTAAATGTACGTGTTATTTCTACGACAACTGTTTTTTCCATTTTGTCAGAAACAACTTTACCCACGAATTCACATTTGTTACTTTTGTCGCTAGTTTCCATAATTACCTTCATAATTAGTCAGCACTACTGCGTACATTTGCATATTCTTTTGTATGCAATTGCGTCATTGTACGAGCAATATCTTTACGCAATTTTTTAAACTGCGAATAGTCTTTGATATGAGCCGTTAAAGCATTTAAACGTAACCCGAACAAGTTACGTCTTAACTGATCTAGTGTAGCATGCAAATCATTACTATCTAGTTGCTCTAATTCTTTTTTAAAATTGGTTTTTTTCATAATTCGCCACAACTAAATTAAATGACCGTTTCTTCTTGATCTCTTTTTACAAACTTTGTCTTCATAGGAAGTTTATATGCCGCACTTTTGAGTATTTTACGTGCATCAACTTCATTCATGCCCGAAATCTCACATACTACACGACCACGTTTCACTACAGCTGCCCATAGCTCAACGTTTCCTTTTCCTTTACCCATTCGTGTTTCTGCAGGCTTCTTACTGATAGGCTTATCAGGAAACACTCGCAAAAACAACTGCCCGGTTTTCTTCAAACTACGACTAAGAGTAACACGCACCGCTTCAATTTGCTGAGCTGTTAACCATACTGGTTCAACCGCCTGCAAACCATACTCACCAAAAGCTACTGTTCGTGCGCCTTTGGAGCGTCCCTTTCTGGTCCCGCGCTGCACTTTTCTAAATTTTGTTTTCTTAGGCATTAACATGATATTGTTCTTTCACATATTTAAAAATTATGATACTTGCTGAAACTCACCCTTGCAAAGCCATACTTTTACACCAATGAGTCCATATGTCGTATGTGCTTCAACAAATCCATAATCTATATCAGAACGCAAAGTGTGTAATGGCACAGAACCAACTCGAGTCCATTCATCACGCGCAATCTCAGCACCATTTAAACGGCCCTTACAACGGATCTTAATACCCTTTGCGCCACTTTTCATAGCAGACTGTGCAGCTCGCTTCATTGCCTTTTTATAGCTGCCTCGTTTCTCAAGTTGCTGTGCTATACTTTTCGCTATGAGCGTAGCATCCATTTCTGGCTTTTTTATTTCTTGCACAGAAACTTCAACGTTATTTTTATTAAGAAAAGTCGCAAGCTTTTTACGAACGACGTCAATTTCTTGACCGCCTTTTCCTATGATAACCCCTGGCCGACCAGAATGAACGATAACGCGAACGTTATCTCCTGCCTTCTCAATTTCTAATTTAGCAATTTCTGCTCGTTCAAGAAGCTTATTTAAAAACTTTCTTATTTTTAAATCTTCTAATAATTGTTCGCCATAAAACCGCGCTGCACCACGTGCAAACCAACGTGCGTCCCAATCACTATAGATACCTAAACGAAAACCCCTAGGATGAACCTTCTGTCCCATCTTATACCTCGCTCTTCTCGACGGACTCCAACACAACACTCAAATGACAAAATCGCTTACGATGAACATTCGCACGTCCCATGGCGCCCGGCTTGAAATAGCGATACATAGGGCCTTGATCAACACGAATTTCCTTCACCAATAAGTGAGTGGCATCAATATCTTTTAAATTTTTCGCATTAGCTACTGCTGATGCAAGCAATTTCTTCACTGGTTCCACTCGCTTTAGCCGACATGTTACAAGCCAATCTAAGGCGGAGCGTGCATTTTTACCACGAATTACGTCGACCAATGGCCTTAATTTAAAATGGGAAAAACGTACGTAGCGCGCCTTTGCAACAAATTGCATACCTAAAACCTCAACTAAAATCTTAACTTATAATCTCAATACTCAATTACATTCGGTATTTATATTAATAAATATTAACGTAATTAGACGCAATGAGCAACCTTTTCTTGGCTACTTTGTCTCTGCGCCAGCTTTACGTTGACCACTATGTAACCTAAAAGTCCTTGTTGGTGAAAATTCACCCAATGAATGGCCAACCATATTTTCAGTGACAAACACTGAAACAAACTTTTTGCCATTATGAACTGCAAAAGTTAAACCAACAAAATCAGGGATAACCATACTACGGCGCGACCATGTCTTAATAGCCTCGCGTTTGCCACCCTGTTTGATAGCTTGCACTTTTTTCAATAAAGATTCATCTACAAATGGACCTTTTTTTGTCGACCTTGCCATAATTGGCACCTCTTTAACTAACTAATCTTGTTTGCTATTTCTTTCTTCTGCTCAAGATCAATGCATTCTTGCGTCGCTTTGGCCTTGTTCTAGTTCCCTTACATCCCTTACCCCATGGAGTTCTTGGATGAGAGCCAGATTTTGAACGACCTTCACCACCACCATGCGGGTGATCTACCGGGTTCATTGCCATACCACGGACAGAAGGTCTCCATCCACGATTACGGGTACGTCCAGCTTTACCCCAGGTAATGTTTTTAAAGTCAGCGTTACCAAGTACACCTACGGTAGCCCAACAATCCACAAGAACCATTCTGATTTCGCCAGAAGGCATTCTCAATGTAGCATGAGAATCACTTTTACCCATTATTTGAGCTGCCAAGCCAGCACTACGGACAAGCTTGCCACCAGAACCAGGTTTCATTTCAATATTATGAATTTCAAAACCAACTGGTATGTTTTTAATAAGTAAACGATTGCCAACGCGCGCTTCAGCAGCTTCACTTGCAACAATGTTATCACCAACACTCAAGCCCGCAGGCATTAAAATGTAAGTTTTTACACCATTTCTATAATGTACAAGGCCGATACGAACGTTTCTGTTCGGATCGTACTCTATAGCGGCAATACGTCCTTCTACACCGGATTCTTTACCACCAAAATCTATAGTACGATACTTACGCGCTGCTCCGCCACCACGATGACGAACGGTAATCCGACCATACGCGTTTCTTCCGCCTTGTCTTTTTAAGCCTTTTACTAAGGCACGTTCTGGCGTTGTCTTTGTAATGTCACCCGAATCAAGAAACGTTTGAAAGCGCGAAGCAGGATTTATTGGTCTTCTTCTATTAATTGCCATGTCTTATCCTTTAGTTACTTTCAATGGTCGTTTCTGAGTCTTTTGTTTCTTTGCTGATTCAGATGACGCCGCAGCTGATTCTGCTTGTTCAAACAAATTAAGTGAATAACCTTCAGCAAGCGTAACCATTGCACGTTTTTCTTTTTTGACCTTAGGTTGTGCAAGACGCTTTCTTTGCATTGCACCACCAACAGAATACTTAACGATGTGTGTTCTGAGTGATTTGATTTTAACGTCAAAAAGCTTTTCTATCGCTTTTTTAATCATAGGTCTTGTAGCATCAACATGAACTGCTAACACCAATTGACCTTCTGTTTTATTAAGCTTGTATGCCTTATCAGAAATAACTGGACCCTTAATAATATCGTAAACTGTTAACTCCATTGTGAAACCATTCCTTTAAACATGTCTAGATCTTTTTTTAAGAATATCCAACAATTACCTTTTGATACGTCAAATGCATTCGATTGATCAAAAAATAAAATTCGAACAGTAGGAATGTTTACAAATGATGCATACGTTAATGAATCATTACCTGACAAGAAAAGCGTTACTTTTCGTTTATCTAAACCAGCAGCTTTCAATGCTTTATAAGCTGTTGCTGTACTTGGTTTTTGAAAATCAAATGCGGTATTAAGACAACCAACTTTACCTTGGTTAAGATATGCAAATATAATATCCTGCATAACTGTTTTTTTCTGTTTTTGAGTAACCTTTAAGGTTTTAACTCGCGCTTGAGGACCAAAGATTACCCCGCCACCACGCCACAATGGTGAACGCGCTGTTCCTGCACGAGCACGTCCAGTACCCTTTTGTTTCCATGGCTTTTTATTTGTTCGAGCAACCTCAGAGCGATCCTTACATCCAACCGTTCCCTGACGCCAATTTTGCATCAGAACACGAATCCATGTCGAAAAGCCTTTGGCTGATCTTGTCTTTTCCGGCTTGGTAACCTGAACTTCTTCAGGAGTCATAACATGTAACATGTCTGACGCTTCAAGCTGTATTTTTTCTGCCTTACTCATTGTTTACCTACAATTATCGTTGTACCTTGCGAACAAATACCAATGATCCTACTTTTCCTGGAATGGCACCCTTTACCAAAATAAATTTGGCATCCGCATTAATTTGAACTACAGGAAGATTCTTAACCATATGGTTTTTATTTCCCATATGACCAGGTAGTTTTTTACCTTTAATAACACGTCCCTGTGATCTCATAAAACTCATAGATCCGGGTATGTTCTTAAAACAAGAACCGTGACTTTTAGGTCCCCCACCAAATCCATGACGTTTTACCACACCAGCAAAACCACATCCTTTAGTCCTACCAACAACATCAACTTTCTCACCTTCACTCAAAGAAGTAAAAAAATCTGGCGCTTGTCCAACTACAACGTTTTCCATCGCCACATCTGTCTTTACTTCTCTCACAAAAGTAAAATGTGTTTTAAGTTCTTTTAACCAGCTATCCAAAAATGGTTGTTCTCTATATTTTTTTCTCAAACAACCAACTTGAACAGCATCATATCCATCTCGAACCTGGGTTTTAACGTTGGTAACAACCCAACTAGATGCATCAATAACGGTAACAGGTATTACCTTATCATTTGCAAATACTTGAGTCATCCCCACTTTTTTTCCCCATAACCCTTTCATCATAGAGCGACCTTTCTTCTCTATCTAATTTCCACATCAACACCAGAAGATATATTTAACTTCATGAGCGCATCCATCGTTTTATCTGATGGTGCTACAATATCAAGCATACGCTTATGGGTTGTTAATTCAAACTGCTCACGTGATTTTTTATTCACATGAGGAGATCGCAATACTGTAAAGACTCGTTTTTTATTAGGTAATGGAACAGGACCCATCAACTGAGCTCCTGTTCTACGTACCGTCAATACTATCTGTTTAACAGCCTTATCCAACAAGCAATGATCGTATGATCGCAACTTTAACCGAATCCGTTGTTTCTTCATTCATTACTCGCTTATTGTAGTATTTCAGTTACAACACCAGATCCAACAGTTCGACCACCCTCACGAATTGCGAAACGCAATTCTTTTTCCATAGCGATAGGAGACATCAATTCAACCGTAAGTTCAACGTTACTATCCCCTGGCATAACCATTTCTCGCCCTTCTGGCAAAGTTACGCTTCCGGTGACGTCTGTTGTTCTGAAGTAGAACTGAGGTTTATATCCAGTGAAGAATGGACTATGACGACCACCTTCATCTTTAGATAAAATAATCGCTTTGCATCTAAACTTCATATGAGGTTTTATTGTGCCAACTTTTGCCAACACCATACCACGCTCAATATCTTCTTTTTTAACACCACGTAGCAACAATCCAACGTTATCGCCGGCCATAGCATCTTCCATGCTCTTTCTGAACATTTCAACGCCAGTTACAGTAGTTTTCACGGTAGGACCAAAGCCTACAAGATCAACTTCATCGCCGACTTTAACTTTACCAGCTTCAATTCTACCAGTTGCCACGGTACCGCGGCCTGAAATTGAAAACACGCCTTCAATTGCCATCAAGAACGGTTTATCAACAGCTCGTTCTGGTAAAGGAATGCTCGCGTCTACCGCGTCCATTAATCTTTGTATTGATTCTGTACCAATTTCACTCTTGTCGCCTTCAAGCGCTTTAAGTGCTGAGCCTTTGATAATTGGAATAGTTTGACCAGGGAAATCATACTTAGTAAGCAAATCTCTGATTTCTTCTTCAACCATTTCAACCATTTCAGGGTCGTCAACCATATCTACTTTATTCAAGAAAACTACCAATGCTGGTACGTTTACGTTCTTTGCTAAAATGATATGTTCACGAGTTTGAGGCATCGCACCGTCTGCAGCTGAAACAACTAGAATTGCACCATCCATTTGCGCTGCGCCAGTGATCATGTTTTTAACATAGTCAGCGTGACCAGGACAATCGATATGCGCATAGTGACGCTTGTCTGTTTCATATTCAACATGTGATGTATTAATAGTAATACCACGAGCTTTTTCTTCTGGGGCATTATCTATTTCAGCAAATCCTCTTGCTTGCGCCAAACCTTTAGACGCCAAATAAGAAGTAATTGCTGCTGTCAACGTTGTTTTACCATGGTCAACATGACCAATTGTACCAATATTCAAATGAGGTTTTTTACGTTCGTAAACACCTTTAGCCATCGTATAGCTCCTACAATCAATAACGCATTTTAACTATTTTTTTTCTACAATTGCTTCTTGTACATTTTTTGGCACTTCGCGATAACAGGTAAATTCCATGGTATAGCTCGCGCGTCCCTTGGTCATGGAACGAACATCCGTTGCATAACCAAACATCTCCCCAAGTGGCACTTCTGCATTAATCACTTGTTTATCTATCTCAGAATCCATACCTAAGATTCTACCACGACGTGAATTCAAATCACCCATGATATCACCCATGAAATCTTCCGGTGTTTCAACAACAACCTTCATGATCGGTTCTAACAAAACAGGGGTAGCTTGTTTCATAGCAGTTCTAAATGCCATGGAAGCCGCTACTTTAAATGCAATTTCAGAAGAATCCACATCATGATATGAACCGTCATATAACGTTGCGCGACAATCAACAACCGGATATCCTGCGATAACACCAGATGCCAACGCCTCTAAAAGACCTTTTTGCACACCAGGAATAAATTCTCTTGGAATGCGGCCACCAACAACTTTATCTAAGAATTCATACCCTTTACCACGCTCAAGCGCTTCAAGCTTAATCCATACGTGACCGTATTGACCTTTACCACCAGACTGACGGACGAACTTGCCTTCCGCATCTGCAGCACCTTGAATGGTTTCTTTGTATGCAACTTCTAATTTACCTTGTTGTACCTCGACCTTATGTTCGCGTTTTAAACGATCAACAATAATTTCAAGATGAAGCTCACCCATACCTTCAATTACGGTCTGATTAGTTTCTTCATTATAAGAGAATCTAAATGAAGGATCTTCTTGCATAATTTTTCTTAATGCAAGTCCCATTTTTTCATAATCAGCTTTATTTTTTGGTTCAACTGAAGTTGAAATTACTGGTTCAGGAATAGTAATAGATTCAAGTAAAATTTTTGGGGCATTTTCTTGGCAGAATGTATCACCGGTTATAGTATCTTTTGCTCCTACAATAGCGGCAATATCACCAGCCCGTACTGAATCGATTTCTTCACGCTTATTAGCATGCATCTTAATCAAACGACTCACGCGTTCTTTGGAACCAGTACGAACGTTGTACACATATGAACCAGATTTTAGCTCACCTGAATACACACGAATAAAGTTAAGAACGCCAAACTGATCGGTCATAATCTTAAATGCAAGCGCATAAAATGCTGCCTTTGGATCAGACTCTATTAAAACTTTTTGTTCTGTGCCTTGCACTATGCCTTCTACTGGCGGAACTTCAAGTGGTGATGGTAAATAATCAACAACTGCATCAAGCAATAACTGAACGCCCTTGTTTTTAAAAGCAGTACCACAAAATACCGGTACCACTTTTTGTGCAAGAACACCCTTGCGCAAAGCAGCCTTAATTTCTTCAACCGTAATTGCTTGTTCATTCAAGAATTTATCCGCCAACATGTCATCAAAATCACATGCCGCTTCAACAATTTTTGCGTGCTGTGCTGCAACTGCATCAGCATATTCAGCGGGGACATCTTGCCATGTAACTACTGATCCCATTTCGCCTTCAAATGTTGCCATCTTGTTAGTCAACACATCGATAATTCCATAAAAATCTTCTGCTGAGCCTGCTTGTATTTGCATCGCAACAGAATTACCTTTTAGTTTTTCACGAATGTCATTAACAACTTTATCAAGAGACGCACCCGTACGATCCATCTTATTAGCAAATGCAATGCGCGGAACTTTATAACGATTAGCTTGACGCCATACCGTTTCGGATTGTGGCTGAACACCATCAACAGCAGAAAAAACTGCTACCACGCCATCAAGGACTCGCATGGATCGCTCTACTTCAATGGTGAAATCAACGTGGCCTGGCGTATCAATAATATTAATTTGATTATCTTTCCAAAAACAGGTCGTTGCAGCTGAGGTAATGGTGATGCCGCGCTCGCGCTCTTGCTCCATCCAATCCATAACCGCTTCGCCTTCGTGCACTTCACCAATTTTATGCACCATACCAGTATAAAAAAGTATACGCTCGGTAACAGTTGTTTTACCAGCATCGATATGAGCTGCGATACCTATATTTCTACGTCTTTCTAACTGTTGACTCATGAACACACCTTTTAATTACCAAGCATAATGAGAGAAAGCACGATTTGCTTCTGCCATACGCTGGACATCCATTTTTTTCTTCACTGCACCACCCTTGTTATCAACAGCTTCAAGTAACTCGCTTGCCAATCTGGCACCCATAGTTTTATTTGAACGCTCTGCCGCTGATTGAATCAACCAACGCAAACCAAGTGCTTGCTTACGGTTTGGATTTACTTCTCGTGGAACTTGGTATACACCGCCACCAACACGTCGGGATCTCACCTCAACTTGTGGAACGATATTACCAAATGCTTTTTCAAACAACGCTAATGCTTTATCAGCATTGCCACCAGACTTTTTAACCAAAACATCAAAAGCTTCGTAGACAATGGTACGCGCAACGTTCTTTTTACCTTGACGCATTACCATGTTAATTAATTTTTGTACCAGAGCTGAGCCAAACTGTTGGTCAACACCAATATCACGAACAGATTCTGTACGTTTAGACCTTGACATAACCTAATCCTTTTATTTTTTTGGACGCTTTGCACCATACAGCGAACGAGACTGCTTTCTGCCTTCTACGCCAGCGGTATCCAATGCACCACGAACAATATGATATTTAACACCGGGTAAATCTTTTACCCTACCACCACGCACCAATACAACAGAGTGCTCTTGCAAATTATGACCTTCACCGCCGATATACGCGGTTATTTCAATACCGGTCGATAGCTTTACACGAGCTACCTTACGTAATGCTGAGTTTGGTTTTTTTGGCGTAGTAGTAAACACACGAGTACACACCCCACGTGCCTGTGGTGCACCTTTGAGAGCAGCGCTCTTAGATTTCACCTTGATTTTTGTGCGACCGAATCGACACAACTGGTTTATTGTAGGCATAATAAGGAAATCCTATCATTGAAAATGACTTTAACCGTACTAAAGAGAGTAACTTTTACTAGATTATCGTTGTGAACAGATAACGATGATTACCTTGTATTCTACCCTTTTTCATAATTTTTTCAAGATATTACAAAAAGATTATCTTTACACAATTGCTCGCAAAAATCATTTTTATCCCAATAATATCACAAAAGCACGATGCAGACGAACTCCCCGCACAGCACACCCTCCTTAAATAAGCCGCATATCCCCCAGAAATACCATAGACATATGGCTCCATTAGTGTTACCTTAATCGAAAAATCAAGATTAAATCTCTACGCATCCATCTAAAAGGATTATTATGTTCGCATTCATAAACCCACTCATACTCATTTGGCAAAACCTATTCACTATTGCCGCGGGCCTTGTTGGCCTCACTTTTTTAGTTACCTTTCATGAATTTGGTCATTTTCTCTTTTGCAAACTATTCAAAATTCATACGCCATCCTTTTCCATCGGACTCGGCCCCTACCTCTACTCCAAAAAAATTGGCGATACGGTCTTTGCCATTTCTGCCATTCCTGCAGGTGGCTACGTAGAAATAGCGGGAGCAGCAGAAGTCGGTCAAGGTGATCAAGCACATGCTGGGCGCCAAGACCACTATTCATTTGCTTCAAAACCTTTTTATCAAAAATTCTTAGTCATGTCTGGTGGCATTCTGGCCAACCTCCTTTTTGCCTACGTTGCCATCATTGGCGTATGCTGGGCTGGACTTCCTCAGTCTCCTCTTGCCTATCCCTGAAAACGGAACCACCACCATCAAAACAGTCAGTGAAGGATTCTGCTGCAGCCAACTATGGCCTACAAGCAGGCGACACCGTAATCGCCTTTAACGATAAGCAAATAAATGGCGACCCGCAAAAGCTCATCGACTTAATTAGATCTCATGCAAACCAACCAGTCATGCTCCGCGTGCAACGTGCCATGAAGAACAAGATATTTCCGTAACCATTGGTGAAAGTCATTCGGTTGGTGTCCTTGGCGTTGGCTATGAGTTACATGAAGTGCCTGGCTACTCTTTCTTTGAAGCCATCATAAAGGGCATAAAAATGACCAATGAGCGCATCGTTGGAACAATACAAGCATTTAAGCACATGTTTGGCAAACGTGACTTCAGTGGCTTACAAGGACCAATCGGGATCATAGCTATAGCATCAGCAAGGTGCAGCAGCAGGAGTTAAGGTGTTATTGCTCTTGCTGGCAATCATCAGTATCAATCTTGCACTATTGAATTTGTTACCCCTACCAATTTTGGATGGCGGACAAGTGCTTTTTTATGGCATTGAAGCATTGATTGGCAGACCGCTTCCAACCCGCATTAGAGAATATATTCATCTGGCAACCTGGTTCTTGCTCATTGGCCTCTTGCTGTACATCAGCACAAAAGACATATTCCGCATTGCGTCTTCCTGCATGGAATATGTGTCTAAACTAACAACTGATGGCAAATAAGCGGCTTAGATCAGGCATAAAACAGCCCTATGAGAATTGCCTAGTGAATCCCGTTATAATCCCTAAAAAAATTTAACCATAAAAAAACGCTCAGATTAGAAACCTGAGCGTTTTTTTATGAAACTAAAATTATGAACAAATTAGGAACGTTAGATTACACTAACTTTTCTAACGTGTGCGCCTGGTGAGGATGAGTTCCTCCTGCGTACACTTTTAACTTTTTTAGAACTTGGCGATTTAATTTATTCTTTGGCAACATGCCTTTTACTGCTGCTTCCACCAAGTGGGTAGGATGCTTTTGAAGCATTTCTTCAGCGGTAGTAATTCTGAGCCCGCCGATCCAACCGGAATAACTCGCATATTCTTTAGCTTTTAATTTATTACCAGTCAACTTCACTTTTTCTGCGTTTATAACCACCACATAATCACCACCATCAGTGTGCGGGGTATAAGATGCCTTATTTTTTCCTCGCAAGACATCTGCGAGTTGTGTTGCCAAACGACCAAGAACAAGTCCCTCTGCATCGACAATCCACCACTTAGGTGCGCGATCTTCTTTGCGGAGAAAAAAGGCTCTATTCATATCCATGTATCGACCTTTACCATCTATAGATGACCAATTAATTTTTTTTGATATTACGTTAAATACTTTACGAACGGGGGGATACGTAAGATAACATGATTACAATGTAAAAGAAAAAGGCCCTTAGGTCAAATAAATAGTAATTTCCAAGGACATACAACCGTCTCCTCCTTCGCTCTACCAGCTACCCAGCCGTCGCTGGCGGACAGGCTTACTACAAATTGACAATCCGGACTTCAATACGGTATTATAATGCTCAGTAAAGACTCTCTCTAAACAAAGGATTTTTTCATGACCGGTATCTGGCTTTCCCTAACCCCCCCGCTTTTAGTCATTCTTATCGCAGGATTGACGCGTAAAATAAACAAAGGGCTTATTGTAGGTATCATCACTGCCAGTCTTATCGCACGTGATTGGTCATTCACCAATGCAGTTGGTCTTATAGGTGAGCGTTTTACAGAACATTTCCAAGATATTAGCGCCCTCTATTTATATGCCTTTCTTTTTATCATTGGTACACTCATTGCATTGTTGCACTATACCGGTGGAGCTGTGGCCTTTGCGCATGCTGTCACCAAAAAAATTCGTAAAAAAGTGACCGCCGAAACTTCAACCATCATGTTATCTTTTGGCCTTGTCATTGATGACTACTTAAGTATTTTGACCAATGGCTATGTGATGCGCACGGTAATGGATCGCATGCATATCCCTCGAGTAAAATTAGCATACTTAATTCACTCACTTTCTGGTCCGCTCGTGCTGTTGATGCCTATTTCCAGTTGGATAGCGGCTATTACGGTCTACTTAGATCAGGCAGGTGTTAATCTTGATGGCACCAACCAGACAAAAATACTCGCAGATCCATTTTTCATACACATGCAGAGCGTTCCCTTTGCATTCTATTCTTTGTTGCTCATAGCATCAGTTTTTTTCATTGTGCTCTGTCGTTTATCATATGGTCCTATGTATGTCTATGAGCATGGTCATCTTGCCCCATCACCAGACAAAACACCAGAAGAATATCTTGTCAAGCCTCGCGGAACTATTGCAGATCTTATGTTACCAATGGCAACGCTCTTGGCAGTTGTGTTCATTGGATTTCCCTATGCCGGTGGTTATTATTTGTTTGGTGGCACACGCTCACTCATCGAAGCATTCCAAAACAATGATCATACCTTCTCCATTTTATCCGGCGGCGGATTCTTGGCATTAATGGTTGGCATTATCTTTGGGTTGCTGCGCAAGAAAGTGTTCTTTTCTGAGATTAGGCCGATAATCAAAGAAGGCATAGGCATTATGTATTCACCAGTCGTTATGATCATCTTAGCATCTATTTTTGGCTCTATGCTTAAATCTGATTTGTTAACCGGAAAATATTTAGCAAGCTTGCTCCTTGGTAAAGTGAGCATCGCTATACTGCCGGTTATGTTCTTTTACGTTTCTCTTACATGTGCAATTTTTACCGGATCAGCATGGGGGACATTTGCTCTTATTTTTTCAATAGCAATTCCTATGTTGCCGCCGCTTTTTCAAATTCCAACACCAGCGCTGCCTGAACAAATTAACGTGTTATTTCCTATTTTGGGCGCAATATTTTCTGGGTCAGTATGTGGTGATCATATATCCTTACTGTCTGAAACAACCGTGATGAGCGCAACCAGTGCAGGAGTTACTCCTCTTGAACATGCATACACGCAGTTGCCTTATGCGCTACCGGTTATCTTTGCTTCTGGCATAGCATTTCTTATTTCAGGCAACTTAATTCACTACCCATTATTGACCAATGCGCTGATTTCTTTCAGCGTAGGTACGGTGATTTGTTTTGCTATGATATATGCACTCCATTGTTGGTGGCATAGAAAAAAGATAAAAAAAGCTATCGTTCAAGCATGTGAATGTTTTTCAAAAAAAGAGCTTAAATCTACGGCGATCCTAATTACGCAGCAGCTGCTGCGTAAATTCCTATGAGGGCCATAAAACATGCTATTTATAAGCCAATATGCCAATTGAGCTTGCTGGTTGATCTTAGCGTTGACACGAAGATTTTTTTAATATCACAATTACACATACAGGCACCACCGTTAGTAGCACAAAAAAGAAAACCATGCTTTTTCTTTATACAAACGCACAGCATACTCTACAATGTATCTTCTCACATCATGCGACAACATAGCTAAATTGCCCTTCTGCTGATCCTGCAATAACACTACCATCATCTGTTCGTGTTCTGCGGGAATAGAATCATACAACTCAAGCGCTAACAACGTTTTATCTTTTTCAGTGAGCGTAAAACCTTTTTGCGGCAAGTCTTGTGTAAGGTTAAACTTATCTTCAATGGAGGCATCCATTTCTGTAAGCAGAACGTACCATACTCCATTTGACAATAGACTTGACTTGAACATAATCGCAGCTCCTAAAGCAGAATAACCATCTATTCGCGCTTCCTTACATGCATTGAGTAAAGAAGCGTCTTGATCTAAATCTGACAGTTCCATGCAACGGTCCTCTACACGATAGATCCGATAATAAGCAAAACAATAATGTAAAAAACAAACTGGTGTATTCTTTATCGTATCCTTGTGGAACACCCCGTTATACACTTCTGAAATATCATCTTTTAACTGCGCCCTAAATTTGATTTTACTTTTCCGCACCTTTTGCATAGGACTAAGAGATACTTTAGGCCTTTAGATACTTTAGGTACTTCATTGACCACAAACCATGAGGAGATATAGGAGCGTAACGAAGAACAACAACGGAAAGAATTTTCTTCTTCTTCCATTGCGCATGCAATAAACGGATTCAAAAAAAGAAACAACCATAGCAATATGCGCTTTCGCATAAACACCCCTTAAAAAAACTTAGAACGTTCCCCATGGAAGTAAATAAGACAAGTTTTCTGCTTTGTGCAAATACACCATATAATCCACAATCAAGCCTTATCACCTCATGTGGTAACACAGCTAAGCTGTCTTTCTGATGATCATGCAGATGATCTTGCAACAACAATATCATCGCCTCTGTATACAGATCTTGAATTTGATTATACAATGCAAGTGGCGCAAGTGTTTTATCTTTTTCCGTTAACGTAAAACCTTTATTCAACAATCGTTCTATAAGTTCTTGCCTATGCAAAAGAGATCCTTTTTTTGATATGATTACTGCTCCCAACGCAGAATAACCATCTATTTGAGTTTTTTTATACATATCAAGCAAAGAGCCTTTGAAGCTTTCAATATATGTATCATCTAAGTCATCCTCGATAAGCTGAAGCCAATAACAATCTTTAAAAAATCCATGTGGACTAAAATGTATCGCATGTCCATTAGAAAATGTGGTTACAGTAAACGATTCGTCAGGCACCAGCTCCTCTTCAAATTTATTTTTACTGATCTGTATCTCTTGCATAGGACTCAGAGAGACTTGATCGGCTACAAGCCATACTGGTAGATATGAGCGCAATACATTAAAAAGACTTGAAACGTTGTCTTCCAGCGTATATGAAAGTGAAAAGAAAGAATTTGGATAATCTTCTTCCATTGCGCAAACAACAAACGGATTCAAAAAAAGAAACAACGATAACAGCATACGTTTTTGCATGCAAACTCTCCTAAAAAAAACTTAATTAACTTACCGTAGCAAAAAATAGAACCATTCTTTTTCTTTGTATAAACGCATGATACGATCCACAATGTATTTTCTTATCTCATGTGGTAACGATGCTAAGACGTCTTTCTGCTGACCTTGTAATAACGCTACCATCATCTGTTTTTGTTCGACAGGAATAGAATCCTGCAATTCAAGCGCTATGAGCGTTCTGTCTTTTGCAGTTAACGTAAAGCCTTTTTTCTTCAATTTTCGTACAAACCAACGCTTATCTTTAACAGACACATTTTCTGCTATGATTGCAGCTCCCAAAGCAGAATAACCATTGATGCATACTTCTTTACATGTATCAAGCAAAGAATCATTCATAATCGACATAAAAGAAATATACCCATGCATCGACTGATTATAACAATAGAGGAAAAACTCAGTCGGTTTATCAGTTATAAGATTATTCAAATAAGATCTTTCTGCCTGTACAATCGCATAAGACAAACCGTTTATAGACCATGAATAAACGTGTAGTAGCTTTTTAAATTCATTTTTATTTACCTGTACTGCTTGTAAAGGCGAAGAGACTTTATTACTTTCAAACAATGAAGAAAAAAAACTTAAAAAATTATCTTCCATTG
This sequence comes from uncultured bacterium, assembly GCA_963840685.1. Classification (GTDB taxonomy): domain Bacteria; phylum Babelota; class Babeliae; order Babelales; family Vermiphilaceae; genus CAWIZM01. The sequence continues at coordinate 347,032 of CAWIZM010000002.1, read as the reverse complement.
CGCGTGCAATAAATGGATTCAAGAGAAGAAATGATAACAGCATGCACTTTTTCATAGAACTCCGAAAAACTCCCCCCCAGGTAATGTGAAGGGGACTCTGTTTTTCAATTATAAACTACAAACAACTTAATGCTCATTCCCATCTTCTTCTTCAAACATATTCTCTTCATCAAGATCAGACTCTTCAGCATCTTCCAGCGTTTGCTGTACCATGAATTCAATCTCTTCAGCAGACTTAGGTAAATTTTCACTCAAGCAGACAACCCCATCAGCAACAATCCAATAATCATCTTCAATGCGAATACCAATCTGTTCTTCAGGAATATAAATACCCGGTTCAATGGTAATAATATCACCCTCTTGCAACGGCTCAGCAGAATCACCAACATCATGCACATCAAGGCCCAAAAAGTGGCCTATGCCATGCGGAAAATATTTGCCATATCCTTTTTTAGTTAAAAAAGCACGTGCCAGATGATTCAATGATTGCTCTGGATACTGTGCATTGGAAAGCCACATGCCTGGCTTAGCCAGATCAGCAATGTATTCTTGCGTTGCAAGCACACTATCATACACTTCACGTTGACGCTTGGTAAAATGACCAGACACTGGATACGTACGGGTTAAATCTGCCGCATAACAACCAAATTCAGCACCAATATCAACCACAACCAAATCACCATTCTTCATGGTGTCACTATTGAGATTGTAATGCAATACGGTCGAATTTTTACCACTTGCCACAATGCTTGGGAATGAAGTACGTGCACCAGAACTGGTCATCATATACTCTAAGCTTGCTTGCACTTCACATTCACGCATACCGTCAGAAATTGCGCCTGCCGCTGCTTCTTGTGCAACTGCAGTAATTTCAACCGCTTTGTACATTTGATCAATTTCATGCATATCTTTTGCGCGACGCATTTGAGCAATAACCGGAGAGACATCAACCAAATGTGGCGTAATAGCCGGTACAAATTCACGTAAACGCTGCAAGAGCAAACGCTGTTCAGCGTACCCATGCGGATTATTAGGCGTAAACGTAAAAATAGTTTTACCATCTTGTGCTAATCTTTCAAGCACACTCAGTAAATCAGCATATTCTTCACGAGGAAAGAATGGATGGAACTGATAACCAGCACATACTGATCCCAACGTGCGCACTTCATCCACGCCGAGCTTTTGCGCATTTGCTTGTGTTAACGGTACTGAAGAAAAAACCCATTTGGCTCTATTTTCAACACAGTTTGGCACATACAAAATAACTTTGCCGTTCAGATCTAGAAACAACACAATGCCTGGCTCTTGAATACCCGATAAATAGAAAACAGAACTTTCTTGGCGAAAAGCGACTCGCTCTCCTTCAAATGCACCAAAGAGTACGATGGCACCGGTTTTACCTGGATGCTGTTCTTTTACTGCTTCAATAAATTTTTTTCTGCGCAATGCATAGAGAGAGAAATCTTGGTTACTTGGAAGACTGAATAACATACAAAATCCTTACAAACTTAATTTTTATATACTGGATCCCCCTTCGCTAAAGCTTCCTCCTTCGCTGAAGCTACGGCGGACAGGTCGGAGGACAGGTTGCCACAATAGACACGCCATGCCCGTCGTAGCCTTGGCGAAGTCGGGTCGCAACGACGTTCTAAAACGGGCGCCGATCTGATAACGCCTTATACACCGTCAAACGATCCATCGTCTCAAGCGATGAACCCACCGGCAATCCACGCGCAAGGCATGAAATTACCACATCTTTATTTTTCAGTTTACGCGCAATAAATGCTGCCGTTGCTTCACCTTCTGGTGTCTGATTGGTTGCCAAAATAATTTCACGTACCTGTCTATGTTCAACACGATTAATCAATGCTTCAATCGTAAGCTCATCAGGACCAATGCCATCAAGCGGGGAAATAACGCCACCAAGCACATGGTACACGCCAACATAGCCTTGTGTTTGTTCAATCGCCAACAGTTCATGCCAGGATTCAACCACACACACCAAACCTTGATCACGCATTTTATTCGAACAAAACAAACATGGACGTTCTTTTTCTCGCCAATAAAAACAGAGTTCACACTGGGTCAACTTTTCTTTGATATCGCGCAATACGGTGCAAAATTGTTCAATCTTGTGGTAATCCATGTGCAAGAAATGGGTAGCAACGCGATACAAATTTTTTGATGCTAAATACGGCACTTGTTGCAATATTTTAAGCAGTTGCGCAAGGGTAGGTAATTCTTGCAACATAGTTATTTCACTAATTTAAAAACACGTACCACATATCCTTGCAGCACCCCTAACAGCGTGCTCACAAAAATATACAACGCTAACCCTGCAGAAAAACTGGTAGCCACTGCACCAAAGACAAGCGCCATAGCAATTCCGGTCATACGTTGCTGCGCATCCGCGCCACTTGCTTGTAACAACATGGAAAGCGCAACACCTATCGGTAATATGTAATACGGATCTGCAGCTGACAAATCAGGAATCCACAGCATTGGTGCTTTATGTAATTCGATAGAACTACGCAATATGGTACTCAGTGCAAAGAACATAGGTATCTGCAGCAACAACGGTAAACAGCCACCTAATCCCGGCATGCCATGTTTACGCAATAGTTCAGCACGCTCTTGTGCAAGACGCTCTGGATCATTTTTATATTTGTGTTGAATGTAATCAAGCTTCTTTTTCATTTCACCGCGCTGCTTCATGCTCTGTTCACTTTTGTAAGTCATGGGGAACAGAATCAGCTTCATCAAAATCGTAAGCGCTATGATCGCATACCCATAATTACCAATGTATGCATACAATAATTTTAATAGTTTGAGCAACAACCGTGAAACCGGCGCAAGCAGACCCGAATAATCGAATGCTTGTTCAAGACGTGGATCAACTGCTCCTACCGCATGGAACTCTTTTGGTCCAAAATAAAATGAGACGGTAAATTCAGATGAATTTTCAATTGATGGCCCTTCAAGAATAGAGATCAAGTTGGTACCGCCACCCTGACGATAATACGCACGCTGCACAAAGTGCTGTTCATCAGCAACCATTGCATGGATAAAATAAGCACTGTCGCCACCAAACATAAGCGGTTCATACCACCCCTGATGCGCAGTTAAACTATTCTTTGCCGTTTTTTCAAACACCCCTGCACTTGTGATAACGATAGAAGAAGGCAGATCTACTACCCTGCGGCCAACGGGGAGCAGAACTCTTTTCATACGATGGCAGAAGATTCAAGACCCGATCCTTCAACCATGTGCGGAACGGTGTAAAAAATACGTGGCGCCAGAACATGATCACCTTTTGCTTGAATAGAAAGCTTTAGATCAATTTTGTATATATTTTTATAGACTATGAATGTTTTACGCACCACCGATTGATCGGTAACTGCTTGATACTCAAGCTGAATAGACGTATCATCTTCACGTCGACCAATCAGGTCATAATAAAAAGGTGTTTTTTCGTCAAACGCAACCAGAAAACAACGTTCTTCTTTTTCTGTGCTTGCAACCGGTTCTACCGTGCTCAACATGAGCTCTGAACCATCAACAATTCGCTTAAAGGTTAAGCGTTCGAGTGATGCACCTTCGGTTGAAAAGACTCCTTGGCCCCATGGTGTTTCAATGATAGTACGTTGAGCGGGAGCCTTGCCACTATCGCTGAAATCTACCTCTGTGTTAATTGGCTTGCATGCTAACTCTGTCTGAGGAGCAACGAACGTAGATACTTTTTCACTACCATCAGTCGGCAGCCATCTACTCAAAATAAAATGCTGAATAGCCCACGCTGAAGTGAATGCCAAAACAAATGGCACTATCATTTCCTTGAAATTCATAGGGAACACGCCTCATAATTAATAATGTTTGATTGGGAATATGATTGTAAACCCTATTAAGATAGCAGAAGAAAGGCCTTTAATCGAGAAAAACTCACTCACTACCTGAGTATTTTTACCTATAAACTTATTACAAAAAAAGGAACCGTATGAAAATGACAAAAAAACAATTCCGTATTGGTGAATTGGCAGACCGCCTACAAGTAAAACGATTCGTCATTCGCTTCTGGGAAAAAGAATTTGAACTATCAGCTTCACGCTCAACCGGCAAACAACGCTTTTACACAGAAGAAGATTACACAACATTCAGCACCATCAAACAGTTACTTTACAGTGAAAAATTTACAATATCCGGGGCAAAGAAACAGTTAAGCGCTGAAAAATGCATACCAAGTACCCGCGTTGCCACAGCACGCAGTACCACGGCACGAGCACCACAATGCGTAGCACGGGAGCACGCAACGCCTCAGCACCTACTACCCCCATACATAACACACAAACTTTGGCCGCTGAAAAAAATGTTCTTGAACATCATGCTACTGCGCATATGGACGCACACATCGCAACTCTTACCAATCAGATGATACAACTCAGAGAAAAATTAATTAAATTAAACGAACTACTTTAATCAATAAGTTGTAAGCTATTTTGCTTTCCGTTACTATAGAACATCACTTTAGCTTACAAGGAACAGTATGTATCATCCGGCAAAAAAAACACATATACATTTCGTTGGCATTGGCGGCATCGGCATGAGCGGTATCGCCACTATCTTGCATGCTCAAGGATATATCATCTCCGGTTGTGACATTGATTTAGATCAAGCAAGTGTAAAAAATCTTTTAAAACTCGGTTGCACCATTCATCAAGGAAATAATACGCCACAATGCCATGACCCACGTATTGATATTTTGGTCTATTCTTCAGCCCTACAAGAAAATAATCCTGAAATTCTGCAAGCGCAAAAACGTGGTATTCCTACCATTGGCAGAGCGCTCATGCTTGCTGAACTCATGCGCACAAAATACAGTATTGCAATTGCCGGTTCACATGGTAAAACAACCACAACATCACTTATTTCACACATCTTGATTGAAGCTCAGCTTGATCCCACCGTCATTATTGGCGGACATTTAAAAACAATTTCTCATAATGCGCGGCTGGGTACCGGAAATTTTTTGGTTGCTGAAGCAGATGAAAGCGACCGCTCATTCTTACATTTACACAGCACACTTGCCGTAGTAACCAACATTGACTTAGAACATCTAGAAACGTATAAAGATCTTGCCGACATCAAGCAAACATTTACTCATTTTTTGAGCAATCTACCTTTTTACGGCAAGGCTATTGTATGTATTGATGATCAGAACGTACGCGAAATTCTACCCATACCGCACGTAAAAACAATATCATATGGCCTTGACAGCGATGCGGACCTGTATGGCACCAATGTCATCCTGAATTCAGATCATTCGCTGTTTACCGTACACAAGAAACACCACGCAGAACCGCTCGGGTCTATCTCTATGCACATGCTTGGGCGTCACAATGTTTTGAACGCACTCGCCGCATGCGCGTTGGCACTTGAATTGGGTATCGCATTTGAGGTGATCAGCCAGGCACTCCACACCTTCAAAGGAGTAGACCGTCGCTTTTCATATCGCGGCACCTTCCGCAACGCAGAACTGTTTGATGATTATGGTCATCACCCGATTGAAATCATGAATACTCTTACCGTAGCACGCAATCGAACCAAAAACAGGCTTATTGTAGTTTTCCAACCACATCGCTATATTCGCACCCATAAACTATGGGATCAATTTATTGATATATTGAGCACCAATACCATTGATACTCTGATTATAACCGACATTTATCCAGCTGGAGAAGCCCCCATTGAGGGAGTCACCAGCAAAAACATGTATGAAGCCTTATGCAAACGCAATCCAGGACGCGCTATTACCTATATTCCCTACGATAAAGATTCAAATGCTATGCCAGAATACCTCCTAAAGACCCTTGCCCCTGATGATTTACTCCTTTTATTGGGTGCGGGAAACATAAATAAACTCGCCCAAAAGCTCCTTTCAATCGAATAAAAGCCCTATTTTAAAGCACTTTTTTTAAAAAATATTTTTCATATCCTTGACTTTTAATTATTGCAGTTAGTAATATTGGTATTGTAGGGATAGATATTGTATTTTTAAAAAAAAGGAGAGTAGTTATGAAGAATAGGTATATTTTAGCCATTTCAGCGTTCAGCATCATCGTAGGTATGCTTAACCAGCAAACGCTACAAGCGCGCAGTGAAACATCACGAGAAATGGAAAAAGGGTCGGCTTCTGGTGAAGAGAAGGCTGGTCCAGTAGGTGCTGCAGTAGGCGGCATAGTTGGTGCGGGCGTTGGTCTGGCAGAAGACACTGGTAATTTTATTGCCGGCGATGATCGTTACTATCGTGACGGTAGTCACCATCATCATTACCACCATCATCACCATCACCATCATTACGATGATGACGACCGTACGCGAAACGTCGTTGGTGGTGCAGCAGGTGGCGCATTAATAGGTGGCGTATTAGGCGGTGGTGCCGGTGCTGCTATTGGTGCAGGCGTTGGCGCAGGTGTCGGTGCCGTTGCAGATTAATCCGCCGTCGCCAAGGCTATGGCGGGCAAGTCAAATGAACTTAGTTTAATAATTTAATAAAGTAAACACAGAAAAAAGGAGAACTATCATGAAATTCAAACATATGTTAATCACTTCAGCATTCAGTATCGTCGTAGGTATGCTTAACCAGCAAACCCTACAAGCACACAGTGAAACTGCCACAGAAATGAATAAAGGCGCTGCTTCCGGTGAGCAAGCCGCTGGTCCAGTAGGCGCTGCAGTTGGCGGTCTATTTGGTGGCGCAGTTGGTCTGGTAAAAGATACAGGCGACACGGTTTCTGGGACAACGACTGAAGAACGTGAAATGAGAGATGAAGAACGTGAAAGAATAGATAAAGGAATGTCCGTGTATGAAGGTAGCTCAGATGAAATGGGTTATGATTCAGATATGGACGAATCACGTCCACGCAGACGCAGTGAAACTGCCACAGAAATGGAAAAAGGTGCTGCTTCTGGTGAAGAAATGGCCGGTCCTGTAGGTGCTGCGGTTGGCGGTTTATTTGGCGCAGGTGTTGGCCTTGTGGAAGACACAGGTGAATTTGTCGCTGGAGAAAAAGGCGAAGAGTATGAAGAAGGACGCCCAGAAGAAGAGACTTCTATGACCATGCGTGGTGAAATGAAAGATGGCAACTTAACCATAGATGAAGTTGAGTAAATTTAAAACTTTTGCCCATATGCAACAAAACGTATGGGCAAAGTTAGCAAAAAAAAAGAAGGAAAAAAACATGAAGAAGCTAACATTATTATTCTCACTAACAATAGCATTATGTGTGAACGCACTTAACGGAATGGAAATAACTAAACTTGATCCAGCATTATGGGGTCGATTGCCCAAAGATATGAAACCAATCATTCTTATAGCTTTTGCAGGAAGCAAAGCTTTCGCAGAAAGTGGTAACAATCTTGACGCAGTCATCAATTATTTTAAAGAAGCTAGATTGGTAAATAAAACATTCAAGCATGAGTTAGACAATTTGAAAAACTTTACCACATTGATGCATCTACTCGCAGAGAAATTTGGTAAACGTCCTATCGATATTGCTCATCAATTCATCAATAGGCTTAATAATCTACCCGTAGCAAAAAGATATGTTGAGTTATATGAGAAATTAGAAATGGAAGCTCTACCAATGGGCAATATAGCTGAAGTCAAAAAATTAATTGATGAGGGGGTCGATATTACAGCTAATCCAGCAGTATTAAACATGGCCGTGTTAATGGGATCAGCGCTTAATACAGGTATACAAGCTAAAGCACTTACTACAATAATAAAGTTATTACTTGAGCATGGTGCTAACCCATATGCCAAAGGTGGCGATAATCGAACAGCTTTAGATGTTCACAATTTTTTTAATCGTCATAATCCAGAATATGAACAAATAAAAACATTGCTTGAAGAAGCTATGAAAAAGAAACAGTAGAAAAACGTTTGCCCATATGCAACAAAACGTATGGGCAAAATTAGCAAAAATAAAAAAGCAATAATATAAAAAAGGGAGAAGAATATGAAGAAGCTGACAGTATTATTCACACTACTCTGCACAGCAAGCGCACTCAATGGTATGAAGCCTGAACGCGGCCGTTACGTTGGCATGGGAGATTTACCTCCAGAAGTTCAAGCGATCATAGTTTCATATTTGCATACCTACGATAATCTTAATGACATAGTTAAGGCCATCAAGGCAACTAGCGAAACCAATCGTCAGTTAAAAGAGATAGTCAACGAAGAATATGGTGATCCAAAGAAATTTAAAGCCCTCGTACATGTACTTGCAAATAAATTTAACACCGCCACAAAAAACATTGCTGAACAACTTGGTACAGCCTTTCACCACAAAACATTATACGCTGGCGGGTGATACGTTAATACAAGCCCATAAAGAACGGTAGTATCCATGACGTTACTAAGGCTATCGCACTAGGTGCTGACGTTAATTACAGCTTTGACCATGGTGAAGATAAAGCTTACACCACTACTCCTTGCAGTAACCAATGAAAAATATGAAATAATAAAATTATTACTTGATAATGGCGCGAACCCACACTTTATAGGCGAACATGACATAATGACAGGACGTGGCTTAAAAGCTATAGATTACCTGTACATGAAGCAGGGCGACCCACAACAAAAGAAAAAAATAAAAGCACTGCTTGAAAAATAGAGGAGAGAACATGAAGAAGTTAACATTATTATTCACACTGCTTTGCGCAGCAAACGCCCTCAATGGGATGGAGCCTACTTCGCTCTACGAGCTACAAAGAACAGGGCCTGAACGTAGCTGCTACGTTGGTATGGAAATAGAAGATCTGCCTCAAGGAGTCCAAACAAGCATAGCTTCATATTTGCGCGCCTACAATAACCTTGATGCTCTTATCAAAGCTATCAAAACAACAAGTATGCCAAACAAACCATTAATGCAGATCATCATGAGTGAAGAATATGAAAATCAAAAAAAATTTACGGCACTTGTACACATGCTCGCCGACACGTTTAACATCAGCACGGCAGCAGTTGCTCAGAAATTTGCAACACCCGCTGCAATGCTCTATGTGCAATTGGGCAATGCATTGTTAATAGCCGCATCACACAATGATTTCGACAAGGTTATGGAGCTCTTTAATCAGCACGCTGATTTTAATTACAATACAGAACAAGAGCGAACCACACCGCTATTAAATGCAGCATTAGCAAACAATCAACAAATGGTACAATTCCTTATTAAACTTAAAGCGAATCCATATTTCATTCATCCGAATGGAATGACCGCATTAAATGTATTGCAGTATCAACAACCACAAGAAGATGTCTCTATGGAAGAAAAAGATATGTCAATGGACACATCAGAAGATGCTGGTTAAAGGAGTAACAATGGAAGAAAATAATCACAATAATAAAAACTAATCCGCCGTCGCATAAAGCTTCCGTCTACGCATAAAGCTTCGACGGACAGGATGGCGTGATAAACAAGGAGAAGAACATGAAGAAATTAACAGTATTACTCACACTACTCTGCGCAGCAAGCGCACTCAATGGCATGGACCTACTTCGCTCTACGAGCCTAAACAGGGCTGAACGTGGCCATGACGTTGTCTTAGAAGATCTACCCAAAGAATGCAAGTGCAATCATACAAGCCTATTTAAAGCCAATGATAATCTGAAGGTACAATAGCGGCATAAAAGCGGCCACCAGGAGTTGACCAAACAAAGCATTAAAGCGATTGTAAATGAAGAATACGGTGACTTTCCAACTGCAAGGATTTACTGCATTGGACACGTGCTCGCAGATAAATTCAATACACTGCACGAGATGTTGCCACCGCATTTAACACGTCAGTCGCAGAGCAATATTTAAAGTATTCTAAAGCATTAATAGCATCGTTGGCAGCAATGGACAGTACGGTCAGATATCATGCGTCAATTCAATCTATTATCAAACATGGTGCTGCTGATGTTAATTATTCCGATACGGATATGAATACCCCCCTGAGTATCACTCTGGCACCTAAGCCCTCCAAACCAAAACGCCTACTTTTGAGACAGTAAAATTATTACTTGAGCATGGAGCAAAACCAACTGAAAAAATACTATGAGAGCGCTATTATTTTACTCAAAAAAGCCGGAAATAATAGAATTATTACTCAAATATGGAGCAAAACCCTTTAAAGGAGCTCTTACAATACCAATAGACAATAACAATCAAAAAATAGTAAAATTATTGCTTGCTTATGGGGCAAAACTCGAACAGAAAGATCTGGATGACGCGATACTCGACGGAGCAAAACCGGAAATGATACAACTACTTGAAGAGGTCTTGAAGGAACAACAATAATAGAAGCTAGAAAAAGGATCCGCCGTCGCATAAAGCTTCCGTCTACGCATAAAGCTTCGACGGACAAGATGGCGAAACAAGGAGAAGAAGATGAAAAAGTTAACAGTATTACTCACACTACTCTGCGCAGCAAGCGCACTCAATGGCATGAAAGTACCAGCGCCTAAACATGAACCTGAACGTGGTCATTATGTTGGTCTGGGAATGGAAGATTTACCTCAAGAAATTCAAGCTATCATCATCTCATATTTATATGCCTACGATGATCTTAAGCTTATAATAGGCGCCATTAAAGCAACGAGCCTGACAAATAAAACATTACAACAAATCATCTATGCAAGGTATGGTAATCAAAAAGCTTTTACTGCACTCATACATATGCTCGCAGATAATTTCAACATGAGCACGCATGCCGTTGCCGATCAATTCAAAACAGAAACATCAAGAGAATACTTACGCTTGGCAGACACATTAATAAAAGCTATACAAGATAACGATATCGCTACCGTCACCGATCTCATCACGCAAGACGCCGATGTTAATTATCAGAGCGATGCGCTCATGACACCATTACTGTATGCGGTGATAGAATTGAATGATGACATAGCCCAATTATTGCTTGATGCTGGGGCAAATCCACATTTCAGACATCCTACATTCGGAACACCTTTAGATCGCGTTGAGTGGGAAACAGTCCTGCGCAAAGGATATCGCATACCGGAAATAATAAATATTGAAAAAATGCTTAAAGAAGCGATGGAAAAACCTTCAAGCAATAAATAAAACGAGAGATAGAATAATAATAACAACGATAAACCAAAGAAAAGGAGAAGAGAATGAAGAAGCAACAGATACTCACGATTACTATGCTGACCCTACTTGCGTCAGGCATACTAACCGAACAAACAATGGAAGCACGCAGAAGCTATTCCTACGACGATGACTACGACAACAGCGGTGATAGCACTGCGCGAGGCGTAGTTGGCGGCGCAGCAACAGGAGCGTTAATTGGCGGCGCATTTGGTGGCGGAAGAGGTGCGGCTATTGGCGCAGGTGTTGGTGCCGGTACCGGTCTGCTTGCAGGTTCAGCAAGAACTAGCAGCAAACGTCGTCGGGCAATGAGCTTGCGTGAAGAAAACAGAGCATTGCGTAAAGACAACGCACGGTTAGAAAGAAAGATAGAAAAGCTGCGCAGAAAAATTGCTCGCTTGGAAAAGCACGAAGCAGCTGCAGCAAGCAAATCAGCGCCAAAGGAATAAGTTACCTACCGAGATACGTTATCTAGAGATACATTATCTAGGGATAAGTTAATCCATATCGAGAGAGCAAGTGAACAATGAAATCCTTGCTCTCTTAAAAAAACGTCTTAGAAAAGAGAGATAGTAAACAGTAGTTAATTTTTTAAAGAAAGGACAGATCATGTCAAAAAAACATATTTTACAGATTTCTTTATATGCGATCATCGCATGCAGTGTTGTTAATGCATATGCAGCAAATGATGACATTACTGAAGGAGCAATTGTAGGTGGCGCAACTGGTGCAACCGTTGGTGCCGTCACTGCTGGTGCTCCTGGTGCTGCCGTAGGCGCAGCAGTGGGTGGTGTTACTGGTGGTGCCATAGCCGCAACCAGAAGACCTCAAACGGAAGAACAGATAGCTGATAAAAAAGCAAAACTACGCGAAGAAACAAAAAGACGTAAAGAAGAATTACGTAAAGAAGAAACAAAACGCGAAGAAGCGCTCCGTAAAGAGACAAGAAAACGCAAAGAAGAATTGCGTAAGCAAGAAAAAAGTCTGCGTCGTGATAGAAAACTAGAAGCGCGCGATCGCGAGATAGAACAACTCAAAGAAAAAAACAGAGACTTGCATGAACGGATTAAGAATCTGAAAGCGTAAGCAATTTCGCATAAGACGACTAAAATTACCCGATAGACCTACCCAATGGTTCTGTCGGGTTTTTCTTTGTAAAAAAACTCACTTTTCGTGGAATGAAATATGGGTGATGCATAGTCATTGCAAGCAAACAGAATAAACAAACGCGAGTTTGATCAAAAAGATACATGAATAACGTGGTTAAAAATGCTTGGAATATAGCGACAGCCGAGAAACGGCCGACAAACAGCCGAGAAACACAAAATGTGCCAAACAAATAGAAAATTGGAACGAATGGTTGAAAAGGCTGAACAAAAAGGTCTATAGCGAGATTCATTAAGCAATGCACCCAGGGCCGTTCGTCCTGAGCTCGTCGAAGGATAGGCCCGTCCATACTTCGACCAATGCTTAAAGAACAACACAAACAACCTGGCACAAGAATTATACAGACGCTTGCTTATTGCCCGTGAAAATAATCAATGAGGTAGGGCTATTGGAATGGTCAATCGAATGAGTAACCAAAGAATCAACCGGACGGAGCGATAGAGAGCATACTCTGCCCGGCTTTTCAAAAATCAAAAGATGTTCGTGTGCATTAAAATAAGCTGTTTGGTCCCAACCGAATCGTTCCATCTCTTGGGAATAAAAAGACACAATCTCTTGCGGTGATGCAGAAACCATGTACACGAGCATGACTCCCGCAGATTCTTTTTCATCTACCCAGAAGCGCTTTGGTACCGGTTTTGCATTGAGCGGGATAGGAATATCCGTAAGCCTGGCTTCCTGTTGCCGCACAAAGTCATGATCATACATCGCTTGTTGCTTGTCTGTAGGACGATCTTTGTGAGAAAAAGTAGTACCCTGCTTGTTACAACCAGGAGAAAACAAAAAAATGATGCCGAAGAATAACCACTTTTTCACACGCGCCCCACGCAAACCAGATAATCTTGTCTGTCGACTCGCCCTCCAACCATGTCTGTAGAAAATCTTCTACTTCGCTAAAATAGTGAGCCAGAAGCTCACCAGCTACGAAGAACAGGTTAGCGAAGACGGATTATGCTGCTTTTGCTGCTTTGGTAAGAATTTTTTCCTTAACACGAGCAGCTTTTCCAACACGACCACGTAAATAGTATAACTTAGCACGACGCACATCAGCTTTGCGTACCAATGTAATGCTATCGATAAGTGGTGAGTAATAAGGAAAAATACGTTCTACTGCTACGTTGTTTGCAGCGATTTTACGCACAATAAACGTGCTTGAAGCACCATTTTTATGCATTGCGATTACGTCGCCTTCAAAAACTTGTAACCGTTCTTTATCGCCTTCTTTGATACGCTGAGAAACACCGACACAATCACCTATTTCAAACGCAGGAAAATTGCGTTCATACACAGCAATCTGTCCAACCGTTTCTTTAGTAAATTTATTCGCTTTCATGATAGGCCCTTTTACGTTTGCCCGACTAATATTCATTTATGTACTTTAATATAGCGGAAATCCACCATTCTGCCAATATTCATCTATATATTTTTTCATTCATTCCAAGCCAGCGGTCCAGCACTATCGCCACAGCCGATCTAACCGATAAATGCTTAAATCCAGAAATCCCTTCAATGGGACTCAGTATATAATCGCATCGCTGCACAAGATCCTCAGTAAGCCCCTGGCCAGTGCCAAAAAGAAGCAATACCGGACGTTCTTGACGCCAGACCAAAGATTGATCCCAGAATGAAATAGAGCCCGCATGCTCATGCTTATTGGCTGATGTTGCCACAAGCAAGGGAGCTACCCCTTCTTTTTTTGTAATTTCAGCTATCGCACTATCCAATGTGTCATGTATTTCAACCGACTTAACCGCTTCATGCCGGCTCGGGTTATAATCCACACCAATACCCCTTTGCCAAAAATTAAGCAACGTTTGCACAATCCTTTTTTGGTCCACCAGCGGTGTAACAATAAAAAATTGCGTAATGCCATAGGTTGCAGACGAACGCGCAATGTCATGTATATCTAATGAAGTCACCGAAGTAACCCCCGGCTTTTTCTCTGAACCAACCAGCACATCAGCGTGTAACAAGGCGGTATAATGGCGCGGAATATAGCGTGATGCTAATTTTTTTTGCGCTTGACTCATGGGCTGCGTACGCATCCATGCAAAATGGTTCAAAACAGTTTTTTGCGCTGCCTGTTCTTGTCGCCACTGCGCAATCGCACCATGATTACCCGATCTGACAATGTCAGGAACCTTTTTACCGTGCCATTCAAGTGGTTCAGTATACTCTGGATAATCAAGGAAAGGTCCGCTGAAAGAATCTTCACGTACCGATTCTTCTTTGCCCACCACACCGGGAATAAAGCGCAACATGCCTTCAAGCAGCATCATGGCTGGTAAATCACCACCCATTAACACAAAATCACCCACAGAAACAATCGCATCCGCATATTCTTCCTCTATGCGTGCATCCATCCCCTCATACCGTGCTGCTATCAACAATGCATGCCCATGCGCACGAATCTTTTCCGTTAATCGTGCTAATGAACACTGATCAAGCTTTTGCCCTTGAGGAGAAAAAAATATTTTGAATGCAGGGCCATATTTCTGCTCATGCAGCATAATGCCAGCCTCCACAACTGTAGGCTTAATAAGCATACCGCTGCCGGGACCAAAAGTTGGCGCATCAATACGCTCTTTTGGCGCAACAAGCGAAAAAAAACTGGTTGTATCAAAAGTAACCAATCCTTTTTGCTGTGCTCTGTGCACTAAGCTTGTTTGCAGAAATGGCTGATACAATTCAGGAAAAACGGTCAGAACTGAAATATTCATAGATATGTCTTTAATTAACCTGCGGACTTCACAATTTCAATTGCAACCTTTTGGCCATCAGGTTCCATCACCCCTACCAAAGCGCGAATCGCCTTAATAGTTTTGCCTTCTTTACCGATCAAGCGGCCACGATCACCTTCATTCACCTGAATTTCAAATAACACTGATTGGATTTCTTGTTTTTCTACCACAATAACCTGATCAGGATATCCTACAAGCTCTTTGACGATAAATTCGATTAAATCTTTGAGCATATGCACACCTTGTGCTTACCCCCATTATATAGTTCATATAATAAGGCAATCTTATTCATTTGTTTGAAATGCTTACACAGAGAGATTCTGTTACACAGAGCCCTGTTACGCAGAAACTTCTGCTTTTGCTTTAGCTTTTTTTGACACTGATTTCTTAGTTACTTTTTTTTCTTCAGTTACTGGAGCACCAGATACTGACTTTTTAAATAACCTATAGATCTTTTTAGCGGAATCAGTTGGTTGAGCACCCTTTGTGACCCATGCCAAATAACCAGCTTCATCAAAATTGACCACAGTAGAGTTAAGTCCATCATAGGTGCCTAACGTCTCAAGAAATGCGCCATCACGTTTATCTCGTCCATCAACCACTACTATGCGATGAAATGGAACCTTTTTTTTACCTGCGCGTGATAGTCTAATTCTGACTGCCATGTAGATATATCCTTTGAAAATAATTGATACATTAGTATTTTGTATATATTTTATTAAAACTGCCGACCGAAAAGTCCGCGTTTTTTAAATAGTTTAGCATATTGTTGCACTTGTTCAAAGCGCTGTAATAATAAATTTATTTGCTCAACCGTTACCCCAGCACCACTCGCGACCCTTTTTTTACGTGAATTTTCTAAGATACGTGGACTGACACGCTCTTTTGGAGTCATAGAATTGATAATCGCACGGAAATATTTCACCTCTGCTTCACCCTTTTCAATCATATCCTGAGAAACATTTGCGCTATTAAATCCGGGCATATACTTAATTAATTGGGACAAAGAGCCCATTTTTCCGACCATATCCATCTGATCGGCAAAGTCTTGTAGGGTCATTTTACCCGATACCATTGATTTATAGGCTGCTTCCTGCTCGCTTTGCTTAATTTTTTCATTTGCCCGTTCAATCAAGGAACTGATATCACCCATGCCAATCATACGACTTGCTGCACGTTCTGGGTAAAATTGATCTAAGTCTTCTGGTTTTTCCCCTGCACCGATAAAGCGTATCGGCTTGTTCAACGCATAGCGGAATGCAAATACCGCGCCACCCCGTGTGTCACTATCCATTTTGGTCATAACTGCAGCCTGAAAGCCGACTCCCTGATCAAATGATTTCGCAACATTGAGCGATTCTTGCCCGGTCATGGCATCAAGCACTAAAAACTTGTAACGAGGGGTCAAATGAGCTTCTATTTCACGTAATTCCTGCAACATGACGCTGTCTATGTGCATTCGACCGGCGGTGTCCAGGAAGAGTAGCTCATACCCGCCCTGTTTATAATGATTATGGATTTCTATAGCCGCCTGCACCACATTGGTACTTGTGGCACGATAAAAAGATACATCAACCGTCTTTGCCAGCACTTCCAACTGATCCACCGCTGCAGGGCGATAAAAATCAACTGAAGCAAGCAGAATACGCCGTTTCTTGCCCCGTTGCTGCGCAAGTTTTTGTACAAAGTAAGCCATTTTACCGACAGTCGTCGTTTTACCCGACCCTTGTAGGCCCATCACCATGACTATAGATGGCAATTGGAAGGTGAATACCCCCTGGTCTTGGCCACCAAGAAAACTAATTAACTTATCATTAACGATTTTTATGAACTGTTCCGTTGGTTTTAATGCGTGTAAAACCTTTTGACCTATAACCTCTTTTTTTACCGATTCAACAAACGTTTCAACCAAACCATAGGGTACATCAGCTTCCAAGAGCGCTTCTTTAATATTACCGCATGATTCTTCTATATTATTTTCTGTAAACGTTTTAGATCCTGTCAGATGAGAAAAAAGTGATGAGAATTTATGAGTGAGGAGATCAAACATATGACAAATCCTATGATCAAATAAATAAATATACTACACTGAAAACGAGTATAACACGAAACCAACAACCTAACAAATCTAGCCTATCACCTTGTTGACAAACTCGTTATTTTCTATTAGAATAATTACACATTATAGCGAGTTAATATACATGGATGATATTTATAGGCCGTTCGCCCTGAGCTTGTCGAAGGGTAGGCCGTGCCCGTTATGCTTCGACAGGCTCAGCACGAACGGGTGTGTATAATTTACATGAGTCTGCTATATGTTTGATTTAAAAAGTTAAAAAGCATTACTTATTTAGAGGTTACCATGACCAGACCACTCAATTGCGCCACCGGCAACACAACAAGAACACTCATTATAGGTGTCACCACTCCCCTCAATCGCACCTTGGATACTGATTCTTATTTTGAAGAATTCACCAATCTAGTAAAAACAAATAATGTTCCGTATGAAGCGGAAATCTTAGTAAAACTACGCTCAATCGATCCACGATACTTTTTTGGTAAAGGTAAATTAGAAGAACTCAAGGCCTTTGTTGAAGAACACAAAATCAGACAAGTCATTATTTCAGAAATTTTAACCGCACAACAAGAACGCAATTTGGATAGTTATCTGAACTGTACCATTTGTGATCGCACACGACTTATTTTAGAAATCTTTGAAAAATCAGCACATTCAGCTGAAGGTAAAGCGCAGGTTGCGATTGCCAAATTAAAATTTGAAAAATCTCGTTTGGCTGGTAAAGGTATACACCTTGCGCAACAGACGGGGGTAAAAGGTCAACGCGCTGGTGCTGGTGAAACACTCAAAGAACGTGAAACACGTCACATTGAAGGTGGCATTAATCAACTCAAAAGACAACTCGAAAAAATTCAACAAGCACGTGATACGCAACGCAAAACACGTCTGAATAATAAAGTGCCACACCTCTGCTTGATTGGGTATACAAATGCGGGTAAATCTACCATCTTGAACACGTTAACCAAAAGTGACGTTTTAGCAGAAGATAAATTATTTGCTACGCTTGACACCACCACGCGTAAACTATTTATTAATGGTAAATCCAAAGGAATCATATCTGACACGGTAGGATTCATACAACAACTGCCACACACCTTGATTGAAGCATTCAAATCAACCCTCTCTGAATTACAACATGCAGATCTCTTGTTGCACGTTATTGATATTTCAGATTCCAACTGGCAACATCACATTAAAGTGGTAGAAGCAATAATCGCTGATTTACAAGTAGACAAACCGATGATCTATGTGTTCAATAAAAGCGATAGATTACCAGACACTGCGCACCTTGCACCACTTGTTGCACCCTATCAACCACATGTTCTTACCGATGCATTAACGCGAAAAGGTTTAGCGCCTCTCATCGAATTTCTTGAACAATGGCACGCTGGAGCACAAGAAGAAGTGGGTGAAGACAATTAATTAAAAATTTCTCATTGACATTTGTTTGCGATTTGGTATGATAAAAGCTATACAATCTATGGATATAAAAATAACCAAGACAGGAAATTCTTATGAGCCAATCAACTTTTACCCTAAACGCAATCTGGATGTCAGCACTATTACTCAGCACCTTATCTATACAAGCCATGGAACCAGGAATACACATTGGTCCAATTTTTTTTTATGCTGAAACACATGAGCAAATTATACATCCCTATCAACTAAATAACCAACCCGTTAGATTAGACACTGAACAAAACTTATTGGAATCAAAAAAAGCTGAAGAACATAATGAAAATAATTGCCTCTTGATTAGCTTACCTCCTGAAAAATTGATCGAGATTTTTTCTCATTGCTCTGTCGGCGGTAATAACCAGATACAATCGCTTGAAGCTAACATTAAAAGATTTATGAAATTAAACACCACATGCAAACATTTTAATAAGTTATTAACGTTTAAAGAAATTGGTGCTTTTTGTAAAAACTATGATCTTAAAACAAAAAATGAGACTTTGAAAAAATTAATGCGAACCATAAATGATCCCAACTATAAAACCAAACGTCTACCTGCACTTGCACTCATCTGCGCCAATGCTGATGCCAATACCAGAACTGACGCGACATTACTTAATAGCGCAGTAATCTACAAGGATACTCAAGCAGTTGCAATATTATTTGAGCATCACGCAGATCCAAATATAAAGGATTGCGTAGGTGACCCACTCTTTTTCAGAGCTAAAACCATAGAGATAGTGCGATTACTTATTGCTCAGGGTATCAATATACATGCACCAGGTAAGATGACTTCTACACCTAATGTTTTATGGAAAGCTATTGGGACCTCACATCCATCTGAGATCATGGCATTGTATCTT
The DNA here is from genome assembly GCA_963840685.1 of uncultured bacterium. Classification (GTDB taxonomy): domain Bacteria; phylum Babelota; class Babeliae; order Babelales; family Vermiphilaceae; genus CAWIZM01. The sequence goes on along the minus strand of CAWIZM010000002.1, from coordinate 327,579 downwards.
GAAAAGGCAGTTGACGTAATAACCTTACATCCTTTGAATAAATCCTGTCTTCTACATAAGCTTGCAAACGAAGACCACTACCTAAAAGATATTGACGACTTCTTGAAAAAAGGTGTGCTTTTGCTTAAAGCAATGCCTAAAGAAATGGTTAATACATTAGATAAGCGTGGCAAGACTCCTCTTGATGCTGCTCTGGCATCTTTGGAAAAAGCAAAAGAATTGACTCATGGAACACCTAAAGCCTTTGAACAGCTTATTGCATTGTTCAAAGCGCATGGTGGTAGAACTGCACAAGAACTCAAAAAAGATGCAATGATACTGTTGCTGCATAAGGATGATCACGTTGGTGATTTGTCGATACTACCGCACGACGTTAGAAAATGTATCGTGTCCTATATGATGGACTTAAAAAAATAGATTAATAGTTAAATTGTCATTTTCTCTTGACGTAACAAATGATTTATCGGCATGCTATAAGCGAAGAAAATAATAATAATCCATGCCGATAAATTGCGATATTATGCCAATAAAATTTAGTCCCCATTATTCAATTACCTCTAAAATTGCGCAATGCCTTGTCCGTATCGAAGCAGCAAAAGAAAAAGTTGCACATATGCCGCTTACGCCAACGGTACTTGCATCTCTGCGCGAAACTGCTCGCCTTTATACCACCCATTATTCCACCATGATAGAAGGAAACAAACTCGATCCAAATCAAATTGAAGAAGTGTTGAAACATGAAGGACACTTTCCTGGTCGGGAGCGGGACGAGCGCGAAGTAAAAGGTTACTATGCTGCACTTGAAGTAGTGGAACAATGGGCTGCCAAAAAAATCACCATTACCGAAAGTCACATACAAAAATTACATGCGCTCGTAATGTCCAGTGGTCGATCATCTGATAAAAAAACATCCTACCGAGATGGTCAGAACGTAATCCGTAATGGCAGAACCGGTCAAATTGTGTATCTACCGCCAGAAGCCAAAGATGTTCCCACACTCATGAAAAGCTTAGTTCAATGGATTAATACCACAGATGCACCATGTCCAATTGTAGCCAGCATTGCGCATTATGAATTTGCTACTATCCATCCTTATTATGACGGTAATGGCCGCACTGCACGATTACTCACCACATTAATCTTGCATCTCGGTGGATATGACTTAAAAGGCCTTTATTCTTTGGAAGAATATTATGCACGTGGTTTAGGAGCGTACTATAAAGCTATTAGCATTGGACCATCGCATAATTATTATTCGGGGCGTGCTCAAGCAGATATTACTCAATGGTTTGAATACTTTATGGAAGGTACGACAGTATCATTTGAAAAAGTACTCACCTAATAGCTTCACACATAAACACGGGGAGAAAAAGATTACACAAACATCATGCGCCAGCTTGACCCTAAGCAACGCAAAGCACTCTCATTGTTTCAAAAATTTAACACAGTTACCGCAAGTCAAATTGGTGAGTTGTTTGGTTTTAAACCAAGAACATCATCTGCTTTATGTAAAAAATGGGTAGAAGAAGCTTTTTTGGAAATTGTTGATCCTTCTAAAAAAGGCCGCACATATAAACTGGCAATGCAATATGAGATGTTGCTGTCAAAATAGTACACATGATGCATCCAAAGGTGCAGACAAAAAAAATAAGCCACACTCTCAACAATATGAAAGCGTGGCTTACTCTTTTATTAACTGATTTATTTGATTGTTTATTTGCCTAAGTTATCAAGTCTCTCTTGCTGTCCTTGATTAAGATGCGAGAGCAAATTATCATTCTGTTGAATCAATAATTTCCATAGTGCCAATTGTGCGGCAACAGACGGATATTTCTCTTGTGCTTTTTCCATCATCTGAGCAATTAACTCAATACCATCAACAATATAACGCGCATACCCACCACGACCGCGTATTGCACCCCATTCTTGTGCCATAGGCTTATTAAAGAATGCACGTGGATCACTATTATTTGGTTGTTCCAAATCAAGCAGTACACAGTTACCATTTTCATCAACTAACAAATTACCATTGATATTCCATAAGCCTACACGTGCTGCGACAAACAATTCTTTTATGGTCTTATCAGAAAGTTTCTCCCAACCAGAAGGATCAGCCAAAAGATTAATCAACGTACCATTAATTTTCTTTTGAATTACCATGTAATTATCATCAGATACTTCTTCTGGTCTACCCGGTATATGCTCCAAGTAGGTATCTGGCGTTATCACATGCTTCAATTTATTGTGTTCTATAAATTTTTTAAGCAAAAGATAGTTCGCATACATACTGATCGTATGATAGGTCGGCATTACTATTAAATCTTTTCTAGATTCTGGATTTTTTATAAACGCTTCGCCTTCTTTTCCGTAAGGATCAAGCCACTTGTCACCTCTGTCTTGCCCTGAAATAATCGAGTACAAACGATTCGGTGTTCCCGCTATGCGCAATACCGTCCCCTCTGTCGGTTCAAAAATATAATTTCTGCTTTGATGTACCGTATGTGACGCACCAATAATTTTTAAAACTTTTTGGTTACACTCAGACTTTGCCCGTGCTTTACTCAGATCATCAGGCAACTGTGCAAGATAGGCAACTAAATCCTGATTCTGTTTTATGATCTGTTCACCAGCTTCTTCTTTTATATCCTGAAAGCATACTTCTGTGTCTTCTGGGATAACAACCTCAGCTTCTAACCATTGCTGTAACTTATCTTTCATGCACTCAGGCATAGGTGTATACTGTTCTGCAAGTTGTGCCAACGTATCCGCTGAAATCAGATCGCCTTTGTAGGTATTACCCTCGTATCCTCCTGGTAACTCAGGCTCCATCGCCCCGGCCATACAAGCAAAAGACAGACCAACTAATAAGAACTTATAACTCACTAACGTTTTGTGTGTTTTCATGATATCTTCCTTCAAAAAAATGATTTAAAACTATACTTATTCTACTACATCTTTGAGGTTATCTCTACTCCTACCAAACCCCATTCAACCCAACCTCACTATCAGTTTACCACGCTTTTCAATAAATTTCAACCAGAAATTTAATATTGTGCGATTCGTAGGGCAAATCAATCCTAATTTAAACCTGAAAACTAGGGCCTCACTCAGGTGGAAACACCTTAAACGACCCTTTTACATCTGCTTTTGCCCCTCTCATTCGCGCTTTCGAGCTATGGCGGGCAGGCTGGGATAAATATTTTCTTATATTTTTCTTGCTTTTTGTATTTTCTATTTGCAATACTGAAAATGTATAGTAAGTATAATTTAAATAGTATAGAGGAGTGTTACAGGTGTAATATGCCTCAAAATTATCATAACAAAGGAGAAAGTCATGAAAAGAATCATGAAAACCATACAATTAACGTCTATAGCGTTAGCATTGTTGATGAGTGCTACCGCGGCTATCGCAATGCAAGATGCCTTTAACCGAGGTGCTGCCGAAGGTGACAAGTACGCAATGGCCGAAGTAATAATGGTGTTGGGCAGCAACGAACCATTTTCGTCAAAAGACCATGATGGTAATTTAGCGCTACACCTTGCAGCCAAAAACGGACATGCTGGCATAGTACAGTATATCTTAAGCAATACGAACCATAAAAAGTATATTCTTACTGCTACTGATGCCACAGGCAAAACAGCAGCAGAATTAGCGCGAGCTTATGGATATGAATGGATTGCTGAAATGTTAGAAAAAGAAGCTGCCAATCTTTCTAAATAACATATCAAAAACAAAGCTTCAATAAGCAGAGATGAGCCGCATGTTCGATTTTATATGATCGAGCATGCGGCTTTGTTATTTTATAATTCGTGAGTAAGAATGCCTAAAGTCAGTAATAATTATTGAAGTTTAGCGTTTCCTGTCAATCGTTGAAATTGTTCATAATCAAAAGAAAGGCTAGGATCGTGTTGAAACACTAAAATATTGCGCTCAGGCTTATAAGGTGGTGTATTAATAACCGCAAGCAAAAATTCATTATCTGGAATTGTAAAGTGTGTTGTATTAGGCGGAATGATTATTGCGTCGCCTTGCTTCACCTGGAACTCTTCATATCCTACAACAACACATGCTGTCCCTTGTAAGACGATATAAACTTCTACATCAGACCCTGGATGATAGTGTGGTTTAGCAAATGTAATATTACGCATATCGACAATTGCAAAACTTTCATCTTGCTTCTGGAAAAAATTTTCGAGTGGGTATACTGTGCCGCATGGTGAGCAAATAGGTGTATGGTTGTCAACGAGTTTCTGCCAATGATTTTCTGGTTTGTTTAGAAACTGTTTCCATACTTCAACACGATCACGCATACCTTCAATTGGGTCTTGCATAGCCGCAAGTTGTTGTGAGTTAGCTATTGTTATTGTAGCTAGAGCTGGGATAAGTAGTTTTTTAGAGAACTTCATAGATAAACCTCTTCAAGGTAAAGATTGTTTAATAGTATTAATTGTTAATTATAATTTTATAGTAAATATATAATTTGTCAAGCGGGATAAAGTTTTACGATTTAGAGTTCAGTACACCTTGATTGAAGCATTCAAATCAACCCTCTCTGAATTACAACATGCGGATCTTTTGTTGCACGTTATTGATATTTCAGACTCCAACTGGCAACATCACATTAAAGTGGTAGAAGCAATAATCGCTGATTTAAACGTAGATAAACCGATGATCTATGTGTTCAATAAAAGCGATAGATTACCAGACACTGCTCACCTTGCACCATTGGTTGCACACTATCAACCACATGTTCTGACTGATGCATTAACGCGAAAAGGTTTAGCGCCGCTCATCGAGTTTCTTGAACAATGGCACACAGAGCCACAAGAAGAAGTGTAAGCAGAAAATGAATCTTCTTTAGAATAATTGATTGATTAAGTTATTATTTTCTCTTGACGCAATAAACAATTTATCGGCATGCTACCCAAGAAGTCTTTATTTAATCTGACTATGACGATGTTGAAGCTTATGTTGTCAAGGAAATTGAAAAACCATTACATACGAAAAACTTATGAAGAAAATGTTTATATGTATTGGCATGGTAACGTTCATAAACATTGCCAATACAACAAATCGACCTCATGATTCTATTAAATTTTTTTTAAAAGAATTACCTTCTAAGTTGCAAGAAAAAAGTCTACCAAATGATCACTCATCTGTATGGAATGTAGTGTTGATCTACATACTCCAATCAGAAAAACCAGACATATTCCAATTAGAAAAACCAGAAAAAGATTACACAAACATCATGCGCCAGCTTGACCCTAAGCAACGCAAAGCACTCTCCTTGTTTCAAAAATTTAACACAGTTACCGCAAGTCAAATTGGTGAGTTGTTTGGCTTTAAACCAAGAACATCATCTTTGTTATGCAAAACATGGGTAGAAAAAGGTTTTTTGGAAATTGTAGATCCTTCTAAAAAAGGCCGCACATATAAACTGACAATGCAATATGAAATGCTATTGTCAAAATAGTGAATAGTGCAAGGATCCCTTGCACATGTATGATGATCAGATAATAGGTAGCACTATGCTACCCAATCTACCTCAGAGTAAAAAACATTCTTACGAACGTTCTCTAAGGCTATTTTGACATAAGGAACGATGTCATTCGATACCATCTCTGGTGAATGATACATTAACTCCTTACATTTATGCGGCTCCATATTGGTGATTTCACCTTCATATGCTTTACAGCTCATAAATATATCGATCGTGTTTTTTCCAGATTTTCTATGCATGATATGTGCGATAGATAAGTCTTCTGGGTTGATGATAAGACCAGCTTCTTCTAGGGCTTCACGCGCAAGTGCTTGTTTTGCACTTTCGTTTTCTTCCACAGAACCAGCTACTAAACAATAAAATCCGTCCATATAGCCTGTATTTTCTCTGAGGCCAAGGAGTAACTTATTGTCTTTTTCTAAGATGAGATATACGATAACGCTTGCGACTGCAGGCATTGATACCCTCCTGATATGTTATTGATTTTAAAGATTTTCATATTAATAGTATTGTAAATCATTTAATCAGAATAATAAAGGGCAATTTGATTAAAACCTGGGCAAAAACCCTTAAAGTACTTGTTTTTAAGACTCGCTGGCTGTAGAATTTTGTACAGCCACTATGCTTCAGAATAGAAATCCCGTTCGTCGCTAACATACTACGCATCACCCTTGACAAGAAAACGTTGAAAAGTAGCTTCCTGCCAATGACCAAACGTGCAAGCTTCTCCTATTTTTGCACCATACCGTGCATCATGCGCAAGTACAGATTTTGAATAAATTGAAATGTTTCGTGGCGCATTAAAAAAAAGAGCAAGCGTATAACGCTCTACTGCTTCAACCGCCTTATGCACACGATGCTCTGTCGCTTGAATACCATCATCCGTTACCAATTGGCCAAACTCACCGACTTGAAACATCATCACATCAAGATCATCTGCAAATACTTTTTTAAAAGGTGTTTCTTGTGCTGTGCGTACAAACAATCCCGCCTCTTCTGGTTCAGGAATTTGCTTGCCATCTACAAAATAAACAGCGGGAAGAATTGCGGTAAATAAGGAATGGTCAAAGTGTTCTCCGCACCAATATGGATTTTCATTCGTATAACTTTTATTATAATACAGCATACGCCCTACCCGCGAATCATCTTCAAGTTGAAACCCCGTAGTATCGCCAAGAAGACCAATCGTATGCATAACCAACTCACCCGTTTGTGCCATAAGCGCTCCAAGATCTTGAAATGGTGTTCTTAGATCAACTTCCACAGGCCATTTATTTTTGCAACTGTCTGGAACAAATGCATAGTAGGAAGCTTTTAAATCATCAACTATCCAATCACCATTTGGCCGCTGAAATTTTTCTTTCCCCATTTCATACCCAAGAAAAGTTTCACCCAGTGATCTATTTGGTTTGTAGCCTTCTTTTATTTCCTCTGGCAATGCACTGAATTCTCTTGCCGCGTTAATAAAGCGTTCATACGTTGCTTTGTAACCAGGAACTCCTCGCACGCCCACAATTCCTTTTTCATGCAATGCCTTGCGCAATATCTGTAACGCGTGCTCATCTGCTTGCACCAATTCTTCATACGAAATAATATCAAGTACAAGCGGTTCATCTATGTCTGCATTGTCTGCATTCAAAAAATTAGTTCCGAGTGATCCAAGTAATAAGACAGTTAAAAAAAATCGAGCCATTGTGGTTCCCTTCTGCTAATTATGTTTTTGCATACGCTCTTTTTAAAAAAATTTGCGAATCATTGTCTCACAAGAGAAGCAAAAAATCCAATTAAATTGAATGAAATAATTTAATGCTGGATTGCCACGCCCACAATGTGGGCTCGCAAAGACGACCATCGCAAAATTTTTTACACGCAAATCGCAAGACTTTTATTCATTTATACGCTACACTCAGTGCTTTTGTAATAGGTATATATTAAACAGCACTCGGAGTATTATGGATGCACAGCAAAGGCCATCATTTACAACATTTTTAACCACTCATTTAAATAACGAGCAACGACAAGCAGTCACACACAAAACTGGTTCCATTCTTGTTGTAGCTGGTGCAGGATCAGGCAAAACTCGCGTTATTACCGCGCGCATTACCAACCTGATATTAAATCAATATGTGCCTGCACAAACAATCATCGCACTTACATTTACCAACAAAGCCGCGCTTGAAATGCGCGAGCGCATCAGCCATTTTCTTGGCAATGCACAAACATTACCGTTCATAGGCACCTTCCATTCATATTGCGTGCGCTTATTACGACAAAATCAAGATTTATTAGACACACCATTTTTTTCTATTCTTGATGAGACTGATCAACAAAAATTATTGAGCGGCATTTTACAACGAACCGGTAGTCAGAAAAAAATTACTGCACGACAAGTCGCATACCAAATATCACACATCAAAAATCATACCGTCGATCCAACCAATCCTGCATTTGACAGCATCAGTAATCCGTTTGTACAGGAAATATACACCGCATATGAGCAAGAAAAAAAAGCAAACAGATCGTTAGATTTTGATGACCTACTTCTTGAAACACTTAAATTATTCAAAAAAAATAAACAGTTCAAAGAGCAGTTCCAAACGCGCATTCGCCACATCATGGTCGATGAATACCAAGATACCAACGTAGTGCAGCACAGCCTTCTCAGAGAGATGGCACAATCCGATAATAAAACTACGGTTGACTCAATATGTGTGGTGGGAGATGAAGACCAGTCAATCTATTCTTGGCGCGGCGCAACAGTAACCAACATTTTAAATTTCAAGACCGACTTTCCCAACACTACGCTCGTAAAAATTGAACAAAACTATCGCTCGGTTCAACCGATTTTGGATGCAGCAAATAATGTTATCCAAAATAATTACAACAGAAACCCAAAAACATTGTGGTCTGAACGGAAAGGGACTGACCGTATCCGTACGCTCACCTGCCTGAGCGAATACCAAGAAGCAGATGTTATTGCACAGCTACTCACCATCGGGCAACAACAAAAAAAATTAGACACGTTTGCGGTATTGTACCGTACCCATGCACAATCACGGGCCATTGAAGAAGCGTTAATCAAAAACACGATCCCGTATAAAATCATTGGTGGCACGCAATTTTATGAACGCAAGGAAATACGTGATATTTTGGCATACATGCGCCTTGTTATGAATCCATTCGACCGCGCTTCACTTTTCCGCGTCATCAATACCCCTGCACGTGGCTTGGGCGCACAATTTGAAGAACAATTTTATATAGCATGGCATAATGAACCATTTTTGACCTTTGCTCAACTGATTACACAATTAATAAGCACTGACGCAGTCACTCCCACAAAGCAAAAGGGGCTCAAGAAATTCTTGCAGATATTTGATGGTATTGATCCCACTTCTTTGCCGAGTGCAGCAGTGCATCAGATCATTACGCGCAGTGAATATTTGTCATTCATAAAAGAGTCGTATGATCCAGAAGATGCACGCGCACGTGTGGAAAACTTGCAAGAATTGCTCGATGCGATCAAACATGCTGAATCACAAGGCACACGCACGATAACCGATTTTATTGAAGAAGTTACCCTGATGCAGGAAAAAAGTAGCAAACAAGACACGCACACGCCCGTATTGTTGATGACATTGCATGCAGCAAAAGGACTTGAATTTGATACAGTTATTTTAGCAGGACTTGAAGAAGGATTATTACCTTCTACTCGTTCAATGAATTCAACTGAAAGCATTGAAGAAGAACGTCGCCTTTTTTACGTAGGAATTACTCGCGCAAAAGAACGCATCTTATTAACCCATGCAAAATACCGGTACACATATGGTCAGATGGTCGATCAGTCACCGTCACGTTTTGTTGGAGAAATACCAGCGCCATTGCTGCATAAACAAGATTGTTTTTATTGGAGACCTGCAGAAGTAGAAGCCTTTTTTTCCGATTGGTTATTCACAAAAAAAGCTTCATCAATACATGCACAATTAACCCCGCAGCCACTTGATATGCAACTCGATCCACGATCATTTACTACACGGCCCTCCTTCGCTGGAATAGTGAGCCATAGCTCACCAGCTTCCTCCTTCGCTAAAGCTTCGGCGGACGGGTCGGCGGGCAGGCCTACTGCAACGACAACCCATTGTAACCCAACCAGTTAAAGCAAAATCAATTACGACAGGAAAAGTTTCCACAAGACACGTTACTACACAAAAAATCACGAAACGAACTACCGTTGCAAAACAAGTTGTTAGATATAACGTTGTACAAAAAAAATCAGCAACTGAAAAACCAATGCAACAAGCTTCTACTCAGACGCAACCAACTACCACAAGCACCTCATCATTCAAGATAAACCATCCAGTAACACATGCTAAATATGGGGTAGGTATTGTGCAAAAAGTAGAAGACCGTGCAGACAGCACAACCTATGTAACGGTTAAATTTAAAACAGGAACCAAGAAAATTACGAGTGATTTTTTACAGAAGCTTTAAAGGCCAACAATGCAAACAAAACACCTGTATCTTTTTCTACTTACCCTCATATCTTGCGCCAATCTATGCAGCATGGAAAAACAGCACATAAAACTTTTAATGCCAGAAGGATTAGTATTTCCTGTTGAAGATATATGGCTCAGCATTATTGCACAGTGTTCCGCAAAATGGAAATTGCGTGAAACATGCAGATACTTTCGTGATTTCGCTTCCATAGCAAATGACAAGATCTTCTTGCAGAATCCACTCGTAATGAAGCCAGATCTCTTGAAAGGGTACGCGCTGTGTTATGCTCAGTTGAATCATGATGCGATTATAATAAATCTACTCAATCAAGGACTTAGCCCAAACCTAGCAGATGATAACTACCCCGAAAATAGATGTCTGCTGGATTATGCTGTTTTAAATGAAAATATGACGATGATAAACATATTATCCAAGCATCCAGATTTCATTACTCATAATCTTAGAGGTTCCTTCCGTCTCGCACTACAGCAAGGGTTTTTGGAAATAGCTAAACATATGCTCACTGCCGATACGGTAGACATGCTAACCCAGGCATACATAGATAGAGCCTCTGATCAGAATATCGATGTACTAAAACAGATTCTTTCGCTAAAACATACTCCATTATCTTCGCTATTGTGCCGTGCAGCACGCAATGATCATATAAAGCTAACCAAATTTTTGCTCGACCGTGGTGCCAATGTTCATGGCCTATCCAACCACTCTCAGTCACCAGTTTATTGCGCAGTACAATATCCACGTATACTAAAACTTCTGATTGATCATGGTGCAAACATTAATCACGATAATCCAACGCCACTTGCAAGTAACCTACCCCTTTACACGCATTTCACCGGCATACAGTTTCTCATTAACCAAGGCGCTTCGCTTGTCACTCAACCTGGAGAAGAACCATTGCTTATCAAAGCCATCGGTAGCACCTTCGACGAACGTTGTATACAACTCGTACAGCTACTTTTAAGTAAAGGAGTAGATGTTAATGAAAGAAGTATTGATAATAATACAGCACTATTTCATGCCGCTCATTATAATCGCATTGAGATAATACCGCTATTACTCGCACATCCAAATATTGATGTCAATGCAACAAATAACAACGGTGAAACACCATTGGATAAAGCTATCCTAAAATACTATTATTACGAGTGTCAAAATAGCACGGACAGCCTATCTACATGTAACAATATTATAAAACTGTTAACCGAACATGGTGGAAAAACAGGCGCTGAACTTGCGCAAACTGATGAACGTAAATAAGAATGTATAAAAAAGATGTCTCTTTATTTTTTATATAACCAATCAATAAAGGTGCCTCCAAAGCTTTGCACCAAATATGAAGTTTTCCAATCTGTGTATAGCGTACGACAAACCTTCCAAGTTTCTTTTTTGTTATCTACATACAAATCAATTGCGACCTGTTTGCGCGTCACGCCTAGTCTTTGCGCCATCTGCTCAAAAGCCGCTCTGAGTATAATTATTTCAGTAATCTTATTACGCTTACAAATTAATTCATCCGATAAAAAAGATGGACAAGATTCTGAAAGGCGCCTTTTATCCATATATACTTTAAGCATTTCTTCTTCGCCACAATCCTGACTTTCAAATATCGCATACCCAATACACGCTGCTGATGACTCAGTTTTTTTACGCGCTTGCTCATTACAATACACCAAAGCGGCTAACTCCTTCAATGGAACTTCCGATTGCAAAAATGGGACTGGTATAGGCAACACATGTATCTTGCCCTCTGTATCCAAAATACCAAGCGATGCTGGATTATCTTTTTTTAATGCCAACTTTTCCACGTTGATTCTCGACGATTCCTCAGATATGCCAATGCTTTTTGGAATGACACGCAGCGTAAGTCCCGTTCTGCGATTATAAATCTTAACAAAACCTCCTTTGTAGCCAGTCACAAAAAAAATTCTATCCGCATCCACCGTCGCACATACAAATTGATCTCTATAGTCAAGTGTACCAATATAATCAGCCATTTCTTTGGCCGACAAATTTTCAGAAAAATCATCCTCAGAAAACAGACAATTTACAATAGGCTCTACATCATACCAGACATTTTTGGTCACTACATCTGCGAGTACTTTGTACAAAATGGCATGGTTACCATATCTCAAAATTGTTCCTGGACTTGTTTCTGGAAATGCCTGAGCATATACATGACTAAAATCACTCAAACAGGTTTTGATCCCCGTGTTCAAAAATGCATTGACTATAATTGATGCTACCCCTTTTGTTATTTTACCTTGTCTTGCTAATGCCCATGCAAGCCTGAGGTCCTTAATTTTTTCAACCGCACCGCACACAACGTCCATACGAAACTGAGCAAGTTCAATAAGCTTACAACGGTTTTCATACTGAGCCATCCAAATCTTGTCCATGGAGACTATTACATCTATGGCACAATCCGTTGGGAAATAGACAAAGTCTTCTGGAAAACCACCTGCTTGCACATCGCGCACAAAGGCATTTCTTATTTCTCCTTGTGATGGTGACTCCATGGCCTGTACAAAACCGGCACTCATCACCACAAAAAAAGATGCCAATTGCAGCCGTCTATTCAAGCGTTCCATGTTTATCACTTTCTTAAAAAATTAATGTATACAATGCTTACCACCAACTATAATTGTACATGCTTAACGCATAATTGCCATATGTATGCTATTTGACTATTCAAACAAACAAATTTTTATCAAAAAAAAAGACGTGCTCAAAAGAACACGCCTTTTCAAGTATCTAACTTTATGATAATGATAATCAGTTCAGATTATTCATGTACCATATCATCAATATCTATATTCATAGGATATGGAGGATATTCAGAGTTATCATACCCTTCAGGTCCATTGTCATAGTAATTATTTTCATTGTATGTGTCAGAAGAGCCACCTGAAGCTGCCGCTGCTGTACCGACTAATGCCGCCGTACCTAATGCTGCTGCACCATAGCCCCATCCTGCGCCGCCACCGCCGCCATAATAGCCACGGCCTCCGTAATAACCACCGCGTCCGCCATTGCGACCATTGTGTCCGCCATGACGTCCACCACGTCCGCCACCACGTGAATACACATTGCTAACTAGACATAGTGCACTGATAACTAACATAAGTAGTACAAAACATTTTTTACGTATCATCTGCGCCTCCTTTCTTTTTTAAATAAGAGGCGCACCAATGCACGCCCCGTTAATTAAGTTCGTTTTCTTTGACAATTAACCTTGATAACAATAATCAGGACAATCACGATAATCGCAATCATAGCAATCATCACCATAGCCATTATCGCCATAAGAGAAGCCATACCACCAAGGCCAGTAACTCCAGAATAATGGCCATCCATACCACCAACCGTTAGCCCATAAGAACGGCACACCATTTCTAAAATTCACGATATTACGATTACCATTTCTGTAGAACGCATAATTTGTTCTGCCATTTGCCTTAAAACTTTGCGGTCTATTGCGTTGTGTTGTATTGCCACCTTTTGGCGCATGCATTCTGCTTGCTTGTCTGTTAACTGAAGAAGCTTCCCCTCTGCTTGCTCGCATTGGTTTAGCATTTTTTGCTGCCGATACCGCTCTGCTTGGTACTGCGCCTGTTCTTGCTGTTGCACCGGTTCTTGCCGCTGTTCCTCTTGTTCCCGCTCCAGCAACACCTGTTCGTGCTGCGCCAGTTGTACCTGCTCTACTTGCCGCTGCTGCACCTACCGCAGCTCCGCCAACAGCCGCACCGCCTATTATAGCCGCATTACGCGCGCCTCGTGCGCCTGTAGATTCTTCATGACCTCTGCCACCACGAGCTGAACCATGTGATCTACCTGATGCTTGATGTGATCTACCTGATGAACGTGATCCACGTGACATACTGCTGCCTCTTGACCCGCCGTGGTATCCGCCACCTTGTGACATACCACCACCATGATATCCGCCGCCACCACCACCGTGAAAGCCGCCTCCGCCACCGCCGTGACCTCCGCTACCGCCTCCGCCGCCGCCACGCGCTTGTACGCTATCCGTTACACCTAATGATGCACCAATCAACATGGCAAACATCATAAAACTATTTCTTTTGACCATTTTTTGGCCCTCCTTCTTTTTGTTTAGAAAATACAGTTACATTAATACTCAATTTCTATTTGTCAATTTAATTCTAACAAAAAAAGAAGGGGGAATGCCATAGTTTAGGTAAAAATTAATATTTTTTTATATGAAATGACGATTGGATGGGGGCTTTAAAAAAGAAGCCCCCATTAAACTTTTAAGATTTATAGCTCTTTTTTATAGCTTTTATAAGCTTTTTTATAACTTTAAGGGTGCCGCCAAGGCCCTACCCTGGTAGTTCAAAGGCTGTTTTTCCAGCGTAAGCGCTGCAATATCGGTGTTTTCATCGATAGGCACGTCTGATCCAAGCTTTTTACCATCGGGCAGAACGACTCCATCACCAGGAATAATAAAATGACCCAGTTTGGTCCGTACTACTTGGTATGCTTTACCTTGCACTTCTGGGTTATCTTCCACATAGGGACCCTGCCATTTGTTTGGATAGGTCAAATTCATTGGCCCAACTTCTGAACTGGTAAATGCTTTCACATTTAAAAAATTGATTGGATTTTTTTGATAATCAAAACTGAGGATGCGACAATCCTGATGAATTTTTTCAAAAATCTTTTGTAAGTTCACCACATCATCGGCGATAATACAGCCGCTTATTTGCCGCTCACGATAAAAACTCTCTCCAATCGAAATAGCTATAAAAATAAGGATGGCTGCAAAACCTAAGTAGACCACATAGGTCATATGCTTGTGTACGGGATAAGTCATGTGCTTCATTCTTTTTCTCCAAAAAAATAGTTAATAATCTAATTTCATTGTCTTTCACCTTACCAGGACAGCATGAATACGTTCAGCATCAGTGTACATACTCATAATTTTTTTTGTAATGATATCAGATGAATCTGAAAGATACATAGCTTTACCAACACTTTCCCTATTTTTTACCCTACCATCACCTAAACCATATGTCCCTGATCTAATCGCCTTTTTGAAGGAGCACTTGTCCTAAAGGCAAATGTATGGCACCCTAGTATTATCAGCTTATTATAATTTCTATTAATCTCTTAATCAGGATGTTTCTATGAATATTAAAACTTTCTTTTGTCATACATTATTTTTCTGTTTAATGTCTGCCCACACTATTTTTGCAATGCAAAGGTCTGATGACCCAAATGTGCTGACCGATGTGGTTGAATTTGCAAAAAGCATGCCTTACGCAACCGGCGCATTGTTCAGTAAAGATGGAAAACTCGGTACCGTTGTTTTTCTGAATGAAACTACCGCTATTACGTCTGCTCACCATTTCAAAGGAAGAGAACGGTCCGCGCATATAGTGATTGCATCTGATGAATTTGAAATTTGGTTTAATAAAAACATATTCGATTGGGACCTTACGCTGCAAAACATAAAAGATAGTGGCACGCCTTGGGCTTGTGTAAAACAACAATATTCTATGCCAAAATTCGTAAAACCGACACCTGAAGGTAAACAACTTAGTGAATATACACCTTTATACTTTTTCGATTTACGTGAATCTTGGGAAGATGCGCAGGCCGCAATCTTTTCTAAGGACCTTGGCTTCACTAATCTGAATGGTGGTGAGGAAACTTACAATATAAGTGGCTCAGACATATCGGTTTTAAAGCTTAGAACACCAATTACACTCACAAAGAAAACAGTAACGTTACAAGCAATTTCCAAAGAACTCATCGATTCACATAAAGCCTACAGTTTTGGTTTTCCAGGAGATAGATGTCTTAATGATAAAACGATACACAACCAGATTTTTTACAAAGAAGACAATAAAGCGATTCAAAAAATGTCTTTACTATGTTTTCTAGCGCATAATCTTCAACAAAGCAAAGATGGTAACCATGCGTACTCAAAGCTCTATTCAATTGGCGGCCAAGACGAACAATTTATGATTGAAAAGCTACCAGCTTTAGATCAAGACAACAGATTTATTGGCTTAATGATGGGTGGTATGAGCGGCGGGCCTTTGTTATTTAAAGGATCAGAAGAAGAATATATATTGGGTGGCATTAATATGCAAACACAGGGTCAAAATGCGAAAGCCGCAACGGACCTGGTAATTTCTGCCCTGGATAAAAATTTCATAATCCCAAATGACGAAAAAAATAATTCACTCGTAAAGCAATGGCAAAATACAATAAAGCCTTTTGGTGAAATGCCTTGGGCAATTTATAATATTTTCCAGCTGATAACTCAAAACGAGGTAGACTTTATAGAAAAAATCATGGCGTCTTAAGCCTTGATAATGTTCATGTAAGACCCGTTCGCCCTAAGTGTTTTTACGTAGTGAATACGAAGTAAAAATGTATCGAAGGGGACGGGTAAAATAACACAATTTTTTTAAAATCTTAGACAAGCATTATCTATATTATTTTTCATCTAAGCCCGTACCCTTCGATACATTTTTGCTACGCAAAAACACTCAGGGCGAACGGGCTTTCATCACTTCAACCGATTTTTTATATTTTTTATCACATTAATAATCTAATTTCATTGCCACGCGCACCTGATGCATAGTTTCCTGCGCAATCCCCCGTACCTTTGCCGTACCCGCAAGCACTATCCGCATAACTTCTTGTGGATCTTGTGCCAATTGCGCACGACGCATACGAATAGGTTCCAGAAAATCATTCAACAAGGTAATAAGACGTTTTTTTAATGTGACATCACCAAGGCCCCCACGTTGATAATGCTCCTTTAATAATGCAACTGCTTGCTTGTCAGGATCAAACACATCAAGGTAATCAAAAACCACATTACCTTCAACCTTACCAGGATCTGCGACATGAATGTGTCCAGCATCAGTGTACATACTCATAACTTTTTTTGTAATGATATCGGCCGCATCAGAAAGGTAAATGGCATTGCCAAGCGATTTACTCATTTTTGCTTTGCCGTCTATGCCAGGCAAACGGGGAACGGATGATATAAGCGCTTTTGCTTCAGGAAACACCTCACCATAAATGCGATTAAAATGACGTACCAATTCATTCGTCTGTTCAATCATGGGTAATTGATCTTCACCAACTGGCACTAACGTACCCTTAACAATGGTAATGTCTGCTGCTTGACTGACTGGGTACATTAAAAAACCAGCTGACACGGTTTCACCCAACTGCTTTTGTTTTATTTCTGTTTTGACGGTCGGATTACGCAACAGGCGATTGACTGTCACCAGATTTAAATAAAACATAGTGAGTTCAGCAATTTCAGGAATCATAGATTGAATAAAGATGGTGGTTTTTTGTGGATCAAGACCGATCGCCAAATAATCTAATGCTACTTCCAATACATTTTTGCGTACTTTTTCTGGATCTTCAAAATTGTCGGTTAATGCCTGCAGATCAGCAAGCATTACGTATTGCGTGTAGGTGTCTTGTAAGGTGATGCGTTGTTGTAATGAGCCAACGTAATGACCTAAGTGCAATGGGCCGGTCGGCCTGTCACCGGTTAAAACAATATCTTTGTGTGCCATAAGTGATCCTTAATGTTCTGGTTTAATGTGAAGACATGGAAATTATAGCACAAATATTAAACTTCTAATCGATAAAAATCAGATAATGCTGCCAGCACGGCCCTTCTTAGATTCCCAAATACTCAAACTATCTTAATTTTTTTATGAAAATAAATATTATTGACAAATTGAAATCCAACCTGATAGCCTTAGAATAAGAAGTAAAAGTTTTATATTAAAAGAAGGGTTTTATCATGTTTTTCAAGAAAAATAACGTATTTTTATTGCTCGGCACGCTCTTGTGCGGCCAGATGTATGGCATGGAACAACGCGACCTCATCATGATTATTGATGACAATATGGTACCAGGGCTAGAAGCAAGAGATGCGACAAGCAATAGACACTACGCTTCTACAAGTC
The DNA here is from genome assembly GCA_963840685.1 of uncultured bacterium. Classification (GTDB taxonomy): domain Bacteria; phylum Babelota; class Babeliae; order Babelales; family Vermiphilaceae; genus CAWIZM01. Next base: position 309,590 of record CAWIZM010000002.1, on the reverse strand, counting down.
ACTGAAAATATTATTACCAAAGCTGCTCCCATGATAGTCAGTAGTCATACATGGCATAATTTTGTAATAAGTCGCCATAACTTTAATCAGAAAAAAAATGATCCAAAAACAATTGAAAACAAAGTCTATACCGAAATATATCGGCCCATGAGTGAAGCTATTAATAATGCTGCAAAACAAGCTGGATATAATGCTAGCGCAATAGCCAATGTTATTAGTGACAATACAAAATTATCTACCACTTGTCGCAACGCTATAGCATCAACAGAAAACAAAGTAGGTCAACCTTTTTCCACGCCAGAATGGGCAATTCTTGAAAAAGAATTTGCTTGTTTTTCTATCCCCTTTAATCCAAGCGAATGGGATGTATATACCTACAAAGATGTTCTCTATATCCTTATTCCCCATGACTATGCAAATCGTATCAATAAAGAACACCCTAAAAAATCTTTAGAACAGCTTACCTTTAAAGATCATAAAACTGGTAAGCCTATGGATGCAAAGACGGCACTTCTTGGCATCAAGACAACCAACCTTACCAAACTTACGATTTCTGACCCTACAAGTTGCCCTATAAAGAGCCAAAAATACAACTCGCGATAGAGTCAGGCATACCCCTGGATGAAATTTTGGTTACCAACAAAGACATTGTTAGCAGCAAAAAAACCCGTGTAGAGCATCCATTTTTATGGAATGTATTTATAATGGGCCATGGATCATATTATTATTCGGCCAGATTTACAACAAGAACTGGATGAGGTACCACATGAGTATTCAAAAACATAAACAAGCAATAGAACAATTAACAGGAATATCATTCAAATATACCGATTATGAAAGCGTTATAGCACAATTAAAACTACGCATTGAACAAGCTACTCCCGCCGACAAAGAAAAATTTAAACAAGCCCTTACGCATGCAGAAAAAATAAAAGAAGACTACATGTGGGCACATAACAAAATTTTTAACACTACAACTATTATGATAGCAGGTATGCCAGCTCTTGCGTTCACCAAGTTGCTAGAATTTTTTAACAATGAAGTTGACACTTCTTTTCTATACTACGAAACATGTTATTCAGGTGCGCGCAACCTTTTATTCCCCTATTTATCTGCATTTGGGCAACCAATAGAATACAACTATACGATTGCTACAGGGACCGTAAATGATCGAGATAACTGTCTCAAACAGCAAATTTATCTTAAATAGCGGCTGCCTAACTGATACGAGCAATATATACGTAGAAAATAATAAAGCCAGACTTATAACGCGACGAGGAACAGAAAACTTTAAAAAGTTTTTTGAAGCATTACACACAAATAAACCAATTTTAGAAACGTTAAATTATGTACGAACCGGACAAGAAAAATGCCGGAGAAAAACCAGCAGTTCGACTACCTGGAAGCACAGTCTTTTACGTACAGGATATCGACAAAGAAATACAAAGAATAAGTCGTGTCATACTCAGCATCGCTAACATGCAAGGCAAATTAACAATCGATGGTGAAAAAAAACCAGGGGTTGTACTCAATACCTATTTTATTCCAGTACCTATTAATTTTGTCAATGCACTTCCTGCTTCTATTACATCAAGCGTATATGAGCCTACTTTGCAAGAAGCTGACATTGGTGCAATAACTGGTTACTATTTCAAAGAAATTACTCTACCTACCGGTTGGTTTTCATTAGATTCTATAGCTGACCTCTTATTGCAAGGGGCTATAGGAAAAGAAAAATTACATGGGTTATCAACGTCAACTCGCAGACAACCCAATTCCTAAGTTATTCATATGCGATACGGTGATAGAAAGCCCTGCAGAAAAATCTGCAAAGAAGATACGTTTTGAAAAAGTGCTTATTTTTAACAATGCATCCCTACCATTATCACTTATCAAGGGAGAAGTTTCTGATGACGCAGATACGTTTAGCACTGGTTTTATGTATACGAAAGATAAGATACCAACCATAATGGTATGGGAAACAACGCGAAACTATGAAACTGGTGCACGCACTGAAGGATTCATGGGCCGTCCATTAACCAAGAAAGAGGAAATCACAGATTATAATGAGCTGTTTGATACTGCTAAAGCTGAGTTAACAGAAAAAGCCAATAGTGAAGGATTAAACATCATCCCATTGGAAACCGTGACCAAGGCAATGCAATCTCGGACAAAATAACCAAAAAAACCTTGAGCTTGAGAAAGTAGATATCTGATTAAACCAAAAAAAGAGGCAGAACTTTGCCTCTTTTTTTGTTCTTATTATTTTTTAGTTATCGACGCCGCGCTCGAATTCGTTGTGCGGCTGCTTTTTTTGCTTGCATTCCTTGTAACGCCTTCTTGGCAACCGGCACTCTACGCACAACCTTTGGATTGTTTGCGTTTTTACGCGGAGCGTTCCCTCGAGCAGGCTTTGCTTTTACCGGATTACGTGCCGGAGCAGGCTTAACTGGCTTAGCCTTTGGATTGCGTGCCGGATTCTTAGCCGGTATGGCATTACCCTGATTCGTTGCTAAAACCTGACTTAAGTATTTATATTGCTGTTGAGTTGTAGGATGATGTCCATCAGTATGGTTACCACGCCCTGCCTGTACAAGCTTTCTGAGATGACTTACGTGTCCTTCGACTATCCATCTATGACCATTTCTACAGAGCATACGAGCAGCTTCCACATCAGCTTCTTGTTCAATTTCCAATATCTTTCTTTTCACCTGGTATGGATGTCCCAATGCAAAGTGTGTTGCTTCATGAGCACAGGTAAATAACCTACAAGCCTCTGGTAGCTTAAGCCTTGCAAGAAGATCTTCATTGATATGAATACCAGTGGCACCAGCATACCCTGCAGCACCCTTATAAAATGCGTCATGTGGCATAATTTTGCTAATCGGTACCCTTGTAGGGTTATTATGACCCAGATAGCCAAGAAATTCATGCGTATAACGGGTATAATAGGCTGATGCATTCACCCCTAGGGTTGTCTGAACTATGCCTGTAGCCAATACAGCCAGTAACAATAATGATTTATTAATTAAATTCTTCATAAAAATTCCTCCATTTATAGTTAAAAACCTCTTTTTTATAACCCTCCAATTGGATTACTTATACTTACTATACCAGCTTATTTAAAAAAGGAAAGGTTTTTGAATTCAATTTGAATATTTTTTTTGAAAAACAGCTAAAACAGCTAAAACAGCTAAAACAGCTAAAACAGCTAAAACAGCTAAAACAGCTAAATTTTGTCCGTAGGGCCCCTGTAGGACCCTAAAAGACTCTAGATTTTAAGCTAATAAGCTGCCTATACAGCCTAGATATCGAATTTAACGACACATAAAGCCCATAACCAATACACCGGCAATAACCATTTTTTGTGCTCTGGAAAGGTCATTAAACTGATTTAAAAGGTCTCTGATTTCTGTACCAGCGGTGCTATAAGTACGTTCAGGTACTTCTGGATTATTGTCATAGTCACGATCTGCATTCTGGTCACGACCAGGATTACGCTCACGTCCTGCTCTATCAGCATTCTGATCACGTCCTGCATTATTACGTTCAGGTCCTGCATTACCTGCAGCTCCTGTCCCATTGCGTCCACGTCCTGCATTATTACGTTCAGGTCCTGGGTTACGTTCACGACCCGGATTAGCTGGTCCCGCATTGCGTCCAGCGCCAGCTCTACCTGCATTCTGATCGCGTCCTGGATTACGTGCAGCTCCTGCATTACCTGCGGCCCCTGTTCCATTGCGTCCACGTCCCGCATTATTGTTACGGTCACGACCTGCGTTGTTACCCGCGGCTCCTGTCCCGTTACGACGACCTGGATTAGCTGGTCCAGCATTACGACCAGCGCCGCCTCTGCCTACATTCTGTCCACGACCAGGGTTGTTGCGTTCACGTCCTGCTCTATCAGCATTCTGATCGCGTCCTGGAACACGTTCGCCGCCTATATTTTGTCCACCATTTGTTTCTAAAACTCTCCTTAAATACTCATACTCTTCTTGCGTGGTAGGATGTAGTCCATCAGTATGACCCCCTTGTCCTGCCCGAACAAGTCGCCTTAAAAGATCAACTTTTTCTTCTACCACCCATCTAAACCATGAGTACAAAGCATACGTGCAGCAGTTACATCGGCCTCTTGTTCGATGACCAAGGTATCTCTGTGTACCTGGAATGCATGCCTCAGCGCATGATGTGCGGCTTCATGAGCACAGGTAAATAGATTATTGCCTTCTGAGTGATTGGCAAAAGTATCTTCATTCAGATGAATAGCAGGTTCCATCAGAATAACCTGCAGCATTATTATACAGTGGATCATTGACACTGATTCTCCTTACCGGCACCGTTGCGGGGTTTCTGACCCCAAGGTTGCCAAGGAATTGACGGGTATAATAGGTATAGTGTTCGGATGCATTGACACCCAGTAAAGTCTGTACACCAGTAAATAGTGCACATGCGATAAATAATAGTTTATAGCGAAGATTCTGCATAATAGCCCTCTCATTAAGTTAAAACAGTTCCTCGCTTCATTCAACCTCCAATTGAATAGTTATAAAACAATATAGCACGTTTATAAGCAAAAGAAAACAGGGTCAAAAGTTACAAATTGAAATTTGTTTTTGAGCGTCAAAATAACTAACATTCTGCAGGCACATAGTCATATTTTTGCAAATTAGTGTATGCTTGTAGCATAGAGTTCTTGTAAACTATTCAATTGCTGGATTGCCACGCCCACAATGTGGTCTCGCAATGACGTTCGTTATGTAAAAATCAGGAGATACATTATATGCGCTTTTTTAACACAGCCGGTCCCGTTAATCCAAAAGACCACTATTACATTCCTCATCGCCTCAATGAAGCTGAAGTTATGCAGCTCATTGAACAAAAAAAATATTTTATTTTACATGCACCACGACAAAGTGGAAAAACAACAGCAATTAGTATATTCGTGCAGCAATTGAATGATGTAGGCACCTATAAAGCACTCTATATCAACGTTGAACCAGCTCAAGCAGCACGGAGTAATATTAAAGAAGGATTATTTACCATTCTTAGGATTATCAAATCACATATGCACAGAACATTCCCTCAACAACATTTGGCTTTTTTCGATTCTTTAAAAGCAGATGAAATTTCAGGAAATAGCCTCTATGAATGTCTAGAATATATATCGCAACATTTGGATAAACCCCTTATTCTTTTTATTGATGAAATAGATTCTCTGGTAGGTGACACCCTAATTTCAGTATTGCGTCAATTGCGTGCTGGGTACCCCAATCGCCCTGCATTCTTTCCACAATCCATTTGTCTCATAGGTGTACGCGACGTCCGTGATTATCGTATATGGTCAACTGAAGAACATAATTTTGTGCTTGGTGGTAGCGCTTTTAATATCAAAGCAGAAAGTTTGGTTTTATCTAACTTTTCATTAGAACAAGTACGCGACTTATATCATCAGCACACGCAAGAAACAGGACAAAAATTTACTGATGATGCTATAGACTACGCTTTTTATTTAACGCAAGGCCAACCATGGTTAGTAAATGCACTTGCATACCAGGCATGTTTTAGAGACATTACTGATCGCAGTCAACCAATTACAAAAGATGTTATTGAGCGGGCAAAAGAAACGCTTATTGTACGAAGAGACACTCATATCGATCAACTGATTCATAAATTACAAGAACCACGGGTATGTAAAATTATAGACGCCATTATTAGTGGTAAAGATGCTCCCGAAGAATTTCCTATAGATGATATTTCTTATGTCATTGATTTAGGATTAATAACTAGAAAAAATCAAAAACTTCAAATTAGTAATCCTATTTACCAAGAAATTATTCCACGCGAATTAAGTTATGGAACTCAATTAAGCATTACTCAACAGACAATATGGTATCAAAACCCAGATAAATCTTTAAATGTGCATAAACTTCTTGAATCATTCACTCAATTTTATCGTGAAAATTCTGAAATATGGCTCGAAAAATTTGCATATAAAGAATCTGGTCCACATTTATTATTTATGGCATTTTTACAACGAATTATTAATGGCGGCGGTAAAATTCATCGTGAATATGCACTAGGAAGAGGGCGTGTTGATTTACTTATCGAATGGCCTCAAGGTAACCAACGCATTGTAATTGAAATGAAAATCAAACGTAACAAAAAAACCATACCTGAAGGGTTAGAGCAAACTGCACGGTATATGGATATTAATAATGCCACAGAAGGGCATTTAGTTGTTTTTGATCCAGCAGATAATAAATCATGGGATGAAAAAATATCCACTAAGACCGAAATTGTTGGAAAAGATACAATTACCATTTGGGGAATGTAATAAAAAGGTACAATAACACACCATTTTAAAAACTCTATACAAACAGATCCAAATTATTTAGAGTGAAAATAATCCGTCGTCGCACAGAGGCTTCCTCCTTCGCTAAAACTTCGGAGGACACGATGACGTGATAGTCACAAAAAAATAATAAAGGAGTTGTAATAATGGTACTACCAACAACCTGGCATGATGGCATAGAAATTCTATTTTTCTCATCACTGTTTTATTACCTTGCGCTCTGGCTGCGCAAAGACAGACAACAAAATTTATTATGGTATTTCTATGGCTATTGTGCGGTCACCCTGATTGCCTACAATGCAAATCTGCCAACGGTCAGTTTCTTTTTATTACTCTTCTCTCCTGCAATCATCATGCTCTTTATCATCATGCACCAAGACATCTTACAACGTAATTTTGTCGCGCTCAGGCACATAACTCCCGCACACACCACAACGCACAACTGGCTTGAAGCACTCATACAAACATGCCTTATCGTAATCAATAATAATAAAACCATAACCTGCATTATTGAACGTAACGACAACATGCACACATTTTTACACGTGCCATTCATTGTACATGCACCGTTACACACTGCGCTTCTTGAAGTTTTGGTTAACTGCGATTCATACGATCAACATAAAATGGTATGGATTGATGCGCATGGCAACTTAGAAGGAATTAATGCTGCATGGCGACATTCGATAATACAGACTTCTCACCATGAAAATATGGAGCAGACTCAGGACAAGACACATGGTGAAAAGACGAGTCTTGATAAAGCGCGCATGGAAAAGATAAATCTTGAAAAGGCGCACATTGAAAAGATGCACCTTGAAAAGACGAGTCTTGAAGATGCACTGCTGTACACCACAAAAACTGATGCCCTCATATTCACCATCAATCCAGAAACCCGAACGTTCACCATCATTATGTGCGGCAATCAGCTACAAAAAGTGAGTGCTCATCATGCCTACACGACCATACAAAAATATCTAATCAATATACACAATGCCCAACAACAAAAATCCACTTTCACTATGTCACGGCGTGATGAACAGAAACCAAATATCACGTCGTAGTGAAGACAAAGACGGAAGGATCATTCCATGTTACTCACCATAAAAACAATACTGACCAAAAATACACCTCTTAAACTGTTTTCATTTATTTTGGGCTATACCTTGTGGTCTATTTGTAGCGGCTCGCAGACGATAACACAAGAAATGACGGTGCCTTTATGCTGCTATCAGATACCAGAAAGCATTGATTTTGATGCGCCTGAAACAGTCAATATCACACTTTCTGGTAAAAAGAATCAACTAGCAAGCATCAATCACCAAGAACTTGCTATTCACATTGATGCAAGCGATCTGCGCATTGGAAATAATCCTATTGCGGTTACCGCTGAAACATTATTTTTACCTGACAGTATCAAACTGGTACACTGTAGTTCGGCACCCGTTATAATTAAAGCGATGACAAAAGAAAAAAATTTAATTCAGCTGGCCTACCCTTCGACGGGCCCGGGCGAACGGCCTTTTTAATTCACTCTCTAAATTATAATTATCAAACTTATGTTAATGGCGAAAATCGGGAAGAATTACTTTAATGATTATATATCTTAAGCCCGTTCGTCCTGAGCCTGTCGAAGGATACGGGCTCATGACAACAACCTTATTTGGCACCGATGGCATACGCAAAACCGTTGGACAATCTCCTCTTACCGCACACGAACTTCCTCTGCTCGGCTGGGCAATTGGCAACTGGTTACGCGCAAAATACACAACCGACATAGAAATTTTAATTGCGCACGACACACGCCAATCAGCCGCCTTCATAAAAGCAGCGCTCAAAACCGGATTACTTGCACACCCAATCACCATTCATGATGCACACATCCTCCCCACACCGGCCGTGTCACGCCTGGTGCAGCTCCATGCAACTATGCAATGTGGCATCGTCATTTCAGCTTCACACAATCCGTATCAAGACAATGGGCTTAAAATTTTCGACGCGACCGGCAATAAAATTTCTCAAGAAGATAGTGATCAGATCAGCAAATTATTTCATGAAGCAAAACATACGTTCCTTCCTTCCTATAGCTTTTTTGGAACCGAGCGTCAGGCCGATTGGTTAGCACAGGATTATATTTCCTCAGTGTGCGCACTATTTGCGAATAATTTTTTATCAGGAACAACCATAACACTTGATTGCGCACATGGTGCAACGCATCAGGTAGCGCCGCGTATTTTTGAACAACTCGGCGCACAGGTGCATCAACTATGCACTACGCACAATGGCACAAATATTAATGACCAGTGCGGCAGCGAACATCCAAACACAGCGCAACAAGCATTACAAACGAACGGATCAGATATTGGTTTTGCATTTGATGGTGACGGTGATAGAGTCATTGCAATTAACAAACGAGGTACTCTTAAAAATGGTGATCATATAGTTGCCACGCTCCTTGATCATCCACGCTATATCGACCAAACAGCCATTGTCGGCACAGACATGACCAACCAAGGACTCGCGATATACGCGCAACAGAAAAATAAAACGTTGCTGCGCACGCAAGTCGGTGATGTGCATGTTACGCGTCGTTTGATTGCAGACAATCTTTTACTTGGTGGTGAACAATCAGGTCACATTATTATGCGCGATATAAGCAACAATGCTGATGGCATTATTACTGCACTATGCATCATGGAATCTATTCTGCATTCAGGCAATTGGCAGATGAATTCATTCACTGCGTTTCCACAAACACTTATTAATGTTCCTATTTCCATAAAAAAGAATTTAAATGAGCCGCCATTAAGCACGCTCATTGAACAATACTCAACACAATTGGACAAGAGCAGTCGATTGCTTGTACGCTATTCTGGTACCGAACCAATTATTCGTGTTATGGTAGAAGATGCAGATGAAACCCATGCGCAAATGGTTGGTGCAGAATTGTCGCTCGCCTTAAAAAAAGAACTACACGTATCGTAAGGATTTATAATGTTTGAATTCATAAAAAAAATAGTACATCAGATCTGGTCATTATTCTTGGGTGGATTAATAACGTTGTTGCCACTCACGCTCACCGTTGCAGTATTCCATACAAGTTTTAAAATTCTTGCCGGGTGGCTTGCACCGATAAAAGCATATATCCCAGAAAAAATCGCTACACTCATTCCTTATGCAGAAATTGTAAGCATTATTTTAATCATATTTTTATTTGGCATCATTCTACGCGTATTTGTACTGCATACCGTTGTGCATGCCATTGAAGATATTATCATCAAGATACCGCTCATTCGCCCCATTTATTCAGGCATCAGACAGTTAATACAAGCATTCAGCATTCAAGATAAAATTACCTTCAAGCAAGTGGTGCTCATCGAATTCCCCCGTCCGGGTATTCACAGCGTTGGTTTTTTGACCAGTGAATTGGCACCGGAACTTACACTTAACAATCCGCAAAAATGTTATGGGGTATTTATTCCTACTACGCCTAATCCAACGAGTGGATTTTTTGTGGTTGTGCCTGAATCTGACGTGCATGTGGTTGATTTAACCAGACAAGAGGCTATGGCTATGATTATTTCCGGTGGGATTATTCAACCAGAACGATTGAATAAGAAAAATAATTAGTCACGTTCAAATGGCTGTCAGTTAAATTATTTTTCTACAGATTCTGTTTTAAGCTCTTTTGCAGTCTTACCACCATATTTTCTGAAGAGCACTATAAGATCTTCATACATACTACGGAAACGATCTTTTTGCGCGCCTAATGAATCAATTGATTCAGGAACACGTGACGACTCACAGCGACAATCGGCTTTACGGAACGAAGGAGTCGAGGTATAACAATTTTTTATTTGACTCATCGCTAAATCAATAGGAGTCTTTTTTCCTTGAGGATTTACCCAATTAATCATATCGGGAATACGCTTGAGCAATAAATCTCCTTTTATAAGAAGATTATCTGAGCCATTCCAATTTCTACAAATAGAATGAACAAGCTCATGCAATATACAATTTCCATACACGTCAATAGTGCGCAGACTTACCCCATAATCAAGCCAAAAAGTCATGATTTCTGACGAATAACAACTGTTTATTAAATGCCAAGCGACATTTTCAGATTTGCTTAATACTTCGTCTTTATCAATTTTTTCAAGAAACAGATTAATAATGCTAAACGTTGTAGCACGGAAACAAATTGGCACTCCCCGAGTATCCACCTGATTTGGAGCATACTGATTTGGATTAGCATGATGATTAAGCAACATAACCACCGCTGATTCATCACATTCCTCTACTGACCTTACAAGGCAGGTAGACCAAGTTTTAGGCTTTACATCAGCATCAGCGCCGCTATAAACCAATGCTAAAGGCACCGTGCGATATTTTTTATACTCGAGCATTATTATGTGATCAATGCTCTTTTTTAACATTTTATTTTTCTTTGCGCAGTCCAAATCTGACCAAGGCAATTTAAAATATTGATTAAAATATTTAGAAACACTCGTGAATATGAAAAAGGTTTTAACAACCTCCTTTAACTCATTCATTTTATCCCATGTTATTTCTGTACTCTGAGTATACTGAGGGAAAATAATCTGATGTTGTATCTCTTGGGGCAAACAAAGTAATAAATGCGTACAATTATATTGCTCTGCTTGCTGCATGGCGATTACTGCATCATAATTTGGTTCCATGCCATTGGCAGATAACATCCTCATCAGAACTATGAATGTGGTTAATGCATACAATTTTTGTAGTTTCATCTGATAACACTCGCGTGGTTGTATGTTAGCTCGTGTAAAATAAGTAAAAGCTCTCAGGTATTACACCGAAAAACATCCTTGCAATTATTATTTGGTTTACCCTACACTGGGAGTATTAAGCAAGTCAATCATTAAAACAAGGACCAAAGTATGAAGATCTATACCCCATTCAAATACTTCTCTCTCATATTTTTATTAGGAACGATCACCACCCAAATTTTCACGCAAGCGGTTCCTGCACCTCAGTTAAGTAAATTTCAATTTTCAGGAGCTTCAGTGCTACCAACTTATAAACGCGCAAATGGAGATACCATGGTAATTCTTGGTCAAGAAGCATATGGTCGCGACAAAGGTACCTATGATGATTTTGGCGGAAAAAGAGACAAAGGGGAAAAGCATCCTGAAATAACTGCCGCACGAGAATGCTTTGAAGAATTAATTTTAGGAAAAACTGCGCGGAGCAATGTGCGCAAGATACGTAAACATATCAATGTCGATTCAGGAAATACACAATACATTATTGCTAGAACAAGCAAAAAATCGGTTGCATACATAACCGACTTTTCAAAATACTGGAATAGCATACGCAGAAAATTCTACTCAGCCAGATGCACGGCGCGCAGCGGCAAATACAAGGAAAAAAATCATTTAGTCGTCGCCAATTGGACCGCCATAGAAACCGCTATTGCTCAATCCCAACCAGGTCAACCACTAACAGTGCAAGCGTATAGTGTTAAGAAAGATGGCAGCTATGGAAAACATCCGATTACCATACCACTGCGTCCATTCTTTGCTGCAAAATTGAGACCGTTTTTTCAGAATCAACCATTCACGCAAGGGCGCAATGCAAAAATTAGATTTTATCAATAAGAAATAATCCGTGTAACCGACTAAACGATTACTGTATATTTTCTGCTGCAAGCTCTTTTGCTGTCTTGCCGCCATGTTCTCTAAATAATGCGATAAGACATTTATGAGCACCGCGAATACAACAATTATTATAACTATCTTCACGTATAGCCATATCAACAGGAGTTTCACCACGTCCATTTATCGTATTAATCATTTCAGGAATATGCTTCAATAACAACTCGCCTTTTGCAAGAATGTTTTCTATGATATTTCCATACCAACCGATAGATATAACAAGTTCATGGAAAAAACAACTGTGGCCAACAAAATAAAGTTCGTATGGATTTACGCCATAATCAAACCAAAATTCCATAATTTCTGATGAATATTGCTCGCCAATAAGCCATCAATACAGTTAAGATTACTTAATACTTTTTCCTTATCATCAATTTTCTCAAGAAATAATTTAGCTATTGGCACTGTTGATGCACGAAAGCAAATTTGTTTCCCATATCGATCATCAGTCTGATACGGATTTGCCCCATACTTCAGTAACATCGCAACAGCCGGTTCATCATCTTCACCTACTGCTGTATCAAGACAAGTATGCAAACTTTTAGGCTTTGCATCAGCATTAGCACCGCTATACACTAATGCCAAAGGTACCGTACGATATTTTTCATACGGAAGTACCGTCATATAATCAATAATTCCTTCTAACATTTCATTTTTCTTGGCAAGATCCAAACCGACCCAAGGAAGTTTAAGATTTTGATTGAAATATTTCGAAACAATATTGAATACAAAAAAAGTTTTAACAACCTCCTTCAACTCATTAATTTTTTCCCGGTTAATCTTCTGTACTCGTGGGTATACCGAGGAAAAATAATCTGATGTTGTATCTCCAAAGGCAAAGAAAGTAATGGATGCATGTCATTGTTATTTGGTTCCATGCCATGCACAGATAGCACGTTAATCAGAACTATAAATGTCGTTAAGGTACAAAGTTTTTGTAGTTTCATGTGGAGACTTCCGTATTATTAGTTATTTAATTAGCCAAAGGGCTTCAAGCATCTCATTAAAATATCTGCACACTCTCCTGACGCTGAAAAACGTTTTAAATTGTTCATTCAACTCGTCTGCATGATCTTCTGTTATCTCCATAATGATGGAAACAATTTGCTGCTGTACCTCCCGTGGCAAATTAAGTAATGGGCGTGTATGATTATATTGCTCTGGCATGAGCTCTGACGAACAACAATCCAACATAAACTTTGATATCATTAGATGAGGTATAGGCGTGCTTGATAACTTTTGCTTATCATTTTTTTGAGCAAACAGTTTTGCTATTGCTTCTGTTGGAGCGCGAAAACAAATTGCAGGAAGTTCTTCACCATACCATATTGTACCCACCGGATACACTTCAATGAAGCAAGATAAATACTCACGCTCATTATGAGATTTTTGATATGGATCAGCTTTATGATCAAGCAATAGTGCAACTGCTAATTCATCTTCTGCATATACCGCTTTAGAAAGAATCGTCAGTTGAAACAGTTCCGTTCGTTACATCAGCATCAGCACCACTACAAACAAGCGCTAAGGGAATTGCGCGATATTTTTTATAACCGAACGATACTTTTTCAGAATGCTTATAAAAATCCCAACGGTTACAAACCTTAGAATATTCTTTACGTGCCAACTGTGTCATTAAAACATTAACTTCTTGCATCATCTTGTTTTTTGTTGCAAGATCCACATCTGTCCAAGGGAATTTAAGCTTTTCATTAAAACATTTGCAGACTTTCTTGAACGTAAAAAAAGCTTTAACCTGCTCCTTCAACTCATCAGCATTATCTTCTGTCACCTGCGTAATTGTGGTACCGCAAGGAAAAGCAATCTGATGTTGCAACTCCAGCGGAAAGCAAAGCAATGGATGTGTACGATTATGTTCCTCTGCTTGCTGTATAGCGATTACCGCATCATAGTTTGGTTCCATGCCATGTGCAGATAGCGCGATAATCAAAACTAAGAATGTTGTTAAAATAGAAAGTTTTTGTAGTTTCATGTGAGAACTCTTTGCGTTGTGAGTTATTTTATATGCCCAATTTTTTGAATAGATCTTCTGCATTTTCAGCTTTAATAAGCCCCTTGCCTGCTCGGACATCCGCAATAACTTTGAGCGTCTTTTTATTGGGGCGATGGTCTGCTTGCAGACAAATCAGACAGTGTTTAATTGACTGCTTCTTGCGCACCGTGCTCATTTTCATCAGCTTCTTCTTTTTGTTTTTGTTGCTTTGCGTACTCTTGATATTTTGCATATAATTTTTTGCACCCCCAAATAATGACGCCTGCACCAATAACTGCACCAACAAAAGCAAGGCCTTTGTTTTGCTTGATAACATTAAATATAGAAGGCGTTGGATTATTATCAGGATTTCCGCCAACATGCGGATTAGGTAATGGGTTATTATCAGGGTTCCCGCCACGTCGGCTTAGGTACAGTTGGATTGTTATCAGTATCTCCACCAGCATGTGACTCGGCAAGAATTTTTACTAAGAATACTTTGTCCCCAATCTGTTTGTTGAACAACATCAGATTTTTCTTTGATCATGCCTTCAACACTCTCGCCATTTTTATTTAAAAGCTTAGTATCCGCACCGGCATCAAGCAAAATTTTTATAGTTTGCGACCGATCAACCACATTATCAACATGTAAAAAAACAGCAGCGTTTAATGGTCTAAAGTTACTGTTAACTCCATCGATATTAGCTCCATTTTTGACTGAAAGCTCAACTACAATAGGGTAGCCAGCCAATACTGCCACTTCCAGTACTCTATCTACGTCAATTTCTTTTCCAATCAAAAACTCAACCACTACTTTTTGATCTACTTTCTTCTTGAGAACCAACAGCATACCGCTGCAATATGTTGTTTTTCATAGAGTCAATAAGCAAATTTTCTGCATAATATTTGGAAAGATTGATATTTTTTTCAATCAAAAAATTGATAAGCACTTTGTGTTCATTTTTAATAGCCTGAGATAGAAGCCCAGCATTGATTTCTTGTAACCAACTCACTGAGTAAGCTTGAGCAGACATAAAGATGAGAAGGTATCTTCTGCCCTGACCTTAACATTGCAGAAACAAGCAAACCTCTAAAATCCTCTTTCTCTTGAATAATCACTTGCTCATAATCTTCAGTTTCTTGCAAAATTTTTAATGTAGCTTGCTCAGATAAATTTTTATCATCTAACCTCTGAGCCAAAGTTTTTGGTATAAACATACCATATAATGGAGTAACCCCGGTTGCTATAAGCATTATAAAGAATAGAATTTTAGTGAATTGCATACAATTTACCCATCTTGTTAAAAATGTTTTAAATATTACAAACTGAAAACGCACGAGTGCTTCGTTGCTTGATTATGAGATAAGATTTATTCAGTTACTACCATATTACCATACTTTCAGGCTTTTGTGACAGAAGGCATAGCTTTTTTATGATTGTTCACCAACTGATTTTGAAAAAACTTAGAATAAAAAAGATCTAACCCGAACTCACTACTGCCATTTTTAAGCGCATAATCAAGCGAATAAATACAATCGTGTGCATTGCGTAATTCACGCAGACTATACTCACGCCAATTTTTTTGCAAAAAAGTTACCGGCAAACGATTTGCTACTTTTTTTGCTTCAAGGCGATCATTTTTACGCATTAAACTCACGTATGCCGCAGCAGACCATACCTGCTCAGACCAAAACGCAATCCAAAACTGCATAGAATATTGTGTGCTCAATTGCAACCAAACGGGCAAAAAGTTCCGCGCGTCTTTGGCAAAAAAATGTTTGCTCAGAATAAATAATGATGATTTAGGCTTAATTAGACGATCCAACCATTCATGCGTAAAAGAAGCAACATTCTTGCTGCCAACCAACATCGCATAGTGCGTCAACAAACAAGCATCATCCAATTGCATAGATGTCTGCGGACTAACCAACAACGGTGCACACTGACGTGCATAGACTTCCTGCATGCCATACAAATGAGTCGCTACTGCAACAAACGAATTACGATCTATTTCTTCTGGAATAAGTAGATCTAACCAGCGCAATTCAACACGTGGTAAATCAGCATGATACGCAAAAAACGCAACACGATTTGGTCCTGCGTATGTGGAAAGATAACTCAATAGCTCTTTGCGCACTTTTACCGGCGCATCAGACACATTACGCAACCAACAAAAGACGGTTTGCCCCAAAAAGCTTGTTTCCAATCTTCCCTTTATCGATGCCAGATCATGCACTGCAAGATCAATTATCTCAATAGGCATATCATATTGTTTTTTTATGCGCTGCAACAATGCGGAAAAAAATAATAACGGGTAATGATGATGAGCGCGAAAACAGACAACCGACCGTGAAAGTATCACCGTCGGATCAAGTAATAATTGAAGTGCATCCATAACTAAGTACTAGTTTGACGATTGAGCAGACTAAAAAACGGCGCTGGCTGCCCAGATGATTGCATAGCGGGTGCTTTTTCATCCGTTCCGTCTACACTTGGCTTGCGACTTCGCTCCGACTTTTGTAACGGTACGGTCTTCGGACTGATCGACGTGACTACGGCCTGATTATCAAGCAAATTGCAAAGATCAAATAATTCCGCTATACCTTCTTGGGCACTATGAATCACTTGATTATACTGTTCCCATGCAATAGGACCTTTTTCAGCGCTCCCTTGCATTTCAACAATCATATTAGAACGAGTTAATACAAAATTAAAATCAGCAGTCAAATTGCTATCTTCTGCAAAATCTGGATCCAATACAATCTGATCTTGCAAAACACCCACTGAAACCGCTGCAATTTCATCAATGAGTATTGGTACTGAAATCTGTTTATTTTTTAACCAGTATGCCTGCGCACTTTTTAATGCACAAAAAGCACCGGTAATACATGCCGCACGCGTACCACCGTCAGCTTGTAACACATCACAATCAATAGTAATGGTACGTTCGCCAAGCAGATCAAGATTCACCACCATGCGTAACGCACGACTGATAAGACGCGATATCTCGCTCGCTCTGCCATTACGACGTAGTTGCGATATTTCACGTGCAGATCTTTCGGTGGTCGACGTTGGCAACATAGCATATTCTGCTGCAAGCCAACCGGTTCCTTTACCGCGTAGAAAAGGAGGCACACCATTTTGTAAGGTCACTGCACAGAGCACCTTGGTATTACCCATTTCCAGCAGCACTGATCCTGCTGCATAACCGAACGTATTATACTGTATGGTAACAGGACGCAGTTGATTACAACCGCGCCCATCATGTCTTCTATTAATTATCATAGACCATCAAAATGATTGAACATTATTTATCAAGTAAGCGTAAACCGATTCTGCCTGCTTCTTTATCATAGTTAATAACTTCTACACGCACGAGATCATTAACTTTAAAGTCACGACCACGTGGAATATTAGAAACGTGAAGAAGGCCATCTAATCCAGGAACCAATTCAACAAACATACCAAAGTCTGCAAGACGTTTAATTTTACCGTTGAATATATCACCAGGTGCAATTTGACCTGCAAGGGTTTTAACCCATTTAATCGCAAAGTCGATTTTCGCATCAACACCGCCATAAATCTTAACAGTACCATCAGGATCAATATCAATTGAGGTGCCTGTTTCTGCAATAATTTCACGAATGACTTTACCGCCACCGCCAATAATTGCGCCGATTTTATCAATATCAACTTTGAATACCATAACTTTTGGTACTAAATCTGAAAGTGGATTTGGTTTGCTAATAATCTTGTTCATTTCACCTAAGATATACAATCTACCGATGCGTGCTTGGGATAATGCTCGTTCAAAAATATCGCGGGTAAGTCCACCTTTGTACTTAATATCCATTTGAATAGCGGTAATACCTTTGTCGGTTCCCACTATCTTAAAGTCCATTAAGCCAAATGCGTCTTCTAATCCTGAAATATCTGAAAGTACTTTAAATGCACCGGTTTTACTTTTGAGCAAGCCCATTGCAATACCACCGATAGTTTGTTTAAGCGGAACCCCTGCTTGCATTAATGCAAGTGTTGAACCACACGCAGTAGCCATAGAACTTGAACCATCAGATTCTAAAATATCTGATACCAAGCGAATGGTGTAAGGAAAATCAACTTTATCGGGCAATGCGTGGTTAAATGCAGAAGCTGCAAGAGCACCATGCCCTATTTCTCTTCTGCCTGGAGCGCGCATTGGACGTGTTTCACCCGTTGCAAACGGTGGGAAATTGTAATGCAACATGAATGAAATCTTTTTCACGTCATCCATAAGCGTATCTACCCGTTGCTCATCTTCTCCACTACCAAGCGTTGCACTCACTAATGCTTGTGTCATGCCACGCGTAAATAATGCTGAACCATGAGAAAATGGTAATAAACCTACTTCACCAGAAATAGCGCGAACTTTATCTTCAGCTCTGCCATCTACGCGTTTATTTAAGGTAAATACTTCTTCGGTGAGTTTATCTTTAAGCACTGTATCAAACATATAATCAAGAACTTTTGTTGGCACTGCGTTATCAGTGAGTTCTTGCGCATACTTTTGTGCAAATGCGGCATACATGGTATCAAGATATGCATTACGTGCAACTTTATCTTCGATATACATTTTTTTGACATGATCTTCTGTCAAAAATTGTTCTACTCTGCCTTGCCATGTATCCCAATTATAGACATCTTCGATTACCATTTTTGGCACACCAGCTTCTTGCTGAATCTGCTTTTGCCATGCTGCAATTTTTTTAATCTCATCATGCGCTTTAAACAATATATCAACAAATTCATCTTCAGATAATTCGTTGGCAGAACCTTCCACCATGCAAATACCTTCATCGGTACCTGCTACTACCAATTGAACATCTGATTTAAGACCGTCTTGATATACCGGATTCATGATCCATTTTCCATCTACCCGTCCTACTTCAACCGCAGCGACTGGTCCTAAAAATGGTATTTTTGAAATGCTTAATGCCAATGAAGATGCAAGAAATGCAACGTTCGCTGGCTCATGTTCTTTATCAACAGAATATACTGTTACTATAATTTGTACTTGATCGAAAAAATTTGATGGAAACATTGGGCGCAATGCACGATCAATCAAACGTGCCGTAAGCACTTCATGATCAGTGATTTTACCTTCGCGCTTGAAATAGCCACCAGGTATTTTGCCCGCTGCGGAAAACTTTTCTCGATATTCAATTGTTAACGGTAAAAAACCCGGAAATTCTTGAGAAGGAGAAGATACTACAGTTGCCAATACAACGGTACCGCCCTGTTTAAACCATACTGCACCGTCGGCTTGACGAGCAACTTTTCCTAATTCAACTTCATAGCCAAAAGTATCAAAACGAAATGTTCGTACCATTGTAGTCAACCTATCTCATTTAATATTCCGACTTCGTTAAAGCTTCCGCCGTTGCTAACTTGTTCTTTGGCCTGTCCGACGAAGTCTTGACGAAGTCGGAAGCTCATAGAGCGAAGTAGAAAGCTATGACGGACGCATCGTCGGACAAACCGACGAACACGAAGACGAATAGTTAGAAACTGCATATAATACATCACTATTACTTGCGCAGCCCTAATTGTTTAATTATTTCTCTATATTTCGCAGCATCCTTTTGTTCCAAATAACTCAAAAAACGGCGACGATTACATACCATCTGTAACAAACCACGCTTTGTGCTAAAATCCTTTGGATTCACTTTAGCATGCTCAGTTAGTCGTTTGATATTTTCAGTCAACAAAGCAATTTGTACTTCAGTAGACCCAGTGTCTCCTGCTTCAACTGCAAATGCTTTAATTATTTTTTCTTTTTCTTCTCTGCTCAATGCCATTGTATGCATCCCACTATTAAAATATACGTCAACATCTAAATCTGGTTAAATTTGGTAGGCGCGAGCGGGATTGAACCGCTGACCCTTGCTACGTCAAAGCAATGCTCTACCACTGAGCTACGCGCCTAGCCATTTAACTATTTTTTCTTTATTTTATCATTCATCAATGGATCATTTTTCCCTTGTTGATGCTCTTCGTACTCTGCCTGACGTTCTAAATCAGACAAATCATCACCCAAATATTTTTCTTTGAATAACTTTACACCAGTACCAGCAGGAATAATTTTACCAACAATTACATTTTCTTTAAGGCCATATAAATGATCCACTTGCCCAGCCATTGCAGCTTCAGCCAAAATTCTGGTTGTTTCTTGGAATGATGCAGCTGAAATAAAGCTTTCTGTGCCAAGAGACGCCTGAGTAAGACCCATTAAAACCGGTTTTGCGGTAGCAACTCTTTTACCTTCTGCTTTCAACAATGCATTTACACGTCCAAAATGAATACGATCTATACGATCACCAATGAGGAAATCACTATCACCAGCCTCAACAACACGAACCTTACGTAACATCTGACGCACAATAAGCTCAATATGTCTATCATTAATGTCAATACCTTGTAAGCGATAAATTTCTTGAATCTGATCTACCAAATATTTTTGTACCACATCTGGTCCCAAAATACGCAATAGATCATGTAACACAGGAACACCAGAAGTTAATTTTTCACCAACGCGTTACATGTTCACCATCAACCACGTTCAATTGTTTACCACGTGGAACCAAGTAATCATATGTTTCAGCACCAGAGACAACCGAAACTTTACGCAATACCACGATGTAACCCACCAATGACTATTTCGCCATCGATATCAGAAATAATTGCCGCATCTTTTGGTTGACGTGCTTCAAATAATTCTGCAATACGTGGTAAGCCCCCGGTGGTAATATCCTTAGTTTTTGAAACTTCACGAGGAATTTTCACCAAGATATCACCAACTCAAGACCTGTTGATCTTCTTCAACGTTCAAGAATGAACCTGCAGGTAAATAAGTATTGAGCTAATTCGCTTCCCATCTTCATCAACAATGCTAATTGCTGGCTGATATTTTTCACTTCGTGCTTCAAGTACGATATAGCTTGATTTCTTGGTAGCTTCATCAAAGCGTTCTTGTACCGTTACATTTTCAACTAAGATCAACGAAACGCACACGACCAGCTTTTTCGGTTAACAATACTTTATTATCTGAATCCCATTCAAATAACTTAGTGCCAACTTTTATTTCTTGACCATCTTCTACTAAATGCAGTTGCGCCATATTCTACATCATGACGTTGCAATTCACGTCCATCTGGTGCAAGAATCAACATACGAGCTTTTCTACTGATTACAATATATTGACCTGTTGCGCTTTTCACGACACGAATACCGCGCCATTCAACAATACCATCATACTTTGCAACAAAAAATGATTGTTCTGATAAACCACTCGCCGTACCACCGATGTGGAACGTTCTCATAGTTAAGCTGTGTACCTGGTTCACCAATTGATTGTGCTGCAATAATACCGACGGTGGTACCAATGCATACGAGTTCACCTTTTGATAAGTCATGACCATAACACTGAGCACAAATACCACGACTGAGCTTGGCATGTTAATACAGAGCGTACCGCAATTTTTGAAACTGCAGATTCATTAATCTTAAACACATCGTTACGGCCAACAACATATCCTTGCTCAAAAAGCAATTCTCCTGAAACTGGATCTTTGACATCTGCTGCCAAAACACGACCAACAACACGATTTGACAAGTGAGTAAATGATATCACCAGATTCTTTCAAATCTTCCAATTCAACATATCCCAACGTTTTACAATCATCTATCGTAACGACAACATCTTGCGCAACGTCTACCAATCTACGGGTTAAATAACCAGAGTTTGCAGTTTTAAGCGCAGTATCTGCTTGACCTTTACGAGCACCGTGAGTTGAAATAAAGTATTCAAAAACACTGAAGACCTTCTTTAAAGTTCGTCTTAACCGGTGTTTCCATAATTTCACCTGATGGTTTTGACATCAGACCACGCATACCAACAAGCTGCTTAATTTGATCTTTAGAACCACGTAGCACCAGATTCAAGCATCATAAATAAAGGATTAAATGGCTTCAAATGCTTTATCTTCATTTAAGAATGCTTTTTTATCCTGTGCTTCAAGTTCTTTATACATAGCGGTTAGCCACATCAGCTGTTGCATGACCCCAAATACTAATAACTTTATTGTATCGTTCACCATTGGTAATAACACCATCCATATACAGCTGTTCAATCTTCTACAACTCTTTTTCTGCTTTGCGAACAATCTGATCTTTTGTCTGCAGGAACAATTAAATCACTTAATGAAATCGAAATACCGGCAATAGTTGAATGATAAAAACCAAGTTTTTTGATTCTATCTAAACTCACTACTGTTTCATCACTACCAAAACGGTAATAAATTTTTTCAACTAAGTTTGGTCAAATCGACTTTTTTTAATACTTTATTAACCCAATGAAATTCAGATCCTATCTGGTAATGCTTCAAATAATATGACACGACCAACTGTTGTTTCTACTATTGAGTCATCTGTTCAAACGCAACTTTAATTTGCGCATGTAAAGCAACTTCATCAAATTGGAATGCGGTAACAACTTCATTCAACGGAACTGAAAATACTATTCCTTCACCCTTTACTCCAGCGCGCATTTTAGTCATATAATGCAGTCCCAAGAACCATATCCTGTGAAGGTACGGTAAGTGGACGACCATTGGATGGGGATAAAATATTTTTTGTTGATAAAACTAAGATTACGTGCTTCCTGTTGCGCGTTTTCACTTAACGGTAAATGTACTGCCATCTGGTCACCATCAAAGTCAGCATTAAATGCAGCACACACTAATGGATGAATTTTAATAGCTTTACCATCTACCAATATAGGATAAAATGCCTTGAATACCAAGACGATGCAATGTTGGTGCACGGTTTAAGAGTACTGGTCTGTTTTGTACTACTTCTTCTAAAACATCCCAAACTTCCGGATGCAAATTCTTCAACCATACGACGTGCAACACGCATATTGGGTGCTATTTCACGTTCAATAAGCCTGCATAAATATACGGCTTAAATAGCTCTAAGCGCCATTGCTTTTGGAATACCACATTGATCCATACGTAATTCTGGATCAACAACAATAACAGATCGTCCTGAATAATCAACACGTCTACCCAAGAAGATTTTGTCTGAATCGACCTTGTTTACCACGTAAGCATTTCACTGAATGATTTCAATGGACGACGATTTGAACCACGAACCGGTTGACCTCTTCGACCATTATCAATCAAGGCATCAACCGATTCTTGTAGCATTCGTTTTTCATTTTTAATGATAACGGATGGTGCTTCAATTTCAATTAATCGCTGAAGACGAATATTTCTATTTAATACACGTACGATACAACTCATTTAAATCAGAACTTGCAAAACGACCACCTTCTAAGGGGACCAATGGACGTAAATCTGGTGGTAATACCGGCAATACGGTCAAATCATCCATTCAGGACTAATTTAGCCTTACACTGAAGTAACTCAGACATAAGCTTTAATACGACGCATTAATTTATGACGTACAGCAACAGACGTTGTTTTTTCATAATCATTGATTCAAGTCTTTTCAACTCAAAATCAAGATCCATATTTTCTAGCAGCAGTATGAATTGCTTCAGCACCAATTTCGGCCACAAACTCAAGATCTTCTGGATGCGCATCTACATAGTCATCATACTCTACGTTAGCAGAGTAATGTTTTGGAGGATAAGGAGATTTACCTTGCTGTAACAACCATATATGCATCAAAGTAAATAACACGCTCAAGATCTTTTACTGGCATATCCAGAATAAGTCCCAAGTAACTTGGAATACCTTTTAAGTACCAAATATGACAGACTGGTGCAACAAGATTAATATGCCCCATACGTTCACGACGAACACGAGATTGAATAACTTCAACACCACATTTTTCACACGTAACACCACGATGTTTCATGCGTTTATATTTACCACAATTACATTCCCAGTCTTTTACTGGACCAAAAATACGTGCACAGAATAAACCATCTCGTTCAGGTTTTAAAGTACGATAGTTAATCGTTTCTATTTTTTTCACTTCACCATACGATAATGATCGTATTTTTTCTGGTGAAGCAAGACCAATTTTAATGGCATTAAATTGTGTAACGTTTACATATTCTTTAAATCGATCAAGCATTCGATTACTCACCGACATTCTCCTTGCCAAGCTTTAATAGATCAACATGTAAGCCTAAACTTTGTAGTTCTTTAATTAATACGTTAAATGATTCTGGAACACCTGGTTCAGGCACATCTTCACCACGAACAATTGCTTGATATGCTTTATGTCGACCACTCACATCATCAGATTTGTATGTCAACATTTCTTGCAATGTATATGCTGCACCATATGCTTCCAGTGCCCATACTTCCATTTCACCAAGACGTTGTCCACCTTGTTGTGCTTTACCACCCAATGGTTGTTGTGTTACCAATGAGTATGGTCCAACAGAACGAGCATGCAATTTATCATCAACCATATGATTTAATTTCATCATATAGATGCAACCAACCGTTACTGGCTGATCAAAATATTCACCTGTACGTCCATCACGCAATCTTAAATGCACCACTCATCTGGAATATCCAGTTCTTGCAATCAATGGTTTAATATCTGTATCAAATTGCGCACCATCAAATACTGGTGTTTTAAAATGCACACCAGTTTCAGCAGTTTTACGAGCAAGCTCCATAACGCCTTCTTTACCATGAGACTTTTCATATGCAGTCAATAAATTCTTCACCGTAACATTTTTTCAAATATTTTTTAACCTCATCATAACCTGTAGTTTCAAGCAGTTCTTTCAATTTGTTCACCAAGTTCTCTGCCTGCAAGTCCTAGCACTGTTTCCAAAATTTGACCAACGTTCATACGAGATGGAACACCAATTGGATTCAATACGATATCAACTGGCAGTTCCATCTTCCAAATATGGCATATCTTCTCGAGGAACAATAGTAGAAACAACACCTTTATTACCATGACGACCTGCAACTTTATCCCCTACAGAAATTGGTCGTTTCATCGCAATATATACTTTAACCATCTTAATAACACCAGATGGTAACGGATCACCTTTTTTCAAGCTTATTAATCCGTTCTTCTTTCAAACCAGTCAAAATACGTAATTGATTTTCATATGAGTTTTTTAGACTCTTTAAGAATTCATTAATAGCTTTGTCTTTTGCTTTTACTTTCCACAAATCTACCAATGATTCTTTTGCTAATTTCGATCCATCAAATTTTCCACTACTTACTAATGATTTCGATTCATCTGCAGCGGGAGCTTGTCCATCAAGTTCGCTACAAATTTTAGCAGACCATCATTTTTTCTAAGCAATCAAAATTATGATTAAAATCTACATCAAGCTTGTCTACTTGTTTGGTTACTTCTTCCTTGTAACGTTTATCTTTACGAACACCGCTACGAGAGAAAATCTTAACATCAATAACGGTACCTTCAATTCCTGGTGGTACGCGTAATGAGGTATCACGCACTTCACGTGATTTTTCACCAAAAATAGCACGTAATAATTTTTCTTCAGGAGAATATTGAACGTCACCTTTTAAGGTAACTTTTCCAACCAAGAATATCACCAGGTTTTACTCGAGTACCAATACGAACAATACCATCTTCATCTAAGACCAACTAACGCTGATTCACTTACATTTGGAATATCACGAGTAATTTCTTCAGGCCCAAGCTTGGTATCACGAGCATCCACCACATATTCATCAATATGAACAGAAGTGAATTCATCTTCAGTCACAAGACGCTTATTAAGACAATTGCATCTTCAAAGTTATATCCATGCCATGGCATAAATGCTACGAGCAGGTTTGTACCCAATGCCAATTCACCATTAGAAATAGATGGACCATTGGTAAGTACATCACCTTTCTAACAACATCACCACGCTTAACAATTGGTGTGTGATGAATCCACGTACTATAACTTGAACGTTGAAATTTATTTAAATGATAGGTATCAACACCTTGTGAAATCCAATCTTCAACGTTGTGAGAATTCATCTTCTCGCGCACGAATAACGATTTTTTCAGAAGATACATATTCAACAATACCTGCTCTTTTGGCGGTAACGACAGCACCAGATGCCTTAACAATTTCTTTTTCCATACCAGTACCAACAAGTGGCGCGTTGGTTCTAATCAAAGGTACTGCTTGACGTTGCATGTTCGCACCCATAAGCGCACGTACTGCGTCATCATGTTCTAAGAATGGAATAAGTGCCGCTGAAACAGATACTAATTGCTTTGGAGATAAATCGATATAGTTAACTTTTTCAGGATCAACGTATAAGTAAGTTGTCTTTATGACGAACAAAAATCTTGTCACCTTCTAAATTCTTTGACCCAGGCTCAATGGCATCTAGCCTGCGCAATATATTGTCCTTCTTCTTGAAAGCATCAAAGAAGACAACATCATCTTGAATTTTACCATTTTTAACGGGACAATATGCTGTTTCAATAAAACCAAGATCATTGACCATTGCATAGGTTGCAAGTGATGAAATAAGACCAACTGTTTGACCTTCAGGAGTTTCTATAGGACAAATACGACCATAGTGAGAAGTATGTACGTCACGAATTTCATAGGTTGCACGATCTTTTAAGACACCACCGGGCCCGAGAGCTGATAGTCTTCGCTTATGTGCAAGTTCTGATAAAGGATTGGTTTGATCCATAAATTGAGACAATTGACCTAATCCAAAGAATTCACGAATAACTGCACTCAATGGCTTAACATTCAAGAAATCCTGTGGCATTAATGCGCCATGAGCTTCTTGCATTCTAAAACGCTCACGAACAATGCGTTCAATACGCATAAAACCAAGATACATTTGATTGTTCAGTAGTTCTCCTACCAAACGTACACGACGATTGCCAAGATGATCAATATCATCCAGCTCACCCTCACCACGCTCACGCAAATTTACAAGATAGCGAATGGTAGCAATAATATCATCTTTACGTCAAAACCAAATTATCATTTGGACCAGAAAGAGTTAACTTTCTATTCATACGAATACGACCAACCTTAGTCAAATCATAAAATCTATTGTTAAAAAATAGATTCTCAAGTCGTTCTTTAATTTCTTTCAAGGATGAACTGTCGCCCGGCCACATTTTTGCATTGAGCTCTTTGAGCGCTTCATCTTCGTGTAAAACAACGATCCTGAGTCAATGTCATAGCCATCGTTGGCTGAAACACATAACCAGATGATTGAATTAAGTCAAAACTAATTTTTTTATTTTTTTCAAGAAGATCAACATAATCTTCTGTGCAGACATGTCACCTTGTTCGATGAGTACTTCACCCGTTTCAGGATCAACTACATCTTTAGCAAAAACACGATTCAGTAAATTTGCTCTTTTTAACGTAAGGTATTCTAATATCTGCTTTTTTTAATTTTGCTAATAACTCTTTAGTAATACGCTTACCAATAAATGCTTTTTCATGCTGCTCTGGTACCATACCACGCTCAAAACGTTGACCGAGCAAGCCTTCATCAACTGGCCGCAAAAATTTACCTTATCAACGATAGTAAGCGTATCAGAAGAATAGAATAACGGAATAATATGATCTCGTTCAACACCAAAAGCCTGTAAAAATGTAGTCACAAGTAATTTTTTCTTTTTATCTATACGCACATACAAATGATCACTACTATCAAACTCAAAATCAATCCATGAGCCTCGCATAGGAATAATACGAGCTAAATAATATGGTCTGCCTCGGTAATCTTTACCCTTTTTGCTTTGAGAAAAAACAACACCAGGTGATCGATGCAATTGACTTACAATTACACGATCAACACCATTAATTAAAAAAGTACCCAAATTACCGAGTTTAAATCTTCCATCCTCTTCATACAAATCTGCCATTACTGGAATATCTGCAAAGAAAATATCCTGTTCTTTGATGTCCCTAATAACCTTATTACCGCCTGATCATCAACATCCCAACTAATAAGTTGGATTCTTAACTCTCAATGGCATAGAAAATGTTTGGCCACTTGATCGACATTCATCCAACGTCATAGGTAACTGTACAACTACACGAGCTAAACAGTTTGAACATGTTTTATAACGAGCCGTTTTCTTTTTACAAGATAAGCACGCAAGATCATCACTTAAACGGGAGCAGCCAGATTTTTTGCACGAGGAACAACTCCAGGAATATCGATTTTCGATACCTGTTAACTTTCCGCACGTACAAGCCCAATTACCAAGCTCATAACTAACATATTCCAAAGAAAGTTTGTCTTCATAATCTATTGGAAATACATCATGTAATACACTGCTCAAGACCAATAAACTCGCGTTCTTCAGGCAAGTAATCAAACTGCACAAAATCATTAAACGATGTTGATTGTATCTCAATCAAATTTGGTACAGGAACTATGTCCTGTATTCTCCCAAACGACTTACGCACGTTACCTTTTCCCATGCGAAAATTAGACATTCAGCCGCTCCTCGTTACTGCCAATTACAGCATTGAAATTAACGCTCACCCCACTACACACAAAACTTACAATTGCGTTATTATGTAAGTTCTACTTTTGCACCAGCTTCTTCTAGTGCTTGTTTCATTTTATTAGCATCTTCTTTTGATGCAGACTCAGCGATCACTGATGGAGCTTCTTCTACTGCTTTTTTAGCATCAGTCAAGCTCAAACCATTCACTACAGAACGTAATGCTTTGATCACTTTAATTTTATCTGAACCACCTTCTTTAAGGGTTACTTTGTATTCAGATTTTTCTTCTTTTGCTGCTACTTCACCAGTTGCTACTGGAGCTGCTGCTGCCGCTGCTGGCATTGCTGCTGAAACACCAAACTTAGTTTCTAATGCTTTAACTAAATCTGCGAGGTCCAACACTGACATGCTGCCGATTTCTTCAATCAATTTTTCATATGATTTGGATGCCATTGTGGTTTCCATTCTTACTTAAAAAACATTAAACTTATACGATACTAGTACTTATACTCAGATTATTATTGCTGTGCTTGCTTTTTGAGTTCTATTTCTTTTAAAACCCACAATAAGCGCACCAACAATGCATTCAACACACACACAAAACCAGCAATCGGTGCTTTGATACCACCGCACACTTGAGCGAGCAAAACTTCTTTTGACGGAAGACTTGCAATGCGCACAATGTCGTTTTGACTGATAAGATGTGAGTCGAGACAACCAACCACTAATTTTAATGCCTCATGCTCTTTGGCAAATTTATTCAAAATATTTGCCACAGCAGGTGATTCATTATTCGCAGAAACTACACCAATTTGCTCTTTGAAAAAAGAATCCAAATCTTGTACACCATCAATACCTTCAGCGGCTAACTTCATTAAACGCGCTTTAGCAACCTTGAGGTGTCCTCCACGTGTACGCAATTGCGTACGCAAGGATTGTAACTGCTCTACCGATAGACCTTTGTACGAGACAAGAAACAATGCTTGGCTGGTAACAAAACTATTTTTTAACTCATCAACAACTAATGCTTTTTGTTGTCTATTCATAGCAACCCTTTCTTATGCAGAACGCAACAATTCATCAGGGTTCATTTGAATCCCAACACCCATTGTTGAAGAAACTGACAACTTTCTTAGATATTTACCCTTTGCAGCGGCAGGTTTTGCCATGACCAGCGCTTTAATAAACGCTTCTAAATTTTCATGCAATTTAGCAATATCGAAAGAAACTTTTCCAACAGGGAAATGCACTATGCCATTTTTATCATTCTTGAAGAACAGACGACCCTTTTTCAAATCGGATACCATGCCTGCCACATCAAGAGTAACTGTTCCTAACTTTTTGTTAGGTAACAACCCACGAGGTCCCAAGATTTTAGCAACCTTACCAACCATACCCATCATATCAGGAGTTGCGATTGCATAGTTGAAATCAAGCCAACCACCAAGAATCTTTTCAATAAGATCATCTGAGCCAACGTAATCGGCACCAGCTTTTTCTGCTTGCTCTGCATGATCACCACGGGCAAACACTAATATTTTAATTTTTTTCCCACGACCGTGAGGAAGTACAACGGATCCACGCACTACTTGCTCGCCCTTTGAAGGGTCAATTCCCAAGTTTACGTCAACGTCCACTGATTCATCAAATTTCGCATACGCAAGTTGTTTAATCTTGTCTAGTGCTTGATCAACCGGCAAGACGACCGTTTTTTTTATATTTTTTGAAGCATCTATATGCTTTTTTCCATGTTTAGGCATAATCCTTAGTCCCTACCGAATCAATCAACAACTTCGACACCCATACTGCGCGCACTACCAGCCACAGTTTTTTTCGCTTGCTCAAGATCGAAAGCATTTAAATCCGGCATTTTAATTTTTGCGATCTCTTCAACATCTTTCCAGGAAATTTTGCCAACTTTATCAGTATTTGGACGAGCAGAACCCTTTTTCACGTTGATTTTACTTTTTATAAGAGCAGTGACCGGTGGCGTTTTAAGCACAAAGGTAAAACTACGATCTTTATATACAGTAATTTCAACAGGAACTACCTGTCCTCTTTGACCTGCTGTTTGCGCGTTGAATTGCTTACAAAATTCCATGATGGCAACACCTTGTTGTCCCAATGAGGAACCAACTGGCGGAGCTGGCGTTGCAGCGCCACCCTGTAATTGCAACTTAATCTTTGCTTTAATTTCTTTCGCCATAGCCACCTAACCTATGCCTATCGTTTTATTTGATGAAAACCCAACTCTACTGGCGTCATGCGCCCAAAAATACTTACCATGATAGTCAATTTTTCATTATCAGCGTCAACATCTTCAACGATGCCAACAAAGCCTGCGAATGGACCTTCTATAATGTCAACTTCGCTACCTACAACAAATTCTTCTTTTTTTGAACCGACGGCGATTTCACCCATCATTTGTCGCATGAAGTACTCTACTTCCTTTTTGGAAAGAGGTACTGGATCTTTTCCGCCCAAAAATTTTAATACGCGCAAACTTGAAGTTACCAAACGCATTGTTTCTTGAGCAAGCTCCATTTCAATCAAAATGTACCCAGGAAACAACTGTTGATCTTTATCTGCAGCAACATCAAAAGTTTGTTTAAGCTTAGCGGAAGGCACAAGCACTTGTCCAAAACGGTCTTGCAACCCTTTTTCTTGTATTCGCTTTTCTATGTCTTTTTTTACGACTTGCTCGTATCCAGCGTATACTTGTACCACATACCAACGCTTCACAACATCTGCCGCTACGTCCTGCTTAAACATGCCGTTACATCCTGCTTGAACTAATAACCACCATACAACCCAAAGATATACTTCGCCAATTCGGAAAATCCTAAATCGAGAGCGCTCAAATAAATTCCAAAAAACACTACAAGTACAAACACAACGATGGTAGATCCTACCCATTCGTTAAAGTTGGGCCAGGTAACCTTTGAAAGTTCTAATTGCACTTCACGTAAAAATTGAAAAGCTTCTTTTCCCACCATGGCGCTATCACCTTATTGCTTTATTTTTTTATTCATTATTCGGTACGCATTTCGCTTTACTGGCAGGCCAGGAGGGAATCGAACCCCCAACCAACAGATTTGGAGTCTGCTACTCTACCAATTGAGCTACTGGCCTATCGCTACCCTACTTTGTTTCTTTATGCATTCTGTGTATACGACAGCGTGAGCAATATTTTTTCAATTTTAGCGAACCAACTGATCTATTTTTTCCAACGACCTGTGTATAATTACGCTCTTTACAATCTTCGCATACAAGATGTGTAGTTACTCTATTCTTTGCCATACAAACTCGATGGTTTTGTGTTGATAATTGCTATTTGTTACTGGAGCCCGCGACCGGACTTGAACCGGTGACCTCTTCCTTACCAAGGAAGTGCTCTACCAACTGAGCTACGTGGGCGTCAAATCCTACTATTTCCCTATCATTTTATAGATAGAGTAATTTAAAAAAAGGAAAAATACAACTTCTTCCTCAAACTTATTATCCCATTAAATTCGATGATCCCCGTCTTTTGTCTACGCTCATGCTTCGATGCGATTATCACCATACTCGTTAAGCCTCTTGTCCAGCCTTCGCCCCGACCTTTGTAAAGGTACGGTCGGCGGACAGTCTTCGATTTTTTGTCACAGCCTTATAACAATCAATATTTCATTTGATGGCCGTGCCAGTCGAAGCTCGAAAGAGCGAAGACTGGAGCTGGCGATAGGATTTGAACCTACGGCCTGCTGATTACAAATCAGCTGCTCTACCACTGAGCTACGCCAGCCGTTATCTGGAGCGGGAAACGGGGCTCGAACCCGCAACCTACAGCTTGGAAGGCTGTCGCTCTACCAATTGAGCTATTCCCGCAAAAATTTCAATTCAACTTGATCAAAAACTGACTTAACATACAAAAACTTTTACAAAGTATCAAGCGTCTTTCAATCAACGATTTTTTACATGTCAATTTCTTAAAGAAACTGGTTCTACTTCGCTCTGCGAGCTACGAAGAACTGCCAGTCCAGCCTTCGTGTCTCACTAACGTTCGCTTACTTCGGCGGACAGCTTTCGCTTAGTTCTATTCAAGTTAACTTATCTTTAAAATCAATCCGTTAAAGAAGATGGCCTGCCAGCTGAAGCCTTGGCGAAAGCTGGTGGTGAGAGTAGGATTCGAACCTACGAAGGCTGAGCCAACGGATTTACAGTCCGTCCCCTTTAACCACTCGGGAATCTCACCATGAATGTCAATTTTTAAGGCCCTTATTAAAAACCTCGAACAATTATAATATTGTTTTTTGCGAGGATTTCAACTTTATTCTGCAAAAAAGCCAAAGTTTTTTTGATCCAGAGCGATTAATTGACCGCTATACCCTGTAAAAACCCTTTCTATGCACCCTGTTGCTAATTTTTCGTATTTGCTTTAGAATAAGCTTAACCATAAGAAAAAGTTCTTCAATAGTTAAAGAAAAAACAATAATATTACAAACTGAAAAGGTGTACTCCATGAATTACTCAAGAAAAAAAATTACCCTACTTATGGGCATATTAATTATCGGTCAAGCGATGACCATGCAGAACATGCAAGGGATGAAGTATATACCGGATATATACGAAGGCTTATCTGATGGCGCAAGTGCTTTATACCATTATAATTATGTTGCTCTTTATAACCGCGCATTCATTCAAGGCATCTCCCTGTATAACCAAGCATCTAACCAAGCAACCGAATATGGATCTGCTGCCAAAACAGAACTACAACAAAAAACAAATGCCGTAATAAATACGCTAAAAGATACTTACACAGAGTTGTACAATGTCGCTACTGCACATGAACAATTCAGAACAAAGCCTGTATTTAGATTAATACCTGGAATTGGTGTATGCGACGCTATCTGCGATGGAACAAAAGCTTTATACAATTATGATTACGCTACACTTTACAACAACGCATCAACTCAAGGACGCGCTCTATATAATAATGTATCTGACAAAGCAACTGAATATGGACCAATTGTCAAAGATGGAATACATGATGGAGCAACAGCCTTACACACTTGGTATACTAATGATGCACCTCATTTCCATGATATTTTGCGTGAAGCATTAACCAGAGATTTTTGGACAAGAGCATTCGCAACAGGCAAGAATAACGCAATTCAATGTTTCGAAAATATTAAAAACCTTCCTAACACAATAGAACTTGCCATCGACAACAAAATTGAACATAAAGCAAAAGACTTCGCTAGAAATGCACTCGGCTTAGACCAAGATGCTCCCGTTGATGCTAACGTTATAAAAAGAGAAATTAGAAATAACGTAACAAATGAAGCAAAAGATGCCGCTAGAAATGCAGCAATCAGTCTCACTAAATATGCAGCAATAGTTTCTGCAGGTTTATTTACTGCCTACAAAACATACACATACTGCGTAAACAAGTACCAAGAATATCAAAAGGCACATGCGCTTGATGAATCAATTAAGCAACACCTTACTGATGAAAAGAAAGCTGAAATAGCACAATTGACTGGCAAAGAACTCTCTGCTAACGATTTGCAAGAAATTATTAACAACATCAAGACACACGCTACCGCTGCTGAAGATGGTCATGCAACACAAGCAATTGTTGATTTAGTAATCAAAGAATATGTCAACAAACAGGCGAACGTTTAAACAATTTTAACAAAACTAAAATGTATCTTATTGGAGGTTACTCATGAATTATTCAAGAAAAAAAATCACCCTACTTATGAGTGCACTGATCGTTGGTCAAGCAATGACCATACAAAATATGCAAGGGATGGATCATCTGAATGATGATGCAGAAGTCGGTTATTGTCGACCATCAACCTGGTATAACAATCTACGGAATATTATATCCCCTTACTATAATGCAATCGCAGCACTTTTACCTGCACCTGAGGCTATTCTAAACTCATCAAGTGCCAAAGTCGCATTACCTTTAGCATTTACTTATCTCTTTAACGAATATGATCCACTGTGGAGACCCCTACACAATATAGTACTGTTAGGAGGAGCAACTGTAGCTTATTCTCATATTCATCGTGCAATAGAACATAATCAACCCATAACTTTGGAACTTGTAGGACAAGGACTAAGTGAAGGGACTCATTGCATGTTGGAGGCTGTACAACCAAGTGCGATATTCGCAGCACCTTTTAACATGGTAGGTAACGGCGTTATTAATGTCGCAGACAACACTCTTAATAGACTTGATGCAACCCTCGTCAATGGCACCAACAAAGTTTCTAATACCCTCACCACAGCGACTGGTAATATACGAACTATTTTGACTACTGCAACTGGTGATGTAAACACTATCCTCACTACGGCAACAACCGACTTAGACGGTCTTGTTAATGCTGCTGATGCAACGCTCGTCAATGGTACCGCTAGAATAGCCAATACTCTAACACATGCAACTGCTGATTTAGGCACCGCTGTCAATACGCTTGTTAACACTACTGGCGCAACGATCACTAATGGTGGCGTCCAGATACGCGACGTTCTCACCAATGCAACTACCGATTTAGGCACGGCGGTTAACACACTTGTTGATACTGCTGATACAGCGATCGTTAATGGCGGAACTAGACTCAA
Source organism: uncultured bacterium (assembly GCA_963840685.1). Taxonomy (GTDB): domain Bacteria; phylum Babelota; class Babeliae; order Babelales; family Vermiphilaceae; genus CAWIZM01. The sequence continues at coordinate 274,425 of CAWIZM010000002.1, read as the reverse complement.
TAATGCTATAACCCAAACTACAAACAATGCCAGCAATGTCATTAATAATTGTGGTAACAATGTGGTCAATAGCATTAATAACGTTGTTGGCAATGCTGTTGATGCCGCAACTAGTCCCTTTGAAATGACTGCGCAAAAAATAGGGATAAAATTATTACGAACAGGCGTTCCATATCTTATTGGAACTGCAGCTATAGCAGCCATCTTAGTAAAAACTTACTCTATCTTAAAAGGAACAGACAGCAATCTGCAGCAGCCAGTATTCCTTGCGACCTCTGCTGACAAACAAATAGGTTTATGGCAACGTTTTAAAAACTTAATTACACGCCATGAAGAAGTACAAGCACCTACAGAACTCATCTTTGCTCCTGCAGTACAAAATCAACTAGACGCAGTTACCCAATTAACCGTTAACACTTTCTGTGCCATTAACAAGCAAAACAGCTCAACTGTACATTATGAACCAATACTTTTATATGGCTCATCAGGAACTGGAAAAACTTCCGTTGCCAAAAAAATGGCTAATGACCTATATCAACAAACAAATGGTAAAATGGCTTGGGGCTACACAACAGGAGCTCTTGTTCTTGAGCATGGTATTAAAGGTATTGATGCTATGTTTGCTTGGGCAAAAAAACACAATGCTGCTTGCATAGTTATCGATGATGCGGATGTGCTGCAATCTTCTCCTAATAATGCGAGCGTTGTAAATCATCTACTGTACAACATGAATGAACAAGCCAATAACTGCGTGGTTATTATGGCAACTACACAGGTAGACAATTTGAGTGGATCAATTAGACAACGCCTTGCCAATAACTCAATACAATTACCACTACCAGATGAGATTCAACGCGCACAGGTTCTTAAGCTATCTCGTGACCGCATAATAAACAACGCAACCATTGATCCTCAACTTAAAACATCGCTCACAGAACAATTGAACGACAATAAAATCAATGAAATAGCCAGCAAAACTGCGAAACTGTCAAACGCTGACTTACACAACGTTATCAACAAAATAGTTAACAGTTCCGGTAAAGAAGTAAGCCATGCTATCATTGATACGGTAGTTGCAGAATACTTGAGAACTCATGCAACTATAAAAACAAACAAGTAAGTATGATTATTTGTTAATCTAAGACATTATAAAAAGGCGTAGCGCATAAAACAGCTACGCCTTTTTGTTTGAATCACACACCACACGCAGCACACGCTTTTCAAGCTCGTCATAATAATCAAGATAGATATGACATACATCATGCGTAAGCAATGGTACAATCACTTCTGGCCACTCAATAAGCGCCCAGCTAGCAGGCTGATAAAGATATTCATCAAACCCTGCGTTCACAAACATATCAACGCTTGTGATGCGATATAAATCAAAATGATAAAAATTATTACCCTGTGCATCTTCATACACATTCATATAGGTAAACGTCGGACTGGTAATGTCACCTTGCACACCACATTGACGCAATAACGCCCGGATAAGCGTTGTTTTACCTGCGCCGAGCGTGCCAGTAAACGTCATCACTCTGCAGTTGCGATAAAAGCTCTTTTATTCGCCCGGCGACAGATTCAACTTCATCTACCCCATAAATAATTATTTGCTCTTGCATATTCGTATTTCCCCGTTCGTGCTGAGTCCGCCTACGTTAAAACTACATCGGACTTGCTGCTTAGCTCGCCGTGCCCACCGAAGCCTTGGCGAAGGTTGGTCGAAGCATAACGGCCCATAATAATATTCGCATTAAGTGAGCATTGCTCTTGTGAACTCATCTGATTCCATTATAATTTTTTCAGTTTTTGAAATAATCTTCGCTCTTCTTTTGAAAGCTTTCTGCCATCAGCCAAACCAGTATGCGCGATATCTGGCTCATCACTACGTTTGGTTGGCACCGTACAACTTGCTTCTTGCATCAGCAAATCAACTTCAGCATGTGATTCATCACTCATTTTAGTTGCTATTTGTTCCGTTTGCAATCGGTCTGACACCGGTGCATGCAATGCCTCTTGCACTAAAATATAAAAATCGCGCGGGCTTATGGATGGCATGGAAAAACGTGCTGCATACCTATTTAAATCACGATCATCAGACACCAGCAATAGATCACTTTCTTTATGGTCACTGATATAATGCTTAATATAATCATCTGCTGTTTGATGCACACCGGAATAGACAACCTGTACACCATGCACCCGCTCTTTGTGTAACCATTCGTATGGACCACCATCAAAAACAACCACCATATGATGCTTTTTTTTAGTGCTATAGCGACCTATCAATGATAAAAACCAAGTTCGCTCTTGCTGGGCAACTTCACGACGAATAATTATTTGTTTAAGCATGTTATATGCATCAATAAGAATAATCATATTTTACTCCATCTTTTTTGAGTGAATAATTGCAAAAACAACTATTCATGAGTAGGCTAAATACTAATAATTTAAAGTAATAACTAAGGTAATACTATGGCACGAGTGCCAGGCTATAAGTTGGAGCAAAGTTCATGTCACAACTCGTACAAATGCGTCAGCGAATTAAAGCAATTGAAACGATCAAAAAAATTACGTATGCCATGCGCCTCATTTCAATGTCTGCTCATTCACGCCTTAAGCGCAAACAAGATACTATCATACGCTATATCGATACCATTGAGCAATTATTTGGCAAAATATACAAGACAGATACCAGCTGGAACAGCCCGATAATAAATCCAACGCAAACTGCGCTCAACAAACAACTTATAATTCTCGTAGGTTCACAAAAAGGATTGTGTGGCAATTTCAACGGAAACTTATTTTATTTTTTTGAATCAGCTATGGAACAGTATGCAAATCAATCTTTTGATATTATTATCATCGGAAAAAAAATAATAGAATCTGCAAAAAAAATAAAGCACGCTCATATCATCGCTACACATGAAGCATTCAACTCGCATAATTTATTCGCCATAGCGCAAACAATTTCTGACACCATTATTCAAGCTTCTCCGATGTACGGAAAAGTCACCCTCTTTAGCAATCAATTAAAAGGATTTTTTGTACAGAAACCGCATGAATCAATTTTAATTCCATTTACTCCATCGTCGCGTGCGACAACCGCAGCGCCATTATCTACTGATGATTTTGTGTGGGAACATGAGCCAAAAGAACTGCTCGATCATATTGCTAATCAATACCTTGAAGCTCAAATACAATATTTGCTTTTTCAATCTTTGTATGCTGAACAGGCTGCGCGCTTTGTGTCCATGGATAATGCAACGCGCAATGCTGAAAGTTTACTCGAATCCACCACGCTCACGTACAACAAGTTACGTCAAGCGAAAATTACCAAGGAATTAACGGAACTTACGAGCAGTTTTTAACTTTTAAAGATACATTCCTTCAATAGAGCCACAAATGCTCCGACAGAAATACCAATGAAAATCGCACGGCCCGTGCGCCACCACTCAGAATCATATATACTTGATTTTTCCCCACCATGCGCAATTAGAAATTTTCTAACATCCTCATTGCCAGCAACGTCCAAAGGTGTTTTAATCACGTTATAGCTACTATTCCAAAAAAACTCTTTTTTTAGATTAATCTCAGCTCCATTTTCTAAAAGCACTTTCACAATTAGAATATACCCTTTCTCAGCCGCCCGATGCAGTAGCATAGAGCCTCCAGTAGCACCATGATCGATAAGTAGTTGTAAAGCACTCGTATAGCCTCCCTCCACTGCTCTACCTAAAGGAGTAAAGTAGTCATACTGATCATTCTCATATCCAGTAGTAATGCGGGCACCTTTGCTTATAAGAAGTTTCATTATATTAATGTAACCTGCTTTCATAGCACCAACTAAGGCTGGTTCCCCTTTTTTATTTTTAGCATTAGCACTAACGTTATTTTCAAGTAAATACTCAACAGCCTCATACCATCCTTGTTGTATTACGCTATGCAGAAGTTTTTCAGGCTTACTTGCACATCCCAAACAAAGGTGTTCACCAAACTGATTACGCGCTACTTCATTCAAAAAACCAGGCCTTTTAATATTTGAAAGATCAAGTTTAATCAAATCAGGATGCTCCAACAACGTATTTGCAATAGCATCATAGCCACATCGCACAGCATGATGCATCAACGTTGTGCCATTATCTTCACATGCATTTGGATTAGCACCTTTCGCTAATAAATTACGCACAACAGCAAGGTTGCCCAATGCGCCGTAATAAAGAAGATAGCGATCTAATGCTTCTTGAGTGAGATGCAATAAAGGTTGCACAAGTATGTTTTCATTTTTTCTTCTTGAAGCGAATGTACAAAAACGTTTGCATGTTTGACGCAATGCATTTTTATTTTCACATGCTGCGACAACGATGATAGAAGCTTCTTCTGGTAACGTTAGCAGTGGCGATGATGATACTGAATCAAATGGATTTCTGCGTTCCATGCTTACAACCGGGATTGCTGCAAGCAAAGCTGATAAAAATAATGATGTTATTTTATACATGTTAAAAACCTATAATTTTTTTGTTATTCCTGTGTTCCAAACTTAAAAAATAATACTCTCAGGCCGTCGTTGCGAAACGACAACTATTGAATGACACACTCACCTTCAGGCTTACCCTTCTCTTCAGACTTGCCCTTCTCTTCAAGTTTCCTCTTCTCTTCAAGTTCTTTACTTTCTTTAAGTTCTCTACTTTTTTGCCCGCCATATGTAATTAAAAGCCTTTTAACATCCTCAGGTCCGCCGGGAAGACCTATAAATACAGATGCGTTACCACTGGCATGATCTAAAGGTGTATAACCATCGTTATCTTGTGTATTAACGTATGCACCATTTTTTAAAAGCATTTCCACAATTTCAACTTTGCTATGTTCCCCATAAGACGCACGATGCAATGCTATACAACCACTATTATCTTTCTCGTTAACAAAGGCCCCTTGCTCTAGAAGAATTTTAACTATTTGAACCTGTCCCGCACGAGACGCAAGATATAATGCTGTACAGCCATATTTGCCCTCTTTTATATTAACGTTAACACCATAATCAATAAGTAATTGTACAGCGCTCGTGTAGCCTTTATCTACTGCCGAAAATAAGGGCCCTTCTTCATCACCATTAACATAAGCACATTTGCTTATAAGAAGCTTCATTATATTGATATGTCCTGCTTTTATGGCAAAACATAAAAGAGTTGCTTTATCTTTTTTATGCAGACCGGTATAAGCGTTACATTCAAGTACTGCCTGTACCATACTATATAATCCATTTTTTATCGCATAACAGAGAACTAAGTAGTCTTTAACGCCTACTAAAAAACTGGGTACCACGCCACCGGGTTGATTGCGCTGCGGTGCAGGTAAAAAATTCAATGAAAAAGCAGACTTTATACTATTTTCAATGTTAACTTTATGCTGTGCCAATAGATCTACTATGTCGCTATATCCATACTGCATAGCATAATGCATCAACGATATACCATTATCTTCACGTACATTTGGATTGGCACCTTTTGCTAATAAATTACGAACAATAGCAGTGTTACCTAGCACGCCGTAATAAAGAAGATAGCGGTCTAACGCCTCTTGATTAAGATGCAGTTGTGGGTGCAGAAGTATATTTTCATTTTTTATTCTTGAAGCGAGCTCAGCAAAGTGGCTGCATGTTTGACGTAACACATTTTTAACGTTAAACCCTGCGATTATAATGATGGAAACATCTTTTGGTAATTTCACAAATGGTGATAATGAATCAGAGTCGTTAGCGTGTTCCATGCTTATGATAGGAACGGTTATAAAAAGAACAGATAAAAATAATGATGTTATTTTATACATAGTAAGAACCTACGCAATATAAATGATCGCAACTTTCTTTCTGAATTACCCCTTACACCCGCGCCTGTTTTTCTACATCATCACAAACACCATATGACTCCTGCACATTCTCTTGCTCAACTTCTCGCAAAATAATATGCGCTCCCAATTGCGCAAGTTTTTCCTCAAGTGCTTCATAACCACGTTTCCAATGATGTATACCGGTCATAGTAGTGGTGCCTTTTGCCATTAATCCCGCAACCACCAACGCACAAGACGCACGAATATCAGTTGCAATAACCGATGTGCCATACAATTCATCAACACCAGTAACCACCGCAGTGTTATGTTCAACCGTAATTTGCGCACCCATTTTTTGCAATTCCCGCACATGAAGAAGTCTATTTTCAAAAACCGTTTCTTGAATGATACTTTTTCCTTGCGCAACACATTGCAATGCCATCATAGGCGCTTGTAAATCCGTAGGAAATCCTGGATATGGTGCAGTGCGGAATGATACGGCACGTGGTGCATTGGTCGCCTGTAAGCGAACACCAACCCCATAAGGCCCGACGATAATGGTATGTCCCATTTCTTCAAGCTTAAGTAAAAACAGTTCCATTGCATGCGCAGGAGCCTGCGGAAGGTCTATAGAACCACCCGTTGCTGCCGTTGCAATTAATAATGCACCCGCCTCTAAGCGATCTGCCAAAATGGTATGTTCAACTGGTTGCAACGCATGCACACCTTCAATTTCAATAGTTGCAGGTGGCAGAATGTTAATTTTGGCACCCATCTTTTTCAGCACTGCAATAAGATCAAACACTTCCGGCTCAAGAGCCGCATTAACAATCTGTGTGGTTCCTGGCGTGAGCACCGCTGCCATCATTAAATTTTCTGTTGCACCAACACTTGGGTACTCGAGTATTAATTTTGCTGCTTTCAACTTCGACACTCGTGCAGACAAAGAATCACCCGTCTCTTGTATGTCGACACCCATTTTTATAAAATTTTTTATATGATAATCGATGGAACGGGCGCCAAGCAAACATCCGCCCGGCTGCACTGTATCTGCACAGCCAAACCGTGCAAGCAACGGACCCATAACCAAAATAGATGCGCGCATTTTTTTCATGATATCATGACTTACCTGCCATCTATTCACCTGTGTTGTATCAACTTCAAGCACATGCTCTTGCGCAAAAAATGAAATTTCTGCACCAAGCTGCCGCAATAACAAAATCATGTGCAACACATCTGCAGAATACGGAACATTGGATAATCGTGATTTGCCACTCGTCAATAACAAAGAAGCCATAATTACTAGCACCGCATTTTTTGCGCCTACCAGTTCTGCTTTGCCTTGTAGGGGAAGGGATCGTTCTACTTGGAGATAACTTGTATTCATATTTTTTATTACCTAGCATAGATAAGCTTATATACTACTCGTCAGTATTTTTTTCATCAGTAATTCTGAGTGCTTTAAGCCGCCTCACTTCTTCCTTGGTCAAATAACGCCACTCACCAACAGACAACCCTCTTTTGGTCAAGCCAGCAAATTCAACACGGTCAAGCTTGACCACTTCATAATTCAATGCTTCAAACATGCGGCGAACAACCCGATATTTACCACTATGAACCACAACCAACACTTCTTTTTTCTGATGATTAGGCACATACATAATCTGATCTACGCTCACCATACCATCCGGCAAATATACACCAGTACTCAGCTTCTTGATATCATCTTCATACACCGGTTTATGGAGCACAACGTGGTACATTTTGTGAACTTCATACCGTGGATGTGACAGGCGTTCTGCCAACTCACCATCATTGGTGAATAGCAATAATCCAGTCGTCTTACGGTCTAAGCGACCAACCGGATACACACGCTCAGATATATCACCCAACAAATCCATCACCGTACGCCGCCCTATATCGTCAGACGTGGTGGTGATACAATCATTCGGCTTATTAAGCAAAATATATACCATATCTTCCACTGGCTCGACGATGTTGCCACACACTCTCACTTCATCACCTGGCTGCACACGACATGCCACTTGCGTGACAACCACACCATTAATGGCGACCAGGCCTTGGATAACCAGCTGTTCAACCTTACGGCGTGAACAGACTCCTGCATGAGCAATATACTTGCTCAATACCATACCTGGCTGTACTTTTTCTATTTCTATCTGCTTTTTTATTTTTTTATCAACCGACATGATTAACCTACACACTTATTAAAAGGGATTATTCTGATGCTTTTAGCTTAACACATATTTGTCTTTGCTAAAACAAAAAATGACCGTTAAACTTATATAATTTCAAAACAAAAAACATATTCTAAAAAAAGAGAGAAATTATGAAGAAAACAGCCGTATTGTCAACCATGCTCTACGCAATCACTATTTGCGGAATGGAAAACCAAGTATCTTTTGAACCTGACTCTTCAACACAAAAGGATCGTATGACCATCACAAAAAACAATAAAAAGGGATCACTGGAAGTAATTTGTGGACCCATGTTTTCAGGCAAATCAGAAGAACTGATACGTCGGTTACGCCGTGCTGCAATAGCCAAGCAAACAGTAATCACCTTTAAACATATCTGGGATGACCGCCATGATACCGAAAAAGTTCGCTCGCATAATGGCACTACATATGACGCATACGCAACAGCCAATACCGGCTTTATACGCCTCCTTGCACTAAAACCAGATATTGCCGTTGTTGGCATCGATGAAGTACAATTTTATCCTCCCAATGAAATTATAGACACTATTAACACCTTAATTAATGCGGGTAAAAAAGTTATTGTCGCCGGGCTTGATTTGGATTTCCGCGCTATGCCTTTTGGCCCCATGCCAACACTACTGGCCATTGCCAAGTCAGTACACAAGCTCAGTGCCATCTGCACAGTATGTGACGCTGATGATGCCCACTTATCACAACGATTAATAAACAGCAAACCTGCCAAATTTGATGATCCTATCGTCATGGTAGGAGCGGAAGATACGTACCAAGCGCGATGCTACAACTGTTATGAAATCGATAAACGACCCAATTATTGTATCACCCCAGACCACCTAACGATCAATCAGAATGAGCAAAAATAAACTTTCCTATTCTTGTGCCAACTGCACCTATAAAACAATAAAGTGGTTGGGTTGTTGTCCCGAATGTAATGAATGGGACTCATTCACTGAAATGCAATCCACCACTACCTCACAGGCAACTGCACGTAATCATACAGGCCAACCGACTACTATGATTAACCTTAATAACGTTGCCACAACCAAAACAGTACGTATGCTATCTCATATGGATGAATGGGACCGCGTTATGGGCGGTGGCATTATTCCAAGCTCATTAATCATTGTAACTGGTGACCCAGGAATTGGTAAATCTACCCTGCTCTTACAAGTCTGCAATCAACTGGCGGCGGAGCATAGCGTATTTTATTTTTCAACTGAAGAATCTCTCCAACAAGTAAAACTGCGCGCTCAACGACTTGCATGCATTAATGATTCATTACTTTTTTCTGACGTAGCCGATTTAAACACTATCATAAGTACCGCACTCCAAGAAAAACCTGACATTGTCGTTATTGATTCGATACAAAATTGTTATATTTCTGGCTCACAAACATTACCCGGTAGCGCTGGCCAACTGCGTGAAGCAACATTCCAACTTATGCGCCTTGCCAAGGAACAGAACATTACCATAATTATCACGGGACACATTACCAAAGAAGGAGTAATTGCGGGGCCAAAGACCTTAGAACATATGGTTGATGCGGTATTCTATTTGCAAGGAGAAGATCGTTGGCAAACACGCGTATTGCGCGCAGTAAAAAACCGTTTTGGTACCATTAATGAACTTGGCTTTTTTGAAATGAAATCAGATGGACTACAAGAAGTAACCAACATTAATGAACATTTGATCAGTGAAATTTCACATTCTCCTGGTTCAGTACTTGTAAGCGTCATAGAAGGTTCGCGTCCATTGTTGCTTGAATTACAAGCATTAACCATCGACTCTAAACTTGCCATGCCTCAGCGGGTTATTTCTGGTATTGATCACAAAGAGGTTATGCTCATAGCAGCTATTTTACAAAAATATTTACACATCAAACTCAACACCCATGACATTTTCTTTAAAGTGAGCGGTGGATTTAAAATTAAATCATCAGTAACCGATTTGGGAATTGCGCTTGCATTACTTTCAAGTTACTTTCAAATACCATTACCCGCAAAATCAATTGCACTTGGTGAAATCAGCCTCACCGGTCAAATCAAACCGATTAACCAGATTAATCAATATGTTCGTGAAGCAACTAAATTTGGCCTTGAGCGATTACTTGTGGCAAAAAATCAAAAGATTGAAACTACTGATTGTGCGGTACAACAATTTCAGAATGTGTATGAGCTTTTGTCACTCTTTAATGAATAACTTAAAACAACGTGGATTCAACGTAAAAAAAATATAAAAAAGCGCTTGAAATCTAGAGACCGCCGAGAAACCGCTGAGAAACCGCTGGCAAACCGCCGAGAAACAGCCGAGAACCATAGAATAGCGCTAACAACCCGTTCGTCATTGCGACCCGACTTCGCCCCAGCCGTCGCTGAAAGCTTTGGCGGGCACGGCAAGGCTACGACGGGCAGGGCGTAGCGTGGCAACCCAGCAATTAAGATAATCACCTTTCAATGAAATTTGGGAATTAAAATTGCATGACCAACGTTTTCACCCTGCAGATTCTTTTCTATATCATCTAACGTTCCGACAATTTTAAATTTTTCAGCAATTTTATTTCGTTCGCTTTCTTTCCACTGAGCATGTAATTTAACGAATAACTCATTATCGCCATTTGCTTGTTTTTGCATCTGCGAGCGTGCATCATAAGGAACACATATCACTTGCTCAAAAACATCATAACCTTCATTTTTTAAGTTCTGGACAGTTGCTTCATAATGATCAAGCAAAATCAAACCAGACAATATTTTTTCTACACGAGCGGTAAGAAAAAAAATCTTAAAGCCCATTGTACCCACCTTCTTGTAATGCGTAAGCACTTTCTCAAGTGCCGGATAATAGGGAAAACAAGTTCTTATACCATTAACGTGTACCATGCCAGGCGACTTGATACACCTCAGTGCGGTATCGTCAACATCGAAAATAATGGCTGAATTTGCTTTGTCCTCAATCTTTTCAAAAACCTTTTCCGCGTCTTCAATAAGCACCTCTAGTAGCGCATCACGCAACTCAGAAGCTTTCTGCTCACAATAGTCCGGAAAATTCTCGGAAACATCCATCAACAGCAGGATCTTAAGGCTTTCTGAAGCATCAAACAGATTTATCCGTTCTTCTGGTGTGTACTTGATTAGCATGTAATCCAACAGACTATTTTTAACATCAGTTTCAGAATCAATAATTTTTAGGCAATCAACAACACCTTGTAACGTTTTCTGATCAAAAACATCGACTGGGATTGGATAAAAAGATACAAAAATGCTCTTTTCAAAGTAATCGCTGAGAGTAATGGAATGCTTGATGATATGTGCTGGCACCGTGATCGATTCATCGAGATGCCAACATCTCAGCTCAATCATCTTAGTAGCATCCTGTTTCTGTTCCATTGCAGCAAGATGCATACTTGCTAGCGCGATAAGGGTAAGAGATAGTGGAGAGTAACGCACAATTTTCATGAACAACTCAATTTTTGCTTGGTTTATTTTTTTAGATCAATCTGTTTTTTTGATTATTTTAAGCGTACAGAAAAAAGAAGAAATAGCAAAGAAACAACCTTTTTGACGATGTTTCTTGCGCATTATTGCTTGATGAAAAACACCCAAAAATAGTTCAAAACACTATGCATTGACACCTAAGAAAAAAAAGGCTACCATTTTTTCACAAGAAGCAAAGTCTTAGCCAATTTTTCAAATAAAAATTTTTACAAGGAGCGCCACATGAAAAAACTATACACTAAGTTCCCCCTCATGCTACTCACACTACTGAACTACGCACCCTACACACACACAGCAGCAAGTAAGCCCAGTACCATTAAGCGGAATGATCCAGTAAATAATGGAACTGGCGCAACCGGAGCGATACAATCTGCCACTGCATTAGCAACCGATCTTGCTAACGCTGAAGCTGATGCTGCAGCGCTTGTAAATGATTTTATTAATTCTGAAATTCCTGAAACATTTGAATCGCTATTCCATGCATTTTTTTCTAAAGAAAAAGTAACTGATAAAAATGAAAAAGAACTTTACTCACTCTTGTCGCAATTACCACTCAGCCCATCAATACAAATCAAAGAATCTCCATTTGATATAGAAGAATTTGAAAAACAGTTGCCAGCAAACTTAGAACTCAAAGAAGGTTCTATAGTAGAAATAACATCTCCTGACAAACAATACACCGCAACGCTTCCTGTCACCTTTTTCATGACACTTGGTTGCAACAAATTATTCAGAGCTACCATTAATCCAGAACATAATGTTCTCTTTATTCATTATGAAAATGATCAATTGCCCGATATAAGCTTTGTTGGCCTTATCAATACTAAAACATTAGTTTCTATGTTAATTCCATGCGCTTCAGAAAAAGAAATAAAAGCGATAGGAATATGCTCAGATTGCACACATTTAGGTATTATACGTACCGATGATAGCTTATTATCATATGATCTACCTACCGACCTTATTAATTTTTCTCCCTCGCTCAAACAAAAAGCATTTATTTGTTACGTTGAATCACAAATCAATATGCTTAATCAGAGAATAATACAAGCGAACAATGTGATCAAAGCCTACTCAAGCTTACCTCTTAACGCCGTAAATAACTTAGCATGGTTGATACAGTCACATAAAAATCTTTTACCTGAATCATTGTACAACGCAGTATATAATGAAAAAATAAATGCATTACAAAACATACTCGCGGTAGCTGCCAATGCAAAATTAGTAGCGGACACACTCAACTTAGACATCGATACTCTCGCTGACAGAATAGCATCTAATGAAATTACCCAAGAACAAATAGCTGCTATTTTATCACCTGAACAAACATCTACTAACTAATCAGAACGTAGATACGTAAATAACGTTAAAATGAGAAAGAGCCTTTCGCAATGAAAGGCTCTTTCTATTTAATCAATTAAATTCACACATCTCAGCGACACAGATTACTACGACGTACACCACTATTTTTTCTTATTAACTTTGATAATAAATCAATAAGCTCAAGAATATGCTGATGTGAGCGCGTTACTGCATCTTTAATATGCTCAACCCTACTCGCTATTTCTGGCAAATATGCTTTCTTAAATCCACTCGCGGCAGAAAATTCATCCATTAATGCATGAATACGCCCGGGAGGAAACAGATCTACCAACTGTTGCAATGTATCTTTATACAGTGTTAATCCCTCTAACTGATTTTGCTTAAAGACTTTTTTAGTGCGCAACATAAGACGTATTTGATCACACGCTATCTTGCTTATAAGTTCTTTATCATCATTGCTATTATAGGCTTTATCCATATCTATAGCATAAAAGCGACCTACTGCGCCTTCATAAAACGAATCAGTTTTGTCATAAAAATAATTTGCTGGACCACAGCTTTTAATAGCCAAAAACGTATGGAGTGCCCCCATTCTGGCCAAATCAGGATGCAACGACATGCTTGCAATAACTTTTTTATTTAATCCCAATTTTTCTTGCGGCCAATCGGGCCGATTGGACTGTCTCATATCAATGTTAGCGTATGGTCCATCAGCAATATCTCCAACAGGAATACCAGGCACCAACGTCAAAATTGATGCTGCTCTATCCGTTAAGATTTTTCCCTGAAATGCCATTCCCGCAGGCAAAGTTTTTACTTGATGCGCAAGAACTCCTACTTTTTCTGCTATATGCCCACTCACTTCTTCAAATATAACCTGGAACTGCTTACGCACACCACCGCTTCTTTTTTGCTTAATAACATAACGATTTTTTTCACCATCTGTGATAAAAGAAATATAACGCGACGGCTTACTATCTATAACCTTATTAACGACTATTTTTTTTCGATCATAGTTTGGATCTAACAATGCAAATTGAGAAGCTCGTTGATATTGCTTTCCCGTTATTATTTTTTTTTCAATCGAAACTACCATAAAAGTAGATGCTAATAACGCAGAGCAAAGAAAAACTTTTTTTATTATATCCATGCTATTCTTTCGCATTACAGTAACCTTATTATTCTATTTTTTATACTCAATGATGGCGAATATTACGTTTTAAATAACGCAATGATTGCAATAATAGATCAATTAATCTGGCAAGTTTTCTAGAGCTATTATATTGCGCATTAATCTTTGCTCGATAGTCTTCAAAACTACTATCTGAGTTGATAAAATCACCCCTACGAGCAAAAATAACGTGCGCATATGTCGCAACGTTTTTGAATAATTGACAGGTATCGTTCGGCTGATTATTTTCTATCAATCCATGTAATACCAAATTATAGTGCTCAAGCGCCCTATATGCCTCTCTACTCATGGAAAATCGAGGACTCTTCAAAAGTTTTTCTATTTGATAACACGCAACTTCACTTAAGTTCCTTGACATTGGCAACTTAAATCCAAGCTCTAAATCAATACCAGAAAATCTTCCCGTACGTTCATCCCAAAACATATTATTACCTGATTGATCTGGATTACTTATAAAAGTATTACCTGCAACCATTGGCGGCAAATCATCATGCTGTGACATATCATCAATTATTTGCAGAGTAAGACCGCGCTCTCTCACTGCCCTACGTGATTTTAAATATTGTGCAAGGTGTATGGAAAAAGGAAAATCATGTGTCTTATTGCTACCATGAGCAAACTCATGTAACGTTGCAAGCCTATCTGGATAATGTTTTCCCATAAAATTTACTGATGCTGGTATAATTCTGACCTTATTATACCGTATACCCATCGACTCAAAAACATACGATGAGACAACATCACGCACATGGCCCATAAGATACCCTTGATAACCTCTTTTTGATTGCGTATCTAATCTAATCTGTTTTACACAATATAAAGGACCCGCAGAATCTTTAATAATAATAACGATTGCTTTACCCTTATCTATTCTGTTAACCACGGTAAATGTTCTTGACTGCCAATCCTTACCAACCAGTTCGGTAAAGTCGCCACATCTGGTTTCTAACGCTCGTGTAAGACAACCTTCACCTACTAACTCATCACACTCAGCAAGCTCATCAATAACATCAACCCCTTGAGCTTCTAAAGTCTTTGTATGATAATCTTCGTTAACCGATTCGGTGTACTCAATATATTCATCTGTATGATCAACAACTTTAGTTTCTTCTGCTACACATATAAAACCGATCAACATTAACACTAATACGCGCTTCATCATTCTCTCCTTTTCACCGTAACATTACCTATATCCTACCTATTACATGGCCCTATTATTAATTTACTGTATGCAAATCTCATCAATGATAGCAATAAATTGATCAATACTCTGAGAAAGGCAAAACCGTTCTTGTACCACTTGCCGACCATGAATTCTCACCGTATCCCATATTTCTGGATGCGCAATAAGATAATGAATTTTTTCTGCCAACGCGTTACTGTCGCGTTCTGGTACTAAAAATCCAGATACCTCATCATCTATCAGTTCACTTGTTCCTGCATGATCCGTAGCAATAACCAATACGCCACTTGCCATAGCCTCTTTTACTGCATTAGCAATACCTTCACAATTACCTTCTGCTGTCGTCACCGATGGTGATAAAAAAATATCTGCAGTGCGCAGAAGCTCAGAAATTTTTTCATGTGGCTGATTACCGATGAATGCGATGTGTGCTTCCATATTCAATTGCTTTACTACAGATTTAAGCTGTTTTTTTAAGGGGCCATCGCCAATAATGGTATAACGGATATTAGGACATATTTTAACGACAGACGCCACTGCACGAATCGCGTATTCGATACCTTTTTTTTCTACAAGTCGACAGACGCTCATACAATTGCAGCTAGTATCTGTAATCGCATTGTCGTTCATCCTATTATCGGCAATCACACGATCTTTTTGTATCTCGCGCTCGCATAGATAATGATCATAATCAATGCCCACATACAGCACCTGTATCTTATGTGGATCGCAACCAAGACTCATAATATTATTTTTTAAAAATTCACATACCGGTAAAAAAAGATCCCCTTGCTTAAACAAGGCAGCATATTCATATGGCCGCATAGTTGCTTCCTTAGTTGCGCCACGCCAACAAGTAACAAGCTTAGCAGGAATACCACTCACGCCCTGCTTAAAACGAATCAGATCGGCACCTATGTTCCCAAATTGACAGCAAATAATATCAAACCTGTTAATATGCGGCATACGTGAGTTATCTTGTAAAAGCTTAAGCGGATTAGATGTACCAAAAAATAACGTACGCTCCATAAGATCATATTGATGAACGATGTCAGGAATATTATTTTTAATTTCAGATCGTGCAGCAATATATACTTCATGACCACGATCCATAACACCAGCAATTTGATCTAAAATAAATGGTTGATCAGAATGAGGAAAACTTTCCACTACAAACAAAATACGCAGCGGCTGACCCTTTTTATGACGCAGACGTTTTTTTGGTTGCTCTTGTTGAAAGAAGCGTTCTTTTGTATGCAACTGCAATCGACTTGCACCATGAGCCAATACAAAAGATATAATGAACGAGACTATGACACACGCGCGGATTCGCTTCATCACACTATTCCTACCTAATTATTAGCACGCGATACCCACGGAAGATATGTTTCTCGGTACCAGTCATACATGCGCTGAATACCTTCTTCTAACGATACTGAAGGTTGATAATGGATATGCTCAGATAATTTTGTAACATCTGCATGAGTCAATAAAACATCGCCAAGAGGCATCGGTTCAATCTTGATAATTGCCTTTTTCCCAACAACTCTTTCAATCGTCTGAATAAAATCATTCAACTTTATTGGCTGGCCACGACCGATATTAAATATTTGAAATCCTTGTGGCTTATCTATAATCAACAAGAGCGCTTGAACAATATCACCCACATAGGTAAAGTCTCTTAAACTCGTCCCATCCCCATATTGTGTGATCGTTTTATCATGATATATCTCATCTAAAAATTTAAATGGTGCCATATCTGGTCGGCCACGTGGTCCGTACACCGTAAAGAAACGTAAACATGTGCATGGTATTTGATATAAATGATAATAGGTGTACAACAACACCTCTGCTGCCTTTTTTGTTGCCGCATATGGACTACATGGAAAATCAGTAACCGCATTTTCTTTAAATGGGCCTTTTGCTTTGTTGCCATACACACTACTACTCGACGCAGCTACAAAATGTTTCACCCCATATTTATGAGCCATTTGAATGACGTTAAGCGTTCCTGCCACATTAGTCTGAAGATAACATTCTGGTTGCTCAATACTAAATCGTACACCAGCTTGTGCCGCTAAGTGACACACCACATCTGGCTGCTCTTGCGCAAAAATGCTATCTAATTTTTCTATGTCGCAAATGTTTTCATGATACACCGTAAGATTATCGGCATTTTTATTGTGTTCAAGCTGATCTAAATTTGCTTGTTTTATGCGTACATCATAATAATTACTTAAACTATCAATAACGGCGACGTGATCTCCTCTGTCGAGCAACGCTTCTACCAAATGACTACCTATAAAACCAGCACCACCGGTAACAATAACTTTTAATTGCGCAAGACTAGAAAAAAATGACATATACAAAAGTATAAAAAGTAACTGTTTATAATGCTTTACCATACTCTCCCCTATACCAAACGTACTAAAAATAATCATCCCATACATCACCATATTTGATGATATACCTTTTAATTATTGAAATGGAAGAATAGAAAAGTGAAAAACTAAATTTACGTACCGCAACTCTTTTTTTATGAACATAAAAAACGCATCAAAAGAATAAAAATTTAAAGATATTATTAACTTTTTTTATCCTGTACTCCAACACCAAGCAGCTGTAATTGATCACGAATTTCATCCGCACGTTTCCAATTTTTTGTCACGCGAGCTTCTTCCCGTGCATCAATAAGTTGTTGTATTTCTGGAGTAATTTCTACCAATTTTTCTGGCAATGGTTCTAAGGTAAGCCCAAGTACCTTCTGCAAAATAAGCGCAACCGCAGCAGCCTGAACTGGATCAGATTCTAATTGACGTATATGTTCAAACAAGAAACCAAACATACCCGGCGTATTTAAATCATCTAATAAGAATTCAAGCATTGGTGCAATGAGTGGCATTGTTTTAATAGCACTATAATCAAGTTCAGCATGATCTATTGATAAACCAAACGCATTAATTAAACGTTGATACCCTTTGTGTGATGCATGCAATGATTCTAAAGAAAATTCTAATGGCGCACGATAATAATGACTTAAAAAATAAAAGCGTAAGATCATAGGATCAATCTGTTTGAAGGCATCTTCAAGTTTAAAAATATTACCCAAAGATTTAGACATTTTTTCCTTGCCCATATTAACCAGGCCGTTATGCACCCAGTAGCGAGCAAAAAATTTATCATACAACCCTTCTGATTGTGCTATTTCATTTTCATGATGCGGAAATATAAGATCAAGCCCGCCGCCATGGATATCAATCTGTTGCCCCAAATAACGACTTGCTAATGATGAACATTCGATGTGCCATCCTGGACGTCCATATCCCCACGGGCTTTCCCAGAATTCACCTTCAGCTTCACCCTTCCACAATGCAAAATCTAATGGATCTCTTTTTTTGTCATTGACATCAACACGTGCACCAACAAGCAGTTCATTAATATTTTGGTGAGATAATTTTCCATAGGCAGGAAAACTACGCACATCAAAATACACATCGCCTTCGCTTGCATATGCATGACCGGTTTGAATCAATTGTTCGATAAAAGCAATAATAAGAGGAATATGTTCAGTGACATGCGGCTCAACGTCTGGATCAACACAGTTAAGCGCAGCCATATCTGCATGGTAACTTTTTATACAGACGCGCGCAATGTCTGTGTAGCGGAATTTATCACCAAATTCTTTTTCAGCGCGAACCAGTAATTTATCATCGATATCAGTAAAATTACGCACATACACAACGTCATAACCAATAAAACGCAAGAAGCGATACAGAAGATCAAAAGCAACGTAACAACGCCCATGACCTATGTGCGCACGATCATACGGCGTTACGCCGCACACATACATGCTCACCTTATTTGGTACAAGCGATTCGAACAATTCTTTTTTTCCCGTTACGGTATTGGTGATTTTTAACATGATTTTCCTGTGAATAACTGAGCTAATTAATAGAACGCACGTATAGTTGAGATTAACATATAAAATCATTCTAACTAAAAAACGATGCTAACTCTAGTCAATTTTTAAAAAAACGATGCAGGAATATGGCAAGAGTCAAGTAAAGCAAAACACGCCCTTGTAAGACAATACGCCCAAAATAATCAAAGCATGTCTTTTTCCTTGCTCATGATGGTTCGTTCTACAAACCTATTTCTTATCTTTCATCCTTCATGATATGATAGTTAGACAAAGATCATAGAAATAAAAAATATAAGGCAGAAAAAATACTATGAAATTCTTAAGTCCCACAACAGATATCGCTTTTAAAAAACTTTTTGGTAGCCAAGAAAGAGCCGACTTAACCATTAGCTTTCTCAACAGCGTTTTAGAACGACGTGAAGGCGAGCTAATTACCCTTGTACAGATAAATGATAGCGCTAACAAACCTATCACCAAAGACATGGAACGAACATTTGTTGACGTACATTGCACCGATCAGAAGGGTAACAAGTACATCATCGAAGTCCAGGTCGAGGATGAAAGAAATTTTATGGAACGATCTCAATTTTATGCTTCATTTTTTCTTGTACGTCAGCTTGAAAAGAAAGCTCCATATAGCAGCCTAATACCGGTGATCTTTGTAGGCGTCCTTGACTTCAGTCTGTTTAAAGATAACCCAGACTATCTGAGCCATCATATTATTGTTAACAGTAAAACGAATAAGCGTACGTTTCGACATTTAGAGTGGCATTTTATAGAGCTGAAAAAATTCACAAAAGAATTAGACCAGCTTGAAACCCCACTAGAAAAATGGACATATTTCCTTAAGCATGCGAACGACATGAATCAAATTCCAGCTACGATGAAAACTCCTCAAGAATTGGTTACTGCCTTCGATGTTCTTGAACAACACCACTGGAGTGAAGCAGAACTTCAAAAATATTATGCTGAACTTGACGTCTGGCGTGGCGCAGTAGATTTGGAGCGTGGTGCTCGCGCAGAGGAAATTCATTCTATAGCAATCAAATTACTCAAAGCCGGTGTTGATATAAAAATAATTGCTTCCAGTACAGATCTTTCCCTGGAACAGATTGAAGAATTAAAAAAAAGTTTGTAAAATTTTTAACTTTCTCATCATTGCCAAAGTGTTTCACACCATATAAATTTTGATCCAAGCCAATTCATTGCTATACTCTTCTTCCATGATCACACCGATACTTTGAAGTTTGATTACCTATTTTATCAAAACTATCATAGCCAAAAAAAATTTTATCCCCCAGCGTAGAACTGCAGGAGCACGTAGAATGATTTCCAGAAGTACAACGATTCGCAAAAATATTTCCTTAACCTTATTTTTGCTTATTTTTTCAATTGCCATCCAAGCCGCACAACCAGAATCCAATTCCTTCAATGAACAGATGAAGAAAACAGATTCCTTGGAAGAAGAAACACTTGACCTGACAACCGCTCATGATCTGTTGACGAGTGCCGAATCCAATGAGTTTGAAGCTGACTCGCAAGACATAGATCAAACAATACCAATCACTACAAATGCAAATTTTACGGATGCAAATTCTATGGATGCAGATTCTATGGATGAAAATCCTACGGATGCAGATTCTACGGATGGAAATCCTGAAACAGAGGATATGGAATTTTCACCTGACGATTTGGAAGAAACGAACGATGAAGAAGATGCGCCAGAGCAAGAAAAAACTCCTCGACGCATTAACCAGATTATTATTACGGGCAATGAGCGCACTGCTCCATCGGCACTATTAAAATATATCCCGTATAAAATTGGTGAAGTTTTTGATCCATATAAAACACGCGAACTGATTCGTAATTTATATTTTGGACTCAAACGTTTCCGTAACATAGCGGTAAAAACTGAGAACGTTGGTCGCGACTTGATCAACTTACACATAATCGTCGAAGAAAAACTTGTCATTAAAGATGTTATCTTTGTTGGCAACACTCACATCGCAGAAAAAGATCTCCGCAAAGCAATTAATATTGCTGAAGTTCCCGCATTCGATGCAGAAGAATTAAAAATTCTTGCACAAAAAATTAAAAAGGAATACCTAGAAAAAAGTTATTGCTCAACCACCGTTGATACCAAACTGGATATCGATGATGATGGTAAAGCACTTGCTACTTTTATTGTCACTGAAGGCAGAAAATCTATCGTCAAGCGCGTTCGTTTTAAAGGCAACTGCACGATTCCAAGCAAGGAACTGCGCGGCATCATGATAACCCGTGAAGAGTGGGCGCTCAGCTTTCTTGATGGTTCTGGTACCTACCAAGCCGAACGCCTAGAAGCCGACAAACATTTTTTAAGCCGCTACTATCAAAACAAAGGTTTTTTACAGGCGAAAGTAATTAACGTAACCACAGAGACTGATCCTCGCACCAAAAAAATTACACTCACGTATGAAATAGAAGAAGGCGCGCGTTATACCATCAAAGAAGTGCATGCGCCAGGCAATGAAAACGTTTGTGAAGAAGCGCTCCTTGCACGAATTCCAGTGCGCCCTGGAGATTACTATTCACCTGATCGCATTGCCGATTCATTAAAAAATTTAGAACGCATATGGGGTAATCAAGGTTACATTTTTGCCCATATAGATCCGTCAATAGAGCCTGATGACGAATCTAAGACAGTCAATCTTTCATTCTATTCAGAACTTGGAAACAAAATTCGCCTCAATAAAATCACTATCAAAGGCAATAAAAAGAGCCGTGATAAAATTGTGCGTCGCAGAATTAACCTCAGAGAGGGAGAACTCATCACTCAAGCCCAAATGGATACATCAAAACAAGGGGTTGAATCACTCGGTTATTTTGATCCGCGTGATGGGGTTAACTGGAAATTAACACGACTTGGTAATGATCTTGCAGATCTTGATCTGATTCTTAAAGAGACAAAAACCGGTAACTTCAATGTGCAAATGGGTTGGGGTGGCATGGATTTAAGTTCACCTGTTGCCGGTCTTACGGTAAAAGGTAATTTGTCTGACACGAACCTCTTTGGAAGTGGCATCTATTTAAACTTGCAAGGTAGTTGGGCAAAAGAAGAACAAACATTTGCGTTCCATTTAGCGCAACCGTGGCTCTTTGATAAACCAATTTCTGTTGCAATGGACATGTACCATCGCCGACCAAGCTATGATCAATTCCGTCACATAACTCCTGGTACCATCAATGGTAGATTGACCGGTGGCGGCGTTACCGCAGGTTTTATTACACGAGGAACCAATGCCATATTGAGTAATACACAAGTATTATTCCTTGCTGGTCTTGATAACATTACGTATACAACACCTCCTATTGCAAATATTCCAGCCATGACCAATAGTCCAGACATAAACAGAGAAATAAATGCAGAGTTCCAATGCATTTTAAATAAAGAGTTCAATCCCGGTAGTTTCAGTTGGATTGCTAACAACATAGAACAAGATCACCGCAATCACCCGATGCATACAACTCGTGGACACAAATGGTTATTGCAAACAAAAATCGCATTCCCTGCCCTTGATAATAACATTAGTTTCTTCAAAATGACTTTTGACAGTCACTGGTTTACCCCACTCATCAATGAATATGATTTAGTATTTCACCTCCATGCTTTTGCGGGTGTTATTCATGTGTTTGAAGGGCGCACCATACCATATCCGGAATTGTTCAACATCGGTGGACAAGCGAGTGTGCGTGGATTCTTATTTGGTCAAATTGGCCCGCGATTTGCCAATGATCCAATTGGTGCAAGCAAAGCGTTGTTCCTGAATGCAGAACTTGGATTTCCGATTACACCTGATTTTAATTTAAAAGGTGTTGTCTTTTATGATGGTGGTGCTGGTTTTAATAACCCATTTGTAAACAACTGTGTTGATACCTGCCGTGAACCAAAAATATTACACGGAAATAATTTTGATTATCGTCATTCAGTAGGTGTTGGTATACGCATGATGAATCCAATGCCAATGAGAATAGATTGGGGCTTTAAGCTTGATCCACGCAAGGGTGAAAGTGCTTCTGAAGTACATTTTGGTATGACATATGATTGGTAAACATAAAGATAAAACTATGAAAAACATCATCACGCTACTCAGTTTTTTAGCATTGACAAGCTCTTCGCTGCAATATGCCATGGAAAACAACTATGAGCTAACTGAAAATATCGCAGATACTATTCATGCCCAGCAACCTCAATGGTACTACGAACCAGTTGAACGACAAGACATAGAAGAAGAAAAAGCGGATGAACTTTTATTTTCTATAAATGAGCAACTTGATTTACAAGACAAAGCAAAGCCATGTTCTTTAATGAACCGTAAAGAATTGCCTGAAAAAATTCGGATGAGTATCTATCAAGGAGTATGGATTTTTGGAGCGACTGAAGGATGCACAGCAGTAATAGGATCATCCTCAGTAGGTTCTTGTTCTTCTAGCATTGCATGTAAACCACTTGTGCTCAGCCTCAGTGGCATCTTGGCTTCCATCCCGTGTTTGTGTATATCCAGTTGTATAGCGTACAGCCTTATAGCAGAACAGTTTGGTTGCGTCGAAGAAGCAAATCAAGTATACAGTTATTTAATGGAATACGCTGATGCATGCTGAAAGAATTAGTTAATCCCGCAAATGGTTTCACTCTATATCTTTTTTTATTTCTGCCATTTTTCCATTGCATTGCAAAGTAGATCCTTTATCTCTGGATTTGTAGCATAGTCTATAGCCTTTTTGCCATTGAGTATGTAGTTCGGATTTGCTCCAGAATCAAGCAATAATTTTACAGCATCAATGTCGCTATTTCTTACTGCATATCTTAACGGAGTGAAAACTTCTTCACCTTGCTTCTCTGAATTTGTATCTAACCTTGTATAATTAACGTCAGCACCATGTTTTCTTATAAGCTTTGCTATTCTTACGATACGGTCAAGCTTTACGGTGCTCATAAATGGAACATTAAGAATTATATACTCTTCTGCAATTGGCATCATCCCAAGATCTCTCATTTTTGAAGCAACTTCTTGTGTAGTAAGACCAAACTTATTCGCTATTATATGGACTAACTTTGTAAAATGCTGCAAATTTTTTAAGTCACCATATTCATCATGCAACATTCCATAAAATTTCTTGCTGAGACGGCTTACTTTTATGATATTTTTTATTGCTTCTTCAGGATTATTTCCACTTTCCTGGAGGGCCATAATAATAAGTGTCTTAATCTCACCGGGTAATCCTTCTTCATGAGATGGTCTACCCCACAAAGCAGGATCTATATCTGGTTTTTCTGGTTCCATGCCATACATTTGACCTGCACATGCAATTGCGAATAATAATGCTATCTTTTTCATAACTACTCCTTTTTTACTTCCATCCCATTCGATTTATTTTTATTATTTTTTATAACTTTCAAGCAGTTGCTTACTCCCCTCATCATTAGGAATACATTCTTCAGCCCACTCAAAAACTGTCTTGCCAAATATATCTTTGAGGTTTGGATTTGCTCCATTATCAAGCAATAATTTTATAATTTCAATATTCTCAAGGTATACTGCACGAGCCAATAACGATGCACCAGTAGCATTAAAAAACGGCTTGAAATTGTAATTAACATCGACACCTTTTTCGATGACCTGAGCAACTTCATTTACATTGTTATGAAGCATAGCCGATCTTAATTTGTCAACTAAAGCTAAATATGTCGTTGAAGTTGGTGTTTCAAATTTTTTAGCAACGTCCGCTGTAGTAGAGTTAAATTCATCTGCAATCATATGCACAATCTTAGTAAATCCTTTAAGATCATTAAGCTCATTGTTTAGCTCTTTGTTGATTGCGCTCGCTTTGACGATATTCTTTATAGCATCATCAAGATTATTGCCACTTTGGAGAATGAGATATATAACTTCATGAGGCAAGTTTTTCCATTCTTCACCAAATTTTATAGGTTGGGACTCCATGCCATACAACTGGCCTGCACATGCGATTGTGAAGAATAATGCTATCTTTTTCATGTTTTTCTTCTGCCCTTCGATTATTTTTTCATCTTGTTATTTTTTCATCGCTTCTTCAAGTACTTTTCTCTCTTCTAAACTTAGTGGCCTACCCGCATATGCCCCAGCATTCAGTAATAATTTTATTACTGCAGCATCCACTTCATTTCTCTCTACACCATCTATTGCCCTGGTTAGAGGAGTTTCAATAGGTTCCCCCCAGAGACTCTCGCTAACATTAATATCGGCACCTTGGCGGATTAATTCAGGAATGTGGACTAATGCAGGAATCTCATCCTCCTCGTCGGAGAAAAATACAGCACTCAATAACCGATTGCCCAATTTCTCATATTTTTTTGAAATTAATGTATTAAATTTCTTAGCAATATCCATTGTAGGCACTGCATATACATATGCCAGTAGATGTACTAATTTTGTAAAATCTTCCAGAGTAGTTCCCTGTAAGTTTTTAACTTGATTAATTGCTTGGTCAAAATACTCAGGCAGCGTTGTTATCAGCAAATTCATAGCTGCTTGAGGACTATACTGTACTCCATACAATATACCCAATTTTTTAATCATATTAACTGCATCATCAACACTTTTACTTGTAGCTAAAGCGGTACTAACGATTTCGTTTTGAAGCTCTTTTGGCAAGCCACCTATATTTTCTGCTTCCATGCCATACAACTGGCCAACGCATACAATTGTGAATAATAAAATTAACTTTTTCATGATTATTCCTTTATTTTGTCCGCCGTAACCTGTGAAGGCGGCGGATTATTTTTCTCTCGTTTCTTTAAGCTTCTTGAGTTCTGCTTCAAGAAGCAATGTATAAATTCTTTTTGCCTCGTCTCCCTTTGCATCCGGCCGCCAGTCTTTTATCTCATCTGAAGAAGCCCGTGACAGAACTTCAGCCCGACTCAAAGCATCCTTTGTTATCTTTATTCCAGGTCGAAGCAAAACTTCTACTGCTGTAACATTTAACTCTTCTATAGCAACTGACAATGGTGATTTTATAACATCCTTCATATCTGCAAATGAGTATGAAGCTGCGCTGAAATTAATGTCAGCACCATTTTTGATAAGAGCACTAACCTTAAAAGGGTGGTCATCAAACATAACGCCTAATAACTGCTCACCAAGATCTATATATGTTTGTGCAATTGGTGCGTCAAACCTTTTTGCGATATTTTCAGTAGTTGTCCTAGTAAACTTGCCTGCTAATAGATGCACCAGTTTTGTAAAGTCTTCGAGTGTGGTTCCCTGTAATTTTTTAACTTCGTCGATTGCTTGACCAATATCATTAGGTAATATTGTCATCAGCAAATTAGTAGCAGCTTGAGTGCTATAGTGTACTCCATACAATGTACCCAATTTTTTAATCATATTAACTGCATCATCAACGCTCTTACTTGTAGCTAAAGCGGTACTAACGATTTCGTTTTGAAGCTCTTTGGGTAATGTGTGATACGTTGGTTCCATGCCATACAACTGGCCAACACATACGATTGTGAATAATAATGCTATATTTTTCATGTTTTTCTTCTGACCTTCCATTATTTTTTCATTTCGTTATTTCTGCCATTTTTCCATTGCATTGCGAAGTAGATTCTTTATTTCTGGATCTGTAGCATAGTCTATAGCCTTTTTGCCATTGAGTATGTAGTTCGGATTTGCTCCAGAATCAAGCAATAATTTTACAGCATCAATGTTTCTATTTCTTACTGCATATCTTAACGGTGTAAAAACTTCTTCACCTCCCTTCTCTAAACTTGTATCTAACCATGTGTAATTAACGTCAGCACCATGTTTTCTTATAAGCTTTGCTATTCTTACGATATTACCCCCCATCCTTATGTTGACTGCAAATGATATATTAAGAATTATATAATTTTGTGCAATTGCCATCCCAAGGTCTTTCATTTTTGAGGCAACTTCTTGTGTAGTAAGACCAAACTTATTCGCTATTATATGGACTAACTTTGTAAAATACTGCAAATTTTCTAAGTCACCATATTCATCATGCAAAATTCCATAAAATTGCTTGTTGAGACGACTTACTTTTATAATATTTTTTATTGCTTCTTCAGGATTATTTCCACTTTCCTTAAGTGCCATAATAATAAGTGTCTTAATCTCATCGGGTAATCCTTCTTCTTTAGATCTACCCCACAAAGTAGGATCCATATCTGGTTTTTCTGGTTCCATGCCATACAACTGGCCTGCACATATCAGTGCACCTAATAAAAATAGCTTCTTCATATTTTCCCTTTATTTATACAGCTATGCTTTTACTATCTTTTTCCCTTTATTTATACAGCTATGCTTTTACTATCTCAATTTTAAGTATTACAGATAGAAATAACAAAAATCAAGAAAAAGTTAAAAAAATCTTATTTTACAGGTTTGGGAAGGGTATTGCCCAGAGGGGCAAAGGAGGAAGGTAAAAACAGGTATTAGGGAGGAGGCATTCGAAGATCCCTGAAAAGGGAACAATTATGGCAAATTTATTGATAGCTAACCTAATGAATAGATGGATATTCTAGCTCACCACATACAAAATCCTCTATAAAAGACGTTTTCTTAACAAAGCAAGCTTCATCATGGTACTCTGATAAAAAAAAGGGGATCCGCCTTCGCTAATTTGTGTGCCGAAGCCTCAGCAAAAGGAGCAAGCTTCGGACGGACAGGGGAAAATCATGAAACGTAATCTATTTGCCTTACTATTTATTGGAACCCATATCATTTTTGTTGTCCTACAAATTCACCGCCACAGTTTGTACATTCAATATTCTTATCAAAAACAAAAAAACGAGAAAATGTTTGAAAACCTTTTAAAAGAGCAAGAAATGCTCGCGTATGAATTGCATACACTACACAACAGTGAAACCATCAAGCAATATGCGCAAAACGAACTCAGCATGATGCCAACCAACTTGCGACATATAAAAAAGGTGCCACATGAAAATTGATAGCTTAAAATTACGAGCATCAATTGTTTTCTTTCTTTTTTTAGCTGTATATCTGATTATTATTTTAAACCTTTATTACATTCAGATCTATCAAGCTGATTTTTTTAATCAACTTGGCTTGCAGCAGTACCACGTTACTCAAACTAAAACACCAACACGCGCACTCATCTATGACCGCTGCAAACGACCACTCGCCATAAACCAAGATTGTATATCCGCATTCATACTCCCAAAACAACTCAAATCACGCAAAGAGCTGGAACAATTTTTACAAGCACATTTTCCTCATGCGTATGAACAACTACAAGAAAAATCAAATAAACAGTTCATGTACATAAAACGTCACCTCTCTCCCGCTCAACAAGAACTCATAATCACTAGCGCCATTCCCGACATCCAATTGCTCCATGAACCACATCGATTTTATACCACTAATACCGCTGCCCCCATAATAGGTATTACCGATATTGATAACAAGGGTCTTTTTGGCATTGAACTACAATACAATGCCTTGCTTGCTGGCGTGCCTACCATTTTTTGTTTGGATAAAGATGCACGTTCTGGTTTTTTTCATTTCAAAAAAGAAACTACCAATGAAGGAAAAGACGGAACGCCCATTTATTTGACCATCGATAGTAATTTGCAATTTTTAGCACATGAAGCGGTTAAAGATGCGGTACAAAAATTTAAAGCAACTGAAGGATGCGCACTCGTAATGAATCCAAAAAATGGCGAAATACTTGCAATGGTAACCTATCCTCACTTTGACCCAAATGACACTGCACAGCTAGACCTCGAATTAACAAAAAATAAAATTGTCACCGATATACACGAGCTTGGATCGGTTATGAAAACATTTGTCGCACTTGCAGCTCTTCAAGAAGGAGTTGTAACACCAGATGAACTTATTGACTGTAAAAGTGTCAAAACCACCTATATCGATGGACGTAAAATTAATACATGGGCGCCACATGGCCTCATTCCCTTCACTGAAGTCATTGCACGCTCCAATAACATTGGTATAGCAATTGTGGCCAAACGATTAGGTGAAACCTTATTTGATCATTACCTACGCATGGGCTTTGGCAAAAAAACCGGCATTGCATTTCCTGGAGAAAGCAAAGGATTTATCAATCCGCCACACCAATGGTCAAAACAGTCGATTATATCGTTATCATATGGCTATGAAATTTCTGCTACACTACTGCAACTCGCGTGCAGTTTTTGTATGATTGCTAATGATGGCCATGCAATTACTCCGGTACTTGTACTTGATAATGAGGACCATACACCTAATCCTGAACAGCTCTATGCAACTGAACATATTCAGGAAATTAAAAATATTTTAACTTCAGGAACCGAATACGGCACTGCAAAACGAGCCTATATTGAAGGCTATCGAATTATGTGCAAAACCGGAACTGCAATTATGCTCGTAAATGGACAATATAAAGAAGATGAAAATTTATTTACCTGCGCAGGAATCGTAGAAAAAGATAGCTATCAACGAGTCATTGTTACCTTTATAAAACAAGCCAAAGGTGAAAATCTCTTTGCCTCAACCGTTGCAGTGCCTCTATTTGAACGTATTGCACAGCGGGTGATCATTCAGGACAAGGTTATATGAAGCGACCTATGTAAGCATCTTAATTGCCTCATCAACGCTCTCATCTTCATACACAATGGCCGAAATTGCCTGCGTAAAAAGAATTGCATCTGCCAATGAATGCTGAAAAATATTGCGCCCAGTCGCGCTACCCATAACGCCACCACCATGTATCTGATCATAGAGTTCACGCAAAAATATTTTTTTATCTTTTTGTTTCCCTCCAGAACAGATAACTTTTGTATTGCCTGCCGCAGCAGTAACCACTTGCAGTAGCGATGGCTTTACCGCCTTAACCTTAACAAAATCAGCACCAAGACTATTTGCTATACCCGCCGCACCCGCAATTAATTGTCCATCCGATTCATCATGTACACTTTTACCGCGTGGATATACCCACAAAATCGTCACCAATCCATGTTGATGTGCCGCATATATGATCTGTGCAGCTTGTGCAAACATAGTCTCTTCATATTCACTTCCCGGGTATATCGTATACCCAATGCCACGAATAGATAACCCGGTCATTTGCTGAAAATGCACCACATGCTCAACAAACCAAAGCGCAGTACTGATCGGATCTTTCTGCGCAGTGGGAATCAGATTTGTTTTTGCATTCAATTTAACAATGTAATTAACGGAAGGGTATTGCTTGCCATAGCGCGCAATCAAACCCAAATGGGTAGCAAGTGCGCCAATAGATCCTTGACTTGCTATGCGAAATATATGCTCTGGATGAATAGCGCTCACATCTATATTTTCACCATAAAAATCAGTATTCATATGTTCAATTTTTTGATCACAGGCGAATAACATAAGTCGCCCGGTATCACGTGTTATTGCATTATAATTGTCCTGAAAAATTTGTAGCATATTATTGGGCACATCTCCAGGGATAGGTATATTGATATGGTTGTCCATACTTGTCCTTTTCTACGTTATCAGTATCATACGTTTGATCTCAGCAATTATACTTATTTCAAAAACTCATTGGTAAGGAAAAAACAAATAGATGAAAAAATATGCAGCAGGCATACTAATTTTACATTGCACTGCACACGCAACTTTCCGAATTGAACTCAACCTTGAAGAACCACGTGAATCATTTGCGCAATCGTTCATGTTTACTCGCCCTGCTTATTACAATCTCTCTATGATTCAAGCTCTGTGGCATGATTTTTTCTTGGATAAAAAAGGAAGTAGTCGAGCGGCTATACAAGTTATTCCATTCTATCAACAATCAAGAGAAAACAATGACACTAAACGCTACTTCTTGCCTAAATTATGCAGCACAGAAGTGCTTATTGCTGGCGATGCCGTTGAACAAGATTTTTTTATTCGCGATGTGCGCGCAGAGTGGCTTAACCTCCCCAGTACATTCCGTGGCATTTTAACCATTAATCCAAAACAACAACAAGCTGGTGCTCTGATTCAATACAATCAAGACTTTGAAAAAATTTTTTGCACACATATCTTGGAAAATGCTTGGTTTACTATTTCCGTACCATTCGTCCATGTACAAAATGAATTCAATCCTATGCAATCAGACATAACTGGTGTGATGACTGATACTAAAGACTCTCATAAACCGCATGATATTCTTGAAGCATTCAATCAACCCGATTGGTGTTATGATCGATTTTCCACCCATAAACTACGCACCTTTGGCATTGCTGAATTACGTATCGATTTGGGTGGCACCTATCTATTTAAAAATCAAGAATATGATCAAATGGCATACTATATGGCGATTGTTGTACCAATCGCACGTAGCCAAGACCCCCATTTTATTTTTAGTCCTTTTGCCGGTAATGATAAACATTTTGGCTATGGAGGAGGTATTCTCACCCAATTTTTACTCAACCGCAACCCTGCACGATGCGCCTGGTGTTTTTTTGCTAATGTTGAAGCGATATGGCTTTTCCATAACCGAGAAAAACGTACCTTTGATTTGATCAATAAGCCATGGAGTAGATTTATGTTATTCACTCATGAAAATAGTCCACCTGGCACAACCGTACCTGGCGTTAACGTACTGACACAAGCAGTGAAAACCACCCCTATGGGCATATTTGATTTTTCAGCCGGATGGCGGCTACAAATAGAAACCATTAATGTTGATCTTTCATACAATCTATGGGGACACGGACGTGAAAAAATATCACTGCATGAAGATTGTTGTACCTTTAATTTTACACGCTATGGCATTGCAGGAAAAGGAACTATTATAAGCCAAGGAAAAGAAGTTGCTGCATCAGCAAACCACAGCACCATACACCAACAAGCCGATGACGATGTAACTTTTATCACCATCGATCCGCTTGATGTAGACTTACGTTCTGGCGCAAGCGCTGGTGCATTAAACCAAAAAGTCCAAATTGCAATCGGAATAGAATGCAAAGATACCCCTATTGAATCATTCTTTGGTGCTGGAGCCTGTTTTGATTTTCCATACAAAAATTCTGCGCTGAAGTTATGGTCACTTTGGCTTAAAGGCGGCGCATCATTTTAATAATTTTTCTAACGCGGAAAGCCTACACGTTTTTTTTAATGTCATGTTTTTTTCTGATACCTGTTTGTGCGCAATTCGTTTCACAAATACACATTTATACGATGCATAATCACTCAGTACATGAACACCTTGCAAATCTTTATTTGCTACAGTTTCATCTGCTACCGGTGGAATCCCAAATTGCTGCTTGCATACACCTCCGTTCGTGCTCAGAACAAACGGCCTATAAGCCACACAAGACACTGACGCATCGTTACGCATAGTAAGAGCATACAGTGCTACTCGTGTAAAAAAAGGTTGAACGTTTACTCGTTGTATGCCACACAATTCTTCAAACAAATGCTGCGATCTCTCTTTTTTTCTATGTTCAAAATTCGCAAGCGCATCCGCATTGCAAAAAACAAATTCTTGAGGGTCAATAATCTCAATATGCGTAGCACTAGACCGCACACGCGTACTGCAGACATGGTTAATGAATGCATACTGTCTCAACAAAATAAGTACCGGTACCATAAGGGCACTGAAACTCAGCAGATAACTCACACGCGTAAAAGACAACTTCATTCTGCTCTCCTCATACCATTCCCCATAGCGCCTAAGCGCATCTAAAAAAAAGAGCTCCATGTTTTATGGAGCTCTTTTTTTTAGTGGTATGTACTACCTTTTGTTCATGTCAGAATCCTGATGATTAATACATAATTTGTTCTTCTATGATGTCTAGACGAGCATTTATCTTGATGAGCTCATTTAAGAGTAGTATTGCAAGTTCATGATATTTTACTGTTTCTATCAGACCATCTACATTTCTTACCACAAGCTGCGGGATTATTTTGTACACTTCTTCAGCGATCAAACCAAACTGTTCTGCATGCGTAGCGTCTGCTTTGTAGTTAAATATCACTGGACGAAGCCCAAGAATAGCTGATGATTCTTCCTTCATGTCTCGCACATTTTCTTTATATCTGATTGATGATGCTACGGTACCAAGTTGTCCAGTAGTTGCATCAACTAAAACTGCTGCACCAACAATTGGGCCAGCACCAAAGATGCCCGCTTGGAAGTTAGTTGTTTGTGTGCCCACGATTCCAATTCGAATCGCTGCACTTTCACCAAGCACCCCTGCATTACCAACATAGATGTCATTGCTTTCAGCGCCAGCAACATTCTGACCTGCACCTGAACCTATTGCAATATTATTTGAGCCTGTTAAAACGTTCAACAATGCATCATAGCCAACTGCAACGTTATCGCTACCTGAATCATTATTTTCCAATGCGATTGAACCTACTGCTGTATTTTGAATACCAGAAGTATTAGCAGATAATGTAGCATTTCCAAGAGCAGTATTGTCAGTACCTAGTGTATTAAATTGCAATCCAGCCCATCCGACAGCAGTATTATTACCAAGTGTAGTTGTTACATCTGATTGTAAAGCTGACCAACCAACTGCGGTGTTACTATTACCTGATACATTTAAATTTAATGCTTGGAATCCAACTGCTACACTCTGGCTACCTGATCCATTAACCAAACTTTGTAATGCACCAGAACCAACCGCTACAAGCTGGCTATCTTGATTATTCATCAATGCATTATAACCAACAGCGGTGTTATTCATGCCTTCTGTGTTTTCTTGCAACGCGCTTACGCCTATTGCAGTATTACCGCCACCTATTGTGTTCATCATCGATGCAAAATAACCACATGCAGTATTGCTACCACCTGATGTATTGTTTTGCATTGCATCGAAACCAAATGCTGCATTAAAAAGACCTGACGTGTTATTTTGTAACGCGCCTGACCCAACTGCAGTAAGTCCAGAAACGGTTGCGTTATTTTGTAATGCACTTGACCCCACTGCAACGTTATTGTCACCGGTTAGGTTATTTTGAAGAGCAAATACTCCACATGCTGTATTGTCGATACCCGTTGTATTTAAATTCAACGCCTGAGCCCCTGTTGCCACGTTGAAAGATCCGGTTGTATTATCAAGCATTGCAGATTGCCCTGATGCTGTATTGAAGATGCCTGTTGTATTATGTAACAACACAGTCGTTCCTGTCGCTGTATTATTAGTACCCGTTGTGTTACTGAATAACGCCTGTGACCCTACTGCAGTATTATTGGTACCTGTTGTGTTATTGAATAATGTCACATTACCAAAACCTGCATTGGCAATACCGGTCATAATAAAGTTGCCTGCATTATCACCAACAAACGTATTATCTGTTCCAAAGTTCTGAAGGAAAGGAATATTGTCTTTATAAATATTACCTACTAATGGATCTGTTGAATCATTCATATAGATATTGCAACCAACCATAAGGTCACAATCCACCACTGCGGTACACGTTACTTCTAAATCACAAACAATTGCGCTCGGTACGTTTATTGCACAGGTTACATTTACATCACATACTGATACATTATCGAATGTTGCTTTTCCTGCATGTAATTTATTTACTTCTAGTTTTTTGATCTCTGCTTTTTTTGCATCCAATTTATCTATCTTTGCTTTATGAGCGCGTAATCTATGACGTATATCCAGACCATCCTTCATTTCAACTCTTTGGCAAAATATTGCGCCATTGCGGAATACTGCTACATCGCAAAATATCGCTTTATTAAGAACACAAAGAATTTTTTTGATTTTTAATGCTGAATCATCATCACAAACGTCATCACATGGGAAACCATCATCACGCCTGTCCTTCATAGCTTCAGCAGAGTAGGACCTGTTTACATCTGACCGAACAGACAAGTCATCTTGCGCAACAACATCTATTAATGCATTGAACATATCACTTATCTTATCAACTTGGTCATCTGATATTTGATCAGTATATTCAGCTATTACTGATTCAGCATGCGCCAAAGCTTTTATAAGATCATCTTTTAAAATAACAGAATTACCATCTTCAATATGCTTATTAAGTCTATGAATAGGAGATGCATCATCAGCATCAAGCATACTAAGCCGCGCTATAAACTCAGCTAATTCGCTAAAGGTTTCATCAAGGTACATATTTTCTGCATTTATGCGTGATGGTGGTTTGGTACCATTACAACCACATTTTGCAGACTCATCAGCATTTTGCTTATGCTCATCTGACACTTGTGATTGCATCTGGAATGACAACGCTAACATGAGCGTCAAATAAAAGAATGGTGACATGAAAAATCTCTTCATACGAAACCCTTTTTTTGAGAATATAAAAAAATTGCTACACTTTTTTTTTATACTAAAAAGGCATCTTTCAAGTCAATAAGATGTTTAAAAATACAAACGCGCACAAAAAAACCCCGATTTCTCGGGGCTCTCTGTTTTCATCTGCCAAAAGGATCATACAATCATTTTGATAACGCTCAGTTTTTTTATACTATTGAAAAATTAATACATACCTGGCATACCGCCCATACCACCCATTCCTGGATTAGCAGGAGCTTGTTTACCCTTTTCTTGTGGAATATCACAAATCGTTGCTTCGGTAGTCAAAAGTAATCCTGCAATAGATGCTGCATTTTGAATTGCTGAACGAGTTACTTTGGCAGGATCAATAATCCCTGCTGCAATCATATCAACATATTCACCATGTTTTGCATCAAAGCCAATATTACCCGCTTCACTCTTTACTTTATTCACAACAACTGATGCATCATATCCAGCATTGCTTGCAATAATACGTAATGGTTCTTCAAGCGCGCGACGCACAATGTGCGCACCAAGCTTTTCATCACCTTCAAGATACAAGTGCTTCAACCGCTTGTTGTGCTCGAATTAATGCAACACCACCACCAGCAACAATACCTTCTTCAACTGCTGCACGTGTTGCATGCAATGCATCTTCAATACGATCTTTCTTTTCTTTCATTTCAGTTTCAGTTGCTGCACCAACTTTGATAACTGCAACACCGCCAGCTAATTTTGCCAAACGTTCTTGCATTTTTTCTTTATCATAATCAGAACTGCTGTTTTCAATTTGTGCTCTAATTTGTGCAACGCGACCTTTAATAGCATCTATGATCGCCTTGCCCTTCAATGATAGTGCAGGTATCTTTTGTTAAGACAACTTTCTTTGCAGTACCAAGATCATGTAATTGTACATTTTCAAGTTTAACGCCAATATCTTCTGATATCAATTTTCCACCAGTTAAAATAGCAATATCTTCAAGCATTGCTTTGCGACGATCACCAAAACCAGGAGCTTTTACTGCAGCAACATTAATAGTGCCACGTAATTTATTAACAACCAATGTTGCAAGTGCTTCACCTTCAACATCTTCAGCAATAATTAACAATGGACGACCAGATTTAGCAACTTGTTCAAGTACTGGCAACAATGCTCTTCATGCTGCTAATTTTCTTTTCAAAAATCAAGATAAGATGGATTGTCAAGTATGTGCTTCCATTTTTTCTGCATTGGTTACAAAGTAAGGAGACAAGATAACCACGATCAAATTGCATACCTTCAACAACATCAAGTTCATCTTTCATACCTTTTGCTTCTTCAACGGTGATCACACCATCACGGCCAACACGTTCCATTGCTTCTGCAATAAGTTGACCAATAACATCATCTGAATTTGCAGAAATAGTAGCAACTTGTTCAATTTCTTTTTTGCTGTCTACTGTTTTTAGCACTTTTTTTGATGCTATCAACAACCGCTTCAACCGCTTTATCAATACCGCGTTTAAGTTCCATTGGATTTGCGCCAGCAGTAACAAATTTGTTACCTTCACGGAAAATTGCTTGCGCAAGTACGGTTGCGGTTGTTGTTCCATCACCGGCTATATCAGCAGTTTTGCTTGCAACTTCACGCACCATTTGTGCGCCCATATTTTCTAAGTTTATCTTCAAGTTCAATTTCTTTTGCAACCGTAACACCATCTTTGGTGATAGATGGAGAACCAAATGAACGCTCAAACACAACGTTACGTCCACAGGGCCCAAGGGTAACTTTAACTGCATCGGCAAGGGTATCAACACCTTTACGGATTTTTTCACGTGCATCAGCACCAAATACTATTCTTTTTGACATAGTATACCTCTATTTTTGTTGTTCAATTATACCTAAAATTTCATCTTCTCTGAGGATCACGCGTACATCATCCACTTCAGTGCCTGCATATTTACCAAAATAAACGGTATCCCCAACCTTGATATCCATTGGAATAAGCTTACCATCTTTATCTTTTTGACCAGGACCAGTAGCCAGAACGGTACCTGCCTGTGTTTTTTGTTTAGCTGCATCTGGTATGATAATACCACCATGTGTCTTTTCTTCACCATCTAGGCGCATGACTAATAAACGATCTGCCGTTGGGCGTAACTTTTGTAACATAATACCCCTTAATAAAAACCTACAATATAACTATTTCAATCACTGTTCAGTATAGATAAAAAATCTAAAAGCTTCAACTCCAATTCCTTTATATCAACCGACTCAGATATCTGTTTTAAGCTTGTGGAATTTGTGAGGATTTACAAGCACAAACATCAGATTTACCCCGGCAACAGCCTTCCTCTTCTTGGACCTTTTTTATCAATTCAGCCACCTTTTCAGGTGTTGGCTGATATAAATCGATAATATTACCGCCAGGATCTTTAATACCGACCATAATACCATGAACCTTTTCTTTAAGTCCCCCAACAAAGGGCAATGCCTCTTTGTGTGATTCATAAAATGAGGCAATATTTTCAACTTGTACCACCAAACCAGAACGACGTTCTGGCAATTCCTGGCTTACATAGCACAAGCCAATTTTAACGTTATCTGCAAGCATTTCTGCCCACTGATCCTTTAAATGGAACTTCAGCGTGAACCCAAGCTGAGTATAAAACTCGATTGCAGCAGGCAAATCATGTTCCATTATAATAAACATATACACCGTTACGGACATTCTATTTCCTTATCTAAGTCATTAAAAACCAACTTAAGCACCTGTTCAACACGGTCAACCCAAATAATATTGACACCCTCAAATAATGCTTCTTTACCAAGTACATCAGGTTGATTACTACGCGGAGCAATCGCATAGGTGATACCATAACGTCTTGCCGCAAGTAACTTTTCCTTCAGTCCTCCAATTGGAAGTACATTGCCATGCAAATCGATTTCTCCTGTCATAGCATACCGTGCATCAACTTTTTTACCAGTAAACGCCGATACTAAGGCAGTTATCATAGTAATCCCTGCCGATGGACCATCCTTGGGAATAGCACCCGCTGGCGCATGAATATGTACATCATTCTGCTCAAATACCTGGACATCTATACCCAACTCTTGCGCATGTGCATGTACATACGTAAGGGCTGCTTGAGCTGACTCTCTCATCACATCACCTAATTGGCCCGTTAACGTGAGTTTAAGCTTACCTTTGCTGCCGGGAACCAGTACCACCTCAATACGTGTCATGGTACCTCCATGTGCGGTCCATGCAAGCCCATTGACCATGCCTACCTGATCTTTTTTACCAATATCATCTACACGTATCGACTGAGGCCCAAGATATAGTTCTAGCGTCTCTGGTGTAAGAATGGCACAGGTGCCTTGTTCAACAAAAATACGTGCTTCTTTTGCGCACAACGTATCCAATAAACGCCCAAGCTCACGTACTCCTGCTTCACTTGTATAACCACCTATAAGAGCCCTGATCACCTCATCATTAATAGGAAGATCACATACCCCAAGCCCTGCACGCTCAAGTGATCGCCCAACAAGATGATTACGAGCAATAACCACTTTTTCTTCCACACTATAACCAGGCAAGCGAAAAACTTCCATACGATCAAGCAGTGGAGCCGGAATATCATTAATACTGTTCGCAGTCGCTATAAACAACACATGCGACAGATCGAAAGGTACATTCAAATATGTGTCACGAAAACTTTTGTTTTGTGTTGGATCAGTAACCTCTAATAATGCCGATTCTGCAGCACGAGATTGTGCGTTACCCATTTTATCAACTTCATCAAGCAACAAAACAGGATTACTCGACCCCGCTGCTTTCATCGCTTGAATTACTCGGCCAGGCATAGCACCAATATACGTACGCCTATGCCCACGTATTTCAGCCTCATCATGCATGCCACCAAGTGATATGCGCGCAAACTTACGATTGAGACTACGTGCAATAGATTCTGCCAAAGATGTTTTACCTATACCCGGTGGACCAACCAGACAAATAATAGGCGGTACACTATTTTGATTCAGTTTACGTACAGCCATAAATTCAAGAATACTATCTTTAACCTCCTGCAACCCACAGTGATCCGCATCCAATATCGCTTGTGCATTTGCAAGATCAAAATTATCTTCTGTCATGGTGCCCCATGGCAATGACAAAAGCCACTCAAGATGCGTACGCGCTATGTGTGATTCAGGAGATTCTACCGGTATCCGATCCAAACGATCGAGTATTTCCCACATTTCTTGCTTTATGTCTTGAGGTGCACCAAGTTGATCTATCTTTTGATACATCAGAGTTTTTTCATTGACGTGCAGATGTATACAACAAAGCGGCACATCCAGTTTGGTACCTGCATCACGCGCATACAAAATCAAAGGGCTCATATATTCTTCTCGGCTGAGAAATAGAAAAAAGCGCACAATTTGACCTGGCGGCAAAATCATTTTTTTGCCCGATGATTGAAAGTCAGATATTTTTCGTAGAAATGAAAAAATTAAATTGTTTTTTTTATAGACATAAAACCAATACGATAAGCCACCAGTCACGCCAAACAATAGGTTGCTGTACTTGGCCATAAGAAATGGCAAATATACTTCATCGCTGGTGTTTGCTGGTGCTACCACATACTTAGTAAGATCAGGAAACAATGAATGCAGAACACAGCCAAGCACGGTAGATTCAAGTCCAAGAAATGGAGTAAATTGATTATTGCCATAAAAAGATTCTGCTACGTGCCCATAATCAAACGATGCGAAACGAAATGATTTGCCAGAAAGGATAACTGGTGTTGTTTCCTGATTGTACAATCGCACACAAATTGGATATACACCGGCATTATTTAACCTCTGTATCTCCAATGCATTACACCCATCTTCACATTCAATAAGTTGAGCGCCACGCGAATAATCAATCGCAGAAATGGCTACTTTGGGAGCCGATTGATTCTCATCAGGCTGTTCTGCTACACTGGACAAAAAAATGAGACTTAGCAAAGGGAGATATTTGTGCTTGTTCTTACGCTGATTCATCATACAACCTATCTTTCATATATATGATTTAAAATTACTACTCAGACATAAGAGTAAATTATATTGTGATGATTTCAACCTTAAATCTGTTTTGGTTTTTAATTACCTTATATGATACTATAAAAATGTAGGTTAACTTTTACGTTAACCATGTACGTTGACTACAAGGAATACTATGAGATTTTTTAACACCGCTGGCCCCATTAATCCAAAAGACCATTACTATGTTCCCCATCGATTGAATGAAGCTGTTCTCATGCAACTCATCGAAGAAAAAAAATATTTTATTTTGCATGCACCGCGTCAAAGCGGAAAAACAACCGCCATTCAAATGTTTGTTAATGAGCTGAATGCACAAGACGCGTACACAGCACTTTATGTTAACGTTGAGCCTGCCCAAATTGCACGAGGCAACGTAGAAAAAGGCATGGAAATTATCTTAAAAGAAATAAGAGGATGGGCAACGCTCATACTTGATCCTCAGAACCCCCTCTTTGAATTGATACAGACAGAATTAAAAGATCTTTCCGGTAGTAGCCTTAAGCATGTGCTTCAAACATGGTGCCTTGCCTCCGCTAAGCCAATATTACTTTTTATTGATGAAATTGATTCTTTAGTGGGCGATACTCTTATTTCAGTATTACGTCAATTGCGTGCTGGATATCCCAATCGCCCCAAAGCCTTTCCTCAATCGATCTGTTTATTTGGTGTGCGCGATGTACGTGATTATATGATCTGGTCTGAATCTGAACACAATATGGTGCTTGGCGGAAGTGCATTTAATATCAAAGCGGAAAGTCTTACTTTACCTAATTTTTCATTAGAACAAGTACGTGACCTCTATGGACAGCATACACATGATACAGGACAACCGTTTACGGAAGATGCGATTGAATATGCATATTATTTAACACAGGGTCAACCATGGCTGGTCAATGCACTTGCATATCAGGCTTGCTTTAAAGATATAACTGATCGTAGCCAACCTATTACCAAAGATGTTATTGAGCGTGCAAAAGAAACGCTTATTTTAAGACGAGATACTCATATTGATCAATTAGTTCACAAACTACAAGAACCACGGGTACGCCATATTGTTGATGCTATTTTGAGCGGCACTGGTGAGGAAGCAAATTTTCCACCTGATGATTTGCAGTATGTACGAGATTTAGGACTAGTTAGCCAAAAGGGAATCGCGATTGCCAACCCCATTTATCAAGAAGTCATTCCAAGAACACTAACGTACACCAAGCAAGAAGGTATTAAACAAGAACTCTCTTGGTATCAAAATCCAGATAAATCTTTAAATACACATAAACTCCTTGAAGCTTTCACACAATTT
Source organism: uncultured bacterium (assembly GCA_963840685.1). Classification (GTDB taxonomy): domain Bacteria; phylum Babelota; class Babeliae; order Babelales; family Vermiphilaceae; genus CAWIZM01. The sequence continues at coordinate 232,576 of CAWIZM010000002.1, read as the reverse complement.
TACCGTGAAAATTCTGAAATATGGCTTGAAAAATTTGCCTACAAAGAAGCTGGACCACATTTGCTATTGATGGCATTTTTGCAACGCATTATTAATGGCGGAGGAAAAATTCATCGCGAATATGCGTTGGGACGCAAGCGTGTTGACTTGCTCATTGAATATCCAGCCGCCACTCATGCGCAAGATCCTCAAAAAAAGCAGCGTATTGTCATTGAACTCAAAATTAAGCGTGGTCAAAAAACACTAGAAGAAGGCCTTGAGCAAACTGCTCATTATATGGATACCAATAATGCCACAGAAGGTCACTTAGTCATTTTTAATCGCGCAAAAGACATATCTTGGGATGAAAAAATATTTACTCAAACGCATACCGTAGGAAAATATACCATCACTGTATGGGGAATGTAATATTTAAATAGAGGATAAAAAAACCATGCCAACCATCTATCCATCACTCATCGGCGCAGATCAATTAAATCTCGCACAGACAATCAAAAACTTAGATCCACACGTTGTAGGTTATCATTTGGACGTTATGGATAATCATTTTGTACCAAATTTAACGTGGGGCGCACCCACCGTTAACGCAATCGCACAAATAACCAACCGCATTTTATGGATACATTTGATGGTAACCAACCCTGCAGACTGGATAGATCTATTAAAACTTAAACCAGGTAGCATATTCAGCTTTCACGCTGAAGCACTACATGATGAATCAGCTGCAACCATAATTGCTTCCATTAAAAAGAAAGGCTGGCGTGCAAGTGTTGCCATCAACCCGAGCACATCTGTTGAAAGCATTTTCAATCTACTACTACTTGTCGATCAAGTACTGGTCATGTCAGTGCAACCCGGTTTCTCTGGACAGTCATTCATTGCGGATGTTGTCAATAAACTTAAACCACTTGTTGAATATCGCGCATCACACAACTTGAATTTCCGCATCGGGATGGACGGTGGCATTGATGAGAATACTATTGAAATGCTTGCGCACAATGGGGTGGATGACTTTGCTATTGCGAGTGGTATCTTTGCACAGCCAAATCCTGTGGCAGCACTTGAGCTTTTGAACAAGAAAGTCTGTGGGAATAGGTAATACTTAGATTTTATAGTCAAAAAAATTTATGCTTCTCAGGTAGTCGTTGCGAGACGAAGTCGTGGCAATCCAGTGAAATAATGCTTCCTTTGTGAAATGCCAAAAAAAATTATGCAGCAAAATGAGCGGTTGTTACACCGCCCACTTTGTTCTTTATTATCGTTTTTTAACGAATTGATTTACTGATTAAGCAAATTTAGCTGCAAGCCAGTTAAATGCATTCGTAAATACTGTTTTAATAGTTTCGCTACCTTGCGCAAACCATCCAGCAACTCTTTGTCCTGTCGCTGAATCTTTAGCAGATTCACCAAGAAGAAGCGCTCCTAGAGCTAATGCTCCCATGGTCGCCCAGCTACGCAAGTTTGATCCACCATATACAACTTCATTAATCGGTGATCCTTCACATGCTTTTTCACGTTGAGCTTCTAAAGCTGACTTGAATGAATCTATGGTTGCATTTAATTTTTTTCTTGCTTGTGTAACCGCTGAACGTTGATTATTAACAACCGGCGCAGCATTTCTTCCGTTTCTAACATTATTTCGTTGTGGCTGAGGTCTAGGGTTGTTAACTTCATTGTTAAGCGCACGGTCAAATGCATCAATATCACGCTGTAACTGCGTCACGTGGTTTGGCATTACGGCAGCTGCAACACGTTGTTGCGCTGGTTGAGGTTGTCTAACCTTCTTGCCTCTAACCGTAGTAACAGGAGCAGGTTGTCTAGTTTGTTGCTTACGTTTTTGTTTTTCTATAGCAGTTGCTTCTTGATCTATAAGATCTTGAAATTCTACATCTGCATCAAAATCAAAGTCAGTATTGCGAGCAGCAGTTTTAGCGCGATCTTTCAATCTAGTCAGTTTATTGATATAGGTATTGTATTGTCCTTTGCCAAACAACGCTTCTGAAGATTCAAACAGGTCGCCTACGCTCGTATCGATTTCTTTTTTGAAACCTTTAATGTCATCATTCATGCCCTGTCTTTCATCTTGCGCGTTAGCATACATTCTGTTAGGCAGATTATCACCTGCATCTCTAACGCCTGTAGTTGCAGAGCGAAGACCTTGACGAAAATCTGTCCACGCCTGTCTTAAAGACTGACCCATGCCATAAGCACTTGGACCTACTAACATTAAACTTGATAAGAAAAGTACATTGATCTTATTCATAAGATCCTCCATCATTTATAGATTATAACGTTCCATCGTTTTACTGAGCTTTTTTGTTCCCCCTCCTGAGAAACAACTCAGCTTATTATCATTCTAACAGAAATAATCCCCTCGTCAAGGGGGTAGGAGGTATTTTTGAAAATTTCTTTCTGAATTATTTATTTTAACCTAAAATACCATCAGGGATACGATCTAGAGCTGCAATCGAGTCACAGCTCTAGCCATTATTTTTACTACCAAAAGCGCATTGAACTCTTTTCTACGCTGTTTTTGCAATCATTCATCAAGCCATCCCATTGAGCATGGGTAACCTGAAGCTCCTTGATAACCGGAGTCTGGTCTATGTCTACATGACCCCTATTTGGGGTAGTAGCATGGGTAGCAACGGTATTTTGCGCCTTAGTAAAGGCTACCAATAAAGCATTATGAGCCTGCGCTAGCTGTTCACGTTCAGCATCATTCAACCGTGTAAGTTGCGATAATTCTATTGCCGGCAATTGCACATTATTGCTATCTTTTGAGCCAATATTTTCAATAGCAACGGCTACTTTCTTTTGCCAGCTCTTGAGTAAAGAACATTGATAATAGGATGAACTTTTATAAAGCTTCCACAGTACACCTAGGCCACAAACGCCCACAAAGCCAAAAATTAATGGCTTAGTATTAAACGCCGCGAACAAATTGGTTTCTGGATTATAGCACCAGAGTCAACAGGAGCTTCTGCATTAGCAGGCATCGTTGAGTTCAACCGGAACTTCTGGATTAATCGGAGCTTCTAGTTCAACAGGAGCTTCTGGATTAATTGGAGCCTTTGGTCCAACTTCAACTGGCACTTCAATAACTGGTGGGTTATTAACAAACGGATTTTCAACAGGAGCTTCTGGATTAATTGGAGCCTTTGGTCCAACTTCAACTGGCACTTCTCGATTAATAGGAATTTCTATTTTCGGCAGTTCTTCTTCTAATTCGTCAGCATAAATATCTTCCGTTAAAGTAGTACCATCCTCTGCTGTAAAGATATTTCGCGTACCAACAATGACACGATTATCAACTTCTGAAGTTATCTCCATAGCGTGATCAATCAACTGCCCAAACCTAATAACTTCTGGAGAAAATGACTCTAAAGAAACATTCTGTTTTGGAGCTGGTACTAATTCAGTTGATTCTTTCACTTGATCTTTTGATGCTTTTTTACCTAAAACAACCGATTTAATCGTGTTATTTATCATATCGCGCATCGGTTCTGCCAGTGTAGTCAGATAATCGACACTATTGGTAAACATATTCCCCAACTCAGGAATAACGTCAAAGCGTATTGTATCCCACAAAGAAGATTCGTATGGTTCATTTGCACAATGAACTACTTCATTCGTTTCTTCACTTATTGCAAGCAATTGAGGAGCTGATAGCATTTGATCACGTATCGCTGCAATATCAGCACAAATCTCTTCTTTAATATCAAAAATAGTTTTTTCATCCACATAAAGATCGCCTTCTTGAGCAATCATCAATCGCGTATATTTTTCTCCCAATGCTGACACTTGAGCATCCGTTGCATGTGTCATCGCATTAATGGCATCTTTTTCATCAAGCACTTCATCACTGATCAACCACTGCTGCAAAGTTTCCCTTGTAGGCAATTCTTGCTCCATGGCAGATAAAGGTGCTGCAGCAGTCATAAAGACTAAGCTCAGCGATAAAAAAATTTGTTTTACCATATTCATAAAAATTTTCCCTTCAAAAAACAGATGCGCTAGAGCCACAATCAATGTGCAGCTCTAGCTATTATTTTTACTACCAAAAGCGCATTGCACCATTTTCTACGCTGCTTTTACAATCATTCATCAAGCCGTCCCATTGAGCATGAGTAGCTTTAAGCTCATTGATAACCGGAGTCTGATTAATATCTACGTGGCCTTTGTTTTGCTCTACACCTGGAGTGGCATACGTAGCAGCAACCGTGTCCTGTGCCTTAGCAAAAGCTGCCAATAAAGCATTATGTGCCTGAATCAATTGTTCACGTTCAACATCATTCAACCGTGTAAGTTGAGATAATTCTATTTCTGGTAATGGCACGTTGCTATCTTTTGTACCAACGTTTTCAACAGCAGTGGCTACTTTTGTTTGCCAGCTCTTGAGTAAAGAACATTGATAATATGATGAATTTTTATACAGTTTCCAACCCAATACACCTACACCACAAACACCCACAAGACCAAAAACTAGTTGCTTCGTATTAAATACCCCAAATGCATTATTTTCTGGATTGATAGGATTATTGCGTTCAACTGGCGCTTCTGGATTAACTGGTACTTCTTGATCGATAGGATTGTTGAGTTCAACTGGCACTTCAATAACTGGTGGGTTATTAACCACCGGATTTTCAACAGGAACTTCAACATCATTATCTTCAGTTACTTCAGCTATCATGTTGCCATTTTCATTTTTCAATATACCAACAACTGGTCCTCGTGGATTTTCAAGAAGATTTAAACCGAGCACAAGATTATCAACTTCTAAATCTGCCCCTACAGCTTCAACCATCGCCTGTCCAAATTTAATAACTTTTAGAGAAGGATTTTGATATTGAGAAGCTATCTTTAAAAACAATGAGTCTGGCTGTGATGCAGGCAATGACGGCAACTGCTTTTCTTCTATCAATTTTAATGCGAAAGAAACATCATACGTGACTGGTTTATTTGCAGAAGGATCCTGATAAAGTACTATTGCGCCACTACATGGTGCTGTATGATCTTCAGCATTACTTACCTTATCTTCATTATTATCCATAGATACTGGGGCATTATCTGCGACAGCACTGTCTACAACGACAGCGTCATCCACCAAAATAGCAGAAGGCGCTTGCTCGTACATTAGTATCTCAGTAATCACTCTCTTAGTCTCTTTGTTAATATTCGCAAACTTTTTTCGAGTGTTTTTTTGGTTCGGTTTCTGAGCTTCTAACCATTCACCATATTGTTTCTCTGTTGCTTTTACCAAAGCCGTAGTAATATCCTTTTCAGAAACAAGCCCTGTCGCAATCAGCCATTCTTTTTGAGTCTTCACTTGTTTTTGACTCTTTCCTTGCTCCATAGCAGATAAAGGCGCTGTAGCTGCCATAAAAACTAAGCTCAACGATAAAAAAATTTGTTTTACAGTATTCATAAAAATTTTCCCTTCAAAAAAACACAATCCATTTAAATTAACCTATACAACCCTAACTACACACTAATCACAAAATGGCGAGAGACAGTTGCCCTCGCCATTTTTTATAAACTTAACAGCAATCGTTTCAACGAACGATTAAACCTGTTTTACTTGCCGCGACGTACGCCACATTTGCCATTTGCGCAACCAGCATTACGTTTTGCTGTTCTTTTTTCAGAACCATGGCGTTTTGCAGAACCATTACGTTTTGCTGTTCTGTTTGCAGAAGCCTTAGCTTTTGGAGATTTATCCATGCGACGTGCGCCCATTTTTGGCTTACGTGCAGGTTTATCTTCAGCTTTAGGAGCTTGCGCTACTGGTGCTTCATCTTGAGGAGCAGATACCGCAGGAACTTCTTCTAGAGGAGCAGGAGTAGGTTTTCCTACTGTGCTACCTTCAGCGTCAGAAGCTTCTTCTTCAGCTGTGAAGTATGCATAGGTTTTGTATGCAGCTGCTGCAGCACCAAGTGCTAAGACAGCTTTAGTTGTTTTGTGCCAGGTATAAGGTAATACCCAACCTGCTTCAACTACATTACTTACAACTTCAGGTGCATATGGTTGCATTTTTGTTACAAACCAATTACCAGTTTCAAGATATTTATTACCTACACTGGTTACTGCTGAAGCTACTGCACCCTGAGCAGATGAAAACAAGTTAGTGACTGTTTCCATTGCAGGAGCTGAAACGGTTGAAACGAGAAGCGCTACTACGAACGCTGAACTGATTGTTTTTAGTGTCTTCATGACACCTCCATATAAAATAAGGATTAAACGATATTTTACTTACAAGATTCAGTTTAAATAATATAGCACCTTTGTCAATCACCCCCCGCAAGTCCTTTATTTAAAAAGATATAATTATTTGTCGATTTCATACAAAATCATGCAAATTAATTCTAATGAGCAATAATCAAGCTATTTTGAGGTGATTTTATTAAAATTGCAGAATGTTGGATTCAATGTGAATTTATTTGGATGGGCCGAAATGCCATTTGAACGTCAATAAAACTTTCTATGTGAATTATTGGGTGATGGGCGCGCATAATTTGGGTGGGGAAGTATAAAAAAAGGGGCCTATACTACAAACAAAATTCATACTATAGGCCCAAATTAACAACTCATTAAGAGATGCTGATCAGTTCAACATCAAAAATAAGTGCTGCATGCGGTGGAATAACGGCACCAGCACCACGTGATCCATACCCCAATTCTGCAGGAATGAATAAACGACGTTTTTCCCCAATCTTCATTGAGATAACACCTTCATCCCATCCTTTAATGACCTGACCTACCCCTATGGTGAAAGTAAATGGTTGTTTACGATCAACACTGCTATCAAACTTAGCGCCCTCTTTGCCCTTATCATTAAGGTAACCAGTGTAATGCACCGTAACCTGTTGCCCCTTGCGTGGGGATGCGCCCGATCCTTCTTCATCAACTATGTATTCTAATCCTGATGCAGTTTTCACTCGTTTTGTTCCCTTCTGTTCTGTACTGGTATTTTTGTTGACGTTATCTGAATTACCACAACCCGCTAACAAAAGAGCAGGTGTCGTTATGCATGAAACAAGCAGTAATCTCTTCATAAGATCCCTTTTTTTAAAAAAATATAAACAACGGAATAATTATACCAATTTTTTCTCTGCTTGATAATACACAACCTATACGCACGCGATAAAAGAACAATAACTTTTAAATCCAACTAATTCCACCCTATACACATAAACAGTTGCTCTAACCAAAAAATTTTTCATAGACTCCAACCATAAACAATCTGATCATAAAAAAAATTTAAAAAAGTTAGTTAGTAGGAATTAACAATGGCATATGCATATATACTTATTTTAGCTCTTTTTCTCATATCACCCACACAAACAATCGGCACAGAAATAACAAAAAAATCAGAACACTTAATAACCTCGCTCGCGCAAGCAACGCATACTTATGAAAAAGCTGATAACATCAGCAAAGCCCCAGCTTTATTAAACTGTGCTACCGGAGCAACTGGAGCGACTGGACCACGAGGAAAAACAGGCAAACGTGGCGAACAAGGTAAGCGGGGTGAAAGAGGTAAAAAAGGTACCACTGGATCTGCCGGCACAAACGGTGCAACAGGCAACACGGGCGCAACTGGACCAATGGGAGCAACTGGAGCAAGCACAACCGGCAATACCGGTGCAACGGGCAGTAAAGGAACAACTGGCGCTACTGGCAGGACTGGTTCAACAGGTGCAACTGGTACGACTGGAACTACAGGAGCCACTGGCAGTTCTTATGAACCTGTACCACCAACCGCAAGCAAAGTTATTTACGTTACAACCAATGGTAATGATATAACCGGTGACGGATCTTTTGCACTGCCATATGCATCACTTGCCCAAGCGATTACCACTGCAAACAGCATCGCCTCAACAGCAAATCCAATTGCAATACTCATAAATCCCGGCATATATACTGAAGATAATAGCGCGGGTCCACTTACCATCACCGCCAATGGTATTTCAATTGTTGGTGATGCTGAGTTATCAGTATTTATAATGCCAAGTACTCCATCAAATGATCTCCTATTAATTAATACAACGATCAATATTATTAACCTCACACTACAATCTTCATCACCATTAGCTACTGGCATGTCTCTGACTGCAGGAACGTTATCTGAATGTACCAACTTAAGAATCAATAACTTCCAAACTGGGGTTATATGCGCAGGAGATACAACAAATTCCTACTTATTTGACACCTGTACATTTACGCTTAACGGAACCGCTCTTGTTATTAACAACACATTAGTTGAATGCAACAATTGTAATATGCTCGGCGAGCCTGTTTTAAGAAGTCTCCCAACAGCCACCGGTATTATGGTAAATGGCACTGGTGCAAACCTTGTAATAACTGATGGCGTATTTGGACTATGTCAAACCGGCCTTAATGCGAGCAATAACGCAGTCGTAACCGCCAGCGCTATAACCTTTAACAATAATACATTTGATATAATCCAAACAACCGCATCACAGCTGGCACTGAATGCGTGTACTTTCCAAATAACCAATGATCCATCTGATATTAATCTACAAATAAGCGATCTCGGAACAAGTGCTCAAATAAATGGTTGTAATTTTAATGGGGAAAGTATAACCAATGTACCTCAAGGTGCGTGTCTTCAGATTAATAATAATGCGACCGTTATTCTTAGTGGCGGTGCAATGCAAAATTATACAACCGCTATTGTCCTTGGCAATCCGACAGATAGTTCTGCCACACAATTAACCGCTTCTGCATTACTCATACAAGATTGCACAACGGACATCGTACAAAACGGATCTACAACATTAAATTTAAATGCAAGTACTGCATCGAGCAGTAAGCTCATTATTAATGATCCTACCAACGTTGCTCTTACATACTTTAATATAGAAGACGACAATGTTTTAACCATCAATTCTACCGCTACCATAGCAGGCAACGCTGCCACTGCAACAACTGCAACTAACCTCTCTGGTCCCTTAGTCGGTGATGTTACTGGAACGCAAAGCGCCACCGTGGTAAGTACTGTCGGTGGACAAACTGCCGCTAACGTTGCCGCTGGTACTGTGCTCGCCAATGCTGCTACTAACGTGGACGCTCCAAGTACTATCGTATACCGTGATGCTTCTGGTGATTTTTCTGCCGGTACTATTACCGCAAGTTTAACGGGTGATGTAACAGGAAGCGCATCGCTCAATGTACTTAAAACTGGTGATAGCATGACTGGCCCACTCACTATGCTGAACCAACAACCAGTTATTTTCCAAGATTCAACAATAGGCAATTATGTCGGTATTAATGCACCAACTGACGTCGTTACCAGCTATACCCTTTCTTTACCTAGCACCGTGCCAACAGTAAGCCAATTATTACGCGCTGGTAGCCTAACGCCAACTCAATTAGAATGGATATCAGCAGGTGGATCAGAAGTACCAACTGCAAGTCACATTATCTATGTTGCAAAATATGGTAACGATATAACCGGCAATGGATCTTTCGATCTCCCTTACGCAAGCCTTGCCCAAGCAATTAACACGGCAAATAGTATCGCATCAAGTGCTAATCCAATTACCATACTTATTAACCCCGGTATATACATTGAAAATAATAGCACAGGGCCACTTACCATTACTGCCAATGGTATCTCTATAGTCGGCAGTGCCGCATCTTCTACCTTCGTTATGCCAAACACACCGATCAATAATCTGTTATTATCAAATAATGCAGTACAAATCGCCAATATCACCTTCCAATCATCTGCACCGTCAGCAACTGGTATCTCTCTTGTGTCAGGAAATCTTTCACTTTTGATCAATGTTGGCATAACAAACTTCCAAGCAGGCCTTATATGTTCTGGCACCACAAGTACATACCTATTAGACTCATGTCTACTTGCAGCTAATAAAACAGGACTTACTATTAATAGCTCAACATTACAATGTAACAACTGTACAATAACCGGCGCTCCTATAACGTCAGGAATCGCAAATAATACCGGTATCAGTGCAACAGGATCAAGTACTGCATTTGTCATGAGTGGAGGCACCTGTACCCTTTGTACTACTGGCATAACTATAGGCAATAACGCGCGCACCACCATAAATGCGGTTAGTTTTAACCGAAATACATATGACGTTATACAAACAGGTGCATCTGCTATGACACTTGCTGGTTGTTCTTTTGCACGCACTAATGGGCCTTCAGATATTGAAATACAAATAAGCGGTGCAGGCACAACTGCTGAAATTATCGGCTGTGATTTTAATGGTACTAGTACCGCTGGCATATCTGAAAGTACTGGCATAGTGATCAGTAACAATGCTTTTGTTGATATCTGCAGCGGGAGCATGCAGAATTACACAAACGGTATTCAAATCGGCACCTCAAGCGATTCTGCCTCAACTCAACTTTCTGTATCGGGATTTGTCATTCGCAATTGCACTACTGATATTACCCAACAAGGATCAGCGAGCCTCAATGTAAATGGGAGTAAAGTATCGAGTAGCAGGATTAATATCAATAATCCTACAAGCATTACACTTGCTTATTTTGATTTGGATAACAATAATGCATTGACAATAGGATCAACTGCTGACATGAATACCTCATTACTACAAGCAGCAATAAGCGCATCCAATACTCCCGGAATTGATTATCAATCGTCACTCTATGCAACACAAGCCATAGGGATTATTAATCCAACGAATAATCCATCTACCTTATTCGGATTATCAAATAATGCGAGTAATCTGACCGCGATAACCACTGATAGAACTCAAGTTGCTGGACTACGCTTGGTATCGGATGAAGGATCTCCTGTTGGTGGCACATCTGCATTACGTGGTTGGGACCTGCAAAAAACTGGTACCTCTGCACAACTTTCATTTAATTATCAAAATACTGATCCATTTGGGCAAAGTGTGATTACAGAATACCCCGTCATGCAACTTGATGGCGTAAATAATCTGCTACAATTACCTACCGCAGGAACACAAATTGTTTTTGCAGGTGATACTAATTTATACAGAAGCGCTGTCAATGTATTAAAGACAGATGACAATCTCATCGTTGGCACACTCACACCAGGCCGTGCAGTAATTACTGATCCAAGTACTAACCAACTTGAATCAAGCATTACTACAAACACAGAACTCAGTTATTTATCTGGCACTACCTCTGCAGTGCAAACACAATTAAATAGCAAAGTTGCAAAAGCTGGTGACACCATGACCGGCACTTTGCAACTACCTGCTGGCACAACCGCAGCACCATCCCTTACTTTTACCGGATCCAGCAACCACCGGTCTTTCATCCAATGGTAATAACTTATCATTCAGTACTAATGGCTCAGAAGGCATGAAAATTTCTTCCGCTGGCGTAGTGTCCATTGATGGATTTAATACAACTGGCGTTGTACATAATGACTCACTTGGCAACCTATCAACCTCACTCATTACTAACATTGACATCATGGCAAATGCGGGAATTACCGATTCAAAACTTGCAAACATTACCACCGCTGGCAAAGTTGCAAACTCTGCAACAACTGCAACAAGTGCTAACACCGCAAGCACTATTGTTGCACGCGATTCTTCTGGTAATTTTTCTGCAAATACCATTACTGCAAATCTTACTGGTAATGTAACAGGCAGTGCCTCAAACAACGTACTCAAAGCCGGCGACACCATGACGGGATCACTCACTATGCCCGCAGGAACTGCAGCAAGCCCGTCTATTCTATTTAGCGCAAGCACTAATACCGGTATATCTGCACCAACGACCAATACCCTTTCTTTTGATACCAACGGTGTTGAAGCCATGAATATTAACGCCACAGGCAATGTAACTATTGATGGACTTAATAATCCTGGCGTTGTTCATACCAATGCAAGCGGCACACTATCCACTTCACTCATTGTAAACGCTGATATCACACCTGCAACGATAACTAATGCGAGCTTAGCCACCATATCAAGTAGCAATGTACCAGGCGACATTGTTGTACGAGATGGTTCAGGTGATTTCATTACCAATCAGATTACGATTATTGGCTCAGTTTCTAATCCCACTGATACCGCAACAAAACAATATGTCGATGACGCAATAGCAACCGGATTAGTTGCAAAGACACCTGCTCTTGTAGTAAGCACAACCGACATTGGATCTCCACCAGCAGGTCTACAAACTATCGATGGCATTGCACTTACTACCGATGATCGCGTATTGCTTGTAGGACAAACAGATGAAGTAGATAATGGTCTTTGGTTAGCACAAACAGGTGATTGGACATATCCAACTGATTGGGTAGTTGGTTCTACAGCAGGCCAAGCGTATGTACTCATACTTTCAGGAGATACCTATGGCGGATCAAGCTGGCTCTGTAACACACCAGATGCTATCATTGGTACTGACCCTATCACCTTTGCAGAATTTTCTCTTCCAAGTCAAACAACTGGCGCCAACGTAGGAGCTGGAACTGGTCTGGTCTATCTTAACAAAACAGGTGTTACCTTAAATTTCCGCACATTACTCGATGGTCAATATACCGTTATTACCACCAATGCTGATGATATTACTATCGATACTGATGCTACCAGTGCAAATACACCAAGCACTAGTGTTGCACGTGATGCTTCTGGTAATTTTTCCGCGGGAACTATTACCGCAAATTTAATGGGCAGCGCTTCAAATAACGTGCTCAAAACGGGTGACAGCATGACTGGTGGACTTACTATGCTCAATCAACAACCAGTTATTTTCCAAGACTCAACCGCAGGTAATTATGTCGGCATTAATGCTCCGACTGATGTCGTTGCAAGTTATACGCTTTCTCTACCTTCTACCGTACCAACAATAAACCAGTCATTACGCGCAGGTAGCGTAACGCCAACTGAACTAGAATGGGTAACTGAAGGAGGATCAATACCGCCAGCTACAAGTTTTGTTATTTATGTCACACAGTATGGCAATGATACCACAGGCGATGGATCTTTTGATTTACCCTATGCAAGTCTTGCTAAAGCAATTGACACAGCCAATGGCATTGCAAGCGCATCCACTCCGGTAACTATTTACATAAGCGCGGGTACCTATGTAGAAGATAATAGTGCGGGGCCGTTATCAGTCAATGTAGCGGGAGTTTCAATCATAGGTGATTCTCCAGCAGCAGTAATACTTATACCAAATACTCCAACGAATGATTTCTTAGTAGTAAATCAGACAGTCTACATAGGCAATGCAACATTTACGTCTTTTGCTCCAATGGCAACCGGTATATCACTCACTACAGGAGCATTCTCCATTCTCAACAACCTACAAATTGTAGGTTTTGCAACAGGAATAATCTGTGCAGGAACCGCAAGTAGTTATTTATGCGAGTCATGTGAATTTATTAACAATGGCACCGGACTTGTCATTAATAATACCGTTGTCGAAGTTAATGCATGTACACTCATAGGGGCAGACTCGCTCTACGGTTCCCCTGCAAATACCGGCCTTTCTATTACTGGCTCAGTATCTGTGTGCGCTATGACAGGAGGTGCATGTACGTTATGTACAACAGGATTGAATATCGGTAACAATGCGCTGCTTACTGCAAGCGCCGTCGTCTTTAAACTGAACACCTATGACGTAGTGCAAACGGATGCATCTCATATGACATTATCAGCATGTACCTTTGCAATTACTACCAGCTCGACTGATGTTGAGATACAAATGAGTGGCCCTGGCACCTATGCTGAAGTAATCGGCTGCCAATTCAACGGCAAAGATATTGTAAGTATTCCGGGATCAACAGGATTAATCATTAGTGATGGCGCTATGCTTGATATTAATGGTGGCGGTATGAAAAATTATACTACCGCTTTACAAGTTGGCACATCAACTGATACTTCATCAACGCAACTCAATGTATCTGCCTTCAACATTAAAAATTGTACCGCTGATATTATACAGGAAGGCTCAGCGTCACTTAATTTAAATGCAAGTACCGTATCAAGTAGTAAAATTAGCATTAATGATCCAACCAACGTTAATCTTGCATACTTTGATTTGGACAATAATAATGCCTTAACGGTAGGATCAACTGCTAATATCAACCTTGACCTATTACAAGCAGCAGTAAGTGCTTCTAATAATCCAGGCCTTAACTACCTGTCCTCGCTCTATTCAACACAAGCAATAGGATTTAATAACCCAACCAGTAATCCATCTACATTCTTTATGATATCCAATGCTGATGCTAATTTCACTGCAGTGACTACCGACAGAACTCAAGCAGCAAGTATTAATTTATTCTCTGATGAAGGATCGCCCGTTGGCGGCACTTCTGCCTTGCGTGGTTGGGAATTCCAGAAAACTGGTACCGCCGCAGCACTCGCATTTAATTATCAAAATAGTGATACCATTGGACAAAGTGCGGTATCAGAATACACAATTATGCAACTCGATGGCGTAGATAATCTGTTGGAATTACCTACTGCAGGAACTCAAATTGTTTTTGCTGGTGACACCAACTTATACAGAAGTGCTGTCGGCGTACTCAAAACAGATAACAATCTCATCGTCGGCACACTCACGCCAAATCGAGCAGTAATCACTGATCCAAGTACCAATCAACTTGCATCAAGCACCACAAGCAACACAGAATTAGGATATCTAACTGGCACAACATCTTCAGTGCAAACACAATTGAATAGTAAGGTTGCAAAAGCTGGCGATACCATGACCGGTTCGCTACAATTACCTGCTGGCACAACCGCAGCACCATCCCTCACTTTTACCGGGTCAACAACCACCGGCCTTTCTGCAAGTACCAATAACTTATCATTCAGCACTAATGGCGCAGAGAGCATGAAAATATCTTCTGCCGGCGTCGTATCCATTGATGGATTTACTGCGGCAGGTGTTGTGCACAATGATTCATCTGGCAACCTATCAACGTCATTAATTATTGATGCTGATATTGCCGCGAATGCGAACATAGCTGATACAAAACTTGCAACTATTACCACCCCAGGTCAAGTAGCCAACTCCGCAACCACTGCTACCAGCGCAAATACTGCAAATGCAATCGTATCACGTGACCCATCTGGTAATTTTTCTGCCGGAACTATTACCGCAAACTTAAACGGTAATGCAACAACGGCAACTACCGCAACCAACTTCTCTGGAACTCTCAGCGGTGATGTAACCGGTACACAAAGTGCGACGGTAGTAAGTTTTGTCGGTGGACAAACTGCTGCAAACGTTGCTACTGGTTCTGTGCTCGCAAATGCGGCAACTAGCTTAGACACCGTAAGCACGATCGTTAAACGTGATGCATCTGGTAATTTTTCTGCAGGTACGGTTACTTTGAACGGTGACTTGATATTGAACGAGTCAACCAGCTCAACCGTCGGCAACATAACAAAAGGTGGCAACTCATTCATACATAATTTTGGAACAAATAATACCTTTATTGGTGAAAATTCAGGTAATTTCGTTATGACTGGTACTTCAAATTCAGTCTTTGGCTTTGGAGCGTTCCAAGCGAACACAACAGGCGCTGGAAATAGTGCAGTTGGTTATCAAGCATTGAATGCGAATACAACTGGTAATAACAACACAGCATCAGGATTCCAAGCATTATCTTTAGTCACAACAGGAACAAACAACATAGCACTCGGTTCAAATGCGGGTGCAAATCTTACGCTAGCAAATAGCAGTAATATTGACATTGGCAATACCGGTATTGTGGGTGATAATGGCGCAATCAGAATTGGGACCGCCGGTACACACACCACTAACTTCCAAGCAGGTATTTATAATGTTACTCCCGCTGCTACTGGTGTTCCCGTATTTATATCAAGCACCGGACAATTGGGTACTGTTGGTCAAGGTGCAAATTATTCTGCTAGTGCGCCAACTGCTGCAACTGACAACAATGGTATAATTATTAACAATCCTACAAATCAAATCAATTTAGAATTTGCTGATGCAACGCATAACGGTATTGTATCAACCGTTGCTCAAACATTTACCGGTACAAAAACGTTTGCTACTGCGGTAAATACACCCATCATCACCAGTGTTAGTGGAGGTGTAATCACCATTGCATCAGGAGCGTCGCAGTATCCTATAGGCACCGGCGCATTAGTTGCAGTGACATCAGGCACCAATTTAATAGCTATAGGCACCAATGCTCTTGCAGCCGACACAAGTGGTTCTCGCAATATAGGCATTGGATCTAATGCTTTGTCTGCAATAACGACCAACAATGATTCTACTGCTGTTGGGTATAATGCACTTGCAAACAATACCGCCTCTCAACTTACTGCAGTTGGTTCTGGTGCATTAGCAGCAAATACAACAGGTATTCAAAATACCGCAGTCGGATACCAAGCATTAGATCTTAACACAACAGGAACATCCAACACGGCGATTGGCTATCAAGCATTGTTGAATAACACGATGGATTTGATAATACTGCTGTCGGTGTAAATGCGTTACTAAAAACACACTGGTACTGTAACACCGCAATGGGTATCAATGCATTAAATACCAACACAACCACATCTAAATTAACTGCAATTGGTTCTGGAGCATTACAAGGCAACACAACAGGTACAGGGAATACTGCAGTTGGCTATCAAGCATTGCAAGATAACACAACCGGTACTAATCAACACGCACTGGATACCAAGCACTGTTTGCCAACCGGCGCTAACAACATCCAGCAATAGCGCTGGAACTGCAATCACATCTGGCACGCAAAATACTGCATTGGGAAGTGGTGCATTAAAAGCAATTACAACCGTAGGTGATAATGTTGCAATTGGTTATAAGGCACTTTTACATAATACCGCAGCACAAACTACCGCGATTGGTTCGGGAGCATTAGCAGCAAATACAAATGGTACTGGAAACGCTGCAGTTGGATATGCAGCATTGCAAAGTAATACTACAGGCACACAAAATACTGCTTTGGGATATCAAGCATTACAAGACAACACAATAGGCACTAGCAATACTGCAGTTGGTTATTGGGCTCTACAGGTGAGCAACGGTAATTATAATACCGCAGTTGGCTATCTCGCACTGAGTCAAAGCACAGGAAACAATAATACTGCAGTTGGGTTTGAAGCGCAGTATGCTACTCGTCAAGGGAATAATGATAATACCTCTGTTGGTTATCAGGCTCTATTTGGAAACATCCTACTCCTCTCAAATAACTGCCGTTGGCTCAGGAGCGCTTTATTCAAACGTTGTCAAAGTATTGGAAACGTCGCTGTTGGTTATCAAGCAATGTACACCAACCAATCAGGAAATTATAATACGGCACATGGATATCAGGCGTTGTACACCGACCTAACAGGAGCTTCTAATACGGCGCATGGATATCAGGCATTGTACACCTCGAATGCTTCAAATAACACCGCAGTTGGTTATCAATCATTATTCACCAACTCATCAGGAACGGACAATACCGCTGTTGGTTATAATGCGCTAAAAGCCAACACCGTCTCTCAACTTACCGCAGTCGGTTCTGACGCATTGCAAGCTAACACATCTGGTACTGGAAACGTTGCAGTTGGCTATCAAGCACTACAAACAAATACAACAGGCTTTTTCTCACACTGCGGTTGGTTATCAAGCACTCGACCTCAACACAACAGGAACTAACAATACCGCATTTGGCTATCAAGCACTAATGCGTAATACCACTGGCTTTGACAATACCGCATCAGGTGTTGGCGCATTACAAAACAATTCAACAGGAACTGACAATACCGCAATTGGTATTAATGCATTAAATATAAACTCAACCGCTTCTAAACTCACTGCAGTTGGTTCTGGTGCATTGCAAGCTAACACATCTGGCGCACAGAACGTTGCAGTTGGTTATCAAGCATTGAATGCAAATACAACAGCAGCGGTAATACTGCAATAGGATGGGAAGCACTAACTTTCATCACCACAGGAACAAACAACATAGCGCTCGGTTTAAGCGCGGGCGCAAGCCTCACTGTTGCAAATAGCAGCAATATTGATATCGGCAATACCGGTATTGTTGGTGATAATGGCGCAATCAGAATTGGAACAACCGGTACACACACCACTAATTTCCAAGCAGGTATTTATGGCGTTACTACAGTCAATACTGCAGTACCAGTTTTAATTGATTCAGTCACCGGTCAACTTGGTACCATTTCTTCATCAAGCAGGTACAAAGAAAACATACAAAACATGAACGAGCAATCATCATCCATTCTTAACCTTCGTCCTGTATCATTTACCTACAAGTCAGACAAAAAACAGACAAAACAATTTGGTTTAATTGCAGAAGAGGTTGATAAAGTATTTTCAGGAATTGTCCTTCATAATGAAAATGGACAAGCAGAAACAGTTCAATATCAAGCGCTTCCAGTGCTCCTATTAAATGAATTACAGAAACAAGACATTGTCATCAAACAATTAGAAAAAAAATCTTCTCTGATCGATTCCTTAATGATTGTCAATCCAGGTACACACGCAAACGGCGATGTCACTGCAACACACCATGCTACCACCAACAAACTTTCATCTGATATACACAATGCTAAAGAAACGTCTCTGGATTCTGCTACAATCACTATGGTAGCAAAACTTATTGCAACCAATTTGTTCTGTAACCAAGCAATTCAAGCCGTCAGTAATGTGCATGAAGGGGATACAATAACTGCTTGCGCTGGCACCTCTATTTTGCTTTTAAATCCAGATAACGTGGTGGATAATTGTACCATTGCATTCCCATCAAGCCCTACAAATGGGCAATCTTTCACCATTGTGTTAGCGCAAACACAAAGAATAAACTCTATAACCAATGACGGTAATGGCACAACAATAATTAATGGTGTTACCGAACTTCCTATTGCAAGTACAGGCAGCACATCAGTCACCTATATATATTATTCTGCAAGTAATACGTGGTATCGCTTGTAATAAGAAACAATTATTCGCTTTTATCCCCCCTATGAATAAGGGGGGTTTTCACTCATAGCATATAAAAGTTGCTATAACCAAAAAAGTTTTTGTACGCTCCAACCATAAACAATCTATTCATAAAAAAAGTTAGTTAGTAGGAAGTAAATCATGACATATGCATATATACTTATTTTAGCTCTCCTTCTCATATCACCCACACAAACCAACACAGAAATAACAAAAAAATCAGAACAGTTAATAACCTCGCTCGCGCAAACAACACATACTTATGAAAAAGCTGATAACGTCAGCAAAGCTCCAGCAATATTGAGCGGTGCCACCGGCGCAACAGGAGCAACTGGACCACGAGGAAAAACAGGCAAACGTGGCGAACAAGGTAAACGAGGTGAAAGAGGCAAGAAAGGCAATACTGGACCAGCTGGTGCAGCTGGTGCAAAAGGTAACACTGGATCTACAGGTGCAACTGGAGCAGGCACAACGGGTAATACTGGTGCAACCGGTCCAATGGGGGCTACAGGACCAGGCGCAGGCGCAACCGGTAATACTGGAGCAACTGGTAACACTGGCCCAAGAGGAAACACAGGAGCAACTGGTATTGGTATCACAGGGGCAACTGGTGCTACGGGACCAATGGGAGCTACAGGATCAGGCGGAGGCGCAACAGGTACTACTGGAGCTACTGGTGCCACTGGCCCAGCTGGTGCACCTGGTATAACCGGAGCTACAGGAGCTACCGGCAGTTCTTACCAACCAGTACCTCCAACCGCAAGCAAAGTTATTTACGTTGCAAAAAATGGTAATGATATAACTGGTGACGGATCTTTTTCGCTGCCATATGCATCACTCGCCCAAGCAATTAACACCGCAAACAGCATCGCCTCAACAGCAAACCCAATTGCAATTCTCATAAATCCCGGCATATATACTGAAGATAATAGTGCAGGGCCACTTACCATCACCGCCAATGGTATTTCAATTGTTGGTGATGCTGAGTTATCGGTATTTATAATGCCAGGTACCCCATCGAATGATCTATTATTAATTAATACAACGATCAATATTATTAACCTCACCTTACAATCTTCATCACCATTAGCTACTGGCATGTCTCTGACCGCAGGAACTTTATCTGAATGTACCAACTTAAGAATAAATAACTTCCAGACTGGTGTTGTGTGCGGAGGAAATACAACAAATTCCTACTTATTTGACACCTGTACATTTACGCTTAACGGAACCGCTCTTGTTATTAACAACACGTTAGTTGAATGCAATAATTGTAATATGCTCGGCCAACCTGTTCTAAGAAGTCTACCAACCGCCACCGGTATTATGGTAAATGGCACTGGTGCAAACCTTGTAATAACTGATGGCGTATTTGGACTATGTCAAACAGGCCTTAATGCAAGCAATAACGCAGTTGTAACCGCCAGCGCTATAACCTTTAATAATAATACATTTGATATAATCCAAACGACCGCATCACAACTGGCACTTAATGCGTGTACTTTCCAAATAACCAATGATCCATCTGATATTAATCTACAAATAAGCGACCTCGGAACAAGTGCTCAAATAAACGGTTGTAACTTTAATGGGGAAAGTATAACCAATGTACCTCAAGGTGCGTGTCTTCAGATTAATAATAATGCGACCGTTGTTCTTAGTGGCGGTGCAATGCAAAATTATACAACCGCTATTGTCCTTGGCAGTCCGACAGATAGTTCTGCCACACAATTAACCGCTTCTGCATTACTCATACAAGATTGCACAACGGACATCATACAAAACGGATCTACAACATTAAATTTAAATGCAAGTACTGCATCGAGCAGTAAGCTCATTATTAATGATCCTACTAGCGTTGCTCTTGCATACTTTAATATAGAAGACGATAATGTTTTAACCATCAATTCTACAGCTACCATAGCAGGCAACGCTGCCACTGCAACAACTGCAACTAACCTCTCTGGTCCCTTAGTCGGTGATGTCACTGGAACACAAGGTGCCACTGTCGTTAGCTCTGTTGGTGGACAAACTGCCGCTAACGTTGCCGCTGGTACTGTGCTTGCCAATGCTGCTACTAGCTTGGACACTCCAAGTACTATCGTGTATCGTGATGCTTTTGGTAACTTTTCTGCAACCACTATTACCGCAAATTTAGCGGGGAATGCAACCACCGCAACAACCGCAACCTCCGCAGGCACTACAACTAATTTCTCTGGTTCACTCAGCGGTGATGTCACCGGAACGCAAAATGCTACCGTCGTAAGTTCAGTTGGCGGACAAACTGCCACGAACGTTGCCGCTGGTACTGTACTCGCCAATGCTGCTACTAATGTGGACACTCCCAATACTATCGTATATCGTGATGCTTCTGGTAACTTTGCTGCAGGGACTATCACTGCAAATCTGACAGGAAATGCTGCAACTGCCACCAATGCAACTACCGCAACAACCGCAACCAATCTCTCTGGAGCATTAATCGGTGATGTAACGGGAACTCAAAGCGCTACGGTCGTCAGCTTTGTTGGCGGACAAACTGCTGCAAACGTTGCCGCTGGTACCGTACTTGCCAATGCTGCTACTAATTTGGATACAGTAAATACTATCGTCAAACGGGATGCGTCTGGTAACTTTGTCGCAGGAACTATCACTGCAAACTTAGCAGGAAATGCTACAACGGCAACCACTGCAACCAATCTTTCTGGATCATTAATCGGTGATGTCACCGGAACTCAAAGCGCTACCGTCGTAAGCTTAGTTGGCGGACAAACTGCCGCAAACGTTGCATCTGGTACCGCACTTGCTAATGCCGCTACCAATGCAAATACCGCAAGCACAATCGTCAAACGAGATGCGTCTGGTAACTTTGTCGCAGGAACTATCACCGCAAATTTAGCAGGCAATGCAACTACCGCAACCACTGCAACCAATTTATCCGGATCATTAATCGGTGATGTCACAGGAACTCAAAGTGCTACAGTCGTAAGCTCTGTTGGCGGACAAACTGCTGCAAATGTTGCCGCTGGTACCGTACTTGCAAATGCTGCTACCAACTTGGACACTCCAAGTACTATCGTTTCTCGTGATGCTTCTGGCAACTTTGCTGCTGGCACCATTACCGCAAATCTATCTGGTAATGCCACAACCGCCACGAATGCAACTACTGCAGTAACTACCACTAATTTCTCTGGTTCATTAAGCGGTGATGTCACCGGAACACAAAATGCTACCGTAGTAAGTTTAGTTGGCGGACAAACTGCTACCAACGTTGCCGCTGGTACCGTGCTTGCTAATGCTGCTACTAACGCGGACACTCCCAATACTATCGTATATCGTGATGCCTCTGGTAACTTTGCTGCGGGTACTATCACCGCAAATTTAACAGGAAATGCTGCAACCGCCACCAATGCTACTACCGCCACAACTGCTACCAATCTCTCTGGAGCATTCAGCGGTGATGTCACCGGAACACAAAGCGCTACAATCGTCAGCTTTGTTGGCGGACAAACTGCTGCAAACGTTGCCGCTGGTACCGTACTTGCAAATGCTGCTACTAATTTGGATACCCCAAATACTATCGTCAAACGTGATGCGTCTGGTAACTTTGTCGCAGGAACTATCACTGCAAACTTAGCAGGAAATGCTACCACTGCAACCACCGCAACCAATCTTTCTGGATCATTAATCGGTGATGTCACCGGAACTCAAAGTGCTACAGTCGTAAGCTCTGTTGGTGGACAAACTGCTGCAAACGTTGCCATCTGGTACCGCACTCGCTAATGCCGCTACCAATGCAAATACTGCAAATACAATCGTCAAACGTGATGCGTCTGGTAACTTCTCTGCAGGCACTATCACCGCAAACTTAGCAGGAAATGCGACTACCGCAACCACTGCAACCAATTTCTCTGGATCATTAATCGGTGATGTCACGGGAACCCAAAGCGCTACAGTCGTAAGTTCTGTTGGCGGACAAACTGCTGCTAATGTTGCCGCTGGTACCGTGCTTGCCAATGCTGCTACCAACTTGGACACTCCAAGTACTATCGTTTCTCGTGATGCTTCTGGCAACTTTGCTGCTGGCACCATTACCGCAAATCTATCTGGTAATGCCACAACCGCTACGAATGCAACTACTGCTACAACTGCAACAAATTTCTCTGGTTCATTAAGCGGTGATGTCACCGGAACACAAAACGCTACCGTTGTCAGTTCCGTTGGTGGACAAACTGCCACAAACGTTGCCGCTGGTACTGTGCTTGCCAATGCTGCTACTAACGTGGACACGCCAAATACTATCGTGTCTCGTGATACTTCCGGTAATTTTTCTGCAGGTACAATCACCGCAAATTTAGCAGGAAATGCTGCAACGGCCACAAATGCGACTACAGCAACAACTGCTACCAATCTCTCTGGCCCACTCAGCGGTGATGTCACCGGAACTCAAAGCGCTACGGTCGTCAGTTCCGTTGGTGGACAAACTGCTGCAACCGTCGCCACCGGTACCGTACTCGCCAATGCTGCTACTAATTTGGATACGGTAAATACTATCGTTAAACGTGATGCGTCTGGTAACTTTATTGCAGGAACTGTTACCGCAAACTTAGCAGGAAATGCAACTACTGCAACAACCGCAACCAATTTCTCCGGATCATTAATTGGTGATGTCACCGGCACTCAAAGTGCTACCGTTGTAAGCTTAGTTGGTGGACAAACTGCTGCGAACGTTGCCGCTGGTACCGTACTCGCCAATGCAGCTACTAACTTGGACACCCCAAGCACTATTGTTTCTCGTGATGCGTCTGGTAATTTTACTGCTGGAACTATCACTGCAAATCTTACCGGTAATGTAACTGGTAGTGCATCTTTGAATGTTCTCAAATCTGGTGACTCGATGACTGGTGGACTTAATATGCTTAGCCAACAGCCAATTATTTTACAAGATTCGACTGTCGGTAATTATGTCGGTATTAATGCGCCAACTGATGTCATTACAAGTTACACAATTTCATTACCAACAACCGCTCCAACTGCACATCAAATGATGCGAGCCAATAGCGTAACCCCAACTAATTTAGAATGGATTTTGGATGGTGGTTCAAACGCTCCTACCGCCAGCAAAACCATCTACGTCACAAAATATGGCAATAATATAACCGGCGATGGATCATTTACCGCACCATACGCAAGTCTTGCTCAAGCTATTTCCACTGCGAATAGTATTGCATCAACCGCTAATCCAATTACCATACTTGTCAACCCTGGTATATATATTGAAAACAACAGCGCTGGTCCCTTAACCATTACCGCCAATAATATTTCCATAGTAGGTAGTTCTGGATCGTCAACCTTCATCACGCCAAGCACACCGGCCAACAATCTGCTTGTATCAAATAATGCAATACAAATCGCCAACGTTACCTTCCAATCATCTGCACCATTGGCAACTGGTGTTTCTCTTACGGCAGGAAATCTTTCACTTTTGGTCAATGTAGGAATAGTCAACTTCCAAACAGGTCTCACATGCTCTGGTGCTACAAGCACATACTTGTTAGACACTTGCCTCTTTTCACTCAATAGCACCGGCCTTACGATTAACAATACAACTCTGCAAGGTAATAACTGTACAATAACCGGCGCTTCTATAACGCCAGGAATAGCCGCAAATATAGGCATAAACGCAACAGGATCAAACACTGCATTCGTCATGAGCGGAGGCACCTGCACCCTTTGTGCTACTGGTATAACTATAAACAACAATGCGCGCACCACCATAAATGCGGTTAGTTTTAACCGAAATACATACGATATACTACAAGCAGGCGCATCTACTATGACTCTTTCCGGTTGTTCCTTTGCGCGCACCAATGGACCTTCAGATATTGAAATACAAATAAGTGGTGCAGGCACAACTGCTGACATCATTGGCTGTGATTTTAATGGTACCAGTACCGCCGGTATAGCCGAAGGTACTGGCATAATGGTTAGTGACAATGCTTTTGTTGGCATCAGTAGTGGTAGCATGCAAAATTATGCAACTGGCATTCAAATTGGTGACTCAGACGATACTGCCTCAACTGAACTTTCTATATCAGGATTTGTTATTCGCAATTGCACTACAGATGTTATGCAACAAGGATCAGCGAGCCTCAATATAAATGGCGGTAAAGCCTCAAGCAGTCAGATTAGCATCAATGATCCTACAAACGTTACCCTTGCGTATTTTGATTTGGATAATAATAATGCATTGACCATTGGCTCAACCGCTGACATGAACACATCATTACTAGAAGCAGCAATAAGCGCCGCTAACAATCCCGGAATTAATTATCAATCATCACTCTATGCCACACAAGCCATCGGTATTATTAATCCGACAAGTAATCCATCTACCTTATTTGGACTATCAAATAATGCAAGCAACCTTACCGCGATAACCACTGATAGAACGCAAACTGCTGGCCTACGCTTGGTATCTGATGAAGGATCTCCTGTTGGTGGCACATCAGCATTGCGTGGTTGGGATCTCCAAAAAACTGGTACCGCTGCACAACTTTCATTCAGTTATCAAAATACTGATCCATTTGGGCAAAGTCTGATTTCAGAATACCCTGTTATGCAACTTGATGGGGTAAATAACCTGCTACAATTACCTACCGCAGGAACACAAATTGTTTTTGCAGGTGATACTAATTTATACAGAAGCGCTGCCGCTGTATTAAAAACAGATAATAATCTGATTGTTGGCACACTCACACCAGGTACCGTGTGTAACCACCGATCCAAGCACCAACCAACTTGAATCAAGTATCACAACCAACACAGAATTCAGTTATTTATCTGGTACAACCTCTGCGGTGCAAACTCAATTAAATAGTAAAGTCGCAAAAGCTGGTGACACCATGACCGGTACGTTACAACTACCTGCCGGTACCACTGCAGCACCATCCCTTACTTTTACCGGATCAACGACCACCGGCCTGTCTGCGAATGGCGGTGATTTATCATTCAGCACGAGCGGTGTGGAACGTATGGAAATTTCTTCTGCTGGAATTGTTTCCATCGATGGATTTACAACAACCGGCGTTGTGCATAATGACTCATTTGGCAACCTATCAACTTCACTCGTTACCAATACTGACATCATTGCAAATGCAGGAATCACCGATTCAAAACTTGCAAACATTACTACCGCTGGAAAAGTTGCAAATTCTGCAACCACTGCAACAAATGCCAATACCGCCAATGCTATTGTTTCACGCGATAGTTCTGGTAATTTTACTGCAGGACACTATAACTGCAAATTTAAGTGGCAATGCTACAACCGCTACATCAGCCACGACGGCAAACTCTGCCACTACTTTTACCGGGCCTCTTGTCGGAGATGTCACAGGAACTCAAAGCGCAACCGTTGTAAGCTCTGTTGGTGGACAAACTGCTGCGAACGTTGCCGCTGGTACCGTACTCGCAAATGCTGCTACTAACTTGGACACTCCAAGCACTATTGTTTCTCGTGATGCCTCTGGTAATTTTGCTGCTGGCTCCATTACCGCAAGCCTCATTGGAAACGTTACCGGCAGCTCGTCTCTGAACGTTCTCAAAGCGGGTGATTCTATGACGGGTGGGCTTAATATGCTCAGCCAACAGCCAGTTATCTTCCAAGATTCAACTGCAGGTAATTACGTCGGTATTAATGCGCCAACTGATGTCATTTCAAGTTATACAATTTCCTTACCAACCACTGCACCAACCGCTCATCAGCTAATACGTGCCAATGGTACAACCCCAACTAATTTAGAGTGGATTTCTGATGGTGGCTCAACGATTCCTGCCACCAGCAAAACCATCTATGTCACAAAATATGGTAATGATGTCACCGGTGATGGATCATTTACAACGCCCTATGCAAGTCTTGCTCAAGCTGTTGCTACTGCCAATAGCATAGCATCCAGCGCTAATCCGATTGCTATTCTTATAAACTCCGGTATTTATGTAGAAAATAATAGCGTTGGTCCTATAACCATTACTGCCAATGGTATTTCTTTAGTTGGTACTTCTGGATCTTCCGTAATAATTACGTCAAACACACCAGCCAATAATCTGCTACTATCGAATAATGCAATACAAATCACCAACATGACCTTTCAATCATCTGCCCCTTTGGCAACAGGTATTTCTCTCACGGCAGGAAGCTTTTCAAACCTGATCAATGTAGGAATAGTAAACTTCCAAACAGGTCTTATATGCGCTGGCGCCACTAGTACATACCTATTAAACACCTGTATCTTTACAACCAATAGCACCGGTCTTACTATCAATAATACAACACTGCAATGTAATAACTGTACAATAAACGGCGCTCCTGTCGTAGCGGGGATACCAGCTAATACCGGTATTAGCGTAACCGGATCGAGTGCGGCATTCATTATGAGTGGAGGCACCTGTAACTTCTGCATCACTGGCGTAACTATAAACAGTAACGCACGTACTACCATAGATTCTGTTAGTTTCAAACGTAACACATTTGATATCATAGAGGCTGGCGCATCAACACTAACGATTTCTGGTTGTTCTTTTGAACGTACCAATGGATCTTCAGATATTGAAATACAAATAAGTGACGCTGGAACCACTGCTGAAATAATCGGTTGCGATTTTATTGGTACCAGCAGTAATGGCATATCGCAAGGTACTGGTATACTGGTAAGTAATAACGCCTTTCTTGGCGTGAGCGGTGGCAGTATGCAAAATTATACTACTGGTATTCAAATTGGAACCTCAAGCGATTCAGCCTCAACCGAACTTTCCATGTCAGGATTTACCATAAGTAGCTGCTCTACTGATATTGCACAACAAGGATCAACTACCTTCAATTTTAATGCCAGTATTTCATCTGCAAGCAAAATTACCATCAATGATCCTACAAATGTTACCCTCGCATATTTTAATCTTGATGATAATAATGCATTGACAATCGGTTCAACCGCTGACATAAACACCTCATTAATACAAGCAGCAATAAGCACGTCCAATACTCCAGGAATTAATTATCAATCATCTCTCTATGCCACACAAGCCATAGGTATTATTAATCCGACAAGTAATCCATCTACCTTATTTGGACTATCAAATAATGCAAGTAATCTGACAGCGATAACCACCGATAGAACGCAAACTGCTGGCCTGCGCTTGGTATCTGATGAAGGATCTCCAGTTGGCGGCACATCAGCATTGCGTGGTTGGGACATGCAAAAAACTGGTACCGCTGCACACTTTCATTTAGTTATCAAAATAGTGATACATTTGGGCAAAGTCTGCAATTTCAGAATATCCGGTTATGCAACTTGATGGAGTAAATAATCTGCTACAACTACCTACAGCGGGAACACAAATTGTTTTTGCAGGCGATACTAATTTATACAGAAGCGCTGCCGATGTCTTAAAGACAGATGATAACTTTATTGTTGGCACACTCACACCAGGCACCGTCGTTACCACCGATCCAAGTACCAACCAACTTACATCAAGTATCACAACCAACACAGAATTAAGTTATTTATCTGGTACAACTTCTTCAGTGCAAACTCAATTGAATAGCAAAGTTGCAAAAGCTGGTGATACCATGACCGGTACGTTACAACTTCCTGCAGGCGCTACCACAGCACCTTCTCTGACTTTTACCGGATCAACGACCACCGGTCTTTCAGCGAATAGTGGTAACTTGTCATTCAGCGCTAACGGCTCAGAGAGTATGAAAATATCCTCTGCTGGGATTGTTTCCATTGATGGATTTACAACGACTGGCGTTGTGCATAATGACTCATTTGGTAACTTATCAACCTCACTCATTACTAATGTTGACATCGTTGCAGGTGCAGGAATTACCGATTCAAAACTTGCAAACATTACCACCGCCGGCAAAGTTGCAAACTCTGCAACCACCGCAACAAGTACAAACACCGCAAGCACCATTGTTATGCGTGATGCTTCTGGTAATTTTGCTGCGGAACACGATTACTGCAAATCTTATTGGTAATGTAACGGGTAGCGCTTCAAACAACGTACTCAAAGCAGGCGACACCATGACCGGATCGCTTACAATGCCTGCAGGAACTACAACAAGTCCGTCTATTCTATTTAGCGGAAGCACCAATACCGGTATATCTGCACCAGCCGCCAATACACTTTCATTTGATACCAATGGCGTTGAAGCCATGAATATTAATGCCACAGGCGGAGTTACTATCGATGGACTCAATAGCACCGGCGTCGTTCATACCAATACATCCGGCTTATTGTCTACTTCACTTATTGTGAATGCAGATATCACACCCGCAACAATAGCTAATTCAAGCTTAGCAGCCATAGCATCTACTAATACGCCAGGAGCAATCGTTGTCAGAGATGGTTCAGGTAATTTCAGCACTAATGAAATAACCATTGTAGGTACGGTGACCAATCCTACTGACGCAGCAACTAAAGCATATGTTGATGCAGCAGTATCAACTGGCATCGTCGCACACACACCTGCACTTGTAGTAAGCGCAACTAACGTTGGATCTCCGCCAGCAGGTTTACAAACCATAGATGGTATTACGCTGAATATTGATGATCGTGTATTGCTTATAGGCCAAACGAATGAAGTAGAAAATGGTATTTGGTTAGCACAATCAGGTGATTGGATATACCCAACTGATTGGGCAATCGGTTCCACTGCAGGTGAAGCATATGTACTTATACTTTCAGGAGATACGTATGGCGGATCAAGCTGGCTCTGCAATACGCCAACCGCTATCATTGGTACCAACCCTATTATGTTTGCAGAGTTTTCTCTTCCAAATCAAGTAACAGGTGCCAACATAGGAGCCGGAACTGGACAGGTCTATCAAAGCAAGACAGGCCTGACGTTAAATTTCCGAACGCTACTTGATGGTGTCTATACGGTTATCACAACCAATACTGATGACATTACTATCGACACTAATGCTACCAGTGCAAATACACCAAGTACCAGTGTTGCACGTGATGCATCTGGTAATTTCTCTGCAGGAACAATTACTGCAGCGCTTACTGGTAGTGCTTCAAATAACGTACTCAAAGCCGGTGATAGCATGACTGGCACGCTCAACATGCTCACACAAAATGAAGTACGCTTCCAAGATGCAGCTGACGGCACCTATGTTGGCATTAATGCGCCAACTACGGTACCAACAAGTTATACACTTGCGCTACCGTCCACAGTACCAACCATAAGTCAAACATTGCGTGCTGGTAGTGCAACGCCAACTCAATTGGAATGGGTAACTGAAGGAGGGTCAATAACACCAGTAGTAAGCCGCATTATCTACGTTACCAAATATGGCAACGATACTACGGGTGACGGATCGTTTGATTTACCTTTCGCAAGTATTGCCAAAGGTATTGATCTTGCTAATACCCTGTCAAGCGCATCCACTCCAGTAACTATTTTCATAAACGCTGGAACCTATGTCGAAGATAATAGCACGGGGCCATTATCGATCAATGTAGCAGGCGTTTCAATTATCGGTGATTCTCCAGCAGGAGTAATCTTTATTCCAAACACACCAACCAATGATTTCTTAGTAGTGAATCAGACTGCCTACATAGGCACTGCAACCTTTATGTCTTTCGCGCCACTTGCAACTGGCATATCATTGACTAACGGTACCTTCTCTATTCTCAATAACCTACAAATCGTAAATTTCGCAACCGGTGTTCTCTGCGCAGGAACTGCAAGTAGTTATTTATGCGAGTCATGCGAATTTATTAATAATGGTACCGGACTTAACATTAATGATACGGTTGTTGAAGTTAATGTGTGTACAATCGTAGGAGCCGACTCACTGTATGGTTCTCCTGCTAACACCGGCTTGTCTATTGCTGGATCAACTTCTGTATGCGCAATGACAGGAGGCGCGTGTACATTATGTGCAACCGGTTTGGATGTTGGTAACAATGCACTTCTAACTGCAAGTGCGGCTGTTTTCAAACTTAATGAGTTTGATGTGATACAAACTGCCGCATCTCACATGACACTTTCAGCATGTACCTTTGCAATAACAACTACCACCTCTGATATTAAAGTACAAATCAGTGACCCTGGCACCTATGCTGAAATAGTTGGCTGTCAATTCAATGGTAAAAGTATTACAAGTGTTACACAAGCAGCCGCATTAATCATTAGCAATGGTGCTACACTTGACCTGAGCGGTGGCGGTATGAAAAACTATACTACCGCTATACAAGTTGGCACATCAACTGATACCTCTGCTACGCAATTAAATGTATCAGCATTTAATATTCACGATTGTACAACCGATATTGTGCAAGAAGGTTCAGCGTCTCTTAACTTCAATGCAAGTGTCGCATCAAGCACCAAAATTAGTATCAATGATCCGACCAACGTTGACCTTGCCTATTTTGATTTGGACAATAATAATGCCTTAACATTAGGATCCACCGCTAATGTAGACACAAGCTTATTGCAAGCAGCAATAGGGAACTCAAATAATCCTGGCCTTAATTATCTATCCTCACTCTATTCCACGCAAGCAATAGGTCTTAATAACCCTACCAGCAATCCATCTACACTCTTTGCACTATCTAACAACAACACTAATATCACCGCAATTACTACCGATAGAACCAAAACAGCAAGCATTAATCTGTTCTCTGATGAAGGTTCTCCTGTTGGCGGCACATCCGCTCTACGTGGATGGGATATGCTAAAAACTGGTACCGCTGCAGTACTTTCATTTAACTATCAAAATAGTGATACTATCGGACAAAGTGCAATTCCAGCATACACCGTTATGCAACTTGATGGAGTCAATAATCAACTGCAATTACCTACCGTAGCAACCCAAATCGTCTTTGCAAGCGATACTAATTTATACAGAAGCGCTGCTAATGTGTTACAAACCGATGATAACTTTGTCGTTGGCACACTCACACCAGGTCGTGCAGTATTTACCGACCCAACTACCAACCAACTTGCATCAAGCATCACCACTAACACAGAACTCAGTTATTTATCTGGCACAACATCTTCAGTGCAAACACAATTGAATAGTAAAGTTGCAAAAGCTGGCGACACTATGACCGGTGCGTTACAATTGCCTGCTGGTACCACCGCAGTACCGTCTCTTATTTTCACCGGATCAACCACAACTGGTCTTTCTGCCAATGGTAATGATTTATCATTCAGTACAAATGGTGCGGAACGTATGGAGATATCTTCCGCCGGTATCATATCTATAGATGGATTTACCACTGCTGGTGTTGTGCATAATGATGCATCTGGCAACTTATCTTCATCACTCATCACAAATGCCGACATTATCACCAATGCAGGAATAACTGATTCAAAACTTGCCACAATAACTACTGCTGGCAAAGTGGCAAACTCTGCAACCACCGCAACCAGTACAAATACGGCCAGCACCATTGTATCACGTGATACTTCTGGTAACTTTTCTGCAGGCACTATTACCGCAAATTTAAACGGTAATGCAACAACTGCTACATCAGCAACAACTGCTACAACCGCAACCAATTTTTCTGGTTCTCTTACCGGCGATGTTACAGGCACCCAAGGAGCAACTGTCGTCAGTTTGGTTGGTGGTCAAACCGCTGCAAACGTTGCAGCTGGTACAGTTCTGGCAAATGCTGCAACAAATCTTGATACCGCAAGTACCATTGTAAAACGTGATGCATCCGGAAACTTCTTTGCAGGGATCATTACCGCGAATTTAACCGGCAGCGCTTCAAATAACGTACTCAAAGCTGGTGATAGCATGACTGGTGCACTCAACATGCTCAACCAACAACCAGTTATTTTCCAAGATTCAACTGCGGGTAATTATGTCGGTATTAATGCGCCAACTGACGTCATTGCAAGCTATACCCTTTCTCTACCTAACACAGCACCAACAATAAATCAGACATTACGTGCTGGCAGTGTAACACCATCTCAATTGCAATGGGTAACTGAAGGAGGATCAATAACACCAGATGCAAGTCGTGTTGTCTATGTTACACAATATGGTAATGATACCTCTGGCGATGGATCTTTCGATTTACCATACGCAAGTCTTGCCAAAGCAATTACCCTTGCCAATAGTATCGCAAGCGCATCTACTCCGGTGACTATTTTCATAAGCGCAGGTACATACATTGAAGATAATAGCGCTGGACCATTATCGATAAATACAGCGGGCATCTCCATTGTCGGCGATTCTCCATCTGCGGTAATACTTATTCCAAATACTCCAACGAATGATTTCTTGGTAGTAAATCAGACAGTCTACATAGGCAGCGCAACCTTTATGTCTTTTGCGCCAATGGCAACTGGCATATCGCTGACCATCGGCAATTTCTCTATTCTTAATAACCTACAAATCGTAAATTTTGCAACGGGGATACTCTGCGCCGGCACTGCAAGCAGTTATTTATGCGAGTCATGTGAATTTATCAACACTGGCACCGGACTGGTCATTAACGATACGGTTGTGGAGGTTAATACATGTACCTTTATAGGAGCAGATTCACTCTATGGTACCCCTGCAAATACCGGTCTTTCTATTACTGGCTCAGTATCTGTTTGCGCAATGACTGGGGGATCAATCGCATTATGTACAACCGGTTTGAATATCGGTAACAATGCACTGCTCACTGCAAGTGCAGCTGTCTTTAAACTGAATACCTTTGACGTAATACAAACTGATGCATCTCATATGACACTATCAGCATGTACCTTTGGCATAACAACGAGTGCAGATGATATTGAAATACAAATGAGCGGCCCAGGAACCTATGCTGAAATAATTGGCTGTCAATTTAATGGTAAAGATATTGTAAGTATGCCAGGATCGACCGGATTAATCATTAGTGATGGCGCTATGCTTGATATTAATGGTGGTGGTATGAAAAATTATAATACCGCTTTACAAGTTGGCACATCCACCGATACTTCATCAACTCAACTAAACGTATCCGCTTTTAACATTAAAGACTGTACAACTGATATTATGCAAGAAGGTTCAGCTTCTCTGAATTTAAATGCGAGTACGGTATCAAGTAGTAAAATTAGCATCAATGATCCAACCAATGTTAACCTTGCCTATTTTGATTTAGACAATAATAATGCGTTAACGGTAGGATCTACTGCTGACACAAGTCTTAGCCTATTGCAAGTAGCGGTAAGCAACGATCCCTCTAATAACCCATGTCTTCAGTATCTACCTTCTCTCTATTCAACGCAGGCAATGGGTTTCCATAACCCTATCAGTAATCCATCTACATTCTTTACTGTAGCCAATGATGATGCGAATTTTACAACTATTACTACCGATAGAACTAAAGTTGCAAGCATTAACTTACTCTCTGATGAAGGCTCTCCTTTTGGTGGCACCACCGCATTACGTGGTTGGGATATGCAAAAAACTGGTACTGCTGCAACGCTTGCATTTAACTACCAAAATAGTGATACCATCGGACAACCAGCAATTGCAGAATACACCGTTATGCAACTTGATGGGGTAAATAATCTACTAGAACTACCTACTGCAGGAACTCAAATTGTTTTTGCTGGCGATACTAATTTATACAGAAGTTCTGCTGCTGTACTACAGACCGATGATAATTTTGTTGTCGGCACACTCACGCCAAATCGAGCAGTAGTCACTGATCCAAGTACCAATCAACTTGCATCAAGTACCACAAGCAACACAGAATTAGGATTCCTCACTGGCACGACTTCTGCTGTGCAAACGCAATTAAATAGTAAGGTTGCAAAAGCTGGCGATACCATGACCGGCACTCTACAATTACCGGCAGGTGCCACCACTGCTCCATCCCTCACTTTTACCGGATCGACAACCACTGGTCTTTCAGCAAATAGCAATAGCTTATCATTCAGCACTAATGGTGCAGAAAGCATGAAAATATCTTCTGGAGGAATTGTTTCTATAGATGGATTTACACTGGCTGGCGTTGTGCATAATGACGCATCTGGCAACCTCTCAACATCCCTCATCACCAACTCTGATATCATAACTAATGCAGGAATAACTGATTCAAAACTTGCAAACATAACCACAGCTGGTAAAGTCGCAAACTCTGCAACCACTGCAACCAATGCAAATACTGCAAGTGCCATTGTCGCACGTGATGCTTCTGGTAACTTTTCTGCAGGAACCATTACTGCAAATTTAATTGGTAATGTAACCGGTAATGCTACAACAGCTACAAGTGCTATTACTGCAACAACTGCAACTAATTTTACTGGATCATTAAGTGGCGACGTTACCGGAACACAAAGCGCTACCGTGGTAAGCACCGTTGGTGGACAAACTGCTGCAAACGTTGCAGCTGCCACCGTTCTTGCTAACGCTGCAACTAATGCGAACACACCAAGTACCATCGTTGCACGTGATGCTTCTGGTAACTTTTCTGCGGGAACTATTACTGCAAATTTAATTGGTAATGTCACCGGTAATGCTACAACGGCCGTTACCGCAACTAACTTTACTGGATCGTTATCTGGTGATGTCACCGGAACACAAGGTGCTACTGTAGTAAGTTTTGTTGGCGGTCAAACTGCTGCAAACGTTGCATCTGGTACCGCACTCGCTAATGCAGCTACCAATGCAAACACCGCAAGCACCATCGTCAAACGTGATGCATCTGGTAACTTTTCTGCGGGCACGATTACTGCAAATCTTAACAGGTAATGCTACGACAGCCACAACCGCAACCACAGCCACCACTGCAACTAACTTTACTGGATCATTGGTTGGTGATGTCACTGGCACACAAGGAGCTACCGTTGTAAGTACTGTCGGTGGGCAAACCGCTGCAAACGTTGCCGCGGGTTCTGTACTTGCAAACGCTGCAACTAATTTAAACACGGTAAACACAATCGTCAAACGTGACGCTTCTGGCAACTTCTCTGCGGGAACTATTACCGCAAACCTATCTGGCACCGCAACTAATTTCTCTGGAGCATTAACTGGTGATGTCACCGGAACGCAAGGTGCTACGGTAGTAAGCACCGTTGGTGGACAAACTGCTGCAAACGTTGCCGCAGGTTCTGTACTTGCCAATGCTGCAACTAATGCAAACACCGCAAGCACCATTGTCAAGCGTGACGCCTCTGGTAACTTCTCTGCAGGAACAATCACCGCAACTCTATCTGGTAATGCAACCACAGCAACTACGGCAACAAATTTTTCTGGACCATTAGTTGGTGATGTTACTGGCACACAAGGCGCTACGGTTGTAAGCACCGTCGGTGGACAAACCGCTGCAAACATTGCTACTGCTACTTCACTAGTCAGCACTGCTACCTGGGCAAACACGGCAAATACGCTTGTCTTACGTGACGCTTCTGGTAACTTCTCTGCAGGAACTATCACTGCAACTCTAACTGGTAATGTCACCGGTAATGTAACCGGTAGCGCATCACTCAACGTACTCAAAGACTGGTGATACCATGACCGGTACATTAATTCATCCAGCAGGTACAGCTGCAATTCCATCAATTCAATTTACCGGAAGCACTAATACCGGTATATCTGCTGCAACTGCCAACACGCTTTCTTTTGATACCAATGGCGTTGAACGTATGAAAATTAGCGCCACAGGCGGAGTTACTATCGATGCACTCACTACAGCTGGTGTAGTGCATAATAGCGCAGCAGGATTATTATCCAGCTCATTAATTGTCAATGCTGATATCACTCCTGCGCACAATAACTAATGCAAGCTTAGCAGCAATTTCTAGCTCAAACGTTGCAAATGATATTGTTGTTCGTGATGGATCTGGCAACTTTGCTGCAGGAACCATAACCGCAGCACTATCTGGTAATGCGACAACCGCAACTACCGCAACTAACTTTTCTGGATCCTTGGTTGGTGATGTCACCGGAACTCAAGGTGCCACGGTTGTAAGCACCGTTGGCGGACAAACTGCTGCAAATGTTGCCGCGGGTTCTGTGCTTGCAAACGCTGCAACTAATTTAGATACCGTAAACACAATCGTCAAACGTGACGCATCGGGTAACTTCTCTGCGGGAACTATTACCGCAAACCTATCTGGCACCGCAACTAACTTCTCTGGAGCATTAACTGGTGATGTTACTGGCACACAAGGTGCTACCGTTGTGAGCACCGTTGGTGGACAAACTGCTGCAAATATTGCCGCAGGTTCTGTACTTGCCAATGCTGCAACTAATGCAAACACCGCAAGCACTATTGTGAAACGTGATGCATCTGGTAACTTTTCTGCAGGAACAATCACCGCAACTTTATCTGGTAATGCTACCACGGCTACAACTGCAACAAATTTTTCTGGATCATTAGTTGGTGATGTCACTGGCACACAAGGAGCTACCGTTGTAAGCACTGTCGGTGGACAAACTGCTGCAAACATTGCAACTGCTACTTCACTAGTCAGTACTGCTACCTGGGCAAACACGGCAAATACGCTTGTCTTACGTGACGCTTCTGGCAATTTCTCTGCGAGGCACTATTACTGCAAATTTAATTGGTAATGTCACCGGTAATGTAACTGGTAGCGCATCACTCAACGTACTCAAAGCTGGAGACACTATGACCGGTGCACTTACCATGCCTGCTGGTACAGCTGCAAGCCCATCAATTAAATTTACTGGAAGCACCAACACTGGTATTTCTGCTGCAACAGTCAACACACTTTCTTTTGATACCAATGGCGTTGAACGCATGAACATTAATGCTACAGGTGGAGTTACCATCGATGGATTTACTACAGCTGGTGTAGTGCATAATAGCGCGGCAGGATTATTATCCAGTTCATTAATTGTCAATGCTGATATCACTCCTGGCACAATAACTAATGCAAGTTTAGCAGCAATTTCTAGTTCAAATGTCGCTAATGATATCGTTGTTCGTGATGGATCTGGCAACTTTGCTGCAGGAACCATAACCGCAGCACTATCTGGTAATGCGACAACCGCAACTACCGCAACTAACTTTTCTGGATCCTTGGTTGGGGATGTCACCGGTACACAAGGAGCTACGGTTGTAAGCACTGTCGGTGGACAAACCGCTGCAAACGTTGCCGCCGGCGCTGTTCTTGCAAATGCTGCAACTAATTTAGATACCGTAAACACAATCGTCAAACGTGACGCATCGGGTAACTTCTCTGCGGGAACTATTACCGCAAACCTATCTGGCACCGCAACTAACTTCTCTGGAGCATTAACTGGTGATGTAACCGGAACGCAAGGTGCTACGGTGGTAAGCACCGTTGGTGGACAAACTGCTGCAAACGTTGCTGCGGGTTCTGTGCTTGCCAATG
This sequence comes from uncultured bacterium, assembly GCA_963840685.1. GTDB lineage: Bacteria > Babelota > Babeliae > Babelales > Vermiphilaceae > CAWIZM01. The sequence continues at coordinate 194,247 of CAWIZM010000002.1, read as the reverse complement.
CTGCAACTAATGCAAATACCGCAAGCACTATTGTGAAACGTGATGCGTCTGGCAACTTTTCTGCGGGAACTATTACGGCAACTCTATCTGGTAATGTAACAGGTAGCGCATCCCTCAACGTTCTCAAAGCAGGTGATACTATGACCGGTATTTTAACTCATCCAGCTGGTACTGCTGCAGCTCCATCGATTCAATTTACCGGCTCCACTAATACCGGTATTTCAGCAGCAACTGTCAACACACTTTCTTTTGATACCAATGGGGCTGAACGCATGAATATTAGTGCAACAGGTGGTGTTACCATAAATGGACTCACTACAACTGGTATAGTTCACAATAGCGCAGCAGGATTATTATCCAGTTCATTAATTGTCAATGCTGATATCACTCCCGCAACAATTACCAGTGCAAGCATAGCAAATGCAACGATTACCAATTCAAACTTAGCAACCATTTCTAGTTCAAATGTAGCAGGTGATATTGTAGTTCGTGATGGTTCAGGCAACTTCGCCGCAGGAACCATAACCGCAGCCTTGAACGGTAATGCAACAACCGCAACAACGGCAACCACCGCAACTAATTTCTCTGGATCATTAGTTGGTGATGTCACCGGCACACAAGGAGCTACCGTTGTAAGCACCGTTGGTGGACAAACTGCTGCAAATGTTGCTACCGCCACCGTTCTTGCAAACGCTGCAACCAATGCAAACACTGCAAGCACCATAGTCAAGCGTGATGCATCTGGCAACTTTACTGCGGGAACTATCACCGCAGCCTTAATTGGCAACGTCACCGGTAATGTAACTGGTAGCGCATCACTTAACGTTCTCAAATCTGGTGATACCATGACTGGTATTTTAACTCATCCTGCTGGTACAGCTGCAGCTCCTTCTATTCAATTTACTGGCTCAACCAACACTGGTATTTCTGCTGCAACAGTCAACACACTTTCTTTTGATACCAATGGTGTTGAGCGTATGAACATTAATGCTACGGGTGGCGTTACTATAGATGGACTCACTACCGCTGGTGTAGTGCATAATAGCGCAGCAGGATTATTATCAACATCGCTTATTGTCAATGCTGATATCACCCCCGCAACGATTACTGGCGCAAGCATCGCAAGCGCAACGGTCACTAATGCAAACTTGGCAGCAATTTCTAGTTCAAATGTTGCTAATGATATTGTTGTTCGTGATGGATCTGGCAACTTTGCCGCAGGGACTATCACTGCAGCCTTGAACGGTAATGCAACAACTGCAACAAGCGCAACCACAGCGACAACTGCAACTAATTTCTCTGGATCATTAGTTGGTGATGTCACCGGCACACAAGGTGCTACAGTTGTAAGCACCGTTGGTGGACAAACTGCTGCAAACATTGCTACTGCTACTTCACTAGTCAGCACTGCTACCTGGGCAAATACGGCAAATACACTTGTCTTACGTGATGCTTCTGGCAACTTTGCTGCGAGTACCGTCACTGCAAATTTAATTGGTAACGTGACAGGCAATGTAACCGGTAGTGCATCACTCAACGTACTCAAAGCTGGTGACACCATGACCGGTACACTTACCATGCCTGCTGGTACTGCAGCAGCTCCATCAATTCAGTTTACTGGCTCCACTAACACTGGTATTTCAGCTGCAACTGTCAACACACTTTCTTTTGATACCAATGGCGTTGAACGCATGAACATTAATGCTACGGGTGGCGTTACTATCGATGGACTCACTACCGCTGGTGTAGTGCACAATAGCGCAGCAGGATTATTATCAACATCACTCATTGTCAATGCTGATATCACCCCCGCAACAATTACCAGTGCAAGCATCGCAAGCGCAACAATTACCAATGCAAACTTAGCAGCGATTTCTAGTTCAAACGTTGCTAATGATATCGTTGTTCGTGATGGATCTGGCAACTTTGCCGCAGGGACTATCACCGCAGCCTTGAACGGCAATGCTACCACTGCCACAACGGCAACTACTGCAACTAATTTTTCTGGATCATTAGTTGGTGATGTCACCGGCACACAAGGAGCAACGGTTGTAAGCACTGTTGGTGGGCAAACCGCTGCAAATGTTGCAGCTGCCACTGTCCTTGCAAATGCTGCTACCAATGCAAACACTGCGAGCACCATTGTCAAACGCGATGCGTCTGGAAACTTCTCTGCAGGAACCATCACCGCAGCCTTAATTGGCAACGTCACCGGTAATGTAACTGGTAGCGCATCACTCAACGTTCTCAAAGCAGGCGATACCATGACCGGTACTTTAACTCATCCAGCAGGTACTGCAGCAGCTCCATCGATTCAATTTACCGGCTCCACTAATACCGGTATTTCAGCAGCAACTGTCAACACACTTTCTTTTGATACCAATGGGGCTGAACGCATGAATATTAGTGCAACAGGTGGTGTTACCATAAATGGACTCAATAGTGCCGGTGTTGTACATACAAGTGCAGCAGGATTATTATCAACATCACTTATTGTCAATGCTGATATCACCTCCGCAACGATTACTGGAGCAAGCATCGCAAGCGCAACAATTACCAATGCAAATTTAGCAGCAATTTCTAGTTCAAATGTTGCTAATGATATTGTTGTTCGTGATGGATCTGGCAACTTCGCTGCAGGGACTATCACTGCAGCCTTAAACGGTAATGCAACAACCGCCACAACGGCAACCACCGCGACTAATTTTTCTGGATCATTAGTTGGTGATGTCACTGGAACGCAAGGTGCTACCGTAGTGAGTTTAGTTGGTGGGCAAACAGCTGCAAATGTTGCTGCTGCCACCGTTCTTGCAAATGCTGCAACCAATGCAAACACTGCGAGCACCATTGTCAAACGCGATGCGTCTGGCAACTTTACTGCAGGAACTATCACTGCAGCTTTAATTGGCAACGTCACCGGTAATGTAACCGGTAGCGCATCGCTCAACGTACTCAAAGCTGGAGACACCATGACCGGCATACTCACTCATCCAGCAGGTACTGCCGCAGCTCCATCAATTCAATTTACCGGCTCCACTAATACCGGTATTTCAGCAGCAACGGTAAACCAACTTTCATTTGATACAAACGGAGCTGAACGCATGAATATTAGTGCAACAGGTGGTGTTACCATAAATGGACTCAATAGTGCCGGCGTTGTACATACAAGTGCAGCAGGATTATTATCAACATCACTTATTGTCAATGCTGATATCACTCCCGCAACAATTACCGGTGCAAGCATAGCAACTGCAACAATTACCAATGCAAACTTAGCAGCAATTTCTAGTTCAAATGTTGCTAATGATATCGTTGTTCGTGATGGTTCAGGTAATTTTGCCGCAGGGACTATCACTGCAGCCTTGAACGGCAATGCTACTACTGCAACAAGCGCAACCACAGCGACAACTGCAACTAATTTTTCTGGATCATTAGTTGGTGATGTCACCGGAACGCAAGGCGCTACGGTTGTAAGCACTGTTGGTGGACAAACTGCTGCGAATGTTGCCGCGGGTACTGTTCTTGCAAATGCTGCAACTAATTTAGATACAGTAAGCACTATCGTTTTACGCGATTCATCTGGTAACTTCTCTGCAGGAACCATCACCGCAGCTTTAATTGGCAATGTAACCGGTAACGTAACAGGCAGTGCATCACTCAACGTACTCAAAGCAGGAGACACTATGACCGGTGCTCTTACCATGCCCGCTGGTACTGCTGCAAGTCCATCTATCAAATTTACTGGTTCCACTAATACCGGTATTTCAGCAGCAACGGTAAACCAACTTTCATTTGACATAAATGGAACTGAAGAAATGAACATAAATTCTACTGCCATCAATATGCTTGCAAAGCTTGTTACACAGAATTTATTCTGTGAGCAATCAATACAATCAGTTACCATTACCGCTAATGCTCAAAGTGTAACCGCAGCAGCAACCACTTCCATCTTAATCTTAAAAACCACTGCTGCCAGAACAGGTTTTGCCATTACTTTCCCTGCAAGTCCAACCAATGGCCAATATTTTACCGTTTTATTAGGCGGAACAAATTCTGTTGCTGGAAGTAACGTTGGCGGTACTGGTGGCGCAACTATTGTTAACGGTGTTACCACTCTAAATACCACGACACCATCTGTTACTTATTTCTATTATTCTACTGATAACGTTTGGTATCGAACTCTATAGAACTTAAACACGATCAACGATGATATCAAAATTAGATGGTAAATTGATGGTAAATTATACGAGAGTCTCACGCAAACCGTGGGACTCTTGCATATTAAAACAATGAATATTGAACTTAACCATTGTTAAATTGTAGCAACCTCATCAATAACTAAACTCATCAATGCATCACGCACATTTTCATTCGCATCAAAAAAAGGTTTAACAACGGCATAAAGCGGATATGACCTAATTTTTTCATACACAGAATAATTTTGCGTTGAAAACTTAATACCATATAGCGCTGAAGGTCTATTCTCAAGAAAAAGATGCATACTCTTTAATGTCGTCCCTTCTCCACTCTTAACTTCAATAGGAACAATTTTTTCTTGCATCTGCACTAAATAGTCAACCTCTGCTTGGCTATTGCGCTCTGCCCGGCGCCAGTAAAAAAGATGACCTCTTGCTATAGGATCTCCATACGCCAAGATTTCTTGTCCAACAAAAGCCTCTACAATTTCGCCCTTATTAACGAATGTTTTTAGTGGTTCAATAAACCATGGCGTTATCTCAAAGCCAAGTGATGCCTGACTAAGACCAACATCCAAGAAAATAATTTTAAAATCATTAAATTGTACGTATGCACCAAGCGGAATTCCCCGCCCGTCACTACGAATAACAGGATACACGAGTCCAGCTTTTTGCAATAATTCAAGAGCAGGCTCAAGCTCTCTTTTTTGATAACCCTCCACACGGCTATACATAAATTTTTTACTCAATTGAGATAGGGCATGATGAAAAAGCGCATCAAGATATTTAATTTGATGCTTTACCGCATACTTATTAAAGTCTTGCTGATAAGAAATAAGAAGATCTGAATGTATGCTTTTAACTTCTCGTGATTTTTGAGTTCGTATCCACGCATTCACTGCTGCAGGCATACCACCTACTGCAAGATACATTCCCACCAAGTTAAGAAGACTCGTATGCAAAACATCCAATAATGGTTCCCGCACATTGTGCTCTAAAATTGTATGCACCCATCTTTTATGGCCAAGAGCAACAAGAAATTCTAAAAATGACATAGGATACATATATAAACTCGAGATACGTCCAACTGGCATTCCTACTTTTTCTACTGCAAAATCTAAAAGCGATCCCGCCGCAATAACATGCAATTCTGGCATTATTTCATAAAAATAACGTAACGTGATAACAGCCTCTGGAACTACCTGAATTTCATCAATAAAAAGCAATGTCGATCCAGGAATTATCTCTTTTTTAAGATATTCAGAAAGCTGGAAAATTATTCTTTTAGGGTCATGATCCCGTGTAAAAATAGTACGCAAATCTGCATGCGATTCTAAATTTACTTCAACAAAATATTTAAATGTTTTACCAAGATTGCGTGCAGCATACGTTTTACCAACTTGTCTTGCCCCCCGAAACAATAATGGTTTTCTATCATATTGTTTGTTTTTCCATTCAAGCAAAAAATAATCTATGGTCCGTTTCATTATGCCTCCGACCTTTCCCAGGTTAAAATGTAGAAAAAACAAACTAAGCTTAGCGTATATATGTAGAAAAACCAAAGTAAACAATTGATTTAGATGTAGGAAAACCAGGGTAGTTTTCACCCGTTCACGTAGAAAAACCAAAGATGAACACCCTGAAAATAGATGGAGCTCTGACCTTTATGATATAGCGGGATTCATTAAGCAATGCTCCCAGGGCCGTTCGTCCTGATCCGCCTACGCCAAAGGCTATGGCGGACTCTGGCCCGCCGTGCCCGCCGAAGTTTTAACGAAGGTGGGTCGAAGGATAAACGGTTGGTAGAACTTAGTGAACGTTGCTGTATATGCAACGTATTACTAGTAATTTAAGTTATTTTGCAAATCATCACACTTAATGCGATACAAAATCATCTTTTTTAAAAATTCATCGGTAGCGTAATGAGGAAATTTAGTTGCGTCTGGCAGAGCCTGATAATCTTGCTGATGCTCATGATCACTTGCAAAGCGCTTTCGTATAGTCTCAATTGTCTGCTTCATAGCCTCCTCATTATTACCCTCATTATTTACCCCTAACGTATACGCCTCTTGTGCAACAATAATATCCAAACTTGTTCGTGCAAAAAGCCATAGCTTTAAAGGTATATTTTTTGGATACGACTTATCGTCTATTAAATGGTGGGCAAGTATTTTAGCATTATTTTTAATAAAAGAATTAACACGATGATCACGCAACAAAAGATTTGCTATAGTTTCATTGCCACGCAATGCAACATGATGCAAAGGAGTATTTCCCCATGTATCAGATTTATTCACATCAATGCTTCTGTGTGCAAGAAATTCTTTAACAAGAATGTCATTATCTTTCTGTATAGTAAGTATTAAAAGAGTTCTCCCATACGAATCGACGATATTCACATCAAGATGCAGTATATACTGCACGTCAAACGTATCATCTTCTGTTACAGCCTTCAATAGTCTCTGCTCAATTGGATCTTGACGATTATTAGGAGATTCAGAACGTTCCCTTATTAACTTTAAATCCTTTTTAGATTTTTTTGGAGAACCCTCACTTTCTCTGAAACTTGAATGAGGAGCTTCATTGAGCGATACACTACGAGACCTATTGCTGATATTCAAATAACGCTTCTTAAATGGTTTTTCTGATTCTGGAATATCCAAATACTGCTTTTTTGGTGATTTTGATTCTGGAATATCCGAATACTGCTTTCTCGGTGATTTTGGCCCACATTCCATGGCATGCATATCAGAAATAATCATACCAAGAACTAAAAAAATAATGCGCTTGAACATAGTTTTCCTCATACCAAAAGTACTACGTACCACTAGACCATAAACCATGAAGCGTTTAATTAAGATAATTTTTAATCGCCATATGCGCGCCTCTTTCTCCTTTCTTCAGCCTATATAAAGTGAACTATGAAAAGCAATCTATCTTCTTTAATGCTTGTAAAAATCACGCCGCACCGAACCAACTAAATTTTTAAAAAATATGGTTGGAAAATAATGTACATTTTGGTAGCATTCTTTTTTTAATATTTTTTCAACCATATCAATGAGTAGCGAAAGGAGAAAATCTACTGCATAACGATACTCGAATGAATCGATTCTAACCAAAATAAGAAAGGAAATTATTCCTATGAATTATGGTAAAATTTTAACGCTCTCTTGTTTAAGTTTTTTTGGTATATATGCTGCACAAGAAATTACAAAAGGCGCTTCCCAATTCTCACTAAATGCTTCTTATACTATTGACAATTCGTGGCCTACTGGTTATCAAGTAACCGTAACCTTATCTAATAACACACCAAATCCTACCTCTTCTTGGCTATCTACCTTCACTCTTGGACAAGGACAATCGATAAGCAGTCTTTGGAATGGTACTTTGAAAACCAATAGCCCAACAATTACCGTTACAAACCCAACGTGGACTGGTGGAGAAATAATTCCAGCCTATGGATCTACCACATTTGGTTTTATCGTAAGCAACCCACAATCAAGCACAGCAACTCTCAATAATTTACAAGCAACAGCTAATGGTAATTCATCTCCAATAGTACCTATTCCAACGGCCCCTACTTTAAATCCTATAGTAATAAGCTCAACTTCTGCTAATACGTATACCCTATCTTGGAACAGCGTTGCTCATGCTACGTCCTATACTTTGCAATCTGCAACAACAAGCACTTTTGCAAATCCGGTAGTAGTTGCTCAAGGATCAATGGTATCGCAAACATTAAGCAATCAGCCAAATGGAACATACTTCTATCGTGTTTCAGCTTCAAATTCAACAGGAACAAGCCCCTTCAGTAATACACAGAGCATTGTTATCGATGTTACACCAGTTCAATCTAAATTCCTTGTTGAATCATACTGGGAATCATGGAATTCAACCGATTCAGTAAGTGCTATTGTGAATATGCACGTTGATATAATTAATATCGCCTTTGCCAATTTTGCGACCACGGGGACACATACCTATGCAATTGCGGGCGTGCAATGTACTCCAGCAGAATTAGCACAACTGGTTACACTAGCGCATAATGCCGGCAAAAAGGTAAAGGTCTCTGTTGGTGGTGCAACGTATCCACTTTCTCCCCAGCTACAAACAACGCAAGATGCTGTTGGCATGGCACAAGCGATTGCAACGTATGTACAACAAAACAATTTAGATGGTGTTGATTTTGATATTGAAGATTATCCTGCACCAGCATTACAAATTGCTTTATTGCAAAATACACGTCAATTACTGGGGAATAATGCACTTATTAGTTACACACCAAAATCACCTGCTTCCACAACCTCTCCTTACTACGAAGTAATTCAAGGTGGCTACCAGTATCTCAATGGAATTCTTATTATGGCATATGATTATGCGCCAGGTTATAACTACCAAGAAGATGCGGCTGCCCTGATAACAATGGGAGTTCCCGCATCTGAGATTGGCATAGGACTTTTACCAGGAGTCGATGACGTTGGCGTGATGACTTCGCTTGCCGATATCACAACAGCTGCACAGTATGTCGAGCAAAATGGCCTTCAAGGCATCATGCTCTGGGATCTTAACCGTGACTTGGAAAATCTAACTGGTCTTGGTGCAAGTGCTGCAACAAATACCGTATGGAATGTTTTCCATCCGTAAAAATGATTAACGGGTATTGCCTTATATTGAGGCAATGCCCGCTTTAAAATACTTTAAAAATTCACAACCTATAAAAAAACTATTCATGGTTAAACAATGGAACATAGTTATCGTTAGTTTATAATGCACGCAAATACAGCAAGCAAACAAAACAAAATACTTTTTCACAAAAAGCTAGACGTCCGTAAGAATCGCGTTGTATGGTATCAATAATATAGAGTGCTATCATAGCAAACTATAAAAAAAGTAATTTACTCAGAAGCACTCAATTATCTACTAAAAAAAGGCACCCCTATGAAAAATTTCCCCTTATCACCAGCATTATTGGCATTCGTATTATTCTTACCAACAGCTACCCTATCATACAGTTCTCACATTGAAGATTGTACCATCTCCAACAATGACAGTATAAAAGCACAGAAACAAATAAATGGAACAACCGGTGCAACAGGAGCTACTGGTGAACGAGGGCCTCGTGGAAAAGATGGCAAACGTGGAAAAGATGGCAAACAAGGAAATACTGGACCTGCTGGTGCACAAGGAAATACGGGAGCGACTGGCGCAACGGGAATAACAGGCGCTACTGGTGCAAATGGAAATACTGGATCTACTGGTACAACGGGAGCTATGGGAGCAACTGGTAATACCGGTGCTACAGGCGCAACCGGTGTTGCTGGTGTTGCTGGTGTTGCTGGTGCAACTGGTAATACAGGTGCAAATGGAAATAATGGATCTGCCGGAGCTATAGGAGCTACTGGTAATACAGGTGCAACGGGAGCTATGGGCACTACAGGTTCAACAGGCGCGACAGGAACAACCGGTAATACAGGCGCAACTGGGAACACTGGATCTACCGGTGCCGCAGGCACGATAGGAGCAATCGGTGTTACTGGTACAGCTGGCACTACGGGTGCAACAGGGATAACAGGCACCACAGGAACAACTGGTAACACAGGATCTACCGGTGCCACAGGCGCAACCGGTGCAACCGGTATTGCTGGTACAACTGGCACTACGGGCACAACAGGAACCACTGGCGATACAGGCGTTGCTGGTAATACAGGCGCTACCGGAGCGACCGGTGCCACTGGATCCATAACCGATAATTTTGCTTCTTATTATACTGCTAACATAGATTCACCTACACTCATTGGCTCGGGCACAACAACCGTAAGTTTTAGCACAGAGAATGCCAACCATGGTTCTAATATTACCGTCAGCGGTGCTACGATAACAATTTTAACAAATGGCACTTATTTACTTAGGTATCTCTGGAATAGTCCAAGAGTTCATAGATGAAAATGAATTCGGAACCCTTGCTTTCACCGTTGGTTTACGAGAAGAAGAGGAAGGAGAACATCCGTTCTCAGAAGTTCAACCATTTCCATCAGCAGAATATAGTCTTGTTTCACCGCATGAAGGTGGCCTGATTCTTGCATCAACATATAATATCTTGCAAATGATCACCGTGAATCATGCACCAGTTGTTTTAAATGCATCTATTAAATAATACTTCTGGTACTACTATAACTATGATTAATCCAACACTAAACATAATACAACTCGATTGATATGTTCAGAACTATTTTAGCGCTCTTATTTGCGTGCATTTTTCATTCTGTACATACATCCGAAAAATATCCGGTGGATATATGCTTCATGGTTGCAGATTTAAAATATAACACCAAACAAGGAGTAAAGATTTGTGAAGTTCAACAAGCTTCACTCTCTTTATTCAATGGAGATACATTTCGTAATCAGCAAGAAGAATCCATCCACAAAGAACTGCTGCGCACCCTATCTCTTTACCATGAAAAGGGATGGGTAGTAGACAATTGTATGGCAGATAAAAATGTAATTTCCACGTTAGCAAGTTCTTCTTTTTGGCACAGTTCAAAAGACCTCATCGCTTTGCTTTCTGACCCTGATTTTATGCATCAAGCCAAGCAACCAGTTATTGATATATATGACCTATCTTCTTATCAAGGATTTTTATACATTAACTGGTCCCATCTATGCGCATTGTACGATTTTGAAAAAAGATTTCCCGGAATGATAGTGCTCGATAAATCTAGTTTTCCTTTCTGGATTGACAAATATCAGATGACACAACTATTTGCGCAAGATGAATTGCTCGCTACTTTTAAACCAAAGTGGGGTAACTATAAAAAAAACTATACCAAAGAGCTTGCCACACAAATCGCATGTGATCTTCAGTGCGATACATTCGTGATAAAACCCAGAGGGGAATTTTTGGGAAAAGGAGTAATCATTATCAAAAAAGAAGATCTAGATGAGGTGTTAGAATACATAATCACCAAAGAAGGTGCATTGGCACACAGTAAAGATCCTGCGTATACTGCTTGGAAAAAAGATACTTTTGATAGCTTTATTGTGGAAGAGTTTGTTACTTCTGACCCTATTGCAATTCCCCATTTAGAAAATAAAATTTACCAACCAACCATGCGAGTAGCATTCTTATTGGTCTACCATAAACAGTGTCATCATGTTCATTTTCTTGGCGGATATTGGAAAACGCCACCGCTTTCACTGTATGAAGAAGGAGATTTTATGCAAAAACACAAAGATATTTGCAAGCCTCCTTTTTACTGTGCCGTAGATGAAAAAATCATGCAATTAGTGCAGAACGAACTACATATTGCGCTGCTCTTATTGCACAGCAAAATGTTACAATTTTGTTCCAATTTACCAGAAGATTATGTACATGCTAAAAAAGGAAGAATAGAGATTGTGTTGCAAGAAAAATAATGCAAGCTCCTTGCTATAAAAATTTTTACTATTTTTTTAGACGAGATAAAAAAACTATTCATGATCAAATACAGGATTCCGCTTTTCCAAAAATGCTTTCATCCCTTCTTTTTGATCCTTATGCGCAAAAGTAGAATGAAAAAGATTACGTTCAATTGCAAGACCCACAGAAAGGGGTGTTTCAAAAGCTTGATTCACTGCTTCTACAATTTTCATAACACTTGGAAGAGAATACGATGCAATCTCATGTGCTATTTTTAATGCCTCTTCTTCTAACTGATCATCAGGCACAACGCAACTAACAAGGCCCATTCGTTCAGCTTCTTGTGCATCGATTATACGACCAGTCAAACAATAATACATAGCCTTTCCTCTTCCAATAGAACGAGGCAAGAATTGCGTTCCTCCTGCACCAGGCATTGTACCGATTTTTATTTCCGGTTGACTAAATCTTGCTCCAGTACCAGCAATAATAATATGACAGCGCTCAGCTAATTCACATCCACCTCCTAAAGCAGAACCTGAAACAGCCGCCACAATTGGTTTACGTAATTTACTCATTGTATCCCAACCTTTTGAAAGAAAGTTACCCTTATAAGCATCCATATAACTTTTGTTGTGCATTTCTTTAATATCGGCACCACCGGAAAAAATCTTTTTAGAACCAGTCAAAACCATACAATGAATGTCTGGATCTTCTTCGCATTTTTTTAAAATTAAATCCAAGGACTGCATCACTTCCTCGCTAAGACTATTTACTGGAGGATGATTTAACCGGATTATTCCAACTTTGCCATCTTTATCAAAAAGAACAAACGTATGATCTGTGACCCCACCGCCTTTTTCGTTACGTTCGTTGTTAAACTTATTATCAAGATCATGTAGCATAGAACTGGTGTGGTAATTTTTGGTCATATGCAATTTTTTAAATATGCGTATAGCGTCTAAGCGATTCTGCATACTCATCATATTTCCACTGATTACAAGTAATAATAAACCAAATTTGATAACAATAGATTTTTTCATAAGTGACTCTTCCTCTTGTTCATATGCGCGCATAAATGCGCTGTCCATATTTTTTTATTGGATAAATTAACGTTGATGGATCTTGTGAAACAACTACGATATAACGCATTCGTCATAATCAACTGGCAAATCTGAATCATAGTCCCCTGGATAATCATATTCATACTGATGAACTCTTAACACCTTAGGACTAGCAAGAATTAACCGGCCAGGCGAAATAACTGCATCATGAGAATATACATACAAGTCTCTAGCCAAATAAGCACGCGGACGTACATGACATAATTGTATCTTGAATTCATTATCCTGCATAACACGCTTAATAATTAAAAAATTTGAACTTACATAGCTTGATACAAGAAACACAGCAAGATCCGACACGTTGATTGCTAACTGAGCTGCTTTATTCTTAATCTCAGATAAAAACTTATCCAAAATCACAAAATCTTCATCAGCTTTTTGATAATAATGATACATGGCTATTAAGCTTGGATTTTGATGCTGAACAGTTATAGCCACACACTCATGAACATTGCCGGTTGACATAAAAACATCTTTATCACTAACGCGCCAATGTCCCGCCTTAATCTGAATACTCTTATTAATAATTTCACGTTTATCTGTACTGTTTTCATCGAGGGCGACACTCGTGGGACCAACAAGCTCCAAAAATTTCTCAATAAAATTGTCATCTTTGTAAGTGAGTACGCCTTCCATAAAGTCACTCTCTGAGTTATTTATTTCAGGAAGTTCACGCGATATTAAACGTCGACGCGCCATACCATCCATCGCATACATTTGTTGTGTCAAAAATAAGCTTGAGATAACTATAGTAATAAAATATTTTTTATTTTTTTTCATGATTTCCTACCAATGATTTGCTGAAAGAGTCAAGGGCTGCGAGATACAGTTTACTGTTGGGTTGCAGAATATGCAAAACCTATCTAAATGGACAAAAAAAATTGCGAAGCTTTATCACATTTTTTATTTTTTTATAACGACAACATCTGGAGATTGACTGTTAAGAAGAATCAAATCTTTATTTTTTAAATAGTGATCAAAAAAGTCTACAAGTAAAGCACGAGTAATTTCAATGCCTTGAAGAGGATCCACTCCATTTTTGAGCAGAGGGCTTTTGATGAGCTTTGAATCAACAAACGTTGCATGGTCGGCATTTTTTACCGTTACATAAAAAGAATTGTCTTTTAATTGATCAAAAACTTTTTTGGAGTGTCTTGCGAGCAAACTATCAAATTGTTCTATGGTGAGTCCTGCATTGAGAGCCCCTTCATACGTTAGCTGTTTTTCTGCTACGACAAATAAACTTGGTGTTTCAAATGGTTTATCCCAATTGAGACCAAACAATAACCCATCCAGATTTACAACAGCTCTAAAGGTCTCATATTGCCGTGCTGCTTCAATTGCCGTACTACCACCAAATGAATGACCAAATATACCCATGCGAGCAAGGTCAAAAAATTTTGTTAATGGTTGATTCCGCAGCCATGAAAGGACAAACTCAACATCTTTAATCCACGTTTCTTGAGTCATATCAAATGTTTGCATGCATGATCGTTCTTTGTTGGAAAATATATTCGCAAGTTCTGGCAAAATTACTGGGCTAGATCCATCAGGAAACATCACTGGCCAACAGGCATCGGTATGGTTAATTGCAACCACAACATATCCATGACTAGCCATCTCTTCAATCAAAGATGAATATAATTGCGCTGCCATAAAAAAACCAGGAGAGAAAAACAGAACGGGAAAAGGAGAATTCTCTGCATCGATCGGAGCATCGGGCATTGCCCAGTCCCCGATCCCATCTAAATACTCAAGATCTTCTAATGATACGTTATAAGTATGAACAATCTTTTCTTTGTAGAGATGCATAGTATCTGAAAGATAGGGAGGATATTTTCCTTGTATTTCCACTGATGGATAATAAAGGTGCACTAAAAGAGGTCGACTTTTTTCATCGTTATATTGACGAGATATATCTTTTAAAAAATGAGTACTCACACCAACAGTATATGAACCAGTTGGCAATGGTAATTGAATTTTTTCTTGTGCCATTATGTGAGCTCCGAATGATAAGATTAATACAAGATAAAATTTAATCGCTTGCATACAAAATCAACCTCCAACTTACAATACAATGAATTAAAAAATAGTTACTTAAATGCCAATTTATTTTCTTTGCACCATCGGATTGCATTTTTTTTCAATTGCTCGTGTAAAAACTCATACCACAGTGCTTCGAGATCATAGCGAACTAATGCTCTTTTAAACATCCTAAAAGCGCCCGATCCCCTTATCGCATAGTGTAAATCATCTTGAACGTGACCAGGCTGTAAAGAAAAAATAAAATCTCGCATAATTTCATATTCGTGTATATCCCATTTAGATGGAGTACGAACATATTCATCTGAAAATATATTGATTTGCCCTTCAATGGCCCCTTCAGATTCTTCTGCTTTTGCCATATCTTCTTCTGTCACATATATAATTGTCCCCGTATTACGATTTACGTAATAAAAACTCTCGTCCGTTTGGAGTTCAAGACATCCTACTAATTCTTCTAAGTTAACTGGATTCATGATATCCCCATTAATAAAATCCTATTTTTCTACTATTTTATTTACGGTATGTACAAATGCGAACATGTTTCGTAGTCATAATGATCAACTTTAACATTAATCCAGAAAGTATATTCATCATTTAAGATCAAACCAGAGATTTACTAAAATGTCGCGATACTGTCGTGATACTGTCGCGATATTACATCGATTGGATCGTGGTTATGTATAAATTATGTCATAGTTATATGTCGCGATACTGTCGTGATACTTTTTAGTATTTAGTGTGATGTAAAAACCAAACAACACTTCTAGCTTTTCCTTCTTTCATAATTAAACCTAAATTTTTAAGCGTCAATAAATCATGTTGTATTACTCTATCCTCTGGAGTGACTCTTCCTCTTGTTCATACGCGCGCATAAATACGTTGTCCATATTTTTTTATTGGATAAATTAACGTTGATTGATCTTGAGAATATTCATCAAATTCTTCCTGAGTATAAACCAAAATACGTTTTGCGATCTTAACACCAATAAGCGCCTTGTATCCCGCAGTCATAAGTTTATAATACTCAATATCTTTTCCATCTACAACTATGAGGATATCATTATCAATGCAATCGTACCCCTTTGGTTCAAGCAGATAAAGTATTATTTTGCTCCATTAAACGTCACAACCGGAGTCCGTCCGATCATCAGGTGTAATAAAACAATACCATAATCCGAGGCAGAAGACGGATTCTGACCAGTTACTAACTTTCCATCGAGAATAACATTATCAGCATTAGGCTTTGCTTCTATAAAGATGGCACCGACCTCTTCGAGCACTGTTTGTGGATAATTGGATATTACGATATCTCCGACAAGGTGTTCCTCCATCATTGCGTCTTCTTCTCTCGTGTAGCCGGTTACCCTGCGACCTCGAATTCGATCAGGATTATTTGCAAGAGCAATAGAACCATGGCATATGGCGCCAATCACTTTGTCATTCTCCCAAAAATGCTCAAGCGTCTTTCCGACTTGCTCATTTGGATAAAGATCAAAGGCCGCACCCAAACCACCTGCTACGTGAACCCCATCATACTGATCCAAATCCATATCTTTAAGTTTTAATGTGTTCATAAGTTTCTCAACAAGAGCTTTGTCTGAAAGAAAGCCTTTGGAAACTAAATCATTAGGCTCTGTAGAGTCCTTAGCGTAAGGATCACTCCATGGATTCACATAGATCTTTCCTCCCTCAAGAGTAGCAAAATCTACCTCGATTCCACGCTCCATGAGGTGCCAAAACGGATGAGTAATTTCTGATAACCATGCTTGCTTATCAGAGCCGGTAATAATAAATAATACCTTCATAATTATTTTCCTTTTTTTGAAATATTTTGTGCCACCGTGATGATAACAAACGCTTAAATTGACTACAATAGATTTATATGACCCTTAAGTCATTTTTTATACATGTTTAGCAACGGAGAAGTCGACATAACTATTAGCTTAACATCGATCCAGACGGTATATTCGTCATTTAAGATCGAGCCAAAGATTTGCTAAATTTGTCGCGATAATGACACGATAATGACGTGATAATGACGCGATAATTTAATATTCAGAAGAACGCAAAGTCCAAACGCTACCTCTGGATTTTCCTTCTTGGGTTACTAACCACTAAATTTTTTAACATTGATAACTCACGCTGCAGAACTCTATCATCCAGATTATTTTTGGATACATCAAAATCATCATGCTATAATGATTCCTCAAAAAATTACATACAAGCTAAGGAAGAAAGCGCATGAAGATCATTTTCGAATTATCAACGATTGAAAACTATGTAGGCAAACGATCCTATGACTTAGGAAAAAATTATTATCAAGATGATATGGTTCATTCAACGGTGCAAATGGGTGCACTGCTCAAAGGAAGATGTCAGGGCTCTCAAGGATACTCATATTACGTTGAAGTATTATTTGATATCAAACAATCACCCGCAACGATCAACTCTGTAAAATGCTCATGTCCTGTGTCGCGTCACTGCAAACATATTGCTGCATTACTCATCGCATACTACACTGCACCACATACTTTCCGCGAACAAAAAGAACTTATTTCCTATTTTTCCAAACAAAAAAAAGATTGGCTTATTGAACTACTCTTAGAATTTGCAGAAAAAGATGATAATCTACTTGAAAGGCTTTTCAAGATTAAAGACGGTAAAGCTCGCCGACGCGCACGCAAGGGTCAAGAAATCACGTTTTGATCATCCATAAAAATCTAATCAATACATTTTTGAATATCTTTAAAGGAACTATTATAAAAAGACAATTTAGAAACTACCAAGAAAAATTACTGCAAGACTTACAAGATCCAGAATTAGCAAGCCTTTATCTGAGTGAAGCACTCAAAGATGAAGATCCGCGCGTATTCTTACTCGCACTTAAAAATGTACACGAAGCTATGATTGCAGGACAAACTAAATCTGCTTGAATATCAAACTACATTCATATGCGTGCATAAATACGCTGTCCATATTTTTTTATTGGATAAATTAACGTTGATTGATCTTGAGAATATTCATCAAATTCTGCCTGAGTATAAACCAAAATATTTTTGGGAACTTTAACACCAATAAGAGCCTTGTGACCCGCAGTCATAAGTTTATAATGCTCAATATCTTTTCCATCTACAACTATGAGAATGTCATTATCAATGCAATCGTACCCCTTTGGTTCAAGCAGATAAATTTCACGAGGATTATCGTATTTTTTTACAAGGCGTCGAGTAATCTCGTCTATCGTTTGTTGATCTAGTAAATTTTCCATTTCTTCTATACGCTCCCTGCCAATTTTTGCTAACCACAACTTAAAAGGCTCTGCTTTTGGTGAAGGAATAGATTGGACAATACGAAGAATACCCTCGGTATTAACGCAATCAGTTTTGTATTTTTTACCATCAATGCTCATTAATTTTAGTCCGTGACAAAATGTCACAACCTCAGCTCCTTCAGAAATTAACCGTTGTTTAAGCTTCCTCCAATAAGCACCAGGATCAGAACTTTCAACTAAAACTGCACATATATCGATAACTGAAAAGTACCATTCATTATTGAAAATAATCTTGCGCACTTCTTTTTCATCAAAAATTGGTACTTTTATTGATACATTGGTAGACATAGTGAACCTAAAAATTGGTTAAAATGTTTTTTCGAAGAAAGAACGATAGCAGGACGTCTTTTAGAGACAGGAGAATCCACGAACGGAAAAGAATACTACAATATCAAATTGATTATAAATCACAATAGTCCTCATCATCATATTTAGAATTCCATTCGCTTAGTGTTGACTCTAAGAGCCTTTAAATAAACGATATCTCTTAGTGTTGCTTTTTTAATGAGTACTTTTTGATCTTTTGTTATTTCAAAAATTATTTGATCGCCTGCTTTAAGTTTAAGTAGGATGCGTATATCTTGAGGGATCGTTGCCTGAAATTTTGTTGTTAACTTAGAATTACTCATAAATATTCCTTAAATTCTATCGCTTATATTAAGAGTATTACAGTATATACCTACAGGACTTATTTGTCAAATATTTTTTATTTTTATAGGCAAGTGGACAGCCTTCTTACTTTGCCGGCAAAGTTGTCGAGAAGAAGCGTAGAGTTTTGGATACTTTACTATCGAACTGCTCTTATAGCGATGGAAACATCGATACAGAGATAGAATCCTTAAAAACTGGCCTGCCATACGACCTGTCCGACGAAGTTTTAACGTAGTCGGAAGTCTTGGCGAAACAAATCAATCTCATGAGAAAGCGCCAGTCCAGCCTTCGCCCCGACCTTTGTAAAGGTACGGTCGGCGGACAGCCTACGCTGTCTCTTGTGCAATCAATATCATAATTTTTCCGTTAAAAAACTGGCCGTGCCAGCTGAAGCCTTGGCGTAACAAATCAATATCATGAGAAAGCGCTAGTCCTCCTTCGCTAAAGCTACGGCGGACAGCCTTCTTATCTTGCTACCAAAGTTTTTTTAATAATTAATACATTATGTGCTGGCCGTGCCAGCCGAAGTTCGAGAGAACGAAGAAAGTTAACTTTAGATGTCATGTGCTAGTCCAGCCTTCGTGTCTCGTTAACACTCGCTTACTTCCGTCTACGTTAAAACTTCGACGGACGCAGTCGGCGGACAGCCTACGCTATCCTTTGTGCATTAATATTTTATTTATTCCGAAAAAGAACTGGCCGTGCCAGCCGTAGCTTTAGCGTAGGCTGGTGTCAGCTGCCCGACATGTTCAGGAACGGTGAAGTCGCTATAACTATTAGCTTAACATCGATCCAGACGGTGTATTCATCGTTTAAGATCGAGCCAAAGATTTGTTAAAACCAATAATATTTACGCAGAGGTTAATCCTGTATAAAAAATTTTCTTGCAATAAAAATTCCATGTACCTAACTTTGGTGCAGTTAATATTTTTTATACACTTTTATAGGAGACACCTATGCAAAACATAAATCCTTACCTTCAAGGTGTTCAGCTCGTAGAACTTTTCTCAGCGGCAGAACAACAACAAATAGTCGATGAAGCATGTAACTTGATCAGAAATGGAAGTAAATGCTCTTTCAGATATATCGTTGAAAATCTTGTTTTCATGCATAGCTTTGATAAAAAGCGTGACTGCTAATTGTTAATACGTAGGAGTTGTTGTTGCTACTTGGCAGCAGCAACTCCTTCTTGCCCATCACCACTAAACAAGCAAACAACATATTTATTTCTTAGCGATATGCTTTGTAACAAAATTAAAGATAAATTCAGACTGATCAATAAGCTCCTGTATTCTTTCTTGACTTGGTTTTTTAAAGCTACGATCAGGATATCTTCCTGCGGTTTGATAAGGGTTAAGTTCTGTAGCCGAAGAACGGAGAACTTCAAAGTCTTCATCAATCTCCATACATATCTCAGTCAGTTTAATAAGATCATGCATCTTCTTAACTGAACCTTTTTTTAAGACTACATAGGACTTCAATGCTTTTTCTGCACATTGTTGCGTATGAAAAAGCGTTGTCATAAATGGTCGTACAAAAAGATGCTTTGCAGAATCTAAATCTTCCAAGGCAAGCCAATGCCAATGTTCATACTCGCGCATAAATACGCTTCCCATATTTTTTAATTGAATAGCTTAATGTTGATGGATCTTGCGAATAATCATCAAACTCTTCTTGAGTATAAACCAAAATATTCTTGGCAATCTTAACACCAATAAGTGCTCTATGCCCCGCTGTCATAAGCTTGTAATGTTCAATGTCTTTTCCATCCACAACGACCAGGATATTTACATCAATACTATCTTCTCGTGAAGGCTCTAATAAATAAATTTCCCGGGGATTATATGTTTTGACAAGTCTTTGTGCAATCTCTTCTATTGTACTTTGATCTAATGGCTTTTCTTCCATAATGATTACCTTCAAGTTAAATTGATCTGTATATAAAATATATAGTACGTCAGTTTATAGGATAAGCCAAATCTTCCTTACTCATTACACCAAACCCTGTATACTATCGCTCAATCACATCTTAGAGTAGTTTATTTTTCAAGGAAGAGAACCATGATAGTGTTTCTACAGTACAGCTCAATCACGCAGCTGCCATACGAAGCTCCGTAGGAGCGAAGTATGATGTGCCCTATCGGAGTATTTCCGCAACTTCCGCACTCAAGACATCAATGTATTCGCTATCAAACAAATACTATTTGCTTAAGCTTAATCATCAAACATCTTGAATCAGCGCTTCCATTTTAATCAAAAAACATTAGCATAGTATATATCGCTACAAAAAGGTATGACTAGAGATCATTTTCCATTTTAGGATTCATTATGAATGTTAAGCATGTAGAGGCTGAAAAAGGCTTTGATGTTATTGGGATCACAATACGCACAACAAATAAAGCAGCAATTGCTAATGGAACCATAGGAAAACTCTGGCAACAATTTTTTGCTGAGTCTATCCTCTCTCAAATTCAAAACAAAATTGATAATGCAGTAGTTGCCGTTTACTATGATTTTG
Organism: uncultured bacterium; assembly: GCA_963840685.1. Taxonomy (GTDB): domain Bacteria; phylum Babelota; class Babeliae; order Babelales; family Vermiphilaceae; genus CAWIZM01. Next base: position 172,985 of record CAWIZM010000002.1, on the reverse strand, counting down.
AAAATGATAAAAATGGCGAGTATAACGTGTTAATTGGCGCTCGAGTTTCATCTGTCGACAATATTCCTGCAGGAATGGTTGCACAGCATGTCCCTATTCAAAAAAGAACTATTTTCATCTCCGAGCCAGGACCAATAAGTCAGATTGTTTTTGATCTTTGGAAAAAAATATGGATTCTTGAAGATCAAAATAAAATTAACCGCGCCTATACCATTGATTATGAGCTATATGACGAGCGTAGCCAAGATCCTCAAAATGCTCAGATAGAAATCCACATCGGAACAAAATAAATGAAACCTTATAACACTATTCATCCTGATGTTCTTGCAGCGCAAAAGCTTGCGTACGAGCCCAACGGATTAATATGTAGTACGCCGATGGTACAAGAAGCAGAAAGCCAGGAGTATGGTGCCTGTACATTTGAAATGGGCAATAAAACCATCAAGTTTCGAGTGGCAAAAATCACACCAACAAAAATTGGGCAATTTGTTACTTTCTGGAAACGAATTGGATGCGGCCCCATCATGCCTTATAATATGAACGACTCTTTTGATTTGCTTGTAGTCAGCGTGCGCAATGCACAACATTTCGGTCAATTTGTTTTTCCTAAAGATATGTTATGGCAAAAAGGATTTGTATCAAAGGATGAAAAAGATGGCAAGCGAGCTATGCGAGTCTATCCTCCATGGGATATAACCAATAGTTTACAAGCTAAAAAAACTCAAGCATGGCAGCTCTTATATTTTTTTGAAATTCAACCGAATATTGACAATACTAGAATCAAAAAATTATTTCATTAGTTCGAAATCAATCTCATGAAAATCATCAATCCATCGAAAACTCGAAAGAGCGAAGCTAGTTAACTTTAAATTCAAGCGCTGGTCCAGCCTTCGCCAAAACTACTTAGGCAAGTTTTGCGACGGCGATTTTTTGCAAGGTTTGTACAAAAAAGGAAGAATAAGTAAATGATAAGGAAATTATTTAAATGCTGGATCACCACGATCACTCCGTGATCTCGTGACGACGACCGGAGAGATAGGTGTTTTTTGATTAAGACAAGGGAGTAGATAATTTTTTTAAAAAAATATTCATTTTAAAAAACTGACCGTGCCAGCTGAAGCCTTGGCGAAGTCGGGCCGTGCCAGCCGTAGCCTTGGCGTAACAAATCAATCTCATGAGAAAGCGCTAGTCCTCCTTCGCTAAAGCTACGGCGGACAGCCTTCTTATCTTGCTACCAAAGTTTTTTTTAATAATTAATACCTTATGTGCTGGCCGTGCCAGCCGAAGTTCGATAGAACGAAGTAAATCAATCTCATGAGAAAGTCCCAGTCCAGCCTTCGTGTCTCGTTAACACTCGCTTACTTCGGCGGACAGCTTTCGCTTAGTTCTATCAATGCTTTTTTATGTTTCAAGATAATTCCGTTAAAAAACTGGCCGTGCCAGCTGAAGCCTTGGCGAAAGCTGGTGTGCCCTATCGGAGTATTTACGCAACTTTAATAGTGACATGAGCACGATGTTTGCTGTTAAAAGTTTGGTAGCTTCTGCATAAAATCGTTAGTAACTCTTTTGGTGATCATGATAAAATAACTTGATACAAAATTATTCAAGAAAGAGTACTTATGAACAACACAAGATTAAAACTTCACAATTTCCTGCAAAACACATACGAACGCAGTCGGATCTCATCAAACCCCAAGCATTATTTTCCAGTTGCTAGTGAATTTACAAAAGAATTATTTACCAATCCATTAGTTGAAGACATTCTTCAGACCGTATTAAATAGCGACAGAGAAGCCTTCGTATCATTCCAAAAAGCCCGATCTGCTGCCTTCAGAGAAATAGAAGCCACAATACAACTACTATTCTCCTATAAAGAGATCGTCCCAGAGTTCGTATTTCTGGATATGGAATACGAAAATTCTCGAAAACATTGCCCTCAAAACAGTGGTGAGATTATCGATTTGATAGCAATACCGATAATAGAAAAAGCCCACTTCATCTTGTTAAGCAAACGCTTTTCTAATGGCTACAATATGCAAATTCGCAATGAAATATTATCAAAATTAGCAAAGCATGATGAAAAAGGTGTAGTTACAGAATTCATTTTTGCACCAAGCTTACCCATGTACCATGAAACAAGGGAGATACTTGAACGAGAACAGAAAAATACTCTATATAAGAGTATCTCTTATCTTGATATGTTATACGCATCATATGATCTCAGAGAGTTACCAAAAAGATTGCAACGTTTTTTAGACAACAATCACCATTCAGGTGCTGCTCTCCTGAAATTAAAGGCTCAACAATTGAGTCAAATATTAGATGGACAAACACTTGATAGCACTATCACCCCTGAATTTGATGTAGAAGAATGCAAAATCCACGTAAACCGAGCGTGGACATTTGTCAAACCAAGGTTACTCATAAAAGGCAAAGCTCCAGCAATAAGTCGCATGTCCTTTGTTATACGTGATACAAGGATAATAGTAAGATCAAAAAAAGGTGAAAAAACATTCGATACAAAAGACCGTACCGGAAGATTTTTAAAAGCATTTCTCAAAAAACCATCTGAACCAATTCCATATAAAACTTTATGGAAAAAAGTTGAGGATGTAGCAACGGAAGAAGAACTGGGTACGTGTGAAGAAAATCAATTGAATGAAACACGAAAATCAGTAAATAAGCAACTCACTAAAATCGGTCTACCTAACGCATTTCAAAAAACTAAGACAAAATCTGGCAATGTTGAAAAAGCAATAAAAAAAATATGGCTTAACCCTCAATATTCAGCTCAGTAATAACTACACAAACCCTTTATTTACCTAAGCAATTCAAACCCCATGGGGCGCCCCAACGGCGCCCCACTTCTTTTCGTAGACTCGTTTTTATGGAAAGAAAAAAAATTACTATGACCATACATATTCAACCCAGAGCACCAGGACCCTTGTTATCTGACGAGCGCAAACAACTCGCAGACTTTTTTAAGACGGTCATGGATTTGCGACCCAAGGAAAATACGACAAAAGGGAAGACTCATGATGCACATAAGTGAAATTAAAATTACACCCGTACAATCAGAGAATGGCCTTGTTGGATTTGCAAGCCTAGTGTTTGAGAATGCTTTTTATTTGGGGTCGATAGGCATATTTACACGACCATCAGGCGGATATCGTCTCACATATCCTCTTCGAAAAAATACACGAGAGAACATTAACTTTTTTTACCCCATAAATAAGGAGATCGCTGAGTTGGTTGAACATGAAGTTATTAAAAAATTTGAAGAAATGCAGAAAACGTAATTAATAAATAAAGCCATCTACTTGTCTGAGTGATGGCTTTAAAGCTAAGAAAGTTTTTACTATGGAAAATAATAGCATAAAAGAACCCGTAAAACAACGAAAAACAAGTCGTGATCAACAAATCGAAGCCGCACAAGCTGAATGGATTACAAAAGCAAAACAACTGGATAATGAAAAGATAGACCTCAAATACGAGCACCTTTCATGGGACGAGTTTTTAGCCATTCTTCCTGATGCTTTTCTTGACACAGCCAAACGATCACAAATCATCGCTTTGCAAGACAAGTATAAAGAATTGGTTGAATACCAAAGTCTATTATGGGCCGAAGACAATGTAATTAATGAATTTAACAAGAAGCATGCCATTCTCCACGCTGATCAAACCTATGTCCTCACTGAAAAAATTAACAACCTCGGCAATAAAGACTTCTCTCTAGAAAGCAGACAATCATTCAAAACTTATTATGAGGATGAGGAAGTAGAATGTTTTGATAGCAACTGGAAATCTAAAGCAGATATCTGGTTAAAAAGTCCTAAACGTCGCAAATATGATGGAATCGTATTTGATCCGACAACAACAGAATGTATCAAAGGCCAATATAATCTTTGGAAAGGTTTTGCCAAAATTGACCAACCCGGTGATTGCTCCAAGTATTGGCAACATGTAAAAGATAACATCTGCAATGGAAATGAGGAGACATATCAATATGTACGTAGGTGGCTAGCATACCTTTTTCAACATCCTGATGTAGTACATACCGCCCTGGTATTGTGCGGCTCCCAAGGTGTAGGCAAAAATAGTTTCGTTGAGCCATTAGGTGTACTACTAGGTTCACATTACACACCACTTAGCAGCATCAGCGAACTAGTTTCTAACTTTAACTATCATCTTAAAAATGCCGTTTTAATTCACGCCAATGAAGCATTATGGGGCGGAAATAAAAAAGAACTTGGCGCAGTTAAAGCGATGATTACTGAACGCACATGCCTTATAGAGGGAAAAGGTAAAGATAGAATCACAGTACGTAATTTTAAACATGTAATTTTAAGTAGTAATGAAGATTGGCCAGTACACCTTGATCCTGATGATCGCCGCTTCTTGGTAATACGCGTTTCAGAAAAACATAAAGAAGATTATGCGTACTTTCTGGCCATCCAACGAGAACTAGATAATGGCGGATATGAAGCACTTTTATATGCTTTACTACATGAAGACTTAACCGATTTTAACCCTCGTAGATTACCCTCTAGCGCTGATTCATTTAGCATAAAGATGCGTAGCGCTGAATCTGCGCATAGATACATCTACGAGGCACTATGTGATGGGGGTTTCTCAATTGGTAGTGACTCACCTGAAAATATTCATCCCACATGGCAAAATTCAATACCCAAGAGTTCTATTTACGAAGATTATGCTTTGTGGTGCCAACGGAGTGGAGAAACTATTTTATCAAAAGAGTTGTTTGGTAAAACATTAAAGAAACTGATTCCTTCAATAGGAGAAAGCCGACCTGGTGGAAAAAACCGCCAACGATGTTATGAATTTCTCTCATTACAAGAAACGCGCGAAGATTTTTGTAAAGCATTTAAGGAAGACCCAAAGCAAATTTTTGGAGCAACAAAGGCAGTAATGATTGATACAGTCCAGGACATTGTCCAAATATAAAACCATCTCAAACATCATTGTTATTGCATATGTCCAGGAGGTCCACGTAGTCCGAGGTAATTGGAAAGGAAAATAATGCGTACACAATTTGAATTGATACGAAAATTTTTCTATCAAAGCTGCATGGACTACATGGACGGATTGGACATAATGCTTCAGATCACTGTTTCTTACATGTATTCACATGGACCAGATCATGGACATAAAGGAAAACATTATGACAATACTTGAATTAGCACATCAAATAGGTTTAAATCCAAAATGGGTAGCATCAACCGGTGGTGGAGAATATCACTCAGCATGCCCTACCTGTGGAGGAACCAAGCGTTTTTACATGCATCCCAGTAAACAAATGAGCAAATGTATGGGGGCGTATCGTTGTCGAGAATGTGGTATTCATGGTGATGCAATTGAATTCGCTCGTCGATTTCTTAACCTTTCATTTCAAGAAGCTGCTCAAACAGTCAACGCCATCATTATTGAAAAAACAATATCTCCTACGTTTAAAAAATCATATTCTTCGCAAATAACTAAACTAAAACCACCACCAGAAAAATGGATATCCGATGCTTCTGATTTTGTTGAACAAGCACATCAGCGATTACTACACAGAAAAGATATTCTCAACTTCTTAGCATCTCGCGGCATTCCAATTAATGTAGTCATACGTCACAAACTTGGTTGGTCTGAAAAAGACGAATATTTTTCAAGACCAGATTGGGGATTAGATAAACAATTGAATGATAACGGTAAAGCGCGCTTACTATGGATTCCCAAAGGAATTGTGATCCCCTCCATAGAACCAAGTGGAAAAGTTGTGCGATTAAAGATCAGACGATGTGATTGGAAAAAAGGAGATGAGCTACCTAAGTATGTAGCTATTTCAGGAAGCATGAACGGACTAAATCTTATAGGCAACACCACGCACAATAGTATGTTAGTAGTTGAATCAGAACTCGATGGATATGCAACCGAAAATGCAGTAAGTGATTTTGCTTTTGTTATAGCAGTAGGCAGCAACACCAAGAACCCTGATAATCTCACCGATAACCTCGCTAAAAATAAAACCCATCTCTGTATCTTGCATGACAATGATGATGCAGGAAGAGTAATGCTACGTAAATGGCAACAACTATATCCGCATGCGAAAGGTTATACTACTCCAATCGGAAAGGATATTGGAGAGGCCATAGAACAAGGTCTTAACATTAGGAGTTGGATACTGACAAAGATCATACAAGAACAAAAATGGCATCCCGATGATCAAGAACTTTTACAATGGTTTCTGCAATACGCCAGCACTAAACGTGGGGCTTATATGAAATTTGAACGCGAAATCCTACTCGGCCCAAATTCTCATCGCGCCAAAACAGGAGAACTGCAACATGGTTTTAGATTAATAAAACAAGCAATTGAAGAACATACAAACCTTCAGGAATCAACATGACCAAAAAAACAAATTCTATAACACTGACAAGTCACATTTCTTCTTTAGTTGAAGCTATTAAATGCATTGATAATCCAGTAGCTGTCCAGATACTTATAAAGAAGGCTGTTGCGGCAGTATATGAAAAGCCAGAAGCACAGGTTACAAAAGAAGAAGTGGAAGCAGTTGTTAGTTTGATAAGGTCAATTGAACCAAGGGACACAATAGAAGTGATGTTGGCAGCACAGATTGTTTGTGCCAGTTTGCAGGGCATGAGTGTAATGAGTAAAAATTATTTAAACGCCAAAGGACACGGGATAATGTTGCTCAGATTAAGTCATCAATCATTGGAGCAACTACAACGATATCGTGGTAAAATAAGTCAGAATATTAATGTGACTTATAACACTCTCATTCAAGGGGAGGGTGATTTAAAAAACGGAAGGTAATGCATGAGATTCGAGATGGATTTTTCCAAACTTCCTCGATGTGGAGCAAAGCCGAAAGCAAACTCTTTACGCACATGGCCTTGTCGTCATGTTGCCCTTAAAGATGGAAATGGTCGATGTTATTATCATTCAGGCAGGCCTCCCAAGCATGGTCGGTATACTCAGAAATCATACAATGAACGAACAGCACAACGGTATTTGATTAATGAAATGCGACAAGCATCAGCATCATTGAAGAAGCTAGTTGAAGTTAAATAGAGGAGTAATAATGGTACGCAAAACAAAAACTACTTTGTTTAAAGAACCACAATCAGAAGCAGAATATATTAGCCTGGGTAATGAATTGATTACATGGGCACAGCAAGAAGATTCGCTGACTATAGATGGCTTTCCCATTAGCAAAATGATTGCGCCATCGACTTTTCATGCCTTCCCCGCCAAATCTGATCCGTTTGCAGAGCGTTATAATATTGCTTTGGGGATTATTGGTTCACGGAGGGAACGCTTGGCTCATGAAGGTTTATTGAATGCACACATAGTGCGAGAAACAATGCCTTTGTATGATCCTGTTTACAGGAAGTGGGTGATGAGGCAAAAAAATGGGGAAGAAGAGGCTGGCCAAACAAAAATAATCACAGTCAACATACCAAGATTTATTCCTTGTCCTGATGGCACTCATGAAGAGGAAAAGCATGCGTATGTGTTACAAGAAAATCGTAATGCACAGCAAGAAACACCATCATCAAAGACCATCAGTGGTGACGTTGATTGGTAAAAGGAAGCTCCGGATCAACAGCGATTCAAAGATGACTTACCGTTATAATACCAGATTATCCCCTTTGTCCTAATGGCTCCCATAAACAATAAACTGGTACAGACGCAATTTATACATTAACAATTAACTTGAGGTGAAACCCGATGAAATCAACAGCAAAAACTCTCTATAAATTTATTAAGAGACTTGATACCGAGGAAGAGTATCGCCAGATAGCTGATGATCTGATGGAATTTGCACAAAAGAAGATACCTATGACATAAGCAGATTTCCATTGAGCTTAATGATCTCTCCACCGATATTTTTGTCTTTTCGTGATCACTCAGAATATTTTTCTAACGCCTATGACAATGCATTACGCATCATTGGCACTCGTATCAAACAACATGGATTAGAAGGTAAGATTGATCGGCATCTCGCACTTGAAATGTTGCCTTTTTATGATCCGGAATACAGAGCATATCTGAAAGAGAAAAGGTCAAAAGAAGATGAAAATAATGCTGATATTGATAGGTTAAGAATAGAGAATTGTCGTCTTCGGGGAATTATGCGATCGCATAATATGGTGTCAAATTGTGGGACTGCCATAGAGAGAGATTGATTTTACTACGCTCTAATACCTGTGCTTCATGTATTTGATACTATTTACCGCAGTTGCCTACAAAGTGTCGACAACTTGTCGACGGTTCAAATCGTGACAAAATAGTACGGTTTCCAGTTCGTGATATTTTAGTTCGGGCTGGAATCGACCCCCAGAAGTTCTTCTCTTGAACTTTATTCACCATACCCCCTATTTCTTTAAATAAGTCGATCAGGAGCCAGAATCGCTTACCCTTTTTACAAATAGAGCTAAAGGAGATAAGATAAGATGAAATAGAAGTATTATAGTATTTTAAATATAACCTGAATGGAGTCCCTATGAAGAAGTTTTTTACGGCTATAGCTTTATCTGGTATTTTGATGCCTGTTATTTACGCCACACAAACAAACTCATTTACAGATGCACAGTATTATAAACAAAAAGCACAAATCAATAATTTAAAAGCACTAATTCGTGATGCAGATAGAAAAGCATTTAGATTAGCATTCAGTGAATCAAGACCATTATCAGCAGAGCACATAGAAGAACTTAAAAAATGCGTTTTAAAAACAAAAACAGCAATTAAAGAAGAACTTGAGTCTATGGGTGATGAAAGTATAAACATGCCTAAATTGGCCAAGGGTGTATCAGCAACAGTGGCTGGAGGGGCTCTTGCAATGTCAATTCCAGCATGTTTGTACACGATAGGCGTAATAAGAAACGCAATTCAAGAAAATGAAATAAGAAACAATTGGCAAATGAGCAGTGCCGATAAGATTCCCCATACAGTGGTTGAAGCAGCAGTATTGCGTCTAATGTACGAAACAAAAACAGGAATATATTTATTATATTTATTATTTTCTTTACCATATGACATTCTAAATACATTTGATTTTATAGGAATTTCAAATACTCCTGGCGGCCTTCTTGGTATAATTGCTGCAACCTCGATACTTTATACATATTTGAGTTATAAAGGCATCAAATATGGCTATAACAATATAAACGAAAGCTTGAATCACACACAATATTTATTGGATAAACTTGCTGACCTTGATGAAATTGATGCATACATAGCACAAGCAAAGGCCTAAATATCTCAGAATAAGGAGCAAGCAGATGAAAGTTTTAAAAAAAATCATAACCATTGTGATATTTTGCATGCAGGTTGCCCTTATTTGTGGAATGGAAGCGCCTGAGTATGGATTAGATCAATTTAAGGATGATAGTCCAATACTAAAAAAAGCTTTAAACATGGCCGCTAACCCGCATCAAGGAGCATTCTACACATCAAAATGTAAGGGTGATCTTGAAAGGATACTTAAATCTTCTACATATGTTTTAAGTAATCAAAAATTATTAAAAGTTTACGAGAAAGAGTTTCAAATACCTGAATCTGAATTAAAAACTAGGCTTAATAGGATCGTAAAAATCTCTAAAAAAGCGTTTAGAAAAATCGACTGCTACTACTTTTCAAAGTAATGACTTACTACATGTAACTTTAGGTAGAATACGATCCGAGAAAAAAGGGCAAGAATTTCACAGTTTATTACAAAACTTAGATGCTCCAAATGGTGCTAGATCATCTCTCGGACAAAATCTTGTAGTCAATACATTTAGAGCTACTTCTGCCATAACTAGAATTAAAAATTCGATTGATGGAGATCGTCAAGATATAGGCGACTATATCTTTTGAGATTGCATTTACAGAGTAGCGCAAGGAAATACCAAGATCATTATTCTTGTACTGCTCACTCAAAGAAAAAACACCTGGTATCTTGTTTGTCATGTAGCTTACACAATGTATGACCATGCTGAAAAGTCGAGTGGCTAGGCTATAAAGATATTTGCATCTATACCTCCTCACAAAACTTTGGTATAATTATTACCATAAAAAAACCTTTCTACTTCAAGGTAAAACAGTGAATCAACCCAACACAATAATTAAAAAAACAAAGACCTCTGTCTATATTTCTGAGAACGATGAAAAACTCTTAAATGAAGTTTTTATCAAACGCCTCAGAAATCGAACCAAAACAGATCGGTCTACTCTTCTTTGCGAAGGCATCCGACTACTTTATGAAAAAGAATTTGAGACAAACTCACAAGAAGATGCCGAGCAACCATACAAACAATCTAGTTCGTGAGCTCAAAATGAATAATCTTAATAACCTTATCTGGCCTACTATTTTCATCGTCATTGTTGCATCTACCCTAAATTTAAACCGTACCAAATATCAGGTCGCTAGTTTCGGATCTAGTGGAGCCATTATAATTGACCAACAATCCGGAGAAGCCTGGGTAACACATATTTGGAATGCATCAGGAACTAGTATTTCCTTACAACCCATAGGTTATGATGGCACCCAAGAAGATTTTTGTACATATAAACCAGATGATAGACGCAATAATGAGAATGCGACTTGGTGGTTATGGTTAAAAAAGAAATTTTCCCTTAAAACCTACAATTAAAACGTTAGATTATAAACGATATGAATAAAGCAGTCATCTATGCCCGAGTTTCATCGAAGGATCAGGAAAACGAAGGGTTTTCAATTCCAGCGCAACTCAAACTTTTAAAAGAATACTCGTCCAAAAATAACTTCACGATCGTAGAAGAGTTTACTGATGTCGAAACAGCAAAAAAAGCAGGCAGGACACATTTTGGCAAGATGCTAAAGCACCTTGAAGATGATCCAAGCATTAAACATATTTTGGTAGAGAAAACCGATCGCTTACTGAGAAACATTTCAGACTACGCGCTTATTGATCGACTGATCACCTATTCGGATATAAAAATACATCTCATAAAAGAAAACGTAATCTTGAGCAGAGATTCTCGTTCAAATGAAAAATTTGTTTTTGGCATCAGAGCATTAATGTCAAAAAACTACGTTGATAATCTATCTGAAGAAGTTAAAAAGGGCATGACTGAAAAAGCATCCCAAGGTACATACCCGTCATCAGCTCCATACGGATACCTCAATGTACGTGAGAGCGGAAAAAGTATCATTAAGGTTGATCCTCAAGCCGCTCCCTTTGTTAAAAAGATGTTCGAACTCTATGCCACAGGTAGCTACTCTTTATTGAACCTGCGTAAAAAAATGTTAGCAGATGGTATGGTCTATAGAAATGGTAAAAACTTCTATACAAGCAAAATCGAAACCATTCTGAAAAATGAATTCTATACCGGCACGTTTTACTGGAATGGAAGAAAATATGAAAACGCATCACATGAACAACTCGTCAGCCAAGAATTATTTCAGCGCGTGCAGGCTGTTCTTATCAATCCGCGTAAAAGCAAATCCAAGAAGGGCATGTTCCCTTATACCAATCTCATTAAATGTGGTGTTTGCGGATGCTCATTAACTGCTGAGCTAAAGAAGAACAAATACATCTACTATCATTGCACCGGCTCTAAAGGCAATTGTAAACAAAGCTACATCAGACAAGAAGATTTAGAAGAACAATTTGAATCATTGTTAAGCAAGATACACGTTACTGATGAAATCCAAGCGATCATTTTGGAAACCATGCGTGAAAGCTTAAAAGATAAAATTGAATACCATACCAATTTGATAAACAAACTCGAAAAACAAATTAAAGTTTTACAAAAAAGAGTTGATCAGGCCTACCTTGATAAATTAGACGGCAAGATTAGCGAAGAATTTTGGCAGGCACATACCAGCAAATGGCTTGATGAGAAAGAAACTCTGAGTCTAAAACTGGTTGCTGCTCAAAGAGCTGATGCTCACTATTTAGAAAATGCTCACTTTATCTTAGAACTCGCGAAAAATGCGGCCCAATGGTTCAAACAAGGGAGTGTTGAGAAAAAACGTAGAGTTCTGGATACTTTACTATCGAACTGCTCTTATAGCGATGGAAACATCGATGTAGAGCTGAAATCCGTGTTCGGAATGGTGCTAGAATCTGCAAAAACTAGAAACTGGTGTGCCCGATAGGATTCGAACCTATGACCTACGGATTAGAAATCCGTTGCTCTATCCAACTGAGCTACGGGCACATTATATTTCAAAATTACCGCCTTCTAGTAGCTTCCACCGTCGCTAAAGCTGTGGCGGACAGTTTATCAACTGAAGCTTGTCGAAGGGGGCACATTATATTTCAAGAACGTCATCTTTACGACGACACATATAAGAATAGGCAAAAAGAAAGGATGCTAGTAGTATACCGCAAGTAGTGCATAAGTCTATTTTTACTACTTATTTACTTATTTCCGGCGCTATAAACAACTTACTAAACTCATTCACAATACCCCTCAACTCCACTTGAATATCATCAGATAAATTTTCTGATGTATATATCGCATCATAAATCGCTGGGTAGACCAATTTAACGTAGCTTACAAACTGGACCACAAATACATGAACCTGTTTCACCTCGAGTGCATCCAAGAAATTCTCTTTCAACAAGAACAGCATCAATACTTGATCCACAAATGAATAGGTCACATACTGCGGTTGCTTAAGCAATTCAATAGCACGTGCACCACGCGCAAGACGCTTTTGTGAGACAATATCAAGCTCAGTGCCAAACTGGGCAAAATCGAGTAGCTCCCGGTATTGAGCCAATTCTAATTTCAACGCTTTTGTAACTTTTTTCATTGCGTTTGTTTGTGCTGCTCCACCAACGCGAGAAACAGAAAGCTCCGTATTGATTGCCGGACGCATACCTTGATTAAATAATTGTGTGTCTAAAAATATTTGGCCATCGGTAATCGATATCAAATTGGTTGGAATGTACGCGGTAATATCATCACTCTGCATCTGCACGATTGGCAACGCGGTGATTGAACCTCCTTTTGCCAACTTACCAGCCCGCTCAAGCAAGCGAGAATGCAGATAAAAGACATCACCCGGATATGCTTCACGCCCCGGTGCACGTCTGAGCAGAAGAGACATTTCACGGAATGCAATTGCATGATTACTCAAATCATCGTACACAATTAAAACATCTTTTCCTTGATCGCGAAAATATTCAGCTATGGTACAACCTGCATAAGGTGCTAAATAGTGATTAAGTACTGCCTCACCTGCTGGAGCACTAATCACTACTGCATAATCAAGCGCACCATTTTCTTCCAAATGGCGCACAATGCGTGCAACACTCGCTTGTCGTTGGCCGATAGACACATACACACAGATAACGTTTTTACCTTTTTGATGTAAGATCGCATCAAGCGCTATTGCCGTTTTACCCGTGCTGCGATTACCAATAATCAATTCACGTTGCCCTCTGCCGATTGGTACCAACGCATCAATTGCCAAAATACCTGTTTCTAATGATTCATTCACCGGACTGCGCTCAATAATACCGGCTATGACACTTTCAGTCGGCATAAACCCTACCGCACGAAGATCACCCATGCCATCAATTGGTTTACCTATCGCATTAATAACTCGGCCCAACAAACTATCCCCTACTGGCACTTTGAACACGTCGCCCGTACGACGAGCAACTTCTAATTCCGCAACCAAGATGGTGCTATGCAACAAAAAAATCGATACCGAATCTTCATCTAATTGAAAAATGATACCTGCATTACCACCTTCAAACTCGATAAGTTCGCCAGAAATTGCATTGATTAAACCATGCACTTTACAGATATTGTCACCAACTTGTACAACAATACCTATCTCTTCTAGTTTTTCTTCTGGTAGGTTGCGCAACGAGCGCTCAAATAACGAAACTAAATCAGTACTGTGTATTTCCATGGTCATCCTTAAATTACCGACTGCTGTATACGTCTTAAATGCTTATGAATAGAATACTCCCATAAAAACACTCCGCTTTCTAGCCGTATTCCTGCAATCAGTTTTTTATCTATTTTATTTGTATACATGATGGTACGTTTCGTTTTACGCGCAAGAAAATCTTGAATAATATCAACACTCTTTTGTGGTAATTCATGCGAACTGGCAATCGTAAACGTCACGATATTGTGGTGAACATAATATAATTCTGCGCTATAAAGCAACACGTGATGCAAGAGATATGAGCGCTTATGCTCCAATAAAAGATCAATAATTTTTTCTACCGGCAATGGCAAACTGAATCGTTTACACACCAAATCTAACACCTGTTTTTTTATAGAAACATCTATTGCGGGTAATCGTAAAAAAAACCGTGTACGCCTACGCGATGCTAAATAATCTGCTGCTTGGACTATATGCGCAACATCATCCAGTGATAGCTCTGAAAAAAAAACATTGATAAATGCCTTTGCATACTTTCTTGTCAATTCACCTGGCATATCTTGTCCCATTTTTATCCACCCTTTTGCATAGAGGTAATCAACTGAGCGATAAACATTTCCGCCAAAGCATCACTCTCAAATTTTTGTTCTAATTTTTTATGTGTTTGATCAATCACCACTGGCAAAATGCGTTCATACGCATTCTTACGCTGCAGATACATGCTTTGTATGCGCACATGCTCTGCCAACACCTGCTTTTGTTCTTGTTTTTTGATTTCACGCTCTTTTTCAATCTGTTCTGCTTGTGCGCGCCATTTCACCACGCGCGTTTTAAGCTCGTGACCCACCTGCACATCATGCTGAATAACCTGACTAATCACTTGAACGTCTTCTGCCAGCGCGCTCGCCTTATCCTGTAAATCTACCATTGCCTGTTGTTTGTCATCAATCTTTTTTCTGACCGCTGCAACCACATATTTTTTAAATAAATAGAGCATAAAAAATATAAATACAGAAAGATTAATCACACGAAATATGAACGTAACGCCTGATTCATTATGAAACATGATCTATCCTTTGCACCAATACATCCACAACGGTATCAGATAATTGTTTTAATTGGGTCACATCATAACTCAATTGCTCAATCGCTGGGACAGTAGACTTCATGGTCACCGCTGGTTTCTGCACAGATGGCATCCGCTCTTGACAATAATGCTGACACTCAAGCCAATATTTTTTTTGTTGTTGCTGCTTATGCTCTATGGTCAAAGAACGCTCCGCGATAGCATTTTTTACCTGCGTAGTGATGGCCTCTTCTTGCTGAATTTGTGTGATAGCAGGCTTAAAATATAACCACCGCAACATACAATAGGCTATGCAAAAATTGATTGCTTGAGCAATAAGTGTACCGTTGAGTGTCATGCGCATGTCCCTCGAATTAAAGGCTCCAACCGACATACACAAGCATACCCGCAATCAAGAGCGCATAAATTGCAGACGTTTCAACAAGGCCCATTGCTATCATCATGGTGGTTCTGATATTGCCACCACTTTCTGGATATTTACCGATATTTTCACATGCCCTCATACCAATCAATCCCTGCCCAAGTGCTGGCCCAAAACAGCCAACTCCCATGGCAAATGCTGCGCCAAAAAATGCTGCTGCTTTAGCAAAATAAATAGTGTCCATGATACTCCTTAAAGTTAAAAGATTGTTTAACGTAGGCAATTGTGCAGTATACTGCATTTTTTTATCGATTTACAAGGACAAAGACAAGACATTTTGTTCTTGTGCAATTCCCGCGGTCGTAGTTAAAAATGTGGCTATATGCGCAACATGTTTTTCAAGCACATGGCGCTCCACTTCAAAATCCTCATTTGCCATCAATGTCAGCACCGGCACGTCACGTAAATAATCAGCAATATCCTCTTTTTTAAGTAACCATTGTTCATGCTTTTCATGCAATTGCTGTAAATACTCTAACTTTACACTCGCTTCTTCTGCACGATCACGTTTTTGTAAACGCTTAAAACAAACTTCTGGATCAACCTGCAAATAGATAAAAGCCGCTGGTTTTGGTACATAGCCATCTACTAACCATGAAAACCACTCGGTGTATAACTTCCACTCAAGATTGTTCATATAGCCTTGCTCATATGCATTTTTGGTAAAACAATAACGATCAGAAAAAACTGAACGTTCTAAAAATTGCATCACATACGGATTGGTTTTCATATGTTGTTCTTGTGTCACAACACGCGTTATAAATGCATATGTTTGAAAGGTATATGCCCAACGCGGCGTATCGGTATAAAATTTACCCAGCAAATTATACTCACTATCTTCATGCTGCCATTGTTGATGTGGCTCAAAAACAATCTGCGCCGCAAAATAATCTTGTATCAATTTTAAAAAAGTAGATTTGCCCGACCCAACGTTACCTTCAATCACTACGTATAGTTGTTTTTGTATTCCCGATGATTTCATAGTGTACCTTGTTGATAATAATCCCTATATATATGCTTCTCTACCATTCTATCTTTTCAAAAAGAAAAATCGAATAATTACACCACAAACTTACAAAATTATCATTTTTGTTGGCAAAACCAGGATGTTTTGGCATAACTAGTAAAAATGATATACTTTAAAATAATCCTCAATAACGTTCCCCTATAATTGTAATTAACCATATAAAAAATGAATTAGAGATTAGAATGATGCATATTCGTGTAAAACATATCGTATATAGTTTCCTGGTAGCAAGCTTATTTACCACATTTCAAGCACAGAGTTCGGACATTTTTGACATGTTCGATTCTCCCGATGCAGAGGCGTTACTTGATAGCGACGACATAGCCACACTGCTCAACCGTCGCTGTACATTGACACCCCAAGATATTATAGATTTTCTGGTCAGCACCGGTGTCATCCCCATTTTGGAAGAAGATTTTTATTTACGCACAAACAATCTCAACACCCGTAGCTTACTTGATCTACCAACCTTTGAACCAATCTGTTGTTGTGAAACAGGTGATAGATGGGCTGTTGGATTTAATGCCTTCTTAAACCAAACCACCCGCATGTATTACACATCTGAAAGCGATAAGCTTTCTTCTTATCTGGCGCTCTGCGAAGAATCAATTTTAGAAAAAATAGAATCGGCACTGGAGCCCTTTATACCAGACCTCCAAGCAAAAGGGTTCGAAGCAGACTTCAGAACGATTTTTAGCATTATTTCCAACATGGCAATGCAACAACGCAGAGTTGGCTTCATGATTCATGGAGAGCGCCTCATCAAAGATTGGCACATACGCTTTCTCTTTCCCCTTTATTATCAAGAACTTAATTATTTCTTAACGCCAGATCAAGAAGATGAAATTGCTGCAGAATTCGGCGCCACCGCAGAATCCCAACGAAAAGATTTCGATGACACTCACTTTATAAGCGACAAACTTGGCTTTGGTGATACACGGATTGAAGTAGATAAATACTGGATTCAAAAAGATTACTGGCTACTGCGTGGTGGCCTTATGGCAACCATACCAACTGCATTTGCCTTTAAAAAAGGTATTCGTGGAAGGCATTTTAAAAAAACAGCATGCCAACCACCAGCAACGCTCATAGAAGATCTTGTCTGCATAGCATTTGACCCGGATTTAACTGAACCGGAAAAACTCGCCGCTGCAGTAGAAGAGTTGCGCGTATTTGGTCTTGGTGCGCTCGATCGTCTTTCTGCAGCACTCATAGAAAAACCATTGGGCAATGAAGGTCACTTTGGTCTTGGCTTACTTCTGCGTAGCAAAGCGAATGCATGTTACTGGACAAAAGCAGCATGGGCAGAACGAGCAACCTGGTGCAATAGGTTGTCATGGGAATATTTATTTCCCGCTCATAACAAACGCTTTTTTATACCGAAAAATAATGCAGCCGAAATTAAACAACTCAATCTTACCGATGAAGATCAATCGGTGAGCAATTTAGCATTTTTAGAACAAACGCTTGTCGACAGACTCTATCCAAGAGCATTCCCAGTAACGGTAAGACCCGGCATGATTTTCCGTTGGGACAGTAGATTCTGTTATCAAGGGAAATTATGGGGAGGCACTATGGGGACCGATTACTGGTTGCAACCAGCAGAACATCTTCACACCATCCACGGTTGTTGCGATGTTAACACCCTTAACAAAGCCAAAGCAAAACCAGCACTCGCGCAACAAGTTAAATTATATGGCAGTATGAGATGGAAAGTACCAAAATGTACCCGAACATGGTTCTTATCATTAAACTTAGACTATACCATATTCAGTACTGGTATTGGTCAAGACTTTACCCTCTCATTTAACGCAGAAACCCATTTTTAATACACACTTAAAAGGAAATTAATCATGAAAAAACAGATCGTCACATTTTCTCTCGCAAGTTTATTAGCAGGACCAGCGCTCACCTATGTGCAAAAGATCAATGCAACCATTGAAGAAGATACAATTATCTTGGAATCACCAATTTTGCATGCGTTTGATGGTACCGCAATTGGTATTGATGCAGACGTGATAGAACTAATCGGACTCATCAGAAGAGAAATTAACAAAATATTGATTGGTGAAAAAGCACAAGATGGTACAATGATCGGTCGCTACCTTATCGATGGTAAATTCTATAGCACCAAAGATCTTACGTTGATAGAAAATAATGCATCTGAATCTTTACAAAAAGAACTTACACGCTGCTTAAATGAGGCAAAAAAAGATTTACATGGCTGCGTAGAACCTTTTATAGAAACTATACAAAGCGTTAAATATCAGATACTTGAACTGATCAAAGAATCATGCAAAAAACGTGGCATGGATACTACTATTTTATTACGCTGGTCAGAAGCAGCGCAAGGTGAAGAAGCAAAAATTTTCAATGAAGATGTCACGTCATTTTCGTTGTACAACAAGTTTTGTACTGACTTGTTAAATTTCCTGGGTGATTTAATACGTAGCTGCCCAAAAGGAATGGCTCAATTTAAGATGCGTAGTGATAAATGCCAAAAAGCGCGCACACTCATCAAAGGAATTGTACACACGCGCGGCACAACAGCAGCAGCGTCTAACGCGCTTGAACAAAAATTTATGCGCCATTTAAAAGAACATCATATTGATAAACTTACCATGACTGATATAACCAAAGAGAAACTTGAAGCATTATTTATTAAATTTATAAATCAAAAAAATTAACCTTAGTGAGGATGCATACACGCGCTCATTTCATGACCTATGCAATTGAGCGCACGCAACACCTATGAACAGCACAGAACAAATAAACGGTACCATTGATCGCATTCTTTTTCATAATGCAGAAAATGATTTTACCATTCTCATTTTACAACTCAGCCAAGATACCAACATTGTGGTGAAAGGCTATCTGCCCAACATACAACCAGGTCAAGACATTACGGTGAAGGGTACATGGCTTATGCACCCTAAATTTGGTAAACAGTTTGATGCACAACAATGCACCACGCACCTGCCAAATAGCATCGTAGGTTTAAAAAAATATCTTGGCTCAGGTCTTATCAAAGGCATTGGCCCAACCTACGCTGAAAAATTGGTGAACTATTTTGGGCAAGATGTGCTGGAAATAATTGATAAAAATCCCGAACGTTTACACGAAGTTCCTGGCATTGGTCGCAAACGAGCCACCACTATCACCCACGCATGGCAAGATCAAAAAGAAGTAGCTCAGGTTATGGTATTCCTGCGTGACAAAGGTATTTCATCTGCCTATGCGGTAAAAATTTATAAAAAATATGGGGCTGAATCTATTGCCGTACTCACAGAAAATCCTTATCGCCTTGCGGATGAAATTTGGGGGATCGGTTTTAAAATAGCTGATCAAATTGCACAGAATATGGGATTTGCGCATAATTCCATTAAACGAATTCGATCCGGTATTCTCTACCTAATTTCTACCATTATCGGTAACGGCCATTTGTACATTGAGTTGGAAAAGCTTAAAAAAGATGCCACTGCACTCCTTGAGCTTGAAAAGTATGCACACAACGCAATTGCAAACAATGATGCTGCAGACAACCTAGTCGAAGGCAAAGAAAAAAGTCATGACCTTACACTCATGCATGGTGATGCAGCACACACAATAAAACTTGCACTGCACGAATTACACGACCAGGGCAAAATTAAAGTGGTCACTCATGAAGAACAACATTTTGTCACGCTATCCCAATACTATTTTTCTGAAAAAAATATTGCGCACAAGCTACTCAAACTGATGGACCCCACGCTTAATACTATTGCCCAAATTTTTGATATTGATTCTATTTACCAACAGCTACGGGTCAATGATGATGCGGTACAATTAAATGAAGAACAACAGCGTGGCATATTAACCTGCTTACAACAACAAGTAACCGTGATTACCGGTGGTCCTGGAACGGGAAAAACAACCCTCATTAAAAAATTACTCTCATTATTAGAAGAACATAGTTTACGCTACAAACTTGCTGCACCGACTGGCCGTGCTGCAAAACGAATTACCGAAAGTACTGGTCGCGTTGCTGCAACACTGCACCGTGTCCTTGAGTTTGATGTCAGCACTATGGGCTTTGCACGCAATGAACACAACGGGCTTTTACTTGATTTTTTAATCATCGATGAAGCCTCTATGATCGACGTGTTTCTTGCAAACGCAATTATGAAAGCACTCCCTTCACACGCCCACATTATTTTTATCGGTGATATCGACCAATTACCCTCAGTTGGCGCGGGTAACTTTTTACGGGATGTTATTGCGAGCAACATAATACCATGCATTCGGTTGCAGCACATATTCCGTCAAGCACAGGACAGTTTAATTACCATCAACGCGCACCGCATTAATAGCGGCGAATTTCCATCATCCTATTTACCAGAAGCGCGACGTGATTTTTTCTTTATCAAAGAAGAAAACCCAGAAAATGTTGCTGAGCATTTGCGCAATATTTACACCAACGGTCTCAAAAAATATCATATCAAAGCGCAAGACGCTATTGTATTGGTCCCTATGCACAAAGGAACGGTTGGCACACAAAATATTAATCATCATTTACAAACGATGTTAAATCCTCAAGCGACTGAGCAGCAGACCGCAACTATGGGCGTTACGTTTAAAGTTAATGACCGGGTTATGCAAATTCGCAACAACTATGACAAATTGGTATTCAATGGTGATGTGGGAACTATTGAAATGATTGACATGCAAGAGCGTATGCTCACGGTACAATTTTTGGATCAGACAGCAACGTATGAATTTAGCGAACTGGATGAACTGGTCCTTGCGTATGCGATATCGATACATAAAAGCCAAGGATCAGAATATGCGGCGGTTATCATACCGCTCTTTATGCAACATTTTACCCTACTCCAGCGCAACCTCCTGTATACCGCAATTACTCGTGCTAAAAAATTATGCATTCTTATTGGCCAACCCAAAGCAATTGGTATGGCTGTGGGCAACAACGCTGGCTTAAAACGCAATACATTTTTGCAACAATTTTTAACGAGTGATTTGCAATGTCGTTAAAAAATTTATTAAGCCCGTTCGCCCTACTCCTCACACTCACTCTCCCCCACATACTGCTCGGCTACTATCACGTACGCCCCATCACCGTTATGCTCAATCCTGCTGGTGATGCACAACGCACGGGAAGAAAAATAGAAGACACCTTTGAACGCGGCATTACCTTACAATGTGCAGAACAGTTAAAAAAAGTTATTGAAAGCACTTACCCACACATATCCGTTATCTTAACGCGATTCCCCGGTGATATGGTCTATCCATTACAACATGCAAACTTTGCCAATCGCCTGAACGTAGACCTTTATCTGAGTATTCATTTTTATCATGAAACTGGTGTTAAACCAAACATGTATGTATATCGCTTTTCATACAATGATGACTTTATGGTTCCTTCTCAACCGCTTGCATTTTACTCGTATGATCAAGCACATTTGGGCGCAAGCAAGAAGACCGCTGCATGGTCTGAACAAATTAAACAGATAATTACGCAACCGGTGTATGCAAAGAAATTTAATGTGCATGGGGTGTATAAGCTTCCTTTTGCACCACTGATCGGCATCAAGGCACCGGCGATTGGTATTGAAGCGAGTTTGAAAAGTAAAGATGATTGGGGAGTATATATTGATCCTATTGTGGCATGTGTTGGAAATATACTTGAGGCCTATCCTTCGATCCTTCGATGAACTCAGGACTAGGACGAACAACCCGTAACATAAAAATAAAAAATCCCGTTCGTGCTGAGCTTGTCGAAGTACAAAAACGGGATTCCTTAATGAAAAAATACTATGAACAACAAATACTACATTCCCATATCCATCAGCTGCGCCATAGCTGGCATGCTCTTTTTCACCTTGTACCAAGAAATAATTATCATTCGTTACCCAACAACCAAGCCCTACTCATCATCAACCGTCGTGGTCAAAAAAGAAGCAAAACTCATTTTTTGGCATAATGAAAAATGGCACACCGAAACACAGGATATGATCTGGCACACCACTACCGGAAAGAACATACACTATCTGATTAACAGCTGGTTAACGTTGCTTGATGCGGAAAATATTATTGATAAAAAAATAGCAGTGCAACCAGTCCTGCTGACCGTTGCGCAGCATGAAGCGTATATTTCTTTTGATCGCAACCCGTTTGAAAAAGAAGCAAACACGTTTGAAAAATGGATGTTCATAGAAGGCATTCTGCGCACACTCAAAGAAAATGGTATACCGGTGCAACAAGTACAATTTTTGGTACACCATGCACCGCTCAATGACCCGCATTTAGATTTTTCAAAAGCGTGGCCGATACAGGGTTTTTTGCAAACACCATCGTGATTAAGAATCACACAAAATAATATCTATTTCTTTAGTGTTGTTGAGCATGCAGTTGGTGAGTAAACCTGCAAACAACAAAAATAAAACTATGCCAACAGCTATATGCTTGTAATATCTTTTTATTTCTTACTCCTGATTATCGTTAAACTAATGCGCTCTTATTTAAGCAGCTCATAAAGCTTTACTTTAGCCTCATGTTTAACATTCCGATCTGCCAAAGCTTTTTGTATCGCTTTTTCGGTTTCTTCAGGAACTTTAGTTCTTAACTGTTCAAGAAGATTAAAACTCATAGACTCATTAAGAACAAAACTTTTTGTAGCAAACTCTATCGCCTCTGCCAATGCTTGATCTTTTGAAACTAATGCGTCAAAAAGATCCGATCCCGCATAGGCCTCCATAATAATATCCCTATATCCCCCTTTTAAATCAATATACTGTATAGCTTGCGCAGCTTCTTTGAACGCATGATCGTTATCAACAAGCAATTTAAAAAGTTTTAAAGCTAAAGCTCGTCGCTTAGTATCGTTACTTTGAACTTCTTTTTGAGCACCGCGTAACGCTTCTTCAAATCCTACACCTTTTTTAAACAACGTCACAAATAGATCTATGGCTCGGCTTCTATCACCATGGACTTCACTAGTCATCAGTGTTTCAGCAGCTTGTACCGCTTCTTGCAATCCTAACCCTTTTTCAAACAGCGTCCTAAACAGAGTTATCGCTTGCGAACCCGTTTTTATACCTTGTTCTGCAGCGCGAATAGCCTCTTTATACCCTTGCTTGTGTCTAAACAACACAGGGAAAAGACGATCTTCAGCAAAGTTCCTAATATAATACTCATCAGATAAAAACATTTTTTCAGCAAGTTGAGCAGTGATCGCAAAACTTTGTCCTTTATTACTAAGTGATTCTAAAAGCAGTCCTATACCTTGTTCTTTTTTAGAATCCTTCATGCCTTGCAGTATAACTTTCTCAATTTCACGCACTAACTGAGGATTATTTTTTAAATCATCTTCACTCAAATAAGTTAAAAATTGTTTACAAATTTCTAACTTACTATTGAGCCCCTCTACTTCATCCGGTTGTAGATCAGCTACGCGCAAAAGAAGACCCATGCTATTTACTTTTATAATGAGAGGCATAACTCCTATAATTTTATACTTTACCGCACGGATAATTTGATTTAAATTCCCCGTATTTTCAACCGGCGCTGCAAACAAATTGATGTACAAATAATTTGGATTATTTTCAAGATGATCAAAACTTATATCTTGCTTACAAATCAGATTGGTTACCAACAAACTTAAACTTGGCTGACCTGCAAAATTATTAATTTTTTCCACAAATAAAAAAGTTTGCTTATCTGTAAGTATAATATTTAATTTCAATTCACCATGACCTGAAGAAGTTGTAAACTTACATGTTATATTTGCTGCACTAAAAGTCATGTATATCGTAGTTTCAGTATAATCAAGTACATCAAAATTTTTATCCAACTCCTCTTGCTTTGCACCTTTTTGAGTAGACAAATAACCAGTTGCTTTCACTGCCATACACAATTTTGAAAAATAAAATGCAATAAAATCAGAACGCATAAATTCTTTGCTCAGTCCGCCTGCAGCAAAGAAATTTAATTGCAGCAAATGATCAAGCACAATAATAATATTTTTTACTGACGGCTGCAGTTCATACCCATACTGATTTTTTTCAAGTACCTGATACCCATTGATTTTTAACCAATTCAACAATGCATCAGTTCGCTCACTTTCTGGAATCGCAATATATCCCTTACCAGTTTCTAATGCTCCTGTAGATAGTCCTGTAGATCCATCAATCATCTGATTATAGGCAACATACGGAATATTAGAAATGACTTCTAACCATACATCATGAGCCTGCTGTGATGATGCCATATTCACACTATCAAAATCTTTTATAAATTTTGCCAATGCTGGATGCACTTGAGATATGTTCATATCTGCAAGCAACTTTTCAAGCGTAAACTTATTTTGCCCAGCAGAATAGGCATACAAATTAATAAAATTGCGCATGGTGTTGCACATGCAATCCGCAAACGGTTCAGTCTTTTTGTCTTTTTCATATGTGTATGAAGATGTTTTATAACCAACTAGCGCAGGAAAACTACGAATCTGAAATGCATCATACACAAACTCAGCAAAATTTTGCTTGATGCTTTGCATGAAATCTTGCGCAGAAAAAATCTGTTCAATAGCATTCAAAGCTTCAACCTGCGTGACAGCAGCAAAACTCTCTTTAACCCACTGCTCATCCAAAGCATGCAAAAGAACCTTGCCACCCAACTGTGCATTCAACTCATCGTAGAAAACTTTCAACAGATTACGATTATAACTATATTTTTTGTACACAAAGGCTAACAGAATCATTTCAACGGTGTGTGGTGGATACAAAACATCCGGATTTTGTGCATCAGATTCATGAAGCGCTTGCAGAATAAAAGATTCAACCTCTTCTCTTTTTTTAAACACTTCTGACTTGAATAGATCTCTTAAATTTTTATTAACCGCAGCAATAACACCAAAAAACTTTTCTGCCGCCTGTTGATGCATCGCAAGCGTTTGCATTATTTCATCACCAAGATCTTGTGCAAGATTTTTGGCAAATGATTTACACATACTCACAAATGCAGTTTCTGCTTGTATATTCCATGGTTCTTCTTGCACAGCTTTAATTTTTTGCTCAAGATTCTTACGTGTCACTTTTGGACCAAGTTTATTCAGCCAACCAGCATCAGTAATCATCACAATCAAATCCTGCACATAGTTAACCGCAGCTTTAAACTGATTACGCTGTTGCGATAATTGCTCACACTGCGCAACAATATCTGCTACTAACTTCACTGCTGTCAGATCATCTACTGCAAGCTGTGTAGTCACGCCAAAATCTGCTTCTCCTGTGGAACCTGGAACACGATAAAAAAATGCATGAATTAACCTGACTAATCTACTTGTCTGTTCTAACTTTTCATAATTTTCAATAATCTTACGGCCACGCTTGTCTTGTTTATACACCGGAAAAATCTGCCCAAAATCATACAGTCGCCTAATTACTCCTGTTTCCCATGCAATGGCACCATCAACAAGTGAAAGATGCTTGTAATTGTCATGTAAGATCGAATCTGTATCTTTGATGTTGTTGAGCATGCAATTGGTGAGTAAACCTGCAAACAGCAAAAATAAAACTATGCCAACGGCGATATGCTTGTAATATCTCTTCATGATTATACTTTCTGATTAAAATGACTATACATAGAATGGTTATAGACAAAATGATAATGTTTTGTACGCACAAAAAACCAGGGTCATAATAATTTTATTTAAAATAGATGTTCATCTTGATACAATTGTGATACATATACCACCGATCTTTCCATTGAACAAATCGAAACATTGGAGAAGAATCTTTGATGCTGTTTTTGAAAAAGAAGCAAATACTTTTGAAAAATGGATGTTCATAGAAGGCATTCTACGTACACTCAAAGAAAACGGTATACCGGTACAACAAGTACAATTCTTGGTACACCATGCACCACTTAATGATCCACATTTAGATTTTTCAAAAGCGTGGCCGATACAAGGGTTTATGTCATCATAATCATGACGACACCTGGAAAACACACTCTATTGATATTGTTTGAGCACGTTATCAAGCTCTTGTTTTTCATCTTCAGTTAACGTACGATTTGGATCATCCAAAATTTTTTGTACCGCTTGTTTGGTTTCTTCTGGAGCGTTAATCATTAACTGCTTAAAAAGCGCTAATGCTTGCCCTCCTATTTCAACATCCAAACTAAAAAAGCCCTTTACAGCAGCTTGTATAGCCTCTGCAAATCCTTCACTCTTTGAAAAAAGAGCAATAAATAAATCTAACGCCATATTCTTCGTATCATCATCCTGACTAACCAATCCATTTTCGGCAGCTTTCGCAGCCTCTTTAAATGCCTGACTTTTATCAACAAGAGCCCTAAAAAGCTTTAAGGCCCATATTCTTACACCCTTACCCTGATGAGGTAAAAATCCCTCTACCGCTGCCTCCATCGCCTCTTTAAATGCCTTATTTCTCTTAACAAGATTTTCGAATAAACCCAATGCTCGAGCTCGCACATCAGCAACTTCATCACCCATACTTTTTTTTGCAACCTCTATAGCTTTATCAAACGCTTGATCCTTGTCAAAAAGCGCTCCAAAAAGCTCCTGAGATAAAACTCTTACATCCAAGTCTGAATCATTAATTCCTTCTACAGCAGCTTGCGTAGCATCATTAAACAAATTAACGCTATATATACAATCATTTTGATTAAGATTAGCCACAATAAACTTTAAAATTTCCCGCTTCACAACCTGTCTCTGTCGAACATCAGGTTGTTTTTCGGCTAATCGCACTAGAAAATCTTTAATAACCATTTTTATTGTTAAAGAGGTTGTATTCGTTACCACTTTAAATACATTATAAACGATATGTCTCAATGATCCGGTATTTTCAAGCGGAACTGTAAATAAATTTATGTACAAATATCCCGGACTCTTAGTGAGATAATCAAAATTTATCTGCTGCTTCCAAAGTAAATTAGTCACCAATAAACTCAAACTTGGTTGACCGGTAAAATCAGAAAGTCTTTGTAATAATATTCTAAGTTTTGATTCTTCTAATAATCCTTCAGCTCGAATTAACGCAAGTTCACCATGACCATAACATGTCATAAATTCAGAGGTAACCTTCGCCACATTAAAAGTCACATATATCTTGAATGCTGTGTAATCAAGCGCATCAAAATCTTTATTTAACTCACCTCGTTCGGCATCTTTTTGAGTAGACAAATAACCAGTTGCTTTCACTGCCGCACACAATTTTGAAAAATAGATTACGATAAAATCAGGACGCATAAATTCTTTTGCCAGACCACCCGCTTCAGCAAAAAGATTCAACTGCAGCAAATGATCAAGCACAATAATGATGTTTTTTATTGATGGCTGTAGTTCATACCCATACTGATTTTTTTCAACCACTTGATATCTATTGATTTTTAACCAATTCAACAAAGCATCAGTCCGCTCATTTTCTGGAATCGCAATATATCCCTTACCAGTTTCTAATGCTCCTGTAGATAGTCCTGTAGATCCATCAATCATCCGATTATAGGCAACATACGGAATATTGGAAATAACGGTAAGCCATGCATCATGAGCCTGCTGTGATGATGCCATATTCACGCTATCAAAATCTTTTAAGAATTTTACCAATGATGAATGCATTTGAGATATGTTCATATTTGCAAGCAACTTTTCAAGCGTAAACTTATTTTGCCCAGCAGAATAGGCGTACAAATTAATAAAATTACGCATGGTATTGCACATACAATCGGCAAATAGAGCTGTTTTTTTACCCGCTTCATATTCGTATGAAGATTTTTCATAACCAACTGGCGCAGGAAAACTGCGAATCTGAAATGTATCATACACAAACTCTGCAAAGTGCTGCTTGATGCTTTGCATGAGATCTTGCGCAGAAAAAATCTGTTCAATAGCATTCAAAGCTTCAACTTGCGTGACCGCAGCAAAGCTTTCTTTAACCCACTGCTCATCTAAATCACGCACAAGAATTTTACCATCCGATTGTGCATTCAACTCATCGTAAAATACTTTCAACAGATTACGATTATAACTATATTTTTTGTACACAAAGGCTAACAGAATCATTTCAACCGTGTGTGGTGGATACAAAACATCCGGATTTTGTGCATCAGATTCATGAAGCGCTTGCAGAATAAAAGATTCAACCTCTTCTCTTTTTTTAAACACTTCTGACTTGAATAGATCTCTTAAATTTTTATTAACCGCAGCAATAACACCAAAAAACTTTTCTGCCGCCTGTTGATGCATCGCAAGCGTTTGCATTATTTCATCACCAAGATCTTGTGCAAGATTTTTGGCAAATGATTTACACATACTCACAAATGCGTTATCTGCTTGCAAATTCCATGGCTTTTCTTGCACGTCTTTAATTTTTTGCTCAAGATTCTTACGTGTCACTTTTGGACCAAGTTTATTCAACCAACCAGCATCAGCAATCATCGCAATCAAATCCTGCACATAGTTAACAGCAGCTTGAAATTGACTATGCTGTTGCGATAATTGCTCACACTGCGCAACAATATCTGCTACTAACTTCACTGCTGTCAGATCATCTACTGCAAGCTGTGTAGTCACGCCAAAATCTGCTTCTCCTGTGGAACCTGGAACACGATAAAAAAATGCATGAATTAACCTGACTAATCTACTTGTCTGTTCTAACTTTTCATAATTTTCAATAATCTTACGGCCACGCTTGTCTTGTTTATACACCGGAAAAATCTGCCCAAAATCATACAGTCGCCTAATTACTCCTGTTTCCCATGCAATGGCACCATCAACAAGTGAAAGATGCTTGTAATTGTCATGTAAGATCGAATCTGTATCTTTGATGTTGTTGAGCATGCAATTGGTGAGTAAACCTGCGAACAACAAAAATAAAACTATGCCAACGGCGATATGCTTGTAATATCTCTTCATGATTATACTTTCTGATTAAAATGACTATACAGAGAATGGTAACAGATAAAATGATAATGCTTTGTATGCACAAAAAACCAGGGTTTGGTTAAAAGAGTTCAAAGTTATTAAAAACGTCCTAAACCAAAGAAAGAAAGAACATTTGAACCTGAACCTTATGAAAATCCTATACTCAAGTGTATGAAAATCTGATACTATAGATTAATATATACCTAAATTATAAGGAGAAAAACATGTTCATAAGAAGAGATCTCGCCGATCAGATCATTGAAGGCGCAAATCAAATACCCATTGTGGCAATCATTGGGCCACGGCAATCGGGAAAAAGCACCCTCGCAAAAGAGCTATTCAAAAATCACCTGTATCTGGATATGCAAGATGCAGAACTTTTTAATTTCGCCAATCAAGACCCTAAAGGATTTTTAAATACCTACAAAAATGAACACGGCATCATAATCGATGAAGCACAATATACGCCCAAGTTGTTTCCGCAGCTAAAAGTAGAAGCAGATAAAAATCCTCAACCCGGCTATTATATTTTATCTGGATCTCAAAATTTTTTGCTCTATGAAAAAATAAGCGAATCATTGGCAGGCAGAGTCTATTTTTTTACCCTACTACCACTTTCCATCAAAGAATTAAAACATGCCGATTTGCTTGCTGAGCGCGCAGAAGAACAAATATTCAAAGGCTTCTATCCACGCGTTTACCAAAAAAATATAGACTCCTACATGTACTACCAGAATTATATCGCAACCTATGTTGAACGGGACATACGCTCAATAAGGAACATAGAGCATATTCTTGTTTTCAAAAAGTTTATGCAATTGTGTGCATTACGCGTTGGAACCACACTTAATTTTACTGATCTGGCTACCAATTGTGGCATAAACGTACAAACAGCAAAGAGCTGGCTTTCATTATTGGAAACAAGTTTTATTCTATTTTTATTGCCGTCGTATCACGACAATTTGGGTAAAAGAATCACCAAATCACCAAAACTATATTTTTATGATGTTGGTCTTGCCGCAACGCTCATGGGAATAGACAAAGAGATCATTAGCAAGAAAAGAGATATCTATGGTGCGCTTTTTGAAAATATGATTATCGTCGATCTTATGAAAAATTTTAATGCTCAAGGCATGCATAACACATTAACTTTCTTTAGAGATGTCAGCAAAAAAGAAATAGATCTTATTATCGAATCTGGTACTACCATAACGCCTATTGAAATAAAAGCATCTGAAACCGTACAAAGTGCTTTTTTTGATACACTAGCATGGTTTCAAGAACAAACAAAAAACGATAGTACGCCAATTGTCATTTATGGTGGCGATCAAATACAAAAACGCACACGAGGAAATGTTGTACCATGGTCAAAGTTGGATACTATCCTTACAAGAAAAAAATAATAAAGTAAGACGAGCAATTAACATTCTTAATTTAAATACTAGACTTTATCTGCATAGATACATTATGCTCCAAGAAAAAATATTATTTTCATCTCATGCGTAAAGGAGCACACTATGTCCTTAGTCAAATGGCGTCCATTTCAAGAATTAGATGAAGAATGGTATTTTCCATTAACTAATTCAGACTTAGCAGCAGATGTATCACACGATAATGAGAACGTGTATGTTGATATGAATATCCCTGGCATCGATTCTGACAGTTTAGACATAGAAGTCGATGGACGACAACTCATGATTGCCGGCAAACGACAAGAAAAAAGAGAAGTGAAAAAAATTAATTATTTTAGTAAGGATATTAGCAGAGGTAACTTTTTCAAAATTATACATTTGCCTTATCAAGTAGACCCAGAAAATTCATTCACACAGCTCACAAATGGTGTCTTGGAAATTACACTGCCTAAAAAGAAACAAAACACGCAAACACATAAAATTAAGATAACCAAAAAATAGTCCGCCGTCGCATGAAGCATGCTATGGCGTGACAAGCAAAGGAGAATCAAATGAAAAAAGATAACGTTAAAAAAGCACAACCATCTAAAACAAGCCCAACAAAAAGTCTTATGCATGAAACTCAAATGAGTTTACCACATAAAAAACGTATCGAAATTGTTGCATTGCTCAATAAAAGTTTAGCATCTGCTTCAGACATGTATGCGCAACTTAAACAAGCACATTGGAACGTTAAAGGTATGAATTTTATCGCATTACATCTACTGCTTGATACAATAGCTGAAGAAGTAGAAGAACAAGTTGATATTATCGCTGAACGTATCACGTCACTTGGTGGTACCGCACTCGGTACCTTACAAGAAGCAGTAAAAAATAGCCCACTGCGTGTGTATCCCGTTGATATTTTCCAAGCGAAAGATCACCTTGAGCACTTAACGCATAACATGGCAATCTTTGGTGAATTATCCCGCAATCATATCGATGAAACTGAAATACTTGATGACATGGCTACCAATGATCTTTACATTGATCTTGTGAGAATGCTTGATAAGAACTTATGGTTCCTAGAAGCACACTTGCAAAAATGAAAAAAACAATACCTGCATCAGAACGATATACCAAAGTTCAATATAAAATTACGCACAATACAAAGCTTCTCTTGATCGGCGCCAATCCGTCACCAGGCACGTACAGAAGAGGCATTCCTTTTTCAAATAACAAAACGCTTTGGTATTTACTGCATGATGCAGGACTTATTGATGAAGATCGCACCATATTAAAAGATGATAAAAATCTGAAAAAGATATATCAGAAAAAATTTACTCAAGTATATCAACTGGGCCTTCTGAATATCGCCAATCGACCGACTAAAACATTTATGGAGATTAAACAAGCAGAAACAATCCCAGAAGCATTGCGCATTATCGCTGCAA
Organism: uncultured bacterium; assembly: GCA_963840685.1. Taxonomy (GTDB): domain Bacteria; phylum Babelota; class Babeliae; order Babelales; family Vermiphilaceae; genus CAWIZM01. Next base: position 140,747 of record CAWIZM010000002.1, on the reverse strand, counting down.
TTAAAAAATATCAGCCATTAGTTGTGTGCTTTATTGGCAAGAGAACTTTTCAATTATTTGCACAAAAATCTTCCTGTAGATACGGATGGCAACCAAATATCGATGCATCAAGAATATACGTTATGCACACACCACTTCATGGATTAGCGCGCGTAAGAATCAATGAACTTAAAAAAGTCGGTAAAGCAGCTGGATTGCTATGATTTAATGTTTTTTACATAAAAAAGAGCAGAATTTATATCCGGAAAAATATGATCTTTACCTATTGTCTTTTCAACGCTTGCTTTCTCAAATGTCGCTTTAATCTTTTTAGATACGCCAGTAAGTAAAAATAGTATTCCTTTTTGCTCACACTTACGGTGAAATTCTTTTAGAGCTCTAATGCCCGTTGTGTCGACTATGGGTACTTTTTGCATCCTCAATATAAAAACACGGGGCGCTTTATCCAATCTTATTAAAGCTTCATTAAGAAGATCAGTTACGCTATAGAAAAATGGTCCATTAATTGCAAATACCATCACATCATCTGGAATGTCTTTTCTAAATAAAATTTCTGAATCCCTTAATTCGGGAGTTTCATGATCATTTTCATCAATTAAAATTCTACACACTTCTACAGATGTGTTATCGGTCATTTTTTTTACAAATATCATAGCTGATAAAACTACGCCGATTTGAACGGCCACAGAAAAATCTATTAAAACGGTGAATATAAATGTGATGAATAATATAAACGCTTCACTCTTTTGGCCTTTCAAAATTTCTATAAAATGACCTAACTCACTCATATTCCAAGCAACATAGATTAAAACGGCCGATAATGCGCATAGGGGTATTTTAGAAACAAATGGAGCTAGCACAAGCATTAATAAGAGCAGTGTAAGGGCATGAAACATACCCGCCACTGGTGTTTTAGCTCCCAATCTCACATTAGCTGAAGTACGGGCTATTGCTCCTGTTGCAGGAATTCCACCAAATAGTATGGACCCTATATTAGCTAACCCTTGAGCAACAAGTTCACAATTTGATCGATGCTTGCTTCCAATCATTCCATCAGCAATGACTGCTGAAAGTAAAGATTCTATTGACCCAAGTAAGGCAATGGTAATCGCATCGGGAAAAACGTTTTTGATAAGATCATATGAAATAAGAGGAAAAGAAGGTACTGGAAGCATTCTCGGTATCTCTCCGAATTTACTTTGTATGGTTTCAAGAGGAAGATCAAAAATATAACTTCCTATAGTTGCACATATAATCGCTACAATTGCGCCTGGTGCCTTTGGATAATACCTTCGTAAAACAAAAATAAAAACTAGCGTGTTTGATGCTACAAGGAAAGCCCATATATTCCATGTATAGGCATTACGGCAGAATATGGCACATTTTTCCAGAAAGTGAGGAGAAACCTTATCAATTTGCAGTCCAAAAAAATCTTTTATCTGAGATACAAAAATAACTAATGCCATTCCTGTAGTAAATCCCGTTGTCACCGGAAATGGTATGAATTTTAGCAATACACCAAATCGAGCTAATCCCATAAGAATCATTAAGATCCCGGCAATGACCGTAGCAACTGCTAAACCATCATAACCATATTTTTGAACAATAGAGTAACCGACAACGACAAAAACACCAGCCGGGCCACCTATTTGAACTCTACTTCCTCCTAAAAAGGAAATCAAAAAACCAGCAATTATTGCGGTAAACAACCCACGTTCTGGCGGCACACCTGAACCAATTGCAAAAGCCAAGGCCAGAGGTAGCGCTATAACCGCAACGCTAATTCCTGCAAACAAGTCGTTAAGGAAATATTGCTTTGTATATCCCTCCTTCAAACAAAGAAAAAACTTTGGGATATAATCTTGGAATCTATAATGTGATAAACGCATGGCTTGTCCTAATTATTTTGTAAGATGAAGCTAAATACAGTTTTTAAACTGCGGCCTTTGCTGCATATCTTATTAAGCGACCAGATAATTCATTCATGGTAATTATGCACAAATGGTCCTTCTTGATATCAAATTACGCCATACACATTTTAACACGATTATATTCTGTGCGATATTCATCATCAAGCCCAGTCAGCCTTTTCAATTGACCATCTTCTTTGACAAGTGGATCTAAGCCGCGAAATTTTCCTTTTTTTATTGATTTTCTTTCTTGCGAATCAATAGTCGCAAGACGCTCTTCATGATGAACTATTTTATCAAGACACTCGATAATGAACTGATCATTACTTATCCACAATTTATCCCATACAAGCGGATCTATTGAAAAATGAATATCGTCCAAAGAAAGTAATCCAATGTGCAATGCCCTATTGAGTGCATGCGACGTCCACGTATAAATAAATTGATTTTCAGGCCCACCCCATACATGCTCAGTGTTAAATAAAGAAACAAGAGCCAACTTTTTTGCACATTCTTTATCAACAAAAAACCATTGACCGTTTTCATAGCGTATTGCTGCAAGAATAGCCGCAATATCTTCCACTCGTAAGCATGTTGGTCAATAGTCCCGCTTGTAAATTGTATTCTAAGCGATCTGCACATATATTCGGCAAATCCTGTTCAAGCATTCGGTGAGTTCCGCTTTTATGCAATATGGCAGCAAATGGTATGTTGTGCTGTGAGAGTAATGCATCAGTATTATTTTTTTTCAGGTACCATGCATGAATATCATCTTGGTATGAACTATCTTGTGATTGGTTACTAAAAAGCATGTCCGCTACATGAGAAAACACGGTGTGAGAAGCGTCATGTAAAAGTCCTGCTATTTGTTCTTCAAGCGTTGCGCCATGCATTCTCAGCAATGCCCATACGCCAACGCAATGTTCGTAGCGGGTATATTCTTTTTTTTGTTTAATGACATAATCCAAAACCCCATATTGCCTCACATATTTAATACGTTCCATAACAGGGCTGTTAAACAGATCAATAAGCACCGGTTCTGTTACTTCAAAATCACCGTATATCGTATGAATTATCAATGTTGCAGAAGACTTCTGCTTCTCTTGCAAACACCGCTGTGGCATGTGATGCACAACTGCATCTGGTTTCTTTGCGATAGTTATGTGACGTAGGTTACCACCCATCCCCGTATAGAGTGACACAACCAATAATTGGACTATAAGAAAAAAATAGAAACGGTATTTCATACTGCGGTATTTCATGCTCGTGTACTTTCGATTTATGTGGGTCTGATATCATCAATAAAAGTACCATACTATGGCATTTTTTACCACACAAGCAATCACTGTGCCTATTTTTACTGAATTACCAAACTATGATTTCGGATATGTAAGCGGTATCCCTTGCTTCCACGTAAAAATATTGGTTGGATCATAGGCTCTTTTAATCTTAATAAGGCGATTTACATTTTTTCCATAATAATCATGGAGATAGTTCTTACCAAGCTCATAATCGACTAAATTAGCATAGCTATATGGTGAAGTATATGGTTCCAAATCACGGTAAATTTGATTAATCAAACTTATCGTTGGAGTTGTTTGGTCTTCATGAAACCAATAGGCAAACTGGAAGAACCATGCAAATGCTTTGCGTGGGAAATATGAACTGTTTGGATTGTGTTTTGAAATTGCACCTTTCAACGCTGAACCAAAAATATAGTTCGCGCGAATATGAGGAGCATCGTTTTGTAGTTGGCTAAAGAATCGCGTTAATACTTTAAGACCTTTTTTCGCCAATGGTTTAAAAAGAAATTTAGTTCTTACCTTTGAAAAAGGTGGCGTTGGTGTCGATGAAATTTTGGTTGCGGCTTCTAAATAATTGCCTTGATAATTATTGACAACCATAGGATTAAATCGAGAAAAAGCGCATTCCCATTCGGTGAGTGGTGCTGATCCTACTTTTAACGCATTAACAGATACGCGTGATGTTCCTGTTCTGTAAGAAAATGTACATTCAGAAGTAATGCTTTTTGGTAATGTGGTTATCCATTCTTGCCATGTATTAAAAATCTCTTTAGCTTGTTTTGGATCCCAGCTCCATTGCAATGTAACAAGGCTCACCGTAGGAACATAATACATTTTAAAAGTAAATCCTAAGACTATACCAAATGAGTTTGCACCTGCGCCGCAGAGTGCCCAAAATAAATCGGGAGAACTACACGGGTCAATATCCATGATAGTTCCATCCGCAACAAGAATACGGATACTCATAACAGAGTCACAGGTTAAACCAAACGGGCGTGCGAGGTAACCGATACCACCACCCAATGTCAAACCACAAACACCAACAGAAGGACAGGTGCCCGTAGGAATAGCATAATTAATATTACCTAATGCGGTAATCACATCCCCTAAATGGTTACCAGAACCCAAATAGACTGTATTGTTAGTTGTATCGGGTATAATGTCGTTAAAATTACGCAAATCGATGATATACCCATTTGAAAGTGACCCTGGTCCATAGCAATGGCCGCCTGAACGTACTGCAAATGGTAAATTGTTTTCCGTAAGCGCATTAAAAGCATACACCAATTCATCTTCAGTCGTTGGCACAATAATCGCTACTGGAAAGTAATTAAATCGTTTATTGAAGCTAAAACGATTAGTATTATAAATATCAGAACAGGGATACATGACATAGGAAAGATTCTGTAATGCGGGGGGTATGCTGTTGAGCAATACGCACATATTCTGATTAGGGTATATTTCTTCTAATGGATTTGTGGTACAGGTATAAGTACAGGTATAATCACCCAACGCTGGCATTTGAATGAGGCTCATGAGCAGGTTAAAAAAAATAATACTCTTGCGGTTATAGTGAAAGAAATTGTTCATTAGAAGGTCCTTTGTTTTGACCCGTCTACGCCTTTGCTACGACGTGGCTATCACAACGTAACACAGTGAAGGCGGATCCTTTTTTGATAGTATGTATCTCAATTAATTGTGAGGTTATACAAACCAACCTAACCAAATCAATAATTTTTTTAATAACATTAATTATGCGAGTTCGATTTACCTGATTCAGCTCCACCTTCGCCAACCCGTCTCACTTTGTGGTTAATCTACCCATTTTACCTCCTCCTTCGTTCTTTTAAGCCACGGTGGGCAGGCCTTTTTTTACCCTATTTTTCCCTGAAAATAAGACTTTTTTCATCTTTTTCTTGATTTTGCTATTTCCTATCTGCAATACTTAAATTAAGCAGGGATAGATTAACCAATAAAATAACAAAAGGTAAAAATGAAGAAACTGATTTTATTATTCACCATGGTATGCACAGGCCAGCTGTATGGCATGGAACAAGAAAATATAATGGACCTACCAGAAGATATTCGCAATCACATTATTAAAATGGCTTTACCATCAAGCGATACTCTTGCTGAAGCAATCCAGGCAATCAAAGCTGGTGTGTTACGGGGAGTGCGATATGATAATCTTAAAGATTTCACCAAACTTGTACATACACTTTCAAAGCAATTCAATATGGCTCCCTTTGATATTGCTCAAGCATTTGACACACAAACAGCAAACAAATATCTAGAATTATATGCTGAACTTGAAACCGCTGTCGATAAGAACGATATAGAAGGAGTCAAGAAAGCAATTAAAGATGGAGCAGACATCACAAGCAATGGACCCTTTGGCAATCTATTGTTTTCAGCAATATATAATAAGAATATTGATATGATTAAATTATTACTTGCTCGTGGAGCCCCTCTACATAACCGACAAGGCCAGCATATATTGGATCATCTCGAGCAGTTGCGGTTACATGTCGGAGAGAAAACCTATAAACAAATAAAATCATTCATTGAATATGGAATGCAAAAACAACAACAAAAACAATAATTACGAATGGGTGGAAACGCTATGAAAAAGCTAACATTATTACTCACACTACTCTGCGCAAATCAATTGTATGGCATGGAGCCTGAACAAACACAAGGCTTAGGTTATTTCAGTGGATTACCAAAGGACATTCATCAAGAAATTATTAGGGCTTTAATAAACAGCAAGAATCTTGAACAAGCAGTTCAGACAGTTAACATAGCAAGTGCATTGCGTGGCGTGCGATATGATAACATCAAAGATTTCACGCGATTGATACATATGTTAGCAAAAAAGTTTAATACCAGCCCTGAGAAGGTTGCTATGCAATTCAAAACGTCAGTAGCAACAAAGTATTGTGATCTGTGTGAAAAATTAAAGACTACGCGAGATGTAACAGAAGCCCAAAAGCTAATTGACGACGGTGCGGATGTTAACTGCTCATTTCTCTTAGGCCTTGCCATACTTGATCAAAAACCTGCTGCAATGATAGAGCTATTACTCAGTTATGGAGCTAATCCACATACCAAGGGTGGCGTCAAAACAGCGCTAGAAGTTCTTAATGATATGGATCGATACTCTCCAGAATATGAGCAAATAAAATTATTACTTGAAGAAGCAATGATGAAAAAACAATAAAAGAACCAAAGGAAAAAGATGAAGAAACTGATTCTATTATTCACAATCGTATGCGCAAATCAACTGTATGGCATGGAGCCATCTCCATGGGAGCAATTACCCAAAGAACTTCAAGAAAAAATCGTTAACACCGCTTTAGCCACAAGTAAAAGTGTTGATGATGCAGTTAATGCGATTAAAGCATTTGGTACATTGCATAAAGTACACTATAGCACTCAAGCTGCTACTAATCTGCTGATGAAAACGCTGCCTAATGATCTTCATAAAGCAATCAATGCCGTTAAAAACTTACAGGGAACTACACCCCAAGACTTCACGAAGCTTATGCACATACTAGCAGACAAATTTAATACGAACACGCTCTCCATTGCCTCGGAATTTATTAACCTAAATCTTAATAAGACAACAGCGCAAAACTATATTGAATTATCTAAGAAATTACTTGCTATCATGCTTGGCAAAAATAACATACCAGAAGCTGAAAAACTAATCGCAGAAGGAGCTGATATATTATACGAACCAGCATTAATATACTTAATAATCGAGAATAGCATCCTTGCAACCTCTCTACTTGAAAAGATAAAATTCTCGCTCGATCATGGAGCTGATCCAAGTGTCAAATATAAGGGAGAGACAGCATTATATCTTCTTGATGACTATAATGAATATGGAGGCGCGATCCCGGAATATAAACAAATAAGACCATTACTTAAAGAAGCAATAATGAAAAAACAAAAAAAGTAAGCAAAAAGGAAAGAGATGAAAGAACTGATTCTATTATTCTCAATTGTATGTGCAGCAGGCCAGCTGTATGGTATGGAGCCTGAAAACCCATATAAATCACTGCTACCAGAACTTAAACGAGAAATCATAAATATAGCATTAACACGTGATAATCTTGATGAGGCAGTGGGCATGATTCAAGGATTAAGTACTTTACACAATGTGCGATATGATAATTTAAAGATTTCACGAGATTGGTAACATATGCTGGCTAACAAATTCAATGCTCTTCCCTCGATAGTTGCTGAGGGATTTAAAACACTAACAGCGCAAAAGTACCTTAAATTATCTAGGGAATTATATGAGATCATGCTTCGCAAAAATAATATACCAGAAGCTCAAAAACTAATCGCAAAAGGAGCTGATATATTATACGAACCAGCATTGATATACTTCATAGTCAGTGATTACGACCTTTCAATCTCTCCATTTGAAAAGATAAAATTTTTACTCAATCATGGGGCTGATCCAAATGTCAAATACCATGAACAGACAGCATTAGATCTTCTTAATGATTTTAATGAACATGGAGAAACTGTCACACAATATAAAGAAATAAAATCATTACTCGAAGCAGCAATGAAAAAATAACAATAATTGAGTAGGGGTGGAAGCAGCAATCTTCCACCCTGCTTTTTTACAACAACCCAAAACTTCAATTTCTTCTTGCATTATTTACAACATCAGCTACTATTACCCGCAATACAATCTAATTCCACAAAGGAGAAACAATGCATAAATCCACATTCATCGAGCACAGTCTCGAGCAGATCACACACGTGGTGTATAGTTTCTTTTTGTGTTCCACCCAGTCACAGGGCACATTCACAAAATAGTTTCTACGCCCACACATAAAAAAACAAATCCTTTATTTTGAATTTTAATACGAAAGTATTTAATGGCCAGATTACGTTCCGCTTTCGCTAAAATAGTGAGCCAAGGCTCACCAGCTTCAGCGGACACGGCCAGCTTTTTAAAGGAATCATTAATCGAGCTATAGATCAGAGTCTATGCCTTTTTTAGTGATTGATTACCAAAAGCGCTGTTCGGCATGAGGTTAGCGCCTGAACATATTAGCATTCGCGAACTGCGCACTATGTTTGGTTCATACAATAAACGGAGCTGGTATCGATTAATTGCGGATATGAAGGAGGTTAATTTGAATCAGCACCCTACACCACCTAATCCGTTTCGGGTTATTCATGAATGTTTGAAAGCGTTTAAGGCTATGGGAAAAATGGTGCTGGATTAAACGTAAAAAAATAGCGCCAGTATCTGACGCCCTCTGTTACTATTTATCGGCCAGTTATGAGCATACGTATCAATACGTCATTAAAAAAGATAGGAATGGCAGCCATCAGATTTAAGCGAATATTATCTTCAAGATTATCAATCATTCTATCAAGTTCTTGTCTTAATTGTGGATCTTCCTCAATGAGATATTTAGTTAATAATTCTTTTTTTGTCATATTTAACTCTTTACTTGCAATCTCAAGCGTATGAATCAAAGTATACGCACCTTGAAAACGCATACTCCACTGTTCTAACTCTTTAATTGCACAAGGAGGAAATGCTTCCATATCCATAAAATGAATGTAATCAAAAAGCATCTTTTCTTTTGAGTCCATAGAACTTTCAAATATTATATCTTTCAACATTAAATAATAATATTTTTGTCTAACTTGCTTAAGACAATATACTAAAGAACCTATTTTTGATAATGATACATCTTTAAACAGCATTGAATTCATTGTTAAAGCTATTTCAGTGCTATAAATATTACCATCTTTATCTAACATGCCGAAGCATGAACTATCTTTACTAAATACAATTTTCGGTTTATCTAAGCCTTTAGATAAGTTCATTAAATGACTCGTAAAACTTATTTTATTTCTAGACTTTAGATTATGAATCTCAATAACCATGTAAAATCCGTCAGAATCTTTTTCACAAAATGCTAAGAGATTTTTACAGGGGCTAAGTGCTACAACACCATTTTTACAAGCCTTATCAAAGTTTTCATTGAAAAAATGTTTCTTTACAGTACATTGGACAATTTCTTCTACAGATAAATTTTGTTCAAAATCTTGTATAGAGAATAGCTGATTATCATTTTCTACCCAATCTTTTATACGCACGTGATTTATTTCATTTATCAATGCTCGATAAAAATTATTATAGTTATGTTTTAAAATATCTTGTGGAAATAATTCATTAAATTTATTTTCAAAATCAGTTAAACAAGTAATAACATCAGTATTAAAAAAGTTTCTAACGATAGCTGATGCAACACCATCCGTTATTGGCCCACTTTTTGCAAGTTCATATGCCAATGCCATATCCTCGGATCTTTGAGCTATGGCGCATACTATACTTGTGTCCAATGTATTTGATTGCGCTAATTGAATGAGTTCAGTTTCGTTTTGATCTAAATAGGTGCTATCAATAGATAATATAGCTTCTACTGCTAAGTCGGTAGGTAAATCAGCTAGGTTATTGAGTAGGTCAACCTGTTGAGCATTCTGCTCAATATAGTCAAGACACTGTTCTTTTAAGCTTGGTATTTCTCGAACTACAGATGTTTGTTGTTCGGAAATAGTTAATTCCATACCTTGTGCAGCTCCAGCGCTACAGAGTAAAATAAGAGAAAGTGATCTGAAATGTGAATATAGCTTTTTCATAGCCACGACCTCCATAAAAGTGAATTAATACATTTCCATTTATACTTTAAGACATAAGACTAGAATGCCATAAATCTAACCATAGGACAACCGCCCCCGTAAAAGGCTGATTAGATCGATAACTTTTGAAGGTATTGTCCAATCCCATATGGAGAGCCTGCCCGCCGAAGTTTGCTCCTTCGCCCCAACCTTTGGTAAAGGCTGGTCAACGCACAGGTTAACGAAGGAGGGTTATTTCAGGTTCTCTTCTGCTTTTTCAATAGCAATCTCAACCTCTTCTGTTGCACTATCACCAGCAAACAAATACCAACAGAACTTATCTGTTTAATCTTTTCCTTATGAACCAATCGTCATGCGCCTTTTTTTCAGATTGCATGGTCTGGATAAAAACAGGATCCTTCGCAATAGATTTATGCCAAGAACTATTGTAAAATTCTTCAAGCAACTTGCCCCAAGATTCTTTAATGTTAACTATTGATTCTTCGTTTTCATGTTCGGGAAGATAAGAAAAGTTTGGTTGTGGATTTTCATAATAATCGCTATAGGGAATACTCCTAGGAAATAAGTTTTGAATAATCAAAATTTGTTTCATACGCATCAAGCAATGCTTGATCTGGATAACCTAATACTAGGCCAACCATAAGATGCACTACTGAATCTTCTAAAGACTAATCCCTGATTGTTTTCTATCCTCAAAATATCTCTTTTGCTTTATTAAATACCTCGTGGAACCAATTCTGTTGCCCCTCACCACCAGTAGATGAATCAAATGGTGTAACAAAAGGGAAGCTTTGATAACTTTAATGAATATTCCAAACCTTTAAAGTTGAAAATAGTAGATAGCAGCAATTTCATCCGCAACATCATTATCTACAATAAACTTCTATACCAAACTCTTTAGTTCCTCATTGATCTTTTTCAATCTAAGCATTTCTTCATTCGTTAAATCATGCATTAAAAAGTTACCTTTCCCACGTAATCCCGCTATGGTAATCACCGCGTTTGGTTCAACAAGATGCACTCCTATGCGGGGGCCAAGTTCATTATAAAGTTTTTCAATACGTTGGGCTGTCTGTTCACCATTTAATGGTGTAACATTTTCAGTAGTTTGTTTTGTAGGTTCAATAGCAGGACGCTCTTTGCATGAAAAACACCCCAAAACAACAACAACCAGAAGTCCCAAGAGAATTTGATATATTCTTTTCATACTTTTCATATCATCAACCTTCTTATTTGAATAATTCACCTTTGTCTAACTTTAGAAAAAAACGATTATAAAGAGCAATGGAATACGTCTGCTTATGACCTTTTCAATGGCAATCTCTACTCCTTAAACGAAGTTGGTATCGCTTAATTGCGGATATGAAGGAAGTGAATTTGAATCAGCACCCTACACCGCCTAATCCGTTTCGGGTTATTCATGAATGTTTGAATGTGTTTAAGGCTATGGGGAAGATACATTAAGAGATATTTAACACATCCGAATATCAGACATCAAGATATATCAAAATAAAGATTACCTACTAAACATATTAAATACAGGCTATTACTATTATTTTTTATTCGCTTTTTCTAAAATGGTTATGATTTCAATTTCGTCTGGATTTTTGTCCTTAGACTTATATCGTAATTGGGCTAATTCTAAAGGCGTTTTACCTTTTTTCCCTTTTAGTTTTACATCTGCACCATGGCGCAATAATATTTTTACTGCATTAATATTTTTAAAAAACACAGCTTGCTGTAATGGCGTCATATTAGCATAAGATGGTTCATTTACATCTACTCCATGTAAAATGAAACGCTCAAATTCATCAGAAGATGCTCCTAACATAATTAAAGCAGAAAAATAATCACTAGCAACTTGATCAAAGCTTTCTCCACTTCTGTCTTGAGTAAACTTAATATTTGCACCCTTTTTTAATAATAGGTCAAGTATGCGATTTGTTAAGATACGTCTATTAGAACCGATATCAAATGCATATCCTATATTGATAGCAACACTTAACGGATATGTTACCAAGCCTTCTGCTTCAGGACTGGTAAGAGTAGTTTTAATATTTGGATTTGCACCGTATTCAAGTAACTTTTTAATATTGCGCACATAAGCTGGTTTATCCCACATAATTGCAAGGACAATTGCCGCCCCTAACACAGTTACACCTTGATCATTACTTACATTCGGATTAGCTCCCGCTCGTAATAATGCAAAAATATATTTAAAATCAAAACTAGAGCCCCAAAGAAGATCTGCCTCATTGAGAAATTCTTTCATCTTTAGTGTGGCTGTATTAGCTGTCATAGACCTAGGTAGTTTTTTAGGCCATGCTTTTGCATTCTTATATTTTTCCCATAGCGACATCCATTTTTGTGCTGTCTCGTATGCAGGCGAAGGATATTTTTCCTTATTTTTTATAATAGCATTCATTTCTCTGTACAGAGCTTCAGGTGTGAGTTTAATTATTTGACTAACTGGACTCGTCATACCCTCAATAGTTCCTATAACCACAATTAATAACAATAAAGAATAAAATGACAGGGATGATTTTGCCTTCATCATAAACCCTTCTTTTTTTGCCCATTCTAAATACTTATAATAATATACGATGCCTTTTCCCTTTATATGAATATAAATAACCCTAGAGAAAAAAGTCAAGGAGAAGAATGTTTCATTGAATCAGCACCCTACACCGCCTAATCCTTTTCGGGTTATTCATGAATGTTTGAAGGGGTTTAAGGCTATGGGGAAGATGGTGTTGGATTAAAGAAGACCCTTCTTATGAATCAAGAGAAGGGCCCTATTTTGTTGTACAAATTTAAGTGATACTCATTTACTTTTTTAATTTCTTAAGCTCTGTTAAAATAGATGGACTCAATGTAGCATAATAAAAACTATCGTGCCCAGAACCATCCTTTATAAAAGGATCAGCACCATAATGAAGTAACAACTTAGCCATTGGAAGATCATCCGCAAAACAAGCAAACGTTAGTGGATTAGTCCCCTTATTGTCAGACATTGGAATATTTGGGAAAATATTTGGTAAATTAGGATTAGCTTTATATTTTTCAAGCAAAGTTTTCGCTGCTAATAACTTTTTTCCCTGAATAGCCAAAATAAGTAATGTCTCTCCATTTAATTTTTCTCGATATTCATTTACATCAATAACTCCTACCATTAAATCAAGAATTTTAAAAATAGCTGGCCAATCAATTTCAGCAAAGGGACGATCCTCTGGAATCAATGCATCAATCATTTGGTAAGCTGCTGGATGCTCATCCTTTACCCTTTTCATTGCATTTAAACCCGCAATACTACCTAAAGCTATCATTCCTGATAGCACATATAAGTTTTTCATGAAACTCCCCTTTTTTTAGAAAATCAACAACACTACTATTACAAGTATAATAATAAACGATCGATATGATCAAAATCAATAGTTTTTAAATATATTTTTATTTTTACAATATTTTATACTAGAATTTTTATACAAAGAAAGCCTATATAATCCGTAAAGATTAGATGATATAGAATCATTTGAAAGGGTTTAAAAGCCATAGGATTGGACAATGCTATCTTGAGTCGCATTGTCCAATCCCAAATGGAGAGCCTGCCCGCCGAAGTTTTAACGAAGGAGGGTTATTTAAGATTCTTTCCCCACTCTTTCAATAGCAATCTCTTTCCCTTCTGCTACACTATGACCATCAAAAAACATCGACATCATAGTAAAACAAAAGAACTTCAGATGAAAGCGATTCTCATCGCCCGCGTAAGCACAGAAGAACAGAGAGAAGCCGGCAACTCACTGCCTGCACAGATCAACAGGCTTGAACAATATTGCCGCAACAGAGGTTTTGAAATACTGCGCACCTGCAGCTTTGATGAAAGCGCTTACACAAGCAGCCGTGCTGAATTTGATGCAATCATCGATTACGCATTAAACCAAAAAGAAAAGGTCGTTATTTGTTGCGACAAGGTCGACAGACTATCACGCAATACATTCGACAAACGCATCTCCGTCCTTTATGAAAAAGCACTCAGTGATCAAGTTGAGCTACACTTTGTTTCCGATGGACAAATCATAAACAGCAATATCTCTGCCGTAGAGAAATTCCAATTCGGTATCAGTCTTGGACTAGCAAAGTATTATTCTGATGCAATAAGCGACAACGTCAAACGTGCTATCGAACAAAAACTACGCAAAGAAGAAATGGTTTTTTAGGAATCTAAACATTACCAAAATCTTTTTTTGGCAAATGCACGACCTGCACCAGATTTTAAATATTTCTCAAAAGCTGTTGCTTTAAGCTTATCTTTAAAACCAAAAAACATGACGAGTTCCCAAGGCCTATCTTCCTTGGTGTAAATCGAACCACCTGAATTATGAGTTTCCAAGCGTTCTTTTAAATTATCTGTATGTCCAATGTATGTTTTAGATGAGTCTTTGAGTGATCGGATAAGATATACGTAATACATGGTAATTTTCGTTGGATTATTTTATTGCTTCTTTGGTTAATAATAATGGCTGTACCTTATGAAGGAAAGTAGGATAAATATAGGATAGGAACTGAGGCCGGTCCTCCTTCGCTCTTCGAGCTTCCGACTTCGCATAAAGCTTCGACGGACATGATGGCGGACAGCTTTCGCTTGGTTCTATCCAAGCTTTAATTATTTTAAAATCAATCCGTTAAAGAGATGGCCGTGCCAGCTGAAGCTTTAGCGAAAGTATGTAAAAATAATTACAGAATCGATAATTGACGTGCCGGTCCTCCTTCGCTCTTCGAGCTATGGCGGACAGCCTTCTTATCTTGCTGTCAGAATTTTCTTAATAATTAATACCTTTTGTGCTGGCCGTGCCAGCCGAAGTTCGATAGAACGAAGGCTGGCGTCCCCAAGGGGATTTGAACCCCTGTTTTCGCCGTGAAAGGGCGGTGTCCTGGACCGGGCTAGACGATGGGGACGTAAATAATTTATGTCAATGGATAAGACCTTTTGTACTGGCCGTGCCAGCCGTAGCCTTGGCGTAGGCTGGTGAGCCGCGTTGGATTCGAACCAACGACCCACAGCTTAAAAGGCTGTTGCTCTACCGACTGAGCTAGCGGCTCGTTTCAAATTAGAATGAGCTAATGAATCCAAAAATATCAAAGAAAGCAATAATCACTATTAGAATGTATATTTTGCTAACTGTTTTGTCAAGCAAATTGCTTATTTTTGTTAAAAAATCCACTTTAAAATAGCAAGCATCTCACAATATAACAATACGTAAGCACACCGATAATATCAAGTACTGTAGCTAAAAATGGTCCTGCCGAAAACGCTGGATCAATATTAAAGCGGCGCAAGACGAATGGAATACAACTGCCAAGCGTTACTGCAAGCATCACAAGTAATGCCAATGCGCAACTCACCGTAATGCCTTCCAGCGTTGTTGCCTCAGTGAAAAAGAAGATGCGCGTAAACGCAGTTATTCCTAAAATTAATGCCATCATTCCAGCCATCAACAGTTCGCGTTGCAAAAAACGCGCCATATTATTTTTGTTAATTTCACCCGTTGCCATACCCTGAATTACAATCGCTGAAGTTTGATTGCTTGTATTACCACCGGTACTGATCAACATGGGAATCAATGAATATAAAAGAGGACTTAACGTTAACTCATAGGCATCAAGAATAACGCTTGAAAATGATTCTGCAAGCAACAGCGCTACCAAAATGTAACTACGCTCCCACAGAATTCTAAAAAATGATGTTTCAAAATAAGGATACTTCATTGGTGCCAATGCAGACATTTTTTGCATGTCCTCACTCGCTTCTTCAATAACCACATCAACTAAAGTGTCACTGGTAATAGCGCCAAGAAAATGATTATGCTGATCAACGACAGGTACTGACATAAGACCATAATGAATCATAGCTTTTGATGCTATTTCACGATCCTGATCTGCTTGCACCACCAATTTATTATCACGCATAAAGGTAGTAATGCGCTCTTCAGCTTTATGCAATACCAAATCTTCTAAGTTAATATAGCCAACTAAATTGTGCCTACGATTGGTAATGTAAATTTGTCGATGAATTTCTCTGTACGGTCGTAAGCGCTGCAATAATTGAATGCTTTTAGTAACGGTAAAATCTTCTATGAGCGTCAAAACATCAACGTCCATAATACCACCCGCTGATTCGGGATCGAATTTAAGCAGTGAAAGAACTTTTTCCTGAGAAGATTTATGCAATAAACCAAGATAACGCTTGAGCTCATCATCAGAAAATAGATCAAACAAGTCAGTTAATTCATCAGTCGGCAGAATATCCAACGCATCAATACGTTCTTGATCATGCATGAATGAAAGAAACAAAACTTTCATGTTGTCAGACAGTTCACAAAATACATCAAGCTTAATATTTTTAGGTAGTTCATGAAAAAGCTGTTGCATAGGCTTGGCATCTAAGGTGAGCAAAAAATCAGCAATATCAGCTGGATGCATCTCCAGTAACGTATGCCATAAAGAAGTGCCCAAGGGAGAGTCGCGATTTATAACCGATTGTATATTATCACGAATTTCTTGTGCTATGTTTTTGTTATCCATATCTTTGCATCCTTTTGGTATTGTACCTTATTTGTACCTCAGCCTTTTGTTAGTCTAGCCATTTCATATCCCATAAGCAAGATAGATTTCCAATTTGACTTTAACCCTCGAGGGTGTAAACTAAATTATAAGGGGATTATATAGGGGATTCATACTAATGGAAAATACGCAAAAAGACCACAAAAAAAGCATTCTGGATGATTTTATAGCAAATGACAGTGTCTATGCAATAAAAATTCCTGAAAACCAGGGAGCCATCCGCATTGATAAATACATAGGGCAACAGTTCCCCTTGTATTCACGCAGCTTTTTTCAGCGGCTTATCGAGCAAAAATGCGTCGTGGTTAACGATAAAATCATAGAAAAAACAAGCGTTATAGTGAAGCCTCATGACGCTATTGTCATCAATTTCCCCTCTGAACGGGTAGTAACCCCTGCCCAAATTACCAAGCACACATCAAACGTAAAAGTAGTTCATGAACATGAACATTTCTTGATTATTGATAAACCCGCTAATCTTTTGGTACATGCCCCATCAAAAACCAGCATCTCCATCACCTTGGTTGATTGGATAGAACAGAACTACGCTGAAGTGAGCAAGGTCGGTTATATTGACCGCCCAGGCATTATTCACCGCCTGGATAAAGATACTACCGGTATTTTAGTTATTTCACGCACCAACTATGCACATAATCTTTTTGGCGAGATGTTTAAAAATCATACCATCAAAAAGACTTATCATGCGCTGGTGCATGGGCACCCAGATCCAACCGGCACCATTGAACTTGCCATTGGACGCAATCCAGTACATCGCAATAAAATGAGCACCTTTTCACCCGTTGATGAAAATATTACCTATCAGCGCGGCGTTAAAGTACGTCAAGCTAAAACCGATTATAAAGTTATTACCTATTTTGAAGAACATACACTGGTGGAAGTTAAACCGGTTACTGGTCGCACACATCAAATTCGTACTCATTTCGCGGCTATAGGGCACCCACTTGTTGGTGATGTCACTTATGGTGGCAATGCAAAACTATTCGAACGCCAAGCGCTGCATGCACATACCATTCAATTTACATTTAATGGCGAATCATTTACCTTCACCGCCGAACTACCTGCAGATATGCAAACGCTGCTTGATACACTCGCGCAACAAAAAATAACAAATTCTTGCGATTAAAAAATACATAGTATTACCCTAGGTCATAATCAATCCAATTATTACATTAAAAAAAGGGAACCATACTATGTGCTATAATCGTTATAAAAAAATCAAACAATGTGCCCATCTATTTCTTTTTTGCATAGCTATACATTCCATCTTGCTACGCCCGATGGAACCATGTCCCCACTTACCTGTTGTTGTAGCATCTGGTGTTGGCGCAGGGCCAGATGGCATGCTTCCACTGATTGCACTTGTTAAAAAACATATGACACCCAATGTGCATGTAGTACACGTAAACCATCAAAGTCGAATAACTTCAGCTGAAGATATGTTCACCCAAGGAGAAAAAATAGCAAAAGCTTTAGCAGATGATCCCCTATTGGCAAACGGTTTTAATGTACTGGCACATTCACAAGGTGGTCTTGCTACACGGTATTTTCTTCAACGTTACAATAATCCTCCAGTATATAATTACATTTCATTAGGCAGCCCACAACGTGGTGTGTGTGGTATTCCATCAGATATAGATGAAGGTCATCCATGGATTAAAGGAGCTGAAGGACACGCTTCAACGCTATTGTATACCCGACTAGCCCAAGAACATGTTAGTTTTGCTGACTATTGGAACGACAGCTTGCATCATGAAGAATATTTAGAGAAATGTCTTTTTTTACCCTACTTAAATAATGAAAAAAACCATTACCAGTCTCCACTATTCAAAGAAAATATATGCAAGCTTAAAAACATGGTATTAGTTAAGTCAGCAAAAGAATATATCGTTGAGCCAGCAATATCATGTCATTTCGGCTTTTATAAAGAAGGTAGCATGACCGAAACCGAATCTTTATTTGAATCCGATATCTATAAAAACGATACGCTTGGATTAAAAATATTGCATGAAAGTGGACGGCTCCATTTCAAAGACGCTGATTGTTATCATACCGAGTATGAAATAGATGAAGAAAACTTTATTAATAATGTATTACCCTTCTTGCTTGCAAACGGACAAGAAAAGTCCGCTATGGAAGATGAAGAACAGACACAACTATATAACCAATAGTTTAGTGACATGCTCAAAGGCTTTTTG
The DNA here is from genome assembly GCA_963840685.1 of uncultured bacterium. Classification (GTDB taxonomy): domain Bacteria; phylum Babelota; class Babeliae; order Babelales; family Vermiphilaceae; genus CAWIZM01. The sequence goes on along the minus strand of CAWIZM010000002.1, from coordinate 122,012 downwards.
CTTCATCGGCGTAACCCACATTAAAGATGGAAAACTGATGCGTACAGTAATAAAAAAATTGTTCTTGCTCGCTTCATGTAGTTTTGCTCATACACATACCATGGAAATAAATGAACAAAATCGCTTGCGTAATTTTGAAGAAGAAGTGCTCATCAGACAACTTCTTATTTCGCATGGTGCTGGTATCAATGAACAAAATGAAAAAGGAGAAATGCTATTGCACACGGCGGTAAAACGTGGCACAACAATAAGCGTAAAACTACTTCTTAAGCATAATGCTGATATGAACCTAAAAGACAAAAATGGGTATACTCCCGCTCATTTAGCATTATTCTATGACGACGTTGAATGCCTTAAAGTATTGGTCGAGCATGGCCTTAATACCAATATTATCTATACTTTAAAAAATTCAACAGGACAATGGGCACAATTAACTATTGCCGAATGGGCTCAAATGTTTAATGAACAAGAACTTTATGCATTAATTACCGGTGAAGAACTGCCAAAGCCATGGTATGAAAAATATGACGGTGAGCAATTAGGGGATATGTGTATTATTTTATGATCAAAAACAAGAATATACATGTAACTCAGCAATTACAGAACCATACAATAAGCATAGATAGGAATCGCAATGATCAAATCAATCAAAGCACTATCACTTATACTTCTTCTTAATACCATTTATACACATAGCATGGAACCCGCAACTTCCAAAAAAAAACATTCACCCAATTCTGCTAAAACAGTACTCGCGCCAAAAAAAAGATTCCCGATTATTACCTAAGTTGCCCACTGTTGAAATCAAAGATTCCAGATTGTTACTTGGATTACCTGCTGATGAAATCTTAGGAAGCATCATTAAATATGCGGCTATCAACAAAAAATACCCAAACAGCAACGACCCTTTTGATCAAATCACCCTGCTTATGCGAGTGAGCTCTGTATGCAAAGCACTCGAACATCTTAAAGCAACAACCACACTAAAAACTATAAAGGCTGCATTAAATGTCACTCAAGAAGAACTTAATTCTAGCTTACATGCCTATGCATTTTGGAATAACGACACAAGAAAACGTGACTACACCCCATTTTTAAAATTATTAATTGCTATGGGCGCACAGGTAAATCGTCATTGTAAAAATCTAACGTTATGCGTATCAACCACTAAAAATACGTATATCGCTGAATATTTTATCACGCACTATACTACCGATATAGACCAACCAAATGAAGAAGGCGATACCCCATTATACAGGGCTATAAAAGCTGGCAAGCCAGACATGGTAAAAATTCTGCTTAAACATAATGCCGATATATTCCTGGTAAATAGACGTGGAAGAACTCCAATACATTATGCATTGATATGGAAAAGAACCGGATGTATTAAAGTGTTAATAAAAGATGGCCTTGATAATATTACTAAATATGACACAGGCCGATATAATACAGCCCGCGTTTACAAAACAATCATCGCCAATTGGGCTAAGAAAAATAGGTATGGTGAAATTTATACATTGATTACGGGTGAAGAAATACCAAAGCCATCAGATGACGAGTCCATCGGTACATTGTCAAGCAATGGACTATCCAGCAATACAAGTGCTATCTTGCAATAAATGTTGTATAATAGTTTAGACGTAACGATACACTATCTAGGGACTATCATGGCTAAATCAATCAAGGCACTATCACTTATATTTTTTCTTAGCTTCGTTTATGCGCGTAGCATGGAATATTCAATGCTCCAGCAAGGGCTATTTTCTAATGCTAAAGAAAAAATAACAGATACAACACAAACTCCAACAAACAATGCTACGCCATTAAAACTGAGTGAACAAAAAGACGAAGAACTCAAAGACCCCCGATTATTGCTCACATTACCCAATGAAGCTTTAGGAAAAATTATTCGGTGCATATATAAAGATGACGTTTGTAATGCTATTGCACTCCTTATTCGGCTCAGTTGGGTAAGTAAGAAATTTGAACAATCCAATACGCCAAATACAATCAAAACAGTATTAGGCCTCGATCAAAGAATGCTCGATGATAGTTTATATGCATATGCGTTTGCACCAAGACAAGCGCAAGATATTACCCCCTTTTTTAAACAAACGCGTGATATCACTCCCTTTTTTAAGTTGTTAATTTCTATGGGCGCAAATTTAAAAAAGTACTGCAAAAGCCTTATCGCATGTGTATTGCTCACCACAAATGTCTACGTTGCCGAACAGTTCATTACGGATGATATCGATATAAATCAACAAGACGAAGACGGACACACGCCATTATGCTGGGCAATAAACTGCAACAACCCAACTATTGCAAAAGTGCTTCTTGAATATAAGGCTGACATGTATCTGGCAGATAACAATGGAGATACGCCAACTAATATAGCATTATTATATGGCCGCACTGAATGCCTTAAAGTTCTCATTGAACATGGTGTTGATACCGCTATTGCATATGATAGGGGCCATGGCGGCAAAGAGACCATTGCACAATGGGCTCAGATGGCTAAAAATGAGGGTATTTACACTTTGGTGACTCAGCAAAAAATGCCAAAGGAATGGTATGAAAAGCAGCCCAAAGAACTGCTGAACGACACATGTATTACTTCATAATAAAAACAGGAATTACCATGACCAAATCAATCAAAACTTTATCACTCATATTGCTGCTTAACGTCATGTATGCACATGGCATGAAACACAAATTATCAGATCAAGAATGCTTACATGGTTCTACAAGCACAACGGTAGATGACATAAACGACTCTCGATTATTGCTCGAATTGCCCGATGATGTTTTAGGAATCATTGTTAGATATACAAACCCGGATAAATACGTAGCTAAAAGTATAAAAAGAATCGATCTTTTTAATAACGTTAAGCTGCTTATTCGACTCAGTTTGGTATGTAAAAAATTTGAGCGCCTGCGTGTGCCAGACACCATAAAAACTATGTTAAATCTCGATCAGAAAACCCTTGATAATAATTTTACCGATTATGCATTTTTCAAAAATGCCTTCCCAGAAACTGATAATGATATTACACCTTTTTTAAAATTATTAATTACTATGAATGCAAAAACAAATACGCTCTGTCGAAGTCTCAGTTCATGCGTACAACACACAACAAATGCATATGTTGTCGAACACTTTATCATGCATCATGATGCCGATATAAATCAACAAGATAAAGAGGATCAAACGCCATTACGCTGGGCTATTAATCTTAACAAACCAAATATTGTGAGGGTGCTTCTTGCGCATGATGCAAATATGTACCTGGCGGACAACCAAGGAAAAACGCCAACTGATATGGCATTACTGTATGACAGAATCGAATGTGTTAAAGCATTAGTAGAGCACGGTGTTGATACCACTATTAAATATTATAGAAGCGAAGATTATGAACCGTCCATTGCTGAATGGGCCACGTCAAATGCCTGGTGGCATAAAGAAAACACAGGTCATTATCGTGAAATTTATAGATCAGTTACCGGCGAAGAAATGCCAAAGCCATCGGAGGAAAAGTCTGCCAGTGAATTATTGTATGATACCTGTGTTATTTCGTAATGAAAAAATAATAATCTATAATTTAACAATGGTAACCGGTATAATAATTTAAACACAAAAACATAACGCACGGAAATCATCATGACCAAATTAATCAAAGCACTATCATTTATATTTCTGCTTAACTTCACTTATGCGTATGGCATGGAAAACAAATCAAAAGACTCGTCGATTACTGCTCGAATTACCCAATGACGTTTTAGGAACCGTTATTAAATCTACAAACAAAGATGATGTTTTTAACGCTATTAAACTGCTTATTCAACTCAGTTTAGTGTGTAAAAAATTTGAACACCTACGTACACCAAACACAATAAAAATTACGTTAAATCTTGATCAAAAAGCACTTGATACTAGTTTGCTCAAATCCGGCAAACGTGACTCATCATCATTTTTTGAATTATTAATTTCCATGGGCGCCAATGTAAAGACACCTTGTCCATTCATAACGCTAGGTATAGCATATGGCGTAAATGATTATTTCACTAAATATCTTATCGCGCAGGGTGCCGATGTAAATTATAAAGACCCTCTTGGCTTGACACCCTTACACTGGGCTATAGCAGATGATAAAGTGGACATTATAAAATTGCTTCTTGAAAACAAGGCGAACATGAAGCTAACAAACAAATATGGGCATACTCCTGCTTATGCAGCTATGCTATCAAACAAACCAGAATGCCTTAAAGTTTTGATAGACCACGGTCTTGATACTTCTATTGTATATACTTTTGACGTCGTCCATCAAAAGACCATCGCTCAATGGGCTAAAAGTAACAATCATCATGAAATTTATACATTGGTTACTGGTGAAGAACCACCAAATGGTACCTGTGTTATCTCGTGATAAATAAACATTATCCGACAATGCAATAACGCTCATCTTTGCATTCAATCAACTGCTCCCGCTGCAACTCACCCAAAATACGCACAACTCGTTGCTCTTCCTCCTTCGCCCCAGCCGTCGCTAAAAGCTTTGGCGGGCACGGTAAAGCTTCCTCCTTCGCTAAAATAGTGAGCCTTAGCTCACCAGCTTCCTCCTTCGCTAAAATAGTGAGCCTTAGCTCACCAGCTTCGGCGAACAGGTCGACGGACAAGTCGGCGGACAGGTCTTTTGTAATGAATGTAAATAACTGTCCATGATCAAGAGATGGATGTTCAGTTAACATTTTAATAATCATGCCACGAATTTGGCGATCAGAGCCTTCAAACTTACTCTGCTTACTATGGTGCTTACTTTTACGACTTGGATTCGCATGTAATTTTTTTAAATGCACACCATAATCCATAAGCGCATAATACCATTCACGCGGGTTATCAATATCAACCGTTTGCGCAATCAACGGAAGCAGTTCTTTGTCATGCACAGTATCTTGATTCTGAAAAAAGCTATGTATAAAAACCGTGCGTATATTTGTTTCAATAAAAATAGTTGGTTTGTTGAATGCAAATGCACAAATTGAACCGGCAGTTCCTTTGCCAATACCTGGAAATGTTTCCAACACATTTGGATCGTCAGGTAGAACACCATTAAAATCAACCACTACTTTTTGAGCAATCTGTTGCAAATATTTACCACGACGATTATACCCAAGCCCTTGCCATGCGGACAACACAGAACGCAATGGTGCGCATGCTAATGTTTCAAAATCAGGAAACAGTTCAATGAATTGCTCATACTTTGGTTCTACGCGATAGGTTTGCGTCTGTTGCAACATAATTTCTGACACGACCACATGGTATGGATTAACGTGCTCTGCCATTGTGCCTGATGAATTGTCCGCCATAACTCCCGAAGACGAAACAAACGACTCGCTGTTACGCCAAGCAAAAGAGCGTCCTTGATTGTGATAAAAATCCCAAATAAATTTCCGGAATGAGGTAATGGTATTCTGCTGTATCATGTGTTTATTTCTGAGTGCTGTATAAATTTTTATGCGTATATATTTTTATGTGTATATAACGCAACGTTACATATCTTTTCTTGCAGTTGTATATCGTGGCCAGTAAACTACTGACTAAACAACTACAGTATATAGCGTAATCAGCTTATTTGCGCTTGTAAAATAAAAAAAGAAGATAGCATGATACAATTATTTTTAATTCTTTGCGCCAGCCTACTTGTATGTACTATGCATCGTATTAACGGAGTTGGCATTCCATCTTTAAGTTTGGGATCAAGTAGTTTTTTAGATGGTGGCCCACTTAGACCAAAACCGGGTTTATATTGGCAACAATATCTTCGTTATTATCATGCAGATGAATCTTTTGATTTTCAAGGTGAAAGTATAGGCGATGGCCTTGCTCCTGATTATAATGCGCTTTCGACCACTACACAATTCTCATACCAATACAAGCCAACTATAGAATCTGAATTTCAGCTTGGTTTAAACGCATCACTTTCAGCAGTATTATATTCTCATATAACCCATAATCAATTAAGTCTCTCATCAAGTGGCAGTGGCCTAGGAAATTTGAGTCTTGGACCTTATGTGCAATTCGATGCCACCAAATATAAAAATGGCTCTACTTTTATGCATAGAATAGAATTTGATATATACTTTCCCACAGCAAAAAACGTAGCAACAAAAAGCACAAACCCCGGAAGTAAGTTTTTTTATATTGATCCTTATTGGGCTTTTACCTTCCACATAACTGATAAATTCGCAACATCAGCAAGATTTTATTACTTATATTGCGGTAAAAATCACAAAACTAATACACAAGCAGGCATGGCTATTCATGGTAACTATTCATTGGAATATCAAGCTTCTTCCAAAGTTTGGATAGGTCTTAATAATTATTTTTTGAAACAATTAACCAATAATAAATCTGACAATATAAACATCCCAGACAGCAAAGAACGAATTTTAGCGACGGGAATTGGCGCACTGTATAAAATAACAACACAAGATCGTTTATTTATTAACCTTTATTTTGAATATGGTGCAAAAAATCGCTTCCAAGGGATGCTCTTTCAACTACGATTCTATAAATGGTTTGATTAGATAATCTCTTTTAATAAGAAAAGAAGATAAACAATTATTGTATTCAACACAAACTGTTAGTAGGTTATCAACATAAAAAAATTTAACTCCCAGACACCATAAAAAAGAAGATAGTATGATACACTTGTTTTTAATTTTTTGCACAAGCATATTTTTATTTACCACGCATCTTATGAACGGATATTTTTTACCCGCTGTAAACAAAGGATCAAGCAACTTTTTAGATGGTGGCCCACTCAGACCAAAGCCAGGATGGTATTGGACTCAATATGCTGAATATTATTATACAGACACATATCTTGATGCACATGGCAAAAGCCTGGGCAATGGACAATCCCCCGCTTATAATTCATTTGTAACGCTTACAGGACTTGCTTATCAATTCAAGCCCTGTACAGCATCTAAGTTCCAGATAGGTTTTGATGCAGCACTTCCGATACTCCTCTATTCTACAATAGGCCATAATCAATTAAATCTTATTCCCGGCTTTAACAGTGTTACGTCAAGTGGTAGTGGCATAGGAGATCTTGTGCTCGGCACCTATGTGCAATATGATGGTATTTCAAAAGGTGAACGCCCTCTCTTTACGCATAGGATAGAATTTGATCTCTATTTTCCCACAGGGAAATATGATAACGACAAACTTATCAATCCCGGTAACAACTTATTTTATATTGACCCTTATTGGGCCTTCACATTTTATTTCACTGCCAGACTTGCAACTTCTTGGCGTATACACTATTTACATTGCGGTGAAAACCTTAAAGCCAAATTAAAACCAGGCAGCGCTATACATTTTAACTATACACTTGAAGGCGAGATCTTACCCAAAGTTTGGGTAGGCATCAATGGTTATTTTTTACAACAAATAAAGAACAGTAAAGTTGATAATATAGAAATACCGCATAGTAAAGAACGAATTTTTTCTACCGGTTTTGGCGCACTGTACATAATAACACCAGATGACAACCTATTTTTTAATCTCTTTTTTGAAGCTGATGCAAGAAATAACCCACAAGGCATGCGTTTTTATTTGCGCTTCTTCAAGCATTTTTGATCCTCCTTCGCGTGAAATGCTATGGCGTGATTAGCTAGCTGTTCTCTCTGATCGTCATTGCGACCCGACTTCGCCCCCAGCCTTCGCTTAAAGCTATGGCGGGCACGGCAAGGCTTCCTCCTTCGCTAAAATAGTGAGCCTTAGCTCACCAGCTTCGGCGGACAGGTCGACGGGCAGGGCGGAAGCGCGGCAACCCAGCAATAAAATATGATTCCTATCGATCTATTCTTTGAAGAAAAAATCCGTTTGACACGCACACCTCCTTTTGTTACTATTAGAATAGAAATTAAAGTTCTATTCTTTGAAATTTTTTGGGGGCGTACTGGTTTCGACGTGGTATTGGTGGTTTTGAGAGCATGTCGAGCGTTGACTAAGTGCTCGTTAAACAATTAGTTGCATAATAAATGCAAAAAACGAATACGTAGGGGCTTCGGCTCCTGCATTTGCTTAAAAGCCTAGTCTTTTAGCAAGCTTTTCAGTAGGGCGTGTCTATCAGTTCTACTGATTCGTATTATCAAGATGGAACTCTCGAGTAGGATTCGTAGCTTCGTAACTCGATGTCGTAGAACCAAACTATCTTGTGTACCAACTGTGTCTTTGAGGGGTCGCACAAGTATAATCAAGGACTAAACATGAAGCGCTCAGAATTAGTAGTATTGCGGACATGGGTTCGATTCCCATCGCCTCCACCATACTTCGCTAAAGCTACGTATGGCAGGCCAGTTTCTTTAACGGATTGATTTTAAAAATAAGTTGACTTGAATAGAACTAAGCGAAGTATGCCCTTCGTAGTCCAGCGACCTTGTAGAGGTCGATGAGACGAAGTAGGGCAGTCAACTTTAAACCAATTTTCCCCCTCCCGTCGTTGCGACGTCAGCCCGGCGAAGCCTTGGCGAAGATCGGGGCGCAGTCGAAGCAATCCAGAAAAAATAAAATAAACTTATCTTAATAAAAAAGGATCTCATGAAAAAAACATTATTTCTCTTCAGTTTACTCACATCATCATTTGCTTGTTTTGGTATGAAACCCAACGTTGATATCTCTGACATAGATAAAAAAGTACTTTTGCAAGCATTATATGCACATGCAAAACCACTAGGAATGGGTAAGCTTCACTACATTCCAAATCATCAGTTAACAAACCAAGAAATGGAATCAATTTTAGCCACAGATTATATTGATTATCTACATGGCAGAGTCATGAAAATTGATATTTCTGGTGATTCTATGGAGACACGTCTTTATAATCGTGACAATGGAGAAGGCTTAGCTGAAACAATAATCGCAAACCTGCGTAAATAATTTCCACCAAAAGGATCTTCATGAAAAAAGCAATATTTCTCTTCAGTTTATTCATATCATCATTTGCTTGTTATGCGATGAAAACCAACGTTGATATCTCGGGTATAGACAAAAAAGAACTCTTACAAGCTTTATATACGCATGCAGAACCAAAAGGATATGGTTGGTATCATTACATTTCGGATCATGTATTGCCAGATGAAGAAAGAGAATCCATTTTAGCAAAAGGCGATCGTATTGATTATCTGCATGGCAGAGGCATGAAAATTGATATTTCTGACGATTCGGTTGATACATCCGTTTATAATGAATATAACGGAGAACGTTCAGCTGAAATGATAATCGCAAGCCTGCGTAAATAATCTTCTCTCTATCAAAGCAAAGAAAAAACCCGCTTCTAATTTCTTAGAAAACGGGCTTTAAATGGATGGTTTTTTTAATTCGTTTTTTTATCCTTTATAATCCATACGATATCCTAATCCATCCAACAGCGTACTTCGATCTTGCCGTTCAATTTTATCACCACAATCACGCATAATTTTTTGCAATTGAGTAACTTTAGCACTGAGTCCTGGATACTTAATCAATTGTCCTTGTAGGTTCTGAAACATCGTATCACATTCTTTTTTTATTTTACTGTTATTACATGCTAACAATTTCAAACCTAATCCATTTACCCAAAAGAAGGATGAGTAATCTTTATATGTTTCCAACATTGCATGCGTAGCTTTTAATTTCTTAATTAATAATAAAGCCAAGTTTTTTGTTGCCTGCATAATTGGATTTCTATCCGATGGAGAAATCTTTTGAGCTTCTTCATTCATATCACGAATAGTATTTCCAAAGTCATCAACGTGCCCATTGTAAGTTACTTTCTTATTCTTATCGAATAAGCCTAGAAACCATTCTCCAGTACTTTGCGTATATTCTATAAGCTTATCTAAAGCCTTACCAACTACCTGCTCACTATCATCTTTTTTTACTGGCTCCGGTTTTTTTACTGGTTCCGGTTCTTGCGTATCAAAATCTGGCACTTCTTTTTCTCTTGCATGACTGCTTACTTCTTGATTAATCACTTGAGGTTGTGCTTGAGATTGCATTGACGATGTTTTAGCTGTTGAAATAACTTCTACAAAATTTCCATCTTCATCTTCACTGTGTATCACTGCTTCTTCATTTTTACTCGGTAATACTGCTTTTTCATCTTCACCCGATACCGTTGCTTTTTCATCTGCTGCTTTTTCTAAAAATACATCACCTTCTTCATCATCACTTGATGAACAGGAAAGATAAACTTCATCTTCAGGCATATAAATTGTTGAACCATCATAATAAATAGTATTTACCGTAGGATCAACCTTGATGATCGGTTGCTCATTCGGTTGTTTAATCATATCTTCCAATTTTGATGTCAATTGATCAATTGCTAACGTACTTGTCGTTGCAGTTGACGTTGATTGACCAGTTGATGGTATTGTAATTGTATTCGCCTCCGATTCAGGTTGATCAATTACTAGTATGGTGCTTGTCGTTGATGTGGTGCTTGTTGTTGAAGTATTAGTTTGATTAGCCGCCTTATCTTTAAAATATCGATCGATGCAATTATCCCCGCAAAGGGCTTCTCCATCCTGAATAATTTTAGGTCCCGCAGCTTCTAAATTAGGATCCCTCTCGCCTAAACCAAAAGTACTTATCGTCGATGTAGTTGTCGTTGATTGATGAGTTGGCACATGTACCGGTACATCATCTACAATTTTTTCAAACGCTTTATCTAGCCCATCAACAACATCTTTTTCAGATGCTTGATTTTCAGGAGCTTGTTCTTCAGGTACTTGTTGTGCAGCATTTTCATCCTGTCCACCCAAGCCAAGCCATGATAAAACTGAGTTAATTACTGTTTTAATAATTGTTCCAACAGTAGGCACTGTATCAGGATTGCTTTGCGCATACCATTCATATGCTCCCACACCTACAAGTGCTGCTCCGGCTAAAACTGCTGCAATTTTTGATGCATGCTTTTCAAACCATGATTTTTTTTCAATTTTAGGTTGATTATCAACAAATATTTGTTCTGGCATTCCCGTTTGAAAAGCAGGTTGCTCTGGTTGTCCTACAGCTGGTTGCCCTACAGAAGGTATTCTTTTTACCCGTGGTTCAGACCTTTTGCGTGATAATGGCTTAGCCGCACGACTATTCATAGTACGTATAGGAATAAACTTTTTAGCCCTAGACTGCCCTGAAGCAGTTGGTACCGCTAAAATTGGGGTCATTAACCCTGCGAATATCAGAGCGATAAGATAAGAAAATAAGGTTCGTTTTTTCATGATTCCTCCATTTAAGATTCATGCTATTTAAACTGATTATATCTCTTACTATACCAGAAAATCCCAATACTGCAACCGGTATAGGCTTAAAATATGCAAATTATTTCATTTTGTATTGAAAACGGGTTAGGGTCACCTGCTAGACGGGCTTTTGATATGATGAAGGGAAAGGGACCCTTAAAAGGCGTATCCCGCCTAACCCCTGCTTAAAGGAAGTCTGGCACCCTACTGTCAAAAACCTTGACAAGGGGGTCTTTATATTCCACAATTTGGGGGGAAATGAATGTTTAAAACAAAAGATCTCTCAAAAGGAACCATGATGCGCTTACCGGTACTGCTCCTCACCTTTACACTCATCGTCACCGCTACTCACATGCAGAGTATGGAACTTCTCACACAATCTCACCGACAAATTCTATTCAACTTACCTGAGGAAGAAGAAACCATTTTTATATTCGATATAGCCGCATATTGTGAAGCCAAAGATGCACTACGCCAAACATGCAAATACCTGAATCATTTTATTTCACAAAAAAAAGAAAACTTACTCAAACATACGTCACTCCGCCTTACCAAAAAAGCGTTAACTAAATTTGCTTTTTATTATGGGCAGTTAGGTGATAGTGAAATTGTCATTAACTTACTGCAAAAGGGATTTGATCCAAACACAGAAAAAAGCGAAGGCAATAGAAAAACACTATTCCATTATGCAGCACAATATGGTTATGTTGATATCGCTAATGCGTTACTCGCAAATCCCAAGTTATGCAAAAATGCAGTCATAGAACGAGAAGCTTTCAAAGGAATAGAGTGTCCTTTATCCTTTGCAATAGAATATGATCAAGACATCATTGTAAAAAATATTCTTACAACATGCAGGTCAGCAGGCGACATTGACGATACAGCTGTACTTAAAAAAGCATTAGCTAACCGGGCATCTAAGGTGCTAAAGACATTGCTCGCAGAGGACCTTATAAGCCTTAAAAAAACTAAAGGAGCCAAGCAAAATTTGGTTAATTTTACAAAAATAATGGATGATTTACGCAATGAGATAAATAATAAAATAGATACTACCTTCGATGAGGAAGAGTTAGAAAAAATGATTTTATATTTTTGTAATTCGAATGACATGGAAATGATACACAAACTATTATCACAGAGCAATGGTGAAAACATAGTATGTGTTGCAGCAAGCCGCGGATTACTGAACGCTTTAAGCACATTACTTGCATGCGATATGAGTCCCAATTCGGTAGATAAGGATGGTATGCCTGCATTGCACAATGCCGTTGTAGATGATGCTCATTTACCGGTTATAAAACTTCTTATCTCCAAAGGAGCACTGGTAAACACCTGCATAAAAAAATATAATGAAACAAGCTTTATCGGTGCAACCCCTTTGCACTTTGCTGCCACATTTGGACATACATATGCAGCACAACTGCTTATCGACTATGGCGCTGATGTTACTATAAAAACGGATAATGATGTAACACCTCTCCATGTAGCAGTTGAAATGGGTTGCATATCTATCATACAAATGCTTATCAATAAAGGTGCTGATGTTAATGCGCAGGACACAACTCAAAAGACACCCCTTCATTATGCACCAAATAACAAAGATGTAGTAAGCATACTACTTGCTTGTTCGGATATCGATGTCAACAAGAAAAATATACAAGGGGATACTCCTTTACATACAGCAATGGGGAAGCTTACATATAAAATAACTTTAATCGAAGCTCTACTCGCTCGCCATGACATTATTATCAACGTAGAAAACAATGACAAAAAAACACCATTGGATCTTGTCAACAGCGAACATAAGCAATTAAAAGATCTTTTGATACGCCATGGCGCAAAAACACACGACCAACTTGAAGGTAAATCAAAACAAGAGAAGTGCATGATTCAGTAAATATTCCTCATCAAAACGACATACCAAACTTGCCCCAGGCAGTAACACGCTTAAGCACCTGCGTAGCCTGATCACTCCTGGTAAACGTATACGCACCGCCAACACTCACAAATATCGGGTGCTCAAAATCTTCCCAATTGTATGCAGCAGTCGCATAGAGCGTTTGTATGAGCGAACAAGGATAGGTAGCGGACTGTAAATCAAGATCATTCTCTTGAATAAGGCTTGAATCATAATCAGCTAAGGGGACACTAATTTGTTCAAGCAACTGATTACCACTAATATTACGTACCGGATTGGTAGTACCTTCACCAAAGTAAGATTTAAGCGCGGGGCCCTCTTGCCATCTATTTTGCAAATGTACTGAATCAGCACTACGTGCAAGAAAATTATAACCACCTTCCAAATGCACATGATGACCAGTAATAACTCCTGCCGTATTAAAAGTATTGGAAATTCCTGGTTTCACGTCCACTTCACGCGTGAAAACGTTAATGCCCGGCGTATCTAAATTTGCACTACCAAGCATCGCCGCAAACTCTGCCTGCTCTTTGTCGCTATACAACTCCATGTACCGACTCCATGGTTTATTTTTTAAATCTAAAGAACGTCTTTGTGTTTTATTAAATAAATATTGCAAGTGATTGGCGATTTCTATGCGCAGATGTAAATCTAAATCATCTTTATCCCAGATCACAAATCCTGACGCACTACCCAACAAAAAACCAACGTGCCCACCATTACCTACAATTGGCTCAAAAAGGAAATCGCCATTAGGGTCATTTGCCGTTGGAATAAGCACACCAACATATGATTCCAAATGGTACGGACGATGCTGTAGCCATTCAAAGCCGATTCTCAGTTCCACATCAGCAAAGCTTGTTTTACTCACTGACCCGCACCCAATTTTGCCAAATTTCCATTCTGGTTGATTAAGCGCTTCCCTCATATTAGCAACCGCAAATGGATCGGCACTGGTATCAACCCCACCACCATCGTCAATAACGTGTTCTTTTAATCCCATGGTAGTACGCACATAAATAATGGGCACCGCTATACCAAACCACAAACCGCGATTTCTCTCTTCACTCCGGCAAAAACTTTGTCGATATTCAAAGCCAAGGCCAGCAACCGTATGCTGCGGCTCAAATGCGATCTGACTGCGAAACGTTCCCTCTCGGGTAAAAATATTAAATTGTTGGGCAAGTAAATTTTTGTCCCGTACCACTACCTGTTCATCAACAATAAGTGGATCGGCACAAAATGGAGAAAAATAACGAGCGGTAAGATCAGAGTCAAGCGAATGGCTTCCAAACAAAACAAACTGCATGGCACCATGATAGCCTTTATACCGCGCATTAACCTGTGCATCTCTGAATGCTGCTACACGCATGGGTGATGCGGGTAAAAAATCCGGGTTAACTGCCAAATAAGATCGACTTGTCGCTTCACAGTCATCTCTGCAACAAGCTGGCTCTGCTTGTATATCGACGATTAATACTGACAACAGGGTAAAAAAAATGATTTTTTTCATGCTCACTATACGCTCCTAAGTAACTACTCTCTTTTTTTGTTAATCTAATTTGGCTAGTCTAACATGCATACGGCACAGATCAATCATCAATAACGTACACACTTAGCTTCTTATGTCCTTTCTGGAAAAATTCTTTTATGCTACACTACTATCTAAAGCATGCATTTTAAAGCCCGACTTCGCCCCCGACCTTCATTAAATTTTGGTAGGGAACCGCAAGGCTTCGACGGGCATGGCCATTTTTTCATTTTTAAAGGGACATTATGATCACACGGGTAAAAGGAACACACGATTTTTTGGATCTTAGATTGTTTAATTTTATTGTAGACCACGCAAAAGAACACCTCACCACCTATGGCTTTTCAGAAATTAGAATGCCTATTCTTGAACCACTTGATCTCTTTAAGCGTTCACTCGGCGTCTATACCGATGTCGTCAGCAAAGAAATGTTCCTCATCCAAGGCCAACCAGACGAACAAATATGTCTACGCCCAGAAGTAACTGCGTCAACCGTGCGCGCATTTGTAGAAAATGGCATTCAACAGACACCATGGAAAGTTTTTACCTGGGGCCCAATGTATCGCCATGAGCGACCACAAAAAGGACGGTTTCGTGAATTTAATCAAATAGACATGGAAGCAATTGGTTCTGAATCGATCGCGCAAGATGTACAACTTATCAAAATGCTTGATCGCTTTTTCCATGAAAAATTAAACCTCAATAATTATGCGTTACTCATCAATTTTTTAGGCTGCTTTGAAGATCGCGTACTGTATCGTGCATTGCTCAAAGACTTTTTAGATAGCCCAAAAGCAGCACTCATCTGTGAAAACTGCGTTGAACGCAAAGACAAAAATATTATGCGCATTCTTGATTGCAAAAACATAACCTGCCAAAGAATTTATATGGATGCGCCCCTGCTGATTAACAACTTGTGTGGTGGATGCAACCAAGAATGGCAACAGTTACAAGAGCAATTACACTTGTTATCCGTTTCTTATGTGGTTAAACCAAATTTAGTACGCGGTTTAGACTACTACAACAAAACAGTGTTCGAATTTACGAGCGACAACTTGGGCGCACAGAGCGCTTTCTGTGGTGGCGGACGCTATGATCAATTGGTGAGTCAATTAGGTGGCAAACTAGATCAACCATCTATTGGTGCCGCCATGGGCATTGAACGACTGATACTTTTACTTGAACCTATGCGCGATAGCTTACCATTACCGCAACAACCGGCACTCCATGTGGTGCTTCCTATGGGAAAAGAACAAATAACACTTGCATTGCTTCTTGCTGATACCTTACAAGCAGCCAACCTCTGCACTGATATCATGCTAGAAGGGGACTCGATTAAAAACATGATGCGCAAAGCAAATAAATTGGGCGCTGCGTATGTATTGATTTTAGGTGATCAAGAACAAGAAAACAAAACGGTCACTGTTAAAAATATGGTTACTGGTGCCGAAGAACGTATTGCGCAGATTGATTTGGTGAAATATTTAAAGAAATAGATTTTTTAGAAATTTGATAGGGCCCACTTGAATCCAAGTGGGCTTTTTTATGCGCAATAAAAAAATCACTTATTTTTTGAAAAAATCAAGCAGATCAGCATTCACCTGATTCTTCAGCGTCGAACACAAACCATGCGATGCTCCTGGATACACTTTTAAAATAGAACCCTTTACAATTTTAGCGGTAAGCAATGAAGCATCTGCAATAGGCACAATTTGATCATCATCACCATGTATGATCAACGTTGGCACATCAAACTTTTTAAGATCTTCATGAAAGTCAGTCTCAGAAAACGCTTTAACGCAATCAAAGATGGCTTTAAAACCACTAATCATCCCTTGCAACCAAAATGAATCAATAAGACCTTGTGAAACTTTAGCATTAGGTCTATTTGCACCATAAAATGGCTTAGCAAGCTCTTTAAAATATTGTGAACGATCAGCAAGAAGGCTAGCACGCATGCCATCAAAAGCCTCAATGGGAGTTCCTTCGGGATTCGCGTTGGTCTTAAGCATTAATGGCGGCACTGAACTAATTAACACCGCTTTTGCAACGCGCTTTGTACCATGACGGCCAATATAACGCGCAACTTCACCACCGCCCATTGAATGGCCAACGTGAATTACATTTTTTAAATCCAATGCTTCAACCAATTTGGCAAGATCATCAGCATACGTATCCATATCATTGCCATTCCAAGGCTGGCTCGAACGACCATGACCACGGCGATCATGTGCGATACAACGATAACCATGACTTGCTAAAAAAAGCATCTGATCTTCCCACGCATCTGCTGTTAATGGCCAGCCATGACTAAAAACAACCGGTTGCCCGGTGCCCCAATCTTTGTAATACAGTTTGATATCGGCAGAATTTTCTTTGCCTACAGAAATATAACTCATATTAAATCCCTTATAAAATTCGTTGCGACACAATTTATTTTTTTTTAAAAACTATTTTAAATCATAGATTCTTTTGCACATAAAAGTCATCAGTTTGGAAAATATTAATTGTCCATTTCAAAACAGTAACCATGATATGTATTGATTTTTTTACGCCCATTTTTTTACAATCATGTAAATGTTTAAAAATAAAATAGGAGCGTAAACATGAAAAAAAGAATTCTAATTACTGGCGCTGGTTCTGGATTTGGTGAAGGTACCGCAATTGGTCTAGCCAAAAATGGCCATGATGTTATTGCAGGCGTTCACATCTGGCCACAACTAACAAAAATGCGCAAAGAAGCGAAATCACTTGGGCTTAAAAATCTACGCGTTGAAAAACTCGATATCCTTGATGCTTACGACGTTGCCAATGCATTAAACTGGGACATTGATATCTTGGTCAATAATGCAGCAATTGGATATGCTGGTCCTATTTGTGAAATTCCATTAGAGCTTATCGGCCTCACCTTTGAGACCAATGTTTTTGGAAGCCTCAATCTCGCTCAAAAATTTATCCGCAAATTTGTCGAAGAAAAACGACCAGGAAAAATTGTATTTATCAGTTCAATAGCGGGGCTACATTCTGCGCCTGGCTTAGGGCCCTATTGCGCATCCAAACATGCACTCGAGTGTATCGCTGAAACGCTACAGGGTGAATTAAAGCCGTATAATATCCAAGTACAAACAATCAATCCTGCTGCCTATCGAACCGGATTTAATGACGCAATGGTTGAAACAGTCTCACATTGGATGGATGATACACAATGCTTCTACAAAAAAGAGGACGTTGAACAACGCTTAAAAGCAGGCTTTGAAAATCAGCGTGATCCCAAAGAGATGATTGATGAGATGATTTCAATTATTCCTGCTGACTCAGGAAAATTTCGCAATGTTTTTCCAAAAGAAGTCGAGGATTCGCTCAAACAATCGGAAGTCGCTGCATGGGAAAATAAGATCTAGGCTTCACATCAATAATTGTTGATTTTGATTTTACAGGGCCTACTCAAACAAATAGGCCCCTTTTTACACATAACAAAAATCAATCACAAATTCTCAGCTACAACAACCCTTATCCGGCTCTGAACACCCGCAGCCACAACCACGATCAGCCGCAATCACAATAATTCGCTACGCACATACCCGCATCTGCTTTGGTATCATCCTTATACTGGTTGCAACAACCACGACAGCCAGTTACGCGACAGCGACATGATTCATCACAGCGACAACTTTTGGAACATGGACATGCGCTCAATGATGCAACTTCTTCTACCTCTGATGGCATTGCCAAACAACTACCCACAACAACTACTGATACCATACACAACAATAATAAACGTTTCATAAAAAGACCCTTTGTTCTAAACTACTTTCACTTCAACTTCTACCATTTCTTGCATCAAAATAGCACGCGCCGGTGCCGCTTCAAGACCAATAATATTCAATGGCAAACATACAAACGTATAAACACCTGGCGTAATAAACTCCAAGCGCAATCCTTCAACAATGACAATATCTGCATGCATAAGCGTTGTATGCGTAAGATGATCCTGCTGACTGCGCTCAATACCCAAATAATCGATACCAACCGCTTTGACACCTATTTCAGCAAGATACTGCGCACCTGACGCTTCAAGGTACACAAAATGTGGCGTAAACTTCCCGGTAGCAGGCGTTAAGCTATTAACCGTCTTAAATAAAACGATATCGCACTTCTGTATATCCTTCCCCACCAAATCATCACGCGTAATACCATCAACTACTTCCATAAGATCAAGCACAATACACGGTCCAACAAGACGATTCAATTTTATTTCATCGATGGTAAGCCCATCTCTAATAAAATGTGCTGGTGCGTCGACATGAGTTCCTGTGTGCGAACTCAAATGCATAGTTGAATCACGCATACCGTCTTTGTCAAAGGTACGCGTTTGCGTGAACTCAACAATGTGACGGTCTTTGTATCCTGTAGTTGCTGTACTGATAGGCCAACTTATATCAAATATTTTCACTGCTTTTCCTTTATTTTTTTAACCCTATTTTTTTAACCGCATGTCCACCAAATTTATTCCGTAATAGCGCAACGATTTTAGTCCTATAATCCCCTCCCGTTTCACGTGACCACGCACGTACCTCATCAGCTTGTTCAATCACTTCAATAGGTATGCCATGCTCATGTGCTTCTTGCACCGTCCATGTACCCATACCAGTTTCAGCAATCTCTCCACTTATCTGCGATAGGTCCTGATCTTCTTCAAAAATCTGACGCGTCAATTCTAAAATCCAAGAACGAATAACTGAACTCACATTCCAAATACGTGCAATCTCCTGCAAATCAAGATCAGTGTCTGCAAATGAGCCTTTCTTGAGCAACTGAAACCCTTCAGCATACGCTTCCAGCAAACCGTACTCAGTGCCATTGTGCACCATTTTGACATAATGCCCCGCACCAGATGGGCCAACATGGGCCAATCCACCCGGGGCAGCAATTGCCACCAACAGGGGACATACTTTTGCATATGCTGCTGGATCACCACCTACCATCAAACAAAAACCGTCAGAGCGTCCATGCACGCCACCAGATGTGCCACAATCCAAAAAGGCAATATCTTCTTGCGCCAAGTCATGCGCACGCCGTTTTGAATCTTGATAAAAACTGTTACCACCATCAATGATAATAGCACCCGCATGCATGTGCTTGCGCACCTCAGCCAACACCGACTCAACTGCATCCACTGGTACCATAAGCCAAACAATAGTAACCTGATTGCACAAGCCCGCAATGGTATCGGTTACCACAACACCCAACTGTTGCGCTGCAATACGTGCCTGCTCTCCTGGATCAAAACCAACCACCTCATGCTCACCGGCAATTAATCGCTCTGCAAGCGCATTGCCCATGCGTCCTAATCCAATTAAACCAATCTTCATATAATTTTCCTGTATTTTTTTAAACTATCAAGCGTACTAACGAGCTAAAACAGTATAATGGTACAAAAATTCGTCCTCCCATGTCTACCCAACAAAAAAAATCAATTTAATCAAAAAGAATACGATTTTTATCAAACCTTAAAAAATAGGCTACAATAAAGCAGTTCTTTGCAACTTATTCTATTTGCGATACAATAGAGTTGCTAACCATTTAACCTCCAAACGTTATATCCGTTATTTTTTACACCACTTTAACACTCCAGAGATTACTCACATGCATTCCAAACACATAACTTCATGTTTTAGTTTACTTATGCTCGGCACAATACTGAGCCTGCTTTCTGGTTGCGCCAGCTACAGACCAAAGCCATTAAAAAAGCTTCCCGTAACGCTCTACCATGAAGAATCAGTATCTTTTGAGTACCATATTTTGGATAGAAAAGATTGTAAAAAATATCTTGACCGTAATGTCATACGCAAGGGATATCAACCAATCCATTTGACGATAACCAACAACTCACACAAATACCTGCACCTTTCGCTTTCTGACTTCAGCGTGACATGCATAAATCCACGCACAGTAGCGGAAACGGTACATACCTCAACAGCCTCCCGTGTAGCCGGATACAGCATATTGGGATTCCTCACTTTCGGGATATTTTTCATACCAGCTATAGTTGATGGCGTTGGATCATCAAAAGCAAACAAAAAACTTGATGCTGACTTTGATTTTAAATCACTTGATGATCAGACAATACCGCCACACCGCACCATCAATGGATTAATCTTTACCCCGCAAGAAGAGTTTGATTGCGCATTTGACTTTACACTCATCGACCAAGCGAGCAGAGAGCGCTTTGCATTGAGTACATCGCAACAAACAAGAAAAATTGAACTTAGACCTGTCTAAAAAAAGTACACATTAAAAAAGCACACAATAAGAAACCTCGCCTAACTTGAGCGAGGTTTTTTCTCTGTTTTCATATCTTCATACAGATATTCGAACAAGACGTGAGCTATTCCATCCCAAAGGCTATCAAAGCCTGAATTATCTCATTTTTACGCTACATAAGCTCCTTCAAAAAATGCAACTCATGCAAATTATTTTACGATTTAGTAAAAAAATATTACAGACTGTTGATTTTCACTTGGGGCTTTCTATAGAATTAATAATGAGATGTGAGTCGTAAGAGAACAACACAAAAAAAAAGGAGAACTGCAATGGCAGTAACAAAACGTAAAAAAGCAGTCAGAAAGGCTGCTCCAAAACGCAAAGTAGCAAAAAGAACTACTACTAAGCGTAAAGTAGCTAAGAAAGCTGCTCCTAAACGTAGAACAGTCAAAAGAGCCGCTCCTAAACGTAAAGTAGCAAAAAAAGCTGCTGCTAAACGTTTAAAAGTAATGAAAAAGTCTGCTCATAGCGTAGAAACAGCGCTCAAAAAGGCTGCTCATAACATAGAAGTAGCGATCAAAAAAGCTGCTCCTAAACGCAAAGCGGCTACAAAAGCTGCTGCTAAGCGTAGAGTAATGGCTAAAAAAGCAGCTGCTAAACGTTTAGTAGCGCTCAAAAAGACTGCTCATAACGTGGAAGTAGTACTCAAAAAAGCTGCTCGCAATGTAGAAACAGCAGTCAGAAAAACTGCTCCTAAACGCAAAGCGACTAAAAGAACTGCTAAGCGTAGAGTAGCTAAAAGAACTGCTCGCAGATAAGCAACGAAAGCCATGTGTTAATTCAATGTGTCCTATTTTGTAAGGGGGTATCGCATTGCGCATACCCTCATTACAAATCTTTCCATTCATCTGCCTTTCATTGGCGGATTTATAAAAAAGGCATAAAAAAGCCACTCTTTAAAAATTGTCACTCTAGCGCCTACCTAAATAATTCTGATTTGCTATGCTATAAATAAAAAAATATTAGCCGATTGGTGTAAAAAAATGATGTATCACAAAGAACTTACCCCTGAACAATGGTTTCAATTTTCTACCAATGAACAACTTGGCAATGTCGCCTGTGATATTGGAAGAACTATCGACTGGAGAAAAAGAGATGATATTCAAAACAGCGAAGCAGCATTCGCCAGAGCATTAGAGCTTCTGGATCTAACCATCGATGACCCTAAGAATAAAGGTTCTCGTTGCGAAGAGCTCTGCCATGTGCGAGAAAAGTTGATAGATCATTTCATGGGCGGCAACACGTACAACACCACCGATGAAGAATGGGACAAATATTTTTATGCGCTTCTTTACATAGCGGCACTAGAACGAGAAAAAAGACACAGCGCACGGAAAACTTTATAAAAAATCAAAAGCCATTGAAAACATGAAAACGAAATTGAAAAAACCTGGAAAAAGCACTTCAAATGCTGAAGTTCAAAACATATCCCAACATGGCATTTGGATTTTAATCGACGAAAAAGAATTCTTTCTCCCATTTGCTCAGTATCCTTGGTTTCAAGAAGCAACAGTCAATCAAATTTATGATGTGCAATATGAGCATAAAAACATCTACACTGGCCATCCTTAGATGTTGACCTTGAAGTCGATTCATTAAAACAACCTGAAGCATATCCACTGATTTATAGGTAGAACATCGTTAACCGATTGGTACCAGAAAACATTGTCATAATTACTTCCGGATGCTATCATTCTGCCCAACACAAATCTATATTTTTTAAGGAGCAAAGTATGACACTCAATAATGTAATCTTATCGTCGCATTAGGCATGTCATTTCATGGCGCAGCCATAAGCATGGAGAATGAGATAAATGAACAAATCAATCTTATAAACAGTTTTACAAAAGACGTCATAGCGCACAACGCAAAAGATATAGAACCATTGGGAATTTGGTTAACACAAAAAAGAAATGACATTCATGATGATGCGAACTGGAATAATTTAATTAACGATTTGCTCGGCAAAATTACCTTGGAGGATAATTAGCTTGCTTGGCAAGACAACTCAAATCCTGCCATTAGCTCTGTTATCGCAGAAATTGCACGCAATCTTCAACCGGGCCAAGATTGTTCGCAAGAATTGGCGACTCGTGCTAAAGAAGCTGTAAAAGAAGCTACACTTGAATATATAAAAGCTCATGATTTTGAAATTGAACTCATTTGGTAGATTAAATAGATCACAAAAGATTGTTAACCAAGAACCGGTACAGGTTTATTTTTTGATATCCAACTGATACAGAAAATGCGTATTGGGAATGCGTTCCACAGCTGTACACAGTTCTTTTGTACTGGTAAAACCTAAATGTTCATAAAATGCGTGCGTTGCCACATTACCATATGCAAGTGTCACCAACCTACACACAGTAATATCTTCATGCGTTGATAGCGCCTTGTTCAGCAAAGCTTTACCAATTCCTTTACCACGTAATTGCTGAGAAACAACCAGATATTGAATAAATAAAGAAGCATTTTCTTTGCTGAAAGCACAAAAACCAAGAATCTTATCTGGATCTGCATGGTGTAATGCCAATAAAACACGATTACCAGTTTCATCGACATTGCTCGTTGCTTTTTCCAAAAGCTCCCCCCAGAGAACATCAATCTCATTAAAAAATTCATTCAATACCTCTGGATTTTGGATAGATGGATTATCTGGGTATCCTGCAACCATAGTTGGTTTAAAAAACTCATCTGATGCTTCCCTACTCAGCGCAATAAGTGCCGGAATATGGTTGCGCTGCGCAAATTCTATGGAAATTTCATTTGATTGCTCTTCCATGGCTCTGAGCGTAAAGATAAAGCAGAAAGAGATGATTATAGTGAATTTTTTCATTGCAGAACCCTTTTTTTGATACATCAACCTTAAAAAACACCTTTAAAACCATTTTTTTAAACTGTATGAACACTCTACAATGCCATTTTGATGGGTGTCCATTATTTTGTTAAAAATTATAAAAATTCTATCTTTTTCCTGCTCAATTTGCTCTTTATACCCCAAAAAAATAGACCCCGACTTTAAAATGTTGCACTCCCTTAAAAAAAGCCCTTTTGAACCTGAATTGTCCCATTTTTTCGCCATATTAAAACCCCCAAAAAATACAATTTATATAAATTATTTTCAAATTTTATAAAAAATTATTTTCAAACTGTTGATTTTTGTTTGAAACTTTATATAGAATAATAATGAGATGTTAGTTAGAGATAACAACCATAAACAAAAAGGAGAACTGCTATGGCAGTAACCAAACGTAGAAAAGCAGTCAGAAAGGCTGCTCCTAAACGCAAAGTAGCGGCTAAGAGAGCTGCTCCTAAGCGTAAAAAAGCAGTCAAAAGAGCTGCTCCTAAACGTAGAGTAGCTAAAAAAGCTGCTACCAAACGTAAAGCAGTCAAAAGAGCTGCTCCTAAACGCAAGACAGCTAAAAAGGCTGCTCCTAAGCGTAGAGTAGCTAAAAGAGCTGCTCCTAAACGCAAAGCGGCTAAGAAAAGAGCTGCTCCTAAGCGTAAAGTGGCTAAAAGAGCTGCTCCCAAACGTAGAGCGACAGCTAAAAGAGCTGCTCCTAAACGTAGAGCGGCTAAAAGAGCTGCGGGTAGACATCATAGAAGAGCGAAAGTTATGCGTTAATTTAGCGCATTCATTTATAGGGGGCACACAATGCGGTGCCCCTTCTACCATAATAAGGAGTAACGAAGTTAGCTTCGCAATTTTATTTAATTCTGATCAGTATGAATTGAAATTTTTTGCCCATAAGGAAGCGAAGGCGGGACGCGGACTTAGCGCAAGTGCATGGGTTCAGCTTGGCACATTGTGCAAAAAAGCACCATTTGATGTCGGTGATGACAATATTTTTTGGAATACCAAAGGTGATGCAATAATTATAGATACTGAGTACAGAGGTGAAACAGTTAAATCAGCTTGTCCGAAACTTTATCGATATCCAACAGATCCATCTCTTTGAGAAAGGCCTATTTTTGCCCAATCATACTACCGTGCCCACCGTTCGTCATTGCGAGCGAAGCGTGGCAACCCAGGAAAAAATCATAAGATAACAACCTCTTATATCATGGTCAATGAAATTATATATCAATTGTTATCCCAAAGTTAATATATAGAGCATACAACTAATTCACCTGGATTGCCGCGCTCCGCTCGCAACGACTATGCATTACCCACATCTTTTTTATAAATAAAAGATAGAGAAGCATATTCAATTTAATGAGCAAAATAAAAATCCCGTTCGTCCTGAGCCTGTCGAAGGATGAATAGGGTTACCGTTAAGAAAAACTCTATATAATAAATGTTTATGCTGATTATTTTTGTAAGGAACCCCGTTTATATCCTTCGACCCAGCCTTCGTTAAAACTTCGGCGGGCACGGCAGGCTAGGGCCATGGTCCGACGTAGCCTTGGCGTAGGCGGATCAGGACGAACGGGATTTTATAATAATCATTTATGTGGGATGCAAAACTAGAAAGAGCTATCGAAATGTACCGTATTTTAAAGGAAAATAAAAGATGTGGGTAACGCATAGCCGCAACGACGAACGATGGGCATTAGTCTTCTCGTCTTGATTGTCACAGAATTCTACAAAAAAGGAATCAATGAACATATTGATCTCATAAATCTTTTCACACAAGCCTTGGCATAGGCAGGCAGGACGAACAAACTCTTTCCCATCCTACGTACATAAAATATTTGATTTTGGTCATCTTTGCATGCTACTTTCTACACAATACAAATCAACCTTCTTGCACAAGGACCATTACCATGTCTCTCATAAAAAGAATTTTATTCATCGCATTAAGCATACCATTCCATGGCGCCATCATAAGTATGCAAACAGAAGACATATACGAACAAAAAGTACGCATAGCTCAATTTATACATGAAGAAGACCATAATCCACAGCATATAGCGCTTGTAGGACGCTGGTTAACAGAAAAAAGAAACAACGTTTCTGATTATGAAGAATGGGAAATTATAATCAACTTCGTAACGAGTGTCGGACATTGTAGATGCGATTGTTTATCAAACAAAATAACATATGCTATTCAAGAGGCGGTTAAACAGGTTGCGCGTAATCTGCAACCAGGCCAAGATTGTTCACAGCTATTAGTTGATCATGCACAAGCAGCCATAGTAACAGCCATGTATGAATGGCATGAAAAAAAGATAATCAATGGCCTACAGGAATTATGCATCAAATAAATGAGTATACCTATTGCTCACGTGCGCCACTGCAATGCATGCCGCGTACAAAACTCTTTCAATTCATCAGGTCCAACCGTTGCGGGCTTATACTGATACAGCGGTAAATGCTTTGCATACACTGCATCAATAACTTTCCATGCCGCTTCAATTTCATCAAACCGTACTGATGCTGATTGTTCGCCAGCTGCTATTTCTTCAAATAACACTTCATGCGCATCAGGCGTTACCGTCGCATACAGACAGCTATGACAAAATTCCATAGCAACCGTCATCAGTTCATCACTACTTCCCGGTTTTTTTGCATTTAACGTTAAAATAAACATCGCATCAGGTGACATGCGAATGGTAAGCCAATTAGAATCACTCGGACAATTTTTGGTCAATAAACATTGGACTTGCTTAAATTTGATATGAATAGCCACCTCATCTTTATCAAGACATTTACCGGTCTTTAAATAAAATGGGACCCCTTTCCAGCGATCATTTTCAACCTTCATATGTAATGCCGCAAATGTTTCTGTTTTTGAATCAGCAGGCACTGATGGCTCTTGCGTGTACGTATCATACTGCCCCAAAATGCCATCAACCATATGAACTTTTTCTAACACCTTAACCCGCTCAGTGCGGGTAAAATCACCACTCAGTTTTTCAGGTGCCTCCATTGCAACCAAAGCGAGTAGTTCCAACATATGATTTTGTACCACATCACGCAATGCGCCATAATGATCATAGTAGGCACCACGATTGCCAACACTGCTTATTTCACTCAAGACTATGTGCACCTGCTCAATGTACTTATTATTCCATATCGGTTCGAATACAATGTTGGTGAACCGGAGTAATGCGATATTGTTAACCAATTCTTTGGTCAAATAATGATCAACACGATAAATCTGACTTTCTTCAAACCACTGCTTTATGCATTCATTAATTTCATGCGCTGATTGTATATCTTTACCGAATGGCTTTTCATACACAATGCGCTGCCATGGCAATGCGCCAACCTGTTTTTTAACCACAATGCCAGACTGACCAAGATATTCAGTAATTTGACAATAAAAATATGCTGCTGTAGCAAGATAGATAAGACGATTCCCACTCAAGGAATGTTGTTGTTCTACCGATTGTGTAAAACGTGCAAGCAGTTCATAATCATCAAGATGAGTAAAATTAAGTCGATGATAGTAAAAATGTTTTTCTATATAATTCCATGCGGTTTCATCAAAATCTTTAATGTGGCTACGCGCTCGCTCCAAAACTACTTGCGCGGTAACATCTTCAAACGCAACCCCTATAATGGCTACCAACCCCAAAGATCCTCTTTTTGCCAAATGATATAACGCAGGAATAAGTTTGCGCACACTTAAATCACCTGATGCGCCAAAAATAATAATTGTACCATTAATCACGGGCTAAAATCTCTTTCGTTTCTTGTTTATATAGTTCTACCTGCGGCTGATCGAATGGATTAACCTCAAGCAAATATCCCAAGTATACTATTTCCATCATTTTAAATTGTAAAAACTGCCCAATATAATAAGCAGTTTTTTCTGGCAATACAATGGAAACATACGGCCGTTTATGTTTGTAATACGCACGCTGCACACCCTGTATAATTGCATCCATCACAGAGGTTAACGACTTGCCCTGTATTTTTGCAACAAGTTTTTCATACGCAGGCATATCTGGCACAACTACATCCGATTTATTCTGAGCCACCGAAACAAACGTTGTACATTTATCATATGGCCCGCCAAGATATAATTGTCCTACCGAATGCAAATCAATACTTCCTACTGACACGGTGGGGGTCATGCCAATAAATTTCTGTTCATGATCACGGGTATATTCCTTGCCAATACTTTCTCCCATTAATTGCCTATACCATTTACCAAGGCCTTCCAAATCAACTGAAAATAAGAACGTATCATGAATGGTAAAGCCAGTTGCATAATTCTCAGCCAAAATAATAGCGCTCAGCGCCGGGTGATTGTGCGTGATGTCAGTGTCTGTGGCCATTGGCACAATGCTCTGTGCGCCTGCATGCAAAGCATCAATGTCAACGCCTAATAACGCTAAGGGGAACAAACCAACCGCAGACAGTACTGAGTAACGTCCACCCACATGGTCAGGAATAACCAGACAGGTGAATTGTTGTTCCTGCGCTAATTGCCAGAGTGATGACCGTTCATCAGTGGTGACCACCACATAGTCGCGGTAGTTAACCGGATCATACCGTTGTAAAAGTTCCAGGAACAGTTCAAAATTAGCAACTGTTTCAGTTGTGCCGCCAGATTTGCTCACAACGTTCACGATGACGTTATTACCGCTTTCCAATTCCTGTTCGACCAACAAAACAATATCCCAGATATAATCGGTATCCACTGTATCGGCAAAGTAGACTTTAATGCCAGGGATATAGCTGTTATAAAATTTACCATACAGGGCTTCATGCACTGCCATGGTGCCAAGGTTTGACCCACCAATACCGATCACCACCAACGCAGTTGGGCGAAACATCTTTTTCTGTTCAGCCAAGCTGCCGCACCGTTTGCCGTAATGCCACGTCCTCAGGAAGATTGGTAAATGCATAGGGGGTAGTGTATTGTGCTGACCGCGCGGACTTAATGCGTTCAATTTCTTGCTTCAGGCGTTCACCTGATTCTTTGATTGTATTGCTCGAAACGAGAGAGGTTTTTTCATAGAGAAAAGTAGGGAACTTCATTTTTTTATTCCTAAACGATAAATATCTATTGTTTACCCATACCAAATCTGGGCTCAAGGATACTATTTTCACAACCAAAATAAAAGCCCTGCCTGACCCACCAAGAAAGAATCCCAAAAATGCGACAAAAAATTGCATTACCACAATAACTGCAATATAATAATATCTGCGCAAATAAAACTTTTCACAATTAAACATTTCTGTTTGAATTTTTAAAAATACTAACTCAAAGTAATAAAATGGAACGTATAAAAAAGGCAGCGCTCATCAGCGCACTAGTATTGTTAGTCAGTGGATTAATCATCTATATCCACCTAAGACGCGCTACGCCCATTGAAAAAACACCACCAACCCGCCCGATCGTTACAATCTTTGTGCATGGCACTTTCCACCTGCCAATTATGCCAAAGCCCTTGATCAAATTTGTCCACAACTGCATTGACACCTTTATTTTTGCCAAAAAAGGCCTTCATAAGGTTACTTCCCTTGAAACGCATTATGCAGGCACCTGGACAAAACGATTTCATAATTACCACATGATTAAAGCCATATCGGATGCCAATCCTGAACGATTCCCCTTTGATTCTTTCTATATTTTTTGCTGGTCTGGGCAATTGAGCCCACAAAAGCGTTTTAGGGATGCACAGAAACTACATGCTTACCTTGTGCCCCTGGTCGCAGAGTACACAGAAAAGTATGGCATTGAGCCCTACATACAGCTGATTACCCATAGCCATGGTGGCAACGTTGCGCTTAACCTTGCAAAAATTAATGAAGAAATACAGGACACTTCAGGAATAGCACTTTCCATTGATGAGCTTATTTTACTCGCCTGCCCGGTGCAATATGAGACCTCTCAGTATGTTCACCATGAAACCTTCAAAAAAATATACTCTCTGCACTCGCATTGGGATATCATTCAGGTTATTGATGCACAAGGATGGGTCCCGTTTAAAGAACGGGTTAAAAATATATTCAGACAAAAGACTGACAAAGTGGATACTGCAACTGAACAGTCGACCAAAAAGAAATACTTTTTTTCTGAACGCCATTTTGAACCAGATCCAAAATTGGTCCAGGCAAATATTAATTTTGGCAGACGCGGCATGTTCCATGTTGAATTTATCTCAGACACCTTCATGCAACAATTACCTGCGTTGCTTGCATCTATCGATGCACAAAAAGAGCAGCATAGTATTGCTGAAAAGCTGTGCGATATGGACATGGATTTAAATCCACTCATCAAAAAAGCCCGCAGAGAACGCATAGCTCTTCAAAAGGCACGGAAAAACAATCTTCTTGCTAGCAACCTTCCCCCCGTTCGTGCTGAGCTCGTCGAAGCATAAAACGGGGCCTATCATCCACATCAAACATTGCATCCATAACCCCACCAGTCGTTGCGAGCCTGCGAAGCAATCCAGGAAAAAATCATAAGACAACCGCTTATATCATCCACATCAAACATTGCGTCCATAACCTTTGCATGTTATTTTTATACAACATAAACCATCCGACTTCATCATCGTTAATTTTGCACAAGGAGTAGTCACATGCAAATCAACAAAAAAATCGTATTAATTGCACTCAGCATGTCATTTCATGGTGCGGTTAAAAGTATGGAGCAAACGAAATTAGATTCACAACAATACGTTGCAACTATCACTCATTATCTGAGCGAAGAAAATAGTAAAGCGAGAAAACAAAACATAGAACCGTTTGCACAATGGCTAACAGATAAAAGAAACGTTTTTCATAATGATAATGACTGGAATGAATTTTGTAAGAACAATCATACACTACTCAAATTCACCATAGGAGCTCTCCCTATGTTTAAATTTCCTGAAACATTAAACCTGACTCCAGGAAAGATGATAGATGTCATTATGGACCGCGCATATAAACTTCAACCAGAATCTTCTTCACAAGAATTAACTGACACTATTGATCAAGATCTTATTACGCTCTATCATGCGTGTTTTAAAGACTCAAAATAAGAAATATACAAAATCCATTTTTACGAGGAACAACAACCAAATGCACATCAACAAAAAAATCTTACTCATCATACTTGGTATAGCATTTCATAGCACAGTTATGAGTATGAAAGAAGCACGCATTACACATAGAAAGCAGCATACTATCAGCGTAACAAATACTTGTGTTCGCGATGAGTCGTTTAACACATCATTGCACATTGCACGATTTGCTTATAACCCTGAACATAACCCAGAATATATGCGACTTCTTGGCGAGTGGTTTTCAACCAAAAAAAGCACCACTACCAACCTTGAAATTTGGAAGCAGATAGTTGACGATATGACAAAACCAAGAATGTTTTGTTCCAATTGCCCGTGCCAAGAAAACCAAGCAGCAGAAGCCATTAGAGATTTCGTTAAAGAAGTTGCTCTCAATCTTAACGCAGGTGAAAATTGCGCTGAGCGACTCGTTGAACACGGTGAAAAAGTACTCCACCAATTTTCGCTTCAAAGAACACAAACGGGGAATTCAACCTTAGAAGAATCTTCAAAATAATAACTCTGATATCGATTAAAAAGCATTGGCATGCGGAGCAATAGCAATCTGCTTTGCATGCTGTATTCCAACAAGCGTAAGATACATACTATCCTGTTTGATCGCAATTAATCCACGTGCCTGTGCGCATTTAACAACAACAAACATAAACTTCTCATCCCACCCAAGTTCCTGCGCCACATGCGCCATCTTGTTTTCTACCGGTAGCAAATAAATACAAACCAAATCTTGTGCTAATGCCAAGCGCTGTTGCCTGCGATAATAAACATGCAACAGAACACCATTCAAAGGAGAAAATAATAAAGCGCCAACAAATAAAAGGCCGGTCATAGTGGCTATTGAACCAGCAATGGAAACATCACAATACAAGGCAAATAGATAGCCCAAAACGGAAGCTGCTATACCGATCAGAATGCTCACCAGCACCATGTGCGGCAAACGACGCGTGAGTAAATATGCCGTTGCTGGCGGTGTAATCATCAAAGCAACTACCACAATGGAACCAACCACATCAAACGCACCAACTGCGGTAATGCTCGTGATGGTCATTAAGCCATAATGCATTACCATAGGCAAAAATCCAAGTAAACGTGCTTGTGTTACATCAAATGTGATGATGGCAAGTTCTTTAAAAAAGAAGCATACAAATAAAACGTTCATGACAAGAATAGTACCCATAACCCATACCGCTTGTGGCCCTACATCAAAACCATACAAAATACATCTGTTGAATGGGGCAAATGCCAACTCACCAAGCAATACCATGTCTATATCAAGATGCACGTTGCGCGCACATTGACTGATGATAATCACGCCAATGGAAAAAAACAGTGGAAAGACTAAGCCAATTGCTGCATCTTTTGCAATACGCTCTGTTTGAATTAATGCCTCAGTAAAAAATACGGTCAGCAATCCGGCCAATGATGCGCCAACAATAAGCAAGGGAGAATCTAACTGGCCAACCAATAAAAACATGATTGCTATGCCTGGTAAAATCGCATGGCTAATTGCATCACTCATCAATGCCACGCCGCGCAGTACCAAAAAAACACCAGGCAATACACATGCCACAGAAACCAGTATTGCAATTAATAAAATTTGTAATTGGACTAGCATCATAACGTCAACACGATATTAAATATTATTTCTGGATATGGAATACAGTAGTTTCTTCTGAAAAAAGATACCCTTCTTCAGTCTTTTCAAACTTTTCCATATATTTATCGATGAAACTATTAAAAAGATATTCATGTAAACTTTTAGGAACCCATTGCACAAATGGCCTACTCATAACTTGAGGTCGTTGAAATGCTGCAACTTCTTCTCGATTTTTAAAGATGTAATGTAAAGCTTTCTTTTCAATTGATACTATTTTAAAACCGATACTCTTTAAAACATTTTCAAATTCATCATCCATAATAGCAGAGCGTCCAAGTGCCTGTGTGGCATTTATAGTTTTTAAGAATGAAATAATCGTTGACAATCCAGGTAACATCTCATGAAAAACTTGAAGACTAGTATGTTGTTTATTCGAAGCTGTAGTTATATTACCGAGCGCTTGCCCGCCTTCTTTTAAATTTTCATATATTCTTTGTAACACGGCCTTTTTATCTTCTACCCAATGTAAACAAAAGAAGGCTGTACATAAATCATATATAATGGATGAAGTAAAATCTTCTGCAGAGCAGCATGAGAATGTAAGGTTTGGAATATTGCTATATTTTGCATGATCATAATCAATCATATTGGTGCTTGCATCAAATCCATGCACACTTTTTGCTTTTTGCGCCATTATCGCAGAAATATTTCCAGTGCCGCAGCCAACATCAACTATATCTTTATCCACTAAATCAATCTTAGCCTGCTCCAAAAACTCGAATGCCATTTTTTCTTGCATAAGATTACCTTCTGAATACATCTGCGCATCCCATTCACAGGCCTGACGTACCGGTTGCTGTTCCATAGCATATAATGTAGAAATAAAACAAAAAGAAATGATCATAATTTTTTGCATAACAGAAACCTTATTTGATAAAATAATCACTTACAAAATACTTTTTTAAACAACACATATACTTATTAATTTAAATTATTATATCAACAATATTTTACAAAGAGAACTCAAAAAAAGCTTACCTGTGTAAATATACGATTTCATAACTTTATACCGAATTGCCACCCAAACTTATATGACAAAATGCAAATTCTTGTTCAAATACCTCAAGCTTACCTTGTAAACCCGGCCTCTCGCGCACCACATCAAGAACTGTTTTGCCATCCTTATTTTTAATAGTGCTATCTGCTCCTGCATGCACAAGCAGGTCAAGAGAAGAACGCAATATAATCTCATCTGAAAAACCGGTTCGCACAAAAACAAACAATACCGTTTCTCCAAGACAATCTAGTGCATTAACTTGTATCTGAGGATGAGCAAGTAAAAGTTTAACCATTTCTGTCTGTCCATGATACGCCGCCCAATAAAGGGGAAATGTATCATTAACGTCGATAGCAGGATACTTGAGTAGCAACTCCACAATTTCAAGATGGCGATACAATACTGCTAGACACAAAAAGGTAAACGGGGTACTCAATGAATATCGCTGGTTAATAATTTTGTCAGCATTGCCACTTTCAAGTATCACACATACAAATTCTGGATTACATTTCTGATCAGTCCAAGGAGTCACAATAGATCTATACAATACAGGAGACAGGCTTGCTTGCATGCTTATTGCCATATCAGCAATTGATGGCATAGGACTCCCGCTTCGATATACTGTGCTAAAATTACTTGTATTCCACATGCGCAACAACTTAGAAATAAATTTATCCTTATCTCGCAAGGTAAACTCTGGCAAAGTAAAACAGTGCCAAAATACTCGTGTAAAATCTTTGGATATCAATTGCAATGCATGATTACGTTTTATGGTATGCCACATATTATTCTGATTGTGACACTCGCATTGCTTTGAATACTTACATTTCTTTGGCGGTAACAGCTGATTATCTTCTCTATTTTCAACGTCCATCCACATCGTATGCCGCACAATAGGCAGCATAATATCCATGGGCATATCCGACAATTCCATGCCACCTACATGACCCATTTGAAATACGAGCAAACTCAAGAAAAGTAGTTTTGTTATTTTCATCATAGATTATTTTTTTTCGCTGCCAATGCCACTTCAAGCACTTTGATTTTATCGTCACTCCACTCTTCACGCACCACATCCAAAGCTGTCATAGCATTATTATTTTTAATAGAGCTATCTACTCCCGCTTCAAGCAATAAATCAATGATCGAACGCAATCTATCTGTCTCATCCGTCCACTTATTATCTGCAATAGCAAATAGTGCGGTCTCGCCTAATTCATTGACCGTATCAATCTGTATCTGAGGATGCGCAAGGAAAAGTTTAATCATTTTTATATCTTTATTTTGGACTACAGTATAAAGAGGGACCGTTTCGTTAACATTAGTAACGGGACAATTAAGTAATAATTCCGCGATATCAAAACGACGTTGCTGTATCGCTATATGCAACACAGTTAACGTTAAGTCCATATGCTTGCTCATTTTATTAATAACTTTAACATCCTGCATATTAATTATAGCGCGTACAGATTCTAGATTACAATCAGAGTGAGATAGACTTCTATATAAAATAGGATACAAACTTGCCCCCATGCCCACAGCGATATCAACGTGGTTATATTTTTTCTTACGCAATATCGGATAAATGACAGAATCTTTCTCTCGCAAAGTAAAACAGTTCCAAAACATACGCTTAAAATCTTTTGATACCAACGACAGCTCTCGGTACTTTATCATCCTATTTCGTGCACATTTCTGATCTTCTCTAGCTTGCTGTAGTGGGTTACTATACCACCATGATATACCTTTTGATGTCACATATTTAATGATATCCGGCATAAGATCCATAGGTATAATCGGTGATTCCATGCCATCTACATGACCCACTTGAAACACCAGTAAACTCAAAAAAAGTAGTTTTGTTATTTTCATCATAGATTATTTTTTTCCATTGCAAATGCTTGTTCAAGCACTTGAAAAACTTCATGTCGCGCTTCATCACGCACCACATCGAAAGCTGTTTTGCCCTGCTTATTTTTAATGCTGCTATCTATTCCTGCTTCAATCAATAAATCAATAATCAAACGCAAGGTATCTGTCTCACCCGTCCAAAAATAATCTGCAATAGCAAACAATGCAGTCTCTCGATTTTCATCCAAAGCATTAACCTCTATCTGAGGATGCGCAAGTAAAAGTTCAACCATTTTTATATTTTTATTACTGACAGCTCTGCAAAGAGGGGCGATTTTATTAACTTGAATAACGGGACAATCCAGTAACAATTTCACGAGACGAAAATTGGTCTTATCAATTGCCAAATGCAGTGGAGTCGATGGATAATATCCACTATCATCTATTTTATTAATAACCTCAGCATCTCCAATGGCAACTATCACACGTACAGACTCTAAATGGTCCTCTTTTATAGAATGTTTTAAAATGGGATATAAGCTTGCCCGCATGCTTACTGCCGTATCTACAAGATACTTATTCCACTTCTCCATTCCCAGTAACCTCCGAATTACATAATCTTTTTGTTGCAACGTAAAACAATTCCAAAACATATGCTTAAAATCTTTTGATACCAATTGCAAAGTATGACTGCGCTTTATTGAATTCCATGCATTATTATTTATGGGACGCCATATTGCATCTTTTGTGTCTAACCACATCGCATATTTAATGATATCCGGCATAAGATCCATAGGTAAAATCGGTAATTCCATGCCATCTACATGACCAATTTGAAACATGACCAAGCTCAAGAAAAGTAGTTCTATTATTTTCATCATAGATTATTTTTTTCCATTGCAAAAACTTGTTCAAAAATCTTAATAACATCAATATACTGCCGTTTCCACACATGCGCTACATCAAGAACTGTTTCACCCCTATTATTTTTAATAGTGCTGTCTGCCCCTGCATTAATGAGCAGTTCTAAAATAGAACGCAAAGTACCTTCATCTGGAAAGTTAGTATGTACAAAAACAAACAATGCTGTCTCTCCAGCATTATTAACCGCATTCACTTCTATCTGGGGATGAGCAAGTAAAAGCTTAACCATTTCTGTATGTCCGTTATACGCCGCCCAATAAAGGGGAAATGTATCATTAACGTCAATGGTAGGGTGCTTGAGTAATAATTTCACCATTTCCAACTGATTACGCTGCACTGCTAATTTCAGAAGAGTAAACTGATGCATGTCGCTTGGATCGCGTTGATTGATAACTTTATCCGCTTTTCCACTGTCAAGTATTACACGCACAAAGCCTAGCTGATATGGTAAAGCAGTAAAATCTATACAAGCGCTTAATACTGGATACAAACTTGCCTGCATATTCACCGCCATATCAGCGATAGGAGGCATACGACGAGCCTTGGAGTTCATTCCATGACAATACGCGCACACCAACTTAAAAATAAAATTATCTTTCTCTTGCAAAGTAAACTCTTGAAGACGATGCCAAAACATCTGTTTGAAATCCTTGCATACCAATTGTAATGCGTACTTATTTTTTATAGCATGCCACACATCATTCTGATTAATATATTTGTATCGCTTTGGCGGTGACATCTGATTATATTCCCTATTTTCAACCTCTACCGCCATAGCATGCCTGATAATAAACGGCATAAGTTCCTTGGGTATAATCGATGATTCCATGCCACCTATATAACCTGTTTGAAATACCAAGACACTCAAAACAAATATGAAACTTGAAAAAAACATATTTTTATACATACAACCACCCTTGCAAAAAATCGCTACCGCGCATTGTACAATTTTTTCTTTACAACACACCACATCGGTGCGCACAAGAGTGAACATAACACAAAGCTACTCAACACCACCACAATTGCCGGACCAGTTGGTAACCGATCAGCGTGACTACTCACCAATGCACCAATAATTCCTGCGCTTACTGCAAAAAATATTGACAATAATGCCATAGAACGCAGTCGCGTTGTCCACTGGCGTGCTGCTGCTGCCGGCGCAATAAGCATTGAACTCATTAGAATCACTCCTACTGTTTGTAGGCCAATGACAATAGCCGCAACAATAAGCATGGTTAATATGTTGTCGAGTCTATGCGTAGCAAAACCAACTGAATGGGCGAAATTAAGATCAAATGTCACAAGGGCAAATTCTTTCCACAATAAAATAGTGCACACGCAAATGATTGCACCAATGATACCCATTGCATAGACATCTGTTGGCAACAACGTAGAAATGTTACCGAATAAAAATTTATTTAAAATTGACTGATTTGCGATTGGCATTTTTTGAATTGCAGTCATGAGCACTAATCCAAAACCAAAAAAGACCGACAGCACAATTCCTAATGCAGTATCTTTTTTTAACCGAGTATTGCGCGTAATTAACTGCATGAACACGGTGCCTATGCCGCCACTTATGGCACCACCAAGCATTAATACCAGAGGATTTTTACTATGCGTAAGCAAGAATGCGATCGCTATGCCTGGTAATGCTGCGTGGGAAATGGCATCGCCCAATAAACTTTGGCGCCGCAAGAAAACAAATGTGCCAAGTAGGCCTGCCGTTACGCCCAAGATGGTAATACCAATCAAGATAATCACCAGTGTATAATCAAACATCATGTGTCACCGTTTTTATAGATTAACTAAGCCCGTTCGTCTTGAGTGTTTTTGCGGAGCAAAAATGTATCGAAAGATAACGGGCTATTAAAATAAATTTTGCTGTACAATCATATCTCTACCATAAGCCGCACGCATAGCATCCTGCGTAATGAGCACTTCACTTAACGGACCACATGCAATAGAACGTACATTGATAAGCCATACCCAATCAAAATAGTCATGCAAAGTTTGCAAATCATGATGCACAAGGATAATCGTCTTGCCAGAATCGCGTAATTTTTTTAAGAGCTGCACAAGCATCTGTTCAGTTGCCATGTCAACACCCACAAACGGTTCATCCATCAAATACAGATCTGCGTTTTGCACTAACGCACGCGCCAAAAAAACCCGTTGCTGTTGGCCACCAGAAAGTTGATTAATCGTGTGCTGTGCATAGGCGCTCATGTCGACTTGTTCAAGTGCATACTGTGCTGCAGCGTAATCACAAGCACCCGGTCGTTTAAACCAACCAAGCTGCCCATATCTTCCCATCAATACGATATCTAAAACCGTTGCCGGGAAATCCCAATCAACACTGGTGCGTTGTGGCACATAGGCAATGCGTGCACGGTGTTGTGCATAGGTGCCGCCAAAAAAAGATATGGTTCCTGCAACTGGCTTGATCAAACCGAGCATTGTTTTTAACAACGTGGTTTTACCAGCACCATTAGGACCAACAATGGCAAGCATTACGCCTGGTTGAATGGTGGCGCTGACTTGCCATAACACTGGTTGGTTGTGATACGCAACCGTAAGGTTATTTACACGTAAGGCATATTTTTGCATGATATAATTCGTACTAAGATTGAGATATTTGATATAAGTCTACAGTTTATCACACTTTTATCACGATTATAATGCGCCAGGCATAAAAAAAGGACCCCCTGTTTCAGGAGTCCCCTCATACTTGCCCGCCATAGCTTTTAGCGACGGCTGGGTTATCAAACGATATTTATCAACTCATGTTAGCGATGATTATAATAACCACAGGTTTATTTATTACCTCATGTTTCCATGCATATGCATATATGCGTCATAGCATGTCATATTTCGGGCATGTCTATTTGCACAATCGGGACAATTATGCTGCATAACTCCTGCTTGTTGGCATGTCATACCTCTATGATCAAACAAACAATGTGAACAATAACTTTGATGGCAACCCTGACATATGACTATTTCATTCACTACATCTGCGATAAATCGAGCAGGACAATCGGGAGTTGGACACTGCTGAACTTGGCCATTGGCTGCTAAATATTCATCCAAAGAAACTCCCTGATAACGATCATACATGGCTTTATTATTTATCGTTATTGCCTGAATAGTAGGCTCTGTTAATTGTTTTAAACAATTTCGGTTCGGACATCGTAAATTTCTTGTACTGTGTTCATCTAATGCATTGCTAATACCATCAACTAAACACACTTTGCAAAAACCACTATCGCAGCATGACATTTCCATAAATTCAGCAGGGGTTTTTACCTCAAAACAAATATCACATTCCTTTAGAAAACGAGACATGTATAAGATTATATTAGTAACATCAGGCACCAGAGCAGGAGCACGTGTTGTATCCTGCATAGCGCATGCCCACAATAAAAAATCACGGAGAGAAGACGTTGTTTTTGTGCTGCAATATTCATCGGGTGCAACAACAGATAGATCACGACCATTTCCTTGTGGCTCCATTGCAAATACAGAGAAACTAGACATTAACAACACTACAGATAAGATATAAGACTTCTTCATGATAACTTTCCTTCAAATTTAAAAAACCATTACTTTAACACTATTATAAGACATTTTTAATACGTTTATTATTCTCTTGATTACGTATGCTTAACTTTGCTCTTCTTTTAAGAAGGATTCATAACCAAACTTTTCAAAAAATTTAATACCACCTTCAGTCGTTCCAAGCTTTTCGACAGCCATAAGAACAACTTTTTTTTCAAATTTTTGGCAATGATAAGGATGTTGATTATTTTTGCAATCAGAATCCATTATTAATAAGCTTGCTGCCACCATGGTTCCAATTGAATACATTAACGGTAGCTTCAAGCCTATACCACCCAAAAGGCCTATCGCACCTGCAGTAAGAATGTAATGTTCTTGTAAAGTTTTCATAATAGAACCTGAACCTTCTTTCTTCTTTTCTATAAGATTCTTTTCTTTCCAAAAATCAAAAATTCTCCAAAGCGAATAGTTATATGTTATGTGAGTAGCTTCGTATGCAAGAATAAATTGTTTTATATCATCATCTTGTTCAAACCAATTTGAATCGAGACATATGCCTGAAGGAGAAGAATGAACGGAGGTTTTCTCATCGTTAATACTAATATTAACCGACCTTATCTCAGGATACTTACTAAGAACGGACTTAATTAACTTTTCATTTTCCAGTAACTTTTTATGCATTTCCTCATCTTTACAACGCTCAAAAGTCACTTGTTGTGGATGACTTGTATTTTGACGCACATCTTTATCCCCACGATGGTTTATATTTTTAGGCGCCGCATTATCAGTCGCATTATTATATATATCTCTGTGTGCATTTTTATGTGTGTTTTTGCCTTCAACTGTCCAACTTTTAGGTAACTTTGGAATACCAGGTACAATTGGCATATTTATTGATAGCGTAAAAAGCAATGTTATTACTCGTTTATTCATGGATTCTCCATTAATTCAAATAGAAACAACGCATTGAGTTTCTTTGTATAATTAACCTTTGTACAATTAAGCATTATAATTAAAAGTATCATACCAGAAAGTTCAGTCAACTGGGTATCCAAAAGCATGAATAGCAGCATAAAATGGGAGTGCAGGCATTTTTTTTGATAGATGATATTTTCTTGATAGTGCCTTTACAAAGGTCCCACAACCTTTTAATAACACATCTGCTTGTTTTTACGTGAAAAACCACTATGTTTCAACACCTCTTACGTGGAGGGTTCTTGTCAACCCTCCACGTAAAAGCTACTGATTTTTCACGTAAAAAAAGGTTATGGTATGATTCAACAGAACCTAGAATAAACTTCTTGAAGCTAAACGTGCGCTAACTACTAAGATCGCAAAAATTAAACCATATGTTATGCTCATTCAGGAAGTTGCTTCATCAAAAAAGCAAGTAACATAGTTTCCTATCTACGTTATTGATCCTGGAGAGTAGCCCATGAATACCATACAAAAATTCCTTGAATACAAAGCCTACCGCATACGCCGCTGGTCCCTGTTGATGACCGGACATGCCGGATCAGGACATCCGACCAGTTGCCTTTCTGCTGCAGATATTGTTGCAGCGCTTTTTTTTGACACCATGCATTATGATCCTGACAATTTCCAAAACCCAAACAATGATCGCTTTATCTTGTCAAAAGGGCATGCATCGCCAGTTTTATATGCCGCATGGGGTGAACTTGGCAAATTAACCGATGAAGAATTAATGACCTATCGCGTATTTGGTTCACCACTTGAAGGACACCCCACATTACGCTTTCCGTATGCAGATGCTGCCACCGGATCACTTGGCATAGGTCTTTCTATTGGCCTTGGCATGGCACTGAATGCCAAGCTTGATAAACTCACCTATCGCACCTACGTGCTCCTTGGTGATGGTGAAATGGCAGAAGGATCTGTCTGGGAAGCAATAGAAATCGCTGCGTACTATAAAACAGATAATCTTGTTGCCATTGTGGATTGTAACCGCCTCGAGCAATCTGGACAAACCATGTATGGTCATGACACACAAAAATATGTAGACCGATTTAATGCATTTGGCTGGCATGCAATTTCTATTGATGGGCATAACATGCAGGAAGTAATGCGCTCACTTGAAGATGCAAAAAAAATTAAAGACAAACCGGTTGCCATTATTGCCAGGACAATCAAGGGATATGGGGTTAACTTTGCTGAAGATAAAAATGGATTTCATGGCAAAGCATTCACCAAAGATAAACTCACTGAAGCATTGGATGAACTTGCTCACAACTTTCCTCAGGCTGCGGCGTATCATGATGACTTTGCATGGAAGCCAAAACTGCCTAATCATCATGGAATAATAGAAAAAACAATAACCAAAACAAATACCCCTATTACCATGCCCAACCCAACCTATAACCAAGAAGAAAAAATCGCAACACGCAAAGCATTCGGACAAGCGCTTGCAGTACTCGGCAATGTTGCACCAAACGTGATAAGTTTGGATGCTGAAGTTAAAAATTCTACGTTTGCAGATATTTTTGAGCATGCGCATCCAGAAAGATTTTTCCAATGTTTTATCGCCGAACAAAACATGGTGTGTATGGGAGTTGGTTTTAATCTACGCGGCAAAATGCCATTCATCTCTACCTTTGGTTCATTTATGACACGCGCACATGATCAAATCCGCATGGCCGCTATTGGCCAATCCACCATTCACTTGGTCGGTTCACATGCAGGTGTTTCCATCGGACAAGATGGGCCATCACAAATGGCGCTTGAAGATATTGCCATGATGCGCGCATTGCCAAATTCGATTGTATTGTATCCAAGCGAT
This sequence comes from uncultured bacterium, assembly GCA_963840685.1. GTDB lineage: Bacteria > Babelota > Babeliae > Babelales > Vermiphilaceae > CAWIZM01. Next base: position 79,191 of record CAWIZM010000002.1, on the reverse strand, counting down.
GCGATCAGCACCTATAAATTGATTGAACAAATGGCAAACTACCATGAAGGGATCAGTTATTTACGCACAACGCGTATGGACACACCAGTCCACTACAACAATACCGATGAATTTTCCATCGGTGGTTGCAAGGTAATCCGCCAGAGTGATCATGACCAAGCCTGCGTTGTTGGCGCTGGGGTAACGTTATTTGAAGCGCTTAAAGCATATGATCAATTGGAAATTCAAGAAAAACCGATCAGCATTGCAGTGATTGATCTCTATTCAATTAAACCACTTGATGTTGCAACGCTCATTAAGATTGGCAAAGCGTCCAATAATCGTATTATCACCGTAGAAGATCATTATCTGCAAGGCGGTATGGGCGAGGCCGTTGCGTACGCATTACGCAATTCTGGCATTACCATAACCTGTTTGGCGGTTACTGAATTGCCACGCTCTGGCAAACCAGAAGAGCTGCTTGCTGCCGCTGGTATTGATGCGCAAGCGATTGTGAATACCGTGAAACAATTTGGTAAATGATAACCTGTTGGCACGGCATAAAAAAAGGGCCTCATATTTCAGGGGCCCCCTTTAATTATCAAAAAATATGTATCAAATTATACAGGTGGATGATTGTAGTAAGGACATGTTTGCAAATTACCCCATGCTCTTCCACACACATAGCAGAACTCATAACCACATTTACACGTCATGTGATTACAACCCTGATTTCTTTCAACCGCATTTCCACAGCGAACACATTGCTTTGTGTTTTCATTTATCCACCGCTGACTTGCTTCATTCGCACGATCAGGATTTGTTGTTAATTCTCGCTCTAAGCGTGCTTGCTCACAGTCAATCCTGTCTACATCATGATCAGCTAAACAATATGAACAATAACGATCATTACAAACTGGACAGACAATTGATTCTGGTATGTTTGCATTGTAGGGAATAAACCTAAATGGACAGTCAGTATGTGGACATTGTTTAGTTTGCTCTTCTTGATTTAAATATTCATTTATACCAACTTGCAAATAACGATCATACGTAGCATTGTTATTCAGCGTTAGCGCCCGTATAACATGTGCTTCTAATAACCTTTCACAATTTCGATTCGGGCATTTTACTTCTGCTAATACGTTTTTATCTAAACATACAGAAAGGTGTCCCATAAGACATTCTGTACAGAGGCTGTATTGACAGCATGGCATTTCAGTATATTGATCAATGGTTCTTGTCTCTGCACAAATATCACAATCTCTTTCTTCCAAAGGACCTGCTACTACTTGCACACCTTGATTGTCTGGACCTTGATCTGCTGCATTATTATTATTTCCAGACGCTAAACTTTGTCGCACAGCTTCTGCAAGATCATCTGCATCTTGTTGTTCTTGTATGCGCGCTTCTTCTTGTAGGCGTTGCAATTCTTGTCGTTGCCTTACGCGTCGATCAATTTCTTCTTGTCCTTGTTGTCTGCCATGTGCTGCCTGATCTTGTTGCTCAAGTTCTTGTTGTAATTGGCGTGCAAAGAGCAAATCATCTTGTTCTTGTTGTCGCAATTGTCTATCGCGTTCTGCTTGTTGACGGATTTCTTCTTGTCGTTGCTCTTCCTGTGCCTGTTGCCGCTCTTCTTGTTGTTGTTGCTCTTGTAATTCACGCGCAATTCGTAGATCTTCTTGTAATTGTCTATCACGTTCTGCTTGACGACGCTGTTCTTCAAGAACTTCTAACGCTTCACGTTGTTGTCGCAATTCATCAGGTGTAAGTCCACCAAATGGCCCAGTAGGCTTAACGCGAGATAATAGATAGCCTACTACTCCCGTAAATATAACCGATCCACCGATATTCCATGCATCATCGCGTGATAAAGATCTCCATTTAAGGGTTACCACTTTGCTCCATGAATCTAACACGGTCGGTTTTTTAGGCGTAGCAACGTTAACATTGTTCTCATTATTAACGTTATTCTCATTCTTAACGTTATTAACGTTATTCTCACGAACTTCATCATCAACTGATGTGTCAGCCGGCTGAGAACTATTATTTTCTACGTTCTGGTTCTTTACATTCTGATGCACATGCCTACGTTGCTGCTTAGGTTTTACTCCAAAAGCAGAACAACTGTACGCACATAAGAGAATATAGATAAAATACTGTTTTTTTACGATCATGGTTTCCTCCAAAAAATTATCTTACAATTAACATTTTCTTTAAAAAAGTACCTCATACCCAGGACCTAAGCCACAAGGATGCCCTCTATTTGTATGGTCATGCGGTTGTAAACACTGCCAACAAAACGCATGCCTACAACGCAGACATTGCATATAAAAACAGCCCCCATCTTTTTGAACTCTTACATTACATTTTGGACATGGCTTTGTGTTTTTCGCAATCCAATCATCTGTTGCGTTTTGAGCTTTGTCAGGGTTTGCTAGTAACTCTCGATCTTTTTTAGCTTGTTCACAGGTAATACGCATATTGTGGTTACATAAGCAATCCGAACAATATTGTTTTTTACATACTAAACATGTAATTAATTCATGAATCTTTTCATCATTTATAAATACATAAGAACAATTAGTTGTTGGACAATGCTTTATACCTGATGCATCTGTCAAACATTCGTTGAAAGTAACGTTCAGATAACGCTCATATAAATCTTTTTGATTCTGTGTGATAGTCTTTACGTCTTTTTCTTCTATTTTTTTAGCACATTTTTGACTTGGACAATTTAACTCTTTTGTACTTTTATCGCCTACATGAGCATCAACCATCTCAATGAAACACTCTTTACAACCGATATAGCCACAACAAGACATAACATGACATTCAACAATATTTTTGTCGTCAAGACACATAGCACAATTGATTGTGCGGTTAGGCTGCTGTATTTCTTGTTCTGCTGGTTTTTGTTGCAATTCTTTCGCATATATTTCAAGAATTAAGTCTCGTTTAATTTCATAAGAAAGCTTCACGCCGCAAGGTGTACAATCAAAACCATTACATATAATACCTTGACGCACTTTATTACAGTCACGACACACAGCGTCCCAATGTCTAATATCTTCTTCCAACTCCCGCAAACGACCACTTATCATTCCTGGATCCATTTGCGTTACAAGTTGTTTCATATTTCTACGTACATCTTGTAACCAACGCTCTCGTTGTGCCGCATCTTGTCGTGCTTGTAGTTCTTCTTGTACTCTTTGCAATTCTGCCTGTTGCCGATCTTGTCGTTCCTGTGCTTGTCGTTGTAGCTCTTGTGCTCTCTGCAATTCTGCCTGTCGCTGCACTTCTTGTTGTTGCCGCAACTGCCTATAACGCTCAGCATCTTGTCGTGCTTGTAATGCTTGCACATATCCTCGTTCAAATGCTTCAAATGCTTCCCGTTGCTCCTGCATCTCTTCCGGCGTAAGTCCACCGAATGGATCTTGTGGCGCGTGGAAAACGGGTGGTATATTATTACCACCTCCTATAGGTCCATTTCCACCAACTGGATTGTGTGGTGGTTGGTTGTTTGGTTGATTACCGAATGGATTATGTGGTGGTTGTTGACCTCCAAGTCCGCCAAGACCATTTGGTCCAGTTGGCTTAACCCAGGAGAATATATAGTACCCAACTCCTGCCAACGTGACTGTTTTGCCAATATTCCATGCATCATCACGCGACAAAGATCTCCATTCAAAGGCGACTACTTTACCCCACGTATCCAGAATACCAGGTTTTTTAGGAGCTTCAGGAGCAGCATCGTTTTCATTGTCTTCATCATCAATTGATGATTCAACCTGTGATTTATAGCAAACTTCTTTAACTAGTTCACAAATCTGATAAAATGGCTGCCACATAAAAAAAGGAGAACGCAGTGGCAACATATAGTTTAGATCTGAGAGAAAGAGTAATAAACGCGATTTCTAAAGGCATGCGACCAACGATTGCAGCAAAAACATTCGATGTAAGCAGAAGAGTAATCTATAAGTGGAAAGATCTGTTAGAAAAAACAAACAGCCTTAAACCAAAGTCTGGTTTTCAAAAAGGGCATAGTCATAAAATTACGAACCGGGAAGAGTTCAGAGCGTTTGTTGAAAAAAATGGGAATCTTACAGTAAAGATGATGATTGTCGAATGGGCGAAGTTGAAAAATCAAATTGTTTCTGAGAGCACTATGGAGCGGGCATTAAAGAAAATTGGGTTCACTTCAAAAAAAAACATTCAATTACGTAGAAGCTAACCAAAAGAAAAGAGAGCAATATCTTGAGAAAATCAAGGACATTAATCCAGATGATATAATTTATTCAGATGAAGCTGGAATCGATGATAATGAGGCACCACCAAAAGGTTGGGGCCCTGTTGGAAAACGGTTATTTGCCAAGAAAAAAGGTATACGCAAGGCACGATATAACATTACGGCAGCACTCAATAAAGGCAAGCTATTTGCACCATTTGTCTTTGAAGGGTATTCAAATGCAAGTACCTATGCAACGTACGTTGAACAAGTTTTAGTTCCTCAATTGAGACCTGGGATGGTTCTTATAATTGATAATGCAAGATTTCATAAATCGAAAAAAGTTGTAGAACTCATTGAATCAGCACAATGTAGAATTATTTTTTTACCTCCATATTCTCCTGATTTAAACCCAATTGAACACTATTGGTCTGCTATGAAAGCAAGAATTAGGAAGGCGGCAGAAGCCATTCAGGATTTCTATGAAGCGACTATCAAAGCTGTGGGGGAAATGTGTACAACCTACTGAGGTTTGCTATATTATTCACTTGCTCGCGTTGCAGAGTAGACTCTACAGCAAAAGCAGAGCAACCATACGCGCACAAGAAAATATAGATAAAATAGTGTTTTTTCATGATTGAGGAGTACCTCCAAAACATTTATTCAAAAAATAGTTACAAACACCTACAAAAAAGCGCTTACATCAACTAAGTATGATGCTTTTTTGCGCAATTGCAACAGCCTCGACCCTAAACCTCTATCGGGGGGGCTGTTGATTAATACAATATATCTTGTATGATTATAGGCGTATACTAAGTTACTTATTAAAAACAAATTTCTATTTGAAAAACAGACAATCAAAACCATAAATGGAGTTATTATGACATCTCAAACATTCTTAAAACTGACCACATTACTCAGTGCATTTATATTTTTATCTAGCGTTGTTGCTATGGAGCCTCAAAAGCGTTCCATGAATGCTATCTATAATGAAATTAGAGATAACCAAGCCCGTTACAGCAATACATATAAATATGACGCAATTGACTTAATGCGTTCACGCAAAGCAAACAACTTTGCCAATACGGTATCTATACTCGAACAAATGGCTGACAATATACCAAATTACAACCAAGAAGATGTTCGCAACCTCCTATCACTAATACAAAGCTATGAAGAAGAACTCTACACCAATGAATTAATCGGACTTAATTTATTTGGGACTCTTGCAAAACATAAAGACATCTTATGTCAGATACAAGCTCGCTGTAGTGCAAAACTCAATGCACCCAATGAAGCTGCTGCACAAGATATAATTCCAGAACCTGAAATTACTCAAAAATCACGCTCCAGCAGAAAGTCCCCTGAAAATGCTCCAGTAGAGAAAAAACTTGATCTAGAAGCAGTTGATACTTTAACAGAAAAGCTACAGAAAAAAATTAACGTTATAGCACGTGCTCGCATACTTGGAGATCTTCAGCAGCAGAATGTACCCATAGCTGAATCTCCTGAATCGCTTAATAAAGCAACCAATATATGGAGTGAAGAACTGGTTAAAGCGCTAAAAAAAGCGATAGAAGCAAAAAATGAAAAACTTGTAAATCGTTTATGGCAAGCAAACTTTAATGATAATCATGCTCATTTTAAAGCACGTGAAAAAGAATTGTATGGCAAAATCGTACAACGCTTAGAGAAAGACAATATCGATGAATCCGATATCAAATGGTTTAGCGGTCCTGTAGCAAAATTAGTTTACAAAAAAGAAGCTGAATTTGCATTGAAGTCCAAACCAAAACCTTCTGTCGACACCCCGACTATGGCGGAAAAGTCGGCAGACGGACCAGCAAAGCCAACAACTGCTAAGGCAAAGCCTGAAATCAATGCAACTGTCCAAGGAATTATGGCAGCATTACGTCAGCTCAAAAATGCTCATGCGGACGATGCTATAATGGCAGCTTTACAAAAGTTGTCCGATATTCAAATAGCTGATGCGATCACTCCGGGCGAATCTATCGTACTTAAAAATGATATTGGAAAAACAATGAACCATGTGTATCAAAACTGTATACTTGGACTGTACGGCGACAATACGCAAAAAATTCAACTCAATATCTTTGATATGTGTGCAGATCGCTTAATCGCTTTTGGGACACGGTTACGCACGCAGCTTAAAGAACCGGATATAGAAATAGATACCTATGTAAACAATGCTCTCAAACAAAAACAAGCATCTTTATATGAAATCAAAGTTATTCGCGATGCTGAAAAAATAGCAACCGAACAAGATGTTGCTACCTGGAAAACTATAATGCAAGGTAAATTGTCAGCAGATATCGAACAACAAAATGCGGATGATATACAAAAAACTATAGATGCTAACTTTAATGCGAGCAAAAATCCACTCTTAGCTGAAAATCATGCTCACATCGTCCAAAATGTAAAAAATATGTTTAATGGGGGCAAGGACAAAGCTAACTCGGCTTGGATTAACAACCATGCAAAAAACTTTACTCCTTCACAAGGAAATGCTGGACAAGGTATTCCAAATGAACCAGCTGCACCAAACAATCCAGCCGAACCGAACATACCAAATGGACCAGCTGAACAAAACATGCCAAACGGACCAGCTGCACCAAACGTACCAAATGGACCAGCTAGGCAATCATTTTATCAAACATGCAAAGATCACTATGTGCTCAGCTCTCTCGCTTTAGTAGCGGTCATTGCTGGTGCATATTATCTGTGGGAAGAATACTGCGCAGAAGATGACGATGCAAAAATAGATGAAGAAGCAAAACCAGCAGAAAAAGAAGAATCTAAAAAAGAAGAGCCGGCGGCTACTGATAAAGAACAACCGACCACAAATAAAAAAAGTAAAGCGAATACGCCCAAGCAGACAAAGGTCGCTTAATACTCTCTAATTTTACATACAATTAATTTGATACTTTGATGAGTTATTCCAAACATCTGGAATAACTCATTTTTTTAAGAAAAAATAGAGACGCTTTGTTACTTTCTATACACCGGAAACTGCCTGCACAGCGCTTCCACTTTTTTATTAATCGCACCAAGCATAGCCTCATTTTCATGATTCTTGATCACATCATCCATCAACTGAACCAACATAAGCGCCTCTTGTTGACCCATACCGCGAGTTGTCATAGCAGGTGTACCAATCCGAATGCCACTCGTAATCCATGGCTTTTCTGAGTCAAACGGAATACCGCTTCTGCTCACCACAATACCACTACGCTCTAACGCTAATTCTGCAGCACGCCCCGTCACCTTTTTTGAACGCAGATCAATCATGAATAGATGATTATCCGTACCACCCGCAACAATGCGATACCCAAGATCCTGGAACGCCTGTGCCATAGTACGCGCATTGCTCAACACCTGTTGTTGATAGGTTTTGAATTCTGGTTGCAACGCCTCATGAAAAGCAGCAGCTTTTGCCGCAATGCTATGCATAAATGGACCGCCTTGCATGCCTGGCATAATGGCACGATCAATAAGCGACGCATGTTCCTGCTTGCACATGATAAGACCACCACGTGGCCCACGCAATGTTTTATGCGTAGTGCTACTGGTAAAATCCGCATATTTCACCGCATCTGGATGTAAGCCAACCGCAACCAGCCCCGCAATATGTGCAATATCTGCAAGCAAATACGCGCCAACCGAATGTGCAATCTGAGCAAAACGTTCAAAATCTATAGTGCGTGAATAGGCAGAAGCACCTGCTATTATCAATTTTGGTTTATGCTGTTCTGCCAACTGAGCAATTGCATCATAATCAAGCAGTTCAGTATCTCTATGCACTTGATAAGAGACGCTATGGTACAAAGTCCCAGACATATTGACGCTATGTCCATGGGTCAAATGCCCTCCTTCAGATCAGGCTCATGCCCAAAATGGTATCACCCGGTTTAAGGGTAGCAAAATAGACGGCAAAATTGGCCTGTGAACCTGCATGCGGCTGCACATTGGCATGTTCAGCGTTAAACAACTCCTTACAGCGCGCAATGGCAAGCAGCTCCGCCTGATCAACCCACTCACACCCGGCATAATAACGCTTGCCAGGATAGCCTTCCGCATATTTGTTGGTCATCACCGATCCGGTTGCCTGCAACACCGCATCTGAGGCATAATTTTCTGAAGCGATTAACGTGACCTGATTTTCTAGGCGCTCGGCCTCTTCATGTATAATCCCTGCCAAAACTGGATCTAAAACCGTGTGAATCATTTTACATCTCCTTTATTGTTTCTATTTGAAAAATATCGAACTGCAAAGAAAGTGAATGCGATTAAAGTATCTGCTCTTATTGCTTTTTTTTCCAGCTTTTTTATACTGAAAGCTAAGAGAGCAATATTTAACCAAAGGGTGTATTCATGATATCTACGTCAGATTTTCGCAAAGGTGGAAAAATTCTATACAAAGGTGAGCCATACATGGTTGTTGACTACCAACATGTCAAACCTGGCAAAGGCGGCGCATTTGTACGTACCAAGATGAAAAACATGATCACTGGCCTTATGCATGAAGACACTTTCCGATCCGGTGAAAAATTTCCTGCCCCTGATTTACAGTACAAAGATATGCAATTTCTTTACGAAGAAAATGGCCTCTATAATTTTATGGATCAAGATAGTTTTGAGCAAGTTGCTCTTAACAAAAATCAATTAGAAGACGTGCTCAATTATCTCCAAGAGCAATCAGTTTTTACCATTCTCTACTTTAACGACAAACCAATTGCGGTAACTCCACCATTGTTTATGGAACTTAAAGTAACTGAAACACAACCTGGCGTACGTGGCGATACTGCACAAGGAGCTGGCAGCAAAGCAGCAACCTTAGAAACCGGACTTGTGGTACAAGTGCCATTATTTGTACAAGAAGGTGATATTCTTAAGATTGATACCCGTGAAGGTATTTATATCGAGCGAGTAAAGAAATAATTTTAAAAGGAGGTTTTTATTATGTCTTCTCTACACATACAACAATCTAATACCGTACCGAGTGCTGCTACTGAAGATTTTAAAATCGAAGTACGCCCATACACGGAATTATCTCGACGTGAAATTCGCTCTCTTGTATTTAATTTATTGTATGCAATGGAGTCTTATGATTACACCACATCACTTGATTCTATCGTAGACAGTTTTAATCGTGGTTTTGATTTTGATATTCCACTCACCAGTGAAGCAACTGCTATGGCGCGTGGTGCTATTGAAAATCGTGAAATGCTGGACAATGTATACAAACCATTGCTCACCAACTGGCGATTTGAACGCATAAGCGTCAGTGCAAAATTAATTTTACGCTTGGCAATCTGGGAAATTCAGACAAAGAAAATAGACCCGCGTATTATTATCAATGAAGCTATCGAGCTTGCCAAAGATTTTGCTGAAGAAGATGCGTATCGTTTTATTAATGGTATTTTGGATCGCATTGTCAATCCAGATGAAGGTGTAGAACTTTAATAACGTTCTACTATCTAAGTTACTTGCATGTACGTTTTCATACGATTCAACCAACCCGGTAAAAAACGTTGTTCAACTTCTTTATTTGGTGCATTCTGAACGCGCATACGCAATACTTCACTTGCCGCTTGCGTAAACTCTTCTACCGGATTTTCATTGACAAATTCTTCTTCGATAAATTTTATTCGATAAATTTGTACTCAACGGATTCGTATCCTCGCAAGCGTTACCCATACGCTCAAGCACCTGCAACAATCCCCATCCTTGTCCATTATACCGTTCTTGAACATTGGTTCCCTCGCCCTTAAAATTGATGTAATCGATCAGCACATATAAACCATTAGAGCAATTGGCAACCCGATAAAACTGCTTTTTTATATGGCGCTTACTGCGTCCGGATCTATTTTTTAACATAGCAGGCAACGCTTTTTGCATTCTATCCACAATAAACAACACTTGTAAATCTACCGTAGCGCTCAATAATGTACGCAACTCACGCATGTGCACACTGTCTGCTGCCGCAATAAATTCTTCACGCGAACTCCACGGACAATATGAGCATGCTTCAAGCCATGCAGGCAATGTAACACCATGTTTTTTTAAAAAAATAAGCAATGATGGAAATGTTTGTGTGAATGGTGCAGAACAGTTGCGCGGAAACCAAATAAAATGGCCAATACCTAAAGAAGCAAATGCTTCACCCTTATTCCACGACGTAAGACCGGCAACACTTTTGTTGCATTCATTCTGCCACAACTTTTGGCCTATAGCATGTGCTTCTTGCCGTGAAGGCGAAAGTTGGTTCTTTTTTGGAAGTGCCATGGATGGGTAGGAAAAGCGTAAGCAGAAGAAATGTCGCAAATAAAATCGTTCGTTTTTTTTACAAATTAAACATAATCACAGACTACGTATTTGCTTGGCCCGTGTCATAACCGCCTTTTGAATGGCATCAATAAGCTCTTGATCGTTAAGACTGACAAACAATTTATCTATTTCTTCTTGAGTCATATCAAATGGTATATCGCCACGCTTGGTTGCGGCAAAAATACATGCAAGAATATTGCCAAAAAGCCCTACAATGTTGGCGCCTATCTCGTCTTCACTTTTTTCATCTTCTTTCACCAGATTAATAATGTTACCCGCTATGCCCATTACATGGGAAACTATAACTTCTCTGTCTTTGGCGCGTATCTCAGTAATTTCTTCACCTAAAATTGGTAGTGAAGAGATACAAAATAATAGTGGCAATAGTGCATAGGATATGGTGATGTGCTTCATCTGATCTTCCCCTTTTTTTGATAAAACTACAAACGTCTTTATTTTCGTACTATAGTGACAAATTTTGAGTAAGATCAAGATTTTATACAAAGATCAGCATATAAAATCATTAGTTGCTATTTTTTCTTTGCCCGAACAGCTCTCGCATCGTCGTTCTTACGTTGCACTACAGGTTTCTTAATAACCTTTGATGTGCTTACCGTTACATGAGCAATCTTCTTTGATCGTGCTTTGGGGGTAATGTTAATGGTAATATCTTGTCCCAAAATAGTTAGAAAACGAAAAAGTCTTTCCAAAGAAAAACCTGAAAGCTTGCCTGTAGAAAGAGCTGATATTTTTGGTTGGTCGATACCAAGTAATTCAGCGGCCTGTATTTGAGTAATTTTTTTGCGCTTAATAAGGCTATTGATTTGAAAGGCAAGGTTCACCTTAGCCATTCTTTCTTCAGCATCCGGAAAACCAAGATCGGCAAAAATATTGCCTGAGCTTATGATGTAATCATTTTTTTTATTCATTGCTTGAATCTTTCTTTATAAATTTCTTGCGCTCTTTTAAGCCTACTTTTTATAAGGTCTATATCTTGTTTTGGTGTTGCTATACCATGTTTAGACTTCTTCTGGAATACATGCAAAACAAAGACAACCTCAGGCATTCGTATCGTATATACAGCACGATATGTTCCAGTAGCATCTTTATCTATAAGCTCAATAACATCAGCTCCACCAAAACCTTTAAGAACTTTACCTTTGGGAGATTTTCCACCTTTTTGGGCAGTATCTAATCCATAAACAAACGCATCTATGGTATCTTCTGGGAGCTTCTTTAAATCTTTCTCGCTTGAACCTACATAATATAAAGTCTTCAATATATACTTCCTTCCCTGTTTTATAGAAATATGCCATATATAGTATAACATATCAAGAACTTATAAAAAGAACATCCTATGCCCTTGTGAAACAGTATTTATTAGCATGTTTGAATGATAAAAAGACCAATGACTTAACTACGACGCTCAACAAATGCCAAATACAATCCAATAGACCCAGCAATAGCAGCATTCAAACTTTCCATTTCACCTGGCATGGGGATGGTAACCGTTGAATCGCAATCGTTAACCCATTCATCAGGGATACCATGGGCTTCACTGCCAACAACCAAAAGCGTCTTGGTAAAATCGATCTGCTCAGGCGCTTTACCATCTTTAACCACCATAGCGCACAGTTTAAGATTTCCTTTAGCTTTTATGAGCTCATGCCAATCGGTTTGAATAATGGCCACTTTACCAATAGCTCCCCCACTTGCTTGCACTGCCTTAGGACTCCATGGATCAGTACCTTCAATAATCACAACCGTTGAACAACCCATCGCTGAACATGAACGAATAAGCGTGCCCATGTTGCCAGGATCAGAAATCTGCGCAAGCACAAGTCCTGATGTTGCATTATCCAAAGATACGTTAGATGGGATAGGAAATAAACCGAGTAGGCCACTTGGCGTCTTGCTTGCACTGATTTTTTCCATAACCAGTCCGGTGACTACGGTGATATGGGTATCACTTACAAGCTTTTGTGCCTCTGGCAATAACGCTTCAGTCACGTACAGTTGTTTGGGAACGTTCCCCGCTTGAATAAGTGTTGCACACACACGCGTGCCTTCAGCAATATACAGCTCAGAACGCATACGATTTTTTTTGTCATGCAGTAACGCAATAAATTGTACGTCAGGGTTACTGCGGGATTGTATTGTTTTCATAAAACTCCCAAATTATAATTCATCATTTAAAATATCAATCCGATACTTTGCCATCAATTGCACCATAAAATGCAGATTATGAATAGTCGCCAAAATATGACCAGTTACCTCTTTAGCTTTAAATAAGTGATGCAAATAGGCCAATGTATAATTTTGACAGGTAAGACAAATGCACTGCTCATCAATAGGGCGAAAGTTTTCTTTATGCGCACCATGAGTAACCTTTTTGTGTCCATCAAACGTCAATACAAGTCCATGCCGTGCACATTTGGTTGGATAAGAGCTATCAAACGTATCAAGGCCAAGCACAATAGATTGCTCAAGCGATTGCGTGTCACCAATACCAAGCAAGTGAGTTGGTTTATCTTCAGGCAACTGCGGCATGACATACGTGAGCATTTCAAACATCTGCTCTCTGGTTTTACCCAAACTGCCACCAATTGCATGGCCATCAAAAGGCAACTGCGTTAAAAAATCACAGCTCAATGTACGCATAGTTTTATCAACACCACCATGGATAACTGAATACATAGCCTGGTTCTTTTTATCTGCTAAATGGTAATCAAGTGAACGTTTTTCCCAACGATGAGTGCGATGCAAAGAATTGGTGAGCGCTTTTTGGTCGATATGGTAGGGAGGCAACTCATCAAGAGGAATTATGATATCAGCGCCAAGATTTTTTTGAGCGGCCACTGATGACTCCGGTGTGAGTAAAATTTTGTCTCCGTTGCGATATGAGCGAAATAGGACCCCTTCCTCAGAAACTTTGAGCACAGAATTGTCATGAGTTTTTTGCCCGCTACTTTTCAACTCACTTTCCACCCCACCATACATCAGACTGAAAACTTGAAAGCCTCCCGAATCAGTAATTAACGGCATTGTGCGATGCATAAATGTGTGTAATCCACCCGCTTTTTTGATCGTTTCACTACCCGGTTGTAGCATAAGGTGATAGGTATTACAAAACATAAGTTGTAACCCCAATGAGTCGGCTACGGTGGTATCAAGCGCCTTCAGTGTTGCATTGGTCCCTACCGGGACAAAGTTGGGCGTATCAATGATGCCGTGTGGCGTGTAAATGCGTCCTACACGAGCACGGGATTTTTTTGATTGATGAATAATTTCGAAACGGAATGGTTGTTTTATATCCATAATAACATCAGGTATTGGTTTAGCTTTACTTTAAAATTATAGCACAGATTGAGGCTTTTTTCTTTTTATTCATGGCTTTATTTCATGATGAATGTGTATTTTTTTTGACAAAAGCACAAAGGGACTGGCAATAGCAATGGCCGCCAATTTAATGACGTAACTGATAAAAATAATCTGCCAAATATTTTCTATGATGCCATACAACCCCAAAAAGCTGAACAACACCGTATCAAGCAGTTGGGTGAGCATGATGGATACCACATTGCGCGTCACCAAATAACGGTCCCTTAACATCCGCTTTAAGAAACCATACAAAGCATAGTCAACCCATTGTACAATTAAGTGGACCAGAAATGAGGCAATCACAATGCGTGGCATAAAACCTAAAATTGAGACAAAGCACCCCTGCATGGTGTCGTAACTATTTGGGATATAGGCAATATGAATTTGTGAAACAATCACATAAAACATGAGCAAAAAGAAGTTGATCCAGATACAGGTACGTGTAATGGCTCGCCCAAAATATTCTTGCAATAAATTAAGCCCGAGCACCGCTCCTATGGTAAATGCATCTGCACAGGTTGCTGAAAAACCGAATAAGGTGATCTGTTTGATTACAAACAAGTTTGCCAGTACGCATTGCAAGCATACAAAAGCAACCAATGCTGCTTGGCCCAGATATAGTGCGATTAATGCACTGATACTGATGATGCACGTGTGAGCGATAAAGAGTAATTCATTCATGGTAATTTATCCGTTCGCCCTGCCGTGTCCGTCGAAGTCTTGACGAAGATGGAAGTTGTCGAAGGGTTAAGCAGCGGCCACTCTTTAAACCCAACCAACTGACACTCTGGTTGTGGAATAATACCAAATTTGTCATGGACCAACTGTTGCATCGTACGCACTAAATTAATAATATCCCCACTGGTCGCATTACCACGATTCACCAACATATTCGCATGCTGATACGACACCGTTGCATCACCGATGGTCAATTCACCTTTAATGCCAATTTTATCCAGGTAATAAGCTACATAAATCATTTTTTTACCATTGCTGACCAGCGTAACTTCATGATCATGAAAATTACGGAAAAAACTACCACAGGTATTTGTCGAAGGATAACGCTTGACGCGATGACGGATAATTTCTGTGCGACGCCCTTGCGCATATGCCACTTCAGCTTGCGTACAGCGAGTCAATTTAAATGTAGCACTGACCAAGTAATAATCTTGCGCATGCAATTCAGATTGGTCATACCCAAAAGCAAACCAATCCTGAGCTACTACTTTAACTTCGCCAGTTTTTTTGTTGATGATTTCAGCAGAAACTACAAATTGTTCGAGGAGAAATTCAAAATAATGAAGATTGATAAATACCGAACCACCTACGGTGCCTGGTATGCCACTGAATTCTTCTAATCCTAAAATCTGATTGGCAAGGCAGTATTGAATGAGTGCGTCCATGGTTACGCCGGCACCAGCTTTAACCAGGACAGTATTTTCTTCTGAAGAAATAATTTCAATATCCCACAACTGCGGCCGAATTACCAATCCATCAAAACCATCATCACTCACCAGAATATTAGCCCCCTGGCCGAGCACAAAAATTTCTAATGCCCGGTCTTGTGCAAAACAAAGCGCTGCATAAAATTCCTCCACCGTGCGTGGCTCACAATAAAAGCGTGCCGCCCCACCAGTCTGGAACCAGTTCTTGTCTTTTAACGGAACGTTAGTTTGAATGAGGTGTGGCAGAACAGAGTGTATAACCTCTGGTTTTTCTAAAATATTCATAGCTATGCTGTTCGTATCGAGTCGGATTTTACCACGTTAAACGCAGGGCGTACGGTAGTTTGTCCTGTTTTAATAAGCAAATTACACTGCTCACCGCAGGTGCCATCAAACTTCTGCACACATGGCGCACAACTGATAAAATGTTTATTGCATTGCGCATTCAAACAGTTCGCATACTCATCACATGGGATTGCGCATAACGAGCAAGAACCAAGGACATCATCATTTACCCGCACTGAAATGCGATGATCAAAAACGTAATTTTTGCCTCTAAAATAGCCATCTGGATATTCTTCTACATAGCGGTGAATGCCGCCTTCAATTTGATATACCTTACTGGCTACATTTTTTGAATTCAGATAACTGGTCGCGCGCTCACAACGAATGCCACCAGTACAATACATGAGCACTTCTTTATCTTTAAACTGCTCTAAATTTTGATCGATATAGTCTGGAAATTCACGGAAATTTTTAATAGGTGGGGTAACCGCGTCTTCAAATCTACCAATTTCCCATTCATAGTTATTACGCGCATCAAGAATCACTAAGTTGTCAGGGTTACGGGTCATAAGGGCGTGTGCTTGTGCAGGAGTCAGATGTTGGCCACCATGTACCGGAGAAATCTGCTCTGAATCCAATCCTAAATGGACAATTTCTTTCCGCACTACTATGTATAGCTTTGAAAAACAGTGGGCGCCACCTTCACTTTCTTTAAAATCAATATCCCCAAAAAGTGGATGCTCAAGAACCAAGGTTCTATAGCGCTCAGTTGCTTCAACCGTACCCCCAAGCGTACCATTGATACCCTCATGTCCAACAAAGATACGGCCGGTCAGACCTAATTCCTGACATATCTTCTTTTGCCATTTGACGACCTGTTTTGGATATTCGATAGAAACATATTTGTAAAATAATAGTACGGTGCCCTTGACCATAAAGTCCCTTTAAAAGTAGATAAACCCCACGTTACATTCCAAATCAGTATACCATGGGGTTTTTACATGCGCAAATAGGCAAAAAAGTTTAATTTAGCGACCCCCACCTGTTTGAGCAAGGTAACCCATGATAAGGGTTAAACCAGCAACATAGGGGAGATTATCAGCAAAGTCCAACTGCTCATTAAGCTTAAGAAATTCAATGTTGTACGGTATGCTTTCTTGCCCATAAGAAGCAAAAAAACCAATGAGATTCTGCGTCGGCGTTTTAAAATTAGGACAAGCGTTCACTAAAACATTCATGGCAACTGCTTGAGTGATAACACGTGAGACATCTGCGCGTAACGGTTTAGCGCCAGTATAATTGTAATCACCAATCATTTGTAAAACAGGTAGGGTTTGGAAAACTGGATCTATCGACATCTCAACAAGTCCCATATTTGCTTTTTCTAAGACAACAGAATCATTAATCAAATAATTAATGCCTAATTTTTTCATCATTCCAAATATCTTGGCAAGACCTGCTGTGCTGTCAATATGACCTTCTCTAGCAGCTTCTAACCATAGATCAACCGCATACTCCATATATTCTTTACCTTCTTTGGTAAAACTATTTGGAGTAATTGGGTTTTCTTTTTCCATTGCGTATGCAGTTGGTACAAGTAAGGCAAGGGTTACCGCGTAGATAAAAGAATAGTTTTGCATTGCTTTTTGCTCCTTTGAAAGGCATAAATAGATATAATACGAAATCAATGTAGGACTATACTATTTTACCCCACTTCTTTCAAATTTTAATCTGTTCAACAGGCATCCCTATGCCATTTCCTCATTTACTGTTTGCTCATCGTGTCCCGATTGCTCTTGGGGTGCCATGTAAGCCTGGTATTTATTGTATGCCCAATAACAAAATCCGCCGCCTGCAACAACTCCCATTAACGTTGATAAAGGGTTCGCCCATACAGAGCGTAAGACAGTCGCAAACATGCTATCGTCAAAATTATTTTGAGCACCACCTCCTGTAGGTTCGGGAATAGGATCAGGAATAGTATCGGGAATGGGTTCAGGAATGGGAGGTTGCGGCAACGGAATATTATCACTTTTTGAATCATCATCATCGTTTTTTGAATCATAATCTTCTGCAGCACTCAAAGCGTCATCATAAGGACTTAAAACATCACCTAAAATAGAATCACCAGAAGAATGCAATGCCCCATCACTTGCTGGTGCGTCAAAAAAATCATCATCAGATGATGTAGAATACGCAGGAAAAGTTTCTGATACGCTATAACTTTCTGATGAAGAGCAGAAAGAATCATCATCAGAATCACACTCATCAATTCGCATTAACTCAGCACCATGCCCAACAAGCAGATCAACAATATCTGAATGACCATAATATTTTGCCTTTTCCAAGGCTCCTACTTGATTTATCTGCGCTCCTTCTTTGATAAGTACATTAATAAATTGATGACAAGGAGGAGTGCTTATTGCATACACAAGTGGTGTTTCATTCCATTCATTACGATAATTTACATCTGCCCCTGCACCAATGCATAACTCAATACGCGATGCCGTATTTTTATTGTGATGTGAAGGCCGCAAAAGCTCAAAAAGAAGATCGCTCAATATTATTTTATTGGTGATCATGCAGGGATTGTCCAACAATATAAACCTTTTACAGGTCATATCCAATCGACCAAGTCCTTTTTTATTATTATATTGCGAGCGCCGGAGCCTTGCCCTAAAGATTGGATCATTAAAATCTTCTGCTCTGCAATCATCGGAAAGAGAGGTATACAGATACCCAATTATACGCTGTACCATATCGTCTAAAAAAGGTGTAAAGTCACCTGATTTTAAATCTTGATTATGGTACCTACATGTATCCATACCATACACAACGGGAATATTAACTGACAATGCAAAAATTATATAAACGATGATACTGCAAGCTTTTCTATACACCACGATTCCAAATTATTATAATTGTGATCACGTTATATATTTACCGATCAACACTTTCGTTCGATGATAGTAGTATGCACTATACACAAAAAGAAAGAAAAAGTTATACGACTATTTTTTTACAGGAACAGCACGCTATGTCAGATCTCTTATTAAACAAAATCCGTTCGTCCTGAGCCTGTCGAAGGATCCGGATTCAAAAAGCAGGAATAATCATGGAAAAACAAGTCATACTCAATACGCTTGAAACACTCTCCATACCCCATACCTCACACCACACTTCAAATATGATCAATACGCTTTTTCAACGCATAAAAAGTCAGCGCTATAAATAACACCGTAAAAGTTATCAGCGCAGCCATACACGTGTAGATGGGTAAAAAACGAGGGCCGCCAACAATAGACTGGCGCAAGCCTTCAGTAACATAGGTAATTGGAGCCAGGTAGGTAACATAGCCAAGTCCCGGTATCACCGAGCTTATCACATAATGAGGAATCCACGTGCCACCAAATACCAGCATGACAAAATTAACGCGAAACCAAAAAGTCCCAATCTGCTCTACTCGCTTAAGCGTTACTGCAGCAAGCAGATGATAACTCACGCAACACATACAGCCAAAAGCAAGTATGGTGAACAATGAAAGCCAATGAATATGACTCATATCAAAAATATGACCAACCAAAATACGTGAAACCAGATAAAACGGCGCCGTTAAAATGAACGTGAATAAACTTGCAAAAATGAAATGCTCAAGCACAATAAAACACGGGTTTAACAGCGTTGCACGGAATGAAATGTGCCGATTTTCAATCAGATCGAAAAAAACATCAAACGTGCTGCGGTAAGAAACACTCGCCATAACAAGCAACACAACGCCAGCAAATGATAAGGTACCCATTTCTTTGGCATTATCACCAAAATAGTTTTTAGATTGTAAAAACGCAAAACATATGGCGTATATAGCAGGATAAATCAAAACATAATTGATGATAAACCGATTCAGCTGCTTGCCATATACATACAAATCACGCCTAAAAAATTGAGTAAAAATATAGAATGAGTTTAAGAATCGATTATATCGAGTAGAATTCATACGAACGTTCCTATACGGGATCAATTTGTGTATATATTTTTTTATTAAGCAATATGCAGCAAATCACCGTTGCAACAAACATGCTTGGTATGCTGACATAGAGTGGAATATAGGTGCTACCACCAAGTAATGAAGCGCGTAATGCTTCAGTCACATGCGTAAACGGATTAAACAAAAACAGTACGCCAAAAAAAGGTGATGTTTTGTATACCACATGCCACAAAAGATACATAGCGCTCATGTTAAAAAACAGACTCAATCGACGCGACCAGACATTGATACGAAACCACTCATAATCATACATAAATGCCAAAGTTAAAAAAAATAAGCCAAAAAAGAAGATACCAAACAGATATACCAAGCCAAATACAAACCAACTCCCTTGCGCCTGTGCAAATGGCTTGTCAAGAATGTACACACCCAAGATGATCATGGGTAAGGTGGTCAAAGTTTTTTCTATCATGAATGCAACGATGTATGAAGCAAACAATAAACACTTTGGTAATGGTAAGGTTAAATGGTACTCCATAAGACTTGTGCCACGGCGCGGAATCATGTACACAATCCCTTCTGAAAACATATACCCTTGATGGAAAAGAAATTCAACCAATGCGGTACCAATAAAAAGCGGCGCAATATAATTTTCAGGCAAGCCCAGAAATGGATAAAAAAAGCCAAAATTTAAAACTTGAATAACAAGCAGAATAAGACCATCGATTAAACAATCTTTAACTTTAAAACGAAAAACTTTTAAATCTCGCCGTACTAATGCGCAAAATACACGCAGATGTTGTTGCCATATACCCATATCAATCCCTACGGCTCCAATCTTTGTTGCTCTTCCATCAGATGCAAAAATATATCCTCAAGTTTTGCTTCTTGATGTTTCTGCTTTAAGTGAGCCACAGATTCAATGAGCAGTACCTTCCCACGATGCAGAATACATACGCGATCAGAAAGCACTTCTGCTTCATCAAGATAATGTGTGGTTAATATGATGGTGATACCCATTTTCTTTAAATCAGCGATCTGTTGCCACAATTTTTTACGAATGTCAGGATCAAGGCCAACGGTTGGCTCATCCAAAATGATAATTGCAGGCTTGTGTATGAGCGCACGTGCAATAAGAACTCGTTGTTTGTTGCCACCAGAAAGTTCACATACTTCAAATCCTGCATAGCGCGTAAGCTCCAACTGCTCCATAATTTCCTGTACGCGCGCTTTGATAGTCGATTCTGGCATTAAAAAGTAACGCCCAGCAAAAATAAGATTTTCTTCAACCGTCAGAAACGGATCAAGATTTTGATATTGGGGACAGAATCCAAGTGATTTGCGATACGCATAGATGTCATCATAAATCGACTTACCTTTAAAAAGCACCTCACCTGACGTTGCTGGATGCAGAGTTGCAAGAATAGAAGAAAGCGTCGTCTTACCTGCTCCATTCACTCCAAGAAGACCAAATATTTCCCCTTCTTGTATGCTCAGGTTTACACCATTGAGTGCATGCACTACCTGTTTTCCGCAGGTGTAGGTTTTAGTCAGATTTTTTATGCGAAGAATTTCGGTACTCATATGAGTAATGCCCTTAATTGAAGATGAGATAGTATTCCCTTAGAATAGCAGATTTTGTCAGCGATTATAAGGGCATTTATTTTGGTGAAATATTAGGTGCAGTTCAAGCGATGGCGTAGCCCCAATCCCAATGCCCACATACCCTTCTTTTTGGTACGGGTACTGTTTTCCGCTACAACCAGTTCTAATTGGGTAATTTTTTTGCACAAAGTAGAATCGAATGTAATAAGCTGCGCAATAAGTTCTTGGAATGCCGCTTTCAACCGAGTCTTTTCTTGTTCACTCCTGAATTTTTTATCAACCTTTTTTAATGCGCCGCTTATTTTCCAGAATCCAGGACTACTTCTATGCGCATTAAGGACATCATACGTTGTTGATGCGCGTGCATATAAAATAGACGTAAGATTATACGCGGCTAACGCAATCGCATCACGATTTTTTTCAGTTGCTAATGGTTTAACGATAACGATATGCATCTCTTTGACAATTTTCTCTAAACTATTCACATGGGTGTTAAATGACATATGCTGCTTTTTATCAAATAAAGACTCAAACCAGTCACCAATGGCATTTGAAAAATTAATTGCCTGAGTGATAATCGGATCAAGTTCAATAGTCGGTAATTTTTCTTCTGTCTGCGCTACGGTTTCTGGTTGATTTTCAGTCGTATTCACCTGAGATTGCTCACTGTTTTCCGGTACAACCACGTGATCTTGTTCTGCATGAGCGCCAAAAATGAGTACACAATTTAAGGTAAATGCTGCGCATGATACATATTGTCGAGTAAACTTCATATTAAATTCCTTTTTTAAAATTAAGCCTGTTCTTTACACGCTAAACGATGTGATAAACCATTTGTTAAGGTATGCCAATGTCTATTGTTAATTCGTTCACTATATAATTTTATGGTCCCCTTTACATCATTAAGCTTTGCATTAAGCTCTGGTGCTAAAACTTCTAATTGTGCATGCAGATTTTGCAATGCCATATCAAACTCTGCCTTATCCGTTGATGAATTAAGTACTTTTTTTAATGCCATACCCAATCTAACATGCCCCAACAGATAACTACCCCCGCAATAACTTTGCAATACTTCATAGGTATTTTCTACCTTGTGCGCTAATAACAACGCAACCTGATGGGTCGCTTTTAAAGTCGGATGCGTATTGTCGTCAGATAAAGATGGATGTGCAAAGTCTTGCTTTATGGCACTCAATGTTCCTTTTAACTTTTCAACATGCTCAACATAAGATACATTATTTTCTTCATCAAATAAATCTTCTAACCATGTACCAATATCATGAGCATAGGCAATCATTTTTTCAAGAGCACTATTAATTCTTTGTTGTTCCCCATAATTTAAGGGTCTTTGGGCGAGCGCTGCTTTTTCAGTTGGTGGTACCACTTTTGACTTTACACGATTATATACTATGCCCGTGTATAAAATTGCACAACAGAGAAATGCTGTGGTAAGTGTACGTTGTCGAGTAGAATTCATCATAAATATATCCCGTCATTAATGTTTTAATGTTCTTATTGCCACAGATAACAACCAATAATACTGATAATTATCGTTCCAGCAATAGCGATTTTTTCTTCCTGGCTCAGATTATTAAATTCACACAAAAGATCTTTAATTTTCTCTATGCCTGTCTTAAGGTGCATGTTCTTACGTTCTGTTTTTAAAACCTTACTTAAATACTCATATTCTTGTTGATTGCTCGGATGCTTTCCATCGGACCACTCTCCGCGTCCCGCATTAATAAGCCGTTTCAGCATATTCACTTGCTGCTCTACTGCCCACGTATATCCATGCTTACAAAGCATACGCGCAGCAGTTACATCGGCTTCTTGTTCAATTTCCAAATTACCCCTGCTTTCCGCCTGATACGCATGTCCAAGCGTATAATGGGCCGCCTCATGAGCACAAACATATAAATTGACCCCTTCTGGGTCTCGCGCAAAAACATCTTCATTCAAATAAATAGCAATTCCATTCGCATAGCCAGAAACTCTACCATAAAGCGGGTCATTTTTACTCATTTTTCTTATCGGCACCATAGATGGATTTTCATGGCCAAGATAACCAAGGAATGTGCGGGTGTGATCTGCGTAATATTTAGATGCATTAATATCGCCTAATGCGGGCTGTGCGCCTGTAATGAGCGCGCATATGATAAGTACTAATTTGTAACGAAGCGTGTACACAAAAACCCTCATTTAAATTCAACCATAATCTTTCGCTTCATGTACCTCCCTTTGCATTGGTATAAAACAATATAGCATCTTTATGGCGAAAGGTAAACAGGGTCAATTGTTGCAAATTGAAATTTACACTTTATTAGTCATCCTGAAGAATCTCCAAATCCCCTCCCAAACCTACTTTTTATACGCAAAATAAGATTTTTACAACTTTTTCTTGATTTTTGTTATTTCTATTTGCAATACTGATTATTGAATAGAGAGGTCATAGATAAATAAGGGTACAATTAATATGAGGTGAAAATATAAACCTTTTGCCCATTTTTAAGGACTAATTATGAAAAAAATGTTTTTATTATGCGCACTGGTATGTGCAAGTCACCTGTATGGTATGGAGCCTCAACGTGGTCATTACACTGGTTTGGGAGATCTACCCAGAGAAACCCAAGCAATCATCATCTCATATTTACAGACCAACAATAATCTGGATGGTACAATTGCTGCCATAAAAGAAGCCAGCAAAGGCGTTGGCTTAGTAAACAAACAATTAAATACGATAGTGAATGAAGTATACGGTATTCCAAAAGGGTTTACTGCGCTGGTTCATATGCTAGCAGCTAAGTTCAACCAAACTCCTATTCAAATTGCTAAGGCATTTAAAACACAAACAGCAAAAAAATATGTTGCTCTATATGAAGAACTCTACATCTTAGTATCATTACAGCCAAATGTAACAAAAGTTAAAAAATTACTTGATGAGGGGGTAGATATCAACGCAGGCCCAATATTATACAGCGCTACGCAACCCTTGTTGAATGGACATCGAATTGCTGCAATGATAGCGCTATTACTTGAACATGGAGCAAATCCCTACAACAAAAATAGCATGGGTGAGACTCCATTAGAACGCCTCAATCGCTTACGTCCTCGTACTAATAAAGCAGACTACGAACGAGCAAAAGCATTACTTAAAGAAGCAATGGAAAAATATCCGCCGTCGCACTGGACGTGCTGTGGCGAGACCAACCAACAATAATTTGAAAAAAAGGAGTAATTATGAAGAAGACATTTTTATCGTGTGCATTGGTATGTGCAAGTCACTTGTATGGCATGGAGCCTGAACCTCAGCCTTTTAAATTCGGGCAAGAATGGAAAACCCTACCTCCTGAAGTCACATCGCTTATTTTAGTAGCTTTAAAAGAAAGTGGCAACAAGCCAAATGAAGCCATAAAGAACATTATAAAACTCAGTGCGATCAACACGGCATTGAACAAAATGATCAATCTTAATGACATTCGGGGGTTTAGTAAGATTGTGCATATGCTTGCAGATAAATTCGACAAGACACCTTATCAAATTGCCGGGATGTTTGAAACGCCAACAGCGCAAGAGTATCGTCGCTTGGTCGTTGCATTACAAAATGCAATTCATAACCTAAACTCAGAAAAAATAGAAAAATTAATTCAAGAAGGTGCAGACGTTAATGGCCTTGGATCCTCCTTACGGGATGCTATTATGGGAGGGCAGAATAAAGAGTTTAGTAAATTGTACAGTACGATAAAATTATTACTGGACCATGGACTTAATCCGAATTTAAAAAGTGCCATCTCTAAACAAACACCTTTAGAGCTGCTCATCACTCTGTATCAAAAAGGAAGCTTCCCTAAACTCAAGCCGGAAGAATATGAGCAAATAAGAACATTACTTGAAGAAGCGATGCAGAAATATCAGAAGTAAATCATACATGGGTGGAAGCACAAAAAGCCTTCCACCCATTTTCTTTACATTAATCCACAAACGGGTGTAAACAAAAATGTTGGTTAACAACGCTACGAACTATCGATTCTCCAGTTCGTCGATTATTATTTTTTTACCTCAAGCAAAGTTATTCAACAGGTGGGTTACGTTAATCATATAGTTAAAAATGCTTGGAATGTAGGAATAGCCGAGAAACAGCCGAGAAACGGCCGAGAAACGGCCGAGAAGGGCCGAGAAACATAAAACAGTATCAAACGAATAGAAAATTGGGCCAAATGCTTGAAAAGATTCGACAAGGAGGTCTAACAATTTAAAACAGAACATCTTTTTTTTGAATTTTAAATCCATAATTGTTTAAATCGAACTCACACCAACTAACACTTTTGTTTACACCCTCCACAAACCCCCCACTTTTTTATTTTTGTATTTGAGCTATAATGGTAATAAAGCCTGATTTTAAAACAAAAACAATGGAATAACCCCTATGAAAAATTTTATCAATAGCATCTTTTTGGGTGCTGCCATACTAACAAGTGCAACGTCCTATGCCATGGACTACACCATTACAGACTTACAGGCAAATATCAAAAACCAAATAAAGTATACTGAGCTGATGGCTTTACATAACGCTATATGGTCAGGAAACATTCAAGAGGTACAGTTCTGTCTTAATGAAAAAACAAACATGAATCTGCAAGATAATACTGGGCGCACACCTTTACATGTTGCCATGTACAAAGGAAATATAGAAATTATAAAGATATTGCTGCAACATTGTGCCCAACATAAAGACAGCAAATTTTATGATTCGCCAAATATAAATCTGCAAGATAGAAATGGTAACACCCCTTTGCATGTTGCGGCATTCATGGGAAATATAGACTTTGTAAAGTTATTACTAAAATCTGGCGCCAAACATATGCCAAACAGATTTCATAATTCACCATATGACATTGCCACGCACTTCAAACATGCAAACGTTGCTTTACTGCTTGCAAGGCATTGGGAAAACAGTTGTTACAAGTAGCAGGCCACATTATCACCGAGCGCCGACATAAACTACCGAACCTGAATTGCAGATTAATTCTTTTTTGCGTATGCTAGAAACATAACGCATGTCTATGATCTTCTTGAGTGGGACTTATTTACTATGAAAATTTCAATTGCCTGGGTTTTTGATCACATCGATACAAGCAGTATGCATGGCGATTGGCAATCCATTGATATAGCTGATTTAATCAATCGTTTTAATCAGACAACCGCAGAAATTGAGCACGTGCAAAAAATTTCTGTGAACTTAGATGCACTGCGCTTAGCACACATACAAACTATCGACAACACAACCTGCTCAGTACGCGATGAAACTGGCGCAATCCACACACTGCCTCTGCGCAATTGCTTGGAAGTTGGTCAATGGTATCTCATCAAGCACACACATCCCACTACATGGGCATCTATGCAGGATGTCGGTGGCAACCGAGACAGTTTAATGCCAGCACTCATGATCCAAGAATCTGATACACACAGCTGGAAAAAGCAGTTTGAACAGCACGATTATATTGTCGATGTCGATAACAAATCCATTACCCACCGCCCAGATATGTGGGGCCACCGTGGCTTTGCACGTGAAATTGCAGCACTCTTACACCTACCATTAAAACCGTTTGATGATTTTTTGGCGCCTGCTGAAATTGCGTCCTTCGACTAAAATAGTGAGCCAACGCTCACCAGCTACCGTGGACAGGTCCGTCGACAGGTCGGCGAATGAACCGTGGACTGTTTGCAATAGAAACCGAAAAAGGCTGTTCCCGTTTTGCCGCACAACCTATTGCTACCATTGCCTATCAACCATCGTTATTATGGATGGCCCATCGCTTGGCACGCGTTGATGCACGCGCAATTGATGCAATCGTTGATACCACCAATTATGTGATGTTTGATATTGGGCAACCAATGCACGCATTCGATGCAGATACACTTGCAGATAATCGATTAATAGTGCGTCAGGCGCAAAAAGGTGAACAGTTACATCTGCTGGATGGTCAAAAAATTGAACTAAAATCAGATGACATGATTGTGAGTGACGGTGAAAAACCGGTTGCACTTGCAGGTATTATGGGTGGTTTACACACGGGTGTAAGCATAGCCACCAAAAGCATAGTATTAGAAGCAGCGTGCTTTGATGCAGTAACGATTCGTCACAATGCAGAACGACACAAAATCCGCACTGAAGCATCTGCTCGGTTTGAAAAAAGTTTAGATCCTAATCAAAACGTATACGCCATTAGACGCTTTATAGCGCTCTTGCGTGGCATTGCATTGCCACAAGACATAACATCGACCATCATTTCTCTGGGCGCTTTGACTTCACCAAAAAGCATAGAAGTTGCCCATACCTTTATTGAAGAAAGACTAGGCGTATCACTGAAACCCGCTTTTATCTTGGATACCTTGCACCGACTCGCTTTTGAAGTACAAGAAATAAAGGGAACCTATCATATTACCATCCCAACCTTTCGCGCAACAAAAGACATTGCCATTAAAGAAGATATCGTTGAAGAAATTGGCCGTTATTTTGGCTACGCAAACATACCTTCCCAATTACCAATGGTGCCATCAAAACCAGCTGATTTAACCTCTACTATGCGTTTGCGCACCATAAAACAGTTTCTTGCTTATGGATGCTTGATGCGTGAATTATATAATTATGCGTTATATGATGAATCATTCTTGCGCACCATCAACTGGCAACCAGGAAAAACATTAACCGTGATGGACCCGGTATCTGAAAATTGGCAACGATTAGTTACCTCCCTACTGCCAAATCTTTTTAAAGCGATTGCGCATAATGCTGCTGAGCATGATCAGCTACGTTTTTTTGAATGTGGCCGCATATGGGATCTATCCAAAACAGACAGTGAAGAAAAGAAATTAGCCGGTATTATTTTTGATAAAAAAAATACAGTAGATTTTTATAATGCCAAAACTAGCTTAGAGCAATTATTTACGCTGCTCAGATTACCAATTTCTTGGGTAAAAGTTGATGCACCAAATAAACCCTCCTTCGCTCAAGCCGTCGCTAAAAGCTATGGCGGACACGGTAAAGCTATGGCGGACAAGCCTTGGTTTACCCCATACCAGACTGCAGTATTAATGCATAACGATAAGGCGGTTGGTATTGCTGGCAAAATTAATCCCGCATTTTTAAGTGGCATAACTGAAGGTGATGCGTTCATCTTTGAATTAGATGGTGATTTTTTATTGCATGGCGCACCAGATGCTCAGCGCTATTACCCGGTATCAAAATATCCTGATGTGCCACGTGACGTCAGTGTATTCATGCCACTCACTGCACAGGTGGACACGGTTCTTGAAAGCTTACAGCATATCGATGAGCGTGTTGTATCAGTTGATTTAATTGATTTCTTTGAAAAAGCAGAATGGCCTGACAAAAAAGCACTCGCTTTCCATATCATACTGCGTGATCATCACAAAACCATGACCAAAGATGAAGTAGATATCATTTGGAATAAAATAATACACGTGCTTGAAAAACAAGGAGCAACCATCCGATGATCAAAAAAAAATGGTTTTATATAACCCTGTTTATAGGCGCAAGCATACTCGATCGCATTACCAAATATATGGCGCTCAGTTATTGTGGACATACACAAAAAACTGATTCGCTCATCTCCTGTTATTTGTCCTTCAACCGTGGCATTTCATGGGGCATGTTCCACTCAGATAATCAATTACCATTTCTGGTAGTGAGTATTGTTATTGCGGGAATCACCCTTGCATTAGCCAGTTATACTGCAATCCGCGCTATGAATCATCAATTAATATTCGGTGAAATATTAGTTTTAGCCGGTTCATGTTCTAATTTGATTGATCGTTTTATATACGGCGGCGTTGTCGACTTTATCTTGCTTTCCTATGGCGACTGGTCATTTCCTGTGTTTAATTGTGCAGATGTATGCATTGTAGTAGGTATTGGACTTATGTTATTTGAACAGTACGGAGAATCATGAATTGGTATGTGAATATAGCAACACTCGGCCCCATTGGATATATGAACGCACCAGGAACTATGGCATCCATAGCCACGTTGCCGTTGGTGTATTGGTTGCACACCATAATCCCTAATCATTATGCTTACTTAAGCGTGGTAATATTTGCCTTGATAGGCGCTTTGTGGATTGTACATAAAGCAATACAACACTCGCGGTGGCACCATGATCCATCTGAGGTTGTTATTGATGAAGTTATTGGTTGCTTGCTGACTTTTTGGGGCATAGCATTATCGGGCAAAGTAGTATTGGTTGGATTTATATTATTTCGCATTTTTGATATTTTAAAAATTGGTGGCATCAACTACTTGGAACGATTACCTGGTGAATGGGGCATAGTATGTGATGATGTACTGGCTGGATTGATCAGCAATATTATTTTGCGTTTGCTGCTATGAACGTTGCCATCGTAAAAAAATATATATCCCTACTGCATACCGCAATTATACACTTTATCGCACCCGCATATTGCGCACAATGCTCTATCTTTTTATCTGAAAACACAAAAATATTCTGCAACGAATGTATGCAGACAATTCAGCCGGTTATTTCTACAACCATGCACCTCAACACAACGCAATCGATAAAAGTATTTACCATCGCCGCATACCAAGATCCACTCAAAAAACTAATTCTTGCAAAAAGCTGGTCAAATATCGCTGCAAGTAATCAACTCGGCCATCTCATATGGCAATTGACCAACCTACCACACACTCCCTGCGATATCTTTGTACCGATTCCTTTACACTGGACTCGTTTTGCATGGCGTGGGTATAACCAAGCAGATGAAATTGCAAAAGTTTTATCTGAAAAAAGTGGTAAACCGGTTGCGCATATTTTACGACGGATCAAGCGTACGCGCTATCAAGCGGAATTAGAATCTGTGTTGCGCCAAGAAAACGTTAAAAAAGCACTTACTTTGCATGTTAAAGATGCAACTCAGTACGAAGGCAAACACATAATTTTGGTTGATGATTTAATGACCACTGGCGCCACCTTACGCGCCGCAGCAAAAGAACTTTTCAAACTCAAACCGGCATCAATCAGCGCGGTTGTTGCTTGCCGTGTGGTATAAGAAAAAAATCCTTAACGTCACTCAGATGGGTACCTACCTCAACAAATTTATCATTCGCCCAAGCGCGCCAATCAAAAGCAACTGGCTCTAAAGCAACTTCTTGCGCATCAGATAGATTTTCTACAGATAATGCATTTTCATAGTCTTCTATGATAGCCATAGTCTGTTTACATACCGTTTCTATCATGTCAAAATTTTCCTTAGGAACTATATGAAACTGTTGTATACACTTATCAAAATCCAATACGCGCACTACCTTATTTGTCTTTATCTCTATCTCTTCCAATGCTACATCAGACCCTTGCCCAAACGCTTCTTGCTCAAGCTCTTCTTGCTCAAACTCTTCTTGCGAAGAAGACAGGCTTAAATAGAAGCTCCTCACGCCGCCTTTAAATAAATCATTTGTATTGGATACGGTATCGGGTACAAAACTTTCTTCTTTCCCCATCCCCTGAGCATTAAGAACCACGAAAACAGCAAACGCCGCTACCGCTATTGAATAGGTGACTAAATTTGAATATGTTTTTTTGAACACGGAAAAGACTCCTTTTATATTGAACACTATACTGACCAATTTTTTTGTACATTCTAGCAGTCGCGCGAAAATATACAAAAAAATATGTCCCCTTACCAGAATCTGATAAGAGGACATATTTTTTATCGTGCGTAGTTTTTTTTAAGCAAAGAGCTTTTTGAACTCTTCTTCTTGAAGCAATGCTTCACTCAATTCTTCCAAGCGACCTATTATCTCAAGTACTCTTGGCTCTGCTTCATCTGCAGCTTTTTCTTCACCATCTACTGCAACCATGCCAGTTTTTTTGGTAAGTTCTTTCAACTGGTCAAGTGCCATCATTGTTTCTATGCGTGGAGCCTCTTCATTGTGCATTCTTTTCAATTCAGAGGTAATTGTCTTGGCAATGGCAAAAACAAACGCCTTTCTTGTGGAAGCATACTGGCCTTCTTCTTCAACCAACCACTTGCTACATGCATTATATATATCTGAATTCACCTTAGAATCGACTAATTTGAAATTTATTTGAGCGAGTGGTGTATAAATTTCTGCAAGTGGCAACAACATCGCTGGATTTCTTTTGTGACTTGGAGAATAGCTTGCAATAACATCATTAATACGTTTTTGCATGTCAGGTGATTTTTTAAGAACTTCGGCAGACAACTTATCCGGTGTAAGCTCACTAATAAGGTATCTTGCTCCCAAAACCTTATCCAAAATCTTATATTTTAACCAGGTTCCCCAACCAACTGTGATCGGCTGAATTGTTTCTACTGCATTCGTTGCTAGTTCTTCATTATCCAATAAAGCTTGCATACTAGCTATTGAATTGATAAGATCTTCACATGCTTTATCTTGATCTGCTGCGAACAAGTCTTCAAATGCTTCACCTAAGCCATCTGGCAATTCACAACCCTGTACTTCTTCAGCTTCATCCTTGAGCCAAACGATCTGTGTTTTTAACAATTCTTGTAATGCTTCTTCTCTCTCTGCTTGCAAACGATCCAAGGATCCGGGAGAACACTTAAGGTTATGGTTATAAATCTCACCAATCACCAACCAAAACTGCGCATGTACGCTTGGATCAATGGTTAATAATTCTTTAAATCCATCAAATTTCTGCTCTGTTTCTTTATCCAAATCAATCAGGGCTTGACACCAATGTCCTGGCTTACGGTACTCTCTCATCTGCTGAAGCACCGATGTAAGTTTTTTGCTATGATAAGTTCTGACAAATTGTTCTTTTTCAAGCTTCTCATTTTGTGCCTTAAGATGAGCAATCATATGATCTTTTTCATCCATGCCTTGAGCAACATGAAACGCGGAAAGTACGAGCATAGAACCGGTTAGTGAATATAGTTTGTTAGACACGGGAAACTCCTTTTTTGATTAGATTATTGGTAACCGAAACTTCACCTTAACATACAACTATCGGACGTAAAATTGCAAGATTTGGTTTATTTTTTTTCTACGAAACTCTTTTCTGAAAAAGTCTTTACCGCTTTATATAACGTACCGATATCTTTTGATTCAGCATCGATAGCCAATTCTTGTTTTATTTTTTCTTGATTCTTTTCAGACACAACTTCTTCCCCTGCTAAATACTTCTGCAACAGCAAGATTTCGTGCGCTTGTAATAAAGGACCCTTATAGTGCTCTCTGTCCTTCATCATTTGCTCTTGCAACTTTACCATTGCCACTTGCGTATTTTGCAATATATTTTTAAAAATTTGAACATCGAGTTCTTTTTGCTCATTCAACACACCATTAACCGCGTCGAGTGAATCATTATGAACAGGTAATTCCGCAGTTTTCATAGCGTTAAGTATCGCGATAAGCTTAACTGCAACCTTTTGTTGACATGTGTTAGTGATTTCTTTATTTAAAAATTGAGTTATAGATTCATGCTGCTTTTGATCGAGATTAAGCATGTCAAAGCTTTTTAATTGCTGAAGCAAGACACATAAATTTTCTGTTCTATTTTTCGTGATTGCAGTATCAATAGCAGCATAAGCACGTGCTTGCAATACTTTATCCTGAGCAACTGCCTCTTTGGTCAATGTACCTTGCTGCAATTCTGATACAACGTTGGTATCAAGCCCATGCCACCAATCTGACCAGGTAGCAATCCAGCTACGCGAAGAATCATCCGACCCTTCTGCTTGCATAATTGATTTGCTCAAATCTTTGATACCTTGTGAGGTAACTAAATCATCCCTGGGCTCCATCGCGCTCATCGATGCAACCCAAACCAATGCTATTACCAAGTTGACTGTTTTATATGAAACCGAAACGCTATTCTTCATGAGGGACCCTTAGAAAAAATGGTTAGTATTATTTTCATATATAAAAAAGAATCGTAATCTAATTGAGCTTTTCGCAAATATCTTTAGCCTTCGTACACATCGCCAGAATCGATCTCTGCTTGCAGGGCACCTGATATGTTATCTACCATGACATTACTACCATCATAGCTACCATTGTCAATAGTAATCGCTTGAGAGTTATTGTTAACTAACGCCATTCTTTTTTTATTTGTTGGTCGCAATTCAACCGAATCCTCTTTCCCAAATGATCCAGGAATAGAAGAAGCGCTATGTTCAGGCGACTTTTCCTTTACCGGCAGAATCGTAATTGCCGCTGATTTTTTCTCACTCATTTTCTAGCAATAACTTTTCTTGTTCATCCTCAGGAAGACTCAAATAAGTACGTCTCTGCCAAACTTCTTTTTTGGTCTACCGTAATGAACTCACAATTTTCATCGTAATTTACTTTTTAAAAGAAATTGTTCAGCTTCAGACAATAAATCGATTTTATGTAGCAACACATCAACTATTAAAGACTCCAGTATTACGCACCGGTTTTTTTGGATTTTTCTGCTCTTGTAATGAACGTAATGCAAGAGCTCAAGTATAAATCGGGGTAATTAACCAATTAACAGCTATAATTCAGACAATTTTGTATCATCTCGTTTAACAGGATCCTGTATAAGACTTTGTTGCAATAAGCAGTTATTAAGGTGGTAAGGAGTGACGTCAAACGCCTACCAAACGTCGATTCAAGGTCGTGAAAAACATCATCCTCCGATCTTGAAACTGAGCAATGCGTAATTCACTAATATCTTTTTCATCCATAGCTTCCAACACTGATTGATATAATTTTACATTTTGGGAATCAAGAACATATGCTTCTGGATCTAATCCATTTATCAGCATAATGCACGGCTGCCTTCAAATTCTCCGTTAGATTAAGCATACCCTGTGTAAAGTGAGTGTGTAACGTACATGCTACCACTATAATGAGCAATTTTTTCATAATACTACTCCCCTGATGTATATGGTTAAAAATTTTCTGCAAGTATAGCACGAAGATAACAAAAATATATTGATTATTTAAACAAAATGAATGCATTGTAAATTATAGATTTTATGATAATATCTCCTGTACTATCTCTATTAAAAATAACATCGTAACCAATCTGTCTAACTCACAAAAAGGATCATAAATGAAGATACATGCGACCTTACACCACACGTTTTTTGTAAGTGCATTTTTCATGTCACTCATCGTATTGCCAGGATGTTCATGGTTTGGCTCTGATGAAAAAGCAAAATCACAAAAAGAAGCTGGCAAGGGCGCTCCAGCCGTTCCAGGCGTTGAATATGCAACTGATGGAAGTACCGTAGTAGTCTCAATGAATGGTAGACCAGTCGTTACCGAAAAAAGCTTAGACACTGAATATGAACAATTATTACTAGATAATCCGCAAATTGAACAAATGCTTCCATTGATGGGCGGCAAAGATGGCTTATTAGATCGTTTGACTGCTGCATTAGCTGATCGCTCAGTATTGCGACGCTTTATCGTAGAAGAAGGCATCAGCTCACAAGCAGATTATCAAGCGGAACGTGATCGCATGATCAAATCCGTCACTGATATGCTCAATGTTAAATATTTTAACAAAAAATATGTTGCAAGCGTATCAAACAGAGATGTACAAGATTTCTATGAAAAAAATAAAGACACCATGCCTGAACTGCTGATATCCCGTGGCGGCGTACAAGCTGCAGGGGTAAAATTTACCAATGAAGCTGATGCAAAAGCATTCATGGCAAAATTAAAAGCATCTAAAAATGATTTAGCTATCGCAGCAAAAGAAGCTGGTCTTACTGCAGAAGACTTCCAATTAGTGCATAATCAAAGCGTTGGTATCGCGCCAGTTTTAAGAGATAAAATCAGCGCAATGAAAAGCTTCCCTTCAATTGAACTCATCAAAGTTTCAGATGATGCATACTGGGTAGTTAAAGCTACCGCAAAAGAAGATACTGTGTATCGCGAGTTTGATCATGTTAAAGACAATCTCAAACGCTTCTTAGAAGATAGCAAGAGAGAAGAAATTGCTGGTAAAGCAATCAATGACCTCAAAGAAAAATATAGCATAAAAGTAGAAAAAACCTTTGGATCTGGCATGCCAATGATGCCAGGAATGCCAATGATGTCAGAAGAAGAAATGGAAGAAGCTGCTGGCGAAATGCCTCAAGCTGCATAAGCTGACACTCATCATTAATAAACTAGAAAAGAGGAATTTACATGTCTGTGTAAGTTCCTCTTTTTTTTGGTATACTTTAAATTATAAATATCCATGTAAATATTACCGGCCGTTCGTCCTGCCGTGTCCGCCGAAGCCTTGGCGAAGTCGGAAGCTTGTCGAAGGATCGAAGGATAAAAGGGTACCGAAAATTCAAAAAAAACAGGAAATAATCATGAAAAAACAGATCATACTCAGCACAATCATAGTAGTTTTACATAGTGGTCTTACCAATGCCGTAACAGATACTAATAAAATAGAAATAGTACAACCATCACAAAAAGCAACTGTCCAAAAGCCCGCTCCTTCTGCGCCATTAATTGACCAAGATACCATACAGGCAGTTATTTTTACCTTAGACGGTAATGAAATTATCACTCAGTCTGACGTCATGCGCACCTC
The DNA here is from genome assembly GCA_963840685.1 of uncultured bacterium. Taxonomy (GTDB): domain Bacteria; phylum Babelota; class Babeliae; order Babelales; family Vermiphilaceae; genus CAWIZM01. The sequence continues at coordinate 43,350 of CAWIZM010000002.1, read as the reverse complement.
ACTCCAAGGCGAACGGCGCACGTTGAATGATATAATCTTTGAAACGTTAACTTACCTTGATGCAAAAAAACACAAGATAGAACCTGATGAAGATGCAGTTGATCGTTATTTAGCCAAAATCATGGAAGAAAACAATATTGATTTGCATCAGATGGAAGAAATCTTCCGCCAAGGTGGCCGCACACTCAAAGAAGGTCGTGAAGAACTGCGTAAACTTCAAGCAGTTGGTTCCATGATTGATTTTAAAATTAAATCGAATTTAATTGTGCCGCGTAAAGATGTAGAAGCGTATTATACTGCGCATCCGGAAAACAAACCTGCCCGCTATTCTTTGCGCTATGTACAAATACCTTTTTATACTGTCATGACCAAAGCAGAACAACAAAAAGATCTCATCAAAAAAATACGCGCTGAAGGAATTGATTTCCTTGGGCTCAGCGATCCATTCTGGGTAACGCACGGTGAAGTTGCTGAAGAAAAAGAGTTCATTTATAAACTTAATTCTGGCAAAATATCAGCTCCTCATGTGACGCCAGATGGCTTTGAATTATATTATATGGTTGAAAAAGTGGAAGAACGTACTGTTCCTCTTGAAGAACGTTACCGCGACATTGTCAATACATTGCTCCAGCCAAAATATATGCAAATGCTTGCAGAATATCGCACACAACTATTTGAGAACGCCTCAATTATTTATTTTAAGTAAAGCTTATACATCTTTTTATTGTTGTTCGTAACCTTTTTAACCTATGATTTGAGTTAAAGGTAACGCTACATGTAACCTTTAACTCATAAGTGGCCAATATGGAAAAAACTAACATCCTCACTATTTTACGCACAAAATCAGCCATAGCCAAGATGTCATTTTTTGCATACACTAATATTAGAAAAAGACCGTAAACTCAAGATAAAAAATTACCAACCATAGTCGTTGCAAGCTTGCGAAGCAATCCAGAAAAAACATATGATAAGCGGTCACTTATATCACAGCTAACAAAAAAAATTTGAATACTTTATGCTATTTCTATCTCGAATCCATAACAAATAAAGCATATAATTTATTCGCCTGGATTGCTTCGCAAGCTCGCAACGACTATTAGATGTCAGACACACTCTATGCCAAAAATTAAACACCTTCCCGCACATGAAGCACAAAAAATTGCTGCCGGCCAAGTCATTGAGCGTCCAGCAGACATCATCAAAGAGTTAATTGAAAATTCTATTGATGCAGGAGCAACCGCCATAACCCTGTACGTGGAAGATGCCGGCAAACAATTAATTCGCGTGGTAGATAATGGATGTGGCATGGACAACGATGATGCACAGCTCTGTTTTGAAAAACATGCCACAAGCAAAATACGCGCGATGGATGAGTTACACACCATCTCAACCTTTGGGTTTCGCGGTGAAGCGATGCCAAGTATTGCTGCGGTATGCAAAGTCACCTTGATCACCAAGCAACAAGATGCTTGCGAAGGTCTCAAATTAACGGTGCAAGAAAATGTTATTCAACAGAGTGAGCCTATAAGCGCATCGACCGGGACTGACATCAGCGCTGCCGATCTATTTTACACCATACCAGTGCGTAAAAAATTTTTAAAAAAACACGATACTGAATTGCGTCACATCACACAGCTGTTCCATGCGTTTTGCCTTGACTACCCACGCATTCACTTCAAATTTTTATCTGACAACAAGCAAGTGCTCAACTGCCCACCCGTACAAAAAATTATTGATCGATGTACACAACTCTGGCAAAACATACCGGCAGAACACATGCTCACCATCGATACACAACATAAAAACGACAGTCTCCATATTACCGGTGCAATTTCCGATCACCAAAACTTCCGTTTCGATCGAACTGGTATCTTTTTATTTGTGAATAATCGTTGGATTAAGGATTTTAAATTAAGCAACGCATTCATTAAAGGGTACATGAATGTAGCACCACAAGGCCGTTATCCTATGGGATGTCTTGCAATAACTATTGATCCCAAACTGGTTGATGTCAACGTTCATCCACGCAAAGAAGAAGTGCGCTTTATGAATCCGCGCATTGTGGAGCAGTTAATTCAAACGAGCGTTAAAACCTGCTTGGAAGAAAATATAGCAAAACGTATTCCTGCAGCTAAGAACACATTTTCTTTTGCTCAAGTACCGATGAGTAACCAATATCATTCGACCCAGCCTTCGTTAAAAACTTCGGCGGGCACGGCAAGCCAAGCCATAGTCCGACATAGCCTTGGCGTAGGCGGATCAGGACGAACGGTAGAAACAGATATACAGACGACAACGTATCAACCATTTAATTTTGATGCAGTATTTCCAGAACTACAGGAATGGAACACATCAGATACAGCAGCACCAAAAACAACTCAGACAGATACGCAAAAAATAGTGCCATCATATATGCAGCAAGATTCAGTACAAGCACCTCAAGAAACAGACTACATACTTCCTACAAAAGTCACTTTTAATGATGAACCAAGAGAAGCAGTACAAACCGCCATTGCTCATGATACAATTACTCATGATGCAACAACAGTGACTGAAGAACCCTACACCTTAATTGGCCAATACCATAAAACGTACATTCTGATCGAACAAAAAGAAGGCCTTTTTATTATTGATCAACATGCAGCACATGAACGCATTTTATATGAGCTCTTTGCGCATCGTTTTACTGAAGTTGCTACCGTACAGCTGCTGTTTCCCGTATTGATCACCTTATCACACGATGACATACGCATAATCGAACCATATTTACCCCTATTTGTTCAAAATGGTATAACCATTGAATTGTTTGGTGCAAACCAACTCAAAGTACAAGCAACACCCGTACATCTTAAAGATGCATCACTCGACGATCTGATCAAACAAACTATTGGTTGGGTTAATGAATACAAATATCTTGATGAGCAACAATTTATAAAAAAATTACATGAAAAGCTCCGTGCTCAAATGGCATGTAAAGCTGCGGTCAAAGCAGGCGATATCTTGACACATACACACATGCAACAACTGCTGACGACGCTCCACGCAACGGAAAATCGACTCACCTGCCCACATGGCAGGCCGACTGGTTGGTTACTGAGCAATCATGACATTGAAAAAAAATTTAAACGTAAATTGTGAGGCAACGCAATTCATTTCTATGTCAAGCGCACCAAAAAAAATAACCTCGCTTGAACGTGCAAGCGAGGCTACTCTCAAAAAAGTTCTGTTGTATTAATTTATTGCTGCTTCCAATTCTGCCAAGCGCATGCTCATCATTGCTTGATCTTTCTTCAACTCATCTATAATTCCATGTTGTTTGATCAATTCATTTAAAAGCAATGTAGCAAGCTCATGATATTTCACAGTCTCAATTTGACCATCTGCGCCTTTTACCACAAGAGCAGGCATTACCTTATTAACTTCTTCAGCGATTAAGCCAAATTGTTTTGCATGTTTTGCATCTGCTTTATAGGTAAAGCTTACCGGGCGAAGCTCAAGAATTGCTGCTGATTCTTCTTTCATGTCTGCTACATTTTCTTTGTATCTGATTGATGAAGAAACGGTACCAAGTTGTCCAGTAGTTGCATCAACTAAAACGGCTGCGCCAACAATTGGGCCAGCACCAAAGATACCCGCTTGAAAGTTGGTTGCTTGTGTGCCTATGACGCCAATTCGAATAGCGTTAGATTCATCTGCTGCAGGGAAAGCACCTATGTGAATATTGTTACTGCCGGCAGCAACATTAAATCCTGCACCTACACCAACTGCGATATTATTTGATCCCGTTGTGTTGCTAGACAATGCCTGAGCGCCTAGTGCAGTATTAAAATTACCTGTCGTGTTATCAAACAACGCCTGAGCACCTGATGCGGTATTGTTAATACCGGTTGTGTTGCCTAACATTGCTTGCCATCCCAATGCGGCATTAAGACCGGTTGTGCTACTTTGCAATGCCTGATATCCTACTGCCGTATTAAAACCAGATGTAATATTGGTAGCCAATGCACCTGTACCAATCGCTATATTTTGAATACCGGTCGTATTGGCAGAAAGCGCATTAAGCCCAATTGCAACGTTGTCAGACCCTGATGTATTGAATGACAGAGCACTCGCTCCAACTGCAATGTTATCACTACCAGTTAGATTGCTAAAAAGCGCCCCAGCTCCTGATGCTGTGTTGAAATTACCGGTTGTATTACTCGTTAGTGACTGATACCCAACTGCCGTATTGCTACCGCCTGCTGTATTGGCATTGAGTGACTGATAACCTACTGCAACGTTTTGATTTCCCGCTACGTTATTTTGCAATGCCCCAGAACCAACCGCAGTCAATTGAAAAGCTGCTGTAGCGGCAAAAAGCGCATTAGCACCAATCGCAACATTATCAGCACCTGTTATGTTACTGCGCAATGCCTGGAATCCAGATGCGGTATTGTTATTACCCGTTGTGTTGCTCTGCATTGCAGCTTGGCCTAATGCCGCATTGAAACTACCCGTCGTATTACCAAATAATGCACCTAAGCCTGCTGCCGCATTAAAACTACCTGTCGTGTTAGTAAACAATGCTTGGAATCCAGATGCCATATTGTTAGAACCTGTTGTATTGTTTATCAATGCTTGAGCACCTACTGCCGTGTTTAAGATACCGGACGTATTGCTAAACAATGCTCCTGTACCAAAACCTGAGTTTTGTACACCTGACATGGTAAAGTTACCAGCACCAACACCAACAAAAGTATTTTGTGTCCCAAAGTCATGAATAAAAGGAGCACCAGATTTGTAGATATTACCAACCGCAGCACCTGTTGTATGACTCATATTGATATTGCAACCAACGTACAAATCACAATCTACTAATGCAGTGGTTAATACTTCTAAAAATTCTATGGTTGCGGTACAAGTAACATCTAAATCACAGACAACTATGTCTGGCATATTCGCTGTGCAGGTTACATTCAACGTACATACTTCTAAAGTATCAATTGTTGCATTATCTGCTTCTAAAGTATCAATTGTTGCGTTATCTGCATCTAATCTGTCTACATCTAATCTTTTTATGTTTGCACGATGCGCTTTTAGTCGCTCCATTTTTGCTTTACGAGCAAACAATCTATGGCGCACATCCAAACCTCTATTCATTTCAACATTTTGACAGAATATTGCACCATTACGGAATATTGCTATGTCACAAAATATTGCCTTATTAAGCACGCACAGAATTTTTTTGATTTTTAATGCTGAATCATCATCACAAGGATCATCGCATGAGGAACCGCAATCACGTGTATCCTCCATGGCTTTAACAGACAGATCATCTTGTGCAACAACATCTATTAATGCATTGAACGTGTCACTGATTTTTTCAACCTGATCATCTGACATTTGGTCATTATATTCAGCTATTACTGATTCAGCATGCGCCAAAGCTTTTACAAGGTCGTCTTTTAAAATAACAGAATTACCTTTTGCGATATGCATATTAAGTTTATGAAGAGGAGATGCTGCATCTTCATCAAATGCGCTCAGGCGTGCTATAAATTCAACCAATTCTTCTGAATTTTCATCAAGAGGGATCTGATCATCACTATTTTCTACACGTGGTGGCTTATTAGCATTGCAACCACACTTTGCAGATTCTTCATCGGCTATAGGTGATCGCTTGTCCGCGATAACGGATAATGGTAGCACTAACAAGAATGCTAAGCAAGACAATGGAGACATGAAAAACTTCTTCATACGGGACCCTTTTTTTTGGAGAGGATAGAAAATATACTACATTTTTCTCATACCAAAAAAAAATCATAGCAGTCAACATAAAGGAAGAAAGCGTATCTGTCTCTACTAGAAATAATGGGGAAAACTTTAACTAAAGTAACATGAAGCCCCGTTTATGCGATAAAATTTAGTGAATGTTTCTATAAGCCATTTGAGCAGCGAGTGCGCGCCTTGTATAAATAGTTTCATGCTGCGCACCTTTCTGCATAGCCAGATCATATTCTTTTACTGCATCCTTAAAAAGTCTGAACTCTTCATATGTATATGCAGCAAAAAGATGTTCGAGCGCGTCAGCAGCAATGGATTTAATTTTGCCTTTTTCTATGTTGGTCAGAAAATCCATGTTGTCAGAACTAGACAAGCTCTTATTGGGCAAAAGTAGCTCAGAATATTCCATACATGTTTTAAAAATAGCAGGATTATTTTTTTGCAATTCTTCATTACTCTTCCATTTACCATCAGGAGAGAGACGATGCCAATAGTAGGTCCCTGGTAACACTGCCATTTTTGCACCAGTGGCAAGTTGTTTATAACCAAATCGCCATGTTTCGGCAATGCGTCCATTGTAACCCTGAGCTCGTTCAAAACTTTTTTTAGTAAATAGATAATTTCCCGATCCAATTGGTAAACGGGTATTACCAAAAATAGTATAAAATGAACAGATATTATCAGGAAATTCAAAATGCCATACATGAGAAAATCTCTTATAACCATCAGGAGTTGGAGAAAAATATTTAATCGTGCCAAAGACTGCACTATCAGCTCTCGTTGTATCAAGTAGATCAATAAGACCCTGTAGAGACCTCGGTTCAAGATAATTATCTGAATCCAAATTAAAAATTAAATCCCCTTGCGCATGCTCAATGCATGTATTGCGTGCCTTAGATGCGCCGCCATTAACTGCATGCACATAAAAACTGAAGCTTTCATATTTTTGCTGGTAATACCGTAAAAGATCTTGCGTTTCATCAGTTGACGCATCATCAGTAACAATCACTTCAAAGGGAATCATTAAATCCTGTTTATACAAAGAATCAATGGCAGCAGACAGCGTATGTGCACGATTATAAGTAGGTATGATACATGATAAAAAATGTTTTTTTTGTATGTACCACAGGCAAGGATTAACTCGTTGGATTAAAGCATTCTGATTAATAAATGCTTTATGTAGTGTGTTCTGTAGCGCGTCACTTTCACGTGTGCCAATGAGCATACCGCCAGGTCTAATTTTTGCGTACCATGCAGATAATGCGTGTTCCGAAATTATTTTATTATTGAATAAAACGAAATCAATGCCATCTGGTATAGATGCCATGGTAGCTTCATCAACGTCATTTTGTACCAAAAATAATTTTTTTACCCGGCCTTCCTCCTTCGCTACAGCTTCCTCCTTCGCTACAGCTTCCTCCTTCGCTACAGCTTCCTCCTTCGCTACAGCTTCCTCCTTCGCTACAGCTACGGCGGACAGGCCAGCGGACAAGTCGGCAGCAGTCAGGACAAGTCACCAGGCACGGCATCAACACATTCGCAACCTATCCAAAAATTATGGCCTTTAATAAGATCTGATGGGGTGTGGTAAATTGGTGCTTTTTTATGCGCAGAATTTTCTTTTGAAGATGCATAATTAATACGACTTGTTTCTGTACCATTCCTTGGGGCGGCGATTACGGAGTGTGCGAATACTATTGATATACAGAGTACAAAGATATTCTTATTCATGAATTTATTGCTGAGCTATGGCAAGATAATTTGAATAACGATAATTTTCAAGCGCATCACGCCATTCAGAAATATGAATAAGGCCATTACCTACAATGCGATACACATCGTACTGACACAATGATAAAAGACGATACGCTTCTTGTAACGTTGTATGCGCATCAGCATAGGTGCCACCATATTCAAATTGGACGTATTTAATTTTGTGGTTTTGCAATAAGTGAACCGCACCTTGCAATATAGCCACTTCCGCACCTTCAGTATCAATTTTTAGGAAATCAATAGAATCAATGGCATGCGTTGTGCAGAAATTATCAAGCGTATCGGTTGCTACCTGTATTGTTTCTGGTGCTTCATGTGCAGTCACACAAGGACGTTCGAATAGGCCGCTCAGAACAGAATGGCGAACGTAATATTTAAATTCCTGCATTCCTTGCATGTTGGAAAAGGCGAGATTAAAAAAATTACAATCACCAGAAGTAACGTTACTCCTTAACGTATCAAAAATAACGGGAATGGGCTCAAAAGCATAAAGTTGCACGGTTGGGAATGAGTGTACTACTTTGGTTGTCCACTCTCCGATGTTAGCGCCAACGTCAAAAACGCGCATCGCCGGTTCGATAACTTCTTTTAATATCAACTCTTCACCATTGGTTTGCATACTACAATTGTCATAACCGACGTTATCGAACGCTGGTTTATCTGAGTATATTTTTACTTGATGTATGCTTGCTGTGCTCCATGCGCTGTATGGCAGGAGAAAAAAAATTGTTACCAAAATAATAGTTTTGCGTACTTGCATTGTGTTCCCTTTTTTAATTGGACGAGATTATTTAACTAATTCTTTTCTCACAAACAACGCATCACCAAACCAACTGCAATAATTATTCTGCGCAATCAGTTCAAATCCTTGTTCTTCAAGCCAACGTTTTACTTCTTCAAATTGATACTGATTTGCATATGCTTCTACAAATTCTACTTCCGTTAAAATAACACGTACCGTGCTTAATATTTTTGGACAAGCCATCAACGCATTCAGTTCATACCCTTGCATGTCAAGCCACATTAAATCGACATGATCAACTTTATATTGTTCTGCCCATGCATCAAACGTGGTTACCGGAACCGTGATAACTTTTTTAAATAAAACATTAGAATAATTAAGATGTTCTTTTGGTGCCAATAAAGAACTTGATTGTGATGGGATACCTGGATTACCTGGACATTCTGAAACGTACATGGTTGCTTGTCCAACTTTATCACCAACCGCAAATGGATACGTGTGAATGTTGGGTTGAGACATCGTAGTTCTCACTAAATTAGCATACAAATAAGGGATAGGCTCAAAACTATGCACCACTGATTGCGGCCATCTTTTAGCCATAACAACAGAATCATCACCATCATATGATCCTGCTTCAATAATTACGGGATTATCTGGAAGATATTGTGCTGCAATAGCAAGCGCTTCCTGTGGATGATTGAATGACAATAGCGCATTCGCATGCGATGCGTAAAGAGAAAGAAAGAAAAAAAGCGTTACCAACGAGATAGTTTTTTGTACTTGCATTGCGTTCCTTTTTTTTATTAATAATCAGTAGATAGTACTAGAATTTTTACCATGAAATTTGTGCCAATATAGCAATGAAACCTGGCAAGGTCCAGCATTACTTTACACAAAAATAGAAATGGCACCAGGCAAACGAGAATCGTACACCAAGTTGCCAGTACGCTCATTAATAATTGCTTCACGCAGTGAAGAATCGTATGAAAAATGAGGACACGTAGATTTAATATTTCGATGCAATTCAAGCCAAATAGGAAAAGCAGTATGAATCGGATATACATTTATACCATTTTTAATCATAGGTCTATTATCATCAAATCCTATATACACACCAGTCGTATACTGTGGCGTTGCACCAACAAACCAACAGGTGCGTGAATCATTAGTGGTACCGGTTTTACTAATTGCTTGTCCTTCTATCCATGTATCATGAGGAAAAATTTTGCGAATTCTGTCTAAGCTTAGTTCTAAAACTTTTGCAATTTTTCCACTTATACGTGGATTCAAAACCGATTCTTCAGATAATTTTTGTTTAAAAATTTTAGTTCCCCACTGATTTTTAACCCAACTTACATAGTGCGGTTCTACATATTTTCCATCGTATGAAAAGATATTAAACATACCAACTACTTCTTTTAACGTTCCATCAATACAACCAAGCGCTAAAGAAGGATAAGTATGGAAAGGCCCTTCTAAATGAGATTTTTTAGCAAGTTCAATAACCGGTTCTGCGCCAATTTTAAGTAACGTTTTTACTGAAGCAATATTATTTGAACGAGACAATGCATAGGCTAGCGTAATTGGACCATGAAATTTAAGATCCCAATTATTAGGTCGCCACAACATATTGTTTTGCATCAACGCAAATGGCTCATCAATTTCTATGTCAGTTAATGAACTTCCTACTTGTATCGCTACTGCGTAAATTAATGGTTTAAACGTAGAGCCTATTTGTCGCCGTGCTTGCAATGCACGATTAAATTTTGAAGTCATAAAATCAACACCACCAATTAATGCTTTCATTTGTCCACTGTTTCGTTCAATAGTCATTAATGCGCCATCAATATTTTTACCTAACGTAGCACATAATTTTGTATATTGTGTTTTAAATGCCTGTTCAGCAACTGATTGCATCGCTCTATTTAGTGTGGTTTGTACAATAAAACCACCACTGTACACCGCTTGCTTACCCACCAACTGTTCCAAAAAAAGCCTAATCATTTCTTTAAAATGTAACGCACTATCATTACGCTCATATTTTTGTAACGCAAGAGACTGAGCACAAGAATCTTCGTAGATATCGTTATCAATAAAATGTAACGCATGCATTTTTTTAAGAACCATATTTCGTCTTTTTTCTGCAGACAATGGGCACAAAAGAGGACAATAACGACTGGGAGAACAAACAATTGCAGCAAGTGTTGCTGCTTGGTCTACCGAAATATCTTTAGCTTTTTTGCCCCAAAATCTTTGACTAGCAGCTTCTACACCATAAATGCCACAGCCAAAACAGACATGATTAAGGTATGCTTCTAAGATCTGCTTTTTGGTGTATTGTCGCTCAATGAGTACCGCGCATAATTGCTCTTTAATTTTGCGGGAAAACGTTTTTCTTGAATCAAAAAATAATAATTTTACCAGCTGTTGGGTAATGGTGCTGGCTCCTTGTACTCTGCGTCCGTGATAAAGATTCACGCAGATTGAACGCAAAATCCCCTTCCAAGAAAGACCGTTGTGATGAAAAAAATTCCAATCTTCTGCTGCGATAAATGCATTAATAAGATGTTCTGGCATCTGATCATATTGAATTGGATCGCGACGATCATGTTGAAAGCGCGCCCATTCATTACCTTCATCATCTAGCAATATTGTAGGTTTACCTGAATCGTAATGTTCTAGGACACTAAAATCAATCCATTGATACTGCATGACACAAAAAAGAGCACCAATGCCACCGATGGATAGTAAAAAACAGATACCAAGTATTACTGAACTGAAACGCACTGATTGTACTTAAATTTCGACCCATCTGCCCCCATCTTTTCATGCTATAGTATTTTTTATTCCGCTATAGCATTTCATGTGACAGCAGATATGCGATGATGAATGTGTTAGGCGTGATAAATTAGAGAAAATCACGTCGTAGTGAAACGAAGACGTAAAAAAAGGAGCCGCTAAAATAACGACTCCTTTACCATTTTTCATTTAAAAAAAGATGGTTCTAAAAAATAACTAATTAAGCTTTTGCTTTTTTAGATGCTTTTTTAGATTCTTTTTTTACTTCGCATACTTCTTGTTTTGGTTGTTCTTCTTCAGTTTGAGCGTCTTCGCAACCACATTTATCCGTAGAAGCAAATGCTTCGCCAGCTTCATCGTCTGCTTGATCGTCGCCAAGACCTACTGCAGCTTTGATATTGTCGAAGTTGTTGTAAAGAGCTGTAAGAGCAGCGAAAGTGATAATAGTTCTAATTGGATGATGTAAGAAACTTTTCTTTAAGAAATGACCATAACTCTTTGTTGTTTCCCATGGTGAAAAAATACCATGGAATATCTTTTACTGTCGCATTGGACACTCTCCAATATTTCTGACATCAAGAAAACGACACCAACATGTTGGTGCTGGTCGCTGGATCTGCTGGTTGCGCGTTTGCGTGTCTGGTTCTGGCGCTGGTGCTTCCATAGCCAAAATCTGGTGCTGCTGCGAAAGCGCTTACTAACAACGCTAGACTAAATAATTTTTTCATTTCCATGTGGAACTCCTGAGATTTTTTGTGCTTAAAACTGTATTTTACTTCCTGTACTGTCAACACTACCAGCCCCTTTTTAACGGACTTCAATTTTACTTTTTGCTGACGTCATGAAAAAGTTACTTGAATATACTCGATTAGCACGATATAATCAACAAAAAATAATTTAAAGTTAATTTAATACAATTACGCAAAGTCATATCTTCATGTACAAACTCCCTTTTTTATATTTCATTATCATTTGTTTGTTTGTATTCGACATTTGTTTATTCTCATTTTTTGAGCAACCATATCTCTATTCTTTGTCAGCATTATACATACTACTATTATTTATACCATATACTCTATTGCCACTCATGCTAACAAGTTTTTTATCTTCTGTTGAGACCCATCTTTATTATGGTTATTTTGGTATACCACTTCTGTACCTCTTACCTATAACCTGGTTTACCATAAAAACAAAGAGATTTTTATACGATTCCCGACTTTACCCGCTTATGCTACTTTTTTGTTGCTTCAGTATTCAATATATTGTTATTGAACGATTAATTTTAGGCTTACAACCGGGGTTAGTCTGTACAAGCCCCAAAATTATTGCTAATATAATAGTTATAGCATGTCTTTTCTTGACATATATATCTCAAGGTAAACAGGGCAATCGCTTGTAGAGCAATCTATTGAGAGGAAAGTCCGGACTCCATAACAAATAAGGTACCTTCGGAGGCATGACCAACGGAGGAAGGCGTAAGCCTATGGAAAGTGCCACAGAAAATAACCGCCTCTACAGTAAAATGTAGCGGTAAGGGTGAAAACGTGCGGTAAGAGCGCACGATTTGGTGTAGTAATGCATCAAAGGGGCAAACCCTACCTGGAGCAAGACAAAATAAGCACGCACATAAGTTATTTGTTCTTACGCGTGCGGGTATGTCGCTTAGATAAATGGTTGCCAATTTAGTGTAAAAACTGAATACAGAATCCGGCTTATTGTTTACCTTGATCCCGCCTTCGTTCCACCGTCCGCAAAGCCACGGCGGACACGGTAAAACTTCGGCGGGCAGGCCAGTAGGCAAGCCACCTTGTGCGCCGAAGCCTTCTACTTCGCTCTACGAGCTACGAAGAACAGTTGGCGAAGGAGCAAAAAATCAGGAGTCATATCATCAACACATACTTCTGGCTAGCACCTTTTATCTGCTTCATAGCAGGCTATAGCGCCATGCATCAACTCTTTCATATCCCAGAATTCGCCACACCATCCGTAGTAGGTAAAAATATCCATGAGGCATTCGCCATTTTATCAACCCATAACCTCAATGCACGGCTTCTGGAAGAAAAGGAAGATCCCTACCTGCCATCCGGCACCGTCATAAGCCAGACCCCTCAAGCTGGCCAACAAATCAAGCCTCACCAGTCTCTTTTTGTCCTGCTATCAAAAAAACCATCACGCATTAATGCGCCACACTGCTTGCATAAAACAGACAGCGATATCGCCTCCCTGCTTCAAACCAACAAAATACGCGCAAAGGTATATACCTTGCCAAGCATATATCCTAAGGGGCTGTGCTTTGCACAAATCCCCTTGCCACAAGAGCCGATTGAAGATATCATGCTTACCCTGTATGTTTCTGGTGGAAACAAAAAACCAGTTATCTGGCCAGATTTCACACAGCTTCAGGTGTCTGATGTAACCAATTTTTTACGTACGCATGCGCTTGAAGCAACTATTGTCCATGAGCACCCCTGCCTGCCTAACCACACCTGTGCCTCCTGTACCGTCACCGACCAGCGGCCACTTGCAGGTTCACTGGTCACTTTGGACCCTCAAAAGCCATGCGCCGTTCAACTACAGGTACGGCAGACGTTCTGATAGATGCAAACACGCTTTCAATAAGCTTTCTCAAGGGGCTTTCGACAAAAAGCTTCCTCTCTTCTATACTTAATGAGTAAGGTCATTAGGTCATATTCATAAAAATCAATCCGCCGTCGCACGGAACGTGCTATGGCGTGATAAACAAAGGGAATATCATGTTTAAAAAATACGCACACAAATTTTTTGCCATAATTCTATTCTTAGGTGTAATCAATGCCTTATGCATGGAACAGCAGCCACGCTATACCCCAAAGAACACCAAATTCGCATTCGATTTCCATGACGTAGTAGCAAAAGCGCACCCTAACCGTGTTATCAATGGCCTTTTTAATTGGAATATGGTTCCAGAGTTAAATTGGAACTTGCCATACAACACGGCACAATTCCTGTATAATTTTCCCTGGGTTGCCTATGGCACCGCTCAACTTATTTACAACAAGGGCACAGGAGAACAATACTATGATCTGTACAAACAGAACGGTTTTGATCGCATTGCCTTAGCAGTCAGATCTATTGCCAATGACTTAGATATAATCAATGGCACCATTGCTATCATCAACGAATTAAAAGATAAAGGGTATCAAGTTGATATGGCTTCTGACATTGGTACTTCATTTTTAGCAGATCTTGCATCCAAAGAAAAATTTATCTCCGTACTTGATCTCTTTAACTATAAAAAATCGGTTGATTACCTCAGCACACCTAACCCTGTACATAAACCACAAAAGCAATATTTTCTTGATTACCAAGATACCTATAATCCCGCTCATATGAAAATCATATTTATCGATGATAAACTAAAAAATGTATCGGCATCAGAAACAACGGGGATGATTGGTATTCAATTCAAAACACCAGAACAATTGCGCAGTGAACTTGTCAAATACGGTATTTTACAATAAAAATAAAAATCACGTCGCAGTGAATTCCCGTCATGCAAAGCGCTATGGCGGACAAGAACGAAGACGGAAGAAGAACAGGAAAAGACAAACTCATGATCACAAAACGAACAGCATATTTTTTCATGTGTGCACTTATTACATCATCATTATCAACAAACACCGTATGCATGGAAGAACCTGCAAAATTTAATCCCAACAATACCAAATTTGCATTTGATTTCCATGGTGTTGTGGTAACCGACCCATTCATGTATCTGAGCGATCTAAAAAAAGCTTTAGACTGGAATGCTATTCCCGCGTGCAATAGACAGCTACCATGGTTCCTCTATGCATTATCAGCTCAAGCGTACTATGGCCTTACCGGGGAAGGGTTTAGGAATTTATGCTTCCAGTACGAACAACACGATTTGGTAACCTGCATAATGGATTTTACCAATAACATCGCGCTACTGCCAGATACTGTAGCCATCATGAAAGAGCTCAAAGAAAAAGGGTATGAACTTGATCTGGCATCAAATATCGACATCCTCTTTTTACAAGATTTGGAAAACAATAATAAATATCAACATATACGGGATGCGCTTGCATTATTTACCAATAAAAAAGCGGTTGATTGCAGCAACATCAACACCGTAAAACCGATCAAAAAACCAGATCAGCGTTATTTTGATGAGTATCAGCAAAAACATAATCAAGAAAAAAAGCAAATCATCTTCATCGATGACAATCACAACAATGTATTGGCATCACAAGAAGCGGGCATGGTTGGTATTCATTTTCAAAGTCCACAACAGTTACGTGATGAGCTGGTCAGCCACGGTATTTTGCACTAAAACCAACGTAAAAAAATACGCATACGATGCTGGAGTACTAAAAAAAAGGAACAATAAACTCATGGCCACAAAACAAACAACCTATTTTTTTATATGCGCACTGATTACATCATCGCTATCAACAAACACCATATGCATGGAAGAACCGCCACACTATACCCCAGACAACACCAAATTTGCATTTGATTTCCATGATGTCATTGTCACCGAGCCATTTTCTTGCGTAAGTGATCTAAAAAAACTACTTCGATGGGATCTTATTCCCGCATTCAATGCGCAATTACCATGGTGCATATACACACTGATAATATTCCTATTTTGTAAGCCTACCGGAGAAGGTTTTAAAAACATATGCAATCAATATAACCAAAAAAAATTGATTGATGGTATTGGGCAGGTTGGTAATAGCTTTAAGGTAATAGAAGGCACCATCACCATTATGCAAGAACTTAAAAACAAAGGATATCAAATAGATCTTGCATCAAACATCGAAACGCTATTTTTAGAACAACTGAAAAACAACCCTGAATACCAGGAAGTACGAGAAAGAATATTGAGTCTGTTTACCAATACAAAGTCGGTAGATCATTGGTCAGTAATGTACCTCCAGCTACCAATTCGCAAACCAAATCTTTGCTATTTTGCTGAATATCAACAAGCATATAACCCAGACAATAAACAGATAATTTTTATTGATGATAAACAGAGAAATGTATTGGCATCACAAAAAGCTGGCATGGTTGGTATTCATTTTAAAAACCCACAACAACTGCGTGAAGAACTTGTCAAACAAGGCATTTTGCAATAAAACAAACCTGGAAATACTCGTCATAACTTTTTTGCCGCATAAAGGTATGCTTGACACGCTCAAATTCTATTGTTAGTTTCATTAAGATTTTTGACAAAATAAAGATGAGATAAAAATGTCCCTACACGAGCAATACATTTTCCGTATTGTTCACCCCCCTAACCCTTCAGCTTATTCTAAGTTGAAGGGTTTTTGCTTGGCCAAAAAAAAGAAGCTAATTCACACGTGATTGTGTATTTTTCAGCCTCTGATGTTGCCTGCAAAGAAATATTTTTGCATGAGACTAGCATCTTTTTTGTATGAAGCTGCTCAAAGAAATTAAGCAGTTGCTGATATCCGCCGGAAAGAGAAACACGCATTATGGATTTGGCATACGACTTTTTATCTATCTCTTGCTCTATTTTGTACGTAGACAAAGATAATCCGCTCGCCTGAATAGCGTCCACTACATCATTAACGTACTCTTCTTTTGGGTCATAAGAAACAGTGGCCGCATAGATATCCAAATCATAATGCAACCCCTTAACGGTAGTTTCTAAAGAAGGAAATAATTGGCACTCCTGCGTAGCGTTATCACATTGTTGTCGTATTGTCTGATTTTCTTGCAGGTATGATAGACCAAACATGCGCAAAGGCACATACAAGCAAAACCACCAGATACCAAATAAAGTTGCACAGATAGCTGCGGTAAGCATATACCGATATATACTTTTTATTGGCGCAACTGATTGGAAAAGTTTATGGGAACGGGAAAAGAATAACATTGCTCTACTCTCCTAAAAATAATATTTAGAATGTATTTTGAGTCCACTGCAAAGGATCTATTGGTATATTATTAACGCGCATTTCCCAATGTAAATGATATCCCGTTGCATACCCAGTTTTGCCGAGCGTACCGACAGGATTACCCTTTGCAACTTTTGTACCTACATCGATTTTTGCAAAATCATCGAGGTGAAACAACATTGAAAGAATGCCACATCCATGATCGATAACCACCGTATTGCCACTCGCATCAAAACGTTCTTTGAGTACAACCACACCATCTTGCGGTGCCCACACAACACTCTTTGGCGCATTCAACACATCAACTGCTTTATGTGCATAACGGCCCTTGTGTTGCGTAGTACGAATTGTACCAAATTCACACGTTACCCGTTGAATATCAATGGGAGAACAAAATGAACCGCGCCATAATTTTTCACGCGATGATTGCTGCGTAATATTTTCTATTTTATCTTCAAAAAGCTTCATCGACTGACCAAGCTCTTCTTCTTTCTTTATTTTTTCTGCATCAACCTGTAAGCGTTCTTTTTTGAATGGATACGTCACTACCTGGAATTTGTTATCAAGGCGCAACTTATTTCCCGCTTTATCCGTAAGGTCAACTGACAACAAATATTCATTTGCTTTTTCCTCACACGCAATAGGAATAAATACTTCATAAATTAAAGAATTTTTTGACTCAGGAAAACATTCAAACGTACTTGCAAGCGCATGCACTTGCGCCTGTTCAATTGGTTTATTTACTTGGAATTCCAAATGCAGCGTTCTTCCTTGTAAAACTTTTAACTCAGTGTCAGCTTTCACAAAAACCGCCTGCAAGGGAATATTGTCAACATAAAATGGATAATCAAGCACTCTTTTATTTTGATGATAAACAGTATCGGTAAACTCTACAGAAAATAAGTGATTACCATTTACTATGGTACACGTTGGAATCTTAAATGCTTGTTCTTGGTATCCCTTATTTATTTTAAATTTATTGATTAAGGGTTGGCCATCAAGCCATAACGATACTTCGCCTTTTTTATTGCTAGAAATTATGCACTCAACCTCTCCTGCATAATAACCACTGTCACGCAATCCAGATACTACAACATGCGGTGCGGTCTTATCAAAAAAATACGTATACCCGAACCAGCCAAACCAACTTACCATACCAACGACAACTACAATAATAAGAGTTCTTATGCGAAAAATCACGTTAATGACCTCAAAGTAAAAAACATATTAAATGACACATTTTTGAAGTGAAAAGATAATCGATTAGTATACTAATTTCTCTACACATAGCAAAGTAATCGTACGGTTGAAATCCGCTATTGCAATTAAAGAAAACTCCTCTATCTTAATCAAGAAAAGGAAATGAACGATGGAAAAAAAAACAATAATTTTAGTATGCGCAATCACATCTCTCTCTACACCAACAACCACGTTCTGCTACAACCGTGCCATTCTTGGCATTACGGTAACCGGCATTTGTGTCGCAGGTATCTATGGATTAACAAGAAAATTCTGCACACCAAAAAAATTTAACCCCACAGAAAAAAATTTAAATATACATGTTTTTGAACCTGCACAATTGATTACACGCGATCACAATATTGCAACTGCAATGGATTTTGATCAACTAGTAACCAGTATACACAGAGGTAAAAAGCTTGAAGAAACAGATTTAATTGTGACTAATCGCTATAAAAAAAAACATAAAATGGTTAACGTACGACGCGATCTTAACCAGCTTGAACACCATGATATACTTTTTATTGCATCTCGTGGTTATGCAAAAAGCAATATTCCCACCTTGGGTGATTACCTCGAACTCACCCGTGATGCAGGAGCAATGATAGAAGGTCATATGCTTATAAAAGATAACCTTGTACACAATGCACCGTGCATAACTTTTGATTACCCGGACGATCCTCTTTATTTTAACTTTGGACAGAATCTAGACGTATCATGCTTACAAATGGTATGGAATCATGTAACGAGCAAAAAAAACAACTCGGCAATTGTTGCTATTGGTGATTGTCGTGGCGGTAAGGCGCTGCTGAGTTTTGCAACTACACGTCCTTCACAATTAAAAGCGATGATACTCATGTCACCTTTTGTCTCGGATAAAGATCTGATCAATCAGATTGCAAAAAACCACATAAAATGGCTTCCTTGGTCAGACCGCATTCTGTTTAATTTCTTTAGATTTTATTTTCCCAGTTTTGACCCAAATCAAGATAACCTTATGGAAAAAATTCATAAAATTGATTCCTCATTACCCATTTTTATTGGACACCGGAAAAATGATTTTTTAGTTTCTGACACGGTCATGAAAAAATTGCTAGAAATCTTGCGTAAAACTGGCAACAAAGATTTGTATTTGCTTATAGTATCGGACAATAATGCTACTCACAGTCGCATTAGCCCAATTCCAGATCTGCAATATGCAGCTAATGCTTTTTTAGCAGCATATGAGTTGCCACATGATCCACAGCTTGCTCAAAAGGGGCAGTTATTATTAGAAAAGGCAAAAAAAGCGGCACAAA
The DNA here is from genome assembly GCA_963840685.1 of uncultured bacterium. Taxonomy (GTDB): domain Bacteria; phylum Babelota; class Babeliae; order Babelales; family Vermiphilaceae; genus CAWIZM01. Next base: position 23,809 of record CAWIZM010000002.1, on the reverse strand, counting down.
CGTATTGATAACTTTGTGCCGCTTTTTTTATATCTTTTAGTTATTTTTTCTTCTTACGCAACATAGGCAATCCTGTGCGTGAGTTCTCTGTGACTTCATATCCTGCAGGTAATGCATCAATCACGTATTTCTTCTTTTCTTCACCAGCAAAATAATAAATTCTTTGTTTTCTGCCGCCAGCAAGCTCTACTTCTTGTGAATGTAAAAAATATGTTTTGCCGCTTTTTTTAGACTTAACACTATATGCCATAATCTTTGTGCTCCGTGTTGAGGGTAATACTATTTTTTTTCCATATGCATATGATAACAAAAAATTTAGTCTACTATACAAGCTTTAGATTATTTTTAATAGGGCAGTACTCTATATATCTTTTTTATACGCCAAAATTGTGCGATTATAATTCTATATTTATATGCAATCAACCGGCGTAGCAAGAACCTCAAAGCCATCATATAACCCGTCACCCAATTCAGAGTCTTCACTACTTTGCCCAGGAAACAATTCTATAATGGCGCAAATTCTATATTTACATGCAAGCTCAAAAGCGGTAAACCCTTGTCTGTTTAACACATCAATATCTGCTCCCGCATTTAATAAGTAGCGAACAATATGAGCATGCTGGGCAAGAACCGCACAGTGCAATGGAGTAGTAAAACCCCTCATCCTGAAATTAATATCTGCGCCCTGTCCTATTAAAAATTTTACAAGCTCAATATGCCCAAATGCGCATGCAATATGTAAAGGCTTATGCTTATCTTTATCCTGAGCATTTACATTAGCCCCTTGCTTAATAAGCGAAGCTACATGTTTCACTGAACGCCCCTTTTCACAAGCCCGAAAAAGCGATTCATTGGCCCGTTCTGCAGACATGGCAAATGTACGTTGTGCATAACCAATAAAAAGAAGGGTAATTATAGAGAAGAAAAGATTTGTATAATTCATGACACACTCAAAAAACGTATAGTTTTAAACTGAACCACAAAACACATGCTCATGCTAGCAAACCAAAACCATTCGTTCAAAGAATTTGTTTTTATCAAGACTTTGTAATCTGGAGCTATTAAAAATACACAACCATATCCATAACAATATGGTATGCCAAATTTAAATACCCAAACCTCTGTACACTTTTTTTCTAAGCCCAATTTCATCAATAACAATTCTGCGCAACTCTTTATCAATGGTGAATAACACACGGTATCCGCCAACACGTAATCTGTACCTGCCAGATTGACCCTTCAATACTTTAATATCAAGCCCTGGCACCTCTGGCCATTGCTTGAGTTGTGTTAAATGATCGCGCATGTTGTTATAATGTGTCCCACTCAAAGACCGAGGCCACTTCAATTTTGCATTATAACCAATTTGATACTCATTATTATTCTGTATTGGCTGACTTATGTGCACTGGCTTATTGGATGATGTCTGAATACCACTCTCTTGTTTTTTGGTGGTAATTTCTATCGTTTTTTTGGATTTAGATGCAGAGGAATTATTGATACAACAACTAACAGGAGAACGAGAACCACTGCTAGTTGATTCATTCGAAGAATTATCAGAAGAATTATCAATAGAAGTCGCATCGAACATAGTAACTGCTTGTTCAGCCGAACTGGTTACGTCAGTAGCAACTTCTGCTGGTTTATCAGATGCTATACATTGAACAATATTAGTTTCTGTTAATTTATCAGGCGCTATAGATTGAATAACATCATTACCAACAGACTTTACGTTCTGAGTAATATTAATGCTATTGTTATTGTTGTTGGTTTTATTTTTCACGTTTTGATTGGCTGCTTGTTTATTCTGTCCATTGTGTTTATTTTTCGGCGATTTTTTCTGCTTTCGCTGTTCACGTCTTTCTTGCGCTTGCTGCGCTTCTGTGTCCAGTTCAACAAAAAATGCTCGCATATTTTTTTCAGCTTCTTCTTCGGAAACAATGCGTATACCATGCTGTTTAAATAATTTCACAACAGCCTCATGTTTCTTATTATACGCCACATCCAAAGCGGTAAAACCATGTTTTGTTTGCGCGTTAATAAGCGCAGGAGCTTCCTTTAATAGATATTGAACAACGGTTGTCTGGCCAGCATAAGCAGCGCCATGCAAAATAGTATATGATTGAAATGTTTTAACATTAATATCTGCTTTATTCTGAATTAATAATTTAACGATATCAAGATACCCACAAAAAGCAGCAAAAAATAAGGGAGCAACACCATATTTATTTTTTGCATGTATATCAGCACCCTCTTCAATCAAGTATTGTACCGTATCATAAAATCCTTTTTCACAAGCAGTATGCAGAACTGTACTCTTATTACAACCTTCAGAATCGATATGAACACCTTTTTCAAGTAAAAGTTTTATAATCGAATGATTTGGAGTTTTTACCAAGACCAGTAGTCTCGTCTACGCCTACGCAAGTCGCCTGTATGGGGGTAATGTCATCACTATCTTTAGCTTTTATATCAGCACCGTATTCAACCAAATATTTTGCAATCTCATAAAATCCTAGCTCGCACGCACTGTGCAAAGGAGTCCAATCGCACAGCCCATCAGAATTCACATGAGCACCTTTTTCCATTAAATATTTTGCTATTTCAGCGTGCCCATTTGAACAAGCAAGATCTAGAGGAGTTAATTTACGAGAAGCAAGATCTAATTCCGCATTAACATTAGCCCCTCCCTTTTCTATCAAATGCTTCACAAGCCCAAAATTGCCTTTTTCGCATGCCTGAATAAGAATTTTACTAGTTTGTTGCGCCCGTTCCGGTGATATTTGCTGGACTTTCATCTCCATAGCAGGAGCAAGTTGCACACAACCAAGAAACAAGACTAAAAAAAGATAAGAAAAAATATTTTTATAATTCATGATAACCTCACAAAAAATACATAAACTTCCATTTAAAATACAAATTAACATATTCATATTACCACATAAAAGCACTTATCGCAAGGGGGTTATGGGTATAAATTTTCAACCTGAAATAGTTAATAATGGATTGATTACACCTACAACCTCGATTGGGAGCTCATTTCCCCCTACCCCAAAGGCCACCTTACAACAACCCTTTATGCATGAAACTTGATAAACTTTTTTTCCCTATGGTACCCTGTAATCAAGAAAAGTTTACCCGTAAACACAAGGTTTTGACCGTGAAAGAAGATTTACCGATTAAAAATGGCATTGTTATCCCTGGCAATGAGCTTGAATTGACAACCAGCAGGGCTGGTGGACCCGGGGGACAGCATGTCAACAAAACGGATACGCGTGTAACCATTCGGTGGAATGTGCGGCACACAGTTGCACTCAGCGAAGAACAAAAAGAACGAGTTCTGATCAACCTACACGCGCAGCTCACCAGTGAAGGTGATTTGATTGTGCACAACAATGCATCACGCAGCCAACAACAAAATAAAAAAAATGCACTGACTATTCTTGCACAAGCAGTGCGTAAAGCACTTCACGTTCCGAAAAAACGGGTTGCTACACATGTATCCAAAACGGTAAAAGAGAAACGATTGCACGTAAAAAAGTCGCGTAGCATGGTTAAGAAAATGCGTAGTAAAAAAATTGAGCAAGACTGATTTTTTTTGGCTCGTTCGCGAATGATGAAAACACATCCAAATTCTAACTTTTATGAGCATCCATGCAAATCGAACACTCATGCGATACATCTATTTGTTCTTGTGTTATCTGTTTTTTAAAATCAAGCATCATGTACTCCACAATATATTTTCTAACATCACGTAACAGCATCGATAAATCACCAACGTTATCATCACTGTGCAATAAAAGAATCATATTTTTTTGAAGCTGTTGTTCTTGGAACAGTTCTTGCGCAGTTTTACCGCCATGACTTCTGTACAGGCTAATGAGTTTTTTAAATGCACATACTGTTTCCCCGTTCATTGAAGTCACTTTTTCCAAACAAATATATGCCGCGTCACTCGGTGTCTGCCTGTTATTATTCAACGCATTGACCATGCCAGGAATGGCATGAAGCAAAAGCTCACCTTTCTTTAAGAAGTCAGCAACATCATATATTCCAGACCAATTTTCCCATACAAGGCCATGCAATAAACAGGAACCATGCCTACTCAACACGGTTGCATCATCATAAGTAAGACCATACACTAATCGGCTTGATGAATAGCCCCCCTTAAGATCTCTCCACAAAACTGAGTTCTTGTATTCAAACGAAGCTAGTTCCATGCCTTGCATAGGCAACGCACTGAAAAAAACAACCATCAAACAAAGCTGATTAAAAAAACGTTTTAATGTATGCACAAATAATGCCCCTAAATAGAAATGTTCTTTTAATTAATTCTTAGAAAAAATCACGGTCAAATAATCACGCAACATATAAAAAAAGAATACCGCAAACAAAATGCCATCAAAGCGATCTAAAAAACCGCCATGGCCGGGTAAAATATTGCCAGAATCTTTAACGCGTGCACAGCGCTTAAGCCATGATTCAAATAAATCTCCCAAAAATGACAACACGCACACGATAAACGCAAAACCCAAAATGAGCCACAAGGGTTTCATATTCCCTTGCTCTAACAAAAGAAGTGTCAAACCGATAGATGCAAACAAATACCCACCAAAGAATCCTTCCCATGTTTTTTTAGGACTAATCTGTGGATAAATAGAATGTTTGCCAAATAAAGAACCAACGATATACGAACCGGTGTCATGACTTGATACCAAAATAAATAAGATAAATAATAAATCATGATACGCGGGATTAGTGTTCATACTGATCAGCAACACAAATGGCAAGATGGGATAGAACGGTAACGTTAACCAAAAAAGAGGCGAATAGATATTGAAAAGATTCTTCCACTCAAAAATAATAATTTGGGCCAAAATGCCAACCAAGACTAATGAAAAATATACAGGAGGTAAATAAAGAAACAGGAGCCAAAATGCAGCTCCCAAAATAAAACCGGTAATTATACGCTTAATAAATTCATGATATTTAGTCACGATTGACCTGATACTCGTATTATTGGTTAAAGGCATTGTCTATATACTCGATACTCACCGTCTCATCTACTAATGTAACAAATGCAACATCAAAACGATACGTTTTGTCATCATAATCATGCGATGTAATGAATGCATGCGCGGTCATAATAATCTTTTTTTGTTTAGAAGGGGTAATAATTTCGGCTGGATTAAGGTAATGATACGAACGCGTTTTTACCTCAACAAATGCAATCACATCATCTTTTGCTGCAATGATATCAATTTCACCATAAAGTTTTGCGTAATTGCGCGCAAGAATTCTAAAACCACGATCAGACAGATAACGCGCTACCTGTGCTTCACCATCTATGCCTATGCTTTTTCGTTTTGTATGCATGAACCGCTAAAACCGATGTAAGAAATTAGTACGTTGTTTATTTTGTGCCAGCTCAATAGTTGCTTGAGGAAATTTATCTTGCAGTTCCTTTTTCTTTTCACTAATCAGATCAGGCTTTTTCTGTTTTTCCGCTATTGTGCATTCAAGAACCAACACATCCGGTTCAAGATCTGGTAGTTTTACAAGCCAATCTTTACGTATACCATTCAAGCGATGTTGTGCTTGTGAATATTCAGCACTGTTTATATAAAACCGACACCTATCAAATTCACTCTGCGCAAGAGTACGCAAAGCGCTTTGTTTGATAGCTTCTACTTTTTCTTTATATTCAACAAAAACATCTGCCCGCTGTAAAAATTGATTTGCAAGATCTATAGTTTCATTTGTTTTCGTTTGATCACGCTCTGCATCCAGAATCAGCATTGATGAACAGACAACTGCCTGATACAACGCATATTCTGCTTCATCACTGCCAGGATAAAGATTTACAAGCTCATTGTATGCACGACTTGCTTTTTCATACCGTTGACAAATATAGAGCGTATTTGCGTACTCAAGTAATAACTTTTCTGTCTCGTCTATATCATCAGCCAATCTGAGCGCACGCTCTATGTATTTAAGGCCGCTGACATAATTTTTCCCCGCCATGACACGATTTTTACTGACAATGACTTCATCAAATGTCATTTCACTTAAAAGTTTCTTTCGTGGTTGCCATTGAAACAACCCCGCAAACCAACCTGGTTCTTGAGCTGTTTCTTTGTTGCGTTTTTTATGTTTGCGCTTCTTTGTGCCCTGCGGTTCTATGGCATCTTCTGTAGCTTGTGCGTCTACTACCTTTGGATCTACCGCCACCACCGCTGCTTGCGGTTTCCTTGCAAGGAGTCGCTTGTCTATGGGAGCCATAAACTTTTCCTTGGACATTTGAGTAACCGTCTGAGGAGAAAATGTACGCGGCGATTTTGGTTCTAAGGTAGCTACAAAGCAAACGAGTAAAAGGGCATGAAATACTGGCTGAGGTCGAAAGTAGCGTTGCAATCTTGTATGCATGTGAATCCTTGTATTATCTTGTATACACGTGTATACGTATGCGGTATATAACCTAATGATACTCACTTTAAGCTAAAAAGAAAAGTGGTTGTTTTGTACCTTAAAAAATGAATTCTGTCTGGGCAGCTATGTATAACTTACCAAAGACTGGTATACTGGGTTCGGACTTCTTATACTACGCGTTTTGTGGAGAATATAATGCAAAAAAATATGGGAGACATGTTTGTCTCAACTGGAATCATTAATACCCAACAGCTCGAAGAATGCAGGCGTATTGCACAAGAGTCTGGCGCCACCATAGAGCACTGTCTACTCGAAAAAAAATACGCCACGCCACAAACTATTGCTCAGGCCTATGCCACCTATGCATCCCTTGATTATGTCAACGCCATTACCGACAACATGGCAGATCTTACCATTTTGGGGCGAATACCATTAAAGTTTTTGCGGGATCATAGTGTCATGCCGGTGATGATCAATGGAAAACTAACTATTTTAACGTCCAATCCACTCGATTTCCAACCACTTGATGAAATAAACTTACTACTCGGTGGTGGTGCCCGCTATGCGGTGGGAGCACAACCAATGATTATTGATGCCATTAATCGGTATTATCCGCTTGAAGGCACCAAGCAAATGATTGAAGAGCTCGCTGAAGAAGAAGCACTTGAATCAGTAGCGTTTGAAGAAATTGAAGAAAAAGATATTTTGGCAATAGCCAGTGAAGCGCCGATCATCAAACTGGTTAACCACATCTTATTCCAAGCAGTAAAACGTGGTGCATCAGATATTCATATTGAACCGTTTGAAAAAGAAATTCGTGTGCGCTACCGCATTGACGGAGTCATGTATGATGTCATGATGCCACCAAAACGTATCCAAGGAGCACTCAGTTCACGGATTAAAATTATGGCACACTTAAATATTGCCGAAAAGCGACTGCCGCAAGATGGTCGCATAGGCATTAAGGTTGCAGATAAAGCGATAGATATTCGTGTTTCGGTTTTACCGGTTGCCTTTGGTGAGCGCATTGTAATGCGTTTGCTTGATAAATCACGCAGTTTTTCAAAGCTCGAGTCTTTAGGATTTAGCGAGAGAGATTATAAAATCGTTATGGTGAACATCGAGCGACCAAACGGAATCATTTACGTTACCGGGCCGACCGGTTCAGGTAAAACAAGTACCCTCTATTCGGTGTTAGCAGAACTCAATAAACCAGAAGTCAATATTATTACCGTGGAAGATCCGGTTGAATATCAGATGGCTGGCGTTGGGCAAGTGCAAGTGCGTGAAAAAGTCGGCATGACCTTTGCTGCAGCATTACGTTCTATTTTGCGTCAAGATCCAGATATCATCATGATCGGGGAAACGCGTGATCAAGAAACCGCACAAATTGCGGTACAAGCAGCGCTGACTGGCCACTTGGTACTGAGCACATTGCACACCAATAGCGCACCTGCTTCCATTACACGATTAATCGATATGGGAGTTGAGCCGTTCTTGATTGCATCATCGGTCGTGTTAATTATTGCGCAGCGCCTTGTGCGTAAATTGTGCCCCGAATGCAAACAAGTACATAAACCATCAACAGAACTTTTGGCTCGTCTTGGCGTAACGCCAGATGAAGTAAAGGGTATAACTTTTTATGAAGCAAAAGGGTGCGAAGAATGTTTACAATCAGGGTATAAAGGGCGTATGCCAATTTTTGAAGTCATGGAAACCACTGATGGCATTGCCAAATTAACCATGGAGCGCACTGACACCTCAAAAATTCGTGCACAAGCAATAAAAGATGGCATGACAACGTTGGTGCAAGATGGCCTACGCAAAATTAAGATGGGGCTTACCACTATCGATGAAGTATTAGCTGTTGCGGTGGTTGAACATGAAGTGGAAGCGTAAAAGCGGTTTCTCACTCATCGAACTTATGATTGTAATCGCAATCATAGCACTCATTGCACTGCTCACCGGAACAGGCAATAGCGCATTAAGCGATATCGCTACCCGTTTGGAACTTGATAAGTTGTACGCACTCTGCCATTATGCGCAACGCTATGCTATGGCGAGCAATCAAGTACAAACTATCACCTTTAATATACCCGCAAACAGCTATCGTTTCCGTGAGCGTGAAGAGAAACTTTTATCGGGTGTTCAGTTTGGCTTTATCCAAGGCGCAAAAGGACCACCCGCACATCCGGTTTCGCCTCTTGCTAAACCGATCACCTTTGTAGAGGACCATATCACTTTTTATCCTGACGGAATCATCCAAGCAGGAACTATTTATCTGGTTAATAAAAATAAAACCACTATGTATGCATTGAGCAATGCGGTCTCACAAGTTTCGCATTTGCGTATGTATGCCTATGATGGCTCATGGCGAATGGTACGATAATCGCCTCTCTATTGCGTATGCTACAATCAATAGCATATACTCAACAGTAATAATCGTAGTAAAAAAAGGGAAATGTCATGAAGCACATACAACAAATTTTAATAATCATCTATTGCTTAATCGCCCTCAGACCAATATTCGCACAGGAAGCTCCTGAAGCCACCTTTAAAAAAACACATTTTATCGTTGGCTATACAGAGGACCAAAAAACGGTGCAGCCACAAAAAGTAGTGGTCGAACAACGTACAAGCCCCTACAATTTAGTGTGCAATGATTGCGTTAAGAGCGCTTACTTTTCTCCCGATGATGATGTACGTTCTGTTTTGCTTTATCTGATTGCTCAAGAAACAAAATCTATTCGTATTGCTATGTTCACTTTTACTGAAAACAAATTAGCCCAGGCATTAATCGATGCAAAACTACGTGGCGTTCAGGTGGAAATTGTCGTTGACCAGAGCAATATATACAACCGCTACAACAAACTATCTTCACTTCATCAAGGCGGAGTAAAGTTATTCGTGTACAACGGCAATTGTGTACAAAAAAATATACCAAGTCTGATGCATAATAAGTTTATGTTGTTGGAAAAAAATATTTTGGGAAAATCATTAGTCTGCACCGGATCATTTAATTTTACCCGTGCGGCGCATCGTAGCAATCAAGAAAATGTGTTGGTTTTGGATGATGATCTTTTTGTCACCAAGTATGGAAAAAAATTTGAGCAGCTTAAAGAATGTTCTGATCATTATCAAGAAAGAAATGCGGTCAAGCAGACCAAAAAATAATAAATTTTACGTGAATGTTTTAGATGTGTGAAAACTCGGATAGGCCTTGTGGGAGCTTCATTACTACAATTCCTTCTTAGCTTGTGAACATACTACTGGCGTTTGAATAAAAACGCAAGGACAATTTTAATTACGTGTGATTATCGATGCGTGCAGCCCTCTCCGATCCGACTTCGCCCCGACCTTTGCAAAGGTACGGTCGACGGACACCGTCGTCATTGCAAACGATAGCATGGCAAACCAGCATTAAATAATTTCCTTCAAAAAAAGAACGGATGTGATGCAACGATTAAAACAAAAAAAACGAGTACTCACAAAGTCGTCGTTGCGAGTTTACGAAGCAATCCAGGCTTCATCGAATCTCTCCGTAGATGTTCATATTCTGTTTTTTATAAAAACTTTATTTTATTATCTGGATTGCCACGATCACAATGTGATCTCGCAACGACGAACTGGAAAATCGATAGCTCTTTTATTTTAGATAGCGTCATTTTTACTGACATTTTTGTTTGACCCCCCAGATCGTCATTGCGAGCGATAGCGTGGCAAACCAGCAATATAATCAATTCCTCTTACGCGTGACTTTTCTTGCCTTGTAATGTGCGATAAATATATGCACGCGATAACCATAAAACATACATCAAAATAAATGGCCCAATAATGGTAAAGGCACTCGCATGCAAAAAGACGAAGCCAATAAGCCCGAATAAAAACAATTGCCATTTATTGCCATACGTGAGCTCACCACTTTTAGATAATGCTTCCATTGGACCACACTCAGTATCAACAATTATTAAATCGAAAAAACCGTACTTAATAAGCCAAATAATTCCTGGAATAGTCAATAACCCAAAGAACATTCCTCCTTTTCCCCAAAGCATTTCTGGAATGACCAATAAAAGATAGGTTATTGAAGCCACAAAACTATATATAAATCCCGCAATAAGAAACGTAAAAAACAGAGGAAATGTAACAAAAATACGATTGAATTGACTCGTACCATTATCATATAAATCAAGCGCTATGCGATTCCATCCCATAATCAATACAAATGAAAAAACTGCAGCCAATAAAAAAATCAACACTATTAACATGATAGGAAGTATGTTTTCTTTCGTAAAGCAGCCAACTATGCCTTTATATAACCCACCGTTGTAGTGTATTATCATATCTCCTGACTCTGATTTCTCAACGACACTCGATTCTTCCAATTTCAGACAAGTAGACAAGCCAGATTGCGCAATGATTACTCCACTCAGCACAATTGCCCCAAATTGAACCGCTGCTCCTGCAAGTGATAATCCAAGCAGAAACCAAATATTACGCGCAAACATGCGAAAACCAAAATCAATTGCCTGCATAATGCTAAATGATCGTGTATTCATCGAATTTCCTTGAAAAGACGTGAGTAACTTTAAGTGCTAAAAAAAGGAGGAAGCATATTTACTTCCCCCTATGCGTAAGTACAAAATTATGCGTGGCTTTTCTTACCCTGCAATGTACGGAAAATATATGCACGAGATAAGAATAAAACATACCCTAAAATGAATGGCCCGATAATGGTAATCGCGCTCACGGCTATAAGAACCATATAGATAAGCCAGAACAAAAAGAGTTGCCATTTATGACCATAGGTAAGATTACCACTTTTGCTCAATGCTTCCACTGGGCCACAACCGGTATCAATGATCATTAAATCAAAGAACCCATATTTAAGTGCCCAGATTATTCCAGGAATAATCAATAGAAACATACCGAATGTAACTACAAGACCATATAAAAGGCCACCAATAATGTAGGTAAAAAATAAAGGAAATGTGACAAAAATACGATTGAATTCACTGCTGCCACGGTCAAACAGATCAAGTGCTATACGGTTCCATCCCATAAACAGAACATACGCAAAAACTGCTGCTAATATATGAATCAAAAGTAACAATAACGTGAGAGCTATGTTTGTGCTATTAAAACACTCTCCTAAATCTTTGAATCCAGCAGCTACTTTATTATACGTAATAGTTATAAAGTTATCTGATTCTTCAACAGTGATTGTTTTATTCGCATTTTCAAACGATTTACACATGGATAAGCCAGATTTTTCGATTATCATCTTGCTCACTGCGCCAGCTCCAAGTTGAACCGCGAAACCTGCAAGCGATAATCCGAGCAGAAGCCAAAAATTGCGTACAAACATATGAAAACCAAAGCTAATCGCCTCAGTAATACTGAATGATTGCATACTCATCTCCTTTAACAAAAAAATAGGGTTATTTAAATTATCAGTTTAAATATACTTGTGAGAAATAAAGGAAAGCAATACTTGCGCAAATAAACCAACGCACGTTGACGTATTTTTAGGCCGTTCACCGCCATGAGTTTATCGAAGGGTCGAAGCTCAAATACAGACAGCCTTTTTTATCATTCACTGAACAGGCTGATTAATAATCAACGTTACCGTTGTTCGTGACACTTCCACTATGCCACGCGGCACCAGGATCGATTCTTGCTTGCCATTTATCAAACAAAACATCAGTTCTTTATCGGGGGAAAGTAACAAAATAGTTGGCGCATGCCCAGGCTGAATAACAAAGCTTCCTGCGATAGTTTCCGCTTCAACCCAAGCAACTGAATGAACAATCGTCTGTTCTGGACTAATTATATGCAATTCCATCTACACACTTGCTTCTAATTGTTTAGCCTTTTCAATCACGTCCTCTAAGGTGCCCACCATATAAAATGCATCTTCTGGCAAATGATCATAATCACCTTTGATGATCTTCTCAAAATCACTTACCGCTTGATCCTTCGGCACATATTTACCGGGAATGCCGGTGGTGAATTCTGCAGTGAATAATGGCTGAGTGAAGAATTTTTGAATTTTTTTAGCACGCTTTACAATGGTTTTATCTTCTGGTGAAAGTTCATCCATACCAAGAATAGCGATTACATCTTGTAACTCCGCATAGCGCTGCAAAATATTTTGTATCGATTGTGCAACACGATAATGCCGTTCGCCAACAATGTGCGCCTGTAAACCTTTAGATGATGAAACCAATGGATCTATTGCCGGATATAAACCAAGTGCAACGAGTTTACGAGACAGTACTGTACTCGCGTCAAGATGCAAGAAGGTTGTTGCCGGAGCAGGATCAGTAATGTCATCAGCAGGAACATATACCGCTTGTACAGAGGTAATCGAGCCATTTAAGGTATTGGTAATGCGCTCTTGGAAAAAGCCCATTTCAGTAGCAAGCGTTGGTTGATAACCAACTGCTGATGGCATACGCCCTAACAATGCAGAAACTTCCGCACCTGCTTGCACAAACCTAAAAATATTATCGATAAACAGCAGTACATCTTTTTTTTCTTCATCACGGAAATATTCTGCCATGGTAAGACCAGAAAGGCCAACACGCAAGCGCGCCCCAGGCATTTCTCCCATTTGACCAAACACTAAGGCGGTTTTATCCAAAACTCCCGTACGCTTCATTTCCAGCCAGAGATCATTCCCTTCACGGGTACGCTCTCCTATTCCGGTAAATACTGAAACACCACCATGCTCCACGGCAATATTGCGAATTAATTCTTGAACGATAATCGTTTTACCAACACCAGCACCGCCAAACAGGCCAACTTTATATCCTTTGATATACGGACACATGATGTCAATAACCTTGATTCCCGTTTCTTGGAATTCATCTTCTATTTTTTGCTCAATCAGTTGTGGTGCAGGCCGGAAAATAGGCCATCGTAATGATTCTTTTAAGGGTAATTTGTCATCGATAGTATCGCCAAGCACATTGAAAATGCGACCTAATACCGCGTCGCCAACAGGAACCTGTATGGGAGAACCGGTGTCAATAACGGGAAATCCGCGCTTAATGTTATAAATATTTTCAATGGCTATGCAGCGAACTACACCATCTCCAAGCTGCTGGGCAACCTCTAAAGACGCTCTTGTTTGAGTCTGGCCATCATGTGACATGATAACCTGTAGCTCATTTAATATGTTTGGGGCTGATGTACGGGGAAACTGTACATCGATAATGGTACCACTAATACGCAGTACTGAACCGCGTATATCTTTTTTTCATTGTCTTGGGCAGCGTTTTGTGCCATCGTGTAATCCTCTATATCTCCTATAGATTGTATATTCGTATTAAAACTACTGCAATGAGTAAGGTTTGTAAAGATTAGTCCTTATCTTTGCACATAAAATAATAATTTGTGCTATACTTATACCATTATTATTCAGCAGAAAGAGCCCATATCATGATTAAAAAACCGAACGAAAAAGTAAAAGGCGAACTGATTTATGGCCTGCACCCACTTATTGAGGTGCTCAAAGCCAAACGCCGCAAAGTAATTTCAATTTATACCACCAAGCCAACCCCAAAAGGCTGGAAGGATATAGAAGCGCTCTGGCCTAAGTATCCATTGCCTATCCAATACGTAACACGCGACATTCTCACGCGCATGGCAGGCACCACCGACCATCAGGGAGTCGTTTCCTGGGTGCATGAATTCCCCATCCGCAAAAAATTCTTTGAACCAAAAAAGCATCCAATGCTCATTATGCTCGATGGATTACAAGATCCGCGCAATATTGGCGCAATTTTACGTTCTGCCTATTGCACCGGTATTGATGGGGTCATTGTGACAGAAAAAAATTCAGCGCCGTTCAATGCAACGGTCTTTAAGGCATCTGCAGGGCTTGCTGAATATCTGGATATTTATATGGCCGCGTCAGCAGAAGCAGCAGCTCTCGACTTGAAAAAAGCTGGCTACACACTATACCTTGCGTCCTTTGCGGGTGAAAATGCTACCACGTGTAAGTATACGTCACCGTTGTGTTTGGTCGTTGGAGGTGAAGGGTTTGGCATTTCTAAGCAAGTGTACAAATATGGTACAGAAATAACTTTGCCGCAAAAGGCATCTGATATTTCTTATAACGTGTCTGTTGCTGCTGGGCTTTTACTTTTTATTGTTGCAACGCAGTTTAAAAGAATTTAGCTATCGTAAATCCGAACCTTTGAAATCAAAACAAGAAAATAATTGCCCACCGATCGTCATTGCGAGCCCATTTATGGGCGTGGCAAACCAGGAAAAAATTATGAGGGCAATCAACCACTTATATTTATTGTTAATAAAATAAGAAAATTATTTAATTGCTGGTTTGCTTCGCAAGCTCGCAATGACGATCGGTGAACATTAACTTCTCTATCTTATCAATTCTTATAAAAAGCTTTTTTAAAGATGGGAATCAATCACATGAAAAAATCACTGCACATTTTATTCATCACAATCTTTGCCTACTCCACTTTCCTTGATGGCATGGAAAATCCCATTCAAATACATGCCACCCACTACGCGCCACCTCTTCCTCTGGAAATAATGGTTCAAATCGCTAGCTATTGTCGGCCAACACAAAAAAATATACTCATGAAACTGCGTAAAGATTTTTATGCGTGCCTCAAAAATAGAGAATTAATAGTGTGCGCAAATCCATCTACGGTGAGTGTATTCGACAAAGGAAAAGATATGTTCAAATACACGTACACAAATAACATAGACATGATGCGTTTTCTTCTTGAAAATGGAATAAAAGCAAACATTAAAAATATTTTGGACATGACTCCATTCCATATCGCGAGCGATAACATTTCTGAACCAGCCATGCAGCTATTAATTGACCATGGCGCAGATAAAAATGCACTAAAACCACAAGTACATGCTTTGCATGAAGCGGTATACAAAGGTAAAGAAGAAGCGGTCAAAATATTCCTCAAACTAAAAATTAAGCCCGATCTTGCTTTGGCCAATGGCATGACCCCTTTACATATCGCATCACACGAAGGCCATACTGACATTGTAGAGTCATTGCTGTACGCTGGAGCAAATATTGAGCTGGCAACCACTACTGGATGGACCCCTTTATTGATCGCATCACAATATGGCCACTTTGACACCGTACAGTTATTACTACATGTGCAAGCAAAGGTGAATTATGCAAATAACAATGGACGGACCCCTTTACTTACAGCATCACGCTATGGCCATACCGAAATTGTAGAATTATTAATTGATGAAAAAGCACAGGTGAATCATGCGAATAATGATGGATGGACACCTTTACTGGTAGCATCACGCCATGGCCACACCGAAATTGTTAAATTATTAATTGGCGAAAAGGCAAATGTGAGTTATGCAGATAAGGATGGATGGACTCCTTTACTTTCAGCATCACGCTATGGCAATACCGAAATTGTTAAATTATTAATTGATGAAAAAGCAGATGTAAATCATGCAGATAAGAAAGGATGGACTCCTTTATGTGCTGCGTCATATTACAACAACATTGAAATTGTACAGTTATTGCTTGATAATGGAGCAGATATACATGCTAAACTGACAGCTGACTCTACCTCAGATCCAATAATTAAGGCAGGAGATACCGCGTTGCAGATAGCACAAAAAAAATGCCATACTGAAGTTGAGGTAAATATACTGCTACACATGGCGCAAGATAACCTTCAAATTATTGAATTTCTTCACAAGCGCTTACAAAAAGAAAAAGAATCAATCTAATGAAAAAATCACTGCACATTTTATTCATCGCAATCTTTGCCTACTCCACTTTCCTTGATGGCATGGAAAATCCCATTCAAATACATGCCACCCACTACGCGCCACCTCTTCCTCTGGAAATAATGGTTCAAATCGCTAGCTATTGTCGGCCAACACAAAAAAATATACTCATGAAACTGCGTAAAGATTTTTATGCGTGCCTCAAAAATAGAGAATTAATAGTGTGCGCAAATCCATCTACGGTGAGTGTATTCGACAAAGGAAAAGATATGTTCAAATACACGTACACAAATAACATAGACATGATGCGTTTTCTTCTTGAAAATGGAATAAAAGCAAACATTAAAAATATTTTGGACATGACTCCATTCCATATCGCGAGCGATAACATTTCTGAACCAGCCATGCAGCTATTAATTGACCATGGCGCAGATAAAAATGCACTAAAACCACAAGTACATGCTTTGCATGAAGCGGTATACAAAGGTAAAGAAGAAGCGGTCAAAATATTCCTCAAACTAAAAATTAAGCCCGATCTTGCTTTGGCCAATGGCATGACCCCTTTACATATCGCATCACACGAAGGCCATACTGACATTGTAGAGTCATTGCTGTACGCTGGAGCAAATATTGAGCTGGCAACCACTACTGGATGGACCCCTTTATTGATCGCATCACAATATGGCCACTTTGACACCGTACAGTTATTACTACATGTGCAAGCAAAGGTGAATTATGCAAATAACAATGGACGGACCCCTTTACTTACAGCATCACGCTATGGCCATACCGAAATTGTAGAATTATTAATTGATGAAAAAGCACAGGTGAATCATGCGAATAATGATGGATGGACACCTTTACTGGTAGCATCACGCCATGGCCACACCGAAATTGTTAAATTATTAATTGGCGAAAAGGCAAATGTGAGTTATGCAGATAAGGATGGATGGACTCCTTTACTTTCAGCATCACGCTATGGCAATACCGAAATTGTTAAATTATTAATTGATGAAAAAGCAGATGTAAATCATGCAGATAAGAAAGGATGGACTCCTTTATGTGCTGCGTCATATTACAACAACATTGAAATTGTACAGTTATTGCTTGATAATGGAG
Organism: uncultured bacterium; assembly: GCA_963840685.1. Taxonomy (GTDB): domain Bacteria; phylum Babelota; class Babeliae; order Babelales; family Vermiphilaceae; genus CAWIZM01. The sequence goes on along the minus strand of CAWIZM010000002.1, from coordinate 6,499 downwards.
CAGATATACATGCTAAACTGACAGCTGACTCTACCTCAGATCCAATAATTAAGGCAGGAGATACCGCGTTGCAGATAGCACAAAAAAAATGCCATACTGAAGTTGAGGTAAATATACTGCTACACATGGCGCAAGATAACCTTCAAATTATTGAATTTCTTCACAAGCGCTTACAAAAAGAAAAAGAATCAATCTAATGAAAAAATCACTGCACATTTTATTCATCACAATTTTTGTCTGCACAAGCAACTTTATCAATGGCATGGAAAATCCCATTCAAATACATGCCACCCACTACGCGCCACCCCTTCCTCTGGAAATAATGGTTCAAATCGCTAGCTATTGTCGGCCAACACAAAAAAATATACTCATGAAACTGCGTAAAGATTTTTATGAGTGCCTCAAAAATAGAGAATTAATAGTGTGCGCAAATCCATCTACAGTGAGTGTATTCGACAAAGGAAAAGATATGTTCAAATACACGTACGCAAATAACATAGACATGATGCGTTTTCTTCTTGAAAATGGAATAAAAGCAGACATTAAAAATGTTTTAGACATGACTCTGTTCCATATCGCGAGCGATAACATTTCTGAACCAGCCATGCAGCTATTAATTGACCATGGCGCAGATAAAAATGCACTAAAACCACAAGTACATGCTTTGCATGAAGCGGTATACAAAGGTAAAGAAGAAGCGGTCAAAATATTCCTCAAACTAAAAATTAAGCCCGATCTTGCTTTGGCCAATGGCATGACCCCTTTACATATCGCATCACACGAAGGCCATACTGACATTGTAGAGTCATTGCTGTACGCTGGAGCAAATATTGAGCTGGCAACCACTACTGGATGGACCCCTTTATTGATCGCATCACAATATGGCCACTTTGACACCGTACAGTTATTACTACATGTGCAAGCAAAGGTGAATTATGCAAATAACAATGGACGGACCCCTTTACTTACAGCATCACGCTATGGCCATACCGAAATTGTTAAATTATTAATTGATGAAAAAGCACAGGTGAATCGTGCGAATAATGATGGATGGACACCTTTATCTCTTGCGTCATATTATGACAGCATTGAAATTGTACAGTTATTGCTTGATAATGGAGCAGATATACATGCTAAACTGATAGCTGACTCTACCATAGATCCAATAATTAAGGCAGGAGATACCGCGTTGCAGATAGCGCAAAAAAAGGGTCACACCGAAATTGCAAAGCTTCTTCAAAAAAAATTACACCAGAATGCAACAATAAGAGATTCCAAAGAAAAGAAGGGTTTATCGTTCTCCCTTTTCTAAGCTGAAGACAAGGAATATTCAACGCGAAGGGACACTATGAAAAAAGTATTGCTCATCTTATTGATCACCACGTGTATCTGTGCAAGCAGTTCTATTCATGGCATGAAGCGCAACAAACCAGAAGGCACAACCACTCACAAAAAAACTCCCATTCACATAGATCCCACTCAGATAAATTTCACTCAATACACTGCTCCATATCTTCCTCAAGAAACAGTAGCCCATATTGCTGGTTATTGTCAGCCCAAAGAAAAAAATATACTCATGCGATTATGCAAATATTTTGATGCATGCCTCAAAAACCGGGAACTAATAGTGCGCGTAAATCCACATACCGTGAGCTTGCATGACAAAGAAAAAGATACGTTTAAGTATACGTATGCAAATAACGTAGTAATGATAGAGTTTCTCATTGAAAATGGAGTAGATGTAAACAGTGAAAATATTTTAGGTAAAACCTTGTTTCATGTTGCAAGACTTCATATTGCAATAGATAATGAGCCTACAAAAGCCATGCAACTATTAACTAACCTTCGCGCATATACAGAAATGCCAGAACCGCAAACAGATGCTTTACATGAAGCGGCATACGCAGGTGATGAAAAAACTATTGCTACGCTATGCTCAACAAAAAACATTGATTTGAATCTTACACTTAATCACAAAACACCATTATTCATTGCTGCGCATGAAGGCCATGTCAACATTGTACAGTTATTACTTAATGCGGGAGCAAAACCCGATACAGCAAACAAAGATAAAGATACTCCTTTGCATGTCGCTACATTGCACGGTCATACAAACATTGTAGAATCATTACTGCATGCTAACGCGCATGTAGATCTAACAAACAGTAGAAACGTCACCGCTTTAAACGCTGCAGCATATTATGGCTACACTGAAATTGTACGCTTATTAATTGATAAAAAGGCAGATGTTAATTACCATGCAAACAAACACGGATGGACGCCTTTGTATATCGCATCACTCCGCGGTCATATTGACATCGTACGGTCATTACTTAACGCAAAGGCAAAAATAGATCAGACAACAAAAAATGAAAAGCATACTGCTTTACATGCAGCATCACACCAAGGACATACTGAAATTGTACAAGTATTAATCGATAAAAATGCAAACGTTAATCAGGCAGATATTCATGGATGCACACCTTTGTGTATCGCAGCACATACTAACCGCATCGCAATTGTAGCGCTATTGCTTGATCATGGAGCAGATATACATGCCATAGTTACGGTTGATTCTAAAATAGATCCGATAATTGAAGAGGGAGATACCGCGTTGGCTATAGCGCAAAAAAAGGGTCATATGGAAATTGTAAAACTTCTGGAAGAGCGATTAGAGCAAAATACAAAAAAAGAGAAAAAAACGGAAAAGTGCAAGATTTTGTAAACGACGGGCCTAGATAGAACTCACGTTATCGATACTCTACATTTTTATCCAAAACATCTCGATAAAAACTCATCAAACTTTCAGTCACACGTTGTGGGTGATATTTTTTACTGGTTTCAAAAGCACCTTGTCGCAACAAAGTATGCAACGCTTGATCTTGCGCTATAGCCACTATTTTTTCTGCCATATCACGTCTCTCTGCAACCAAAAAACCGTTATACCCATTGTGTACAATGTCCTGCTGCCCCGGTCCATGAATTGCCAAAACCGGTACACCACATGCCATAGCTTCAGCCAGCACAAGCCCTTGTGTATCGGTATAAGAAGGGAATAAAAACAGATCCGCTTGACGATAATGCCCCAACAGTTCTTGCTTTGGTGGTTTATGAATAAATTGCACAACATCTTCAGACAAGTTAAGTGTGTGGTATGCATATGCACGCAGATTATCATACTCTATTCCGTACCCGACTAGTTTTAACTGAAATTTATTGTGTGCACGCAGAGCAATACGCTCATCAGCATGCTTAGCATGGGCAGGACTTGTATAACGTGGTGAATTTTGCTGTAGCATCTGCATAACATCAAGAATAAAGGGAATATTTTTTTCTTGGGTAAAACGACCGACGTACAGCAACTGAAATATCTGCGTGCTAAGTTGTACATTCCCGTTCGTCCTGATCCGCCTACGCCAAGGCTTCGTCGGACTGTGGCCCTGGCCTGCCGTGCCCGCCGAAGTTTTAACGAAGGCTGGGTCGAAGGATAAGTCCCATTTATGCTTCGACAGGCTCAGCACGAACGGTCCAGGTAAAAGAAACAGTTCTTGTAGGCCACTCGGAATAACTACAATCGGCGTTTGAATAACATGCGATTGCACCTGTTGACATATAAAATTACTTGGCGCAATGATACCATCTACATCACGACAAAATCTCATTACCTTTTTTGTAGCTGCATAGCGGGTAAGCCATTGAGGTAATGGCACATAATGTGCATAGCCTTCATATATCGTGTGATACGTAAACACAATGGGCAGTGATAATTTCTGTGCAATTTTTAATGCGATACTACCCAAATAAAAAGGATGATGCGTGTGTATGATGTCCGGTTTTAATGCACGTATCATGCGCATCATGTGATGATATGGTCGCCATGGTATGGCTAACGGATTTTGGTTGTAGGTGAATTTGAAAAGACATGGTATGCGCAACACATATGGTGGATCATCATGCACTACACCCAGGAAATCGAGCGTGATAATAAAAACTTCATGCCCTGCTTTGCGCAAGGCATCAACGCTTGCATTAATGGAACTCACTACGCCACCGGAATAGGGAGTGTAGTTGTTGGTGATAAAGACTATACGCACAAATAGTTCTCCATTTCAACGACTATGAAGTCAGGGAAAAATTTTAATCCCCAACTTCTTCCAATCAGCATCAAACTGAGCCATGCCAGCATTGGTCAACGGATGTTCAATAATCTGTTCAAACACTGCAGGCGATACCGTTGCAACATCTGCACCTGCCATAATTGCTTCATGCACATGTTGCACATGACGTATTGATGCTGCCAATATTTCTGTTTTATATGCGTACTGATCCACCATGCTGCGCAAATCATACAACACTTGAGCACCATCCTCATCAATATCATCCAAACGACCAACAAACGGAGAAATATAGCACACCCCAAGTTTGCACATCAGAAGACCTTGTATGAGCGTAAACACAAGCGTAATATTTATGCGTACACCTTCTTTGACCAGTTGATCTATTACCGCATAATATTCTTTGTAACAAGGAATTTTTACCACAACGTTGCTTGCAAGTGCTGCAATAGCTTTCGCCTGTTTGTAGACCGCCTCTGGTTCTTTTTCTGTTATTTCAACACTAATGTCACCATCAGGCAACGCCGCACAAATCGCCAACACCTGAGTTCTTGCGTCAGTCTTTTCTTTGCTCAACAGCGTTGGGTTGGTGGTAACACCGTCAATCAAACCGGTGTTCGCCCATTTTTTAATTGCGTCAAGATTTGCTGTATCTAGAAAAATCTTCATACACTTTCCCCTTTTTTTTTAGATTTCGAAATTATTAAGCAAGCCACTTTTTAAGCGCATCTCCCAAACCACTATCAACCTTACCGCCACCGCCTTGCAGCATAGTATTCTTAACTCCACCACGTAAATGGTACGTATCTTTTAACCATGTGCTTAATTTTTGCAAATCAACTGTGCTTGCATACTGCGCATCAACCATACCAAAAAAAGTAGACGTATTGTCAGTATCAGCGGTGCTTATCAAGAAATAAAAGCCGGGTTGCTTTTTATTAAGCGCCTGTGCACTGTCACGTAACTCTTCAGTCGTAAAACCATGCAATGACAAGAATAAAAATGGCATGTTATTCACCGGCGTAATACGGCTTGCCCATTCAGGCAATTGCGTCTGCCAAAGCTGACTTTTAAGCTGCTTAATCTGTCCTTGCAAATGCTTGCATTGATCTTTTTGTTCTGACACCGCATGCACCAGCTCTTCACGCTTTACCTTGAACTCTTGGCACAGTGTTTTGGTGATATCAAAGGTAGCCTGGAACAGTTCAATTGCACGTGGTCCAGTGACCGCAACAATCCGACGATGCCCTGCTGAAAGCGCACTCACTTCAATTATTTTGAATGTACCAATAACGCCAGTTGTTGGCACATGGGTGCCGCCACAAAGCTCAATAGAAAAATCATCAACCTTCACCATGCGTACATTTTCTGGCTTATATTTATCACCAAAAAATGCGAGCGCACCATGATCAATAGCATCTTTAAGCGTCGTGTACACGATGTCAACGGGAATATCTTCACGTATTTTTTCATTCACCAGATCTTCAATTTTTCTGATATCCTGCGCATCTAAGGTGCCATGGTATGAAAAATCAAAACGTAAATAATCAGGGTGCACCAAAGAACCGGACTGTTTTATGTGCTTGCCAAATAAACTGATCAATGCTGATTGTAATAAGTGAGTTGCAGTATGGTTTTTCATCGCATTGGTACGCCATGTTTTGTCGACAATGCTGGTAACTTTGTCACCAACGTTGATCGCTTTTGGCGCGACAATTTGAGCGCCAGTCACATTATTGATGTAACGCACATTGACCAGCGGCGCTTTGACTCCCGCATCAAACACAAGTAGCCCTTGATCGGGCACTTGACCACCACCAACAATAAAGAATGGGGATTTGCGGGTGATAACGTAACAGGTTTGGCCTGCCGGTACGCTGGTAACTAACGCATCATTATGCACCAGCGCAATCACCTGCGAATCAGTTTGCAGTTCATGATAACCGGTAAATTCTGACTGAACGTTTGCTCCCAAATCCAAATGGGTGAGCACATCAGCAGTTTTTTTACCTGATTGCATTTGCTGTTTTTCCATGTGTTCTTCAAAACCAGCGGTGTCTACGGTATACCCATGTTCACGCGCTGCAGCCACCACCAACTCTACGGGAAATCCATAGGTATCATAGAGCTTGAATGCTTGTTCGCCGGTAATTATTGTATCTTTTTTGCTCTCTTGCAAATACTGATCCAAAATAATGCGTCCACGGATTAGATTCGCTGAAAATTTATTAATTTCACTGTTGAGAATATCAAAAATAAGCGCTTCATTTTCTTTCAACTCTGGGTACACATCTGACATTTCTTGTACCACCACACGGGACAACTCAGGAAAAATATTTTTATCGGTTAGCTTTTGTGCAAATAATGCGGCACGGCGAATAATT
>CAWIZM010000001.1:392500-931422 GCA_963840685.1 uncultured bacterium | reverse complement strand
ATCAAAAAAAAGTATGCTTCTTACGTGCATGGCTACAAAATGGTGGATGGTCAAAAAAAATTGATACAGGCCTATATCATTTGTGTTAATGACCAAGAAATAGGATACATTCAACAGCAGAAGGTGCTGGATCTCATTGTCAAAGCGGTGCATTACTACTCTCAACACAGCGTATTTTTGATTGGCTTGATAAAACCGTTGATGCAACGTATAAAGCATAATTTTCCATCAGATGGTCTCCATGAAAAACTATGCTTTATAAAAACTAGAACAGTCAAAAAAATATTTTGAGTACCAATTTACTCAATTATCTCTTTATTATCCACTAGCTGTTTATTCTTAAATCCTACAAAGAGTGCTGCAACAATCCACACGCCAATTAAGCCAAAGCCAAAAAGCGAGCCGTATATCATCAAATCGCTCATACTCTTTTGAATGCGTTAGTTACTTGCGCACCGCCTGCTTTTGCAAATCGACTGCCAAAGGTGTCAATCCAGCCTTTAGATTTGAATTTTGCATCTTTACTCGTTGGAATATACATCATTTCTTTTGTTGGATTATTAACCGCGTACCCAACACCTTTGATCACAACCATTGCTGCAAAGGTTGCCCAGAGAAGCATTGATGGAGTAGCGCCAAGTTTGAAATACAGTGTATAACGCGCCAAGTGTAAGTCCAAAAATTACCAGGATAAATAAGCAAGCTAATGCGAGTACCAAAACGTTTAATAATATAACTGGTACCAAGCAATGCAATCAAGAACGACATTATATTAATACACATGCCATAGGTGCTTTGGAATTGCGCAAACGCAATATCACTTTTATACGCAGGAGACATACTTGCGATACCTGCATTTGGTATTCAACGATTTGTGCAACTGCTTCATAGAAGGTTGAAACAATCAAAATGCCAAGCAAATAGGAACGAGAAAATAAAAGCGTAAGACCAGAAGTAAATCCTTCAATAAATCCTTCTTTTTTCTTTTCAGTTGCTGCGGCTGCAGTATTGCCAACTAATTCTGATGTAGGAATATGCATGAAATAATGAACCATTGGAATCACTAATGCGACCAATACGCTTGCAAGAAGTAAGATAGGCCATAATGAACCAATGGAACCAGAAAAGAATAATGCTCCGGAACCAAAGATTGCACTAATTTGTGCCATTGCGATAATAAGGGAATCCACGTTTTGCAGAATCAGAATCAGTGATGCTATTAGTAAACGACCAGAACAATGCAACTACCAGTGAGCCAAAACTTTCTATGGTAAAATAACTCAGCCATCCCATTAAAGCTAATGATGATTTGCCCAGATACTCAGCGCCATACACGTCTTTTACAAATAAAACGCCGGCAAAGCAGGCAAATAAAACGGAGTAAAAGGAACAAATGATATAAAAGAGCTGGTGCTTTCTTAACTAAGTCAACGAGCTTGGAATATATAAGTACCATTACCAGCACAACAAATGGCGACCAGAATTTTGCAATCGGTTGGAATTGGCATCCTTGTTGGGCCGCCCACCCTAAGCATTCAGGAAACGCTACTTTAAGAAAAATGGTGTTTTTAAGTAATCGAAGCAACCAATAGGTGCCGATGATAAGAAAGAAAATTGCTGAAAGAAGCCCGAATCGTCTCGTTTCTTCTTTTTTTAAGTCTGGATAAAAATAATTGATAACACTGCTAACCATAAAATATCCTTCATAGGGTTGGTAAATTATTAGGTCTATTTCGTTATTATGTTATTTAATGGAGGTTGTTCTATGCAAGTTTTTGACAGATCATTTTCCAAAATATCTTGCTGATGGGGAGAATCGCGAGGAAGAATTGAGATAAGGTTGTTTTTTAGCATATATTCATGATAAGGCAAAAGATAAAAATGGCAAGAGAAATAGCGGTTTTATCGAGTTTCTGTAGGAGATATCCAAAATTCATTATGACTATCGTGCATTCCTACTTTCAACACAACGTATTTTTGATTGGCTTGACAAAACCGTTTTGGATGGACAAAAGCCCCTGTAAATGGCATTATAAGCAGCATGAAAACAAAAAATGAATTTTTATAAAAGTCTAAGGAATGCAATGGAAAAGAAAATCACCATACCCCATGTGCCATTCTATTTTGTTCGCCATGGAGAAACGAATTGGAACAAGATGCATCAGGCACTATGCGACCAAGATGATATTCCACTTAATGAAACGGGATTGCTGCAAGCAACGAACATCAGCAAAGATCTGAGCACCTTAGGCATAACAAAAATATCTGCAAGCCCCCTTATGCGTGCCAAGCAAACAGCAGAGATTATTAATCGCCATATTGAAGTGCATTTAGAATTCCATGCAGGGCTGCGTGAAATTGCTCATGAAAAGGTGGCAATCACTTTTACTGATATTTTAGAGTCAGCCCATACTACACTGATTGTAAGTCATGGAGAAGTGTATCGAGTTTTGTTATCTATTTTAGATGCTCAGACCACTGAACCCAAAGCAAAAAACTGTGGGTTATATTTTTTCCGTCCGCCAGATTCACATTCTGATCAGTGGATAGTACTGGCATTGGATAATAAAATATGAATAAAATTCTAAAACTGATTGTAGTGTGCTTAGGAATAATCCAAAGTACATACGCAATGGAACAACCGTTTGATTTAATACGTGTGATGGGAGAATTGCCAGAAAATGAATCGATAGCATGCTTACTTGATGGTAAATCTTTCTCTGCATTGACGCAGGTTTGTGCTTTGTCTCACGCAATTTGCAATCGTATTCCCACACAGTATCTTGCAATTGATTTTTCTGATGCAGCAGAACATGGAAATAAAAATCTCATTGAACGATTTATCAAGCAACTGGGTTCATTGATTAAGCCGGGTATAGGAGAAGAGATTTTCTCGCCTGATAGATATTGGCATGAAGATGAGAGTATCAAACTTTTTGAGGGAATATTAAACAGCGAATTTCAATCTTATTTTGATGATTATAAACTGCGTTGCCTCACTGAAAATGGAAATATTATGCGCTATCTTTTTAATTGGGAAAATTCTGTACCCCTTGAGACGTGGTTTAATCCAGAACGTAGTTGTACCATGTATTTTAATAATAAAGAATGTAATGATGTTATTAATACGGTTTCTGCAAAATTAATGTCGCATCGTGCTGCAAAGTTAGTTAAAACAATAGCATATTTTGGTTTTAGTTTGGCTAGGCGCCCCGATGACAGATCTACTCATCTTGAAGGAGGCAATGATTTTGCAATTTCAACTAATCTTGATTCAGCAGAAAATCTTCTTAAAAAAATTGGTGAGCATCTGCTTTTTCGTATTGCGATAGAAAAAAACCATAGGGCAGTTATTGTAATTATGCTTAATAAGTTGCAACTCTTTCATCTTTTATTACCTAAAATGCTAGTGCACATTAAGCGTGACCTTTTTTGTAGCCAAGAGATTAAGGGTATAGTTCAAAGAGCATTCGATGAGAAAAATATGGATGCTGCGTAGACTAAAAAGGGCTTGGCGCGATTGGCTGATTAATAAGTATGTGTTTATTATTTAAGCTTAACTACATCAGGATGCGACAAGAAAATGAAGGAGCGCAAAGACAAGTACAACAAACAGAAGATCATGCCAATGAAATAAACAATTGGACTGATGGCTTAAAAAGATTCAACGACATGATCTAATAATTATGAACATTTGGCGAGGATAAATTTTCAAAATATTGCTGCCATATTATTAAATTTATTGTATTATTTTAGCTATGTATAACGCTCCTAGTGTCAGTAAAAAAATAAATAAAGGATCACTACGATGAATAAAAACTTATTAGCTATCATACTCTTAGTTTCTGGAAGTTTTGCTTGTGCAAGCCTCCAAGAAAAATTAACTGCAAAGAAGCAAGAAATTACTACCGCTAAACAAAACGTACGTGCAGGCAAACCGATTGTTGCAAAGGACGGCTGTAGAACAAAAGGCTGTTCTAGATGTGGCAACAAGTGTAATAAAGTATAACAAATAACCAACATTTTCAGATTATTGCCGAATTACATTTTAAATCACATTAAGCGTTAGAGATTCAATAACTCTTGGCGTTTAATGTGATTTTTTTATACACAGAAAGTCACACAAATGAGCAAAATAACATCAAGCTTTTCAATTGCCACCCTACTATTAATATTCTCTTTCTATACCTACAATTACTGTCACAAAACAAAAAAAGGGAATACGAAAGAAACTATCGCCGCAATAATGAATTACCAAATGCCTCAAGTCATTAACCGATGCAAAAAAGAACATAACTACACAGATCAAGACATGATCATTCTTGAACAAGAGCTCAAAAAATATCTCGCTCTTTCTGCGGTTAAAACGAAAGAAGATTTGGGTACCGGAATGTTTAGTCATGATGTTGATAATCTATGGCATGCCTTTATCCTCTTTACCCCTGAATATGCGGAGTTTTGCAACAACTATATCGGTCATTTTATACACCATGCGCCGGAAATTAATGAACACAGATCTCCAGAGCAACAAGAAGAAGCAAGAAAAGATTTTCAAGCATTTGTAAAAAATTATGAAGAAACATTTGGCGAAGAAGTACACGCTATTTGGTTTTTGGATATGTGTTAACCAATTATCACTTACAACGGAGACCATCATGGCCCCTATGCATACATTCAAACAAAACAAACTCTGGCGCGACAAAGCTCCGTCTATGATGGAAACACATGGTTCGATCATACACATCAAACAATTATCTGATGCTGAATATGATGAACAGTTACGTATAAAGCTACATGAAGAAACAGCAGAAGTGACAGCAGCTCAGTCACGTGAAGCATTACTGGAAGAGCTTGCAGATTTGTATGAGGTGGTAGATGCGCTGTGCAAACTGCACAACATTTCAAAAGACGAGCTCTTGGCCACACAACTTAAAAAATATGAATCACGCGGTGGCTTTTACGGACGCACTTTTGTAACTACAGCAGAACATCCTGCGGGAAGCTTTGGCGAACAGTATTGTCGTGCTCAGCCAGAAAAATATCCAGAAGTTTTGTAAGAGTTAATTAAAAACAGTCGATTACTGTTTCTTCTTCATTTCACGTAACTTTTTAAATCCCAATGGCTCTGGCGTTTGTTGAATAAAATTCATAATCTCTTGAGCGCATGTAGCTACATCAAGACCTGTTGTGTCGATAGTAAAATCATACCATTCTTTGTTCTTGGGGATAAGATTAAATCGTCCGCGTGCAAGCCCCAATTCACGATTACCGCGTAACCTTTCTCGTTTTTCAAGCTCTTCTAAATCACATACAATACCAACAAAATAGACCGTATGATTTTTTAAAACTGTGGCGTAGTGGTGAAGGATCATATCATCACTGATGATAGTATCAACTGCTATGTCATGCCCACAATCTGTCAAACTATGTATTACGTGTGGCATTGTCTGTTCGAACTTCTGAGCGAATGGTCCTTTTTGCATCTGAATGACGGGATTATTATCATGGTCGTAGCCCTTTGAAAAGGCATATCCTTCATGTGCTTTAGATCCATGTTCTTTATATTGTGCGGGAATCATTGACCAAAAAAGATCCACTCCCATATGAAGGAGTGGTGTCTGATAAAGGTTTTGCATTTCTTTGATGATACTTGTTTTTCCGGCAGAAGGGCAGCCGTTTAATATAATAATCATGATAGTTCCGTATAAATTTATTGTGCTGATAAATTACTGATGTGTAAGCTATTTTTTTGTTATTATAATATAAAATATGCACATATAAAAATTTAAAAAAAAGTGTTTCTAATGTGCACTCAAACACGTAACTCAAAGTGATATCCTATGCGTTATCTAGTATCTGTTGAATGTGCCATTGAATTTAACGGCACGTTTCTAATTATCAAAAGACCTGCAGATAGACATGCAGGAAACTTATTATCATTTCCGGGTGGAACCGTTGATAAAAAAGATGAAGCCAATCCTCATGACGTTTTAAGAAATGCGGTAGAAAGAGAAATATTTGAAGAAGTGGGCCTTATATTGAAAGATCCCATTGATTATATAACTACAAGCTATTTCATTAATACCGCTGGCGTTCCGGTTATGCATTCAATTTTCCACTGTAAACTTAATAAAACCTCACCAGAAGTAAAGGCCTTATGGGATGAAGTGTCTGAATATTATTGGATGACCACAGATCAAATTGCCCAAGCAAAAAATGCGCCTGAATGGCTCTTGAGATACGTAAGGCTAATAGAGAACGTTCAGGGAAATCGATAGAAAGAATTGAAATCAGATTAGTTGATCCACCGATAACCTTATCTTAATCAATGACACAAATATAAAGCTTAAATACAACGAACCCTTGCCTTGATTGATTATCATCTTGTAGACCACCCTTTTTGATCACATTGGCACACCCTCTTCTTGTGTATACTCACCCACCAATCATTTCAAATAGAAACATTTTGACCGTTTGCGTTCTATACATTCTTGTGTTATTTTGAAAAGAGTAACTTTATTCAATAAAGTGTTATTTTATACTAAAATCAAGCTTATATCTGGAGAGGCCATGTTTAAAAGATCGTTTTTATCAGTAACTGTTCTATTTTCAATTAGTTTATTTTCTGACCAGCTGGCTATGGAGCCAATTGGTAACCACTATGGTTTGAGTGTAAAAAAGCTTCAAACCCAAGATGATGCTTTTAAAATTAAGCTCACAAAAGAACCACTTTTTTCAAATAATACTCAAAGCCCTCAAACCTGTTCATTGGTTGCAGATTTTGCCAAGCAGATGATTACTGACGAACAAGACCTATTTGCACCATTTCAATTAACTAATAAGTCTCAGGATGCAACCTTTGCCGATCAAAACTACCCCGATTGTTTTTTATGGTCTATCCCTGATTTTGGATTACTCAAACTACATCGCGATGGATCAGTCTTTTTTGGTCACAGTGCTGATGAAGCACCATTAATGCATAGTAAACTTACATTTGATTCAACAGGAAAACTGTTTCTTGAAACATTAAAAGCAGCTGCCCTGCACATAAAATCAGAAGAAGCACAGTTGTGTGAAACGGTAGTCACTGATCAATTACGCGCAGATCATACGGTAGTCAATAGCGGTGGGCTGAAAACAAAACAGCTTCTTGGCGATGGCAGCTTTTTGAATGAAGCACTAGTGGAATTTGACGGCACACCAAAAAATTATGCACTGTTAGGCATCAAAACATTTCAAAGCAAAAAAAATAAACAGAGTGCACTTGATGCAAAAGTTACCGGTAATGCTGTACGGTTAACCAGTGGTAATCAATCATTCCAAAATAAAAAGGGCGCCTTGTGTGATATCGCTCATTTTGTGATTGATAAAGGACAAGACGGTGTTGAATCACACGTTATCAATAAAGGCTCTTTGAAAAGTGATGAACTTGATCTAAATCGTGCAATGACTAATGACGGTTTTCTACAAGCAAAAACCGTAATGAAGGTACAAGAAAAGCAATTCACCAATAAAGAATTTGGAGAAGTAAAAGTTCTCGGTAACTTTAGGACTCAATCACCGGTGCTTAATGATGGATCTTTTGAAACACATGGCAAAACTACCTTCGCTGGCCCATCATTTATCAACAATGGTAACATGATAATTAAGCGAGGAAATCTTAATGAATTAAAAAAAATTCAATCACCTGGAAAAGTAACTGCTTGGCTCCCTCCACTTACCTTAGAGCAAGAAACAGAATTTCCCAATATTAATAACCTTGAACTGTTTGTACAAGGACTATTGAAGGTATATAAAAAACTAACAGCTCCAATGCTCACCCTTCACGTTAATGGCTCTGTAGCTGGTGGCAAAGATAATGATCATTTGGGTACTATTGCTGCTACTCATGGACCATTAACTATTGATGCACATGACATTGATGGGCGCTATCTCAAATTTTATGGCAAAGGAGAATCGCTGCTGGAATCTACCAAAGGTGACATTACCATAGGCGCAGAGGCACGCGGAGTTGATGAGAATATTAAGGAACAATTTAAACAACAACATTTAGTTAACATTCCCTATAGGGTTGGTCTTATATACTCTAACGAAAGTCTTTGCAGGAATATGGCAAATAATTATTTGGCAGGTCTTGATTACACACTTGATGTGCTCAATGGCGCATATGCTGCTTCAGATAGCACACTTACTCTTAAGTCAGCGGCAAATATATTTGTCAGATTTGGTGCGGTATTAAGTGTGCTTGGCAATAACTTGGTGGCTCAAAAGGAAATTGAAAATTTAAGTAGTAAGATATCTTCGCATGGTCCAATTGGCATTCAAAGTGATACATATATCCATGGGCGTAAAGGAGCTACAATGAGATCTGGTAGGATGGGTCCTTATGGATATCCTGGATCAGGTCCTGCGCAACTTGAATCATTAGATAGAATTGATTTTCAAGTGAATAAAATAAAAAATGTAGCAAGTTCTATGCGCAGTGGTAAAGGGATTTTTGTAAATGGTAATGCGCTTGAAAAGGGAGCTTCATATATTGAAGAACCACAAACGTTTTACCAAACCTATTTAACTTCTGACGGGGTACGGCAAAGTATGGTACTCTTTAACCAATCATGTATTACTCAATCGGCTGATATCATCAAGATGAATCTTGGTGATTTTGCAATTACCGGAAATATGAACTCTGGTACAATTACAATGCAAGGAAAAAATACAGGATTATTCGCAAATAACAAGCGCACTCGGCAAACGCTTAATCCAAAAGGGCCTGTAGTAGAAAATGTAACTGCGCACATGTATGATCAAGCGAAGAAGCCAGGCATATATCATTTGGGTGTCAATAATAGCGTAGAAACTGAATTTCCTTTGGGAACCCCATCACGACCACAAAAAGACGATCTGGTGTTGCTTGAAAATCCAGAGCATAGTACATCTCTTAATTGGCAAAATCTTTTTAATCCCTTAAGTTCCATTAATCTTGATTTACACTTACAACAGTTAATTTCTAATTTAGCAGGCAAAGTATGCCTTGGTAATGCAAAAGGGAATAACCTTGCAACGGCGCTATGGGCCAATGCAAACAATTGGCATAAAGAGCATGGTAAAGACATAATGTCTCAAGCAGATTTGCAACAACTGAATCGATCAATGCTTCTTTCGCAAATTGTGTACCATGGTACTACACCGCAACAACATATGTTGCTCTGCATTGTACCTAATGACGTTAATCCATACCAAGATAACGACATGGTTGCAGAAAAAATTACCATACACACGGTTGGTGATCAAACACACCAAAATAATCGTCTTGTTGCAGAAGGTCCTGGGGGCATTACCATCAAATCAGCTACTGGTGATGCAAATTTTGAAACAGAAAAATACACCGTAACGTATCCCATAAACAACGGTACCGTAACACAAGACATTGCAATGCCACAACAACAACTGATTGCAAAAGCTGGTCCAATTAATGTTAATGCACATAAGAATATAAATCGTACGGGCACATTGATGGCAGCTGCAGGTGATGGCAACGAACACGCAGAAACTGGTTCGGTCAAAAAGAATCCACTGGTTTTACAAACACTGGTAGAAACGCGAGAAGAAAAGGATGGACTGTTTTCTTCAACTGAAACGGTATCAACAAGCCTAACGCATCAAGTGGTACCTTCAACCGCCATTTCTGGTACCATACTGCATGATAAAGCAGGTACTTCAATTCAAGCGATTGCACCACAAGATTCAGCAGGACAAAAAATTATATATGAATCACCAGACACCAACATTGAAGGTATTATTTTAGCTGATCGTACTACTACGCAAACAAATACCAGCTCAGCATTTTCTGAGCAATCACAGTATGCAAGTAAAGAAACTCCGTACGCCATGCCAGCTCATATTCAAGCGCCAGTGATTCAATTGGTGGGAAAACGTGCGCGCATCAATGCAAACATCTATGGCGATGAATTGCATGATGATACTGAAGAAGGCGCAGAATTTGTTGCAAAAGTTGCACAGATGCTTTGCTCTGGCCAAACACTGGTTGATAGTCCGTTCATGAGCGTTGATGCAGGCTCTAATGCTGGGTATGAAACCATGCTTGCCCCAATGTTGATGGTAGAAAAAATTATTCGTGCAAACGATAACGGACATATGCTCTTTGAATCAGCAATCATTGATAAGGATCGCACTGAAATTATTGGCAAGTGTGTTGAAACTACCTACCAACTCAAGCAATGGCAAACAAGTTGGTGTCATAAATCACAACTGATTCCTGATGAAGCACTAGTGGTGGTCGCTATTACTATTGCGATTGCAACACAAGGCGCGGGCGTTGAGTTCTTAACGCCACTGCTTAAAAGTATTGGCTTGGAACTAGGTGTGATAAGCGCTGCAATGGTGAATGCAGGGGTTGCAACGGTGTGCAGTAGTGCGGGAACTTCTTTCTTGCGCACCGGAAATCCACTGCAGACGGTTGAGCAATTGGCATCGCCAGCACAATTAAAATCAATAGCGTTTAGCATGGCTTCAGCAGGATTATGCGCAGAGTTGGGCAATATACTTGATATTAATATGAAACCAGAACTCAAATCATTCGCCAGCCATGTTTCTGAACATGCATTACGTAACACGGTGGATACACTGCTGAATATTGCAATTAATAACGTGCCCGTTGATAAAGCATTAGGTGAGGCACTCAAACAAATTCCATTAAAAGCTGCCGCTTCATATGCCGCAAATAAAATTAGCATGTTCTGTACTGATGCAATCTCACGTAAAACAGCACATACCGTTCTTGGCGGTCTTTCTGGATTTGCTATGGAAAACAACCATAACGGATTTGTTTCCGGTGCAGTTGGTGCACTTACTGCTGAAACAGTTGGAGATATTCTGATTTCTGATGCGCAAGAAGTGTGTATTGCTGCTCGTACACGCGTTTTAAAATCAGATAAACCTATCACAATGGAACAAGCAATTGATGCGGAAATAAATACAAGAGCGAATATTGCAAAAATAGTAGCAGGAACAGCTGCGGTACTAACAAAACAAAATCCTTCAATTGCCATTGCAACGGGAAGCAATACGCTTGATAATGGTGTTCGTGCTACGTTGTATGCAAACGATCAGTTCAAAGCAATGGTTGCTGCTGCAAGTCAAGCAATGGCAACACTCCAAGAACACGGTATTGAATTTGAAAAAGATAGGCCAGACTTCGGTAAAGCTTCTTCGGACAAGTCGTCAGACAAGGAAGAAACTCAAGATGTGGAAAGAACACAAAAAAGTGTAAAGTCAAAAGCTAAAGCTGCACAGATACAAAACAAGCAAACAACTACTGCTGATGATAATGCTCAGTTAGACGACTATGACTTCACCATGTACTCCATACAAAAACAGGCTGAAATAGACGCACATAGCGATATCATTCTTGAATATGCGCATGAAAAACTTTTATCAGACTTTGAGGCAGACGCACATGACTTAACACTGCACACTATAGATACACAGAGCCGTGGCGGTGCATATGAGGATATCATCTTTGAACATGCACAAGAAAAACATATGTCTGAGCATAAGCAACACAAATTATGGAATGAGATAAAAGATGATACGTTTATGCGGCTTGTATTTGCCATAGATAATATGGTTAAAAATCCTTCACTAGTTAGTGGTATTAAATTACTGCGTGAAGCTTTTACAGAAAGAATAAATGAGACAATAGACTTTGTTGCATTCATGCCAAATCCTGCAGGTCTTGTATGTTTTGCAGGCACTACTGGACGGGATCTTTATCAAGAGAAAACAACACCGGGAGAAGTTGTATTTAATATGGCGCTTGGATATGGCGTATTAAAAGGCATTCAGTGGACAGGAAAAGGAATAAAATTTGTGTATCAGAACGCTAAAGGTGCGATAAAAGATGTCATAATAAAACAGCGTGTGTTGGGTAACATTGCAGCAAGCAAAGTTGCACGAAATGTATCAAATTTCCCACTATTGGAAGTAAAGGTACAAACTATCACGAATAAAGCATTACTAAAAAAACGTGTGCTCAGTAATATTGCAGCAAGTAAAGCTGCACGAGAAACATCAAAGCTCCCAGTGCCATTTGTTGAAAATTCACATGCTATAAAATGGACAGAGGCCACTATTTCAGATGACTTAGCATTACATAATTGCTCGATTTATGAAAAAGTACATAGAAATTGGAAAAAAAATCCTAAAGCTCCTTTCAATGTTATGGGTCATGGAAATACTGACTCCATAAACGTAGCGATGAAAAATGTTCCTCGTCACGGATTAAGTCAAAAAAATTTACAGGAACTGCGTGAATACGGAAAGGTAAGTTTAAATGAAATACAACTTCTTCGACTCATGAGAGTATCTGGTTATCAAAAAGGACAATCTATTAATCTCAGTTCATGCTTAGCAGGAGCTCGACCAAACGGATTAGCACAAAAATTAGCTAATCGTGCAGATGTTTTTGTCTCAGCTCCTACTGAACAGTTTATTCTTAATTCTAGAGGCACCTTTAGAATTGCTTCAAAAGTTGGTGAAGAGGGTAAACCGGGTATTATAAAAACATTCTATCCACAAAAAACTAACAAAATAAAAATGCTGGACCAACATGGAAAAAAATCGGTAGAACATATAGTTCCTAGTGCTACTAATCACAATGGTGCTGCTCAATTAGCTCATGAGGTTGAATCAAAAGTAGCTACCACTACAACTGATACCACCACGACACTTACTCATGTTCAAAAAGAATCAGAAGTATCATTATCTATAGATAAACTCAAAGAAAGCCAAGTACTTTTGAATACTCAAAAGACTGGCCCTCATGGTACATATGAAGATGTTTCGTATCATGTACACAATGGTGGACAAAAAAGCCCTGCGCCTAAAGATGGACAGCAAGCTTTAGATAGTTCAATACGATATAGTGAAAACTCTCCCAACAGAGTCGGTATCAATGATGGACACATAGTTGCTCTTTATGAAACAGGAAGAGATACCGGTATATTTCATGGTCATATAAAAACATGGGAGCAAACCCCACAACCAATGAAAAATGCTTTAATAAAAAGTGGGTTTGTAGACCATAAAGGAAAAGTACTAAAATGAACAAGCACAACTTAATCTTTCAGTTAAATGATACTGAAAAAATAGTGGTAGAACTTGATGCTTCAATTGATGGAGTGAATTGTTGTACTGAAGCCCCGATTGTCTTTTTTCAAGGTTCAAAGAAAGTTATATTAAGCGAAGATGCTGTTCGTAATAATATGATCATATTAAGTAATTTACTTACAAAAGCTTTAAAGAATAAACTTCAATTACATGAGTCGATAACGCAAGATATCGGTTATCTATTCAATCAATACTCAGATTACCTTTGTGATGATACATCAACCGTACAAAACAATTTTGGTTATACCAAATTAGATGGCAGAGATACTTGGGCAGGCAATAATTACAGTTTATGGAATTCTGACTTAGCATCATGGATATATAATGATGTTGATGGTTCTATTATCTTCGAGCTTACTCCCATATATCCAGAAGATTTTTTTTATACAAAGAATGAACCTCCCATCCTTCGCCAAAGGCTACGGCGGGCACGGCAAACAGTACCTTATCAAGAGTGGATTAAAGGCTATGCACCATACCTTATTACAACGATACCTCATAACGTTGCGCAACAATGGCTTGAGCAAGCTGATAGCATAGTGAAACAAATAGATGAAAGTACTGCAAAGTTAAGATCAATAAAAAAGTAGCAACAGCCCCCCATTTTTGACAAATTTGAAAGAACAATTCTCTTGCTGGGTGCTTTCGCATAAAGTATAATTACTTTTATTTCTTATTTTTTTACTGAAAAGTTCTTACCATGCTAGAAAAACCATCCCTCCCAGATCAACGCATTATTGATTGCCTAAAAGCCGATTATGGTATTAACGCTACAATGCTCACATTTCTTCCTTTAGGGGCAGATATAGATGCATCCGTCTATAAAGCGTATGCAAATGATCAGTCATCTTTTTTTGTAAAGCTAAAACTTTTGAAAACAGACTCCCTTGATATCAGCGCTACCATACAAACGCTGCTCCATGATGCTGGTATTCAACAAATTATATCTCCCGTTAAAACAGTTCATGGTCAATCAACTCAACGCATTAATGAGTTTACGCTCATTGTATATCCATTTGTTGAAGGACAAGATGGATTTAGTCGCGATTTAACTAACGATCAATGGATTACATTTGGCAAAGCTCTAAGGCAAGTGCATGAATTTCACGTGCCACCATTAATTAAAAACCAGATTAAACAAGAACTATATTCTCCACAATGGCGAAAGTCCGCTAGATCGATCTATGCTACTATTGATGCTCCTCAATTCAAGCCAAGCGGGGATGAAACGTCCTGCAAATTATTAACGTTTATGAAGAAGCATAAAGAATCAATTGAACGATTGGTAAATCGTGCTGAGCAATTAGCACAAAAGATCCATAAGCAATCAGTTGAATTCGTGTTGTGTCATTCAGATATCCATGCTGGCAATCTATTAATAGGCAATGATGGCGCTCTCTACCTGGTGGATTGGGATCAACCGATTATGGCACCTAAAGAAAGAGATCTTATGTTTATTGGTGGAGGTATCGCCAACGTTTGGAATAATCCGCTTGAGGAAGAATTTTTTTATAAGGGTTATGGAAAGACGGAAATCAACAGGACAATTCTGGCATATTATCGCCATGAGCGCATCGTAGAAGATATTGCCTTCTATGCTCAAACATTACTTTTAACCACGAGTGGCGGTAAAGATAGACCGGAAATGTACAAGCATTTTATCGATATGTTTGAACCTAACGGTGTGGTGGATATAGCATTTGAAACAGATATGAACTTATAAATAAAGTATGCTCATTAGTTATTCTTGAAATAAAAAAAAGCCTTATAATTCAGCGCACAGCCGAGAAACGGCCGACAAACACAAACGCCGAGAAACGGCCGAGAAAATACAAAACAGCACAAACGGCTACAGAAATATCACAAGGGAAATTATGCACAATTTTTGCTCACAAAATATCAAAAAAGGGTATACTTCTTTGTTGAATAAAAGTTACTTGTACCTATAATGCTACATAACCTGAATAACACCATGCAAACACAATTTACACCTCGCTATTCAATTACTCCTAAAATCACCCAATCCCTTGGACGCATTCAAACGGCAAAAGAAAAAATGGCACACACATCGTTTGCGCCCACGGTACTTACATCCTTGCGTGAAGCAACACGTTTGCACAGTACTCACTATGCAACAAAGATGGCAGGAAACAAATGTGAACCCAAACAGATTGAAAATTTGTTAACGCACCAAGAACATATTCCTGGTCATGAACACGATGAAAATGAAATCAAAGCGTATTATGCTGCACTTAAGATGGTTGAGCAATGGGCGGACAAGAAAATTACCATCACTGCAGATCACCTACAAACGTTGCATGCATTGGTGATGTCTCATAATCAGCAGGCTGAAGAGCGAACACCATATCGCACTGATGAAGGCACCATTCGTGAAGACAAAACAAATTACATACTTTATATACCACCCGCAGCTCACCATGTGCCCGATCTTATGCAACAGATGGTTACATGGATTAATGGTACCGATGCACCGCGCGTAATGGCAGCAGGTATTGCGCATTATCAGTTTGTTACTATCCGTCCTTATAACGATGGCAATAGACGGGTTGCATGTTTGTTAACCACATTAATTTTACGCCTGGGTGGCTATGATTTAAAAGGTTTATGTTGTGTGGAAGAATATTATGCACACGACTTAAAAGCGTATGCTAACAACATTAATTTGGGACCGTCACATTCGTATGCCGCAGGACGCGCAACTGCAGATATCACCAGATGGATAGACTATTTTATTGAAGGCTTAGCAATTATAGCAAACCTCAGTAGGTTGTACACATTTCCCCCACAGCTTTGATAGTCGCTTCATAGAAATCCTGAATGGCTTCTGCCGCCTTCCTAATTCTTGCTTTCATAGCAGACCAATAGTGTTCAATTGGGTTTAAATCAGGAGAATATGGAGGTAAAAAAATAATTCTACATTGTGCTGATTCAATGAGTTCTACAACTTTTTTCGATTTATGAAATCTTGCATTATCAATTATAAGAACCATCCCAGGTCTCAATTGAGGAACTAAAACTTGTTCAACGTACGTTGCATAGGTACTTGCATTTGAATACCCTTCAAAGACAAATGGTGCAAATAGCTTGCCTTTATTGAGTGCTGCCGTAATGTTATATCGTGCCTTGCGTATACCTTTTTTCTTGGCAAATAACCGTTTTCCAACAGGGCCCCAACCTTTTGGTGGTGCCTCATTATCATCGATTCCAGCTTCATCTGAATAAATTATATCATCTGGATTAATGTCCTTGATTTTCTCAAGATATTGCTCTCTTTTCTTTTGGTTAGCTTCTACGTAATTGAATGTTTTTTTTTGAAGTGAACCCAATTTTCTTTAATGCCCGCTCCATAGTGCTCTCAGAAACAATTTGATTTTTCAACTTCGCCCATTCGACAATCATCATCTTTACTGTAAGATTCCCATTTTTTTCAACAAACGCTCTGAACTCTTCCCGGTTCGTAATTTTATGACTATGCCCTTTTTGAAAACCAGACTTTGGTTTAAGGCTGTTTGTTTTTTCTAACAGATCTTTCCACTTATAGATTACTCTTCTGCTTACATCGAATGTTTTTGCTGCAATCGTTGGTCGCATGCCTTTAGAAATCGCGTTTATTACTCTTTCTCTCAGATCTAAACTATATGTTGCCACTGCGTTCTCCTTTTTTTATGTGGCAGCCATTTTATCAGATTTGTGAACTAGTTAAAGAAGTTTGCTATACTTGTGAGAAAGTGCTCGCACAAATGCCGCAAGCACTGGCAAATGGACAACAACAAGAACAAGATTCCAGCACGCTCCTGCGTCAACTTGACCTCAGACAACGTAAGGTGCTGTCATTATTCCAGACATTTAAAATAGTAACGGCAAAGCAAATTGGGGAGTTGCTTGATATTCGCGCAAGAACATCATCTGAACTATGTAGGAATTGGGTAGAAAAGGGATTCTTGGAAATTGTGAATCATACTACCAAATCACGGGCGTATATACTTGCTAAACCGTATGACGCATTGATTGTTGAACGTAGATACAAGCCAACTCTTTTTAATACACAGAGTGAATCAGCAGAACTTTGATGATAACGTAGTCGATAATAACGTTGTTAAAATGCTTGGAATGTGAAAACGGCCGAGAAACGGCTGAGAAACGGGTGTGTCAAATACTTTGTGTAAACTCATTTTAATTTAACATGAGTCTCTCCCCAAAAAGAATATTTAACTGTGTTATAATAACAGGCCAGTCTCTGGCAGTATTGGTCCATTTTTTTGCAATGTCTTCACCAGCAAGATAAAGTATCTTGAATAAGCTATCGTCATTCGGAAGTATTGATCGTGTTTTTGTAACTTTACGAAACTGTCGATGTACCGCTTCCACGGCATTGGTTGTATAGATTAGCCTTCTCAATTCAAAGGGATACTTGAAAAAAGTTGATACATATTTCCAATTATCAATCCAAGGCTTGATGGCAAATGGATACCTTTTTTCCCAAGTTTCTTGCAATGAAATTAACGCGTGAGTAGCCTCTTCCTCAGTTACCGCTTGATAAACTCTCTTCAAATGTGTAATAAATTCTTTTCTATTTTTATGAGGAATAAATTTCACAGAATTTCTAATCATATGGACAATGCATAATTGCACATCTGTCTTAGGGAAAATAGTCTTTACCGCTTCTGGTAGCCCTTTTAACCCATCCATGCAAGCAATCAGAATATCTTGGACCCCTCTGTTTTTTAATTCGTTAATAACCGATAACCAATATGCTGCACCTTCATTTTCACCAATCCAAATGCCCAAAATCTCCTTGTGACCCTCATTAGTGATGCCAAGACATGTATAGGCGGCTTTGCATACAATTTTATTGTTGTGTCGGACTTTGTAATGAATCGCATCAAAATAAGCCACAACGTAAACTGGCATTAACGGTCTGGTTTGCCATTCAAGCGCCTTGCCCATTACTTGATCAGTAATCGTGGATATCTGAGTCGCTGATATATCCATACCATACATATCTTTGACGTGTCCCTGTATATCTCGAGTAGTCATACCTTTCGCATACATGGATATGATTTTCTTGGAAAAATCACCTATGTCACGTTGATGCTTTTTAACAACTATCGGCTCGAAACTTCCGTTTCTGTCGCGAGGGATATCCAAATCAATTTCGCCATCATTACTTATCACTGTCTTGTGAGAGTACCCATTTCTGGCATTTTTGGTCTCTTTACCCTTTGATGAATGCTTTTCATAGCCAAGGTGTTCGTTAAGTTCCTCTTGTAGCAACTGTTCAAGAGCGTCCTTAGTAAATCGCTTAATAAGCCCATTTTTTCCTACGAGATCTTCAGCGGTCTTGCATTTTTTGAGTTCTTGCATAAAATTAGATGATAAATCTTTCATATAGCCTTCTTTAATATGGAGGTTATTTTTGGGTCCTATCCCCAATTTATATTTGATTCCCAGAACTACGCACTCTGGGAATCCTTAGTTTAATCCATTTACACAAAATAGTTTACACCCTCTGAGAAACCGCTGGCAAACCGCCGAGAAACATACAAATTATTATATTGAACATCAAGAAGGAACTTTTATGAAGAACAACAGATACATGGCAATTTTCTTAATCTTTATCTCTCTATCTTTACCCGGCATGAAACAAGACAATACAAGCAATGTGAATGAGCAGTCAGAAGACACATATGATTGTGAAAAACTCAAAACACAATTTCCCTATTTTAAAAATAATAAACACAAAATGAACACTACCTTAAAGGCTCTTCTTGTAAGGCATTTACAGCCGAGAAAAAAAGACGACGCTCAAATTGATAATAAATTGTTAAGTGAGCAGATAGCATGTCTTGTTTGTTTTGGTGCCGATCCAAATGAAATTGCGGCAAGGGTGGAAGGGGATTTAGTGTGGGATCGCAGTTGTCCATTGGAATATGCTATCAATACTGACAATGTACAATTAGCATCTTTTTTATTAAAACATAAGGCGCGCACAGATTTTCGAACAGAAGAAAATGCGCCTTTCATTTTCCAAATACGCTCTGTTCAAATGGCAAAAGTATTAGTTCCTCATATGAAAACACGAGACAGAATTACGATAGACAGTAATATGAGTACCGGTAATACGATTGTTCATACTATGCTAGAAAGAAGGTTCGAGTGGAAGCACCGTAAGAATACGGATGAACTTTTAGACTATCACTTAGAAACTGCTGATTTCGCCAATAAAGCTAATCATGATAACGAAATACCTTTGCATACTATCGCGCGTCATTGTAGCAGCTATTCAGTTCCTGAGATACAAAAGAGGGCTTCATTGCTTATTCCTAAAACACGCAATATCAATGCATTAAACTTGCAAGCAAAAACTCCCCTTGATGTAATGGGTAGCTTAAAATATCCTGCGTGTGCAGAGTTGATGAAAATTTTCAAAGAAAATGGTGGCAAGAGCACCACCAACAGGATGTGATCTACATTGGTATAACCAAGTGCTCTATACGTATGCTCATACGGCTTGTCTGGCACAACAATGTATATTTTAGAAAAGATATTTACTGAAAAATCGATAAGCTCTGAAATGGTAGATTGCTTGAAATATGAATTACCTGGACTTATGCCAAGAAGGGCTACTCCCCGATTTTTAAGAGTTTGATAGCCCTGGATATAGCATATTTCCTTTAAATCATGATCAATGTTCATTGTAACTTTTGCGTATGGCAGAACACGCAGACTGCCAATAATAATGCACAGACGCCGATTCAGATACACTCTCGTAAGACGGCTCCTTATAATCTATTTTAAGCGCAGTATACTTTCCCGATAATGCTGCATTCACTCCATCAGCACTTTCAAGAGAAAAACTAGCAATACATTTACCTTTGCGGCCTTTATATTGTCCAAAAATATTTCTTTTATAACAATCCCTTTCCCAAGTGTTAACATACCACACCTTGCGGCCATCAACCTCTGACGGACTACCAAGTTGTTCCAAAACATCCCAATTTAAATAAGATAGATTTTCTTTTTGAGCCAAATCATTGCGAAATATATTGCGACCTAAAAAATATGTTTGACGCATTGCAAACAGGCTAGCCACTACAACCAAAACTGGCCAAGCACTTTTATTCTGTGTAAAAAGTGTTGGTTTCAGAATCGTTACTCCCAACGAGGCCCAACTTGTGATTGCCCATGGTATAGTCTTTTTTACCCTTCTATTGCAAAAATCTTGGTATATTTTAATGGTATTTGATCCTTGGCACTTCAAACTCGTTACATCTGGTGCCATCATAGCAATATGAGACAAGTAACGATTCATTAATGAATTTTTTTCCATGGCATTCATCATCCATGGTACGGCAACAATAATACTTATGGCATAGCGCATATTTTTGTAATTCATCTTGATGATATCCCTTATTCAATGTTGTTAGGCTTTTTATTAAGCTTTGTTTGCTGCATTTGTTCTTTAGATTCAACGTTTTTAGCATATGCAGTATTCTCTTGAATTTCTTCCATTAAAATAGTGTGCATCTCTTCTTGTGTTAAATTCGCTGCATACTGATTAATGGTGATAAGCCCATTTAATATTGCTTCTGATACGTTCATACTTCCCAGCCAATGGTAGGTACGCTCATCCCAAGAAGGGGGAGCATCTTGATAGAGCATGCGGATTTGATTAAGAATGCACATACTTTTATGAGTAATTAATCCGAATGCTTTTTGATATTTTGCCCAATTGTTTTTTTCTTGAGAGTTCAAAAGTCTCCACTTTATATAACCATCCAAAATACGCAATTCATTGGTATTGCGTTCTAGTTCTTCTACAAACTCTATGGGGTTATTAAGCTTTTCAAAAAAATCATCTCTAATTTTTGTATTAACACCACCGGATGGTAAATATGCATTCTTGCAACACATATCATTGTGGCATGTGCTTTTTGTATATGCATCAGAACAGCGTTGATTGCCTATTTTTGCAATGTCATTATACAAACGATCCATATCACTCGGCATATTACCCGAAAACGATCGTGTATTGATATAACGTGTAGTCTTGATGGCGTGATTAGATAGTGGTTTAACGCGTAGCATTGCATATGCATGCGCCTCAGCGATGAGTAATACATAGAGCAACATATTTTTTTTTATTTGCATAACGATTCCTTTGTGCGTTGGTGTTTATAGTAGTGATTCTTCTAGGTCAAACATGTACTTGGCAATAAGCATACTAAGTTCGGGGAGAACTATTGCTATGTGGTTAAGAAGTGATATTTTTTCAAATGGGATTCGTTCCCATTTCTCAAGAAGTGCCATTTCTCTATCTTCTGCGTTTATAATAAAACCCATTTCAGTGAGTGCACGTATAGTTTCTTTCTTTTTTTGAAACGATAGATCTTTACTTGTAATTATTGAATTGAAGGGAGAAAGAGAAATTTGTTTAATATCTTCATTTTCTACGACATAAGTGATTATGTCATGCCGTTGGTCAACCTTAATAACGCGTTCAACTCTTTGTGTTGGCATTTGTAGTTCATTGCGTTTGAGTTTTAATTCCTCAATAGAAATAGGTTTATTGGTTGGAATATCCATACTCACAATGATCAAACTGGTCCATAATAATAGCGTGACAAAATAAGATTGTACGTTCTTCATATGATGTTCTCCTTTTGATGAGAGTGTTAAAATGTTTGGCATAATTTAGCACATTGTGAGATGCAAAACAAACATCAGATCATAATAATTGCTTGTTTTAGGTTTTTTTAAAAAAGTGATTCTTCTAGATCACACATGTGCCAAGCAATAAGCAGAATAAGATCGTGAGGGAATTCCCATAAAACACTTGTCAGACTTTGCTGTCCACCATATAAAAGTATCATTTTATCGAACGAGATTCGTTCCCATCTTTCAAGAAATGCTAATCCTTTATCTTCTGGTGTTGGTGTAAAACCAAGCATGAATAATTTTTGTATGAACTCTTTTTGTTCTGGAAAGGGTATATTTTGTGGCGTAATGGTTGCTATGCCTAGTGCAGAATAATTTTTGTTTGTGCGAATATTTAAAAAATCTTTGTTTGTCGTGATGAGAGGTGATAACTTATCGTATTCCTGATTGTAGGCATATAAAAGTGAAAGAGTTTTTTGTCTTGATTCCCCATCATACGGTAAATAATAGAGAGCTCTTGTTATTAATTCGTCTTTTAATTCAGCACGTTTAGATTTTAGATCTATGATTGAAATAATAGGATTGTTGCTTGTTGTTTCCATGCACAATAAAGATTGTGTTAACGTTGTAAATGTGGTCAAAAAGCTGGCGAAAAGTGTTATTTTATTTATCTTCATGGTAACTTTACTGATCGTTGAGCGAACGTAGTGCTTGCTGTAATAAATGTTTGCACTGTTGTCTATTCTGATCATCTGGCTTATTTACTATCATCAAAGCAAAAGTATCTTCAATTTCCTCCTTCCCCCAATTTTTTTGGCAATTTGAGTCAGGGCATGATGTAAGCAGCGCTTCTAAAATAGCTGGTTCGTTTCTCTCTAGGACTACAGAAAATAATGTTATTTTTGAGTGTGGTCCATTCAGTCTAACGGTAAGATTTGCGCCCTTCGCAATAAATAATGCGACCAGTTTTGCATCACCATTTTTAATGGCCATATGTATTGGCCAATTGCAGTGAGGATTGTAACCAAAACCAAAAGCTCCGGGACTCTTCATTTTCAGATTAACGTCAGCACCGTTTGCAAGTAGTAATGCGCAAGCGGAATAGCAATTATTTTCTGCTGCATATAAAAGCGGCGTAAAGCCACTAGGCATATAAAAAGTATTGGTATCGGCACCTTGTGCAATGGCAAACTTAATGAAATAAGGAATATTTGCTTGAATAGATTCTATGAGAAACGGATCAATATTATTTTTATCCAGATGAAGTAGCGATGCAATGTTTTCAGTAATAAACGTATTAAAATAGGTGCATACAGAGCGTAAGGCCATTATTTTTTGTGCGATTATTGGTAGATATTTTTTTGTAGCCACTACCTGTGTATCATACTCTTCACGAAGTCTAAACTCTTTACTATAAAACAAATCCATTGAAAGCAAATCTATTGGAGGACATGCAATGGTAAGAATACAGTTTTTCATATCACCCGGCAGTGCAGCCAAAGACGCTTGTTCTATTTTCATAGCATAAGATGTTTGTTCTATCTCCATGGCACTTACGTGAGACATAGTGATTATGCTTGTGACGATGAAAATATTTTTTAGCATGCAAAGAACCTTTTTTTTAGAATAGATTGTTGTTTGTTGGATGTAATTATAATGAATGCATGGATACCTGTCACGCAAAAAAGGAGCGATGGTGCTAACTTATTTTAAAAAATAGCTTTTCTGCGTTACATCTGTTTCAAAGCAAGAAGCATACTTAACACAAAGCTCATTAAACTCAATGCGTATCCCACTAATCGGTCCCAAGGTCTTGAGAAAATAATTCCTTCATCTGATTATGACTAATTGCCCACTCTATAAAGATATCAATAGCTTCTTTATTTTCATCACGTATAACCTCATGCCATGGTGATTCATCAAGACCATACTCCATCGTAATTAAATTTACTGCCTCGTCTCCAGCGGCATAAAGAATCATTTTTATACCATCCGGATACTTTTTATGACGGCGACAGAAATAGGTAAGACAAGTACCATGTACTCTATTTTTGATTGCACATATCGATACGTTGCCTTTTATTAAAGCAATTTTCAGCAAGGTACCAGCTAAGCCATATCCATATGTTTTATACAAATTTTCAATCAATTCAATTCCCATGGGAATGTTGTGCTCTTCTTGTAACCTATAAGAAAGGTTGAAGATAGTTTTCAGGTAAAAGAGTTTGTGCAAAGAAAAAAGATCGAACAGGATAAGGTTGCTTGCATCACGCACCGATTGCCCCTCGTCTTCCAAACAAGTCATAAGTTGAAAACAGGGAATCATTTTTTGAGTTATTTCAGAATTTAATAGTATTTCAGCATCTTGCACAGACGCCAACTCCATTGCGTTTAGCTGATGTAAGTCCACTAATGACACCATAATACACGTCACAATGCATGTCTTACGCATCAATCTTTTTATGAAAAAATAGCTTTCCAAAATTGTATCCTATGCTAGGATGGTGCCGCTCAATTGTATTACATATCACATACAATATACTCTATAAAAAAAGGATCGCCCACATGCAAAACAAAATCATCTTATCACTTCTTTTAGCTACCAGTACCGCACTATACGCTATGGAAAACAACCAACCGCCAGTTGATTACCGAGCTATGCATCAATCATTAAGAAACGATTATAAACAGTACGTAATAAATCAGTTAAAAGCATACAAAACAAGCGACAGTATTGACATGAATGAGCTCATTACCGTTGGCAATATCATGACAAAATCAAAAGATGTTGTTCAGCAGCTACTGCACTGGGATATAAAAGATGAAGATAGAAATTGCTTTATACATATCGCAGTAAAAAAATCAGATATAAGCTTGGTGGAATGGTTATTCATGCACGGTGATAAAAATTGTGTATACATAAATTCCGACCAAGAATATCCCCTTGATCTATGCATCAAACAGTTGTTGCCAACAGCCATTGACTCTGGCTCAAAATCTCGCCAAATATTCGATCTTTTAGTGCCACATATTGCTAAGCAACCTGTAGACTATGATGAATTTAAACAACTATGCCTCAAAAAAATCATCGGGTTGCAGCTTGCGCATAGGAAGGTTAATAGCAACTTTGTTATTGATAAAGAACTGTTGCAATCATTAGTACCGCAAGTGCTACTAACACAACAACCATCTGTTCTTTCTGTGCTCTATAAAGAAACGATTGATGAAACTGATGGCAACACATTAAGCCATATTTTAGTGGAGCAAGAAAATCCAGACGAACTCTATGAACTCGCAAAAGCAGACCAAATTTCTTGGATCAAAAATAAAAATGGACTCAATGCATTTGATATAGCAGGCACCAAATTCCGTGACGCGATTGACGATATAGCGTTTGTTGGTGTTAATAATGTTGCGGAATCGATTTCTAAAAAAGGATGTTGCTTGTACATTTTAATGCATTACTTGCGCAATCTAGAAATTAAAAATGGCGCCGTAGATGTAGCAGAGCTTAATCCTTGCTGTGACAAGCACATATTACAATAAATCAGCAAAAAGGATTTACGCTATGAAAAAAATGTATATTTTGTTGATTTCTTTATGCATACAGCCCGCAGCATATGGAAATAATCATACCGTGCGAATGCAACAAGAAGCAGCGCGAAAACAACAAGAAGAAGCGCAGAGAATTGCAGCGCAACAAGAAGAGGCCCAAAGAATTACAGCTCTACAAAGACAGAACGAAAAACAACCTATTATTTCTGCACAAACCAATCAAATAGCGCTCCCTGATTGGAAAAGAATGCATGCGCAGTTATGTGCTGGTTATCAAAATATCTTGGTAGATACATTAGAAGAATACAAAAAAGCGGACATCACGGTTATGCCATGGAATATGGATGAATTAATGCATGTGGGTGCGCTTGTAACAAAATTCGATCATAGTGCGGTACTGCATGCGCTAGTATTAAAAACCAAAGATGAACAAAATGATTCTTTTTTCCATAGAGCAGTAGAAAAAAATGATGTACCAACAGTACAATGGTTATCCTCAAGAATACAAAATAACCAGTATCTTGATACCAATAATGACGGACAAACTCCTCTGGATCTATGCATTAAAAAATTATTACCCATTGATGTTTACAACAGAGCTCAGGAAAGAACTCTTGCGCGTAAAATATTTGATATCATGCTCAGTGCTATAGGGAAATTAAGAATCGCTCCTGAACTCAAAGAAAAGTGTTTAACCAGCATCATTAATTTACAACTTCAATGGAGAGGATACGGAATACCTTTTCACGTTGAGCAAGATTTATTAACAAACTTAATAGAACCAGAAAAATTAGAACAAGAACCATCTTTTATGAACCGTCTTTATAGAGAAGCAAAGTATAGCGGGGATCGTACGTTCACACATGTTTTTATAGCACAAAGCTTGCCTGATGATTTATTTGAATGGGTCAAAAAAGGTCAAGTTTCTTTTGCAAAAGACGCGTCTAATCATACCGCACTCGATTATGCTCTTTTGACTTTGCGTGGCTATACCCAAGATGAAATTAAAAGAACTAAGTTTCTAGAACATTTCAAAAGAGTAAGTTGTTGTGTGTACATTTTGCTCAATTATGCAAGATCACTTGGGGTAAAAGAAGTACAAGTGACCTATCTGAGTGAACTTTATGCATCTGATATTTCTGATTTTGGCCCATGTTGTGAAAAACATACACTCTGAAGATAATTGATTAAGCATCTCTTCATAGGCTTTTGCTTGATACTTACGAAATAATACATGAATCTTTCGGTTTATTTTCTACAGAAAGCGTACGTTGTGGCTGTGCGTAAAAGCGTAAGAGGTGCTTGATTCTATCTGCAGAATTTTGCAACGCAATACGTTCTTCATAAGTGGCGTCTTCTGAAACTCTACCTTTTTCTATCAAGTCGTATGCAGTCATTTCATCAGCTGTTTTTGCATGTACATGTGCATAATTTTTCAGAAGCTCTTCAACAATCTCCAAGTTATTATAAAAACATGCTCTGTGTAGCGGAGTCATATTCATATGCTTATTCTGTTTGTGGACATAATTTACATTGGCACCGTTCGCTATTAAAAGCTTAACAAGGGCCAATTCTTTAAACCTGCATGCATAGAACAACGATGTTACCCCATTACAATCTGTTGCATCAACAAGAGCTCCTTCTTGAAGTAATAAACGAACAATTTTTATGTATGACGGTACAGAGCAAGTATTCACACAAGCCTGCATTAATGGAGTTACATCCAGATGATCACCTTGGTTGATCGCAGCGCCATTTTTTATAAGGGATTGTGCAATATGGTAAGAAACTTCAACATGTGTTTCATCAGCTTCTTTACTGAGGTTAACCAGCAAAGGCGTTTTATTGCTGTAATTGAGAGCATTTGGATTGGCGCCATGCACAAGAAGAAATTCAATAAATTTACTATTTCCCTCATGGCATGCATTATGCAGCGGTGTATTTTTAAACGTATCAACACCCTTATTGATATAATCTTTAAGACTGATGCCATACTCAGCAATACACAGTGCGCTTGCTATATTGCCAGCTTGTAAGGCAACTTCCAACGGAGATACATGCGTGATTGGTTCTTCTTGGTTGATATAATTAATATCATATGAGCTAAGCCATTGCATCAAGAAAGTGTTGTTGCTATCAGCAAAAAAGAGCATTTGTATGGCAGGATCTTGGAACAATGATGGAAGGTCATGTTGGGTAGCAGTATCACCATTAACATTAATTTCTTTTAACACCTTCATAACTTTAACAAGATTATTTTCAAACATCTTCAGTTGTTCACCCATGCATGTGCCGAGTGGAGCAAAAACCTGTTTAATAAGCGTGCTTGCATTCGAAAAAATAAGATTAACTTGCTTTAAAGCGTCTTCAGAAAGGCCAAAATCTAGTGGCTGTATTCCGTATGAATTACTTGAAAACCGGACTTTTCTTTTCATATCTTTGAATGAAAACAGATACACGACTGGCACCTTACCAGATAATCCGTGTAGGTCGTTTAACTGTGTTGTAAGACCTTCACTTGTGCGCGAAAGTAGTTGTTTGAGCATACTTTCTACCAAATTGTTTTCACCAACTTTAAAGTCCTGCTTATAAGAACGTATCCATGTATCAATAAACTGTTTTTTTATCGGTTCTTTGATGTCCGGCCACAACACGCGCAGCTCCGTTAGGACATCATTGCAAATCTGGAATAGTTGACCATCGGTTATAGTGTTAGCCATGCATACAAATTCGAGTATATGATTGATCTCTTTTTGAACGAAATCATCTTTTAATGCGGTATGCTTGCATAGCCAGTTTTGTAACGTTGCAATCGGTTGTTCAAGTATCTCTTGTATACTTGCTTCATCAAAGCGCCATTCCGAATCAATAATTTTTTCAGCAATCTTCCATCCCTCATGCAACAAAAGAACCCTGAAATCTTGCAAACATTTTATGTAATTTAAAGGAACTGAAATAAGATCTGCACTAATGGCATGTTTATGCGTAATAAGATCAAGGATCACGTGTGGCAAAATATGGTTTACCACTATATCTTTTGGTAGTCCAAAAACCCACGGCCGATTGATTAATCGATCAGAATTTTCGTTGGGCTGCTGGTTGTCCAGGAAGATTAACTCCATTGTATTTGGGGATGCTGGTTCCATTGCGGTTAATGGATAAGAATTGGTCAATGATGTTATGGCGATTAGAACAGATAATAAAAATTTCTTCATAATTTCCCGGGTAAAGCAAAACTCGCTTTTAGAATTATTTAAAAAACAGTGGATTAAATTGAAACAATAAAAGTCTATTTTCCTTGAGCTTTTAATGCTTTTAAAATATCTCCTGATGCGCACCAGGCACAGATTCTACCGTTGCCTTGCATACCCTGCTGAGCAGCTTGTCTAGCAGCATCAAATGATGGCTCATATCTATACTGAAAGAGTAACTTAAAAATTGTCTCTGCAATTCGTGGGCCAATGTTATGATCAATTTGAATACCTTCTTGAGCAGCTCGCATAGCTGGATCAAAAGCTGGAGTATATTCATACTCTAAGAGCTTTTTAAAAACCCATAACGCCTCTTTCTTAACGTCACCGTTATTGCTTTGCATACCCTGTTGCGCAACATGTATAGCAATGTCAAAAAACTGAGTGTATTTATGTTGAACCAACTCTGCGCAAAGTTCCAATGCATTGTACTGAACAAAAGAATCATTACGCTGCATAGCCTGCTTAATAACTTGACTAGCTATTTCAAATGCTGGAGTATGCCCGCAGTTAAAAAGTTCTTTAAAAAGCTGCAATGCACGCCATCGATTATGTTTAATAGTTTGCACTGCACGCCATTGATCAGATGGATTATAACGTTCATCACCCTGTATAATTCGTTGAGCAACGTGAGTAGCTTGAACAGAATGAGAACCATTCATTACAAGTCTTGTTAATGCTGTTAAATGCTCTGTTGTTACCACTTCATAAGCTGCATGACCAACTGCATACTGTGTATTATCATTAAAGGTTTTACACACCTGATTACATTGTAATAAATCCCTAAGGTTTAAATTACTTAAAAAAATATGCTCCAAGAGTTCTGACGAAAGTACCGAATTTGATTGATCTCCATGGGAAACAAAATAACAATCACCATCTGAGGACGGAATAGATGGATCTTGTACTTGCTGGCTCAGCTCCATAGCATTCAGCTGACATGAGCCAGCTATTATTGCCATGGTCATTGCCATAAATAGTTTGTAAGGCGATAATTTGTTTGAAATATTCATAAGGTAAAACCCCTTAAAATTGTTTTTTAAAATAGATAAGAATTTGAAAAGACTTGAATTAAACATAAGGATCTCCATTTACTTGTATAATTTGGTTATTTTTAACTTCTCTCCTAGAATACAGGTTTAATAGGAATTGTCAATACATGTTTTCTAATTGAATTTTTTAATAATGAGGGGAGAGGGTCGGGAATGCCTAAATAAATAGATACCGTAGTAGGTTGTCGAGCTCTGAACGGAGAAGGCCTCTGTCTAATCATCGGTTAATGGATTAACGCTGTACACTGGGCCTTTATACTGATATTTAGCAATACTCTATGGCTATTGCTAATTGTTTATGGTGTATGGTATATTGAGAATAATAGGTTTGAACTATAAAGGAAGGCCATGAAACCATCAGATAAAAAAATAAGTGTGACTTTTTCAATTCCGGTAGAGCTTAATAATATGCTCCATTCCATGATTGATCGACGAAAATTAAGTCGTTTCGTTGCCCAGGCTCTTGAACATGCTTTAAGCGAGCAAAAGCAGGCTCTCAAAGAAGCTTACTTACAAGCAAGCAAAGATCCCGACAGACTAAGAACTATCAAAGAATGGGAAGAGCTTGAAGGAGAGGGTTGGAATGAGTAAGTTTCCTAAGCGTGGAGAAATCTATTGGGTAAAATTAGATCCAACAGTTGGCTCAGAAATTAACAAAACACGACCAGCCTTAGTTGTCTCAAACGATAGTGGTAATGAATATGGTCAGCGCGTTATTGTTGCACCCATCACATCATCGGTAAAGAAAGTTTATCCTTTTGAAGTAAAACTTGAGATTGAGCAAAGAGAAGGTAAGGCCTTACTTGACCAACTTCGCTCAGTTGATAAGCAACGTCTTTCAAAAAAATTGTCTACTCTTGATTATGAAACCATGCAATTGGTTAATAAAGCACTTAAAATTGCCTTGGATCTAATTTAGATGATCTTACACAAACCCCTCAAGCATTTGTCATCTCGTTTTGCTTCATTATGATGTGATTATCATCTCAGATCAGAGCATATTCACGTCGCATGCATGCTCTACGACTATACCTTTACAAAAGGTCGGGGCGTAGTATCGGAAAAATGCTATGGAGAGATAACAAGCCTCCTCCTTCGTTGACCTGTCCTTTGACGTGCCTTTACAAAAGTCGGGGCGAAAGAGGAAAGCTTCCGCCTATGCTCCACCGTTGCAGAGCTACGACTGCCAGAGTAAAACCACGTCAGACAGGATGGCGGACAGGCCCTCCTTCGCTCTTTTAAGCTATGGCAGGCAGGATTGCAAAATAAGATTTTTTAAACTTTTTCTTGATTTTTATATTTTCTATTTGCAATACTGAAAATAAGTAGGGGGATATCTCTACGGTGAATCATAAAGAGACATATTGGATGGTCTGATATGCTCTGAACCTGAAAACAGAAGAAAAACATGAAAAAACTGATTTTATTATTCACAATCGTATGTGCAGGTCAATTGTATGCCATGGAGCAAGCTAGTTATATGGCAGAATTGCCTAAAGAGGTGCAACTACTTATTATCCAGAATTTAATGAACGGCAATGATTTGGATACGGTAATTAACGGTATTAAAACAGCGAGCAAGACGACATTAAACAAGACAGTCAATGAGCTGTATGGCAACCCTGCTGGATTTCGTGATCTTGTACAAACATTAGCAAAGAAATTTCCAAAGGTAAAAACAGATTATTTCGCCGCAAAGAAGTTTCAAGAAGTGGATACAGAAATAATTGCCAAAAAACTTGGAACGACAGCAGCGATGAAATATATAGACCTCAGCAACGAATTAATAAATCATATAAAGTTTTTTCCTTATTATGGAACTGATGAAATGATTCAAAATGCCCTTAATGAAATAATTCAACTTATCAATCAAGGTGCTGACGTTAATTACACGGGTGAATCTGATCACTTCACGCCATTGATGCATGCAACTAATAACCAAAAGCCTCGCATTAAGGTTATAAAATTATTACTTGATTATGGCGCAAATCCGAATACTACAACTAAACACGATCAAGGAGCAATACATCTGTTACACGGAACATATCCAGAATTAGATGCGCCAGTAAAAAAACTCCTCAAAGAAGCAATGGAAAAAGAATCCGCCGTCGTTAAAACTATGGCGGACAAGCAAAAAAAATAAATGGAGAAAATTATGAAGAAACTGATTCTATTATTTACAATCTTATGTATAGGCCAGCTATATGGTATGGAAGCACAGCACATAAGTGAATTACCAGGAGAACTACAAAAAATAATTATTAAAAAGGCTTTAGCGCAAAGTAATAATCTTGATAAAACAATAAACATGATTGGCAAATTAAGTACATTATATGGAATACAATATAACATTAAGGACTTCACACAATTGGTACATATATTAGCAGATAAATTTAACACTTCTACAGAACACATTGCTCAAGAATTTAATACACCAATTGCACAAAAATACCTAGATCTCGGACGCAAATTATATAATCTAAAGGTAATCAGGTATTCACCGCTATTTGTTAATAGAGTTACTCAACTTATGAAGGATGGTGCTGATATAAATTTCAATACAATAAGCGGTCACTCGCAAGAAGCATATATCGACAATGGCGTCGTCAAGCTAGGCGACACAATAGACTCGTTATTAAAAGAGGCGATATTTCAACTTGACGTTGAAAAAATAAAGTTCTTATTTGAATTGAAAGCAAAACCAATATATCAAATATATCAAGAAAGATTATTAAAATCACTAAGTTCCCTTAGACAAGCGCATCAGCGACAAAAAGAATCCGAATCAGAAATAGATATTATCGAACAATTACTCAAAGAAGCAATGGAAAAATAAATTCAAAAAATGGAGAAAGCAATCATGAAAAAGATAATTTTATTATTCACAATCGTATGCATTAGTACTCTTAATGGCATGGAGCCTAAACGCGGAACTTTAGCTGGCATGTGGGAAAATATACCCGCTGAAGTTAAACCACTTATTGTTATTGCTTTAGCTCAAAGCAGTAATGATATTGATGAAGCCATAAGAGAGATTATAAAAACGAGTAGGGTTAACACAGAGTTAAACAAAATAGTTAACGACCTATATGGCAATCCGGCAGGATTCCGTAATCTTATGCAAATATTGGCAAAGTCATTTCCTGACTTAACTACAACAGAAATAGCCAAGAAATTTAAAACAAACGTTGCAGAAAATTATCTTACCTCATCTGTTTCATTAAAAAGTATAATTGATAAATACAGAAGATCATCTGATTTTATACACAATACTTTTACAATAAATGAGTTTGAAAATGAAGTAAAGAAACTCATTGAAAAAGGAGCTGATGTAAATTTCACATGGG
This sequence comes from uncultured bacterium, assembly GCA_963840685.1. Lineage (GTDB taxonomy): Bacteria > Babelota > Babeliae > Babelales > Vermiphilaceae > CAWIZM01. The sequence goes on along the minus strand of CAWIZM010000001.1, from coordinate 898,350 downwards.
GGAAAGATCCAAAGCGTCATCGTTTAATCGATCAGACATTTGCATCAAGACTTTATGGTCAAGACAATGAAGCACGATTACCTACATATAAAGAAATATTGCAAATATTAATCAAGTATGGAGCAACTTCAGATGAAGGTACCAATAAAGAATTCAACTATATGGTAATAGATCCTCTACATAATAAACAAGAAGGAGCTGATGGTCCTTCTCCAGCTGCTCAAAAAGAAATAAATGAGATCAGTAATATGCTCAACAAAGCAATGCAAAAATAAAAACAATAAAAACCATCTGCTCATATGCAACAAAACGTATGGGCAGAATTTAAAAGAAAGAGTAAAGATGATGAAGTTACAAAACAGATGGATTATACGTTTGGGCATAACAATGCTCATGGGCCTTGCTAATCTGACAGCGTTGTATGGGATGGAGATTGAACGTAAGCTTCCACATATTGTCCTGTATACAGATATCAACAAGACAATTATTGTTGAAAGCCAAAGAAAAGGTTTTGGTCCTGAAGCAGGTTTAGCCGCACTTTTATCTACCGCACCTGAATATGCCCATACATGGGGAGAAGAACCAGAAAAAATGATCTACTGCAAATGGGTTGATGAAAAACTATTCCCTGAGTCAAAACGAGATCCAGTTCTGAAAAAGCAATGTGAAAGTTACCATGCTGGGTTTGTTGAGGCTGCTAAAAGTAAAGAGCATCCTATGTTTAAAGAAATTAATGATGAGTTTGAAGCATTAGTACGTTCCTTAAAGGCTCAAGGTTCTGGGAGAGTATTTACATCATTTTTAAACCTTATCACCTACCTCAAAGAAAAGAATTATCCATTCTCTGTTGTTCTGCGCACCTTTGGTAAGGACCTTGATGCAGTATCGCAAGAGCTTGTTCGGGATGGCCTAGATACGTTTATATACGGATCATTTAATAAAGGCGTTCTACAGCTCAACAACAAGGTAATATCAAATCCTGCAGAAATGATTGCAGCATTCGAACCCGGAAAAAACTACGCTATTCAAGATAATTATGATTGGTGGAAGCAAAACAAATTCACAGAAAAAGGGGGCAAGCCTTTCCCTGTTGATATATCTGACAAACAAATTCTTTCTATCTTTTTTGATGATAATGCGGATGACCCTATTAAACCAATCTTGAATATTATACCTGTTGGAACAGAAACCAATCTGAATGAGTTGATAGCAATGGGCCGTGTAGTTTCTGTTGATACGCGCAGAGCGATATTGGATGGGAATTATTTTATTACCGCTGTTGAGAATGCTTTAAAAAAATGGCGGGAAACTAATTACGGTCAACAAGAAAAATAAATTAATAACAAAAAAAGGAGATTAAAAATGAAGATACAAAATAAATGGATCATATGTCTAAGCATAACAATGCTCATGGGGCTTGCCAATCTAACGGTGTTGAATGGAATGGAAAAGCAGAGAGCAGGAGTTTTTGAAGATATTGGATCATTACCCCAAGAACTTCAAGCAAGCATTTTACAAGAGGCAGGTATAGGTGTGATTTTTAGATCACTACCTCAAGAATTACAAAAACATATTTTGTTATATCATGGCACTATAGAATTTCTTGCGCACGAGCCAATTAGGCTTAAGGATGAGTATGGAGGACATTTCGATGTAGTTTGGTCAGTAGCAATAAGTGGTGATAAGGTAGCAACTGCATCATGGTCAACTGTATCGGTATGGGATATTAAAACTGGTCAAAAATTATTAGAGAAGTATGCAGGTCCTGTAGCATCATCAGTAGCATTAAATGGTAATATCATGGCAGCTGGAACCACGGATGGACTAGTGCAGATATGGGATGTGCGTGATATAGAAGATAAACCACTGCGCGAATTCAAAGGGCATACTAAAAGAGTTTGGGCTGTGGCAATATACGGTGATAATCTGATAAGTGCATCACAGGATAAAACAGCTAAAATATGGAATATAAAAACTGGTAAAATCATACATACATTGCAACATACTGATCCAGTTAGCTCAATAGCAATAAGTGGTGATATCCTGTTTACGGGATCTGCTGATAACACTATAAGGATGTGGAACATAAAAACCGGCAAACTACTCCATACGCTTAAAGGTCATACTGATACCGTTTATTCAATAGCTGTCAGTGGTAATAAACTCGTAAGCGGATCATGGGATAAAACAATAAAAATATGGGATATAAATACTCGTAAACTACTTCATACGCTTAATATGAATACTGAAGTCAGAGGCGTAGCAATAAGTGGCAATAAGCTAGCAGTTGGCCTAAACGATTATACAGCAAAGATATATGACCTAAACACCTATCAATTACTCCAAACACTTAAAGGACATAAAAGTTCGATTACTGCGATAGCGATTGATGATGATACAGTGGTAACTGGATCCGCGGATAAGAATGCAAAAATATGGTCATTACGTGATCCATTTAAAGGAACAATAGAAGACAATCCTCTTTTATGGATTATCCAAGAGACAACTATTCCTCAATTAGACTTGATTAAACGTGCATGTGAAGCAACTGAGAAACAACAAAATTTTGTCATTGATTTTCCAAGCGAAGATGCAAAAATTATATTAAGTTTCCCTGTACATGTGAGAAAATATTTATTAGCACGTTTGAATATCAAACGGTATGAAAAGTAAGCAAAAAACTATCATGCAAAGAATAGCATTGCAGGTAGTGTTGCCAATTGTTATCGAGTTTAAATTTTAAGAGAGTATCAGCATTTTTGTATGAACCATGGCCACTTATTACCTTGATGCAATAGCGCCTACAATAGCAGATTTCTGCATTGCCAATACAATCCATTGCACCAAGCTTTTCTACTAACTTATTCTTATGAAAAAGAATAACGAGTGTAGTTAAGGATGGGCCTATCATCAAAAACAATAAAAAAAAATCTAGTTTTTACCTATGCATATCTCTGCTTTCTTTATTATGCAACACCATTCACGCAGAAGTTCCCTTCACCTGGATGCTCGGCATTTATGCGATTATGCATCCCGCATACCGCCACCTTTTACCATTAAACGGTATGCTCTGGGCAGAACAATGCATAGTAGACAAAATGTATCTCGACGGTAATTCAAACCATGCGACTATTAAATTGGTCAAAGAACTTTTCTATTTACAAGACGACATGGTATCATTCAGGCCAACTATTTTAAAAAGCAAACCTGCATCTTACTGGACACCAGCAATCATTGGTAAAATTAATGCCGCGATTACTGCGTATCGTGAAAATATGGCATCAAAAAATGATGAAAACTTGTCCGCCGACCTGTCCGCCGAAGCTGGTGAGCTAAGGCTCACTATTTTAGCGAAGGAGGAAGCTGGTGAGCTAAGGCTCACTATTTTAGCGAAGGAGGAGGACACCACACTGCGCGCAGCACTTGAACAGATTATCCAACCACAACGCACATTAATGCTCACAAGAAAAGAAGAAATCGCAACGAGCATTGCCGCAAAAAAAGAGATACTATACGATATCACACAGCAAAACAAAGCGCTCTATACACTCACTGGACAAGCGCAACGTAAACCAAGCACTACGTATGCACAATTAAACCAAAAAATTGCAGAAATTGAACAGTTGGAAACTGATTACTATTTTCTTGCGGGAACCAAAGAACCGATTGAACATGCAATAAAAAAACTGGTCTATGATCAAAAGTTTATCAATCGGGCGCTCGAAAATGGCATCACCACGTTAATAGATTCTCTTATTGACTCAGTCAAAGAAAGCGCACCGAGCAATAACAATAAAAAATATACTGCATATGCAACTGAATATATTCTGCTTACCCTGCTATGGAAGATTGCTAATCCACGTGATGGTGACATGCCAAAGCAGAATTTTGTTGATTATTTTAACCAATTGGTAGGGCCGCTGAAAGACGCACTGATAGTAGATACCGATAATTTACAAAAATGGATTACCACACAGCCCTATACCAAACAAGACTACCTGCACTTTAACCAAAACCTTAACGCGCTCCATCCAGATATGCGCAAACAGTACATGGCACAACATTATGAACAAACAATCTTGGCAATTAAAGGGCACCTGCTCTGGACATCAGCAATGCCACCAATTATTACCGGAGCAGGTGCTATCTATACCCATCCTGATGGTTCAGACACAGAACAATCCCCCGATTGCGTAGAAACCTCATTCCGTAATTTTTTCAATATCATTTTGTACAACGCGGAAAAGCACCTGTTCGACATTGAACGTCTTATTACCGCAGCTCAAAAAGATAGCGGTGCTATTCCACTGCAATTGAGTCAAAACTTAATCAATTTCTATAGCAGACATAAGTGCATAACAAACCTACACGCATCGGAATTGTATAATGCATGGACAGATGTAACAAAAAAGATACCTAACATAGTGTATATGAAGCCCATTGAATATGCGTCCCACGCACGATATTATGAAGTTAAATCATGTTTTCCCAACATGCTCAGAATATGCAATCATCTTTTGTTTACTCATAGCCCTCACGTCAACCGACTGCCCAGAGAAAAGCAACTAGATTTGATTTGCGATACCGTATCGCGTGATGATTTTATGGTGTCCTGGGAGATAGCTGATGCTGATGTGGAAAAAACTCAGTTGGCAGACATAGAATATGTAACATTAAAGTTTTTAATTAATAAAACGAGCTCATTCGAATGGCAACTTAAAAAAGGGCATAGCGTGATAAATAAAGGACACATAACGTGAAAAACAAACAAGCACTTAAAATTAAAACGATACTACTCTTTTTCTGCCTATTCTTAATCCATCATACATACACAGACGCTCCTTTTACCTGGATGAAAGATAGTTACGCGATTACCAACATCGGATACAAACATCTATTGCCCATTAATGGTATGGTCTGGTCAGAGCAACGCATAGTAGAAAATATGTACCGCTATGGCAATCCGAATGATGGAACCATCAAACTCATCAAAGAACTTTTTTATCTGCAAGCGGATAACGTATCATTCAGGCCAACTATCTTAAAAAGCAAACCCGCATCTTATTGGACACCCAAAGATATCGGTAAGATTATGCAGGTAATTACTGCGTATCGCAAAAAAAATATGGTATCAAAAAAGAATGAAAACTTGTCCGCCGAAGCCTTGGCGAAGGAGGAAGATGCACAATTAACCACAGCGCTTGAAACTATCATGCAACCACAGCGCGCAGCAATGCAAAAGATACAAAAAGATATGACTGAGCGCATTGCGAACATACAAGAAACTGTTCAAGATATAGCGCAACAAAATAAAAAGTTGGTTGCGTTGATAAGACAAGAACAACGGATAAAACCAACTACGCCAAAAGAAGCAAATGAAAAAATAACAAAACTTGAACAGCTTGAAAAAAATCAAAAATTTCTTACCGGCACCAGAGAATCACTGGAAGAAGAATCACACAAACTTATCTATGAAAGCAAAGCAATTGATCGTGCATTGCAATCTGGAATAACACAGTTAATCGAACATTTCATTCAATCTACCAAAGAAAGCACACCACATAAAACCCGTACCTATATCGCATATGCAACTGAACAGATACTGCTTACCTTATTGTGGAAAATAAGTAATCCACGTGATAGTGATGTGCCAAAACAAGATTTTGTCGATTATTTTAAGGAATTAACCGTAATAAACTCTGCCAACTTACAAACATGGGTGAATGCAAAACCATACGACAAGCATGATTATGAACAATTTACCGAACAATTTGCCATTATAAAAGGGTATAAACTTACCGAGTTTATGCTGAACCATTATGAGCACGTAATTTTAATGGTTAAAGGATACCATGTGTGGGAATCACCAATGCCACCAATCATTACTGGCGCACAAGTTACCTATATTCATCCAAAAGGCAACCAAACACAACGCTTTTCGGATTGCGTAGAAACTGCATTTCGTAATTTTTTTAACATTATTTTGTATAATCCTATAACCGGTACCTTTGATATACAACGCCTTATCAATAGCGCACCACACGATACAAACCAACTCGTATTGCAGCCAAGTAAACCATTAATTAATTTTTATCAAAAAAATCCAAGCGTGACAGATCTACAAGCATCTGAATTGTATAATGCATGGACACAGGTGGTAGAAAATTTACCTGGCGTCACCTATGTCGAACCGAGTAATTTTGCACAATCAGACCGATTTTATAACATACAATCATCGTTACCAAACATGCTTAAAATTTGTAATCACTTATTGTTTGGCAACCAACCATCTTTTGATCAATTGAGTAGAGATGCACAATTGGATTTGATATGCGCACAAGTATCTCATGATAACTTTGTGCTTACGTGGGAAATAGCCGATGAAGGTGGCGAAAAAAATATAGAAAAAAGTACAGAAAAAAACATATTGGCACACATTGACTACGTGACCTTAAGATTCTTTATTAATGACACCAATTCATTTGAGTGGCAACTGAGCAATGGGCATAGTGTTATACCACAGCTAGATAATGCTCAATATCCAAACGCAAAAGAAATTGCCAAACTACTGCTGTTTAACATTGAAAATAAGGTGCCAGTACCAGTTGAACCATATACCCTGCTGGCAATGTTCATATCAGATGAAATGAATAACAATGCCAACCTCATATTTTTACAAGCGTTACATGAATCTGAAAATAAAATAGATATCATTACGCAATTGTCGGCAAAAGCTACGCATGGTACGCCACTACAAGCAATTCTTATGCAATTGATAAAGTCATTGGCGCAAGACGAATTTAACGAAAACTCTGCACGCGATACCGCTCAGCTTATGTGGAACCATTTGAATAATCCCGTATCTCCTTTCTATCAAGCTAGCGTTGATCTGTTCACAACTATGAAAAATCAACTCGTTAATAGCTTCTTAATAGGACATATCATTAAGGACAAATCAAACTATTGGTATAATGCAGCTCAACAAAAATTTGAAGCTATGACAGAAAATCTCGCAGTGTCTCACGTCATTGCATCAATCCTTGATAATAAATTCACGCGATGGTACGACCTGGCACAAAAGAAATTTAACGCTCTGACTGAAAATGAAGCATTAGCGTATAGCATTCAATCGGTTATCTATAACGAACGCGATACCTGGTATGAAATTGCTCAACAAAAATTTAATAGTATCACGAGTGACTATGCCTTAAGTGAAATTATTATGATTATTCTCACTCAAAAATCAAAAAGCTGGTATGCGGTCGCTCAAGAAAAATTTGAAGCCATGACAGAAGAAAAAATAATCCTGGTAAATACTGAGGATGAAGAAGAAGAGATATATCCCTTAGCCCGTGTTATTGATGCGGTCATAGAAAATAAAGTAAACGAATGGGAAGATGTGGCTAAAAATAAATTTAAAACTATGACTAACGAAAGCGCGCTTACTGAAGTCATTACATCTATTCTTGCAAGTAAAATGTACACATGGGAAAACATAGCACGGGAAAAATTTGAAAACATGCACAATCAAAAATCTCTTACTACCATTATTAATGCGATTATCTACTCGGTATCAAAACGCATGTATCTTCTTGATGATATGTGGTATGAAACAGCTTTAAAAAAAGCGAACGAAATTGGCAATAACAGCCTGGCACTCAAATTACAAGCTCTATCGCAATCGTTCAAGAAGGAAACTTCTGCACCTAAAAGCTCATAATATTCTTGCTGGATGTGCGCAGGCTATGCTTATCTTGTCAAGATGCGCATCAGTGATTATTATAGGCCGTTCGTCCTGATCCGCCTACGCCGAGGCTACGTCGGACCATGGCCCTAGCCTGCCGTGCCCGCCGAAGTTTTAACGAAGGCTGGGTCGAAGGATAGGCCCCGTTTTATGCTTCGACAGGCTCAGCACAAACGGGGGTGTATAACTTAGTGAATGTTACCATGTACCCAGTTTTTCCAATGCATACAAAAAGAAAGAACACCATGAAACTATTTACCAGCTCCAATCCGTTCAAGTACAGTCTCTATATACTCAGTAGCATCTTATTGCATGGAGAACCCGTTATGGCGCAAATCAAAAAAGCGAGTACTGCCAATTCTTTAAAAACATATCGCACAAAACGAGACCTGACCAAATCACCAGAACCAAAAGGCACTATATCATCAAAAAAAACAGGTAACATCTTTGTCATTCACAAGCACCAAGCAAGTCATTTGCATTATGATTTAAGACTTGCTTTTGATGGAGTGCTGCTATCATGGGCCGTGCCAAAAGGACCTTCATTAAATCCGAGCGAAAAACGTCTTGCAATGCACGTTGAAGATCATCCGATGGATTATAAAGATTTTGAAGGGGTTATTCCAGAAGGCTATGGTGCCGGCACCGTTATGGTATGGGATCACGGCACCTATACAAACATCAAACAAAAAAATGGTAAGTTAGTGCCCTTCAAACAATGTCTTGAAGATGGCACAATCGAAGTTTTTTTTGATGGTGAAAAAATTAAAGGTGATTATGCCCTTGTACGCATGGGTGATGCACAAAGTAAGAAATGGTTATTGATCAAGATGCATGACGAATATGCAAGTGCACGGAAAAATCCAACCAGTACCCAAAACAAATCGGTTAAAACTGGACGTACTATGACGCAAATTGCAAACAAACAAAAGCCCCGTCCAACAACCGCATCTTTACAAAAGTCGGGGGCGAAGTCGGGACGGAAAAAAAAAGTATAAAAAAGAGGAATGTGATGGATTCATTAGAAATAGATCACCATGAAATTGCGCTCAGCAACACTGACAAAGTTTATTTCCCTGCCAGTAAAAAAATAAAAAGTAAAGCCATAACCAAGGGCGAGATTATCGATTATTATTATCATATCGCACCAACCATGTTGCCATATCTGCGCGATAGACCGTTAACCGTGCAACGCTATCCAGAAGGCATAACTGGTGAATCGTTTTTCCAAAAAGATGCGCCTGATTATTTCCCTGCATGGATTAAACGTATACCAATTAAAGATGCGAATGGTAACACTACCGACTATGTCAATTGTACTGATGCAGCAACACTTGTGTACCTTGCTAATCAGGGAGCTATTGTATATCACGTTTGGACAAGCAAAATGGACAAACCTAAACACCCTGATCGCCTTATTTTTGATTTAGATCCATCAGGAAAATCTGGATTTGCTCAAGTCCGTTGGGCAGCAAAAAAATTGAAGCATATGTTTGATCTGTTGGAGCTGACCTCATTTGTTATGACAACCGGATCACGTGGTGTACACATAGTGGTGCCGCTTAAACCGATTTACACAAACGATGAAGTGGTATCGTTCGCGCGCAGCATTGCAGAATATTTAATTGGCCGCTATCCACAAAAGCTTACACTGAGCATGCCAAAGCATGAACGTGGTGATCGTATATTTCTTGATATTTATCGCAATAGTTATGCGCATCATGGAGTTGCTCCCTATTCAGTGCGTGCATTACCAGGTGCACCTATTGCAACGCCCATCACCTGGCAGGAGCTACTCACTAAAGGAGTAAAATCGCAAGACTATACGATATCAAATATTTTCCGTCGATTAGGTAAAACAAAAGATCCGTGGAAAGATATGATGTCTCATGCGCATACTCTTGAAAATGCGATTAAGAAATTGCATAACTTGTAATAAATGAAATCATAATTAACTAAGGAGAAAAAAATGAACTATACACTACTCTACGACGTCGCGGTGCTTCTGTTCCGCTTATACGTTGGTTATTATTTTATTCCACAAGGATGGAGAAAAATAATAAATGGCCAAGAAGAATGGCTCTGGCTTGGACAACAAATGGGAAATCTTGGTATTCACTTTATGCCAATTTTTTGGGGACTCGCTGCAACCGCTGCTGAATTTTTAGGTGGCTTTTCATTATTATTCGGTTTCTTAGCACGCTTTGCAAGCCCATTTATGGCATTCACTATGTTGGTAGCGGCAACAATGCATATTAAAAATAGAGATCCATGGGATTGGTATGCATGGCCAATTGCTTATGCAGTTGGATTTCTTGTCATAACGGTATTTGGCGCGGGTACGTATTCTGTTGATCATTGGCTGTGGGGCAAATAACAAGCGCATAATTTTTTTGACAGTAAAATAGGGCAAAAGAAAGTGTAACTCTCTTCTGCCCTAAAATTTACGTATAACTCTATTCTTTCTTACAAAAGCTTTTCTATTGCCTCACAGCGTAATTTGGCTTCAAGTAACTCTACCACATGAACATGTCCCTTCTTTTTGGCTATATCCAACGCGGTATCTCCTGCTTTAAGAAGCAAATCTATTGGAGAATCAGCCGTGACTACCGCATGTATATTTGCTTTATGATCAAGTAGTAACTTCACAATCTCAGTGTTGCCATAATATGATGCAATGGATAAAGGTCTCCATCCATTTCTGCCTGCCTTATTCACTTCTATACCAGCTACCTTAAGCAATAACTTTACAATTTCAGTATGGCCATTTTGTGATGCAATGTATAAAGGAGTAATATCATAAAATGCCTTATTTACCTCTATACCAGCTACCTTAAGCAATAACTTTACAATTTTAGTATAGCCTTTTTGTGATGCAATATATAAAGGTGTAATATCATGAAGTGCCTTATTCACCTCTATACCATCTGCAGTAAGCAATATCTTTACAATTTCAGTGCGACCTTTTTGTGACGCTATGATTAAAGGTGTAGCGCCAATTGCAAGAGCACGATTTGGATCAGCTTTTAATGCAAGCAACATCTCCACCATTTCTTTATCACCTTTGTATGCCGCTTCATGCAATGGATATAGTTCTGGTTTAGGTTCATTCTCATTTGCACCATGTTCAATCAATAATGGCATAACATCATTATGAGCATCATGAAATGGCTTTATACCCAAAATATTGTAACAATTTGCATTTACTCCATTTTTAAGCAGAAATTTTGTCATATTTAGGTCACCTTCACGAGCATACTCAATTAGAGCTTCTACCTTATCTGTAAAGCCCACAGTACGTAGATTTGCCCGCAAGATTAATTGTCTATCTTTTAGGCATACACAGAAATCTTTACACAACCTCATGAGCAGATTTTTTTCTTTGGACCAACAAAAACCAGCTATACGGGCTATTATTTCCGGCGGAAGCACTAGGCCTTCCTGACCTTGAACAAGAACTTCTTGAGCTTGATGACGTATATAATTTGGATTACGAATTGTTAAGGTAGTACTGTTTTTGCGCTTCATACCATAAAGAGAAGTGCTTACGCCGATAAAAATAATGATAGATAGAATGTGTAGCGTTCTTTTCATTTCGATTCCTCCTCTTTACGCATGCGTTCTTCAAGCAACTCTACCACGCGAACATGACCCTTCTTTCTCGCTAGATCCAACGCAGTATCTCCTGCTTTAATGAGCGGATCAATTGTAGAATCAACCGTGACTACGGCATGCGTGTCTGCTCCATGATCAAGTAATAACTGTACAATTTCGATATAGCCACCATATGATGCAGCGCATAAAGACGTCCATCCATCACTATGGTTTGCATAATTAATATTTGCATGTGCATGCAACAGCAACCGTACAATTCCAGTATGACCATTGTAGGATGCAACGCCTAAAGGTGTAACGCCATTATTCCTTACTTTATCTACATCTATACCATCTGTAGTGAGCAATAACTTTACAATTTCAGTGTTGCCTTTTCCTGACGCTACAAGTAAAGAGGTATCTCCATTAACTAATGCTTTATTTACCTCTATATCATCTGCGGTAAGCAATAACTTTACAATCTTAATGTCGCCATTGCTTGATGCTGTGAGTAAAGGCGTAACGCCATTGTTCTCTGCTTGATTTATATTTGCGCCAGAAGCAAGTAATAACTTTACAATTTCAGTATGACCATTGTGTGATGCAGATAATAATGGCGTTACGCCTTTATTATCTGCTTGATTTACATTTGCGCCAGAAGCAAGTAATAACTTTACAACTTCGGTGTGGCCACTCTTTGATGCTGCGAGTAAAGGCGTCATGCCATTAAATGCCCGATTGACCTCTATACCAACTGCAGCAAGTAATAACTTTACAATCTCAATCTCGCCATTTCTTGATGCTGCATATAAAGGGGTAACGCCATGGTTATCTGCTGGATTTACCTCTATACCAGCTGCATCAAGTAATAATTTTACAATTTCAGTATGACCATTCCATGATGCAGATAATAAAGGCGTAACGCCATTATTATCTGCTTGATTTACATTTGCGCCAGAAACAAGCAATAATTTTACAACTTCGGTGTGGCCACTCTTTGATGCTGCGAGCAAAGGTGTCACGCCATTAACAAATGCTTTATTTACCTCTATACCAACTGCAGTAAGCAATACCTTTACAGTCTTGGTGTGACCATTCTTTGATGCCATTAATAAAGACGTAGTGCCCTGATTATTTACTTGATTTACATTTGCTCCATTATCAAGCAATAACTTTACAATTTCAGTATAACCTTCTTGTGCTGCTATATGTAAAGGTGTAGCGCTAATTGCAAGAGCAAGATTTGGATCAGCTTTTAATGCAAGCAATGTTTTAACGGTTTCTGTATCATTTTTATATACAGCGGCATGTAATGGATATATTAATGGCTTAGGTTCATTCACCAGCGCACCATGCTCAATCAATAATGGCATAACGTTCGGATGAGCATCATGAAACGGCGTTATACCCAAAATATTCCAACAATTTGCTTTGACCCCATTTTTAAGCAAGAATTCCGTCATGTTTACATCGCCCTCATGAGCATATTCAATCAAAGCTTCTTTTTTGTCTGTTATGCCCACAGTACGTAGATTTGCCCGCACTATTAACTTCCTACTTTGTAGGCATGCGCAAAAATATTCACTTACCCTCATGAGCAGATTTTTTTCTTTGGGCCAACAATAACCAGCTATATGGGCTATTAACTCAGGAAAAAGCACAGGAGCTTCTTGAACTTGATGACATATATAATTTGAATTACGAATTGTTAACGTAGTACTGTTTTTGCGCTTCATACCATGGATAGAAGTGCTTACGCAGATAAAAGAGATGATGAATAAGATATGTAGTATTCTTTTCATTTTGATCCTTTTTCTTTTTGCTGGTGTTCTTCAAGAAGTTTTACAATTTTCGCATAACCCTTCTTTTTGGCTATATCCAACGCAGTATCTCCTGCTTTAACGAGCGGATCTGTTTTAGAATCAGTCGTAATTGCATGATGTATCTCTGCTCCATTATCAAGTAGTAATCGTACAATTTCAATATGACCATTGTATGATGCAACACCTAAAGGTGTATTTCCAGCATTAGATACATGATTTATATTCGCTTTCGCATCAATCAATAATTTTACAATTTCAGTATGACCATATTTTAATGCAATACCTAAAGAAACAGATCCTGCATTTGTTGCCTTATTTACCTCTATGCCATCTATAGCAAGTAATAACTTTACAATTTTAGTATAACCAGATGCCGATGCCACATATAAAGATGCAACGCCATTCTGATCTGCCTTATTTACATCTATACCAACTGCAGTGAGCAGTAACTTTGCAATTTTGGTATAGCCTTTGCATAATGCCACGTATAAAGGTGTAGCACCATTAACTGTTGCCTCATTTACATTTGCTCCATTATCTAGCAATAACTTTACAACTTCAATATGGCCATTTTGTGATGCTGTGAATAGAGGTGTCATGCCAGTGTTATCTGCTTGATTTACCTTTGAGCCAGAAGCAAGCAATAATTTTACAATTTCAGTATAGCCATTTTGTGATGCTATGCGTAAAGGTGTAGCGCCATTGTTCTCTGCTTGATTTACATTTGCACCAGAAGCAAGTAATAATTTTACAATTTCAGTATGACCATTATGTGATGCCATAAATAAAGAAGTCGCACCACTATTCCATCTCTTATTTACCTCTATACCAACTGCAGTAAGCAATACCTTTACAGTTTTGGTGTAACCTTTTGTTGATGCTATATGTAAAGATGTAATGCCATGCATATCTACTTGATTTACACTTGCTCCCTTATCAAGCAATAATTTTACAAGTTCAGTATAACCTTTTGCTGCTGCTATCTGTAAAGCTGTAGCGCTAGTTGCAAGAGCAAGGTTTGGATCAGCATTAAATGCAAGCAACGTTTTCACCGCTTCTTTATCATTTTTATATACAGCTTCATGCAATGGATATATTGCTGGTTTATATTCATTCACTAACGCACCATGCTCAATCAATAATGGCATAACCTTCGGATGAGCATTATGGAACGACTTTATACCCAAAACATTGTAACAATTTGCACCTACTCCATTTTTAAGCAGAAATTCTGTCATGTTTGCGTCACCCTCATGAGCATAATCAATCAAAGCTTCTACTTTGTCTACATAGCCCACAGTACGTGGATTTGCTCGCACTATTAATTTTCTATCTTGTAAACATACACAGTAATCTTTACACAACCTCATGAGCAGATTTTTTTCTTTGGACCAACAAAAACCAGCTATACGGGCTATTATTTCCGGCGGAAGCACTAGGCCTTCCTGATCTTGAACAAGAACTTCTTGAACTTGATGACATATATAATTTGGATTACGAATTATTAAGGTAGTACTGTTTTTGCGCTTCATACCATAAAGAGAAGTGCTTACGCAGATAAAAATGATGATAGATAGAATGTGTAGCGTTCTTTTCATTTCGATTCCGCCTCTTTACGCATGCGTTCTTCAAGCAACTCTACCACGCGAACATGACCCTTCTTTCTCGCTAGATCCAACGCAGTATCTCCTGCTTTAACGAGCGGATCTGTTTTAGAATCAGTCGTAATTGCATGATGTATCTCTGCTCCATTATCAAGTAGTAATCGTACAATTTCGATATAGCCACCATATGATGCAGCAAATAAAGGTGTCCATCCATCACTATGGTTTGCATAATTAATATTTGCATGTGCATGCAACAGTAACCGTACAATTTCAATATGACCTTTGTATGATACAACACCCAAAGGCGCACAACCATCATTCCTTACTTTATCTACATCTATACCATCTGCTTTAAGCAATAACTTTACAATTCCAGTATGACCCTTTTGTGCTGCTATATATAAAGGGGTAGCACCATCTAATTCTTTATTTACCTCTATACTATTTGCTTTAAGCAATAACTTTACAATTCCAGTATGACCCTTTTGCACTGCTATAAATAAAGGGGTAGCGCCATTCAATTCTTTATTTACCTCTATACCATTTGCTTTAAGCAATAACTTTACAACCTGAGTATGACCATTTTGTGAAGCTATGTATAAAGGAGTAGCACCATTAAATGCTTTATTTACCTCTATACCAACTGCAGTGAGCAATAACTTTACAACTTCAATATGGCCATTTTGTGATGCTATGAATAAAGAGGTATCGCCATTGTTACTTACTTGATTTACATTTGCGCCAGAAACAAGCAATAATTTTACAACTTCGGTGTGACCATTTTGTGATGCTATGCATAAAGAGGTAACGCCATTAGCTAATGCTTTATTTACCTCTATACCAACTGCTTTAAGTAATAACTTTACAGTTTCGGTGTGACCATATGTCGATGCTATGAGTAAAGGCGTAGCGCTAATTGCAAGAGCAAGATTTGGATCAGCTTTTAATGCAAGTAATGTTTTCACCGCTTCTTTATCATTTTTATACACAGCTGCATGCAATGGATATATGAATGGCTTAGGATCGTTCACCAGTGCACCATGCTCAATCAATAATGGCATAACGTTCGGATGAGCATCATGAAACGGCTTTATACCCAAAATATTACACCAATTTGCACTTACTCCATTTTTAAGTAAAAGTTTTGTCATATTTACATCACCTTCATGAGCATACTCAATCAAAGCTTCTACTTTATCCATTATGCCCACGGCAAACGGATTTGCCCGCACTATTAACTTCCTATCTTTTAAGCACATACAAAAATCTTTACACAACCTCATGAGTAAATTTTTTCCTTTGGGCCAACAAAAGCCAGCTATACGGGCTACTATTTCCGGTGAAAGCCATGGGGCTTCTTGAATTTGATTTTCTTGAGTTGGTTGAAAAATGATTTCATTATGTGGGCACTCCATACCATGGATAGAAGTACCAAAACAGACAAGACTTGTGACGAATAACAGATTAAACAGCTTTTTCATTGCTATGACCTCCAGATAAAAAATAGATATAATTAACCTCTTTCACTTAGAAAAGCCCATTAAATAGGCTATACTAGTATAATATCACAAATATAAAATAATACAAGGGGAGGGGGTATCTGAATATTTCACCTGGTCGCAGGCCTGAAAGCTGGGGCTAATCGGCAAATTCAAGCAGATAAGGCCATTTATAATGCCCCATAGGTATTTGCCAAAAGCGTAAATTACAGCATGATTCGAGAATTTTTGACAATTCATGCTACCGCGTAGTATCTTCAAGGTACGAAATTTCATAACTAAGGCCTCACGATGAACAGTAAATTTTACAAAGATCTCAAAGCGGGACTTGACGAATATCTTGAATACTTAGAGGGTAAGATAGAATTGCGAACAACCGTCATTGAAGTACCAGAACCACCTGCAGAATACAAAGCAAAAGATATTAAAAAAATCGAAACAACGCCATTCACAAAACTCACTTGCCAAGGTTCTTAATATGAGCGTGAAAAGGATGTAACAAAAGTGTTAGTTGCTTCTTCGATACACCTTCGTTCTAATCTGTATCAAAGCCATCCAACTTACTGTTAAAAATTTCGTCGCACAGTCGTTGCGAGTTTACGAAGCAATCCAGGAAAAAATCATAAAGTAGCCAACCGCTTATATAACAAGCAAGAAAATCATATATCCATTGTCATCCCAAATTTAATATATAAAGCATACAAATCATTCAACCTGGATTGCTTCGCAAGCTCGCAACGACTGTGTCAGTCGACCGTGCCTTTACAAAGGTCGGGGCGAAGTCGGACGATCTGAAGGTGATTATTTTTTTACCTTGAGCAAGGCTATTCAATTTTTTATGGAATAATATACCTAACGCTTTTGTTTATACCCGCATGAAAACAATTGCATGACATGCACAAAAAAACAGATATACTAGCAGCCAAATTAATCTGTTTTCACTATCAATCCATAGAAAGGCCAGACCGATGAAAAGATTATATAACACACTCTTCATAATCACTTTTTCTTGTGTAAGCACCGTTGCTTTTGGAATGAATGAACAACCAGACAATCAAACACCCACCGATGATACCACTAAAGTAGCAGACATCTCGTTGACAACTTCCGAAATAAACACAAATCCACCAACAACTCAACAACCAACAGCTTCATTAATCTCATCATCATATAGCCAGCCTGATGGAATAAGCCCCCAGAAGGTTCTTAAGTCCCTATCAAATTTCACCAATCAAATTACCCCACAACAAAGAATAGCGACCGGGGCGTCTCTATTTGTTGCCTTCTTTGCATGGCTTCTATACTTCGTTACAACAAATGCCCCAGTTTGATACTTGCTCAAACAGTTCATTAATCAAAAAGGTGTCGACGATAAATCGGCACCTTTTTTGCTTTAATGAAGGCGGATCCGTCTACGTTTACACTACGACGTGATTTTATCTTGTTTATCACGCCGTAACAATCCGCCGTCGCTAAAGCCATGGCGAGACAGGAGTGAAGGCGGATTGACCATATGCCTAAATTGCTTTATCCTATATTTGAACTCTTTCTTTCATTATTTGCAGAGGTATTATGGATCTTTATAGCGCTAAATTTCTTGTCACCACACTCACCTTCTCTATCGCCTACATTATAATCGTCACCCTATCTGGTGCATTCCGTTCTTGGATAGCAGGATTGATGGGTGATCACACACCCGAACACGAAGGTTTTTCTTCATTGAACCCCTTGGTACATGTGAGCTTTCTTGGCTATTTATTTTTAGTCTTACAATCATTCGGTTGGGGTAAACATGTTCCCATAAATCCATTGAACATTCATGGCAAGTTCCGTCCACTTAAATTAGGTATCGCATTTTTTTCAGACACGATGCTGCATATTGTTTTTGCCATTGTCGGTCTGTTCATTCTGATTGCATGGTTTGATCCGATGATGATCAACATCGTGCGATTAATTATTTTGCAAAAAAACATTTCGCATTTATACATAGCACAATACTATCCGCTCTATTCATCATTATCCGTATCGATAGCATTTATTCTTGCTGCATGGGTAGCATTAAACACCGGTCTTGCAGTACTCGAATTTTTACTCAACACTTGTTTGCTTGGCATGCATCTTATCATGGGTTCTTCATTAAACTACATGGAGTATTCATTTTATTTTATGTTTCTTGCGCCACTCTTATTAATGATATTTTTTTATGGACCATTATTAGTTATGGTCACTTATTTTATAACCTATGCAGGATTGACCCTTGCATATCTTATTCAAGCAATTTAAATTTTTAGGATTAAAAAAAACATGAAAAATGTTGAACAGATCATAAAGCACCTACAGCATGGCACGGTGCAAATAACCCCGCTAGAAGACCTTACCAAAAAACTACAGAGCGGGAAAACCCTTAACATCAAGCTCGGCATGGATCCAACTGCACCAGATTTACACCTCGGTCATGTTGTCGTGTTATCCAAATTAAAAGAGTTCCAGGATTTAGGCCATAATGTCATTTTCTTAATTGGTGATTTTACCGCACGTATTGGCGATCCAACTGGCCGCTTAAAAACACGACCACCGTTAACCAATGAAGATATCGCGTATAATATGAAAAGCTACTTTGAACAAGTAGGTAAAATATTAGACATCAATAAAGTGGTAGTACGTTATAATTCCGAATGGCTTGATGCATTAAGCTGCACAGACATGGTAAAACTATGCGGAAAAGTTACGCTTGCACGCATAGCTGAACGTGAAGATTTTGCCAAACGCATCAGAGAAAAAGAACCAGTAGGCTTTCATGAACTCCTGTATCCAATGTTTCAAGGATATGATTCTGTTGCACTACATGCAGACGTTGAACTTGGCGGAACTGATCAAACATTCAATTTGCTGATGGGTCGCTTTTTACAAGAACAATATGGACAAGAACCACAGGTCATTTTAACCGTTCCTTTATTGGTTGGACTTGATGGGGTGCAGAAAATGTCTAAATCATTAGGCAATGCGGTTGGCATTGCAGAACCTGCAGATGACGCATTTGGAAAATTAATGTCCATGGCAGATCTTACTATGTGGCCATATTTTACCCTGCTTCTTGGCACAACTGCAGTTGAATTAAGGGCCCTGCAAGAAAAAGTTACCTCTGGAAGTACTCATCCAATGGCGCTCAAAAAACAGATGGCGCATGATATTATTGCCAAGTTTTGGTCACCAGAAGAAGCGAAATTAGCACAGGCAAAATTTGAAGCAGTCTTTCAGAAAAAAGATTATTCACAAGCAGAAGAAATACAATTCCCTACCGATTTTCCTAATCCAGTGTGGATTGTTGATCTGCTCAAATATTTGGATGCGATCAAAAGTTCTTCTGATGCAAAGCGATTGATCGAATCTCATGCGATTATTATCGATGGAAAACCGATTGATGATTTTAAGGCTACCATAGCATGGCAGTCAGGTATGATTATTAAAGTTGGTAAGCATCGTATTTATAAAGTTGCTTGAAAAATAAAGCGGGTCATAAAAACCCCGCTTATTTTTATACCTGACACTGCACAACAGGTTGTTGCACACCACTCACAGACACAACACCCATAAACGTTTGTATTTGTTCTAATTTTTTTTGCAACAAAACCGGATTGTCCGCAAACTCTTCATCACAATCAAGTACCAAAATCGGCACCGCTTTCAGTTGTGGTGCTATAGTCGCTTGTGTGATCAAAAAATCTTCATGTTTATTATGAATCTGTTTTAAATAACTTAATGGTACCGTCTTTTCTGCATAGCGATTGCGCTTTCTGATCCGTTCATATGCAATCTGTGGATCAACACGCAAATAGACAAATCCTTGCGGTGCTTTACATTTTTCTGCCACAAGCCATTCATACCACTCCAAATATAATTTCCATTCTAAGGGGCTCAGAAAACCTTGTTCATAACTATTGCGCGCAAAACAATAATACCCTGAATAGACAGAACGTTCTACAATTTGAATCGAATTTTGCGCGTGCGCAGTTATGTGTTCTTTCGCGCGATTCATCATAGTAAACGTC
The DNA here is from genome assembly GCA_963840685.1 of uncultured bacterium. GTDB lineage: Bacteria > Babelota > Babeliae > Babelales > Vermiphilaceae > CAWIZM01. Next base: position 878,034 of record CAWIZM010000001.1, on the reverse strand, counting down.
TCAAACGTATATGCCCAACGCTTACTATTTTGATAAAAATTGGTCAAAAGAGATTGACCATAAATCTGTTTTTGCCAATCATCAACTGGCTCAAGTGCAACGGGTATATGCGGAAGATGTTCTTTGATCAATTTTAAAAGCGTTGATTTACCAGCGCCAATATTACCTTCTAAAATAAACATAAAACTCCTGTTAAATAATCTAAGGCACTCAGTATAACAAAATTCATCAAACAATACATAATTTGACGAAGGGCCGTTCGTCCTGAGCTTGTCGAAGGATAGGCCCCGTTTTATGCTTCGACCCAGCCTTCGTTAAAACTTCGGCGGGCACGGCAGGCTAGGGCCATGGTCCGGCGTAGCCTTGGCGTAGGCGGATCAGCACGAACGGGGGTGTATACTCACTTTTTTTTATACGACAAATCGTGGAATGTGCGGATACACATTAATAAGTACTTCTCGTGGATTATTATTACCAATCAATTGCGCAAACGTATATACATTCACTTGTGGATCATCACCCAGCAACAACACTTCATCACCAACACGCACGCCAGGAATATCAGTCACATCAAGAATTGTATGATTCATGCACACACGTCCAACAATTGGCGCATACTGATTATTAATGCGTACATACCCACGATTTGAATAATGCAATGTATACCCATCATAATACCCAGTAGGAATGGTCGCTAAGATTGTCATTTTTTTGGTTTGATGCGTGCGAATATACCCAACAAATGTATCTGCCGGTACTTCTTTCAAATTGATAATGCGCGTTTTCCAACTGAGTACTAATTTGAGATTGAAATCAGAATAGCGATTCTGTGTGATAGTTTTTACCGTTTCTGATGGCCATAATCCATACACACCCGCTCCAACGCGAAACATATTGCATGCAGCAACTTCAAACCGTGTTGTTGCAGCAGAATTAGCAATATGCACATACGGAATATGTATGCGAGCCTGAGTAAGTTGTGTAAGTGCCTGATTAAATTGAACAAGCTGCATCTGCGTATACGTGTCATCTGGAGCCTGTGGTTCAGCACAATGGGAATAGATACCATGAATGTTAATAAAGGGTAATGCGCGTATTGTTGCTACAAACGACAAAAGCTGATCAGGAAATATACCAAGACGTGATAATCCGGTATCAATTTTTATATGCACATTAAATACATACGTATGTTGTTTACCAATTACATTAAGCGCTTGTGCCGTTTCATAATCATACACAAGCATATCAATATTTTGGTGTACTGCGTGTTCAAGATCACCATCCAAATACCCAAGCACAAAAATAGGTTTTGTAATTCCCGCAGCGCGCAATGCAAGCGCGTCAGACAGCAGTGCTACACAGAGCCAATCGACATACTCACTTGCTTGACATAACTGTGCAATCTGATGCATGCCATGACCGTACGCATTCGCCTTTATTACCGGTGCAAAAATACGATCTTTACCAATTATTTTTTTATACAGCGCAAGATTATTGGTAAGCGCGGACGCGTTAATTTCTATCCAGGTATACGGTTTGTTCATGGTTTACTTTTTACGAGTGGAGGCCTGTGTTGATTATTAAATTGTAGCCAATATTAACGCGTTAAACAATTAATTACGCATGCAACGTCCAATGGAATTTTACCCGTGATTGCACCGCAGTTAACATATCATACGGAGATTGCTGCGTGTATTGAGCAACCTCTTCAATAGCAAGACCATTACCCCACAAAATAACCGGATCATTAACCCGTGCGTGCGGACATGCGTGTAAATCTATCGTGATCATATCCATGGATACACGTCCCACCAATCGACATTGCACATCATTCACCAACACCGGCGTGCCATCCTGCGCAGTGCGTGGATATCCATCACCATACCCAACCGCAATAACACCAATACGCATGTCATCTGGGCATACAAAGCGTGCTCCATATCCAAGTGTTGAATTTTTTTGCACATGCCGTACCGCTATAAGACGTGTTTGCAACGTCATGACCGGTTTTAATGCGAGCGTTGCAGCAGACACATAAGGTAACGGACTTACCCCATACAGCGCCAATCCAGGACGCACCACATCATACTGTTGATCAGGAAAAGCAATTAATGCTGCTGAATTACAGAAACTTTTTGGCCCCTTTTTATCCTGCACAAACTGTTTAAAATTATTAATTTGCGTCTGATTCAATGGATGCGCCACCTCATCTGCACATGCAAAATGTGACATAATACCGATAGGTTGTTTTATGTGTGGACTACCTGACAACTGCTCATACGCATGTTCAGCGTGATTCAACGCGAATCCCAAACGACCCATGCCGGTATCAACTTTAAGCCATGCAGTCAATTGCAAAGGAAGTGAAAGCATCTTAAGCCATTGCAGTTGTGTCTCATCATGGAACACTACATGAAAATTTTCACACGCGGCGACAAGTAGTTCATCGGGCTCAAAAACTCCTTCCATCAAGGTGATAGGAATTTTGATACCAACTCGTCGTAATGCAATCGCTTCATCAATTGAAGCAACACCAAAACTGCTCACCTGACGCTCTAATCTTAATGCGGTTGAACGTAATCCATGACCATAGGCATTTGCTTTGATCATTGCAATTACTTTGCTAGTGGGCGCATGGCTTTTGATGATTGCGAGATTATGTAATAAATTTTCAGTTGATAGGATTGCCAAAGTTGCTCTGCTCATTCATGTTCCAAAAAAATGCATGTTGTTGATTTTTATGCGTATGTTTTTTTACCCTATACATAATAAAACATTCTCACAAAAAAAGGAGTTCCCCGTGATAGATTTAGTTATAGTTTTTCTGGTACTTGCGATAATTTCCGGCCTACTTGGATTTAGTGGTGTTGAAATTATATCGATCCAAATCGCAAAAATTCTGTTCGTCGTATTTTTAATCTTGTTTGTGATTTCACTGATTATGCGCTTGGTAGGCGGTAAACGCACACCTCCAATGTGATCATCATTACCCCAGCAATAAAAAAACATTCCTGATGAGGCCCAAATCTGCACGGGCCTCTCTACTCATCTTCTTTTTTTTGCCTGTTTTTGAAAGCATCCACAAATCTTTTTTCTTTCTCACGAATTATTAACTGTGGCTGCTCAAGTAAAAATTTAATAATCTTGTCCTGCTCGCCCATAATAGCAGCATACAATGCAGTAAATTGGTCGTTCGCTTGATGATTTATATCAGCACCATACTCCAGTAATAATCGCACCAGAGCAATACGTCCCTTTTCCACTGCTTCTATTAATGATGTATACCCAGAAGAATCCACCGCATCAACCTGCGCACCATTTTTTAACAAAAATTCAGCCGCTTCATAATTATGGTTCACTATCGCAAGTGATAATGGGGTACAATTAGTTCCTGCTGATCGCGCATTGGGATTAGCGCCATGCTCAATCAATAGACGTACAATAGGCATCTCACGATTAATAATTGCTACCGATAATGGATGAATGGTATCAGTTGGAAGCTTATTATCAGTTGCTGCTATTTCTACATTAGCTTTATGTTCAAGCAATAGTTTGACCATATCAACATGACCATAACAGGACGCAAACCATAAAGCTGTTTGATTTTTAAGGCTTGGAACATCTATAGGAACACCATTTTCTAATAAAAGTTTTACCATAGGTATCCTATTCTTTATCACTGCATAATGCAGGACAGTATTGCCATCATCATCCAATATATCCGTTTTTATTTCTTTAAAAGATAATAAGAGCGTGCACATTGCTACATTATTAGCACATACGGCATCATGTAAAGGAGTCCAGCAATCAAAATTTTGCATGTTAAGCAAATCTATATTTTGCGCCAATAACAACTCACCGACACCTCGCGGATGATTATGATACACCGCAATACTCAATGGGCTCGCGTCTTCCTTATCTTCTGGATAATCCATAACGTTGATTTTATAGTGATCGATTATTTTTTCACCCCCTTGATACACTTCCATTATGTGGGGCAATAACTGCTCTAAAGTGGATCCATTCTGAGACGTACAATATGCGCGCAATAATGCCAACTCATGCGATTCTTTCAGTAAAAAATAAGTTGCGATCACCGGTAAATCAGCATAGTCACAATAGGCCGCATTACAAAATAGATTACGGAACACCGCTTGATCATTATGTTGAGCAGCATGTACCAGGTGATACAGACAATCTTTTCTTGATACAATTAAAGGTGAATAATGCAAAAGATCTTTGGTATCAAGCAAAAATATTTCTGAACAAGTAATACGCAGTTTTTTCTTGGTTTCTAAATCGGCACATGCGAAAATTTTAATGACGATATCTTTTGGCACAGGAAACCAAATGGCCGGTTCTTTATATGTCAGTGATAGTTTTTCCATACCATATACAGTAGAACTACCAATGAGTAAAAACAAAAAAAATAGAGCATGTCTGCGTATGCATACACCATTCATTTTCACACTGAGAATTTTATAATCCATATGTTCCCTATTCTTTAATAGCGTATAGTTGCTTGACCTGGGATTAGAGTAAATTCATCATCCAAAAAAAAACAAGACTTACCTCGTAAAAAAAGTTTTTTTACCGCATTTTAAACCCCAAAACGGGCAACTCATGGACAAGCATACGGTGAGTAGATATACTAATTTTATACGTGTATTTAAACGAACAAAATACCCATAGAAAAGTCATAGAGGTTTTTTATGAATCAAAACTTTACTGCAACATTAACCAACGCAACAGAAGAAGTACTCCAAAAAAGTACTGCGCTGGCTATGACCTATAATCATGCGGTATTACAACCAATTCATATACTCGCTGCCAGCTTAGAACATACTTTTGTCTCTTCTTTTTTACATGCGCTGGCACTACCAATTGCTGAATTACATCATATCGTCGATGAAGAACTCAAAAAACTACCCCGCGTACAAGGGGCCCAACTAACACTTGATGCAGCAATGCAAACATTTTTGACCAATTGCCAAAAACAGGCACAAGAACTGGGTGATCAGTACACAACGCTTGAACATGTTTTGCTCGAATTAGCAACCACACAAACACTACCACAGAGCATTAAACAGTTTTTTACGCACCATGGATTTACCAAAGCTGCTATTCTTAAACAGATGCAAGAAATACGAAAGGGTAAAACCGTGGACAGTAAAAATGCGGAAAATCAATATCAGTTACTTGAAAAGTATTGTCTCAATCTCACTAAGCTTGCACAAGAAGGCAAACTTGATCCGGTAATCGGTCGGCATGAAGAAATCAGACGGGTTATACAAATTTTATCCCGCCGTACAAAAAATAATCCGGTATTAATTGGTGAGCCAGGTGTTGGTAAAACCGCAATTGTCGAAGGCATTGCGCAACGCATTATCAACAATGACGTCCCTGAAAGTTTAAAAAACAAACAAATATTTTCACTCGATTTGGGGTTGCTCATTGCGGGCGCCAAGTATCAAGGCGAATTTGAAGAACGCCTTAAAGGTGTGCTTAAAGAAATTGAAAAAAGCGAAGATAACACCATCTTATTCATAGACGAGCTACATATGCTTGTTGGCGCCGGTTCTGCTGGTGGTGGCATGGATGCATCAAATTTATTAAAGCCCGCTCTTGCGCGCGGTACGTTACATTGCATTGGTGCGACAACCTTGCAAGAATACAAAAAATATATTGAAAAAGATGCTGCCTTAGAACGCCGATTTCAACAGGTCCTGGTAGCAGAACCATCCATAGAAGATGCTATTTCTATTTTGCGCGGATTAAAGGAAAAGTTTGAAATTCATCATGGTATACGCATAAAAGATCAAGCGCTGGTGGATGCGGTACTTCTTGCATCAAAAAATATTCCTGATCGTTTTTTGCCAGACAAAGCAATAGATTTGGTTGATGAAGCAGCAGCAATGGTAAAAATGTCAATTGATTCTCAGCCAGAATCTCTTGATAAACTTGAACGGAAAATTAGACAACTCGAGATTGAAAAAGTTGCACTCGCAAAAGAGAAAGATGATATTGTCGCACAAGAACGACTCAATATACTTGAAAAAGAACTTGCTGAATTAAAAGATCAACAGAATATGGTGCGCTCACAATGGAAAGCGGAAAAAGAGCCATTGGAAAAAATCAATGCGCTCAAAGAACAGATTGAACAGGCTAATTATAAATTTCAACAAGCAGAACGTGAAGGTGATTTTGCCAAAGCGTCTGAAATTAAATATGGCACCATAGCAAAGCTAGAAAAAAAATTAGTAGAGCAACAAGAGACCTTAAAAACCCTCAAATCAACGCTCGTTAAACAACAAGTTGATGAGCATGATATTGCAAAGGTGCTTGCGCGTTGGACCGGTATACCGGTAGAAAAATTAGAAACATCTGAATCAGAAAAATTACTTCAGTTGCCTGAAACGCTCAAAAAGCGAGTCATTGGGCAAGATGAAGCGGTCACAAAAATTGCCGATGCTATTCAAATTCATCGTGCAGGGTTAGCCGATCCGAACAAACCAATTGGTTCATTTTTATTTTTAGGACCAACCGGTGTAGGAAAAACAGAAGTCGCAAAAACGTTAGCCGATTTTTTATTCAATGATCAAAAACGGGTTATCCGTATCGATATGTCTGAATATATGGAACAACATGCAGTTGCACGTCTTATTGGTTCACCTCCTGGCTATGTTGGCTATGAAGAAGGCGGTCAATTGACCGAGCAAGTGCGTAAACATCCCTTTAGCGTTGTGTTATTTGATGAAATAGAAAAAGCACACCCGGATGTATTTAATATCTTTTTACAAATTTTAGATGAAGGCCGGTTGACCGACTCACAAGGACGCACCGTATCATTTAAAAATTGTATTATCATAATGACGTCTAATTTAGGCTCTGACATTATTTTACAGGCTAAGAAACTTGATAAAAAAGTGGAAGAACAGGTGCGTCAATTGCTGTATAAAACATTCCGTCCAGAATTTTTAAACCGCATTGATGAAATTGTTTATTTTAGTTCCCTGAATGCCGATATGCTCAAAAAGATTACGCAATTACAGCTCAGCAAACTCGCACAAAGATTGCAGGCTCAGGGAATTACGTTACACATGGCAGATGGGGTGTTGGATGAGATTGCGCAACGTGGCTATGAACCTGAATTTGGTGCACGCCCATTAAAACGTGCAATTCAACGCCACATTATTGTACCTATATCACAGTATTTATTGAAGCATGCTGACACAAAAGAAATCACGGTCTCAATTAAAAATAATACAATTACCATTGGTTAAAAATACTATGAACATATATCTACTTATTCTTTGTCTGTTGTCCCTGGCAACATCTACTACTCACTATTGTATGGAACCGTCCGCCGATGCGCTATGGCGTGATGTCACGTCGAAGCAAAACGAAGACAGACAACTACCAGAGAAGCATCGAGATCTAGAAAAAGTACCCGAAAGATATCAAAAGCTAGATTGGAAAGCAGATATTCGTAAGGTCAGAAAAACTACTGATCCGGCCACAAAAGAATATGACACGGCAATCAACGAAATTCTTGAGTATGCAGCAGATGAGTATGAAGAAAAAAAGAAACGTGCGTTCTCAGAAGAAAAAAGAAAACAACTCAAAATAAAATTATTACGTGACGCGATTAACAGTGAGAAAACAAAACGAGATTGTGTTACGTGATATCTTTAAACCTCAACAAACCGTCGACCCAGTCTTCGCTAAAACTTCCTCCTTCGCTAAAGCTTCGGCGGACAGGTCGACGGGCCTGAGTTATGGAGTGCTCTTGGCGCCACCAAGTAAACCGTCCACAATAGTATCTATATTGTGACGCACCATCCCAATGTAAGTACCAGCTTGTGTGTTCGGCGCATCAAGCGCATCAGAAAAAAGTTCTCCGCCGATATTCACCTGCCAACCACGTGACTGTACTGCATATTGCACTGCTTGTAGTGTGCGATACGGAATGGAAGATTCAACAAAAATAGTAGGAACTTTATGCGTTATAATAAATTCCACAAGTTGTTGAATGTCTCGCGTGCTAATATCTGAGTCAGTACTTATACCTTGTAATCCAACTACTTGGAAATTATATGCCCGACCAAAATAACCAAATGCATCATGTGCAGTAACCAAAATTCGTTCTTCTTGCGGTATTTGTGCAGATTTTTTTAGCACATATTCATGCAGCATGTCCAGTTCATGCGCATATGATTGCGCACGTTGCACATAATTTAGTTGATGAATTTCATCGGTATCTACCGCTACTAAGGTATCGCGTATTTTTGCAACGACATGTTGCCACAATTGCACATCAAACCAGATGTGTGGGTCATGCGTACCTTGGCGAAGTAGGGTATGTGCATCGTCAGATTCCAACAACGCTGTCCGTGGAATTGCATCCGTCACTGCTACCGCAATCGTGCCTGATTGCATCTTTTTAAATAACTCCGCCATCTTACCTTCAAGATGAAGCCCGTTATAAAAAATAATATCAGCTGACGCTAAGCGACGTACATCACCTTCGGTTGCGCGATAGGTGTGCGGGTCCACTCCACATCCCATCAGACCATGAACGTCAATTAAATCACCGCCTATTTTTTTTACCGCATCGGTAATCATACTCGTTGTGCATATGACGGTCAGTTTGGTATTTTTTTGATTATTTTTTGGTGAAAAGAAGATGAAGATGAATACGATAACAAAGAGTGCTATGAGTGAGAAACATATATTTTTTATGAAGCGGGTCACACGTACACCTTTTTACCCAAAATAATTGTCATTACCCATATCATCAAATCCACCGATGCCAGGTATAAGCCTATAATTCTGCACCGTATAATTCGTGCACAAGAGCGGATTTTCCTGCGCAAACTCTGCCAACTTTTCAAAATGAGTAGTCGCCACCGTTATCACCTGTGGACATGCATGCAGTTTTTTCAATAATTGATACGCAACCGCTTGTCCCTTTTCATGCTGCGTACTTTTAAACAATTCATCCAATGCAACAAACATACATTCACCAGGAGCAAGCGTTTCTACTCTGTCCAACAATGCCTGTGCACTTTCCAATTCAGTCACAAAAAGCGACTTACCCCGCTGCAATTGATCAGCTATAATCATGGAAGAAAAGATTTCTTTGAATACTGTTTGACAGTGTTTTTCTGCAGGTACAATGGCGAGTGTTTGTGCAAGATACATACACAAGGTTACTGATTTTAAATTGGTTGATTTACCACATGCATTCGGGCCAGTCAGTAATGCATTGCGCGCACAATCATTAAAGCCCAAACCGCAATCGTTAAAGCCCAAACTGAGACTATTCAAAGTTACATCGCACGCATTCATAAGAGGGTGCCAAAAATTATGCACGTGCATGCATGGCACTGCGTGATCAACTTCATACTGTGCAAAGGTATAACGCAGAGGCCCTGCTTGATGCTCTGTCATAAGTTGCGCACAACTACTGCATGCATCAATTTCACCAAGTGCACACAGCGCAGGTTGCAACTCTTCAGCTACCTCTTGCAATAATTTATATGCTGCTAAAATATTTCCCGTACGGGAAAATACGGAAGGTTCACCTTTAAACGTAGGCATTTCCAAGAGCTCAAGCAAGGTGTCCAATTTTTTAGACATACTCGCCTGCAGACAGATTGCATCAAGATTGTGATACAACATCAAATGAGACGTAATTTCTTGTTGATCCTTCAACAATGCATGAACCGACTTTATTGTGCGTAGTCCCCGAGCTACCGTCATCAATTGTTGCTGCAACTCTTTAATCACCGTTAAATCTTTACGCGTTATGGTATACACACTGTACAAATCTTGAACTTGCGCGATGCCATGCCACGCAAATAAGAAACGTTTCAGGTAATCTTTATAACTACTTTTGACATGAACCTTATTCTCATCATTATGCATATCATGATCGTGATCATGATTGTGGTGGTCGTGACCATGTTCATTATGCATATCGTGGCCGTGATCCTGATTGTGATGATCGTGACCACCATGCTCATGAGGCGCATGTGCATGATCATGCTTCTTTTTTTTACCGATATGATGGTGGTGATGATGATCATGTGCGTGATCACTTGGGCAACCTCCACAGTCATGTTTTTCACCCAGTCCCCAATCAAATATCAACATGGTTAAAAGATGTTGCACACTTGAGCTCATAAGATTGGCAAAGTGCGCTACTTGACCCAATTCCAACGCAATAGGACTTTCATTCCATTGCTTAAATCTATCGCTCGAAAAATAAAAATCCTCAAGCGCTACATTTTCCACAGAACTTGTCTGCGCAAAAGCTTTATTAAAATTGAGTTCATCCTTACTAAAATTTTTAAGCGCTGCAATCAACTTCCCATGCACACAGGTATCATCACAAAAATGAGCAATTACCGATTGGCGATCACGCAATAACGTTACATCTGAAACAGGACTGACCAGCAGATTCCTGCAATGCTTTTTTGCCCTGAAGGGTATGGGTACGGTCGATAGATGCAAAAATTTTATCAAGCTCTAAGTCTTGCGCAATTTGGGGGAAGGAATTATTGGTATACAGAGCAGCAAGTAATACCATTAAAAAGCTGAGTTGTTTTACTGAGAAAATATTCATGACGTCCTTAAAAAAAGAGAGCTTTTAGCGTAGAAAAGCGCGTATTCCATTTATGTTACTTAAAACAATATACCACAAATATGTTGCATTGCCACACAATAATAAGGTATCTAATAAAGCATATACCTAACGCTAACCATTAAAAAAAAGTGATCTACCCATGAAGAAATTATGCTTATATCTGGCCTCTGTTCACCCCCTTATTTACCACACTCGTCACACATGCCAATAGCCCTCTTTACATTATTGTTCATGGCACTTGGTCAACCGATACAGAATGGCCTATGCCAGGAGGAGACTTTTTTGATGAGTTGGTAAAAAGTACAGCTAATTCGAATGCTACAGTTATTCCCTATAACTGGTCTGGAAAATTAAGTCACACAAGCAGATTGCAAGCTGCAAAGGGTTTAGCAAGCATTATACAAAGCTATCCGGTAAATACCCCTATTTACGTGGCAGGACACAGCCATGGAGGCAACGTTGCGCTATTGGCCTCACAACTATTAGGCAAAGATCGCTATAATAAACATAAAATACAAGCACTCTATACACTCGGGACCCCGATTGATATGGAAATATATTTCCCTGACATGGATGTTATTACGAATGTATATAATCTCTATTCACGCGCTGACAAAATTCAATCGGTATTTGGCACGTTTGGACGAGAATTTACCGCGCATAAACGCATTGCAAATCTGCGTGTTACTATTGAAGGCAAAGAACCTGGCCATAGCGATTTACACCATCCAGTCATTGCGCGATGGATTCCATACATTCCAGACTATTTAGCGAAGAACAGCATTAATAGCTTCCAGTTTTTCAGCTGCATCAATCCAGGAATTATTCATTTTAAATTCCAAGGCGAACCACGCTATGAAATTGATCTGCGAGAAGTTGCGCTCAGAAAATTGGTCAACGCTCAATTACTTAAAAGATATCGACCTGTTATTTAAAGCATCCCCAGGGCCGTTCGTCCTGGATAAGGCATTATCCACATCTTTCTGTCGATAAACAATAGAAAGTCATGTCCGATCTAATGAATAAAATAAAAATCCCGTTCGTCCTGAGCCTGTCGAAGGATGTAAACGGGATTCCTTATAAAAAGATTACACTTTCATTCTTTTTGATTGCTTAATTGTACAAGCAAGTCCCAATCACCTTTAATTAACGCTTCTTTTTTTTTGCGAGACCAGCCTTTGATACGGCGTTCCATATCTAATGCTTCAACCCTTGCATCAAACATTTCTGTAAAAACAACCTCAACTGGTAAACGTGTTTTTGTATAACACGTAGCAATCAATCCTAATTGATGTTCTGATATTCTTTTTTCAATATCATCAGTATGACCAGTGTAATATGACCCATCATTACATTTTAGAATATAGACATGAAAAGGTAGCATAATGTTCCAAGTAAATTTCTTCAAAAAATCGATACAACTATTTATTATACAGCCTTTTTTATTATAAGGAATCCCGTTTACATCCTTCGACAGGCTCAGGACGAACGGGATTTTATATTATTTATATTATTGCATATCTAATTTTTCTTGGTCTTCATGACTGTTTTATTTCCAACCCATTATTGAGCCGTCTTAATCTTAAAGCACTGCTCAAGAAGAAGTTTATCTGCAGGATCTATCTGATTAAAAATAGCAAGTAACTCCGGCGAATTAGACAAATCAAGTAACGTGCCGGTACGCATACCATGGAGCGCACGCGCTATAATGAATACCTGCTCAAAGGAAAGCTTAGCAATTGCTTTCACCAATCTTTGGTTGAGTACCATCACGGTTGTTTGGTCAATTCCATTGTCATCACCTTCTGATACCACAGACCCTGACACTACAACTTTTGAACCATCACCACTGGTATTTACCGCTTGAGCCCGACAGCGTAGGGGATACGTCAATATGGCATGATTTGTATAACAATCCCAGAACACAACACTTTCTTCACCCACTATAACCAACAACGTGGTATTCGGCACAAAGAAATATCTGGCAATCGCATCAACAGGATCTTTAATAACATTCTTCAGTGTATGGGTATTCATATCCCATAGTTCAATCGTATTTCCTATATGCATGGTCAATAGGCTACCATCAGCATTAAACACCATATTCTGTACAAAGCTTTCTTCAGGGTTAGCATGCGTAGTCAATATCTGCTGTGTGTTAGTGCTCAAATTAATAAGATACACATGTTTGTACTCACTCACCACTAACGTTTTACCATCAGGGCTCACCGCAAAATTATTAGCCAACATGTTAAATTTCTTTATCACTTTTTGCGTATGCACGTCCCATATATTAATCATATAATCTTCTGAGCTAGAAATCAGATACTGCCCGTCAGGTGAGAAAGCACATTTGTTTACATCATTACCATGGGCAGTCAGTTGATACGATATATTTTTTTGATATCGTATAAATTAATAAAGCTTTTTATTTTTTCTCTAACTAATACCAAAGTACCATCGCCTACGCAATATGCCTTGTTAATAATTTTATCTGTAGTCCCTCCAATCTTGTGTGCAATGCCGGTCTTTATATCCCACAACCATGCGGTTCCATTTGCATACAGCGCGAGTAAAGATTGACCGTCAACACTAAAGCTTAAATCAATTAAAGAGCCAATACCCTGGGTAAATACGCGCAACTCTCCTGTCTTTATGTTGAGTAGATTAATCTTGCCACCTTTTGCATTTACCGCGATTAATGTTTTGTCTGGGCTAAGCGCATTAATTCCCGTAGCATCAATCACGCTTAACAATTTCTTAGGCTGACCAGTCATAATATCCCACACATACAGCGATCCTTCCTCAGAAACAGAGACAAGAATATTATTATCTGCTGGATACACATCATCAACAACTTCTACCCCATCCGTACCAATTTTTTTTCTTCTTTATTTGATAGATTAGTTATACGAATAACATTATCATGGCCTGCAGTAATAATATGCTTATTATCGGGCATAAATTCAATTGAATGCACATGTATAGTATGGCCACTCAAGCGTATTATTGGCTCATCTTTTTGCACATCCAACACCTGAACGTCTTCTCCATCATCAAACGCCATGAGCGTACCATCTGCGCTAAAAACAATCTCACTTGGCATCGTCCCCGTTGTTATCTTTGATAAAGGAGCGTTTACCGCCATATCAACCATGTTCCAAAAAACAATTTCAACCGTCTCCGAATTCTGTCTGAGTACTACAACATGCCAACAATTTCCCATCTGGGCTGAAAACTACCTTAGCCATTGACAGCTCTGTTGACTGCTCTCCTTCACTTTCTGATAGCTCTCCCCCAATTTCAAGAGGTTTTAATTCCTGCGTCTGCATATTCCAAACGTATACCTTGTCAGCCGCCACTGCGATATACTTACCGTCTGGACTCACTGCAATGTCATTAATAGAACCTTCTACCCCAGTCGGCACGTGCTGCATCTGCCCGGTCTTGCGATTAATAAGCACATACTCTTCATTCTTTCCACCCCCTTCTTCTGGATTGCCCAAACAAGTAAAATAGTTATTATCTGAAGAAAACTGCATAAATGACTGCCAGCCAGGATTTTTAAATTGAACAATTTCTTGTTGTGTAGCAATGTCCCACAAGCGCACGGCTTCCCCTGCAGTAGATGCAATTTTTTGACCATCTGGTGAAAATTGTAGTGCATCAATAGACATCGTATGCCCTCGCAAGAGTATTGACTGAGTGTTATCTACAATCTTGATACTGTTACCCCACGTCTCAGAAGCCATAGCCGTACCATCTTGATTTAATGCCACGACACTAAAAGATTCAGGTATTATTTCTTCGCCACGGTTACACATGGACAGGGTAGCATTAAGACTTTCCAATGCTGAATTCTTTAACAGCGCAAGAATTTCTGCGGGCAATCCCAACTTCCAGGTGAGTATATCAGAAGGTGATTGCACCAAAGTCTGTTGCAATACTTCCAATGCAGGCAACAATAATGGCTGAATATCAAGGAAATTTATATTCAAAATACATTCGAGCAATTGAGGTTGAGTTAAAGACCCATAATACGCAAGAAGGTCTTTGTATGTTTTTTTGTGATCAACCAGTATTTCCAATGCATGTATAATGCGTTCAAAGCATTCTTTAGTCGTATGGAATAATGGTATGATTACCGTTGGCCCTCCTTAGCCGACAGGCCAAGATCATCTATCATAAGAGTCAATGATTTGGAATAGTGCACCAAGTTGCCCGGAACTTCAATGACGTCCTTATCGCTGGCACTATCAACACACTTAAATTTGAATGTGGTTTTGGCATACTGCCATTTTTTGTGTGGCTGCAACGGTATTACCGATTCCATTGCCATAAGTCCATTGCCGCCAACAAGCAATGCTAAAAAAATGCTTACTTTGACTACCGATCTTAATTTAACTACGGATATAGATATTTTCATGAGAAAGTCCTTTAATTGTATAGTTATACGCCTTATTACTATTTTTAGTATAAACATCCGAGAAATCAAAAAACAACAGATTGTAATTATTTGCAAAGAAATGGCTTTAAAATTGGGGAAAACTACATAGACCAAAATATAATTTTATGCTACTTTTTATCGTATATTGAATTATATTTTTAATAGATTCGGAGCACTCGCCATGTTTAATCACTTAAAACAATGCACCAGCCTTGCATTATGCACCTTGCTATTCAACCTAGCGCTTTGTTTACCTGCTCATATGATGGCAATGGAAAAAATACCAGCTCCTGACAACACAACCCAATCGATCACAACTACTACTGCACATAATGAACAATCTAATGCTTTATTCTTAGCTGATCTTAATGAAAGCCTTCTGAGTGATGTGCAAAGCGCTATAGCATTAGCGAGAATAAATGAGTTTTTGATAACTTCAAAAGAAGTATCCATCGATAGTGATGATGCCGATATTTTAATGGCTGCAAAAGAAAAAAAAGCGTCAGGGCAACTATTGCATACTGATCAGAAATGGCTTGAAAAACATCAGGGACAGGCAACTAACATAAAAATTTGTGGCGACAAGGGTAAGATATTCGCATGGTATCTCCTATGGAATGTATTTAGTAGATGTATGGGATATACATACAAAAGAACTTCTTTACAGACTTTCAGGACCTCACGAACATACCGGTAGAATTACTGCAATAGAAATAAGTGGTGATAAAGTAATAACTGGATCATATGATGGTACTGCAAAGGTATGGGATATCAATACTGGTGAATATCTATACACACTCGTGAAAAATAATGAAAAGCATTATATCATTAGCGCTATAGCAACAAATGGAGATAAGGTAGTTACAGCATCACATAATCATACAATCTATCATGGGTTGGGCGATCGACTCCATCGAAGTCCAGCTCGTATACAGGTATGGAACGTAAACACAGGTAAACTTCTTTATACTCTTACAAACTACGTCAATCATATTCATTTCATAGCATTTAATGATAACAAGATAATTACCGAAACGTATAATTTAATCTTTAAAGTATGGCCACTATCCATTGACTTACACGCTCCAGAATTAACACCACTTGCCGCTATTTACCATACACTAACCATTCTTCAAGCGGACTTTATTGCCCGTACATTAAAAGCAACACAAGCAGGACAAAATTCTATCATTGCACTACCAAATGACTTTAATAATGCAGACGAAAATGAAACTCAGGAACAAACAGATGGTAGGACATATTTTACCTTTCCTGACACGGTGCGTGCGTATTTACTCACTCGTTTGTTCATCAGAAAATAGGAATATTGGTTTAACTACCGTCTTGTGGTACAGTTGAAAATACAAAACAATCTCATAATTAAAACCAAATAATAGATCTTAAAAATACACCTTAAAAGGACTTGTGTATGCAAATCGACCCAGAAAAAACCGTACTCTTAATCGACGGATCATCCTTTTTATATCGCGCATACTACAGCCTCAGGCCCCTGCACACCATAGAGGGCAAACCAGTACAAGCAGTCTACGGATTTTGCCGCATGATGAAAAAATTAATCGACACATTCAAGCCGCACTATGTTGCGCTGGTATGGGACAGCAAAGGCA
This sequence comes from uncultured bacterium, assembly GCA_963840685.1. Classification (GTDB taxonomy): domain Bacteria; phylum Babelota; class Babeliae; order Babelales; family Vermiphilaceae; genus CAWIZM01. Next base: position 861,308 of record CAWIZM010000001.1, on the reverse strand, counting down.
AAACAACACGTCATGCCATGTATCCAGATTATAAAGCAACACGTCAATCACCACCAAGTGATCTTTTTGATCAAAAAGAATACATCATCCAATTTGCAGATTTAATCGGCATGAAGCAAGTTGCTCACCAAGGAATTGAAGCTGATGATATCATGTATTCACTCGGCAAAGAATGCACTGAACGCGGCTACAATGCGATGGTTGTCACGCTCGACAAAGATATGGGACAAATGCTCAGCGACCAAGTGGTGATTCTTGATCCCTTTAATTATGTCATTATAGACAAACAAAAATTTCAAGAAAAACACGGCATTCCCGTTGCAAAGCTACCATTTTATTATGCATTGCTTGGCGATACATCAGATAATATTCCAGGCGTACGTGGTATTGGTCAAAAGACTGCGGCGGATTTGGTGGAACAATTTGCTTCACTTGAAGATCTGTATGAACATCTGCAGCAGGTAAAAACGGGACGCATACGCACTGCGCTTGAAGAAAATAGAGCGAATGCGTTTTTAAGCCGTGATCTCTTTCTGCTTCAATACAACCCGACTGGCCTTACGCCACAAGATCTTACGTTTAACCCAGAAAATTGGGCACGTGCACGTCCCTTGTTTCAGGAACTCAATTTCAAAAGTTTACTGCAAGATCTTGGTGCATCAAAAGAAGCTCAAAAAAAAACTATAGAAGATAAAATTGCGTACTGGCAACAGTGCAATCTTAAAGCAGTCACCACCCTGGAACAACTACATGAGCTTGCAGCATTACTCAAAAAACATACCGCGTTTGGGTTTGACACAGAAACAACCGGACTTAAAGCATTAGAAGTTTCTTTGGTTGGCATGTCATTTTGCGTTGATCCAAATACTGCCGCATATTATGTGCCTTGTGGACACACAACCGATGGACAACAACTTACCTGTGCACAAGTACTTGATGTGTTAGGTCCCATTTTAAAAGACCCTGCGTACAAAAAATATATGCAACATGCAAAGTATGATGAACTGGTCATGTCTGGTAACGGCATAGAAATAGAAGGCCTCGCCTTTGACACTATGGTTGCCGCGCATTTGGTGCTCAAAGATTGGCAACGACCATCACTCAAAGATATGTCTGAATATTATTTCCATGAATCAATGTTGAACTTTGCTGAAGTGGTCAAACAGAACAACTACAAAGATTTTTCGCACGTGCCACTTGAACTCGCAACACTTTATGCTGCTGCTGATGCACGTCAAACCTATAAATTAGTTACCGTGTTACAAGCAGAACTTGATAAAGAACCAACCTTAAAAACGCTCTATGAAACGATTGAGCATCCCTTGATACAAGTGTTATATGCAATGGAAAAAGAAGGGATTTATCTTGATACCACAATGCTTGTAGATCTTGATACACAGGTCATCAAAGCACTCAACATTCTTGAAAGTGAAATAAAAAAATTTGTGCCCGCACTCAACCAAAACATCAATTTAAATTCACCAAAACAGATTGAACATCTACTTTTTTTTGAATTAAAATTACCACCACAAAAAAAGAGCGCTAAGGGCACCAGTTATTCAACTGATCAAGAAGTACTTGCAGCGCTAGCTGAAATGCATCCTGTGCCTGCATTAATTATCAAATACCGGGAACTTGCAAAATTAAAGAGCACCTATATTGATGCGCTACCGACGTATGTTAATCCTAAAACCGGACGCATTCATACCAACTTCAGTCAGACCAATGTGGCAACGGGGCGGCTTGCTAGCTCAGAACCAAATATGCAAAATATTCCTGCAGGCGGCAGCTCAGGATATGGCATTCAAGTACGTGCCGCATTTAAACCAAAACAGAACCATGTATTTATTTCTGCAGACTACTCACAAATCGAATTACGCGTACTTGCGTACCTTTCACGCGATGCAAACTTGATGAATGCATTCCATGCAGGACATGACATTCATGCTGAAACCGCCGCACGTTTATTTGACGTTCCGCTCGATCAGGTTTCTCATGAACAAAGACAGATTGGTAAACGTATCAACTTTAGCGTGTTGTATGGATTAACTCCGTATGGGCTGTCCAAAGATCTGAACATACCGTTCAAAGAAGCAAAAAAATACATCGATGCGTACTTTGCACAATATCCAGGCGTGTCTGCATGGATGCAAGGCATTATCGACTTTGCACACGCGAATGGATACGTCCAAACCCACTGGGGCAGACGTCGCTATTTGCCAAATATTTATGAAAAAAATCAATCACTCTACGATGAAGCATGTCGCATAGCAGTTAATACCGTTGCACAAGGCACCGCAGCAGAGATCATCAAACAAGGAATGATTACACTCAAACAACAGTTTGAAGAAAAGAACATTGACGCCCAGATGCTTTTGCAAATTCATGATGAACTACTGATTTCAGCACATTGGGAACAGCAAGAACAAGCACGCAACGTGGTACAAGCGGTGCTTGAAAAGATTGTCGATTGGGATGTGCCTTTGGTGGTCACCACCCGTGTGGGCAATGATTGGAAAGAAGTGAGTAAGTAGCCAAACTCACGTTAAAATATATTCGCTATACTACCTAATCCTTGAACAGAAATTTTATCAGCAAGGGGATATGAAACTTTTTGAGGATAAATAACATACAAATGATCTAAGTTTAAATCATCCAAAGCGGTAATCATCGACTTGGTTATCGTCGGCGCGTCAGCATATTTAATTTCAAAACCAATGCGTTTACCATTTTTGATAATCAAAAGATCAAGCTCTGCACCGCTTTGAATCCCCCAGAAATAACATTCTTCCGGTTGTGCATGATTTACTGCGATAACCTCTTCCAATGCAAAGCCTTCCCATGAAGCGCCAAGCTGCGGATACACGTTCAACTGATCCTGATTTTGAATTCCCAAAAGCGCATGCAGTATGCCACTATCACGCACGTAAATTTTTGGCGTTTTGACTTGTCGCTTACTAATATTTTCAAACCATGGTTCCAGAATACGAACCATGAATGTACCTGATAAAATTTCTACGTAACTTCGCACTGTATGATGTGTAATGCCCAATGACACACCAATAGCGGAATAATTCAACACATTGCCATGATTATACGCAAGCATTGTCCATAGACGCCTCATTTGTGCTGGTGGAATATTAAAACCAAGATTGCGCATATCATGCTCCACAAATGTGGAAATATATGTTTGTCGCCATGCATAACTTTCTTCAATGGTGTTTGCGGTATATGATCCTGGAAAACCTCCGCGCAACCATAAAACTCTCTGTTCATGCGTTTCAGCAACTGAAAAAGGTCTTTTTATCATAAAAATTTCCTGTAATTTGGAAGTATAGTTTTCCAAATTACAGGCTTTAATTTTAGAAAGCAAGGCTTTATCTAGCTCTATTTTTCCATTTTCACAGTTTAATAAATCGATCTGATCGTCATTTTGAATGTTTTTCTGCAATTTGGAAGTTGGAGTTCCAAATTGCATGATTTTTAAAATCACAGCAGAAGCTATCTACAGCAAAACACACCACGTTAACCTTGCGTAATTATCTTCCTCTATGCCGCTGCCACTCTGCCGCTGCCGCTTAGCATCACTATGCTTGATACATGCTTGTAGAAGCGTGATAGTCTTTCCATGATTATTGTTCCTTGCTATATCTAAGGCTGTCAATCCGCTGAACGTTGTTCCTATATCAACTTGAATATCTGGATGCTCAAGCAAGGACTTAATGATATCAGAGTGGCCTTCCCTTGCTGCCATTATCAATGCAGTGGCACCAGTAACATCTTGTAAGTTGACTCGAATAGCTGGATGTTTAAGCAAAAGTTTAACAATGTTAGCATGCCCCCTATCCACTGCCTCCATCAAAACAGTACGTCCATTAATCTTTTGTAAATTAACTTGAACGTCTGGATGTTCCAATAAAAGCTCAACCATATCAGTATAGCCTCTATCTATTGCGATATCCAAAGGAGAAACACCCGTATATTCCCTTATACTTAGATCATTTGAATTAACGCCCTCAGAAAGATATTTTTTAACAGAGTCTATTTCATTGCAATAAACTGCCTGAACAAATGCGGACGGCATTTCACTTTTTATTATTTTTATCGCACCATAATCACGCAGTAAAGCTGCAACTTTATCGTGTTTATTGTGTTCTGCAAGACATAATGGCCGAGCACCTAATAAATCATCATAAACATTAGGACTAGCATCGTTTTCAAGTAGAGTTGCATACTAAATCATAATTGCCCTTGATACAGCTTATGAACATATAACGTCTACAATAATGCCCACAATCCTTCTTCCCCAGAATTAAGGGATGCATAAGAAGATTGTTTGCATTCTTTTTTGACGCAAGGCGATCTAAATTTTTACAGACATACATGAGCACATTTCTTAATGCAGGATCGCAATAGGCGGCAATTTTGGTAATCACATCATCTGGCAACATGTCCAATGTTAACTGATCGATATCTTTATCGTTTCTTGCAGAGAGTTCCATTTGGATTCTGCAAGTTCCATGGCACCCAGATGGGTAACACCAGCGATAAGGACATATGCGATAAGTATTCGTATTATTTTCATATGGTCACATTCGTTTATAGTTGTTTTAAAACAGACTTGCTATCATTTTTCATTACCGCATCTATTTATTTTTTATTCTGTGCAACGTTAACCATCTACAACAAAACGCACCACGTCAACCTTGCGTAATTATCTTCCTCTATGCCGCTGCCACTCTGCTGCTGTTTAGCATCATTATGCTCGATATATGCTTGTAGAAGACTTACAATTTCTCCATGATTCTTTTCTTTTGCTACATCTAGCGCTGTATATCCATAATTATCTCGCGTATTTACTTGAACATCTGGATGCTGAAGTAAAAGCCTAACAATATCAGAATGCCCTTCATACACTGCTTCAATCAATGCCGTGCCCCCCTGGTCTTCTTGTAAATTAACTTGGATGTCCGGGTGCGCGAGTAAGAGCTTAACAATATCAAAATAACCTTTCTTAACTGCTGCCAACAACGCACTATATCCATTATCACCTTGTATATTTACTTGAACATCTGGATGCGCAAGCAAGCGTTCAACAATATCAGAATGACCTTCAACCACCGCATACATCAATACAGTAGGGCCATTATTATTCCGTAGATTAACTAAGATATCTGAATGCGCAATCAAGAGCTTGACAATATCAAAATTATCCTTAAAAATCGCCACTAACAATGCAGTCAGCGTATTGTTTTTTTGTAAATTAACCTGGATATGCGGATGTTCAAGCAAAAGCTTAACAATATCGGAACGGCCACCAGATACTGCATATATCAATGCAGTAGATCCTACATCGTCTTGTAGATTAGCTTGGATATCTGGATATGTGAGCAAAAGCTTAATCATATCAAAATGACCTTCATATGCTGCCAGCATCAAGGGCGTAGCTCCACGATTATTCGGCTTATTAACTTGGATATCTCGATGTCTAAGCAAAAAAAACTTAACAATATTAGAAAAACCCCTAATTGCCGCCCAACACAATGCAGTCTCCCCATTATTATCTTGTATATTAATTTGAATACCTAGGTACGCAAGCAAACGCTTAATAATACCAGTATGTTTTTTATATATTGCAATATGCAAAGGAGTAACACCTGTATATGATATTGGTTCATTTGGATCAACACCCTCAGAAAGATATTTTTCAACGAAGTCTATTTCATTACAATATACTGCTTGAACAAATGCAGATAAAATTGATTGTCCATTCTCTCCATCTATTAATTCTCTCGCCTCATGATTACGCAACAAAGCTGCAAGTGCACTATGTTTATTTTGCTCTGCAATAGATAATGGAGTAGCATATAAACAATCATGAGAATTAGGATCAACGCCATTGTTGAGTAAATTACATAGTGAGCGATATTGACCTTTAATGCAGCTCGTAATCATATAATGTGTACTATCTTCCTTGCCTAAGAAAAGAGGACTTGCAAGCACAATATGACCATTTTGCTTTGACGCAAGATAACTCAAAGTTCTGGATACATTCATAAGCCTATTTCTTGTCGCAGGATCGCAACAAGCAGCGATTTTAGTAATCACTAGATCTGGCAACATGTCCCACATTGATTCATTGACCTCTCTGTCATCCTCTATGGGAAATTCCATGGCACCCAGATGAGTAATGCCAACGATAAGGACATATGCGGCAAGTATTCGTATTATTTTCATATGGTAACATTCGTTTATAGTTGTTTTAAAGCGCATAATAGCTTAGATTACAGAACTAAGATTACAGGTTGGAATTCTTCTGTCAAGCCCACAAACCGGCAAAACTAAAGGCTTATCTCCTGTGCCCTAACAGTTTTTCTACCCGCTGTTGACTTTGATCAGGATTTGGGGCATATTTATAGCTAAATAAGGAAAAAGACCTAACCCGGTCCCCTATTTTACACAAATCTAAAGAAACAAAAATTAATCTTAATTATCTTTAAGGAACCAGGATGGCAACTAGTAAATCCGGTGGATCGACATCGAATGGTCGCGAGAGTCACAGTAAGCGACTAGGTATTAAATTGTTTGATGGCCAAACTGTTACAGGCGGTGAAATTATCGTTCGTCAACGCGGAACACGCGTTCATCCAGGCAAATTTGTTGGTCGTGGTAGCGATGATACACTCTTCGCTATGGGCGTAGGGCAGATCAAATTTCATTTCGGCAACAAGGGACGTAAATACGTTTCAGTCGTATAAAAATAATATATTGCTTGCCTATTTATGCAAATCTTGTTAGAAAATCCCAATAGATTAAATAACACTAATATGAGCCTTATCGGAGAGTTTTTATGGTAAATGTTATGAAGTATCGTGCTATTACTGCGTCTTTTTCATTGTTGCTTATAAGCGCATTTATTGGGTATTCGTTGTATCGGTGGTCAACAACAGGTGAAGTTTTCACCTACAGTGTTGAATTCACTGGTGGCACACAAGTTTTATTTAAATTCAATCAAACTGGTAATGTCTTACCAGCTGCACAACTCGCAGAAGGCACAAGCGAGGAGACACTGCAAAACTCAATAGACACTTCCAAATCTATTGATGCTGCACAAATCAAAATGATCTTAGAAAATAAAGGTTGGAATGGGCTTGTTACCCGCGACTTTTCTTCCAACGAAGTACTGGTTCGTGTCAAAGAATTTTCTAATGACATTCAAGGAATAGCAGACCGTCTTCGCACAGATATCCAAGCAGAAATTGGCAACACCGCAATCAGTATCGAGCAAACTGAAGCAGTTGGGCCTGGGGTTGGTGAATCATTGCGTTGGAATTCAGTATGGGCTGTTTTATATGCAATGATCGCAATGCTTGCGTACGTAGCAATACGCTTTTGGTCATTTGGATTCGCGTTCGGTGCAGTAGCGGCATTAGCGCATGATGCGCTTGTTATGCTCGCAGTTTTCTTATTTTTCGGTCGAGAAATTTCAGTAAACGTTATCGGTGCAATTTTAGCGATACTTGGCTATTCCGTTAACGACACAATTGTTATTTTTTCTCGTATCCGCGATAACATGAAAATTGAAGGTGGGCAACACACGCTCGCGTACATTGTAAACCACAGCATAAATCAGACATTAACCCGCACCATCTTAACGAGTATCACAACCGCAATGACGGTAGGAGCAATGTTTATCTTTGGTGGTGAAGCATTACGTGACTTCTCACTTGCGTTACTTGTAGGCATTGTATTTGGTACCTATTCTTCGATCTACGTTGCAAGCCCGGTGATGATGTTATTCCACCGTGATTAAAAAAACATAATTAAAAAAATTGATACGTGCTTAAATCCTGTCAGCCGGCCGTGTCTAGGGTGATAAGTAAAACAAATTAATGGCACTGACATTCTTGAAATTAAATATAAAAAATTAAATATAAAATTATTATTTCCTATTATTTCTATATGCTATAGTTTTAGCTATTGTAATAATGTATTAATAACACTATAGCGTGCAACTATAACAACTTTCTTTCACTGATACGTAACTATGCTCTGCTCACTATTTCAAACTAATCCTTGTTCATTCCCAATCAAGATGAGTAATTTGAAATATAGGTAACGTTAACGTAACAAGATGATTCTGTAACAAGTAATCTCACCTAAAAGAAGTTAAAAATAAAAAATTAGTCTACCTGTGTAAATATAAGTCTAAAAACTATGTCCATCTCTGTCTAAGGAGTTTGTATGGCATATGATATCGTCATACAGTATAAATAAGAGGTTTCAATGAACGATCAAGAAAAAAAAATACAAGAGCAGGCAGTAACTGAACGGTCAGAACAGCCAGCTGCCGCAACAACTGACGCAGTAGCTTCATCGCACAATAATGGTGCCAATGGTGCTATAGACACCGCAACACCGGCAGAAAAAAAACCTCGCTCCGTTACTCAACCAGCAGTCAACGACGCAACAAAAGCTATAAAACCACAAGAAAGCATCAAGCGAGATTATAAACCAAGAGAACATCGCCCTACACGCCCAGCAGAAGGGGTCCGGCGTGAACCACAAATACAAGAACAAAGAGCAAACGCATTAGAAGAACTCAACTTGTTTGAGCTCAATATATATGCTCGTCGACTTGGTATTATTGGTGCCGGCTTGATGAAAAAAGATGCACTGCTTGAAAAAATTCGATTTACTGAACAACACCCTGATCTTGAAATGGAAGTAGTTGGCGTTCTTGAAAAACTACCTGATGGTTTTGGTTTTTTACGTTCTGCGGGATATGATTATGTATCTGGACCGGATGATGTATACGTTTCTCCTTCGCAAATTAGACGCTTTTCATTACGCACTGGGGACACGCTCAGTGGTGTTATCCGCAAACCAAAAGAAGGTGAAAAATATTTTGCACTGCTCAAGGTCAATAAAATTAATAATGCTGATCCTGCTTTAAGCGCAGATCGTGAGCATTTTGATCGCTTGAGTCCAGTTCATCCAACTTCAAAATTTAACTTGGAATATGATCCAAATGCACTTTCAACACGCATCATGGATATCTTTACACCGGTTGGTAAGGGGCAACGTGGACTCATTGTTGCACCACCAAAAGTCGGTAAAACCTTATTGCTCAAAGAGCTTGCAAAAGGCTTCATTATCAACAACCCTGAATCACATTTAATTGTATTGCTTGTTGATGAGCGCCCAGAAGAAGTAACTGATATGAAGCGTGCGGTACAAGGAACCCTAATGCCAGGTTCTTCAGCTGAAGTTATCAGTTCTACTTTTGATGAATCAGCTGAACGTCACGTACAAGTTGCTGAAATAGTTTTAGAAAAAGCAAAACGCTTAGTTGAAACTGGCGGTGACGTGATCATTTTACTTGATTCTATTACCCGTCTTGCACGTGCTTATAATACCATTGCACCCGCATCTGGCAAAGTATTGACTGGTGGTATTGATGCAAATGCACTCCAACGTCCAAAACGCTTTTTTGGCGCAGCACGAAATACTGAAGAAGGTGGTTCATTAACCATCTTGGCAACCTCAATGATTGATACCGGTTCACGCATGGATGAAGTTATTTATGAAGAGTTCAAAGGAACGGGTAACATGGAAATGCATATGACCCGTAAACTGTCAAACCGTCGTATCTTCCCTGCGTTTGATTTATTGGTATCTGGTACGCGCCGTGATGATCTGCTTCTTACTGAAGAAGAGCTCAACAAGGTATGGGTACTACAAAAGTTCCTTGCTACTATGAATACACTAGAAGGCATGGAATTCTTGATTGAGAAAATGAAACGATTCAAGACTAATCGTGAGTTTGTTGAGTCGATTAACAAGAAATAACAAAGGCTGGATCGAAAGGTCCAGGCCTATGACAAGGCTCCCCAACCTGCTGTACCCACCAACTTGAAGGCTGGGTCAAAGCATACACCGGAGCCTATCGCCTATAATACTTGGCCAAGCCGTAATTAAATCAATTCGGCTTGGCTTTTTTACCCTATTCACGATCAGATCGTTCTTCCCTGGGTCCCCTTGCAAAAAAATTCAGACTGTGTAATATTATAAGTAGAGAATAAAATAGAAAAATCTTAAGCTGTTTTTCACCTGTTCTCGACCTATAAAACACGTATTTTAACCCTCCTTCGCCCCTGGGGCTATGGCGGGCAGGCTTATAACATTAGGAGGTTTCCCATGAAAAAGTATATTTTACTCAGTATTATGTTACTCGCTGGCGGAATGAATCTGGTCGGCATGAAACGAGCATATGAAAAAGATAGATATGAAGAAGACAAAGCTATACGTATTGATTTGACTAAAGATGATGAACAAACAAAAACATGTGATGTTTGTCTTGAAGACAAACCAATGCATGACTTCATCACGCCATTATCTTGCTGCGCATATGATGCATCATGCACCGATTGCTTGCTTGGACTAATTAATGCATCTCTGGAAGAAAAAACTACTGCGGACATCAAATGTCCAAACAGAGACTGCGCACAACCAATTATTGCACAAGATATTCATGCAATTACTCACACATATCCAGAAATATACGAACAGTTCTGCAAAGTTGCTACAGATGAATATTTAACTAAAGAAAAGTATACAAAACATTGCCCAACTCCCGATTGCACTTTTTCATTTATCAATGATGCTGAAGTAAGCCGAGCTTTCAGGTGCCCACAATGCAAGCGAATCTCTTGTACAAAGTGCCTTGTACGACATGCACCAGAAATGACATGTGAGCAAGCGCATGAATTTTTTTTAAAAATAACCAGTAGCGGAGATCAAGAAAAAAGCGCTACCGAAGAATGGTTACAAAAAAATACCAAGCAATGTCCGCAATGCAAAGCATCTGTTGAAAAAAATGGTGGTTGTTATACCATGAAGTGTACAAAGTGTAACCATCAGTTTTGTTGGATATGTTTAAATCCACATGATCATACCATGAACCATCCATGCGGATTATGGGAAAATGCTGAGCAAATGAATCAAGCTAATCAACGACTTATAAATCAATTAGCACAACAAAATCAACCTGCGATAAATAATCCACAGCAGCAAATAGATCAACAATTACTACAAGGATTTCGATATGAACAGATACACCACGAAGCACAACAGCAACTACATGATCTGCAGCAACAACAGCAACAACCAATGTTGCCTAATCACCCAAATGCAAATGTTAATCAGGTAAACCACAATGGGAACGATCAACAACAGCATCAACATGTAATACCAAATCTCCAACAATTACTGCAATTAGATCAGCAACGAGCACTCCTAGAACTCCAGCGACAGATACAAGAAGAACAACGAGTACGACAACTACAGCAACAGATAGCACAAGTACAAGTACAAGCACAACAGCAACGAGAACGCCAACTACAATTACAACAGCAACTACAAAGGCAATTATGGGAACAACAAGTAAACCAACAATTCCAACAATACGTACAACAACCATTCCAACAACAACAGCAACAACAATTAGATCAATTACAATTGCATCAGCAACAAGCACGACAACAAGCACAACTACAACAAGCACAACTACAACAAGGTCAAGCGCAACCACAAGTAGGTCAACAGCAACTACAATTACCGCAGCAACCACCACAAGGGCCACAACTACAACCCCGTAATCGCCGCCGGGATAGAAATGTTAATCAGGTAAACCATAATGGGAATAATCCACCACAACAACAACCACGCAAAAAATAATCAATGAGGCCTATTTTCACTTAGTGCCACTAGAGCTCCTCAAATTTTCATTAGGCACCCAATTATAGTATGAAATATAAAACCCAATAACTCCTGCCGTAACAATCAGTTGCAAGCTGCTATTTCCCGCTAAAGACTTTCCACAATGTGATTTAAGTTCCTCTTTTGCTTTGTCCAAACACGCTCTGCTATATGACCAACCACTCATCGCACTACTTCCTCTTATTTTAATAGCGTCAATATTGGTTAACATACCAATCGCATGTATTTCATCATAGTGAACCAGGCTTTCTGAATATAAAAAAGATCGCGATGCTTTTAAAGTTGGCACCATCTGCACGTAAATATCATACGTATTTACAAGGCCCGCAGAAGAATTTTTTATATACACAGGCACATCAAGTAACTCATTTTGCATGGCCATTGCCATATTCGTCACGGTAAATAGCATCAAAAAACAAAATCGTACTGGGTAATTTTTCATGAGAAGACCTTTTTTATGGTGGAAACAGACATACCGTACTATGTATACAACTAAAAACGCATAGTAGGCAAATAGTTATACGCCTTAATTCCATTTGCATGCGCACTCTTTTTGTGCTACATTCAAAATACGTTAATCTTATTTTTAGCCTCTATTTTCAGCAAAACTCCAAGGAGACGCGCTATGAAAGTTTCAATCTCTACCATTATCATCTAAATTTACCTGCATGACGCATATTAAATGCTCATACGCATGGTATCTTTTTCCTTCCATTTTTTTACTATCAAACCCATTTTTATAGGGCAAAATTTTTGTTGCCTTAGCAACCTTACAGGAAAAACGCATATGCTTTATCTTAACAGCATTAAACTTTGCGTATGCCTTTTTATAAGCATACTCACAGCCCATGTTTGTGCGGCAAAAAAACCTGAATTTTATAATGAAAGAACTAAAAAAATGAACAACCCCAAAGAATCTCAACACATAGCATCTGAATGGCTTGCCTCAGTACATACAGCAACAAAGCACAAAAAATCCGGACAATTTACTGCAACAGATGCACATGGTACTCCTGTTATCCTCGAATGGAAAATCACCGACATACTCTCTCCTGAGCTTGCTACATTCAAAAAGAATGTATGCGACCTTGCAGCACAAACACATGCCATTTCCGAGGTGCAATTTCTTCGCGCACATCCTGAGGCAGTTTCACAAGATGGATTTCTGAAACCTTGTGTGCCACTTTTTGCAAATGGTCTGGAATCAGTTAATTGGAAACAGGTTGAAGCGACGATAGAATCAACCTACAAACAATTTTACTTGATGGACATTACAAGTTTTGGTGCTGATGTTATCAAACGCATTGCTGATGATCTGTACTTTTTCGTGACAATCAAAGAAGCTGCATCTACTAAAACGCAGGAGCCAGAAAAAATTCTTGGATTTATGATGTCTTCAATTACTCCAGCACTTGCACTTGGTGATATTAAACTTATCAAGTTGGCAGTTGCACCGACACAAAAAGAACGTGGATTAGGTGAACTGCTTGTCAGTGCAATCTTCAAAGTCATCCCACACGTACAACGCATTTTTAGTATCATTCGGCCGACAGATGAAAATGCTTTAAAAATGTATTACTCATGGGGTTTTGTACAAGATCGCAATCCAGTTCAAGATCCTAATCACATGCTCAATCTGAATTATGTAGCTGTCTTGGAATATAAAACAGATCAATCAGATAGATTGCAAAAAAACAGCGAAAACGTTAACTAACTAAAATCACATAACACGAACTCCGATGGATAAAAAACTATGTTAAAAATCAGAAATATCACCAAATTATTTGGTCAACATCATGCATTGAATGATGTATCTCTTGATATTCATGCACGTGAAATCGTATCCCTATTGGGCGTCAATGGGGCAGGGAAAACAACCCTATCCTCTATCATCGCATCATTACATCCACCAACTTCGGGCGATGTATTGTTTGAAGATACATCAATTTATCACGACCTGATTGAATATCGCCGCAAACTTGGATTTTGTGCGCAAAATCAAAACTTATCATCACATCTAACCGTGCGTGAACATCTGACCTTTGCTGGCCATTATTTTTTAATGGACACAGATGCAATCACCAAACGAGTAGACGAACTGATTAAGTTATTCAATCTAACCAACTATGCAGATAAAGATCCCGCAATATTGTCCGGTGGCTACAAACAACGGCTTCTCATTGCGCGCTCTATTGTGCATAGTCCACAATTGGTTATTTTGGATGAACCAACTGTTGGGCTTGATCCCCATATCCGTCGACAATTATGGGACATCATAAAAGAACTTAAAAACCATGGCGCGTCTGTTTTGCTGACAACGCACCATTTAGATGAAGCAGAAGTATTATCAGATCGCATTTGCTTGCTACATGCAGGACGCGTACAACTCATAGACACACCACAAGCACTCATGAGTACCTACAACAAGGGCCGTCTTGAAGATGTGTTTATTCAGCTTGTTAACGAACAAAACGATCAATAGAAAGGATTATTCTCATGATGAAATTACAATCTTGGAAAACATCGCTCCATGTCTTTAGCTGGTTATTGTGGAGTGATGTGCGCTTAATATGGAAAGATTTTTTCCAAAACCTTTTGGATGCTATGGTATGGCCGATCACCATAATTCTGATTAACGGGTATGTGATGCCATCGCTTGGATTACCACTCAATTATGGTGCATTTACTGCCGTAAGTATGGTCGTAATTATGGGCGCGTATAATGCATGGGCTGGTTCCATAGCAATAGCAGCTGATCTTGCTGGCCCAAAAACCATCACGTACGATTTAACTTTACCGCTGCCATACTGGATGGTCTGGATTAAAAATGGACTATATTTGGCAATGCGCACGGCTGCATTTAATAGCATGCCGCTGCTTATTGGTAAAATAATTTTAGGCAGTCAATTTGATCTGAGCAATTTTTCAGTGATCAAATTTAGTATCATATATGCTTTTTCATGTCTCTTTTTTGGTATGTTTGCACTCTGGTCAACCGTTATCACCAAAACTGCTGAAAGTCACAGCAGGCTTGAAATACGCCTCATTGGCCCTATGTTCTTTTTAAACGGATGGGCAGCATCGTGGGCAACGCTCTACGTAGTCTCTCCTGCATTGGCTATTGCAATACGTTGTTTGCCATGGATTTATGCGTATGAAGGATGCCGCGCTGCGGTATTAGGACAAAAGGATTATTTGAATCTGTGGCTATGCGTGGGCATGATTATCATATTCACTGTACTCATCATGTATTCAAGTATTCGTTTATTTAAAAAACGTATGAATTGCATCTGATTGTTAATAGTGCCACAGCCTGTGGCACTTTCTCCATAATTCCCTCCATTGCATATACGTTTATCAAAAAATCCCACAAGCTGTGGGATAAATTACCCCTGCATTTCGACCACCGACCTATCGATTTAACCTTGCATTTCGACCAAAAAGGTATAGTTTAAACATTGTATTTTGACCAAAAATATATTTTTTAACCTTGTTTTTTAACCAAAAATATGTTGGGACTGCCGAATGAAACGCATGATTGACTACTATTTAAACAAATGGAAAACTGACCGCTACCGCAAGCCCCTACTTTTGCGTGGTGCTCGGCAAGTAGGAAAAACCTATGCAGTGCGTAAATTAGGAGCTTCATTTCCTAATTTTTTTGAAATCAATTTAGAACTACAACCAGCAGCACACACAATTTTTGAAAAAGATCTAGAGCCGGAAAGAATCATTCGAGAATTATCTGCCTTGCTGCTGAAGCCTATCGTTCCAGGAAAAACGTTATTATTTATCGATGAAATTCAGGCAGTGCCTCGCGCGCTCTTAGCTCTACGTTATTTTTATGAAATTATGCCAGAATTACATGTCATAGCAGCGGGCTCATTGCTTGATTTTGCTATTGAAGAAGTTGGTATTCCAGTAGGCAGAGTAGATAGTTTTTATGTGCAGCCCCTTTCATTCATTGAATTTTTGTGTGCGCTTAAAGCAGATATGCTTGTAGAAGAAATACTTACCAATACAAGCATGAAAGTAGTCAGTGAGGTAATTCACAATAAATTATTAGGACTTGTTGGAGAATACCTTGCCATTGGAGGAATGCCGCAAGCAGTAAATTGTTGGCAAGAGATTAAAGATCCTTTAAAATGCCCCGACTTTCATCGTTCAATTCTTTCCGCCTATCGACAAGATTTTGGTAAATACGCCAAACGATTACAAATAAAATATGTTGAACTGATCTTTGAAAATATTCCATTACAACTTGGCCAACCATTTAAATATACTGCAATTGAAGGAGAATTCAGAAAGCGAGAACTTGCTCCTGCATTAGACCTTCTGGTCACTGCCGGTGTTGCTCAAAAAGTGTATGCTTGCGCAGGCCAGTCCAGCCTTCGCCAAGGCTTCGGCGGACAGGGGCAGACAAAATTACAACCATCCAAAATGCTACTTATTGACGTTGCACTTGCACAAATAATGCTTGGTTTAAAAACTTCAAGATGGTACATAGATCCACTTACTGAATTTGTTAACAAAGGAGCACTCGTTGAAGCCTTTGTTGGACAAGAAATTTTGACCTGCTCGGACCCTTCAAACAGACCAGCGCTCTATTATTGGCATCGCGCAACGCGCAATAGTAATGCTGAAATTGATTATTTAGTGCAACAAGAAGAGTATGCTATACCGATTGAAGTAAAAAGCGGGCAAGGACGAACGCTTAAAAGCATGCAGATTTTTCTTGAATCACATCAAAAGTCACCTTATGGTATTCGCTTTTCAACGCAAAACTATTCTGAACACGAAAAAATACGATCATATCCTCTGTATGCAATATGCCAGTTAGGTTTGTGGCACAGTGAATTACGTAAGGCAATTGAATCATTATTAGCGTGATGAAGAATAGCTTTTTTCGCGAAAGATTTTTGTAAAAAACAGTATATACTTTTTTAAGCACATATTACCGAATACAAAAAAACATTTTCTGGAGAAACCATCCGTGTTTTACCGTAATCTTATTCTTTTAATGCTGTTTATTTTTTCACCAGTTGTTGCCATGAATTCCCCCGTAATGATACTTGTACAACAACAAACTTCATCGGATTTACAAGCAGAGTTTGTTGACGATAAAGATGCTGAAGGTGATGAAAATGATGAAACAGAAATGACACAGCTTGGGCAGACCTATCTAGCCCGCCAAATGACGTTGATAAAACAGATTATTCAAGATAGAGTTACACGCAGGCAAAAGAGCATGATGGGAATGCAACAAAGCGTGACACAAATACAAGATATACTCGAACCAGTAAAAGTGGTCATTACAGAACTTGACAGGCAAAATAACCAAGACATTCACAATAACCAAGAAACAAAACAAAAATGCTGCTGTTCTCTTTTTTAACAAATAACACCATCAATCAAAATATTTTCTGGAGAAAACCATGTCTTATCGCAATCTTATTCTTGTAACTCCCTTTATATTTTCAACCGTGCGCGCTATGAATCCAGATCAAGCTTGCATTGAACAAGCAGAAACATTGATAGACCGAACGGCATTAGTAGATAGAACTGTTCAGAATTACACAGCACGAGTACAGGAAATCATAATAAAATCGCAAGATCTCATAACACAAGCGCAACAGCTTGAAGTAAAATACAAAAATATTGAAATGCAAGCCGAACATCTTGAAGAACAAATCACAAATCATGAGGCACAAATAATAGCAGCCATTGGGCTAATAAACAGATGGCATGAGCAAGAAGAAAAATGTGAATGCACTCTTTTTTAACAAATAACACCATCAATCAAAATTTCTGGAGAAAAGCCATGTCTTATCGCAATCTTATTTTTTTAGCTCCCTTTATATTTTCAACCGTGCTTGCCATGGATCCACCCATGAAACCACCGGTCAAAAGACGATACCCTTTAAACTTTCAACCAATGTGCTTTGCTGATGATAAAGATGATGATCACATTATTAATCCACATCCTATTTCTATTACCGCTCTGGCTCCTACTTTTGAAGGCATAGACGTTAATGATTTGGAAACCGTGTTTGAAGCTGCACCTAAAGATGCCAAGTGGATTATCAAGCAGTTAACCAAATTCGTATCAGAAGACCTTGGTTCCCGAGCATCCTTTTTAATTGACGGTTATGGAACCGGAAAAACTGTATTGGCAAAAGCTCTAGCTTATAAACTATGTTCAAACTCACACTGGTCGTACGAATATATCAGTAGTCGCGAATTTGTGGGAGAGTACCGCAATCAAACGGGAGTCTGCTTGCGCTCCTATTTAAAAAAAATAGTTGAACTGAAACGACCAACGCTGCTTATCATCGATCAATTTAATAAAATACTTGAATATACCAAGTCCTCTTCAGATGACACTTCTTTTGCATCAGATTTAATTTGTAATTTTTTAGATAACCAAGAACGTAACGAAAATATTTTTTTACTTGGCATTATGGACAGGGCCACTAAACTTGACCAACGACTTAAAAGCAGAATACTATTGCATTGTATCAGGATGCCAGAACCAACTAATCCACAACTCAAACGAATTACATTCACCAGTAAGCTCATTAACGACAGTATCCAACTACATCCTGAAGTTACCAATGAATGGCTTACACAATTTCTTGAAAATGCGCCCGCCATAACCGGAAGAAACTTTCGCTGTCTTGCACTACATTTGAAAGAAATGCTTGAAGCGCAAGGAGCACTTGAAGAAAAAGAATTCTTTGAAAAAGAGATTACTCTCATAACACAAAGTGATTTGCAATCAGCTCTTGAAAGTTATCTGGCTGCACAAAAACATTTATTCCACGTTGATCCTTATGAATCCCACATTGATCGGGCAGAGCGGTTTCATCAAGAACAGATGGCACAAAGAGAACAAATACATCAAGAGCAGATGGCGCAAAGAGAATTAGCACATCAAGAAGAAATGGCGCGACGTGAGCAAACGTATCGAGCGTTATTAAATCAAATTCATGATGACGTTGAAGAGCAACAAGAAAACCAAAAAGAAGAAGACCAAGAGCAAAATTGTTCTATTTGTTAGTCGTAATTCGTAAATCACAAAAAATATAACACACATACAAAATTAACATGAGATATAACACATGACTGTATACACCCTTGGCATGCTAGAACAAGCGGGAAAAATTCTGTTCTTGCTGCGTAAAAACACCACATTTTTTAGTAATTATTATGGGTTGGCTGGAGGAAAAGTTGAGACTATTTTTTTACAACCCTCGCTTGCAGGCGATCTAGTATCTTTTTCATAAGAGCATAATAATCGGATATGTTCTCCGCTATATCCTCTGCCATTTCTGCATGATAAATATGAGATGTTTTATTTCTTGAATCTACCATCTTCATACACGCTTTCCCCTCAGCTTCTGAAAGAAATTTAATGTTAACCGCTTCACGCAGAATTCCTCGCGGAGAAGTATTTTCAATCTCTACTTTTTCAACCTCTTCCAAGTAAATTTTTAATACTTTCCAAATAAGATCAGTGCAATATTCAAAACGTTGAATAGTACCATCACGCACAATTAAAAAGAATTGCTTATTTTTTTCTGTGGGATGAGCGGCATAAAGAGACTTATACTCAGAGAAAACCGGTAAAATATCTTCGAGGGTTTGTAATGCTTCTAAAAATACTGCTATCTTTTTTGTTATCGTTTCCATATAACGCCATCCTTAATAATTTCTTTTTGTAGAGATTCTGATACTACCTGAAAATCAACTATATCAAACAAAACTGGAAGATTTGATTCTTCTAAATCACCGACAATCTTACTTATGATAAGTGTATCAATTTTATGGCCCATATCTAATGCAATATCAATATCAGAACCCCCCTTAAAATCTCCACGCGCACGAGAACCGTACAAGATAATTTTTGCATTTGGTGCGTGTTTGATTACTATAGGTACAATAATATTTTTATATGATTCGGTAAAATTCGTCATTTTTTTGATACCTCTGCTAAAAACTTAATACAACATAGGGTATGCGTATTCTGACAAAATTACAAAACAAATATAAAGTTATTGATAATCAATTTAAAATTATTGAAATTCGATAAATATTGCGATATAATTTTTTGTAACATTGTATCAAACAATCTTTATCAAAAAAGGTTCTCCATGAAAAACATTATTTTCTATGCTCGTTTAGTAAAAATCCTAGCTTATGTTTTCATGCCAATTATTCTCATTAATCTTTTCATCAAATGGCTTTCCCCAGAAATGCTCTTTTCAGATTCTTTTATTGCAGGATTTTTATATGGCTGTCAATCAGTTGACTTCATCATTACCACCATGCCCTTATTACACCGATTAATGGCCATGGTCATTGAGAGTATTTCAGTCAGCCTACTGTTCATGATTCTTGCACAGGTGATAGCAATAATGAATCACATCCAGCAGCACGAAATATTTTCCACATCGATAGTTACACAATTTGGAAAAATCAGCACATTTGCTTTTTGGCTTGCGCTATACATGCCACTCAGTAGATCCATATTAAGCGTTATTACTACGTTGCATAATGAACCTGGTCATCGCATATTGGCTGCTTCATTTGGCACTACCGATTTGTTGAATATTTTCATCTTTGGTTTTTTCATGATAATAACGTTACTCATGCAACAAGGCACTTCCTTGCAAAATGAACACAACTTAACGGTCTAAAGGAAGTCCCCATGAAAATTATAGTAACTTTAGATCAGATGATGGCAAAACGTAAAATACGTCTCAATGAACTTGCAGCACGTATTGACATTACCGAAGCAAATCTTTCAATCTTAAAAACAGATAAAGCAAAAGCGATTAGGTTTTCCACATTAGAAGCATTGTGTCGTGCATTGGATTGTCAGCCAGGAGATTTATTAACCTGGAATAAGGAATAAAACGCTCTATATACTGTGCATATTTTAATATAGCTAATGCTGGCATTTATAATGTACACTTTAACTAACATTATTCTGCGTAAACAATTAAGGATATATATGATAAATAAAATAATCTTTTTAGGCATTATAGTTATTGCTGCTCTTTCTTTTATTTTGTATCGTACCCACAAAAAAATCCATGCTATCGGCGTAACTGAACTAACCTTTACTGATGAAACGAGAACACATGAGGGTAAACCACGCAATGTAGATGTGGTTGTTTGGTATCCTATTCAATCTACAGAACAACAAGCAAAAATAGTCCATGGAATATGGAAAGTAACAGATGCTGCAAAAAATGCCCCTTTGTTTCCTCAAGATAAAAAATTACCTCTTGTTCTATTTTCTCATGGCTATAGCGGTGAACCATATGGTAATTCATGGTTTGCAGAATATTTAGCTTCTCATGGATATATCGTTGCGAGCGTGCGGCATAGTGGTAATACGTATGGCGATATGATCCTAGAAATAAGTGCGCGTCCCTGGAATAGATCACAAGACTTACGTTTTGCACTTGATCAACTTCTTACCGATTCTCCATTTAAAGATGCTATTGATCAAAATAAAATTGGTGTGGCAGGATTTTCTCAAGGTGGTGTAACAAGCTTATGGCTTGCTGGTATACAAGCTAATCTTACGCAAGAGTCATTACACAAGCACACACAAACAATTAAAGATGATCCGACATGGAAAGCAATTCATGAACATTTCACAGACCAAGATATTCAAACTGCTAATGCTTCATATAAAGACAAACGTATCAAAGCCGCATTTGCTATGGCTCCAGCACTTGACTTTGATAACTGGTTATTTACCAACACAAAAAAAATATCTCAAGTGAATATCCCCGTAGAAATAGTGACAGGCGCATCTGATACGGAAGTATCATTAGAAAAAAATGCATCGTTCTTTGCCGCAAATATACCAAACAGTACACTCACTATCCTTCCGGGACAGATAACCCATTGGCCTTTTTTGAATGAAAGCACTCCTGAAGGTAAAAAAATTAATCCCGCTATTACCATAGATGACCCATCAGTTGATCGCGCCAAAATACATGAAGAAGTCGGTGCGATGGCATTAAAATTTTTTAACAAACAGTTGAAGTAAATAGCATTGAGCAAAAAGAGATAAAATATGATAAAGAAAAAGATTAACGTAGAAACTGATACTGTTATAACAAAAGAATATGCACACGTGTTATCAAACCTAAAAAAACAAATCAAAGAAGCACAAGTCAAAGCAGCCCTGTCAGTTAATATTTTGATAAAATTACAAAACAAAACTTACATGGGACACATTTATCAATGAACAAAAATAACCTCTTAAAAATGCTGAACGAATATCATCCTTCAGCACCAGAAGAACAAGAATACAAAACTAGAATGCTCACCTTCATCAAAGACCATGATGATTGCTTTGAACGTTCTTTGGCAATTGGACACATCACCGCATCAGCATGGCTTTTGAACAAAGCACAAACACACGCTCTCCTTATGCATCACGCCAAGCTTGATAGATGGGTTCAGTTGGGTGGACATTGCGATGGAGATCCTGATGTGTTAAATGTTGCCATCAAAGAAGCGCAAGAAGAATCAGGCATTCAAGGCATAGAGCCAGTCAGTAATACAATTTTTGATATCGACATTCACCTGATACCAGCAAATAGCAAAGAGAAAGAGCATTATCATTATGACGTGCGGTTTTTATTGCGTGTCACCAGCGATAAAGACGTAGTGCAAAATAATGAGTCTAAAGAACTACGTTGGATTAGTAAAGATAAAAATGAGTTACCAACCAAAGAGCAGTCGGTAACTCGTATGTTCAAGAAGTGGATAGGGCGTCATTGAATAAAAACTATTTTGAATGCAACTGACAACACCAAATACAGTCACCATTCTCATCCTGCATAGCTTGTATATGATCCGGATTCTGCTTAAGTTGTATATAGTTAGATAGAATAAGATATGAGCATCGTGATGCCTTTACATCCATATCTGCCACTTTTTTGTTTGTCTTAAATGCCTCTTTCATAAGACTAAAAAATTTTGTAAATGCTATATCAAAAGCAGTTTCACCTTGTTCATTTTTTTCAAATGAAATGGCATTGTGTTGTACGTATTCCACGAGTGTCTTATTCTTTTCGTACATCACAAGTAAATGGGTAAATGTATTACCATTTTTAAGTCGGATTGTTTTTAAAACCTCACAAAACTTAGACGTAGAAATTCCCAACTCTTTACTACAATCTGCAGACAAATTTTTAACGCTTATCATCGCATCATCACCTTTTTTCAATTCAGCAGGAAGGTTATTGAAAGTTTCTTCAAGGAAGGTTTTACAGAAATCAGCTAAGATATTTTCCTTTTCTTTCCAATCAGGCAACTCTTCTACCTTTTGGTTCCATGGACTGCAATCCAGCATTAGCAAGTAATAAAAACAAGAAAATGTATCTATTGTACATAGAAACTCCTTTGATATAGATAAGATGTAAACTAGTTGCTCTACGATATAGCAATTAACCATAAAAGCGTCAACGTTTGAATAATTCTAGGGTGTAAGTAAACAGTGTTGGTGAACATGAATTCATTCATCAATGATTGAAATGATACGTTACTCATATCGTTTGAGGAACAGCACTCTTTTGATCAACTTTCATTCTAATCTGTATTAGACCATACAACTATTGTTAAAATTTCCTCCTTCGCCCCAGCCGCCGCTGAAGGCTATGGGGGGCACGGCAAGGCTTCAGAGGACAGGTCGTCACACAGTCGTTGCGAGTTTACGAAGCAATCCAGGAAAAAATTATCAAGTAACCAACCACTTACATCACGAGCAAGAAAATCATATACCCATTGTCATCCCAGATTTAATATATAAAGCATACAAATTATTCAACCTGGATTGCTTCGTAAACTCGCAACGACTATGCCCGTCGATTATTATTTTCTTATCTCAAGCAAAATTATTCAACTGGTGGATTACGTTAATAACGTAGTTAAAAAACGCTTGGAATATAGAGACCGCCGAGAAACCGCCGACAAACAGCCGAGAAGCCGCTGAGAAACCGCCGACAAACATAAAATAGTATGAAACAAATAGAAAATTGAGCCAAATGCTTGAAAAGATCCAACAGAAAGATCTAACAACTTAGAACAAAACACCTTGTTTTTTGAATTCTAAATCCATAATTGTTTAGATAGAACTCACGTTAACTAACACTTTTGTTTACACCCATAATTCTTTAATGCTGACTCAATTGAAAAAAGAACCGTATGGTTGATTTTTATGGGATTGTTTTTTTATGCTTTTCAAGACCCTTAAAAAATATCCATAATGCTAAACACTTACCCACCGTCAAAAAAAAGCGAGTCGTATGAAAATTTTAATTAATGCTTCCCTTCTCTTATTTTTTTTATGCCTAAACGTAATAAGCATAGATGCAAAATCTAGAAACTTTGTCGCAAAGAAACAGTGTGCACCACGATGCGCAGATTATATTGTCATTGGTGTTGGCACCGCTGGTGCAGTGGTTGCCAAACAGTTGAGTGATGACATGAAAAGTTCGGTTATCGCATTGCACAATGGAGAAAATCTTACACAAGATCCATTGCTAAAATATTCTCAATTTGCTCCTCTTGTTGTTGCATCTGCGCTCTTCGATGCCCCTTATTACAAAACAGGAAAAACGGTACCACAACCAAATGCGGACAATCGAGAGTTATTATGGGTACTTTCTTTGCCAGAAGGTGGCGCATCAGAAATTAATGCTGGTGCTTATTGCCGAGGCACCAATACCATCTATGCGCAATGGGAAGCTATTGCAGGTAAAAATTGGTCAGTCAACCGCATCATGGAGATATACAAAAGGCTTGAAACCTATTCTGGCATGACCGCAGATCCAGAAGCACGTGGTTATCATGGTCCAATTTCAGTACGCCAACCACAACATCCAACAGCTGTTTCAGAAACATTTACGCAAGCAATTATGCAAGCAACCGGCCTTCCTTTTGTGCTTGATTATAATGACCCCAATACACCAACAGGTGCATCAACACAATTGCAATACACGCAAAGCGCACCTAATGGTACTTTCCGCGTGAGTAGTGCTACCGCTTTTTTAAATGAAAGCGTTATGACTCCTGAAGGAATTGGCGTTGATGGAAGAAAGTTGCGCGTATTATTCAACTCAACTGCATTGCGCATATTATGGAATGGTAAAACTGCAATTGGTGTGGAATATGTACAGTCTGGTAAAACAAAACGGGTGTTTGCCAATAAAAAAGTTATCGTATGTGCCGGACTTTTTAGTAGCTCATTTTTAATGCATTCCGGCGTTGGTCCTAAAAATTTACTGCAATCGCTCAATATACCGGTGATATTTGACAATCCAAATGTAGGTCAAGGCTTTGCTGATCATAACATTGTCCCCTTAATTTTTAGCACCAATACGGCCGATACACCAATCCCTGCCGTTGATCCAAATAATTTCTTGAACAATATTGCATGGCTGCCAAATCCATTGGGCGATCAATCGGTGCGAATATGTAGCTTGGTTACTACTAACCCAATACCAGGAATAGCTTTAGGTTTGCTTACCTTAGCCACAACACAAAGTCGCGGCAGCATTGTGATCAATAGCGCTGATCCTTTGCAATCACCAGTCATTAATACCGGCATATTATCCAATCAACAAGATTTGCTCACGTATCAAAATCTTTTAATGATTACCATCAAGAATATGAATGCCGCGTTACAAGCAATCGATCCAGACTATGAACTCCTCTACCCAGACCCTACAATTCTTACTGATCCTGTAGCGGTTACTGATTTTATACGGGCACATATCATATCAAGTGAACACTTCCAGAGTCATTGCCGCATGGCGCCATTCAGGCAGGGTGGTGTTGTTGACAGTTCAGGAAATGTGTATGGGGTGCATGGTCTTGCAGTGGCAGATGACTCTATTGTTCCACTGTGCATTGATGGTACGCCAATGGCATCAGCATATTTAATTGGCGCAAATGTTGCGCGGTTGATACAGAAACATGAATAACCTACAGATCATCCTTTAAAAATACTTAAAACCCCTCAAATGAGGTATAACAATTCACTTTTTGTTAAAACTATGCTAATCTTGCTCTTAACAACACAATTAGCACAAAAGAGGTGAATAATGTTTCTCAGTCGCGATATTCAAGAAACCATTGTACGATTTTCCAAGTTTCCCGTTATTGGCCTTTTTGGACCTCGCCAATCGGGTAAAACAACCCTGGTAAAAAATATTTTCAAAAATTATACTTATCTCAATTTCGAAAATCCTGAAACATTGGAATTTGCCACACAAGATCCAAAAGGATTTTTACAAAAATATGAAAATGAACATGGAATTATCGTTGATGAATTCCAACACTTTCCACAGTTCCTTTCCTACGTACAAATAGAAGTGGATGAAAAAAAGCGTCCGGGATATTTTGTGCTTACCGGTTCTCAAAACTTTTTAATGAATCAAGCAATAACACAATCCTTGGCAGGTAGAATTGGCATTTTAACTTTATTGCCCTTATCAATTAATGAGTTTGCCCACAATCAACGCTTGCAACCCAATTCTAATGAAATGATTGTCAAAGGCTGTTATCCAAGAATATATACTGACAACTTTTCCCCCGATGAACTATATCCTTCGTATATTCAGACGTATATAGAACGAGACGTCCGCCTTCTTACTCATGTTGAAAATTTAAGCACCTTTAAAAAATTTATGAAATTATGTGCTGGCAGAGTAGGACAACTTTTGAACATCACTGATATTGCAACTAATTGTGGCATCACTCAGCGAACAGCCCAACATTGGATCTCTATCCTTGAAGCAAGCTACATTATCTTCCTCTTGCAACCTCATCACAGCAACTTCAATAAAAGAATCACCAAAACACCAAAGTTATATTTTTATGATACCGGTGTCGTATGCTCACTTTTAGGTATTAAACATACAGATGAATTGGTGTTAAGCCCATTTCGTGGACATTTATTTGAATGTTTTATCATCGCAGATTTATTTAAGCAGTGCTTTAATCTTGGCACCAATGCCCCACTTTACTTTTGGCGTGATAAAAATGGCACCATAGAAGTTGATTGTCTTGTTGATCGAGGCGGCAATCTAACACCGATCGAAATCAAATCGGGACAAACTATTGTTGCTGACTTTTTTCAATCACTTAAAAAATGGAATGAACTCGCCAATGCAGATCCCATAAATAGCTATATCATTTACGCAGGTGAAGGGGTGCAAAAAAGAAGTATGGGTGTCGTTGTTGGATGGCAGCATGCAGGAAATATAATCACAAAAATTTTACATCAAGAAGATAACGCCTAATTTTGTTGAAAAAAGAACCGTATGATTGATTTTTATGGGATTGTTTTTCTACGCTTTTCAAGATCCTTAAAAGTATCCATAATGCTGAGCATTCACCCATCAAAAAAAGCGAGTCGTATGAAAATTGTAACGCATTCTTTCCTGTTCTTATTTTTTTTATGCATAAACGTAATAAGCATAGATGCAAAAGCTAGAAACTTTGTCGCAAAAAAACAGTGTGCACCACGATGCGCAGATTATATTGTGATTGGTGTTGGCACCGCTGGCGCAGTGGTTGCCAAACAATTGAGTGATGACATGAAAAGTTCGGTTATCGCATTGCACAATGGAGAAAATCTCACAGAATATCCGCTTTTTAAATATTCTGAATTTGCTCCCTTGTCCGTTATATCTGCATTATTCAACGTTCCTTATTACAAAACAGGAGAAACGGTACCACAGCCAAATGCGGACAATCGAGAATTATTATGGGTACTTTCTTTACCAGAAGGTGGCGCATCAGAAATTAATGCAAGCGCATACTGTCGGGGCACCAACACCATCTATGCTCAATGGGAAGCGATTGCTGGTAAAAATTGGTCAGTCAACCGCATCATGGATATATACAAAGAACTTGAAACCTATTCTGGCATGACCACAGATCCAGAAGCACGTGGTTATCATGGTCCAGTTAGCGTACGCCAACCACAACATCCAACAGCCGTTTCAGAAACATTTACGCAAGCGATTATACAAGCAACCGGCCTTCCTTTTGTGCTTGACTATAATGACCCCAATACACCAACGGGCGCATCAGCACAATTGCAATACACGCAAAGCGCACCTGATGGCACCTTCCGTGTGAGTAGTGCTACCGCTTTTTTAAATAAAAGCGTAATGACTCCTGAAGGGGTTGGTGTTGATGGAAGAAAGTTGCGCGTATTATTCAACTCAACTGCATTGCGCATAGTGTGGAATGGTAAGACTGCAATTGGTGTGGAATATGTACAATCTGGTAAAACAAAACGAGTTTTTGCAAATAAAAAAGTTATCGTATGCGCAGGACTTTTTAGTAGTTCATTTTTAATGCATTCCGGCGTTGGTCCTAAAAATTTACTCCAGTCGCTCAATATTCCGGTGATATTTGACAATCCAAATGTAGGACAATATTTCACCGACCAAGATCTTATACCAATATTTTTTAGTACCAATCCAGACGATACGCCAATTCCTGCCGTCGATCCAAATAATTACTTAAATAATATTGCATGGTTTCCAGATCCATTGGGAGACCCTTCAGTGCGGGTAAGTCATCTTGTTACGCTGAACCCTATCCCAGGAATAGCAGTGGGACTTTTTGGTCTCAGCCCGACACAGAGTCGCGGCAGCATTGTAATTAATAGTGCTGATCCTCTGCAACCACCAGTCATCGATACCGGAATATTATCTAACCAACAAGATTTAGTCACGTATCAAAAACTTTTTATGATCACACTTAAAAACATTAATATAGCTTTGCAGAAAATTGATCCTAGTTACCAACTCATATATCCAGATCCTGCAATTCTTACCGATTTATCAGCTGTAACTAATTTTATACGGAATCATATTATGTCGAACCAATGTTTTCAAAGTCATTGTCGCATGGCACCATTTAACAAAGGTGGCGTTGTTGATAGCTCAGGAAACGTATATGGTGTGCATGGTCTTGCTGTAGCAGATGATTCTATAGTTCCTGTAGGCGTTGATGGCACGCCGATGGCATCAGCATTTTTAATTGGCACGAATATCGCACGGTTGATACAGAAAAATAATCTAGATTTGGCCTGTTAAATGCCTATATTTTGACCCAATCCCATATCTTGAGTACACTAATTACTAAGGCACATTATCTCTTTAAAATAGGTATAAAAACGCATGGACGCACGGTACGATCACACAAGTAATCAAATCACATGGCAAAAAAAGTGGGAAGAAGAGCAAACGTATAGCATGGAACACAATCCTGGCCAGCTATACAGCATTGACACCCCGCCACCAACCGTATCTGGCACCTTGCATATCGGTCATATTTTTTCTTACACCCAAACTGATTTTATCGCACGCTACAAACGTATGGGTGGATTTTCAGTTTTTTATCCCTTTGGCTTTGATGATAATGGGCTGCCAACCGAACGTTACGTCGAAAATAAACGCAAAATTAAAGCACACCAAGTAGGGCGTGCCGCATTCATTGCAATCTGCCTTGAAGAAACTGCAATAGCAGAAAAAGCATTCCAAGAATTGTGGCAACAGATGGGTTTGTCTGCCGATTGGCGCCACTGGTATTCAACCATTTCAGACGATGTACGCGCATTATCACAAGCATCATTTATCGATTTATATAAAAAAGGCTTTGTGTACCGCAAAGATGAACCAGCATTATATTGCACCACCTGCCGCACGTCAGTTGCACAAGCTGAATTAGATGACAAAGAACTACCTTCATTTTTTAATACTATCGTATTCAAAGATATGCATGGCAATGATCTGCTCATTGGTACCACCCGTCCTGAACTACTGCCATCATGCGTTGCATTGCTCTATAACCCTGAAGACAAACGCTACCAACACCTCAAAGGCACTCACGCAACCGTGCCATTATTTAATTTTACCGTACCTATTTTTGCTGATGAACAGGTGAGCATAGAAAAGGGTACTGGGCTTGTGATGGTGTGTACATTTGGTGATAAAACCGATATTGAATGGTATAAAAAATTTAAGTTCCCTTACAAACAGTCGATTGGCTTTGATGGCAAAATGACCGAAAACACGGGAATTTTGGCAGGTCTTAAAGTGGCCGATGCACGAGTAAAAGCTATTGAAGAATTAAAAGCACACGGATTACTTGTTGCACAACGTGAAATAGTACACTCAGTGAATGTGCATGAGCGTTGCAAAAAAGAGATCGAATATGTCGTATTAAAACAATGGTTCATAAACATACTTGATCATAAACAAGCATTTTTGGATTTTGCTGACAAGATTGAATGGTACCCTGCATTCATGAAATCGCGCTATACCAACTGGGTTGAAAATCTTGGTTGGGATTGGGGAATTTCCCGCCAGCGTTTCTTTGGTATACCGTTTCCGGTGTGGCATTGTCTTGATTGCAATGAAATTATTTTAGCTGATCTTTCTATGTTGCCGGTTGACCCGCAAGAGCATGCAGCCCCAGCTACTTGTACCAAATGTGCAAGCAAAAATATTCAACCTGATACTGACGTAATGGACACCTGGAACACCTCTTCCATTTCGCCATATATTTGTTACCAACTATTCAAGCCCGACACTACAACGTTCCCATTTGGTGATACAAGCGATGTCTCATCATTCATACCAATGAGCATGCGACCACAAGCGCATGACATCATACGTACCTGGGCATTTTATACCATTGTAAAATCATGGATGCACCATGGTACCATTCCATGGAAAGACATTGTCATTTCTGGTCATGTACTGAGTGATGCAAAAGAAAAGTTATCCAAATCAAAAGAAAATGCATCAATGACACCAGACAATTTGTTAAAAACCTATTCCGCTGATGGTATCCGCTATTGGACCGCATCAGGAAGCTTGGGTCAAGATGTCGCATTTTCTGAAAATCAATTAAAAATTGGTCAAAAACTTATCACTAAAATTTGGAATGCATTTCGCTTTGCAGAGCCTCATATTCAAACACTTGAACGTCCAGAGCAAGAGCGTAAGAATATCGGTGCAGTGAATGAATGGTTATTGCATAGCATCAGTACCTGTTTTGCAAGTTATATCAATTATTTTGATAAAAATGAATTTGGCTTAGCATTACCTCAGGTAGAACAGTTTTTCTGGAATGACTTTTGTGATAATTATATAGAGCTCGTTAAAAATCAATTGTTTAATCCTGACCAATATGATGCAGCTACGGTTGATGCAACCAAATGGACACTGTATCAAGTTGGATTACGCATTCTGCAGCTCTATGCACCATATTTGCCATACATCACTGAAACTATTTACCAAGATTTGTACCATAAACATGAAAAAGTGGCATCTATTCATCAGACTAAATTTAATCAAGTGCAACGTGCATATGTTTTTGCAGAAAGTGCTCAGATTATGACGCAGGTGATTGCGATCAGTAGTCAGGTACGTAAACTCAAAACATCGCAACAACTTTCACTCAAAGTACCACTTAAAGTATTAACAATACATGTGACTGATCAGCAGATGATTAATCAGTTGCAAGCTCATGAACAATTAATTAAAGGTGTTACGCAAGCAGAAGAAATTAAGTATACAACTGATGCGTTGTCAGAAGCGTATCTTGGTGAAGTTGATGGTATGTGGTATGCAAATGTGTGATGGAAACGGTAGACCATTGATAGTTCTAAGAAACACGCAACGTAAAATTAAAATCAACACAGAGCAGCTCAAAAAAGATGCTGCTCTGATACTCGATACTTTGGGTTATCATGATTTTGACCTAGGCATTCTGTTGCTCACCAATAAAGCCATGCACAATTATAATCGAGTGTATCGCGCTCAAGATAAGCCAACTGACATTCTTTCTTTTTCCTATCACCCATTTCTTAAAGCCGGTGAACGCATTGAACCAGAAACAGAAGAAGATAAAAATCTGGGCGATCTTATTATTGCACCACAGTACGTCATGGATGATTTACCACGGTGGGAACAATCATTTGATGAACGTATGCGTGTGTTGTTAGTGCATGGCATTTGTCATCTACTTGGCTATGATCACATTGAAGATAAAGACTATGAAGTTATGCATGCGCAAGAAACTCTTTTGCTTAAAAAACTGGCTGCAGCCGATTAAAAGCGTTTGTTGAATTTTAAATCCTGTTCTTACTATGCTCTATATCAAATGAGTTACTTTTAAAAACAGGACACCATCATGCCAAAATTCTTAAAATTTATTTTAAACTGTTTCGCTGTAATAACTGCTTTAGGTTATCTTTTCATTTTACTTACAACCTCTTTTGATTTGATAATGGGAGTTCATGCAAGAGGAATTGTGTTATGGTTAATAGCAACGATTCTTATTGCTGCGCATCGTGTACCAATCATGTTAGGAGAGTTTCTTTTAGTTCGTCCGTATCTTAATGGAAACAATGTGATTAAAGAACTTTTTAAGATAAATATTTATGTAATCTTTAGTCTATTTCTAAGTTCAATTCTTTGTACACTTTATGGTTTAAGACGATTGCATGCTATTCTCCAAGTAAATCATTGGACATCATCTGCCCAATGGCAATGGCAATATATTACTTTGGGAATTATTGTATTAATTATGGGTTTGGTCGCAGTAGCAGAAGTATATATAAAGGCTGACTATTTTACGGAAAAACATCTGACAACTAATCCAAAAAAACTAATAACAACTCTAAGCGCTATTATTGTTCCTGTATATATCTTATGGGTAGTAGGGTTAGCATTTTATGTTATGTTTTGGATTTTACTTCCTCGTACATAAGATAGATCTTATAGTTGTGGGACTGAAATCATATATTAATACGTACATAAAGTAATGTGAGTAATTTAAAACAGGACATCATCATGCCAAAATTCTTAAAATTCGTGTTTGATTTTTTAGCCATTATAATGGGCTTGCTTATAGTGAGTGGAGTAGCAATAATATTTCCTTTGTTTTCAATACCTTTACTTTGCAATGTATTGCTGAGGATACCTACAATATTAGTAGAGTTCATCGTTTTACGACGTTATCTAATTGGTGAACAGATTAAAAAAGCTCTTTTTCAGATGAATGCATATGCCATACTTAGTTTAATGCCATTGTGGTTTTCAGCTTTTATATTTCAGGAATTATTTGGTGCATCTATAGGAAGACAAATGTGGATTCAGGTTTGTTTTGCCATAATAATATCAATATTAATAGGTTTATGTGAGGTATATATACAAGTCGATTTTATAAAAAAGAGAAATTTGGCAACCAATCTTCCAGAAGTGAAAAAACGTTTGCGTTGTATTGTTGTGCCATTTTGGATTTTATTTTTTATAACCTTTGTATTGATAGCTATGCTGCTTCCTTGGGTGATAAATACGTTTTTTATGAGTACAAACGTAGATCCAAATATAACCTACATCTGACATAACGCTCCTATAGCAGGTTATCAACACTAGGATGTTAACTAGGATGCGCTAGGATGTCAAAATGCATCCTAGTTAAACAGCAAGAACTTATTTCTTGAACGCTAAAATCAGAAGACCACTTCAAACCGTACTGTTTTTATGCTCCCCATAGCACATTCATAGGTAATGCATGCATACGTGAACCAAATGGGACATGTTGTTCTCCCATGTACAGCACAATTCCCTGCACAAATTTGTTTCCTACCAATTCTTCCATGTATTTAAGACCTTTAAAATCTTGCGCTGTCACAGTACTACTATTCTTAATCTCAATACAGACGATACGACCAGCAGCGTCTTCAAGAAGAACATCTACTTCAATACCCGTTACCGTTCTGCTATGAAAAAGTTTTACGCGTGTTTGACTCCAGGTAATTTGTTTATGTAATTCACTCACCACAAAATTTTCTACTATAGGACCTAGGATTCTGCCATCAAGACGTTCAGATGTTATGTCAATACCAAGTAGAA
Source organism: uncultured bacterium (assembly GCA_963840685.1). Taxonomy (GTDB): domain Bacteria; phylum Babelota; class Babeliae; order Babelales; family Vermiphilaceae; genus CAWIZM01. Next base: position 827,547 of record CAWIZM010000001.1, on the reverse strand, counting down.
AAGAAAGGATACCGCCGTCAACCAAATTAATTTTCGGCGCTTTGACTAGTCGTTTCCCTAGATTTGAACTCCATGGCAATTGAAAGTCTAGCAAAAACAATGCTTGCAGAATAGTAAGATATCGATGTAACGTTGTCATACTTATACCACTTGTGCGTGACAATTCAGCAACGTTAAGCAGATTACCTGCGCGAGTCGCAAGTAATTTCAAAAGCATCGGCAATTCAGACAAACCAACAATATTGGCAATATCTTTTACATCTCTTTGTAATAATGTAGTGATATATGAATTAAACCAAGATTCACGCGCGATTGCATCAATATCTTGCACCATCGGATAACCACCTATATTCATTTTTGTATATAGATCAGATTTAACCAATTTTTCTGATACATTTGGTATTTGTTGATTAAAAATTGTATCGATAAACAATTCATGTCTACCAAGAAGTTCACCTTGAGAAAGCGGAAACAAGTTAAAAATTTCCATTCTCCCTGCAAGCGAATCACCCAACCGCGGGATAAGCATTGGATTTGCTGATCCGGTTAGTGCATATCTACCCGGATGACGATTTTCATCGACGTCGTGTTTAATCGTTAAAAAAATTTCAGGAACTCGTTGTACTTCATCAAGAATAACCGGTTTTTTAAGACCTTCAATAAATCCTATCGGATCAGTTTGCGCAGCAGATAAAAAGCGAATATCATCAAAGGTAACATAATGATATTCCTGTTCTTTGCCAATTTGCTTCATCAGAGTAGTCTTACCAGTCTGACGCGCACCGGTAAGTAAAATGACAGGACTTCTTTGCAAGCCTTTTTCTAATTTTGACCTGATATTTCTTTTAAACACATCAATCCTTTCTGTGGTGTAAAATCAACCATTCTGTGGTATATTTTACACCATGCATCTTGGGAATGCTAGCTATTGGGCTTAAATTCAAGTTTAATGAACAGTATACATACATATGCCCAATACAAGTCCGAATACTGTTACCTTTAAGCATTGATCAAGATAAGGGAAAACATTTTCTTGAGCAACTAATTGGTTATAAGCATTGATATCTGGTTCTGGTTGATATTTTTTTTCCAAATTATTCTCTTGACCCACATTGCAAGCATCATCAGGTAATAATGTACGATTTTGCATAATTTTACGGATGGCAAGAACTTCATCTTGTTTTGTATTCGTCAAGTTATAGGACTCTTTATCCATAAAACCATAAAGTCTATTTACAGGAAACAAATACGTATTGGTATTGCCATGCAATCTTAGTCCTGCATATAATGCTTTGGCGTGATCAAAAGATAATTCGTCTGCGGCGTGTACAATCATGATAGGTAAATCTTTAGATATTTTTTGGATATTCAAAATAGGTTGTTTTCCTGCTGGTGAATACAAAAGCATTTTAAATTTTGCAAGATATGGCAACCAATAGTAACTCAGCGGTAATAAAGAAACCCAAGGGAACTTTTTCTGTGCATCATAAAAAATAGCGCTATTTCCTGATGCAAAAGCATTATCTAAAATGAGCATTTTAACTTGTTCTGTATGCTCTTGTTCAATATAATTGAGTGTTGTAAGCGCTCCTTCACCGCAAGCGTACAGTATACATTGCTTATTCAAATCCAGTTCTAGCGTTAAATTTAATGTTGATAGTGACTCTTTTATAGCAGTAAGAGATTCATTTTGACCTAAGTCATGACAATATTCAGGATATCGACCGGTAGGGTATGTGTTTTTGGAGCAATAAATTCAGGTAATAATGGATTGTGTAGCAATCTTTGTTATTCTTGGACAACAAGTAAGACAGGATTAGTAATGTCTTTAGCATCTGGATCGATTGGTTCCATACCACGCAAAGCAGTAGCACACAATAAAAATACCAAAGAATAGATTACACGATTTTGCATAGAGTATCTCCTGTTAAAATTATGTGATGATTCAAAGAAAGTGTATACCAATGCACTGCTATTTACAAATATGTCTTAGCACACCTAACACTCGATGACATCAGGTTTCTTGAACGCTAAAATCAAAATTCCAATTAAGTTTGGTATTGCAACCAACGCAAGCAATGTATTCATCACCGCCCACACAAGTGGCACCGGCAAAAGTGCACCAAAGAAAATAACAATGCACACGAACAGACGATACAACAGTATCCAACGATCTTTTGTTAACGATGCAAAACTTTGCGTGCCATTAAAACTATTGCCAATGACGGTAGTTAATACGAACAATGAAATGCTCACCAATAACGCAAGTTGCCCAACCGCAGGAGCGTATAATTTAAATGCTTCATACACCAAAGTGCTTCTGAATGCACCATAACTCCAAACACCGGTAACCAACGTCAACATGCCAGAAACGACTGATAAAATAATATCTGCTATACCTGAATACATTGCCAAAATACCTTGATCAGTCGGCGATTTGGTATCTGCAACCGCATGAGCAATAGATGATGTGCCAAGCCCTGATTCAGTAATAAATACCCCTTGATACATGCCAGAGCGCATCGCATGAAAAATTGTAGTACCAACAAAACCACCAATTGCTGCTGATGGGGTTATGATACTTTTCCCAACCAAACGTATTGCAGCCCACAATGCAGCAGGATCTTTCAATAAAATTAACAAACTAAATATGATGTATAAAAAGAACATGAATGGGACCAATTTGCTTGCCAACAACCCAACCCGTTTAGCGCCACCTTGCAGGGTATACCAAATCAATATCGCAAGACTTAATCCTATCACCCATTCTGAAACACCTTCTTGTGCGTAAATAGTTGCAAGCGTATTTGATTGTAAACTGGACCAACCAGCAAAAAGGAAAACCATAATAACACTATACCACTTTGCCAGCACGTTGCTCACCGATTTAAGATACTGCATTGGCCCACCGATCACGCGGCCATCCGGCATTTGTATCCGTGTATCCAATGCAAAGGCGACTTCAGTAAACTTGGTAACTGAACCAAAAAAAATATAAACCACCAACCAAAAGAGTGCACCGGGACCACCCGTCATAATCGCAAGAGAAGGTCCCACAACACTACCCATGCCTATGCTGGTAGACATAGACGCAAACAATGCATGAAAAGGATTTATGGTACGCTTTCTGCCTGTCTGATCGAACTTACCCTTACCACGTACACCAGCAGATATAAGCTGAATAAAATGTGGAAAACCACGGAATTGTAAAAAGCGGGTTTTGATAGTCAAGATCAATGCAATACCAAAAAATAATAGGGTAGTCGGAAATGCAAAAATTTCATTATTAAGCCAATTAAAGAACATAAGCCATGTCATGTTGGGAATCCCTTTCATATAAATTTCTTTATAACATATAAATTTTATTAATCATAAGCACAAAGCGCTTACGGTAATTACATTGCAAAATTTGTTTGGTTTAATGGTGCTATGCTTGCTTGCTTAAATAAGACAATGCCTGCCGCAGAAGCTGATCAAAGGATCTCTGTCGAGTATCGTCAGCTGCTTGTTGCTGCACATAACTCATAGCATGGGTAATTTCCGTGCGCGAGTAATTGAGCGATTCGAGTGCCTGCACCACCGTTTGCCATTCGGTTAAATGGTGTGCACTGCCAAGATTAACCCCAGATTTAATAACATCGGCAACCTTACCTTTGAGCTGTACAATTATCTGTTCAGCTTTCTTTGTGCCAATACCGCTTACTTTGCTGAGTGCAGTATGATTCACCGTTTGCACCGTTTCCAAGAACCGTTCCGGGCCTAAATCTGCAAGGACTGCAAGCCCTATTTTGGGTCCTATACCAGAGCAGCTGATGAGCAATAAGAATACCGTTTTTTCAAGCTGGTTAGAAAAGCCATACAAAGATGGGCCTTGATCTTGATTCCAATGCATATGAACCAATAATGTAGCAACTTTATTCGGTGGGTAGTGAAGGCCATTAGGTACCTGTATGCAAAACCCAAAAACGCCCGTATCAATCGATACTTGTTTGTCGGTATTATGCGTAATGGTTCCGGTGATATGGCTAATCATGTAGGGGCCCTTGTCTTTGTTTCATGATCGTTAGGATGCGCGCCTACAGCAGATTGCGTACGCGCTTATTTCTACAGTTAATCGCAAAATCATGATTTAGGCAAGAAGAACAATAGATATTAACCACTGATTTCTATTGACAAAGGCTAATCTCATGGTACATTATTCCATGTTTACATAAGGTAAAAAAACGTCTTTAAGTAACGCGGGAATAGCTCAATTGGTAGAGCGTTGCCTTGCCAAGGCAAAGGTCGCGGGTTCGAGTCCCGTTTCCCGCTCCAAAATAATAAAACACCTCTCGTATAAAAAAACAGATTCTTGCTACACCCACAAATAACTATTTTTAAGGGTAAATACAGCACTCAAAGGATGCATAGGTAAATATGAAATCGATCATGGAAGAAGCTTCATCTATCTTTAAAGCAATTGAAAACGCCTGGAATCGTGCGGGGCAACCACAAGATTTTTCAGTCAAGGTATTTGAAGAGCCACAAAGAAATTTTTTTGGAATGACCGTCAAATCAGCTAAAATAGGTCTGTTCTTTGATGAAAAGTCTTTGGCAAAGACAGCATCCGCAAAAGTAACCCAACCTGCAACATCCAAGCAAAAAGCAGAACCTCAACCAAAAATTATTCAGCAAGAAAGACCAGCTGCCCCAAAAAAAGTAGCTCCGTCACAAAAAAGCACAAAGCCTGCTCCTGGAAGAAAAGAAGCAACACCAGCGCAAGCTAAATCATCATACTCCTCTGCTCCAACTTCCGACTTAGCTCCGACCTCTGCAAAAGTACGGTCGACAGACAGAACGGCAGACAGGGTAGAAAATGGAGAAAGTATCTGGACGCCGGATATGGTGAAAGCGGCAGAAGAATGGATGCGCTCATCACTTTCTTTGATGAAGATGGGACATATTACTTTTTCAACTAAACTATCAAAGTATTATATTCACTTCAGTTTTGATGCAAAATTATTTGAAAACAATATGAAAGAAAAAACAGTTTTCCGCAGCTTTGCCTATTTAATTATGGCCTCTTTGCGCAATAAATTTAAAAAAGAATTTCGTGGGCTTAAGGTTGTGTTAAGCAGTTAACTTTTTAAGCCGTTCGCATCAAATATCGTAAATGAGGGATTCTGTGATTACAAGTCACGACGATCAAACTATTATTGCACAATGCACACCAACCGGAAGTGGTGCGATTGCACTTCTGCGCATTTCAGGTGAAAACGCGCTTACCATTGCCACTGCACTCAGCAAGCTCGCTTCAAATAAACAATTAATCGACCTGCCAACGCATACCATTCATTATGGGTGGGTGATCGATGCTGCAGGCAATCACATTGATCAAGTATTGTTCTTATTAATGCGCGGACCAAAAACATTTACTGGGCAAGATACAGTTGAAATAACCTGTCATAATAATCCATTCATCATTGAAGCCATAATCCAAGCAGCACTCAACCATGGCGCACGTCTTGCGCAAAGCGGTGAATTCACCAAGCGCGCAGTGCTCAATAATAAAATTGATCTGATTCAAGCCGAAGCAATTAATGAATTAATTCATGCCAATACACAATCTGCGCTTAAAAAATCACTTGCTCAGCTTGAAGGCAGTTTTTCCAATGCCATTAAATCGATAGAAACTAATCTGATTAAAGCGCTTGCATTATCAGAAGCAAGTTTTGAATTTATCGATGAAGAAGATTTAGAATTTGGCAAACAAATTTTAACCATGGTCGAAACTATACTTGCAACTATCACCATGCTAAAAATTAACTTCGATCAACAAAAACAAATTCGGCAGGGGGTTCGCATCGCACTCATCGGTGCCGTGAACGCAGGTAAATCTTCATTGTTCAATGCCCTCTTGGGTAAAAATCGTGCAATCGTTACCAACATTGCAGGAACCACGCGTGACGTTATTGAAGCAGGATTGTACCGCTATGGAAACTATTGGACACTCATCGATACGGCCGGATTACGCCAAAGCGCTGATTATATTGAACAAGAAGGTATAAAGCGTTCATTTGATACCGCGCATGATGCTGACATCATTTTACTCGTGTTTGATGGTGCCCGTGCCATGACCGCTGAAGAATGCGCCGTGTACGTAGAACTGTACGCAAAATACACCAATAAAATAATCTCCGTTCGCAACAAATGCGACTTACCGCAAATACCAATCCCTTCTGAATGCGCCTCTATTGTGCAAGACACAAACATACTCGCATGCTCAAATACCATGCGTGAAAGCATTGCCTTGATAGAAGAACAGATTCAATTAAAAGTGGCAGAACTGTTTCAGGCTATCGAATCACCATTTTTGCTCAATCGACGACAATTTAATCTATTGCTCACACTAGAACAGCAATTACACAGTGTTCAGACCCTTCTGACCAGCCCAACAATATCGTATGAGCTTGTTTCCCATCATCTGCAAGATGTCCTTGTCCATAGCACAGAATTAACCGGCAAATCGATCAGTGAAGCTGGTATGGATGCGGTTTTTCGCGAATTTTGCGTCGGTAAATAAACAGCTGCCCCCAGACTTCGCCTGAGTTTTCGCTTAAAGCTATGACGGGCACAGCAAGGCTTCCTCCTTCGCTAAAGCTTCGGCGGACAGGTCGACGGGCAGGCCTCTTGACAACCCAGCCCTCATGACATACAGTTAGTATTATAGTGGAGATACCGTTAAAAACCTCACCTTTCGAAATGAAGATTAAAAATGATCAAAGAGAAATTTTTTTATTGGATTATGCTACCTACCTTTCTGGTATGTGCATTGCTGCTCCATAGCGACAAAAGAATCTATATCCGTGGTAAAAATGCCGGAAACAAAAAAAAGATTGTCGTGTTTACCAGCACCGGGGGCGGAGGGCACATGGCGGCAACCCGTGCATTGCAGTCATACTTAGAAGATGAATACACGGTTATTCCCTATTTTCCACTTGTAGAACATGATCCAATGAAAGCAGTTTTATTTGGGTATGGAGATGGAGAAGATACCTATAATTACCTCATCATGAGAAAATATTATAACATAATGAACTTAATGGCCAAAGGTGGCGTATGGTATTATAAAACATACCATGATATGGTCACACATGCGTTTATCGAATACCTTGAAAAAGTTTCACCTGATCTGGTTATTTCTGTTATTCCCTTTATCAATAAAGCGCTGCTTGAAGCGACCAAAGCAAAAAAAATTCCATTTCTGCTCATGCCGACCGACCTTGATATGCGCACCTTTATTCACAATGTAAATGATCCTGATTATGAAAAATTTCATCTCGCACTTGCATTTGAACATGACGATATTAAGCAGCAAGTAGAAAAAGCGCATATTCCACGTGAACAAACCTCGGTATGTGGATTTCCCTTACGTGAAGATTTTTTCTCTCTAAAAGATATAGCGAATATCAAAAAGAAATATAATATACCCGCAGACAAACCCACAATCTTAGTGCTGATGGGTGCTGCAGGCTCATATGCGAGCTATCGCTATGTAAAACAGCTCACATTGGTCGATTTACCATTGCATGTGATTGTTGCACTTGGTCGCAATGAACTACTACGCCCCAAGATTGAAGAACTCCCCTTACCAGAAACCATGAGTCTGACCATCTTAGGCTTTACGCAAGACATGGCAGAATTGATGGCAGTATCTGATTTTGGTATTATCAAATCTGGATCTGTCAGTTTCTGTGAAGCATTGTATAGCAATCTTCCCATGTTACTTGATGGGACAACCGGTGTTTTACGCTGGGAGCGTTTTAATCATAGGTATACGGAAGATAATAACCTTGGCTATATCGTTAAGCGTTACAGTGCGGTACCAGCTTTAATAACCCAACTTCTTAATAACCCGCAAATTGTTGCAGGAATGCGGAAAAAACTACAATCTTTACCAAAAAAACAGCTTGGCTTAGAGATTAAGCCACTTATTGAGCGATTAGTGGCAGCGTAAATATTGATCGTCATTGCAAGCCCCGACAGGGGCGTGACAACCCAGCAATTAAATAATTACCCCTTTTTTCACCCTGCTTTCCCCCCCTCCTTCGCTAACCTGTTTTTCGTAATTTCAACAGGGTAGAAAAGCTTCGGCGAGCAGGCTGAAATAAAGACTTTTTTAACATTTTTCTTGATTTTTTAGTTTTCTATTTGTAATACTGAAACTAGATAAGAAAATAAAATAAAGACAACAAAGGAAAAATTATGAAAAAAATAGCATTATTACTCATAATACTCTGCGCACATGCGCTTAACGGCATGGAACAACCTGAACCTGCACCTACATTACCGCCAGAGGTCATAGAGGTTATCGTTAATCAGGTTTATACCTATGACGACCCAGACGCGATGATCAAAGCTATTCATAAACTGAGCCTATTCGATACTAATTTCCATACAATCCTCAATGATATGCATGGTAATCCAGAAGGATTTAAAATTCTAGCGCATATGATGGCGAAAAAATTTAATATGCAGCCCTGTGATATTGCAAGTCGATTCCACACACCGGTAGCAAAAAACTACGTTGAGATATGCACCCAATTACGCAACAAACTGAAAGCGCAAGATATAGCGGGAGTCAAGCAACTACTTGAACAGGGAGCAGATGTCAATGGATTTCCAACCTTAGTTGCTGTTATGGCTAGTCAAAAAATGCCAAAGGTCGCAATGATCCAGTTATTGCTTGAGTATGGCGCTAATCCATATGCTACAAGGCTTGCTGGCGTAACGGCATTGCAGTTATTTAATGATATGCATGGTGCCTCTCATGAATATGACCAAATAGATGCATTAATTAGAAATGCTATGAAAAAACAGGACCAATAAATGGAATATTAAAAATTAAAATAGGCGAGTAAATTGATATGAAGAAAAAAATAATAATTTTTACCAGTTCCGGTGGCGGAGGACACGAATCAGCTTCAAGAGCTCTCGATGGCTATTTGAAGGATGATTACGAACTTGTGCACACGTATATATTTTCAGAAGTGCTCCATCCCACTGATCCCCTTCATCGAGTAACTTTTGGAAAACTTAATGGAGAATGGTTATACAACAAACTTATTCTTAAAAAATACTTTCGTACACTCAATCTGCTTTCTCGCTTTGGTATCTGTCTTTTTTCCGCATCCAAAAATTCTGTACGCTCGCTTATTAGAAACTACCTTACTCAACAAAAACCAGACATTATCATTTCAATAATACCCTACGTCAATGATGAAATTTTAAGAGTCGCACAAGAACTTGCTATCCCATTCATTCTGATACCAACCGATCTTGATGGCACCAACTTTGTTTTTAATGTAGACACCTACACACACAAAGATTTTTGGATAGTTAGTTCATTCAATGATCCGGCAATACAAGAGATTATAGCAACTTCACAAGTACCAAAAACACAACTCTTGATAGGTGGCTTTCCGGTACGTAAAAGTTTTTTTGAGGCGAAAGATACAAATGCTATAAAAAAACAACATGGTATACCAGAAGATAAACCGGTTCTATTTATTTTAATGGGAGCAGCAGGATCCAATGTCATGTGTAACTTTGTTGAAGCGTTAGACACTATTTCATTCCCCTTACATCTGATACTCGTCCTAGGACGCAACAGTCAATTGCGACCAAAAATAGAAAAATTGATAGCCAAGAGTAACTTTTTAACCGCAACGTTGTTTAATGTAACTGATCAGATAGCAGATTTAATGGCAGTTGCTGATCTGTGCATTACCAAATCAGGATCTGTCAGTGTGTGTGAAACGATATATAGCAATCTCCCACTACTGCTTGATGCTACAAGCGCTGTGTTAAAATGGGAACTGTTTAATCATGAATTTGTAAAAAGACATGGCTTTGGCGAATCTATCAAGTCGTATGCCGATATCGTGCCTTTAGTGGAAAAATTTTTAAAAGATACGCACAAGTATGCCCAGATGAAGATGGCTTTGATGGATTTTGAAAAGAAGAACTTAGAAAGCACATTGCGACAATTGCTGAGTGATATCCTGGGATAAAAAAATAAACAAGCAAAAAACCCGCTCGTACCAAGCAGTACAAACGGGTTTTTATTATTCAAACGTTAAGTCTTACTTTAACCTAGCTGTAAATCACATTAACTTCAGCGCGACGGTTAAGTGCTTGATCATCACGATTACCGGTCACTTTTTTACCGTTAATAACCGCAGGAACCTCTGCACCACGGCCCACTGTTTTAACGTGGATACCTTCTGCAGCAAACTGATTTGCAACTGCTTTTGCACGTTTTTCTGAAAGCGCTAGGTTATACGCTGCTGATCCAGCGGCATGGTCAGCATGACCATTAATAACTACTACTGGAGCATAATCGCCTTCTTCAGCTTTTTTAAGCTCTTCTTTTACAAAGGCAATATCTTGAGCAACTGCTGTTTTTTGATCTTCACGTATTGCATAACGGTCAAAATCAAAATAAACAACTTTGCTATTTTTTTGTTCAGGTTCATTAATCCACGCGAATTCATCAGTTTCGTCACTATCGTTTGCTGAAGCTACAGCGGACAGATCGGAGGACAACTCATCTTCAAGCAAGGCAAACTCATCAAGATCATCATTAAAGAAATTGCGGATATCATCATCTGCTAGTGGAATATCGATGGAAGCCATTTCGTTTTTAGGCGTGTTTTTAACCGGTTTTACCTGCTTTTTCTTCTGACCACAACCTGGGAGAGCGATAATGGTAAGGCATAGTAAAAGAATTAATTTAGTCATGTTTTTTCCCTTTTTTTTGGAATGTTTATGGGGGTGTATACTGTAGATGGGGGAAACTTTAACATATTTTTAGGTTCTTTGCTACCGTTTATTGCATATATACGGTATAATAAAATAAAATGAGAGTAAAGGCATGATACCACTTCAACTGGCGCAGATAAATTATTATACGAAAAGACTATGAAAAAAATTTTAATAAACGATAATCCATGGCAAACACGCATCGCCATAACACGAAATGACGTCCTGCAGAACTTATACTTTTCTGCACACGCACAAACCACACTCGAACGCGCCTTCTTTAAAGCAGAGGTGATCAAAATATTACCCGGCATTCAAACAGCATTTGTTGACATTGGTCAAGAGCGGGCTGGCTTTCTGCATATTTCAGAAATCGATCGCGAACTTGCTATCTCTGAAATCAGCAAGCACATGCAGCTTGATGAAGATGATGTACAAATTGAACGCAAGGTTCACCATCAGCTGGACATCAGCAAAATTTTACGCGAGGGCGAACAAATTCTGGTACAGGTCAGCAAAGAACCGGTATATGAAAAGGGAGCAAAGCTCACCACCTGCTTTGCGCTACCGGGACGATTTGTGGTGCTCATGCCCAACATATCACGGCTTGGTGTCTCAAAAAAGATAGCCGAAAAAGAAGAACGTATCAGACTTAAAGAGATCGTAAAAAATCATTTACCTGAAGGCATGGGTGGCATCATCAGAACCACGGCAGAAGGTCGTACTGCGCAAGAAATTGGTGCTGATTTAGATTATTTGATCGCTACCTGGCGATCTATTGAAAAGAAGTTTGAAAACGCGAAACCTACAGAAAAGCTGTATGAAGATATTCCGCTCCCACTGCAAATTGTCCGTGATCACTTAGATGATGACGTCGAAGCGATTATAACTGACAACAAGCAGACCCAAAATAATATCTACAATTTTATTAAATCAACGGCGAGTGAATATTGCCATAAAGTGCAATTATATACCGGCGATTCAAGTATTTTTGATCATTACCATATCGAAAAGCAGATAGCGCTTACGCTTGAAAAGAAGGTTTTACTGAAATCAGGCGGATCTCTGATTATCGAAACAACAGAAGCTATGACGGTAGTTGATGTTAATACCGGTAAATTCATTGGAAAAGGCTCGCTTGAAGAGACCATATTTAAAACAAATATGGAAGCCGCTGAAGAAACGGTACGCCAACTCAGACTGCGCAATATAGGTGGCCTTATTGTTATCGACTTTATCGATATGGCAACTGCTTCAAACAGACAAAAAGTTTTTAGATTTTTTGAAAAAATATTGCGTGAAAATGACAAGTTCCAATCGGTAGTGCTTAAAATTTCGGAATTTGGTTTGGTGCAAATGACCAGAAAAAGGTCAGGAAAAACGTTGGTACAACAACTTACCGATACTTGCCCTACCTGTTGCGGATCTGGCTTTGTAAAATCAGTGCAAACCGAATGCTACATGATATTACGAGCACTTAAAAATTCCCTTGCTACGCTAAAAAAACAAAAGAATGTTACCCTTCAAGTGAACCAGCGTATCTTTGATTACATAAGCTCAATCGAATATAACGCTATCTTGGACCTAGAAAAAGCGTATGGCACCAAGATTACTCTGGAAAGTAATGACTCCCCTATTCTTCATGAATACAAAATTGAAAAAACGTGATAGAGTAGCAACCAGAAAATCATAAAAAACCAATGACTTCACGTGTTGTTACAAAAAACATATTAAAAATAAAAAAGCTATTTTAATGAAAGGAACTACGTGTCTAGCACCACTTCTGTTTTAGATAGGTATCCTGACTATGAGGCAACCATAGGTATAGAAGTTCATGTACAACTGATGACTGAAAGTAAAATCTTTTGTGCAACACCAAACCATGTGCCCAAGGATCCAAACAGCCATCTTTGTATTATTTGCGCGGGTTATCCGGGTGTATTACCCGTTCTTAATAAAAAAGTAGTTGATCACGCGATTCTTACCGGCCTTGCAACCAATTGTACCATTGCAGCACAATCTCGTTTTGATCGTAAACATTATTTTTACCCAGATTTGCCCAAAGATTATCAAATCACCCAAGCGTATGAACCGGTCTGTATCAAGGGCTCTATTCCCATTCGCTTAGAAGATGGCACCATTAAAAACATACGCCTCACACGCATCCATATCGAAGAAGATGCAGGTAAAAGTATCCATGCTGAATTCAGCAATGAAAGCTTTGTAGATCTTAACCGTGCTGGTACACCACTGCTTGAAATTGTAAGTGAACCAGACATAGCCAATGCCTATGAAGCAAAAACATATTTAAAAGCCTTACGCTCAATCGTTCAATACATTGGCGTGTGCACTGGCAATATGGAAGAAGGTGCTTTCCGTGCAGATACAAACATCTCTGTACGCAAAAAAGGAGCCGCTAAGCTTGGTACTCGATGCGAACTAAAAAACATCAACTCGTTCAAATTTATTAGTGATGCAATTGAATATGAAATTGAAAGACAGATAGAGTTGCTCAATGAAGGCGGCGTAGTACGTCAAGAAACACGGTTATGGGCAAAGAATAAAACGGTTACCATGCGTAGCAAAGAAGAAGCTGCTGATTATCGTTACTTCCCAGATCCAGATTTGCCAATTATCAAAATTGATGAAGCACAAATTAATGCCATACGCACGTTGATGCCTGAATTACCGCACCAGAAGTTTGATCGCTTTTGCTCACAGCAAGGATTAACTCCCTATGAAGCGGAAATTTTAGTTGATGATCTTGAGCTTGCTAACTACTTTGATGAAACCATGCAATGTAACCCAAACAAGCAGGTTATCAACTGGATATTGCGTGACGTTATTGGGTACTTAAATGAGCATAAAATCAGCTTAAAAGAATTTAAAATTACGCCTGAAAAGTTGGCTGCTATTCTTGATATGCTCAGCAAAGATACGATCAACAACCATGCTGCCAAAGAAGTTTTTGAAATTGTTGCGCAAACTGGCGGAAACCCTGCTGAGATTGTGAAGGAAAAAGGACTTGAGCAAATTGGAGTTACGGAAGAGTTGGAAGCGCTTATTAAGGCGATTGTAGACAATAATCCTGGGCAAGTTGCTACGTACAAATCTGGTAACGAAAGAATCTTTGGATTCTTTGTTGGTGAGGCTATGAAGCAGACTAAGGGCAAAGGTAATCCGAAGATTATTCAGGATTTGTTGAAGAAATATTTGCAGTAACAATATAACGGTGGGCGAGGGTATCCGTCGAAGCCTTGGCGAAGTCGGAGCTGCGAAGCCCAGCCGTCGCTGAAGCTATGGCGGGCAGGCCAATCCAGGAAAAAAACTATACATCCGCCAACTATATGAAGCCATTTTTATACATAGCAAACTGGAAAATGAATAGTTCATTTGAACAATCGCTCACCTTTTGCACGCATAATCAACCAGCACTCCTGCAGTTGAGCGCCTATCCAGATACTACCCTGGTGATAGCACCGTCATTCCCTGCCCTGCATGCCATAGCCCAATTATTTGCAAACAGCGCGCTCCATGTTAGTGCACAAAACTGCTCAGAATATATGCATGGTGCCTATACCGGTCAGGTAGATGCACCATCACTTGCACAAGTTGGATGCACCTATTGCATTATTGGCCACAGTGAAGCGCGTGCCTATTATGGCGAAACAAACGAGCAAATAGGAAAAAAAGTTAACTGTTTACTTGAACAAAACATTACACCAATCATCTGCATTGGTGAAACAAAAACAGAGTATGAGCAAAACAACACCTATGCGCTCTTGGAACAACAATTACTTCCCATACGCAAGATGCTCACCAGTGAAGCACTCACCGCGCATACGCATAATGCGTGCATTATCGCCTATGAACCAATCTGGGCTATCGGTACCGGCATTACCCCTCCAACAGACTACCTGACAGCAGTCTTTGCTTGGTTGCGTGACTATTGCGTAAGACACCTACCAAATACACAAATCACCTTTCTGTATGGCGGAAGCGTTGATGAAAACAATGCCGCACAGTTAAAAGCAGTCGCTGGTATCAACGGATTCTTAATTGGCAGTGCGAGTTTAGACTTTCAAAAATTGCAAAAAATAATAGTATGTACATACTAAATATATATATTCAACCTATTAAACCAAGCAGTGCATCAGATCATCCAACATATCTAAGATGATAAACTACGATGTACAGCATAAAACGGAGTATTACATGTCAATTGTATATGGCCTTCTTGTCAGCGTGTATATTTTTATATGCGTTCTTTTAGTTCTTCTTATCCTCATTCAAAAAGGTAAAGGTAGTATGGGACTTGGTGCATTTGGTGGCGGCACACAAATGCTTTTTGGTGGTTCTGGCGGTCAAGACCTATTCCAAAAAATAACCTGGGGCCTTGGCGCTGCATTTCTTTTTGGCTCATTATTGTTGGCATTGATGAAATCATCTCAAATTGCAACATCTAAATATGTTGCTCAACTCAATGGTATTAAAACAGAGCAAACTACCGCATAATTACTTTGCATAGCGATAGTCTTACTACAAAGAGTCCGATTTTGTTTATACGCTACATTAACTTCATAGGCAATCGGACACTGCATATCTGTACCATGCTAGGCAGATTTTCGCTCTTCTTTGTACACGCATTAAAAACATGCGTTACCACCAAGCTCAAGCTGCATAAAACATTCGCCCAAATGAATACTATCGGCGTTGAATCGTTTAACATCATCATGCTTACCGGTCTTTTCACCGGCATGGTAGTTGCACTCCAAAGCTACATTGGCTTTCAGCGCGTTGGCGGAGAGCAATTTATTGGCGCAGTAGTTGCACTCGGCATGGTGCGTGAACTTGGTCCCGTATTAACTGGTCTCATGGTAACTGGCCGCGCAGGGTCTGCCATTGCCGCAGAAATTGGTACCATGCGTATTACCGAACAGATTGATGCCTTACGCACCCTCAGAATTGACCCCTTTCAGTACCTGATTGTACCCCGCATAGTAGCAAGCACCATAATGTCACCCTGCTTGACCGCATTTTCTATGGTCTTTGGCGTTCTTGGTGGTTATCTTGTCTGTGTGCACATGCTGGAATTGAGCCCTGAAGATTATCAGCACAGTATTAAATCATACGTAGAATTAAAAGACATCATGAGCGGTTTAATTAAATCGATCGTCTTTGGTTTGTTATTATCATGGGTAGGCACCTACAAAGGTTATTACACGTCGGGCGGTGCGCGTGGTGTTGGAACCGCAACCACACAAAGCGTAGTGCTCAGCTCCATTATGATCTTAATGAGCAATTATTTTTTAACCAAACTACTCGAACATCTATAAAGCTATGGCAGCAATCATTAAAATTATAGATTTAAAGAAACAATTTGATGATAAATGGATCACCAAAGGGGTCAATCTGGAAATACCAGAAGGCCTTATGACCGTGATTATTGGTCGCTCTGGCGAAGGCAAATCAGTACTGCTCAAACAGATTATTGGTTTATTGCAACCCACGTGTGGATCAGTGCTTATTGAAGGCAAAGATATTACCAAGGTATCAGAACATAATCTGAATGATGTATTTAAAACCTGTGGCTATGTTTTCCAGTTTGCAGCATTGCTTGATTCCCTTACGGTGTATGAAAATGTTGGCATCACGTTGATTGAACAAGGCGTACCCAAAGAACACGTGCTTCCTATCGTCAAAGAAAAATTAGCACTCGTAGGGCTTAAAGAAGAAATATTATATGCGTATCCATCAGAACTGTCTGGCGGCATGCGCAAGCGCGTTGGTTTTGCACGCACGTTGGTCACTGAGCCAAAGATAATTTTATATGATGAGCCAACCACTGGCCTTGACCCTATCACCACCCGTGTGATTCATGAGTTGATGTTTGATATGCAACAGCGACTTGCATTAACCTCAGTCGTTATTTCCCACGATGTAGAAATATTTAAATATGCGGACAAAGTTGCCCTGCTCAATGATGGCAAGATTGAATATTTTGGTGATGCAAAGACAATTTGGGATTGCGGCAACCCGTATATTTATCAGTTTATTCGTGGGCTTAAAAAGGGGCCTATTCAAACGGAGTTGGCAAATTTTCAGGATGAGGTTTAAAAAAAAGTTACTTTCTATATCGCCAACAAAAAATTTAATGAGCGAAAGTTAAAGCTTTAGTTTAACAACCCATCGGCATACAATTACTTTTTTAATAAACCTACCATTTACTATGATTTATTGGTCTAACGCAACTTCAAAAGAAGCCACAAACTGTTTATTCTGTCCATCAAATACGCGGAAGGTAAAGCGTGATATTCTGCTGTCTTGTTTTAATAATAAGATTTTTGTTACCGATGACCCAGGTTGAATAATACATTCACCATTTTTGTTATGTTCAGCAAGAGCACGAATAAAATCTTGGTTGAGTTGTTTATTTTTGCTTCTCACATAAAACCAGTAGATTGCACCACATATGTTACCAGGGAAGCAAGTAAATAAAGTTACAAGAATCATAGGAGGCATTATGCAAACTGTTGCTGTATTAACTCCCAGAGTCACCAGGCAAGCATCTAAAAGTAACGATGATGTCAATTGATTATTAGCATGGAACATACGCGCTGCTTTTTCAACATCTACTAGCTCTTTGAACACTGATTTTGGGGATATAATGATCGATTCATTACTTTTGTTTGAAATTTTCAATTTAACGGGATGAATACCCTTTTGCAGAAACTGTGCTACTGTAATTGAAGTACCGCCATAGACAAGCACCTCTCCTGGGTTATCAGCGCAATCATTTACTTTCAATTCAATATCATTCACCACCTGAGTATGACCGTATAATACCTGAGGCATCAACAAGGCACATATTGAGAAAGCAAAAATTTGTTTGTAGCTCTTTTTTATCATGAAATCGCCCTTTAAATAAGCATTTACCGTTTTTTTATTCGTAATAATTATAGATCATTTTAAGATTAAAGCTTTTCACAGAAAAAACAACCGGTCACACATAAAAGCTTGTAAATATTTTCTATTGGAATTTTGCACCTGTGAGATATACAAAAAAACAAATAATTGCTCACGTTTATAAGGGGCGAAGGATAAGAGATCAAGGCCCTAACAGGCCCAGCAAGCGATAGATAATTGACATCCGCAAATACAATTCCCTACCTTTGATAACAGTCATATTTCACTAATGTTTCAAAAAAATAAGGAGTTCTCGTGAAGAATACGCATGCATTCACACAAAAAGCGCAAGGCCTACTCTGTGTAGCCATGTTTGGCTTATTGCCCAATCTAGTTGCGCAACAAAAACCGATCAAAGGTGATCCCTATGGAGCAGCTGTAGTGCCGGAGATAGCCTTTGATAAATCATTACTTGAACCAGATGGTACTTTTACCGAAAAATCATTACCCAAATTTTTAGCCAAAGCCTACAGCGAAAAAAAACTTCTCAATGAAGATTTCAGTAAAGAAACATGTTTAAAAGCAAAGAAAAGAACCATAAAAGATTTAGAAGGTAGTTTTAACACCATACAACTTTTTGAAGTGACCGCAACCTGTCGCCCTGGGCCAGCATCTATGTACATCATCAAAGAAGCAAGAAATGGATTGGATGAAACACTCAGTCTTAAGGAAATAGAAAAATATCCTGGCATGAAAGAACTCATTGCGCCAGCAGTTCCTCCAAAAGGATTCCCAAGTATTGCATTGCCATTCGCCTACTTTTCTTATCCCGCTGGTTATGGTCTTCACTACATAGCGGCAATGCCAACAGCAAAAGGCAAAGTGTTATGTGAGATCGTTACTGCTTTTCGCGATAGTCAAACACCACAAAATGCTGAAAGAGTTAAGCGTGCATACAAAATACTGGGCACTGAATTAGCCAACTTCCATAAACGGTTTATGAAACCAGTTCCTGGTGCAAAAATCGGCAAAACCATTCCTCATGGAGATTTCCATTGCTTCAATGTTTTTTATGATGAAATTGGTGGTCACTTCACCTTCATTGATAATGAAACCATGAGAGCATTCCTCAATAACTTAGCAATTCCTTCTGATGATATATTAAAACCATTTTTAGCACCCTTTTCTACAAGCGAGTCTGCTGCAAGAAAAGATGTCATCAAAGGTATTGATTTGAAAAAATGGTTTGATCTCGCTTTTAAAAGTTTCATAGAAGGCTATCTTGATGCCTATGCGATCGCTGATCGAAAACAAGTACTCCAAGATTTGAAAAAAATGTTTAACTCAAATGAACAGTATCCATGGTTACAAATTGATGCGGCTAAATTGCAAGAACTCAGAACAAAATACATTAACCCTGTGTTTGATGAAATTCAAAAGCAGCTTAAGTAAGGGACAATTAACGCCGTAATAATACTCTAGAATTCTTTGTATAAAAGGCTTGGCTGAACACCTAAATTATTTTGATATTTATTGCTTGCATAATGAACATATTCACCCTCAATGGTGTGATAAAAAATCTGGCAAATTTCAACACCAGAATAGATGCGAATTGGTTGTACACAAAACATTTCCAGTGTCCAGAAACCACGGAACCCAACGTCTCCAAAGCCAGCAGTAATGTGGATGAATAAGCCAAGCCTACCAATTGATGAGCGTCCTTCAATCATAGGAACCAACGCTTCCGTTTTGG
The DNA here is from genome assembly GCA_963840685.1 of uncultured bacterium. Lineage (GTDB taxonomy): Bacteria > Babelota > Babeliae > Babelales > Vermiphilaceae > CAWIZM01. The sequence continues at coordinate 808,085 of CAWIZM010000001.1, read as the reverse complement.
TATATTCCACCGTACGCCCCAAATATAATTTACCCGTTTCCAAAACAAGCCCTTCATCTGGAATGGTAATTGCCTGTACACGATTTTCTTTTTTTAAATCAAGCAATGGCTCATCATACACAAGCAAATCATGGTGCAGACGCAAGTTGTAACTGTTTGGATTGAGTTGTGCGTCATTAAAAGGTTCAATAAAAATATCTTTATTTAATCTATTTTTAATTTCTTTGCCGGATAATATCATAAAAATTCCTTAGCGAATGTTGGTTCTTATGTACGTTTTTTTGATTCTTATATGTGTTTATTTTGGTTCTTATGTGCGTTTGATAAGTAGATAGTATAGTTGCACAAACAACTAATTTTGACAAGCGTGGAGCAAGCAAACATAACGCATTATTATAAGCCGTTCGTGCTGACAATGCATTATGATTATACGCTTACAATTTCGAAGAAAATAGCCTCTAGTCGCCGTCGTTGCGAGCTTGCGAAGCAATCCAGGAAAAACTATAAACCAACCAGCAGCTAACAAAAAAATAAAAAATTTAAATCAAAATTAACAGCAGCATCTAACAATACAGCATAAATGATTAGCCTGGATTGCTTCGCAAGCTCGCAACGACTACTTGGAATGCTATATATTGAAGATTTTCTGCACTGTGTTATAGTATTTTCTATCTCTTGTTACCTAAGAAAAATAGCCCTTTAACGATAAAGGTTTAATAATGGCGATTAATAACACACCATCAGCGGATGTCATAGAACAAATAAAAGAAGAAAGTGAGAGACTGAATGGTCTCAGTATAGAAGTTGGCAAAGTTATTGTTGGACAGCGTGATATCATTAACTTTATGATCATTGCCCTGCTATGCGACGGACATATTCTGCTTGAAGGTGTTCCTGGCGTTGCAAAAACAACCATGATCAAAGCATTCACCAATGCAATTGGCGGAACCTTTCAACGTATTCAATTCACTCCCGATTTATTACCAGCAGATTTAATTGGTACCCTTATTTACAATCAAAAAACACAAGACTTTGAAACAAAAAAGGGACCAATTTTTGCCAACCTTGTCCTTGCGGATGAAATTAACCGTGCGCCTGCAAAAGTACAAGCTGCGCTGCTTGAAGCAATGCAAGAACGACAAGTCACCATAGGTTCAACTACCTACCAACTTGATCGACCATTTTTGGTGTTTGCAACGCAAAACCCTATCGAACAAGAAGGTACCTATAGCTTACCTGAAGCACAAGTTGATCGCTTTCTGTTTAAACTACTGGTACTATATCCAAATTTACATGAAGAACGAGAATTATTAAGACGCTCTCTCGATGTAAATCAGGTGCATAAGATAATCAACAAAGATACGATTTTTAAAGCACAAGAATTAGTTAAAGCAGTGTATGTCGATGAAAAAATTATCGATTATATTGTATCGATTGTATTTGCAACACGTATGCCCGCAGAATACAAACTTAAAGACATTGCATCTTACATCAACTATGGCGTATCACCACGCGCAACGCTTGCATTACTCCACGCATCAAAGGCACGTGCATTCTTGAAAAAACGTCATTTTGTTACTCCTGATGATGTGAAAAGCATTGCGCATCCGGTATTACGACATCGTCTTGGATTAACTTATGAAGCGGAAGCGCAAGGAATTAGCCCTGACCAAATTGTCACGCAAATATTGAATGTGATTCCCGCGCCATAAGGTTGTAACACAAGAAAAATAATAATATCGATTCAGGTGGTTTTACCACGCGTCCTATTCCTAAGTTTCACTTGACAAGTATTGGATAAGGAGGTTATTGTGAGAAAAGTCTTTTTTAGCATGAGGAAGTCTGGATGAAACATCCTTTTTGGATTGCAAATAGCGTACTGTTATGTATTTTTCTTCTCGTTTTGTTGTGCATATATTTTATGAGCGCGCCACTACCAAAGCGTTCAAAAATAGAACCAACAAAACCGGAAACTCAGGAATCAACTGAGACACCACCTATTTATATAGAAAAAATATATGAACATGATCTTTTTGGTACCTATCAAGAAAAAGCAGTCTCTCCTCATGAAAAAGCGTTACCCACGCTGCCTCCCGCACCAAAACCCCAAGTAGCCGTTGTGCCACCAATCCCTACACCACAGTTTATTGATCCACTCAACATCACGCTCAAGGGCATTCTTGTCATGAGTTCGCAAGAAGATAAAAATCGTGCGATTATACAAGACAATAAAACAACCGCAGAAAAAACATACAAAGTCGGCGATGCGGTAGAAGATGCACAATTAATCCGCATTTTCAGCAATAAAATTATACTGCTCCGTTCGAATGGCCAACAAGAGGTTCTTTATCTGCGCGAACAAGATGCGCAGCTTGATCCCGCCTATGCTGCCATTGCTTCTTGGGCAGATGCGATACAGGAAGTTAAAAAAGATCAATTTGTTATCAATACCACAGAATTTTTACTACGGATAAAAAACCTCGCACAATTTATCGATCTGTTAGGGCTCACCACTGCCTATAAAGATGGCAAAAGCGTTGGATGTCGTGTCGGTGAAATAGAAGACAAATCACTTGGCTTTTATTTAGGACTTAAATCGGGTGATATTATCAAAACGATTAATGGTGTACCAACAAACACCACTGATGAGCGCTTAAAAATTTACAAAGATATCTTGGCAACGCAAGATGAAGGGGTAATTCAGGTAGTGTTAATGCGACACAATGAAGAAAGTGAACTCCTCTTTACCGTGCAATCGAATAAACCAAGCAAACGTGATCAACAAAAAATTGCGCTCGCAGCACAAGAAGAAGAACAAAAAAAGCAGAAAATACTCGAACAAAAACATGCATTTGCGCCTACCATGCAAGAAATTCGTATGCATGAAAAAGAGCTTATGCAAAAACAGGGCAAAGCGCCACGAACCCAAACACCTGAACAAGAAGTTGGGATTGAAAAACCATGATGAATAATAAAAATAGATTGCAATGGACACCATTATTGTTAGTTAGTTGCCTACTGTTGATGGATACCGTCGTGGATGCATCATGGCTTACGCGTCGCCGTCGCCGCAAAGAACTTGCACAAAAACAAGAACATACAAAAACTGAGCAGAAACTCGCAGCAAGAAAATCAAAAATTACTGATTTAAAACAGCTCATGGATGTCAGTGATGCACAAGTGGAATCCACTGATGCGCAAACCGCTGCTCAAGCCCCAAATACACAATCTATTTTTGATGAAGATAAATATGCGCTGCCCATAGAACTGCAACAAGAGGCACCAGGGCCCAAACCTGTTGAAACAAAAAAAGAAGAAGAGCCGACGATAGAATTTAATTTTGAGGGAGCGTCGCTGCAAAATTTAATTCAACAAATTGAAGCTATCTTTGATGTCACCTTCATTACCGACGATGCCATTGATCCTTTACCAAAAAATACAATCGCCATTAAAGGCAACAAAATCACCTTCAAAACAAACGATCCATTAACGAAACAAGAAGCATGGAACCTTTTTATCACATTCTTGGATGTGTCTGGATTTACCCTGGTACAACAAGCAACGCCACACATGTATCGCATTAAACCTACCAAAGATGCTTATCAATCCACTTTGCGCACTTTCATTGGTACCAGCATAGACGAGCTACCTGACAGTGATGAAATTATTCGCTTCATGTACTTTATTGAAAATAGCGATCTGACCACGCTCGTGCCAATTGTTACCGCACTTAAAACAGCAAGCGCACCTGCTATTGGTCTTCCTGAAAGTAAAGCGCTTTTGATCACCGACAGATCATATAATATTAAATCGCTTATGAAGATTGTGAAAGAGCTTGATAAAGTGTCTATGCCTCAAGCTATGTCAGTATTGAAATTACGGCAAGCCAATGCTAAAGACGTTGCAGACTTATATGATTCACTGACAAAACCAGCAGAACAACCACGTATGATGGGGCCACGCAAAGCGCCAACATCACTTTATTTTCCTGAAAACACTAAAATTATCGCGGAAAAACGTACCAATTCACTGATATTACTTGGCCAGCGGGATGCTATTCAGAAAATAGAAGATTTTATTATTAAAAATATTGATATCGATTTAGAACAACCGTACTCACCATTGAATATATATAAACTTAAATATGCGGATGCAAAGACCATAGCAGCAATTATGAATGAGACAACCAAATTAGGTGAAAGAACTCCCGGCGTAGAAACAAGTGGCGGCGTACGCGGAGAGGATAAATACTTAAAACCGATAACATTTACACCAGAAGAAGAAACTAATCAAGTGATTATCAAAGGTGGTTATGAAGATTATATGGCTGCCAAAGAAATTATTGATAAGCTTGACGTCGCTCAGCCACAAATTGCCATAGAAGTACTCATACTCGAGCTCCAATTAGATAACAATAAATCACTGGGCACTCAATTGAGAAGCAAAACAACCGGCTGTGCGGATAACCTGTTGGGTAAAAATATCAATTTTCAAACATCTGGTTTATTTGGCCAAGGAATCGTTACCAATCCAAGCGGTGTCGGAGCCACCACGCTACTTGGTAATCTTATAAGTTTAGCAACCTCCGCTACGGTTGGTAGTACGGTGCTTACCTTGGGGCAAGATCTCTTTGGTGTATGGGGAGTATTCGCACTCTTGGAAACTATCACCAATACGCAAATAGTCTCCAATCCATTTTTAGTAGCCACCAATAAAAGTGAAGCATCAGTATCAGTAGGTCAAACACGTCGTGTAATAAATGGTACGATTACTACTGGTGGCAACCCTAATCAACCACAAACTACATCAAATACACCACAAAAAGCAGATCTAAAAGTAACCATTAAACCACAGATTAATTCTGATGGCATGATCATTTTGGATATCAATGTGCATATCGAACGATTTACTACAACTACTGCCGGTTCAACAGCGAATACATCGATAGAAGACGTCAATACCTTTGCCATTGTCGCTGACAAGGAAGTACTTGCGCTTGGCGGGCTGATCCAAAACAATATTACCGATGTGGTAACAAAAGTGCCCTTTTTGGGTGATATACCGGTCATAGGTTGGCTATTTAAAAACAAGACAAAAACAACCATAAAATCAAATCTCTTGATACTCATTTCATCTCAAATTGTACGGCCTGAAAAAGCAATGCAGGAACAACCTTTCACCAAAGAACGCATTGCAGAATATCAAGAGGATTTAGCTGCTACGCTCAACCCGCATGATGAACGTGATCCGGTCTATCGCTCATTCTTTAAGCCGTCTGACACCTCGACTGAGCAAGTTATTGAAAAATTCTTGTTTGAACGTCATGTAAGCAAAAAAGAAAAACTCAGTCCTGTAATGGCTCCTGGACCAAAGCAACCATCGCAAGGAAATAATGCTCAGAATGGCTCATTAGCAACAGATAACGCCATGCCTTCTGACAACCCAATAATGCATGCACAGCTGAAGAAAAAAGAACGAACACGGTCATCCCTACGTGATTATATATCAGCTGACACCGTGGAGGCAGCATCATGATCAAAAATATATTGTTACCTGAAAAAATAGGTTCTCATTATCTTTTTTCCAAACGGATTGTCGGTATTGATATCGGCAAAACCGATATTAGTGCAACGGTAGTACGCGCAAGTGGCTCTTCACTGACCATTGAACAAACTATTGAAATGGGATTAGAAACAAGTAATGCAACCGATTATACCGAGCGCACTGTTGCCACATTAAAACAAATAATGAGCCAAGTAGGTAAAGTGCAAGAAGTACGCACCGCATTGCCAAGTTCCGTGGTGGTATTTAAAGAACTCAAATTACCGTTTACCACGCATGAAAAAATCAAACTCATTATTAATTTTGAAGTTGAACCGCTTCTGCCATTTTCATTGCAAGATGCAGTGATAGACTTTATTATCACGAAACAAAATAGTGAAGATCAAAGTGCACAAGTGTTGGTTGCTGCAGTGCAAAAACAGCATGTCATCAAACATTTGGAACTGCTTGCTCTTGCAGGCATTACTCCTGATGTGGTGACCGTTGATCTGTTTTCTCTCTATGCGTTGTACCAAGCTATTCCTGAATATGAACAATCTCATGCAACCATTGCATTGATTGATCTTGGACTGAGCGCGACACGCATTACCTACATTGACAATGGACAACTACGTTTAATCCGTACACTCTCTAAAGGCATGATACATCTTGCAAAATCAGTTGGTGATGCACTTGGCATCACTGTTGGCCAAGCAATGGACCACATAATGCGTTTTGGCATTAGCACGACTGATTGGCCTGAATATGGCCATGCTATGACCACCAGCTGTACCGCCTTTTGGGAAGACATACGCTTTACCCTTACTTCCTTCACGCTACATGGCTCGCCTGAACATGCTATCAAAAAATTAGTACTGCTCGGACCTGGCGCACAACTGAAGGGATTATGTCCTTTTGTTTCGGAATTAATTACCATACCGTGTGAAATTTTTGAACCACAAAAAATAAACACTATTCCGCACGTACACATTAAAAATAAACAGGTGCTACCGCAAAGTTGCATCATGAGTACTGCTATTGCATTACCACTGCCTTTGACTGAACTGTTCAATCTGCGCAAGGGAGAGTTAGCCGCATCTAATCGTGCCCTGCTGTATACGCAATGTATAACTATGATGGTACTCATATTACTTTTGCTTGGTACCTTGGTTACCTACAGTTATCTACAAACAAGTCGCTTGGAAAAAGAGATAGCAAGTTCTGAAGAACAAGCCGTTGAGGTACTCAGGGAAAAGTTCAAAAATTCGATACCAGAAGATACCAATGAGCTTGAAGAAGCTCTACAAAAAGCACAAGAAGAACTTACACGGGAAGAAAAAACATGGTTCGCATTTTCAAGCCAGTCTCCTGCTTTGTTCTTAAAATATTTACTTGAATTAACCAGTCGCATTGATAAAGAATCGCTTGAGCTCGCTTTAGAAAAAATTACTATAACCGATGGCGACTATGACATTAAAAGGTCGCGTAAAAGATTTTCCTGCACTCACTACGCTTGTGCGCGAACTTGAACAGTCAAAACTATTCCGTCTACCAGAACCGCAACGAGACATCAAATTTGATGCGCTAAAAATTATACTAGCACCTACAAGCAAAGGAAAATAATGGAAGCATTGGACAAAGTAAGTGCTTTTATTGAAAATCTTGAAATAAAGACTTTTTATAAATATCTCGGCATTATTTTAGGCGGTATACTCCTGCTTGCAGGTGTTATTGCATTTCGTTATTACCGCAATATCACCGCATTGTATGAAAAGCTTGAACAGGTTAATGAAGACCGAGAAAAAGTACAAAGTGTGCTTACAAAATTACGTTCGGTAGAAGAACAACGCAAATCAATTGACCGCATACTCGATGAAAAAGAACCATTTTATCTCATTGAATATTTTCAAAAGCTCACTAATAAACTTGGCATCAAAAATGTTAAACATGATAGACAACCAAAAGATACCCAACTTGATGACCGTTACACAGAAAGTGAATTGAATGTTGAGTTTCCACAAATGGATATGCAACAGCTTACTAGGTTGCTTGAAGAGATGAGCCTTAATAAGCGTATTTATACCAAGTCACTTGAAATTACCAAAATACCAAAGCAACCAAAAATTGAAGTAAAACTGACCATTGGAACGCTTATTAAAAAGCCAAAAACATCATAGATCAATGGAGCTATACGTATGAATAGAGTAATAATAATAGTATGTAATCTCCTTATCGCCAGCAACCTATTGCATGCAGCTGAAGAACCTATAATCCAAGAACAAAGCGATACCACAATAAACGCTTCAAAAAATACAATCGACCATGGACGATTAGCTAACAAAAAAACATTCCTGTTCCAATTTCAAAACAAGGATTTGGTTGATGTCATTAATCTGATCGCAGCAGAAAAGAGATATCAATATTGTGCTTCCCCAAAAACCACCTATTGTCCGAATTAGACAGCCAAACTTACGTTTTATGTAGAAGAAAAAATGACTGTTGATGAGGCATGGAATCTCTTGTATACCATTCTTGACGTTGCAGGGTACGCCATTAAACCACAAGGTGACATGTTTGCCATCATACGCATCCCTGAAACATCGCCAGGCATTATTTCTGAACCAATGCCAACTTTTATAGGTACCGCATTTGATGATTTACCCGATGGTGACGTACGTATTCGGTATGTACATTATTTGAGCAATATGAAAGTTCCTACCGCTCCGGGTGCTGGTTCACAGGATAATGAACTCACCGCAGTACTCAATCATATTTTTTCTGGACCATCTACTACTCCGTCAAATGCTCCTGGCGCTACTGCCTTTTTTACAGATGCTAATGCCAATGCATTAATTTTAGTTGGTAAAGCCGACACCATCAAGGGTGCTATGGCTATTGTCAAACAACTGGACAAAGGTGGTTTCCATGAAAAAATGGAAATCGTTAAATTAAAACATACTACCGCAAAGGATATTAAAAATTTATTCACTGAAGGTCTTCTTAAAGCTGCACTGCCTACTGGACCACATATGCGTAACGATGCGCGCAAACCGGGTGAAACCTATTTTGCACCAAATACCCGCATTATTGATGAAGGGCGTACTAATTCATTAATTGTCGTTGGACGTTCACAAGCAGTCGATAGAATTAAAGATTTTATTGAGACCTATATCGATCTTGAACCTGATTCAGGTAAATCAGTACTGCATGTCTATACATTGCTCTACCTGGATGCTCAAAAAATAGTTCCTGTTTTGGAAAGCGTTATAGGATCAAAGGATGCTGCGGGTAACCGGACAAAGCAAGTCAGAAAGAGGAGCTGGTGGAGGACCAGAACGCTTTTTTGACACGGTGATTATTAAGTCAGACATTCCCGAAGGTGATCAACCCAGCGCTCCGGCAGCACCGGGTGAAAAAGGTAGCGCTAAATATCAGTATTCAGGTGGCAATAGACTGATTATTGCTGCACGTAATGATGATTGGAAGCGTATCAAGCATCTCCTTGAACAGTTGGACAAACCATTCCCTCAGGTATTTATCGAAGTACTCATTGCTGACGTCAGTATTGATGATCTTCGCCAACTTGGCCAACAAACACGTAATCTCAACTCATGCTTGCCAAGTCAAATCAATATTCAGTCAGCGCAATTAGTACCACCAATTGTTGATACATCTATATTCCCAGGAACCATAGCGGGTAATCTGCTTGCACAATACGTTGAACAATCCTAATCCCCTCCCACAGTCTCTAATATCGCCGGCTTGGCACCACAAGGTAGCGCAATAATTTCATTTAACGATAAAGATGGCGAGACATGGAGTCTACTTCAAGTGTTGCGTTCTTTTAACGCTACAAAAATTATCTCTCATCCTCACGTGGTTTCTATTGATAATAAACAGGCATCTATTAAAGTTGGTACAACACGGCTCGTACTTGGCGAAGCATCATTAGGTACGCAGGCCGCAAATATTAAACAAGACCCAATTGAAGCATCACTTAAAGTAAAAATTACGCCACGCATTAGCCCAGATAATATTATTAACCTCAATGTAGATATAGAAATCAATACATTTGCCACAAATACGCCTGGATTTATAAACACTATAAATACACGCGAAGTACATACCAACGCAAATATAAGAAATAAAAGTATTTTAGCACTTGGTGGTCTGATAAGTACCGAAAATGATGATGCGGAAAATGAAACTCCACTACTTTCAAAAATACCAATTCTTGGATGGTTCTTTAAAAATAGAAGCTCTGATAACAGCAAAGACAATTTAACCGTATTTATTTCACCAACCATTATTATGCCTAACTTACGTGGCGGCATACATCAACATGCGAAAGATTACATAGGTCTTGCTAAACAATATGCTGTGGAAGGCTCATTGTTTGATTCGCTCAAAGATCCAGTAACACGATTCTTCTTTAAAAATAATATTGAAGCAGCAGAAGCTATGGATGAATTTGTCAAGGATGATGAAACATTAAACAGAGAAGAATCACGGCATAAAGCACCAGGCAGAAAACAGCAAAAACGAGAACGCAGGAAAAAAATTGTTGTAGACAATACTGATAAAAAATCAGAAGGTCGTGCGCAACAACTGAAAGATGTTGTTCAAATGGGTGAAGCAAATCCTCTGCTTACAACTTATCGCAATCAGAAAACAGCACCTGTTGCGTAAAAATAATATCATGAGTAATTTCTAAGCGTACAGTAAACTTCAAATAATCGTATCGGATGAAATCATGAAAGCCCGTTCGCGGACGGGCTTTTTTTATTTACAACTTCTCGCACTCAGAAAACAGTTCCTGCTCAATCTCAAGTAAGCGGTTATACTTTGCCAGCCGTTCACCACGTGAACAACCGCCAGCTTTGATATACTGCGCGCTTACGCCAACCGCAAGATCAGCAATAAATGAATCATTTGTTTCACCAGAACGATGAGACACAACAACCGGTACTCCATTTTCTTCACACAGCTTAAGCGCCTGTAGAGTCTCTGTGACCGTGCCAATCTGATTTGGCTTGATGAGCACTGCATTTGCTGCATTACGTTCAATGCCGGCCCAAATACGTTCAGAATTTGTAGCGAATAGATCATCTCCCACCACAAGAATTTTGTCCCCAAGAAGTTCAACCATACGTTCCCATCCAGTCCAATCATTGTCATGCAATCCATCTTCAATTGAAGAGATTGGATATTGTTCCGTTAGTTGCAAGTACCATGCAAGCAGTTCATTGGTAGTAAGTGGGTGTCCATCAATGGTATACCGTTGGGTCGTTGGATTATATAATTGTGACGCGGCAACATCAAGCGCTATGGTAGCATTACCTTTGCAATATTTTTTTGCTTGCGTGATTGCTTCTTGGACATAGTCAAGTGCTTCCTGAGTACTACTCACGATGGGCGCAAAACCACCTTCATCACCAACCAACGTTGATTTGCCATTTGCATGTAATAATTTTTTAAGTTCATGAAACGCAGTAACCCCAAATTCCATAGCCTCTGCAAACGTATCCATTTCTTCTGGCACTACCATAAATTCTTGTATCGAAAGACCAGTGTCTGCATGTACACCACCGTTAAGAATGTTGATCATGGGTATTGGCATAGCCACCACATCAAGCTGACAAATATACGGTATAAATTCATACAAGCTCATCATTTCTACTGCTGCTTGCGCTCTGCAGATTGCCATGCTTACTGCCAAAATGGTATTTGCACCAAGACGTGAACGGTTATCAGTACCATCAAGCTCCAACATTGCAGCATCCATATTGACCAACATTGGTTCTTTACCAATTAAAATCGGTGCGATTATGCGCTCAATAATTTCGACGTTTTTACGTACACCTTTACCGAGTAAACGATCTCCGCCATCACGCAGCTCAACCGCTTCATGTGATCCCTTGGATGCACCAGACGGAACTGATGCGGTGTGCCAAGAACCATCATTGAGCATAAGATCACAGGCAATTGTGGGATATCCACGGGAATCAAAAATTTCACGCGCACATATTTTTTCAATTTTCATGTTTCTACTTTCCTTTTTTTATGCGAATCAATCAAAACTTAATTCGTTTTATAATGGTATACATAGCTTCATAAAACTCTGGTATATCATGAACTATTTCTTCAGCTAGTTTCTCATTGTATGAGTGCGAGGTTTCATTACGGTTAATAATACCTTCCGAGATTATCTCATATTCTTGTATTGACATTAGATTTGCTTCAAGTGCTTTGCGAAGAATAGGGCGTGGAGACAATGACTCAAGTATCACTTGCAAATGCTCTTGTAAGTAAAGCTTTAAAAATTTCCAGAATGTATCTATAGAATATTCAAAGCGTTTTATTACCGAATCACGCATCATCTGATAATCTTCCTCTGATAATTTTCTTGTACGAATAACATCAAGGGATCTTTTCAACGTAACAAGCGCTTGCAGCATTATATCATAACGTTTTGTTATTTCTTCCATACAATACCCTCATCTGTTATTGACTTTTGCATGTCAGGTGAAACTGCATGAAAATCCACAATTTCAACTCGATACGGCATACTGCTTGCTTCAAACATGCTTACTATTTCTCCAATATCATAACGTGATAATTTTTTACCTGCATCGAGTGCAATATCAATATCAGACCATTGTGACTGCGTACCACGCGCGCGAGATCCAAAAAGATATATGGTTGCTTCTGGGAGAAGTGCTGAGATAACGGCAATAATTTTTTGCTTTGAGTTTTCGTCAATGCCATGGGACATAGTAGTTCCTTGGTAATAGGCATAAGTGATACTGTATTTTTCTATTTTTTCTATCAATCAATAGCAACTCTATCGATCAATATCAAATTAGCATCAGTATAGCATGGATGCATCTTTGCGTAGAAAGGAAGTTTGCACAAGCAAGAGAAAAAGGTAGATAATCGAGATAATTAAAAATTATTTTTTTAACGAAATGAATACACGATACTGTGTTACGCCATCAATTCAATATCAAAGGTTGCAGCATATTCGGTTTGGTCATAGTTGAATACACGAAATTGGAAAAACGAATGGAATGATGCACCATCCAATAAGACAAGTTTTTGTACCATTTTACCTGGTTCTATGATGATTGGTTTATTCAAGAAATATTTTTCAAGTTTTTGTATTTTTTTTAGTTTTTCCTGATACAAAGACATCGACCCATATATTGACAACCCTATCATCGCAGTACACCAACTACAAGTTACGGGATAATTTGACAACGAAAAAGGCAAATATCTCCATCTCCCCGGGTCCTCACCTTCTCGAAGCGCTAAGAAACCACCAAACATACCACCATACACACCAATAAAAAACGATAATGCTATCCCATCTCCAGCTGAAAAAAATTGATCAAGTCTTGTCAAATCAGCAAGCTTCATACGGAATGAATTTTGTGCGATAACAACTGGTTTTGCACTCGTGTTATGGATGATAATGCGAATTGGATGCATGCCTTTTTCCGTAAATTCTTGTACTCCCAATCCAGGAACAAGAGGTGTACCAGTATTAAATTGTTTGAAGTAGAAAGGAGGATTTATTGTACAATCCACTACGGCAAGGCTGATACCATTTTGCTCTGCTGAGAAGGTAATTTTTTCAGCACAAAACAATTGTGCAGATAAAGCACATAACATGATACCAAAAAGAATAGTCTGTTTTTTTATACGACAAATCATACCTTTGCTCCTTCAACAAATGTAGCATCAAAGGTTGCCACAACGGCGCCTTCCAAATTAAATACATCAAAAAAGCATCTGTTAACAGAAATACTTGTGTCAATTAAAACTATAGTTTCACGCTTGGCTCTTGCAGGTATCACCATACGTGAAGACAATATATGTTTTTTTATCATTGGAGCAATGAGTGTATTGCTGTCGCAAGCAAATTGCCACGCCACATACGCCAAACTTAAGGACCCTGCACAACAACCAATACTCAACGGATACCATCTCGCATGTGCATCTTTGCGTTCAAAAATATTAACAAATCCGGTAACATATCCACACAAAGTTAAGACCACTAATGCGCCAACTGTCTCTCTTATCTGAAATAACTCCATAATTTCTTTGATATCAGGTTGCTGTTCACCGACCGATTGTGCCGATATAACTATCGGTTCATCACCGTTATTGTGTATCAAAATCTGTATAGGGCGTAAACCAGCACACGTAAATTTGCTTGCCAAAATGGGAGATGACCCATAAAACAAGACCTTGTCTGGTGTTGCGGTAGCATCTACCAGTTTAATTTCTACATTATTTTTTTGTAACGACATAGCCTGAAGCAGCATACTGCTCATCAAAACAATACTCGCACATATTTTTGTAATTTTCATCTGACTTTTTCCCATTTCCTAATCCATGAAATAGCGTTATATAGTTACTTTTCCAGTATATAGCCTAAAGTAGAAAAAACAACAAAATAAGGCCTTATTTTGATCGACAAATTCAGCTTGAAAACAAAACTGGCCCTACTTCGCCCCAGCCTTCGCTAAAAGCTATGGCGGGCACGGCAAGGCTACGAAGGACAGGCCGCATCAATGTCACCGAAGACAAAGAATGCAGCCATTCTCAGCACTTATTTATTTTTCACCTTGTTGCTGCGCAACCGCAGGAGTAAACCGCAAGCCATACTCAACCAACTGCTCTTGTTTAACCTTGGTTGGTGCTTCCATCATAGGGTCAATTCCACGTTGTGTCTTTGGAAACGCAATCACGTCACGTATTGAAGTTGAATTGGTAAGCAACATAATAAAACGATCAAGGCCAAGCGCAATACCGCCATGGGGCGGAAAACCAAGTTCTTGTGCTTCAAGCAAAAAGCCAAATTTATCTTGTGTCTGTTCTTTGGTTAACCCAAGCAGATCAAATACCTGTGCTTGTACCGCTCTGTTGTGAATTCGAATTGAACCTCCACCAAGCTCTATGCCATTCAGCACAATATCATATGCTCGTGCTTTCATCTGAGCAGGGTCCATGTTTTCCCACCCTTGTTGTGGGCTGGTGAATGGGTGATGCATCGCGTTATAGCGCTTAGTTTGTTCATCATATTCAAATAAAGGAAAGTCAGTAACCCAACAGAAGTTGAGCTCATTCTTAGGAATCATATTGAGCGTATGCGCTAGTTCTAAACGTAACCTGCCAAGTGTTTCCCATGCGTGTTTAAAATTACCTGCAACGCAGAAGAGTACGCTTCCTGGTGCAATGTCAGGAATAATTGTACGTACTTGCGCAACAAAATCTGCTGGCAAAAATTTGGACACCGGGGATTCGATAGTATTTTCATCTTTAATGCGCATCCACAATAATCCTGATGCACCTAACTTTTGTGCCCGCTCAACCCAACCTTCAAGCTCAGACCGTGTAAATTCATGTCCAGCGACGTGAAGAGCGCCAAGCTTGCCACCTTTATCAAGTGCTGCGCGTAAAAATTTAAGTTCAGTATCGGCAAGCACAGAAGATATTTCTTTGATTTCTAAATTAAAACGTAAATCTGGTTTATCTGATCCATACCGATAAAAAGCTTCATCATAGGTGATGCGCTTAATGGGTAACGGTATATCAATATTCATTACTTTTTTGAGCACATAGTTGAGCATACGTTCGATAAGATTCTGCACATCAAGTTCTTCTATGAATGACATTTCAACGTCAAGCTGTGTAAATTCTGGTTGACGGTCTGCGCGTAAATCTTCATCACGAAAACAGCGTGCAATCTGGAAGTACCGTTCCATGCCACCAGCCATCAAAAGCTGTTTATACAGCTGTGGTGATTGTGGTAACGCATAAAATGAACCGGGATGCATGCGTGATGGAACTAAAAATTCACGTGCCCCTTCAGGAGAGTTTTTGGTCAAAATTGGTGTTTCAATTTCATAAAAAGTTTCTTGTTGTAAAAACTCACGCATGGCAAAGATGATGTTATTACGCAATACAAAATGCTCGCGCATCTCAGGGCGACGCAAATCAAGGTAACGATATTTTAAGCGTAGTTCTTCTTCAACATTGGATGCTTCTTCAAGTGAGAATGGTAATGATTTTGCAGGATTTAATATCTGGATTTCAGTAACTTGCAGTTCCCAGACACCCGTTGCCAATTCTTTATTGATTGTTTCTGGAGTACGATCAACCACGGTGCCATGTACTGCGATCACATATTCAGAACGGAGACTATGCGCTTTGGTATGAACTTCTTTATTAAACTCTGGATTGATAACGAGTTGCATGATGCCGGTGCGATCACGTAAATCGATGAATATTAACCCACCATGATCTCGGCGCTTGTTCACCCATCCATTGAGGCAAATTTGCTTGCCAAGCAATGCTTTATTAACTAATCCACAGCCTATCGTTCGTTTGAATTGCATAATTCTGTTCCCTGCTATAATTCTAAGGATAATCTACGTTTTTTATTGTAGCATACCCAAAAATATTTGCCATATATAGCATAATATCTTAAGATTTCGACTCCTAAAAAAGATTACCTACTCAGAGTTTTTGCAACAAAATCAAGTATTTGTTTTGCTGCCTGTTGCGCAGTTAAATCAGTCACATCAAGTGTCAGCGCATTTTGATGATCAATATCAATCAACTCGTTTCCGCTTTCTATTGCAGAATGATTATCAACAATTTTGTCAATCGGTAGATTTCACTATTTCTTTCGCGATGGTGTACTTACCACTGCCGGCAAAACCAATAAGGTATACGTGTAATTGGAACCTGCATAATATCTTACCTCGATAATCGCATGAATTTTTAAATCCCGAGACTGAAACTTCACTGTATCAAACAGTGTTCTTTTTTTGGTATGTTCTGCTCTAATTTTTCTATTGTATCTTTAATTGCCACAGCAATTTTAATTTTACCTTTTCTTTCAGCTAAATATAAAGCTGTGTGCCCTTCACCATTTTTTGCCTTGAGTATGTTCAACACTCCCTTACTCTTTTCAGGAACAATTCTGACCCTAGTCCAAAAAAACGCCAAGATACGATTCTAAATACTTTCAACGTTAAAATCTTCCAATAGCTAAAATAATTGCCATGTAAATCGTTTTCGTTTAAAACCATACTTGTCGCGTAAGATCCTTAAAGCAATCTACAAGTGCTTTTTTATCAACCACCTGGCACAACGTTTTAGATATTAGATCAAAATCATCGTAACAATGACAAAAATCAAAAATAGTCGGCAGGGTTAAATGATGAAAAGTTCCATCCCCCTCGAACTTTTAAAAGAGATACTTTGTCATCATTCAAACATATTTTTAATATGCTGCTGGCATACTTAAGTAAGCTAGGATATAAGCGATTCAGTATTTTAGTTGTGTAAAAAAGACCAAATTGTTCGCTGCAATTTTCAAGATTTAAACTAGACAAAAGTCACGGTAATGGTATGCGTATTTATCGCGATGTGGCGAATAATATCAGCAGGCAACCAAAACAGTGAACCTTCAACTTATCCGAAGATAAAAGTCTGTAAATCTGAATACCTTGATTGTTGCAAATGACCTGTTTTTCTATCTCCATACTCTCAAGTTGTTGAGCTTGAATGAGTACCGTTAAGGTGAATGCTACGATAAGTAATTTTGAAACGAATTTATTAGAAATTTTCATGAAGTTCGTCGTTTCAAGCTGCCCAGATGAATAAGCATATTAATAAATAATTATACCTTATCTTTTGATATTTTCATTGTAAGCAGCAATAGATTTAGTAGAAAAAAATCCTGGGCGCATATGATAAGCAGGGCGATCTTCTTTTTCATAGACAATTGGAACGCCGATTACTTCCTTGCATGCCTCGCAAATTAACTGCAATGCAACCTGCTTATTAAATTCGCCATACTGACGTTTTTCTAAAAACTCTGGGTGATGAATTCTATCTAGATAGCAACGCAAGAGAGGACCAGGCCCATCTTTTTGATAGCTCATTACATATGAGGTACAGCGAGCGCATAAAATGACAAGCACCTTAGGCGCTCCCCTCTTCTTCTGATATGAATCTTTTTTGAATTTAAATTTTAATAAATTATTCCCACTCAAGCGAACCAGCTGTCTGATATTCAGTCACCCGTGTTTCAAAGAAGTTTTTCTCTTTGCTCAAATCAACTGATTGCGACATCCATGGCAATGGATTTTTGGTACCATACACTTTTGGCAAATCAATACGCTCTAAACGACGATCAGCAATATACTCAACATACTCAGAAAATTGCTCTGCATTAATACCAAGCAAGCCATTTGGACATGCATCAAATGCATATGCTTTTTCAAGCTCAACTGATTTTTTAATTAATTCAACCAATCTCGTCTTGAAATTCTTGGGTCCAGCATTCAGGATTTTCTGCTTTAATCGTATTAATAAAATCACAACCAAATGCTAAATGTAAACTTTCATCACGCATAATATATTCAAACTGCTCGCCAACACCAACCATTTTACCTTGACGCTTAAGTGCAAGCATCATAGCAAAGCCAGCGTAAAAGAAGATGCCTTCCATGATCACATAAAAACCAATCAGATCATGCAAGAGCATTTTTATGTCTTCAGGACGTTCGGTGGTAAAATTTGGATCAAAAATTGATTGAGTTAATTTAATAACAAAATCATCTTTTGCTTTAATTGATGGAATCGTTGCATACATGTTATAAATTTCATCAGGATCTAAGCCCAATGAATCACAACAATAAATAAAGGTATCGGTATGTACTGCCTCTTCATATGCTTGGCGCAAAAGATACTGGCGACATTCAGGATTGGTTATGAATGATACACAGTCAGTACCAAATTATTCGCCGTTAACGATTCTGCCGTAGAAAAAAATCCAAGATTCCATAAAATTAAACGTCGTTCTGATGGGCTCAATGCAGTAGGAGATTTCCATTGTTCAACATCATTTTGCATTGATATTTCTTCTGGTGTCCAATTATTTGCAACACCATCTTTATAATGCTGGCGCGCCCATAAATAGCGCATGGGTAAGATTTTATTGGGATCTACCGTTTTATTATTAATAATACCTTTTGCTGTCATAATTTTTTCCTATAGTAACTATTATTATTGGCATACGTCACAATCAGGGCTCGCCGAAATTGGACATGCTTGTATTAATTCTTCTGTTGCTGATAATGAAATATCTTGTGAGGGTGCTTCTACCGCGGTAATTGGAACATCATTTGCTACAGCAAGTGCACCATAATCACGTTTTTGTGTGAATCCAAACTTCTTTGCATCAAGGGTAGATTTTTCAATTTGAGTTGCACCTAATGTACGCAAGTAATAGGTTGTTTTAAGACCATGGTCCCATGCCGCCATATAGATATCATGTAATTGCTTACCAGAAACGCCGTGCATAAATACATTATGCGATTGACTTTGATCAATCCATTTACCGCGTGCTGCCGTAATTTTAATCATCCACAATGGATCTAATTCAAATGCCTCTTTATACTTATTTTTTATAGACTGCGGAATACGCTCACTATGTTGCACGCTCCCATCATAATATTTAAGCTCATCAAGCATATCTTGATCCCATAAACCCAGTCTTTTCAAATCATTAAATAGGTACGTATTCACGACGGTAAATTCACCACTCATATTTGATTTTACATAAATATTTTTATAAATAGGTTCAATGCAGGGAAAACAGCAAGCAATATTAGAAATTGTTGCCGTTGGCGCAATTGCCATAGTATTTGAATTACGCATACCATACTGTTTAACATGATCACGCACTGGCTGCCAATTCAATTTGCCATGTGGTACCGGATGAATTTTTTCACCACGCTCTTGCTCAAGCAATGCAACCGTATCCTGTGGGAAAATGCCACGATCCCATTTTGATCCATCATAACTTTCATACGCACCACGATCTTTTGCAAGCTTTGAAGATCCAAGAATTGCATGATATGCGATTGTTTCAGACACTTCATTACAAAAATCTAATGCGGCAGGTGCATCAAATGCGATATCAAGTTTGAATAACGCATCTTGAAATCCCATCTGCCCAAGACCAACAGGACGATGACGCACATTTGCAGTTTGCGCTTCTTTTGTTGGATAAAAATTAATATCAATAACGTTATCAAGCATACGTATCGCCAATTCTACTGTATCTGCTAACATTGCATCATTAATGTTGCCATCAACAATATGACAAGACAAGTTCACCGAACCTAAATTACAAACCGCAGTTTCATCTGATGAAGTATTTAATGTAATTTCAGTGCACAAATTTGAACTATGCACAACACCAGCATGATCTTGGGGAGAACGAACATTGCATGGATCTTTAAACGTAATCCATGGATGTCCTGTTTCAAAAAGACGACTCAACATTTTACGCCACAATTGTTTTGCAGGCATTTTTCGTGACATCTTAATTTCGCCACGTTCTGCCATGTGCTCATACTCATCATATCGTTTTTCAAAAGCGCTGCCATATATATGGTGTAAATCAGGCACTTCATGTGGAGAAAAAAGTGTCCAATCTTTATCATCACGCACACGCTTCATAAACAAATCTGGAATCCAATTGGCGATATTAATATCATGCGTACGACGCCGTTCATCACCAGTGTTTTTGCGTAGATCAATAAAATCTTCGATATCCAAATGCCATGTTTCTAAGTACATACAACATGCACCGCGACGATTACCACTACGATTAATTGCAGCAGTTACATCATTAGCAATTTTTAAAAATGGAATAACTCCCTGACTTTCTGCTTTAATTGCTTTGACTATCGCACCAGTTGCGCGAATATTAGTCCAATCATTAGCAACGCCACCAGACCATTTAGCAAGTTGTGCATTATCGCCATAACTTTTGAAAATATGAATAAGATCATCTTCAACCGTCGTTAAAAAGCAAGAACTTAATTGTGGTCGCATTAAACCCGCATGCAAAAGAGTTGGAGTGCCGGGTACATAACGCATGTGAGATATAAGATTATAAAATTTAATTGCCCATGCTTCTTTGTCAGTTTCTTCTAACGCAAGACCCATAGCAACGCGCATCCAAAAAGCCTGCGGTAATTCCACACGGCGATCTTCATGCCTCAGAAAGTAACGTTTATAAAGTGTGCTTAATCCCATGTAATCAAAGAGATCATCACATTCTGGTACCAGTGCCTGTGCAAGACGGTCCAAATCAAACGTCACCATACGCGGATCAAGTATGTGTAGCTCAACACCTTTTTTTATCGCAATAATAAATTGTTCACGATAGGTTGCATCAATATCAGATGATGCGGTAGAAGTATTGGTTGCTTCACGATATAACTTTTTAAAAAGAAGTCGCTTTGCCACAAAACTATACGCCGAATGATTTTCTATAAACACCGTGGTGCTCAGCAAAAGCGCATCAATTAATTGACTGCCACCAATGCCATCAAAAATATTTTTACACGCTTCTTGTACAATTTTTTCAATATCTATGACTGTCTCATAACCAGTCGCTGCCCATTGAATTGTACTGCGTATACGACCTATATTCAGTTTTCCAAGAACTCCATCTGCGCCTAACACAGAAAATGCTAAATGACTTTTTACCGTATGCTCTTGTGGTGCAGCCTCACAGATATATGGTATTTTTTGCTCTGTCCCCATCAATATTCGTTCCATAATATCCCTTCAGTATTTACATCAATAACATATTTCTCTTACTTCAATATCATTCTACCGTATAATTTTTCGTATATACGTCCCAATCGTTACGCCTACTTTTTTTATGTAACGCGCTTTTTTACCATACTAATTTTGATTATGTAGATAGTTGAGAGGTGGTTACTATTTATAGGTTAGCGGTTTACCATGGTCTAATCAAATAGTTTTTTTAAAAAAGTTTAATGAAAAAATATTGCTCAATTTATAGCACAAAAAAATTCAAAAAATATGCTAATCGCAACAGAAACTATGCACAGAAATAAGAAAAATAAATTTTAAGTACATCAAGAAACAAACGAAATTATCGGATCATTGACAAGCAAAATACAAACGCAATAAAACTAAGGAGTAATTAAATTAAAGGAGAACGCTCATGGTAAAATTTTTTATTATCGCATTATGTCTCATTGTAGGAAGTGGAGTCTCTGGTCAAGAGAAACAACCTAGTCTTAAACCCGAACAGCAAAAGAAAAAACAGCCTAATATCCTTGTAATTTGGGGCGATGATATCGGATGGTTTAATGTGAGTGCTTACAATATGGGCATCATGGGTTATCGCACACCCAATATTGATCGAATAGCGCGTGAAGGCGCTTTATTTACCGATTTTTATAGTCAACAAAGTTGCACTGCAGGAAGAGCAGCATTCATAACCGGTCAATCACCCATACGAACTGGATTAACTAAAATTGGACTACCTGGTAGCCCTCTTGGGCTTGAAAAACAAGACCCACAATCGCCGAACTATTAAAACCACATGGATATATATGTGGTCAATTTGGAAAAAACCATCTTGGTGATCGTGACGAAATGCTACCAACCGCACATGGTTTTGATGAATTCTTTGGCAATCTTTATCATCTGAATGCTGAGGAAGAACCAGAAAGTCCTGATTATCCTAAGAATCCCGCATTTAAAAAAAAATATGGGCCACGTGGTGTCATACATAGTTTTGCTCATGGCAAGATTGAAGATACTGGTCCATTAACCACAAAACGTATGGAAACCATCGATGATGAAATTACCTATGCTACCTTAAATTTTATGGACCAAGTAGCCAAGAAAGATAAACCATTTTTTATTTGGTACAATTCAACACGTATGCATATTTGGACCCATCTAAAAGCGTCATCAAAAGGAAAAACCGGCCAAGGAATATACGCTGATGGTATGGCAGAACATGATGCACGCATTGGTCAACTGCTTAAAAAACTTGATGAGCTCAATATGACTGAAAATACTATTGTTATCTATTCAACGGATAACGGTGCAGAAATATTTACATGGCCAGATGGTGGCATGACACCATTCAGAGGTGAAAAAGCAACAAACTGGGAAGGTGGTTTTCGCGTGCCATGCGTTATACGATGGCCACATACCATCAAACCAGGAACTGTTTATAATGATATTTTTTCTCATGAGGATTGGATGCCAACGTTTCTGGCTACCGTCGGTGATGCAACCATAAAAGAAAAATTGGCGCAAGGTTATACCATTGGAAAAAATACCTATAAAGTTCATCTTGATGGATACAACTTACTTCCCTATTTTGAAGGTAAGGAAAAAGAATCACCACGCAAAGAATTTTTATACTGGAATGACGATGGCATGCTAACAGCATTTAGATATAATCAATGGAAAATTGTTTTTGCTGAACAGCGCGCAAAAGGAATTGATGTATGGCAAGAACCATTTGTTACGTTACGGTTTCCTAAACTATTTAATTTACGTGCTGATCCTTTCGAGCGAGCTGATCGTGATTCTAATAACTATGCACAATGGCGCGTGGAACATCTTTTTGTACTGGCACCTGTGCAAGAATACATTGCCAAATGGCTTCAGACGTTTAAAGTTTTTCCACCACGACACAAACCAGCTAGTTTTAGCTTGGATCAAGTTATGGCAAAGCTTAAAGAGGGCGTTAAGGATTAAAAAGTAAAATTGTCGATAATTCAAAATGCCACAATTATTTCGCATTTATTTCGCATTTATTTTCCAGAGAACAGATCTGCCATGTTCTTTATCTATAGAATCGATAATTCCTATCACATTTATTTCGCATTTAAAATTGCGTCCAAAAAAATCTACCCTATACTATTAACTATTATTCCAGCATCTTTTTTTGAAAAAATTCATCAGACCAAAGGCCCAACGTACCATGAAAAAAATAATCATCGGCATAGCATCACTATTCGCTCTAGCACTCGTAGCATGCCTACTCTGCATTCCTCTTTCTTTTTATACCGTTAATCCCGGCATTACCGCAATTCAATTACGTATGGGCCGCGTGGCGCATGTACATGATGAATCAGGTTTGTATTCTAAAATGCCTTTTGTAGACAAGATCATATATTTGGATACACGTGTAAATAAGGCCGCAATAGAAACACCTGCCATGTCTCGCGATTTACAAACAGTATCAGTGGGTATGGTAGTGAACTATCGCATTGGCAATCCACTTAAATTATACCAAGAAATCGGCACACGATTTAACGAAGTAATCATTGATCCATTCACACAAGAAAGCGTTAAAGCGGTGATCGCCAAATTTACCGCAGAGGACTTGATTCAATTCCGGCATGAAGCAAAAGAAAAAGTCATCGCAGAATTACGTGAACGCTTAGCTAATCGTCACATTATTTTGGTGGACTTTAATTTTATTCACCTTGATTTTTCAGAAGATTTCATCAAAGCGGTTGAACAGAAACAGATCGCAGAACAAACCGCAAAACAAGCCAAAAATTTAACGGAAAAAATTAAAGAAGAAGCGCTACAAACACGTACCCGTGCAGAAGCAGAAGCATATGCCTTCAAAATCAAAAAAGAATCAATAAATGAAGAACTCATACAACTCAAAAAAATTGAAGCGCAAACTAAAGCTATTGAAAAATGGAATGGTATTTTGCCACGCGTAACCGGCAATACTATCCCTATGCTTTCAATCTCTGATCAATAATAGGATTATACTGAGGATCGTTCGTCCTGAGTGTTTTTGCAAAGCAGAAATGTATCGAAGGATAGGTCCGTCGAAAAAAAATTTATTAAAGATAAGTTTGAATTGCACCTTCTGTATAGTCGTATGGAAATAATATAATCTGTTAGCGATATGTTTTAATTGTATTCTGATAGTCCATATTCAGGAACTTAAGAATGAAAGTAAAATGTATGTGTAGAAATCTAAAAAAACTCTACACATACATTTTTGTTATTGTCGAACTTTATTTGAAAATGTATCTTTTTATTTTTTAAACTGATTAAGTTCTTTCAAAATAGCGGGATTACCAAGTTTTTCAGCGATATAAAAGCTATCTCTAGGTTCTTGTCCTACTGGCATATTTCTTCTGAATATGGTAGTATAATTGCACGTTTTATAAGGGTCAGCGCCATAATAAAGTAGTAATTTTACCATTGCAAGATCCTTCCTTATAATAGCAGACATTAATGGGGTATAACCTATATTATAGGAATCTTTTTCTGGCATATTAGGATTAGCACCATATTTTTCAATTAATGTTTTCGTTACTAAAATGTTTCTTTCTTCAATAGCAAAAATAAGTAATGTATCTAAATGACCAATTCCGTTTATGTAATAATATTCATTAATACTGATAGCACCTTGCATTGAATCAAGAATCGCAAAAATAGCTGGCCAATCACGCTTATCAGGGTGACTCTTGTTAACCAATGAATCAAGTATTTGGTAATACTCTGGACGTTCAGGTTGCATTGCATTTAAACCAGTAATAGTACATATGATTGTGAAAAATAAAACCATTTTCTTCACGGTTTCTCCTTTGTTTGTTATTTATCCTTGAGCGTATCACCCTATGCAATACGTCTCATTTGTTTCTTGGTAAAGGCACCCCCCTACTCAATTTTAAGTATTTCAAATAGAAACAATAAAAGTCAACAAAGAGTTAAAAAAGTTGTTTTTTACAGGGTAAAATGAGGGCAAAAAGGGTGCTTATAGAGAGAAATCACAACTTATTCCATGATATTGCTGACAGCATGACCGCCAGTTGGTCGTTTAGATCAAATTCACGTTAATAACCTTGTTGTTTGGTTGGTCCATCATAGAAAGCGCTGCAACTTTGATATATTCTGGAATCTCATTTTTTTTGCCAATAGCCACCAGCACTTCGTGCGCTTTGGCATATTCCCCCAATGTGCGGTAACATTCGGCAAGTCGTAATCCAACATGCGGTATTTTAACCGTCGCATGTTGTACTTTTTGATAATATCCTAATGCTTTTTCTGGCTGAGAAAGTTTTATATAGGTCTCCCCTAAATTGAACAATACACCCACATCATCAGATTTTTTCTGCTCTGCTTTATGATACCACACCAATGCCTGCGCAAAATTATCAGCATGATAATACGCATTACCTATTCTAAAAATCGCCGGGAAATTGTTGGGATTGATTTCAATAACCTTTTTGTACGCACCTATGGCATCATCAAATTTTTTCAATTCAAAACTAGCCTGAGCATACATGTTAAAACCAGCCTCATTATCCAAATCAGCCTGCATGCAACATTTTTTATAATATTCCCATGCGGTAAGATGATCACCTTCAGCGGTATACACGCGACCAAGATTATACAGCGCTTTACCGTAATGCGGACGATAGCTGATCGCTTGTAACAACGCTGATCTTGCTTTGTCGTATTCTTTTTTATCTAAGAAAATAGACGCTAAATTATTGTATCCCTCAGGATAATGTGGATTAATTTTTAAACTTTTTGTAAGCACTTCTATTGCGCCATCAGGATTATTTGTACGCGCATATATAACCGCTAAATTATTACATGGGTCAGAATAGTTCTTGTCCATAGCAATCGCTTTTTGAAAGTAAGGCACCGATTCATCAAGTTTGCCATGCTCTTGCGCCAGCTCTACTCCATAATTATTGTACGCACGTGCCTTATTGGGCGCATTTTTAATAACGTTACCCCAAAATTCAAGACCAGAACTCCACACGATATTACGCTGCATAGTACAATACCCAAGCGGCACAGCGAACAGTAACACAAATATCATTTGTGTCCACGCACGCTTCATGAATGGATGCTGGAAAGTTTTTACCCCATATTCAAATCCCTTGATAAGTGCTGCTGCAATAATAAAAAGCCAACCAACAGATGCTAAATAGGTTTTATAATCTGCAAGCAATTCAGAAGAAGGCATAAAGCTCGAACGCGGTGCAATGCAAATGGCAAACCACAAAACACCAAAGCAGAACGGATGAGTAGTATTGCGCTTCAACACACGAAAGATAAACGTACCAATGCAGATCAATAGCATCAATGGAAGAATGCAATCAGCTGCAAATAAACTTTTTGCAAGTTTCCAATCATATTCCACGCTGATAGCAAATGGCCATATAAAAATCCACAGATAATGCAGCACAACCTTAAACTGTGAAATAAAAAAATAATAAGGGGTAATTTGAATAGCAGGATTATGCGTCAGTACATTGCCTATATTATTTTTAACCGCCATTTTTAACCCGAAGAGATCATAGAAAAATTTTGGCTTCAATAAATAAAGATACGCACTAAAGATAAGACCAAATATGCTCAGATGTAACCATGCGCGTTGTTTTAATTGCGGCCATGAACCCTGTGCAACAAACCACCAGTCAATGAGCAGCAACAAAAATGGTAACACAATGGTAATTTCTTTGGTCCCGCATGCAAAGAATGCAACCAGATACATACAGGCCACAAGGAGACCACGTATCATCTGCGTGCGTGCATTGGCGTACAACAAAAACATAAAAATAGTGATCAAACTAAATAACGTTGCCATACCTTCAAGTTCACCTTGAATGACATAGGAAACTGTTTGAGTTTGCACTGGATGCAACAAGAAAAGGGTACTCGTCATAAACGCCAAAGCAAAGCTATGTAGTGAGAAAAAAGTGGCTTTTTTGATGCGTGAAAGTGCATAAAAAATCACCAAAAAAACAAGCATGCCATTGGTCACATGAATAATAATATTGCCTACGCGATATGAAAATGGATCAAATTTTCCAATGCTGTAATGCAGTGCATTCAACCAATAACTGATCCAACGACTGCCCGTAAAGAATAGGTCAAAAAATGTATAATGGCGCAAATTAAAATGTTTTTGAATATTGACGATGTCATCAAACTGAAACGCGTAATGCCATGATGGCATATAGACGAGGGTAGTAATGATGCCTACCAGCACTGGTGGTAGATAATAATAATATGATGATGATATCGATGTGCGCTTGCGATCCATAATCCTGCCTTTTTTTAATGCTTAAACAAAATATGGGTAATTCTACTTAAGGCAGGTTTATTTGTCGAGGGAGAGAATGCATGGTTAACACAATATCGATAGTACTGAAAAGGAGAAATGTTGGCATGCTCAATTAGGCTGAATTAAACAAACCACGCCCGAACTACGCTCTAATAATTGATTTTGTTCCATACGACCAGTACACTTTTTAAAAAGCAATTAATTTTTTTATTTAACCAAGGTCGTTTCATGTATAAAAACATACTATTTTTATTGCCTCTTTTATCTCTTGCCACATTATCACATGCTATGGAAGATCAAAGTCTTTATCTGGTAGTCGGATCAACCAGAAAAAATAATGTAGAGGGACTTTTCCCTGTTGAAAACATATGGCAAGAAAGACAAGCAGATTTAACGCACATCCATACCTATGGCGGTAAAGCAACCACTATGGATATAGAAGAAAGCGTCTTACCTAATGCAAAACATATTGTGGCCGATGCAAGCAGCTATACATTTCAAAAAAATACCATTCATGCTGCCTATTTGGAACGTCTTCCAACTAAGGAAGAAGAGGAAAATTCCCTTGGTGAATGTATTAAAAATATAGGTAAGGCCATGATACACGATGCCATAATGGAAATAGAATGGCATCCATACACAACTATTGTTACGAAAAAGTTAAAAAATACAAACTCAATATATGACGAACAACGGGTCAAACAAAATCCATTTACCGCTGCCATTGACTTCAATATTGCAAGCGTTAGCATTGCAATGGTATGTGTAAAAAAATTTGCACCAAATATCAATTGGCCAAAACAGTTTGTTACCTGCGCACAAACTTTGAGTAAACCTATAAAACAACTACTCGATTTTTATGAAAAAGAAAATATAGGTGAAAAAAGCTTGCTAGAAAATCGTCTCGATGAAGAACTATCGATCTTACAAACGTTAATAGAAACTGACCAAAAAGTATTATTGTCACAAGGACCATCAGCAAGCTTAGAAGATTTTTCTCAAGCAATTGATACCATCGAATTCATAGAAACAGATGATCCTTCATTAGTTGGCACACATTTTCCAATATACTGCGAAGGTAAAATTATCAGAGGTACTTTGTATGATGTAAGCCATTTCTTATCTAACTCTTTCCTTAATTTTCTCTTATGTGATGCTTCTATTGAATACAACAGCCCGTATGTAAAAGAATTTATGCAGGATAATGGCTTCAAAAATGTCACTATTGAAAGAACAGAAAGTCCACGTAATGGTCGTAAGAATGTATGGATAGTTAAAGGCATTAAGTCATAAAAATATTACGCCCAGGGCCATGGTCCGACGTAGTTTTAACGTAGGCGGATCAGCACGAACGGGTGTCAGGTTTTTGCCCCAATTCTACAGTAAAAAATAACGCAATAGCCTCTCATATTGTTTTTTTGATCAACTACGCGTAAGATACTAATCATCAAAACAAAAAGTTTAACATTATTTGCTATAAAGAGTTTTTAATTATGTACACATTACATTATGCATATCTATTTCTTTTAACCATCTCCCTCTCTTTTTGCCACACTTCTTTCACCATGAACGAGTCTGATTGTTTGAGCGTCACAGAGAGTAAAATCTTCTTTCGTGAAGTGATACGTATTGGCATAGATCAAATGTCAGAAAAACTGAGCAAAGAGCGGGGAAGAGATTTTTTCCATCTTCCGATCGAATTCAAATTTTACCCTCAGAGAGAAACGCATGATGAAGTAACGCTCTATATATTAACAACAATCGCTTACAAAGAACGTAATTATGGTTATTTACCCAATGGCAAAGTAGATAAAATTACTGGTGACTGGTTAGTGCAGCCAACTAATATATTGGGTAACTATACCCGTTATTGGCGCGGCCGCGATGAAAATGGCCCGTACATTAGATGTGTAGCTGCTTTTACGCAAAAGAAAATATTGGAAAAAGCGTTGAAGGATGTTAAAAAAACGTACTATAGATCAAATCTTTAAAAACTTAAAAATCAGAAAAGAAAAAACACCCGGATGAAACGTAGTCATACGTCCTAATGTTGCCGCGCCTGAAGCATTCCTGAAAAAGCCCCAATTTAAGAAGTTTTTCCAACACATTAGATTAATCTCTACACAATACTATTCATTGAGTCCACCTAATTCTTTAATTTTACTCTTATTACCAGGTAAAAAATTTTCCTTTGAAACTACTTTTTTCCCTATTTGAGATTCTATATCTTTGCGCGTTCTACCTGCTACAGCACCACCTAATTTTGCATCAGTTCTTAGCTTCTCCAAACCTTTTGAATCTTTCTGCTGTGTAATTTGCGTTGTTGTGACTTCTCCAAGCATAGCAATGACGAGTTCAAGATCAGTCATATGATCCCGCAAATTTTCCCGTTTAAGACCCTTGACTTGTTTATACTCATTAGACTTCAAATCGAAAGCACCTTGCATAATATCATTGGTTAAAATCGCATAATCAATCGATTTTTTTACACCTCTTTCTGCCCATTCATCCGTTAAACTATGACGAGCGGCTATCCCACGCATTCTTTTATCAACCCAACTTTTATCATAGCCCTTTTTTTCATAAATGCTTTTAACTCTATCCATCCCCAATTCAGGGTTCTCAATTTCATCCATGCGTTCTTTACCAATTTTTGCCAACCAAGCTTTGAATGGTTCCGCCTTAGGTGAAGGAATAGATTGAATAATACGGAACATACCTTCAGTGTTAGCACAATCAGTTTCACGTTGCTTGCCATCTGGTGCTGTTAATTTCAACCCGTGACAAAACGTCACGACTTCACTTCCCTCAGCAATCAGTCGTTGTTTAAGCTTCCTCCAATAAGCACCTGGATCAGAACTTTCAACCAAAATCGAACATACGTCGACAACTGAAAAATACCATTCATTATTAAATAATATTTTACGAACCTGTTTTTCATTAAAAATTGATATTTTTGTTAATTCTTTGGTAGACATATAAGCCCTATAAAAAAGTGTAATAATAACTCGATTCTATTATACCAAATTGCTTAAAAAACCGCAAAAAACAGCCTAATTAAAGCATATTTTTACTTTGCGTTTTTTATTTGCTCTTGCACATATTTTGTGATCATCAAAAAACAAAAATTCAAAAAAACAAAGGTTGGTGTACATGCTATGCCAAGCCCACAAATAAACTAATGACAAAATACACATCACCGACAGGAAAAAAAGATTTTTTTAACAGAAGAATTGACAACGTGATCTCAAAATAACCATCATCGTGTATGGTGAAAATTAATCTACTAACCGTTCAAAAAGGAGCCCCCATGAACTATAACACACTACGAATAGTTGCTGTGAGCATATGTCTATACACAGGACATGTATATAGCATGAATGATGATGGCGTGCCACCAATTTCTACAAATACAAAGCTATCATTAAAGAACGTAACACCTTATGATAAAAATATTACGTCAAAAGAGCAATTACGCACAAGAAGGTCCTATAACCTACTGTATGGCGTAGTAACTCTTACCATGATGGGCATCGATATTGCCAATTATTATTTTCCTGAAAAGGGTTTATTCGAACAAAAATTTGATCACAATGGCCAGCTGTGCGAATGTCCAGGGGGAATCGCACATTGCGATATCACCGCACATTTTGATAACCACGCCAATCTTGACGCATCGTACTCCTGCAGTCAAACAGAAGGTAGTCGCATACTGCACGGAATAAATGATGTTATGACACTATGGCGACTCAGCGCAGGGTGCAAGAATTTATACGATATCTATCAAATACATCAGGCATTGAATAAACAAGCGTCAACCAAATATACAACAAATATATCGCCCTTATGGCCTACCCTTCAAGCCTGTAGTTCTGGCATAACAGGCACCATTGCAAGCGTAGCCGGTATTCTTAATGGCATACAAAACTATCCAAAAACCATTGCTATATGGGGAGCAAATGCCATAGTTGACGCTCTTGGTGCGCATAATTCATATGAAAATATGAAGGTCTTCCAGGAAGCAGGATCATCGCCGCGATAATCCGCCTTCACCTCGTTACGGCGCGATAATAACAAAGAATGATATCTCGCAGCAACAAATACTCACAAAGCCATGCACATACTGCAAACAACAAGTACGTTCATGGCTTTTCCCATTGCATGCACTGAAACTTTGTACTATGCTCACAAGCGTCACGTATTAAAGCCTCAGGATCATACACTTAAATTATTGATGAAAGGGGACATAAACACACACTTAAAAAATAATAATTTAACCATAAAGCTGATCTATTATTGATTCAAAAAAATACTATTCGTTCAAAAAAAAATAACCGTTCAAAAAAAGAGAACTTATCCATGAAAAAATATATACCATTACTCGTATCACTCAGTATTATCTGCACTATAGCAACCGCTATGGATAACATGAATGACTATGAACAACTTCCACAAACAACACAGCCTACACCAATGCAAGATCGAATAAAAACACTAACAAATGGAAAAACCGCTCTTGATCTGATCTATGGCAGCCTTGTCCTTGGAATGACAACTGCTACCATAGTGAATGCCATCTGGGAAGAACCAACATTGCAATCAGATTATTTTGGTGCAAATGCATTAAGTGTAGGCAATAAAATGAATACTGCTTTAGCTGTAAGTTTTGGAATTGTAGATATAACATGGTTGCTCAAACCATACTGTGCTTTTGCATACGATACGTCACAAGAAAAATCATGGGCATACGGTATGCTGGCAACGCATGGCATTACCGGTAATTTTAGAGCCCTTGTGGCTGGAGCAATTGGCATAGGCGCAGGTATACGGCGATATCCACGCACGTTAACCATGCTTACCGCCACCGCATTACTCGATTTTGCTGGTTATATTAATGCCCAAAATCATGCAGACACGGCCAAAGAAATAGATGATTTACAAAACGAATCTCTATAATCTATCTTCTCAGGGGAACGCTATGAACTA
The DNA here is from genome assembly GCA_963840685.1 of uncultured bacterium. GTDB lineage: Bacteria > Babelota > Babeliae > Babelales > Vermiphilaceae > CAWIZM01. The sequence continues at coordinate 775,564 of CAWIZM010000001.1, read as the reverse complement.
CAACGCACTACGAATACTTATCTTGAGCATGTGTCTGTATGCAGGATGTGTATACGGCATGGATGCTGAATTAGAAAAACGTACATCTAATCTCGAATCTGCACAACAATTGAAAAAACAAGCTTTGGAAGTGCACATCAAAGAGAGAAAACTTTGTAACCTCAAGCATGCAGCACTCACCCTTTTTACGATTGGCATCGATATCGCTAACTCTTATTGGGATGAAGAGGGTTTACTTGAACAACACATAGACAAAAAATGCAAACCCTCACAGCTTTGCGAGTGTCCAAATCGAACAGCATATTGCACAATACAACAAGAAAATTGGGATTCATCTATATGCAAACAAACAGAAGATAGCGTGTGGCTCTATGGCGTAAATGATGGCATGGCCATATGGCGAGTCTATACGGGTGTCTGGAGTTTACATCATCTATACAAAGTACAGCGGGCATTAACTGCGCAATCAGTAATTGAAGATACTCAAACACCAAACGAAAAAGATGAATCATATCTCTGGTGCATAACCCAAAGCATAAGCGCTGGCATTATAGGCGCCATTACAGGCGCAGCAAGTATTGCTCATGGCATAAACGATTATCCACGTACCATGGCTGTTTGGGGAATGAATGCCGCAGTTGATGCAATTAGCGCGTATAATTGGCATAAAAACAAAAAAGCATGTGAAGCGGTGATCGAACAAAATAGACTTAAAAACGTGATAATCCACGATGAAAAATAATTTGAACTAATCATAAGGTCATACGCATACGGTAGTGATACGTATGCGTATAACTTTGCATAAAGGAACCCCATGAACTACAACACACTACGAATAATTGCATTGAGCATGTGTCTGTATGCAGGACATGTATATGGCATGGAAACTGAAGTAGAATTACAAACACTTCCATCTCCACAAGACGCGCTAGAACTTCTGGAACAAATGCCCAAAATTAATCATGGTGAATTAGATACATTTGATATTGAACATGCGCAACACATAAAAAATCAGGTTCTAGAAACACAAATAAGAAAGAGAAAATTTTGCAATGTACTTTATGGAATAATCACCCTGATTATGATGGCTGCCGATATTACCAATTCTTATTGTGATGAGAAAGGTTTGCTTAAACAACAGATCAACTGAGTTGGAGACACTCAGAACATCTTGCGAATGTCCAAATCGGACAAGTTCCTGCAAAATAGACAGAACTGAATGGATTGAAAGATCTCATGCGATACTAACAGAAGATAGCAAGATACTCTATGGTGTAAATGATAGCGAAACCGTATGGCGAATTTATAGTGGCTTCATGAACTTACATTATCTATATCGAGTACAACAAGCATTAAATGCGCAATCCAGTCATTCGAAGATAATGAAACATTCAACGAAAAAAGATACATCCGCTACCTGGCTCTGGATGCAAGGTATAAGCTCTGGCGTCATAGGCACTATTGCAAGCGTAGCTGGTATTGTTAATGGCATAACAAACTATCCACGTACCGTTGCTGTTTGGGGAATGAATGCCGCAGTTGATGCACTTGGTGCGCTTAATTGGCATGAAAATAGAAAAGCATGTCAAGCAGTGATAGAACAAAATAACAACAAGCTTAAAGACGTGATCGTCCACGGTAAAAAATAATAACCGCTATGCAGTCATTGCGAGCGAAGTTGACTATTTTTACCAAATGTTTAGGATTATTACTGGTTTAAATAACAAAAGTAAACAACATTTTTTTCGGGAGTCTTTTTATGAACAAGAAACTAATTATAGCATTAATGGGCGTTGCAACCGCAGGACAAATGCTTGCAGATGCACCAAAACTTCAAGATCTTAATATTCGCACCGTCAACATTTTAGATATCATGCGTGAATCAGAAGAAGGCAAAAAAGTTTCGAATGAAATTGAACAATTGCGCAAAGATTTAACAAATGAAATCGAAACCGCACAAAAAGAGTACATGAAAGACGCAGAAGAATTCAAAGCAAAAGTTGCTATGTTAAGCGCAGACGCACGCAAACAAGCAGAAGAAAAACTCATTTCTAAACGTCGTGATATCGAAAACCAAGCACAAAAAGCAGAAGACAAATTAAAATATACCATGCAAAGCGTAAGCGATCGCTTAACAACCAAAGCACAATCAGTCATCGAAAAATATGCAGAAGAAAACAAACTTGATCTTGTGTTGGACACCGCGTCTGGCCGTGCGCTGTATTCTTCTGTGAAAGCTGACATTACAAGCGGCATGATTACCGGCATGAATACCGAATACAAAAAAGAACTTGCACAAAATAAAACAAGCAAACCTGAAGCAACCAAAGTAGCTGCGAAATCATCACCTGCTAAATCTGCTGCAGCATAAATTTACTGCGAATATACAAATATAGAAAAGCGACTAGCAAATGAGTTAGTCGCTTTTTTTGTAGGTAGCATGAGCTCAAAATTTATTACGTTTTAAAAAAATTATCCCTAAACCCGTTCGCCCTGAGCTTGTCGAAGGGTCGGGTCTATCCTTCGACAAGCTCAGGATGAACGACCAATGGACTTCGAATTTATAACCCTTGGGCCGTCAAGCTTAGCATCGCGCATAGCCGAACAATGTGGTAAAATTTTGCACTATGCGCAAGTCATACGGTTTGCAGATGGAGAAACGCAAGTCACTTTTGAAAACGCAAACTTTTGGCACAACAAACATGCCGTCATCATTCAATCAACCCATCCACTTCCACAAGAACAGATCTTGCATGTAGCATTTTTGGCGCACGAACTTAAAAATGCCGGATGCGCAAAAATTACTGCCGTGATTCCTTATTTTGGTTATTCACGACAAGAAAAAAGTCATATTCCCGGTAAATTTGGCCCAGCGCATGTTGTTGCACAATCACTGCAAAATGCAGGAATAGATCAAATAATCACCATTGAAGCACATACACCGATATTGGAAAGTTTTTTCACGATACCTTTCCAATCGCTTTCTCTTGTCGATTTTATCGCCCAACATAGCAGACAACATATTGATCTATCGCATGGCGTATCATTAATTGCCGTGGACAAAGGCGCTTATAATCATGCACATGCAATTGCACAAAAATTAAACTGCAATACCATACAATTCACCAAAGAACGTTACGCGCACGACAAGACCAGAATTATTGGTATATCTGACACCTGCACTACACCCACTGCAATAATCGTTGACGATATTATCGATACGGGCGGTACCGCATTGCACGTGTGTGATGAATTAACAAAAAAAGGGGTCAAACATATTTTTGGTTATTTTGCGCATCCAATATTTTCCAATGATGCCTTAAGCAAAGTGCAAACAAGTAATTTTGAAAAAGTTTTTGTTTCAAATACGATCGCATTAAAAGACCTGCCACACCACAATAAAATTGAACTATTTGATACAAGTGCCATAATTGTGCAACAGATCAAACAGCTTTATAACGAGAAGTAATCATGTCACAAAAACTTACTATCAAAGCAATTATAGGATTAGGTAATCCAGGAACAAAATATTACCACACACGCCACAGCATTGGTTTTCGTGTAGTTGATGCACTTGCACATGCCCATGGTGCAGTATGGCAAAAAAAAGGCGAAATGGAGTACGCTGAAATCACCATTGGCACCCACCATATCGCGTTGATTAAACCACAAACATTCATGAACAGTTCAGGCAGGGTAATTCCAGCGCTCCTTAAAAAAGGCATTAAGCCAGAAAATATTTTGGTTGTACATGATGAACTGGAAAAACCGTTTGGCAATGTAAGCATCAAAATGGGTGGCAGCGCAAAGGGACACAATGGATTACGCTCAATTATTACTGCATGTGGTGCTGATTTTCCCCGTTTGCGGTTTGGCATAGGGCGTCCATTGAACAGAGAAGAAGTGCCTGATTATGTGCTGACTAATTTCTCTGAAAATTCTACTGACCTTGAACAAGCTATTACCCATGCAGTCACTACAATCACTGAGTTATGTACATAAGCTAATTATTCTAGGCCGTTCGTGCTGATAGGCTACGTCGGACCATGGCCTCAGCCTGCCGTGCCCGCCGAAGTTTTAACGAAGGCTGGGTCGAAGCATAGGCCCGTACCCTTCGACAAGCTCAGGGCGAACGGGCTTTTTAATTTTCTAATTCCAAGTTCACGTTAATGTAGCAACTTTTAAAAAAAGAGAGTATCCTTTTGCGTTAAAATTGCGTTAAAAAAACACCTGATTAAACACTTTTTTTGAAAGAGCTGCTCATGAAAAACTTCTTCATATCACACCTCGCACTCATACTCCTAACGCTCAACGGAAATCTTGTAGGCATGCTCGATGTAAATCAAACAAACAAAGACAATCCAGCATATCCATATTCTTTGCCATATGCAGTAGATAGCGGAAGCTTTACAGAAAGCAAAAATAATTCTCAAGAAATGATTGATTGCTCAGAAAGTAAAGACGGTTTTGAATTTATAGCCCTCGATACCTCAAGCATAGGACTCTCCCTTGTTGAGCATTTTGATAAGTACTTGCATCATGCACAAGTTACACGGTTTTCTGACGGCGAAACAGAAGTCACCCTTAAAGAGACAGATAAAGATGCTAATTTTTGGCTAAACAAACATGCCATTATTATTCAAACAACCTATCCCTCCCCACAGGAACAGATTATGCATGTTGCATTTTTAGCGCATGAACTTAAAAATACCGGATGCACAAAAATTACTGCTATCATTCCTTATTTTGGTTATTCACGACAAGAAAAGAGCCGTATTCCTGGCAAATTTGGCCCTGCACACGTTGTCGCACAATTGCTTCAAAACGCAGGTATCGACCAAGTAGTGACCATTGAAGCACATACACCAGTACTCAAAAACTTTTTCACTATCCCCTTCCATTCACTCTCTCCTCTTGACCTCATCACCCAACATATTAGAGAGCACATCGATCTATCGCACGGTGTATCATTAATTGCGGTGGACAAAGGTGCATATGATCGCGCTCATACCATTGCGCAAAAACTAAATAGTAACACCATATATTTCACAAAAAATCGGTATGCGCAAAACAAGACCGCAATTATGAGTATGTCTGGCGAACTCAGTACGCCCACCGCAATAATTGTTGATGATATGATTGATACTGGCGGTACCGCATTACAGGTATGTGATGCATTGGTAGAAAGAGGAGCGCAACATGTTTTTGGTTATTTTGTGCATCCAGTACTCTCCAATAATGCCTTGGATAGGGTTCAAACAAGCAATTTTGAAAAAGTTTTCGTTGCAAATACTATTGCATTAAAAACAGTACAATCTCATGGTAAAGTTGAATTGTTTGATATAAGCAGCATCCTCATAGAACCGGTAAAAGAATATGTTGCAGATTAATCACCCGTAAATTTTGCATTTTTAATGGTACTCATTCGAGTGATATAGCCCTTTTTTCGAGTGACGTAACTTTTTTTTGAATTTTATGAAATGCATCTAACTGTTCGCGTAGACTACACTCATTTCTCTCTATTGATTCTCTTATCATCTTGATTTCACGACCACACCATATTGCTTCTTCTACGCGCATTTCAGTGTCTATAGCAAACTTCTTTAACTAGTTCACAAATCTGATAAAATGGCTGCCACATAAAAAAAGGAGAACGCAGTGGCAACATATAGTTTAGATCTGAGAGAAAGAGTAATAAACGCGATTTCTAAAGGCATGCGACCAACGATTGCAGCAAAAACATTCGATGTAAGCAGAAGAGTAATCTATAAGTGGAAAGATCTGTTAGAAAAAACAAACAGCCTTAAACCAAAGTCTGGTTTTCAAAAAGGGCATAGTCATAAAATTACGAACCGGGAAGAGTTCAGAGCGTTTGTTGAAAAAAATGGGAATCTTACAGTAAAGATGATGATTGTCGAATGGGCGAAGTTGAAAAATCAAATTGTTTCTGAGAGCACTATGGAGCGGGCATTAAAGAAAATTGGGTTCACTTCAAAAAAAAACATTCAATTACGTAGAAGCTAACCAAAAGAAAAGAGAGCAATATCTTGAGAAAATCAAGGACATTAATCCAGATGATATAATTTATTCAGATGAAGCTGGAATCGATGATAATGAGGCACCACCAAAAGGTTGGGGCCCTGTTGGAAAACGGTTATTTGCCAAGAAAAAAGGTATACGCAAGGCACGATATAACATTACGGCAGCACTCAATAAAGGCAAGCTATTTGCACCATTTGTCTTTGAAGGGTATTCAAATGCAAGTACCTATGCAACGTACGTTGAACAAGTTTTAGTTCCTCAATTGAGACCTGGGATGGTTCTTATAATTGATAATGCAAGATTTCATAAATCGAAAAAAGTTGTAGAACTCATTGAATCAGCACAATGTAGAATTATTTTTTTACCTCCATATTCTCCTGATTTAAACCCAATTGAACACTATTGGTCTGCTATGAAAGCAAGAATTAGGAAGGCGGCAGAAGCCATTCAGGATTTCTATGAAGCGACTATCAAAGCTGTGGGGGAAATGTGTACAACCTACTGAGGTTTGCTATAAATCAAGTAAAATAGTTTTCTTTTCCAATTTTTTTAGTCGATCATGTAATTGTGCAATTGCTATGTATGAATCCCGAATCATCAATGTGCGCTGCACATTAGATTCATTCACCAATCCATCATAATATGTGTTGTTATTAAAACTACGTATCATAGAGATTATGGGATAACGCTTATTACACGATACATTTTTTAATATCTGCATACTCATGATATTTCCACTCATTACAAGCACTAAGAAAGCAGATGAGAAAACACTATGTTTTTGCATATGAAACCCTTTTTTTAATCTGTTTTTTAATGAAACGTCACACACGGAGCATACGACGAATGGTATTGAAAATCAATTTCACCGTATGCACAAAAAATTTAAACATCTTAACGTAGTAATTTTTAAAAAAAGAGAGTATCCTTGCCTATTTACAAATCGTCTTCACAAAAATAGTATGATTAAACACTTTTTTTGAAAGGTCTGCCCATGAAAAACTTTTTCATCCTACAAGCACTCGTACTACTCGCGCTCAATGGCACTACGTTAGGCATGCAACAACGCATAGCGATTACCAAACTTCTTCTCCGCAAAAACCAACAACGCGCCTATTTTATGCGATCTGATATACCGAATGAAGAACTTAAAAAAATCAAAAGTGATCTTCCAAAAATCGTTACTAACGAAGATAAAGAAAACAATCAAAAATTATATATCGTAACGATCACGCCTGTTGACCGAAAAAAAGGTGCGTTTATTGAGTTTTGCAAAATATACTCTGCCATCAAAGACCCACGAACCAAAACATACCTTATGAAAACAAACAAGGAATAGCGCATCTATCAACCCACAAACCAAAAGGAGCTATCTACCCTCACATACTCTCAATATACATATATTTCGGTAACGCCATACAAAACTCACGTTATTAAGAGGAATCACAAAATGAATAACAAATCTACTATTCTTTTTTCTCTAATCGTATCTTCTACACTCATGAGTATGGAACCTGACATTAAAAAAACATATGTTAACTTCGAACAAATAAAATCTATGTGCTCAAACATTCACGAGCAAGTCAAAGCTGATAATTTTAAACCAGACCTCTTGATTGGCATTTGCCGTGGTGGATTAATTCCGCTTGGAATCTTAGCGGGCGAAGCGATGCTGAATAACCGTAACACGGTGACTATCAGTACCGAATCATACGACGATGCAGGCAAACAAAAAGCATTAAGATTTCGTTTCCCGGTGCCCGTAGAATCTTACAAAAATTATGAAACAATTTTAATCATAGACGACCTTGCCGATACCGGAGAGACGCTCGATGCTGTCCTAAAACTACTCAAACAACATCTAACCAACGCTACCATCAAAAGCGCGGTTCTTTTTTATAAAACAAAATCAAAAATTAAACCTGATTATTACGTGGAAGAAACCACTGATTGGATAGTTTTCCCTTGGGAACAATAAACTATCCACACATGCCCTCAATGAGCATGTATTCAGCAACGCCATACAAACTCACGTTATAGTCAGTGATAACGTAGATTGGCACCTCTTTAAGTAGCTCTTGTTGCTTGCCACAATTGATAAAAGATGTCATAAAAATATCTTTTTCAAAAAGTGGCAAGTTTTTTGCTGCAATACCACCAGCAATGTACACACCACCTAACGCTAATGCATCTAATGCAAAATTTTTAGCACACCGCGCATATATTTTTGCATATAATTTAAACGTAGCATATGCATGGGCATCTTGTTTGCGAGCCTTGAATATATCATCTGCTTGAGGTGGTTGATGCGCTGCAGACTCATCCTGTGCCCGCGCACGGAAAAAACAATAAATAAGCCGAATTCCATCGCCAGAAAGTAGATCTTCCCATGATACCGCGCAATTTCCTTGTCTCTCTTTTTTAATATAATTAACCAAATCCATTTCTAATAAATTGTATGGCGCAAAATCTGCATGTCCTCCTTCAGATGCAGAAGGAATATGACGACCCAATTGCCGATCCCAAATCATAATACATTTTCCAAAGCCAGTACCAGCACCTACAATTGCCCTGTTTGCCTGTGCACGCGGAACACCCGCATTAACCAACACCAAATCTTTAGGATCTATACTATCTACTCCATAACCAATAACTTCAAAATCATTCACAATAAACGCACAATGGAGATGAGTTTGTTTTAATATTTCTTTAGAATCGACGACTATAGGTAAATTAGTCGGCTTTACATAATCTTGATGCTCTGACACCACACCCGCAGCGGCAAAGGCCGAGTACTTAACTTCAATTTTGTATTTGGCATGAACATATTCCAATATCTGTTTAACGAGCGCCGTAAAATCAGTAACCAACTGACTCTTTGCGTGCACAGAAAAGAGGAGTTCAAGATGTTCTTCCCCTAAACCTGTCTGCCGACCTGCCTGCCGTATCTTCAGCGAAGGAGGGCGAAAGAAACCAAAATTACTGTTAGTGCCGCCAATATCTGCGCCAAGGATGCATTCAATACCAGTCGGTACCGCATCAACGTAAACAACTTCTCTCAGTTCCAGCATATCATTTCTCCTTTTGACCAGATATAACAAGTACAGTGCCAATTTTCATCGCCGATTTTCACCACAGATATAGCCAATTTAAGCGCCACAATGCAAGAAGAAAACAATTATTATTATTGACAAGGATAACCAGTACGTTATGTTGACAGTACATCATACCAAATCATATTTCACTAAACATACGTAATAAAAAGGGATCCTCGTGAAAATGAACTATAAAACATCTGCCTTAATATTCTTGTGCACCGTTTCATTTACCGGATGTGTACAAAAAAATGACAAAGCAAAAATGGTTAAGCGAACTGAAACTGGCACCGTCATACACATAGGTTCAGAACAAGAATTTAATGATGCAATCGCTAACGGCAATGTAGTCGTTGACTTTTTCGCAAGCTGGTGTGGTCCATGCCAACGCATGAGCCCAATTATTGATGACCTCGCTAAAGAAATGACCAGTATCACGTTTGTCAAAGTCGACACAGAAAAATTCAAGGATTTAACTAAAAACTTCGGCGTACGTGGCCTACCAACGCTTGTATTCTTTAAAGACGGACAAAAAATAAGTCAAAAAACTGGTGCTCGTAGCAAAGTCGAATTGCGTAACGAAATTAATACCACGTTCTAAAAATATTCTAAAAAAATAAAGAACCCGCTCATTGTGTATACATACCGTGAGCGGGCTTTATATTTTAATAAATCATTATCCAATCGTAACATTCATCAAAGCAATACATTCCCCCAATGTGCACGCGATAACCGTCGCATTTTTAGTTGCAAAAAGTCCACCCAAAATCCCCCCAGTCGATCCACTTATTGTGCTGAAAATACCAACAACTGCTGCTATAATTCCACCAGCCTGCTTCCAAATAGTTGTTTTTTGGTGTGCACTTTGAATGTCTTTCATAGGCAGTAATAATGAATCTACATTGGTAAGTTGATTGACCGCATTAAGCAAATGTGTACCGGCATCTTGTTGATTGAGATTGTTGTTTTTAGCCTCTTCATATGCTTGCGCCAAAATAGCATACGCTATAGGATGATCCTCTTTTATTTTTTTAAGCCAATCATCAACGCATCCCTTTGCTTTTTCTACTTCCTTTTCAACTTCCTCTTTGCCACATGCTATGGCAGCAGAGCGATACAAAAGTGTATGGTATAACGTTGATTCATTAACCAATTCTTTGTTATCCAGCACATCATGCAACTGATAATCTTTTTTCTTATCTGATTCTATTTTTGCAGCCTGCGCACTATACAAATGTTGATACATATTGATAGAAGACAATTTATCCAGATTTGTTTCTATAAACTCTTTAATTTCTTGTTGCGTTTTACCATTTAACTCTGCCTGCAGCTTAAAATTCATAATTGCTGCATACATCTCTGGATCACCATCTTTTAATGCTGCAATGTGTTTATCGAGTTCACTTTCAATCTGATGCACTGCTTGTTGTGGGCTACTCATTTGAACCCCTTTTTTACTCGGCGTCCTTTCTAAAAATGCGGTATACACCAATTGTATTATACTTGGTGGGTTATTAGCTTTATCAACCTTATCAACCACAATATCATTCAGATCAGATATCTTTTTTTGCTCATGCTCCATTGCCAAAAATTCAGCATACACACAAAGAAACAGCAAACACAAAACTCTCACTTTTAGCTTCAACGACGCTCCTTAAAAAAATAATAAAATTATACCAATTTACCGGGACGCAATATCCCATAATACCATCCAAGCAATCGGATCCATACTCCCATTTTCACTATCATCCTCATCATCAACACCGTGCTCAATATTCATATCTGTTGGCAAATGCAACTCTTTTCCAGACATTTTTTTTAAATCATAGGCCATATCATCAGTGTTGATTTCTTTTTTTTGAAAGTATTGACCAATGTAAGTTATTGGATTAAAAAGCTCATCTTCTTCAGAGTCATCCTCTTCATAATAGGTAGATGCAACCAATATGCCCAATGCAGCTACCAAAGTCTTACCGCTATGGCGATCCAAAAAACTAACTACATCTTTCACCCTATCCGCTATAGTTTGCATTCCCTCCATATGGAAAGACATACACACCATTGCAATACTCAGAAAAAAAACATATGTATTATTGCTCATCGCTACCCCTTTACATGTTGGACGCCCAAAGACCAAAAATCTATCATCTTGTGCGTGCCAATTTAAACCTGTAAAACATTTCCCCTATTAACAAAAGTACTTGTTTACGAGTAAATGGGTCAATAATGTATGGAAAAAAGACAAAAAAATTCGCATGTCCCTTGTTTAAGAAACATGCGAATTTTATATTTTTTGTGAAATTACAGAATCAATACTTAGCGTGTGCGCTTTTTATGTACCGGTTTGCGCACTGGTTGCTGCTTATGCATGCGTTGTTTACTTTGCTTGTTTTGCTCAGCTGCAGCTTCCCTGTCCGCCGTAGCTTTAGCGAAGGAGGATTCCTTGTCCGCCGAAGCCTTGGCGGAGGAGGATTCAACTGCTTTATAATCTTGATATTTAGTGTAACCCCAATAACATACACCCACCACAACTGCCGCAACTACTAATCTAGGTGCGGTAATTGCCGCGAATAGTGCAGCTATGCCTTTTGGTGCATTTGGCACTGGTTGCTGTGGCTGACCATCTACATTTGGTTGGTTTGGTTGTTGAGGCGGTTGTTGAGGTAACTCTACTTTTGGTTCTTCTGGTTTTTCAGTAACGCTTCGTTGTTGCCCTTCGAATATATATTTCTTAATAGAATCATCCCATACCATCTTGTTGCCATCTTTATCATATCCATCTGGATAATCATCAAGGTTTTTAGATGATAACGGACTCCCATCTTTATTAAATAAAAAGGTTGCTCCTACACAAGGAAAAACTATGCTTGGATTGTTAGGAATATTATTATTTTGATTATGATTTAACGGTTGTTGTGGCTTATTATCAATAATTATCACTGGAATTATCACCGGTTCTGGCTTTACCTGAACAGGTAATGCAGCAAACTTAGCGTTCCATGTGTTTAATAGCACTACACGATCTTCTGCTTTTACCCTAGGGGCGTTTATTCTTTTTTGAATTTCAGCATTAATAAAATCACGATATTCACCTAATGGCGCATCATCACCAATTAACTCATCTTGCAGTAACTGATCTAAGCGAGCCTCTTGATTTGGCTTAAGAGCATTAAATATTTGCCCAGCTATGTTGTCTTTTCTTTTTTCTGCATTTGCACGTAACTGTTGACGCTCATTTTTGTCTTTTTGATCTTGCTCGCGCAGTGTATCAATAAACGCTTTACCGCGTCCTTGTAAATGATTAGCCTTTTGCAACAATGAATGCTCTTCTGGACTCATTGCAATCACATTTCCCTTTTTAGGCGCTATTACCTTGCTAAGTCCTTGATCAACAAGCATTACTTCACATGAATTATCTATACCATCAAATATTGATAGCCAACCTAAAATTGCATCAATATCTTTTGACTTACAAATAGCCTCTATAGCTGGATACAATTTATCCAATTGCAACTGCCCAACCATGAATTGTCTATAAGGAGCATAGAACAATGCTTTTGCTGAATTACCAGTAAAACGCGCTCTGAGCATTTCTTCAATAGTTTCTGGTTTGCATTCAGTTGATGAAAAACAATGATTTAAATAAGATATGCATAATTGAACATACGAGTCATTCTGTTGTTCTGCATTTGCAAAGAGAAATGTTTCTATGTCAGGTAACACCTTAGATGCATTTGCTTCATACTCATATGGTTGTTCTTCACTAAAATTATAACCGTTCGCCCTCAGATACGTCATAAGACCAGCATAATCAGCATCCCTAATATTTACTTCCATGCCATACACAGTGCCACTTACCAAAGCAGCAACAACAAACAATAATTGATAAAAACGTTTCATATAGATTCCCTTTAGTTAAGATAATAACCTCTATTCTTTTCACTTATATCCTTAGAATACCAGGTAAAATTCCACTCAGCAACAGGATTAGCCGACTATTTATAGACGAAAATCAATAAAACAACCTTTTATTTTCAGTATGAAATTGTTAAATGGTGCGACTAGATCAGTATATACGATATGTTCCAACATACATCTTGATATCTTTAAATGAGCTATACCAACGCATATCGATAAATTCCATTTGAATAATTATATCAAAATACGCCTTACCCGCTCATGTCGCGGTAATAGTTGTCAATTTTCAAATACTGTGCTATTTTTATTAATGCTTTATAAAATATTGTTTATTTTAACCCTCAAACCCAGCCTATCTCCCCGATATGACTGGAAATTCGGAGTCTTTTTTTATGTCAAAAGAGTTTATAAATCCAAATCAATTTTGCACGAACAGGTCAAAACAACACGTTGATTTTAGCGAGTTCCAAATAAGTGATGAGCTAAAAAGCGAAATATCTAATCTGTACCAAGGTATTTTTGATATTTTCCAATCTGGCAAAATTGTTAAAGGACATGTTGTCACCGTTGATAATGATGGAGTCTATGTTGATATAGGCTACAAATCACGTGGCATGATCCCTAAATACGAATTCAGTATTCAAGAATTAAAAAACTTGAAACCAAATGATGATATTGAAGTAATCCTTGATACCCTAGAAAATGCTGAAGGTAACATTGTTCTTTCATACGAAAAAGCAAAAGCTGCTAAAGCATGGGCTCAAATTATTAAATTCTTTGAAGAAGGCAAACCGGTTGAAGGTCTGGTTACCCATAAAGTTAAGGGTGGCTTGAACGTTGATATTGGTATTCCTGCATTCTTGCCTGGATCACAAATTGATCTACAACGAGTACTTGATTTTGATAAATATGTTGGTCAAACAATTACCGCAAACATTCTTAAAATTAACCAAAAACGTGGAAACGTTATTATTTCACGTCGCAAATACCTTGCTGATCAACGTGTAGAAGCACGCAAAGATATCTTAGGCAAGCTCAAAGAAGGCGATGTTATCCAAGGTATCGTTAAAAATATCACCAACTACGGTGTATTTATTGACATTGGTGGCGTTGATGGCTTGCTCCATATTACTGATATGACATGGGGTCGCATTGCACATCCAAGTGAAGTGGTCAGAATTGGTGACAACATCACCGTTAAAGTATTGTCCTTTGATAAAAATAATGAAAAAATCTCTCTTGGGCTTAAACAACTCACGGGTAATCCATGGGAAAATCTTGACCCTGCAATACAAGTCGGCAGCAAAATTAAAGGTAAAATCTCAAGCATTACCGATTACGGTCTATTCATTGAAGTTGCACCAAACGTTGAAGGCCTTGTACACATATCTGAAGTATCATGGACTGATCGCATCACAAACTTATCTGACAAGTTCAAAGTTGGTGAAGAAATTGAAGTACTGGTTGTTTCTTTGGACAAAGACAATCGTCGTATGTCATTGAGTATCAAACAGCTTGGAAAAAATCCTTGGAAGACCGTAGATCAACAATTCAAAATTGGTCAAAAGATCAAAGGTACCATTAGCAACATCACCGATTTTGGTGTTTTTGTTCAATTGCTACCTGGTATTGATGGCTTAGTTCATATTTCTGACCTTTCATGGACTGAACATATTGAGCACCCAAGCGATCGCTATAAAATTGGCCAAGAAGTAGAAGCAGTTATTTTGGCAATCGACAAAGACAACAAAAAAATATCACTCGGTGTAAAACAACTTGGACAAGATCCATGGGCACAAGTTGAGCAAGAATACCAAGTAGGTAAAGTTGTTCAAGGTGAAGTATCAAAGATCACTAACTTTGGCGCTTTTGTCAGACTTCCTACCGGCATAGAAGGATTGCTTCACAATGCAAACCTAGAAGGTAAGAAAGCTGATGATATCTTTAAGGTTGGACAAATAGCTCAATTCCGCGTCATCAACATCAATAAAGATGAACGTAAAATTGGCTTGGATATGAAGCTTGAAGGTGAAATCACCTCTCCAGTTGCGCAAAAACAACATGTTGAAAAACCAAAAAAACAACCTGCGCAACAACAACCTGCTGCACGCAAAGAAGCAGCTGTTCACGTTGAGCAACCGCAACAACAGCAACAACCTGCTGCAAACGCGTCAAAGATGAAAAGTGCATTCCAAATGGCGCTTGAATCAGCAATGAAAAAAGATGATAACTCTACAAATAAGAAAGATTAACGTTAATGGTAGAATATACATTTGCAATGATTAAGCCCGATGCAGTAGAAGCAAAAAACAGTGGCAAAATAATTGATTTGATCGAAAAAAATGGCTTTGAAATTGTCTTCATGGAAAAAATGCAATTCGCGCAAGAAGATGCTGAATTGTTTTATGAAGAACACAGCAAACGTCCATTCTTTGGTGAACTTGTTGAGTTCATCATTTCCGGACCTATCATCGCTATGGTACTACAAAAAGAAAATGCCATCGCTGATTTCCGTAAACTAATGGGCGCTACTGATCCGAGCAAAGCGGATGCAGGAACCATCAGAAAACTATTCGGTAAAAGTATTGGTAACAATGCAGTACACGGATCTGATTCTGCTGAATCTGCTGAACGCGAACTTGGCCTTTTCTTCCCTGGTGAAGAAGATGGTTGCGAAGTTGAATGCGAAGACGAAGAAGCGTAACCCGCGACGTGGTTGTCACGCCGTAACGGTGTAGGCGGATCACGCATTAAAAAGAACGATATAAAAATAGCGACAGCGTAAAAAACTGTCGCTATTTTTTTACATTGAACTTTGCTGACTCATCCATTTAGAATTCGCAAGCCGATTAAGATCTTCTGCCACAAAACCACCATGCTCCTGAAATAATTCAATAAGCACCTTAAAAGCTAACTTTGCTGCAACGTTTTTACTTTTCTTTAAAGCTCTCAAAGATTTTTTAACGATATTGAGCGGCGTTTGATCACGTTGATTCAACGCATTAATTTGAGCAGGAAGGGTAGTAAGCAATAGTTTTGCTTTTTGTATAAAGTTATCAAGACTGCTTATATTACCTGAATACGGTGTTGCAGCAAACTTATGCAGCAAGTTCCCTTTATAAGAGACACACAGTTTTGTTGTATCAACCTGACGTGCAAGATAAAATTCCATGAGGCTTGATGGGTAACTATTGTCCATTATGTGCCACAAAACATTGGTATTCTGATAATCTGTATTTTGTACTATTGTAGAGGTCTCATCGTACATGGTTTCATGCATGTTTGCGCCATGAGCGATAAATATCTTTGCCATATCTACGCTTTTGACCGCAAATAATAATGGTATATATGCAATCTCTATACTGCAAATTATAGGAAATATATTAAATTTTTTATCGGAATGTATTGGACCATCCCTCAATACTTTTATTGAGGCTTTGGGATTTTCATAATACTTGAATATCATTTCTGCGCATTGTACATCATTTTGAATAACTGCTCTCTCAAGCAACATACGTCCTATAGTATTCGCGCCAGCACATATTAAAGTTAATAGCGTCAAACGTTTAGAGGTATAGCCGTGTGTAATTAGAAAATTTGATGTACAAACTAAGTCCCGGTTTTTATCATCTTGTGAATAGTATTTACAAAGGTGACCAATTTCTTCATACGTCAATAATGCATGCCATTTTTTGTGTATGGTGCTCAATTTCATAAAAAATTTAACGCTATCTTCAAGTGATTGCATGCCGGGCAGTATTTCACCAGGTAATGCAAGAAAATGATCAACGTAATCAGATTCTTCTACAGACAACGGTTCACACAAGTTCTCTTTCTCCATGCCGTGCATTGGTAATGCACTGAAAAAAATAATTGAAATATAGATGATATTAAAACTAAAAATTACTTTGTGCATACATAATCTCCCTTTGTTAGTACCAATATATCTATTTCAACAATGCCTGCTCTTTAAGCTCCCGTGCAGTCAAAGCACCCTGTTTTCTGAAAAGTAAAATAAGTTGATCGATTAATACAATAACTGCCTTAATATCATACATTTGTGCATTTTTTAAAGACTTCTGAGCAATATCCAAAGGTGTCTCATTATTACAATTTAATTCATTGATCATGCCGGGAATAACATCCAACAATAACGTTACTTTTCTAAGGAAATTATCACTCAAGTCTGCATGTGACCATACAAAATCATCAGAAGGACGTGGCCCTTTTATAGACGAAGGAGAACAAGAAAAATTAAACAATGCAATTCTATGCAACAAGCAAGAATGGTCACTCGGCCGTAGCTTTTTCACATCAACCTTATGTGCACAATAAAATTCCATAAGTTCTGATGAATGTTGATCATTAACGAGTTCCCACAAAATATTAGTCTTGGATACAGAAGAAACTGTATGCACATTAACCTTATTTTTAATGAATATTTTCGGCCATCTCTACCGTTTTGGCAAGAAAAAAACTTGGCTTTTCCCTTAACCCTATACCGGCAGTCAGATCTTGATAGGTGTGATATTTAAACAATGTTTTCATTAATGGTACATCATTGTGCGCAATTGCATCTTCAAATAAAGAGTTATTATTAATTTTAACGCTGACACGAGCACCAGCATAGACTAACATCAATATCGGCAGCCGCTTTGTTTTATACTGAATACTGTATCTATTTTTTTCTACTAAATCGCGTAAAACGTTATTCTTAACCTCCTGGGGATAACTTTTGCAAAGACTACCGATTTTTTCAGGGGTAAACAATCTATTGCAGCTTTCACTGGTGGCACGTAATCGCATAAAATTTTTAATAGTCGTGGTAAGTTCTTTTGCTAGATCAAGACCTTCAGGTTCTATACAATAACGTGATTGTTTTAGTAAATCCTGAACACTATAACCTCTGCGCGTGCTTGCTGCTATAGGCGTAACATCATGCTTGATCTCTTCCTCCATGCCCCACACAGATATCACACTGAGCAAAAAAATTGAAAAACAGATTAGATTAAAATTAAACGTTAATTTCTGCATGAAGAATATCCCTTGTTGTGCTTATTGATCAAGTTTTTCCACTATGTTTATTATCCCAAGTTCTTGCGCAGTAAGACCACCACGTTCTCGGAGCAATGCGATAAATTTCTCAAATGCCAATGCGCTTTCCACCACTCCATCTTCTTCTCCATCTTCTTGTAGGTCTTTCAATGCGCTTTCCGCTTCTACGTCTTCTTGTAGCCCTTTCAAAGATTCTTGAGCAACGTCAAGAGGCGTAAGATTATCCTCATCCAATGTGTTAATCATACCAGGAATAGCCGTGAGTAGGAGATTTGCATTTTGTAAGAAATTGTCAATATAGGGTATATAATAGCTATGCGCCAGGGCATGTAATAAGCAAGCATTATCACCAAGGTGTAATTTTGTAGCATCAACCCCATGTTCAAGATAAACTTTCATCAGATCTGCTGAGCCTTCATTGTACAAAATATGCCATAAAACATTAAGCCCAGCAAAATCTGTTGCTTGTATATCTACGCCATTTTCAATAAATGTCTGCACCATCTCTACCGTGTTAGCACAGAAAAAAACTGGAAAATATCCAGATACGAACGTATAATATGTTTGTATATTTGGGTTTGCATTATACCTAAATAATGTTTTAGCAAATTGCACATCATCTTTATAGACAGCTCTTTTAAGAGCACTTCTACCGCGATGATTAGTATCGATATCAGCACCGGCACAAATTAATATTAATGTAGGTCGACACTCACCATCAAAACTACTGCCCCAGCTTTCTATCAAATATCGTAAAACTTCATTCTTGGTCTCTAGCGGATAATGTTCACAGAAGCTACCAATTCTTTCAAACGTTAAAAAGTTGTTCCAGCTTTTACATGTGGTACTTAATTTCATGAAACTTTTTATATCATTCTTCAGCTCTTCTACTTTGGCTTTGGCATTAGCTAATTGAAGTAACCCCAATTTCCTTCTTTTACTTATTTCTATTAATTCATCATCACTGATTCGAACTAATTCCGGCATATCATCACTATCATACCTTTGGGCATTAATTAATGATTTACATAGTTGAGCATTAACCAATGCGAGTCTTGCCAAACATTGATCCCAAGCTCCTTCCATGCCCTGCACTGGTAACGCACTGAACAAAATGGTTGAAAAACAAATTAGATTAAAATTAAAGATACAAGTCAATTTTTGCATTGGATGTATTAACTCCTAAATTATTGTGTTGCACTATTTTTCTGTTCTTCAAGTTGCTGTGCAGTCAATGCACCATGTTCCCGAAATAATGCGATAAGTTGTTCAAATGCTAAAACTTTTTCTTTACTTTCATAGCCCTTTCTTACCGTCTCTTTTAAATCTTCTAAGCTAGCATAGGCTACATCAAGAGGTGTTTCATTCTTCGCTCCGGTCGCATTTATCATATCTGGAATCATACTCAGAAGAAATTTTGCTTTTTTCAAAAAAGTATCAATATCATTCTGATTTGTAATCCAACCTGATTGGTACTCCAGTGCAATAGCATGCAACAAACAAAAATTGCTAGCCGTATAACCAACCCCACAAGGAGCTAATTTTTTTATATAATCAGTATGCTTAACACAAAATTCCATCAGTTCTAGCGAATATGCTGAATCAACCATTTTCCATAACAAATTAAGCTTACCATCCGGATGAAAACCACCACCATATATATCAAAACAATCATTATCAACAAACAGTTGTGCCATTTCTACTGTTTTGACACGATAAAAACTTGGTCCTAACGCTTTTCTTTTATTTTGACTTGGATAATATTTGAATACCATTTCTACTAGTTCAAGGTCATTTTTTTGCAGACATGTGCTAAACATTTCGCCTTTATAATCATCAGCACCAGCACACACTAAAATTAAAAGTGGTAAACGTTTTGCCACATACTTAAAACGCTCATCACTAAATACATCGTTTAAAACCCAATCTCTTCTATGTTGTTCATAATTTTTACAGCAGTTAGCAATTGTCTCAACCGTCAACAATCTATTAAAATGCTTGCATACTGTACTTAACTTCATGAAAAGTTTGAGGTCAGGGTAAAGATCTTGATTATCAAAATGATGAGAAACAATTTTGCCCAACATCTCAATCGGCAATGAAAGTAATTGATTATCACTGTCATTACTATCATATCTTTGGGCATTTTGTATGAAACGTTGCCAATCTTCTTCCATACCTTGCATAGGCAGAGAACTCAATAAAACAACAACCATACAGATCTTAAAAACAGAATTTAGTTTTTGCATCTGATGTATTAACTCCTAAATTATTATGTTGCACTATTTTTCTGTTCTTCAAGTTGCTGTGCAGTCAGTACGCACCATTTTTCTGAAGTAATACAATAAGCTTTTCAAGAGCTTCTATCTCTAAAATTTCTTCTGTTTGACTTCTTTTTTCGTCCCATAAAGAGCGATGACTGGATGCTATATCTTTCAAACATTTTTGAGCAATGCCAAGCGACGTTTCATATTGAACATATTCATATCCATGGCAGTTAAATTTATTAATCATGTCTGGAATCATCGTTATCAATAATTCTGCTTTTTTTAAGAAATCATCAACCTCATTGGGGACACTAAATCTTATCTTTGATGCCTTACGTGCAAGGCTATGCAACAAAGTATCACCAGAACCATCTAGTCTCCTTGCATCAACACCACATGCAACATAGAACCTCATGAGATCTGATGGGTATGATGTACCAAGCAATTTCCATAAAATGTTACGTCCATAATAATCTGTTGTATGTATATCTACACCATTGTTAAAAAGTATCTGTGCTATTTCTACCGTTCTAATCTCTTCTAAGCAATCTTTTGGCTTTGCAATATGTTTCAATAATATTCTAATCAATTGCACATCATTTTTACTGACTACGGTGATAAGCAATGCATTAATTATTTTATGAAAAGCAATGCTCGGTTCAATACTGGCATGAACTAGTACTAATATAGGCAAGCGAGAGGAATAGGTTAGTTCTCCTAAAAGAACATTTTTGATAACTTGAGGGTAATTTTTACAAAAATCACCAATCTTCTCAAACGTTAATAAGTTATTCCAACCTGTGCAAGTTGATCTTAATTTCATAAAGTTTGCGATAGTGCTCTTGAGAGATTTTACTTGATCTTTATCATCATAATAATGAGCAATAATTTTGGTTAGCATATCAGTTGGCAACAGGCATACCGAATTGTTGCTATTACATTCAACAAGCAATGCTAATTCTTTTTGATTTTCCATAGATCGCGCAGAGTAAACGCTCAGCAAGAGTAACAACGGGAGAATATAAATTTGTTTTCTCATACATTTTCTCCTTATTCAAATTGCTCAAAAATCAATAGCGAATATAACGCCTGCAGTTCTAGCCAACACCGCATGCTTTCCATTAAACGGTAATCGTGCATACAACAAAACATATGGCCGCGTACATGCATCTGGATGGTTTACGCCAAAATCATACGTCAACTTAGGAATAATTTCATGCATCGTAAAATCTTCCAATGCAACTGCAGTGCTTGCAATAGTGGTTGAAAAATCATTACACGCTAAAGATATATGATTTTCTCCCTGCTTAAAGAACTTGTACCCAACCTTGAATGAAAGGCCATGATAAAATTGATAGAACTCAAAAAACAGGTTGAACCGCTGCCATAATCCATAATCTATATGCACTTCTGATTTTTCCAATAGCAACAACTCAGTCTGCCTTTCATCTGTTTTAATACGACGCAACTGATTAGTATCAAACAAATGAGTTAACTGCACGTCAACGCCAGCCTTAAAGCAAGAACCAAATAACAGTTCAAGACCAAAACCGAAAATAAGGCTTGTGGCCCCATCGGCACCAAACGGTATCGCAAATAGTTTATTTTCATCAGCGCGCTTGCCGGTTGGTAGCGCCAACCCGATACGCCAGTTAAGAAACACATTTTTCAGTAACGGCTTTGCTTGCGGAAAGTTGCGGAACCATTCAAGCATCAAAGTTAAATCACCGATGCCTGAGCGTTTCCAACCGCGTAAATCAAGTCCACATCCCAATTGCTCAACAATAGTAAAAAAATCATCCGTCAATAATTGCTTCACCCGTATATCTTCATCAGTAATACTTTGTGTTTGATCTTCCCAGCACACATTTTTAAGCTCCATGCTATAAAAAGGGAGATAGGCAGCAAAAGTGAAATCGCGTAAAAAGCTGACACGTGCAGCAAGCGCAAGACTATATTTAAGATCAAAATCACTGCTGACCAAAAAGTGACCGCGCTTACCATCATCGTCCGCATCAAGTTGATTGCGTAATTGGCTAATGGGTGAATTTTCAGGAAATCCTTGCAACATCTTCAGTGCATTTTGCTCAGGTTGCCAGATGCGCAATACATCACACACCTCACCGTCAGCACAATATGCTTTGGTGCCAAGTCCGCCTTCACCATAAAAAGCAAATTGCCATGTCCGATCGCCCACAAAGTCTGGCCTAATCAACGTGTCATATGGACGTAACAAATTCATTGCGTGTGTACTACTACCCCAGATACTAAAAAAAAGAATGAGGCTATAGGTAACTTTTTTTGTGCTTATCATTAAAAATCCTCATGTATTGTTATTCATTGATGCGCAAACCAAAATCTCCACTAATCAACCAACTCCCTGAAGCAAAACTACGTACCATATCGGTGATATGAGAGCCTCCTTCAAGCGCTAAAGGAACAGAAAACTGCTTTACACCAACAAACCGTGATAAAATAGAATCTCGTGGAAAAGTAACGACAGGTTTCACTTCTAAATCTATGCCATGGCCACTTAAATACAGTGCGCCATCGGTTGAAAATACGGTCCTCAGTGCGCCAAAATTTATGCGGTACGATGTAAGACCTTTCACGTAAAAATCTGGGAATGGCGCAAGCGTGTTGTCATCAATTGGACTATTCTCAACTGCATTCACGGCAAATCGCGTGACATCAGAACGGTTTGTGCCTCGATCAACGTTGAGTGCATATATCTGTCCACCGTCATTGCGCGCTACATCCTGCGGCATGCCGGTCTTGCTCATTGCATGCAATTGACGAATCCCTTTTACTCCCTCTGGCATAGGCACCAATGTCCAGCCAGTTTCATTAACCCCAACCGCAATGCTAATATCACTGCCATTGCCAACACGCAATAATCCTCGACTTGTCGCAATAACGGCAAACTTACCAGAAACTATACAATCGGAAAAGAAGCCGCTCGGACCAACAAGATTTGTGTGTGCTGCAACGGTCACTGACACTGCGTCACCCAAACCGATAGTGCCTTGCGTCAAATCAATACGATCAAGTTTTTTATCGGTCAGAACATATAAAAAATTGCCATCTTGCATGAGTTTGCGTACAAACGTATAGTTCGGAATTATTTTGAATGACATGCCAGCTTCAAGCCCTGCAAAATCGGGCCCAAGACCAACTGCGGTATTCCACCCATCACCATTGTTTGCAGAAAGCACTGCAAGACCTTTGGTTCCCCCTACAAACAACCATCCATTATTCCCTGCATCACCATTGCGTGCAATTTCTGCAGTGGTTAATGGACCAATGTCATCGAGTACACCACCCGCAATGGTCACTACTTTTGGATTATCTAGCCCTAATGGCAACGTGGTTGTTACGGTACCGTTATTAAAATCGATACTATTTTGAGCAAAGGAACCTTGTAATGGATGCAAGACGTTGTTAATAACCTGACCACTTTCTACCAAGACGATTTTATTGCGTCCGGTCATCATCGTCAAAGATATGTCATGTAACCCCGATGCATTGGCAGGTAGATCAACAAAACCCTGAATGCCACCTTCTGTCATTGGCAATGCTTGAACAACTACTTTATTAAGATCGAGCAGTCCACTTTCAGCACCACTATTCCACACAGTGCGCTTGATTGTATTAACCGTGTTGGTATCATCGTTAGTCATAAATAAAAAGTTTCCATCCAATGTATCAAATGCACCACCGAACACTTGGTTTGTGGTACCAGCGACACGACGCCATGCTGTCCATGCTTTGATTGTACCCAATTCATTAAAGATCGCCTGAGAATAGAAAATACCGGGAAGTTCGTTCGGGTTTGAAGGAGTGGCAACGGTCACAAATACCGCATCACCACGAATAAAAATATCGGTTATATCTCCCGCATCAAGATTGCCAGCACCAACACGTGCTGCTGCATCAGTATCCACAAACATGTCTTCTTGCGTAAGGGCTGGCTGTTTTATGTCACGACGAATAAACTGATCAGGAACACCGATTTTGCCTTTGTGAAATTCGTCCACCGGAATTGCATTTTTACTTGCCAGCGTACCGTTATTTGCAGGGCGGGATGAATTGCTTACAATCGGTAATGCATACACAGAGTTCTTTGTGATATCCGCATCCCCGTTACCACCAACTACAATCACATACCGCAGTCCGGTGCCGGTAAACATAGTGCGCACCTTATGCAATGACACGTGAGCATTAGCGCCAATAGCACCAACCATGTTAGTTTGATTGGTATTGAACGCGGCATCTGGTGCAATTTTTTCAAGCACCAACGTTCTTTGTATCACCACTTTTTTATCACTACCTTCAGACATAACTTGTTGAACGCGACCAACAACCAATGCTCGGCCACCATCAGTCGCTTGCGGACCTGCAGTAATTTGTAGTGCAATGTATACGCGGCCTATGGTGCTGTCCCAATGTATGTCAACTATTTGACCCATACCTGCAAGATCATCACCGATTTTAAGTTGATCAGTCGTAACATCAAAAGGAAACGCTCTTGGTAATCCAGTTGATATATCAATAAATCCTAAATTGAGTACGGTTTTTTTTACTGTTTGCGGCGGCTCATTATTTGCTTTTTCTGTCTTATTTTCCGTTGCTGCATCCTTTTGCGCATCCTGAGCAACAGCTTTGGTTTCTGCTGGCGCGTCAACTTCAGACGTCCCCAAAACCAATACCACAATGCCGCTTCCTGGGGCGCCAAACGGAGCAACACCATGTGGTTTGACTGCAGCAAATGCATAATCAGGAGCAGAAAGAGATAGTCCCACAATGCCTCCAGTTACCTGACTATTTGCATCAGGCAAAACACGTGCTACTAATTTTGGTGGGGTAATACTTTCAAAAAAATAGAGAGTGGATGGTTCGGTAGATTTAACCACCATTGGATTGCTTTGCTTTTGGATAACATCACCTGAAATAAGACCTATGTATGCTATGCCTGCATCAAACAAGGGATTAGGCACGTTGTCTACCCCATTGATGCGCACTGTTTCTGGGGCGAGTGGCTCAAACTTATATTTATTTCTTGCAAACTCCACTGATGCGGATACTGCAAAATCTTTAACCTGTTGCGCGCCGCCAGCCTGAGGATCAGCTGCAACAAACAATCTGCCCGTTCTTTCATCTTGCACATGCGCTTGCACCGCAAATGAAAAGCTTGTGTCAGCGTTTTCTGAATTTCCTGGTAATACGTCTGCCCCAAAGACCCCATGATAACTACATAACACGATTAGAATGGGTGAAAAACGAATGTGTCTCATTATGCGCATGCTCACTGATGCTCTCCTGCTCATTAATATCAATCGATTATTTATGGATGATAGTTTACGGATATTGCCAAAAAGTACCACTTTTGACAACGCAAAAATAAAACCAATATACACAATACCTACATAAACTTATTTCCAAAAGAAAAAATATGTGATATACATATGAATTAAAGAATATTTTATTTTTTAATATTTTCATTTTATAAAATAGTTTTATTATGCATGCAAAAATTTTTTCCGCAACAACCGTCGGCGTTGACGCTCATTTAGTCCAAGTGGAAGTCGATATATCGGTTGGTCTTATCCATTTTTATATCGTCGGATTGCCTGATACGGGCATCAAAGAAAGTAGTAAACGTATTTCAGCTGCACTCAAAAATAGCGGAATTCGTTTTCCTGCAAAAAAAATTACGGTCAATTTAGCGCCAGCAGACTTAAAAAAAGAAGGCACGCTGTTTGATCTGCCCATTGCGCTGGGCATTATGAAAGCATATGGTCTTCTGGAAATATCAAACTCATTCTTAGACGACACCTTATTTTTGGGTGAACTTTCTTTAGATGGCAGCATACGGTTCATCAAAGGAGCACTTGCAATTGCATATGATGCAAAAAAATTAGGAAAAAAACGTATCATTTTACCAAGAGCTAATGCTGCTGAAGCATCTTTGATAAAAGACATAGAAATTATCGGCGTGAGCCATTTAACAGAACTGGTTGCATATTTACGCGATGAACTACCCCTTGAACGCACACAAAATTCTTTCAGCGCGTATCAAAAAAATGCACGTGACAAAACAGGTGATACCGCACTTAATTTTTCCCAAGTAAAAGGACAACAACAGGCAAAGCGTGCGCTGCAGATCGCTGCAGCAGGCAGACATAATATTTTGTTTATCGGTCCTCCTGGATCTGGTAAAACTATGCTTGCCAAACGATTGCCTTCCATTATGCCTCCTATGACGTTTGATGAAGTGCTTGAAACAAGCAAGGTATATTCCATTACCGGCAAACTGAATCAAGAGCCGTTAATCACGCAACGCCCATTCAGAGACCCGCACCACACAATTTCCCAAGCAGGTCTTATTGGCGGTGGCACCTATCCACAGCCTGGTGAAATTAGTTTGGCGCACCATGGCATTCTTTTTTTGGATGAACTCACTGAATTCAAACGTGATACGCTTGAAGCGATGCGTCAACCACTTGAAAATAAACAGGTCTGTATTTCACGCGTGAATCAATCGATTACGTTTCCTTCATCTATTTTATTGGTCGTATCACTGAACCCCTGTCCGTGTGGATTTTTTGGTGATAAAAAACGTGGCTGTTATTGCTCGCCTCAACAAATTAGCAAATATTTGGGCAAACTTTCAGGACCGTTGCTTGATCGCATAGATTTACAAATCAATGTTCAATCGATTGAATATGACACCATCAAAGATACCAATATCATCAATACAAGCTCAGAAGAACTATTTACCACGGTGCAAGCTGCGCTGGATGTACAAAAAGAACGGTTTAAAACTGACAGCACTTTCAACGGCTTTATGAGTAGTGATCAAGTTGAACAACATTGCACGCTTACACCACCTGCTGAACAAATATTAAAAAAGGCGTTCGATAGACTTAATTTGAGTATGCGCGGTTATCATAAAATATTAAAAGTTGCACGCACTATTGCTGATTTGGATCATGCACAAGAAATCGATGTGCCGCATATTCAAGAAGCTATTATGTATCGTTCGCTGGATCAATACTTGGAAAAGCAACGGTTATGATTCTTGGCATAGGGGTTGATTCAGTCGAAATCAAACGCTTTACCTTGTGGTCTGCCTATAACCCACACGTATTACGTCGTATTTTTTCAGAGCAAGAAATTGCATATTGTTTGCAAAATCCTACAAAAAGCGCTGAACGTTTTGCGGTACGCTTTGCTGCCCGTGAAGCTTTTTTTAAAGCCTACAGCATGTACCAACCAGAACATACCATTCCATTTTTAACCCTCTGTCGCCTTATTACCATAGAAAAAAGTAGTAACAATATGCCCCGTTTGATTGTCGATTGGACACAGATTTCTGCCCATCTAACAACCACACAGTACCAACCTACCACACAACACCAACCACTCACACCAATAGATACATTACTCTCTCTTACCCATACGCAAGAGGCCGCCACTGCTTTTGTTATTTTAAGCCCCAAAATCACAATGTGATACTAATTCCAAAAACAAAAAATAATTTTTTTACGATCTGTACGATGCTCCCAATTTTCATGACAAGCCCCTCCCAGACGTTTTATCCATTATTTTTACACCAAAAAAAATAACCTATCACATTGGGTTACGCAGGGGAAATCCGCTATTGATTAAGGCTTTTAGCCCATTTTTAATTGACAAACCCATAAAAAGGTCTATAGTTGATGTACTATCAGAGTAGGAAAAAAGATTTTATCGCGGGGTAGAGCAGCCTGGTAGCTCGTTGGGCTCATAACCCAAAGGTCGCTGGTTCAAATCCAGCCCCCGCAACCAAATTACAAGGGAACTTTCATCGGTTCCCTTTTTTTGTGGCCATACGTGAAAGAAGCCCGTAGATTAAAACTTTCTCCCACAAAACCCCTTTGTTTTACCTCATTTTTATGCTATATTCGATTTGAAACTGAATCTGTTTAATTTTTAAATATTGCTTATTTGGAAGTGCTTTTTTATGAAAAGATTATTATTAACCCTCGCCATATTGACAAGCATAAGCTCATTGCACGGCATGGAAAAACCAAACAAACACCAGTCGAATAAACACAATAATACGCTCATAACTTTTTCCAAGATTGCTAGGCAACCATCTACCATTACTCTACAGATATATCATCACTTGAAGGAATGTTTAGTCCCAGATATTGCGCAACATATTTTTTCATTAATCATCGAACCACCATCCCCTATTACTTTGCCACAGATATATCATCACCTTGCGCAAGTATTGGACAAAAAGATTGCTCAACACATTTTTTCACTTCAACCGGGCAAGGAATATCTATGAAAAGATTATTACTAACCCTAACTCTCTTGGCAGGCGCAAACGCACTGCACGGCATGGAGATAGAGGTACCAAAAAAACTATTCCCCATTACTTTGCTACAAACATATCATCACTTTTCAGAGATCTTGAATCATGATATTGCACAAGAGATTCTTTCATTACAACTTTATATTTTTTCATCTCAACCAGGCATAGGCGAAATTAATTATGGCTTTCCCCAAATAGACGACAAAAGTACAATGATGCTCAGTATGGCTATAGATACTATAGCTAAAAAAAATGGTCATTGTCTTACGGTTGAAATGTTAAAAAGAAATCTTCTGCATAGAAAAATATCAATTTGTGATATCAAAAATTCTGCCAACGAAACTGTTTTACATCTTGCCACAGATAGTGCTACTAAAATTATTCTAGAAGTAGCTAATCACGAAGTATGGACACTGCTGGTAGCTCAAACAAAAGAATATAAATCAACAGCATTGCATAAGAGCGTGAAATGGTGGAGTAACATAGAAAAAATTAAGCTACTTTTAGATGCTGCTGGCGATAAAGCACAAGATCTTATGGATATACAAGACCAGTAAGGGGAAAACTGCACTTCGATATTGCTAGTCCAAAAGAAAAAGAACTCATGCTACAGTATCAAAAGAAAAATCAGTAAACAAAATCAACGATTGAAAAGCAAGACACCTCATGAAGACACTTATTACTACTCCTAATCCTATTGACAAGCATCAACTCATTGCATGGCATGGAGATAGAGATGCCAAAAAAACTACCCCCAATCACCTTGCCACAGATATATTATCACTTGAGACATTTGGAAGATTTTTTACTTCCAGAGATTGTTCAACACATTTTTTCACTTCTACCTGGCATAGAAACTATTAACGATGACCTCCCCCAAATAGACAAAGTAAGCACAATGCTTCTATCATACGCTATACAGTATAGCATTGAAAACAATGGACACTGCTTAACTGTTGAACGATTAAAGAGAAATCTTTTGCGTAGAAAAATATCAATTTGTGATGTCAAAAATGTCTATGCCGAGACCGCTTTATATCACTCTAGATATGCAAATGTTAATAGGATTTTCCTAGAAGTCGCTGGGCATGAAGTATGGAGATTGCTAACTTCTCAAACAAAAGAACGCAAGCAAACAGCATTGCATTGTATGGTACAAAATTATTGCATACAGGGTGTTAAACTACTTTTAGACGCTGCTGGCGATAAAGCACAAGATCTTATGGATATACCAGACCATGAAGGAAAAACTGCATTCGATATTGCCAGTCGAGAAGCAAAAGAACTCATGCTACAATATCAAAAGAAAAGTCAGTAAATACCCCAATATCGAAAAATAAGAAATGTCTATGAAGCGCTTATTGTTAACCCTAACCCTATTGGCAAGCGTAATCTCATTGTGCGGCATGGAAGTGGAGTATGACATGGAAGTGGAAGTACAAAATGAGCACAACAGTATAGATCTGGAATCTCCAGATATTTTTTCAACATTGCCTCCAATTACCTTGCCACAGATATATCATCACCTTTCAGACATGCTAAGCAACGACGTTGCTCGATATATTTTTTCACTTCAACCAGGAACAGGCGACTTGCGAGCAAATTACCATTCCAATATGCGAGGCTTAATGGCATCCATACATGCATTACTCAATTACGATGGTTATTGTTTAACGGTTGAAATATTAGAACGAAATCTTTTGCTCAAAGGGACATCTATTTGTGATTACAAGAACCTCGAATGGGATAAATCAACCGTTTTGCATCATGCCGCACGTGAAGGATATACAAAAGATGCTCAACTTATCCTACAAGTTGCTGGAAGCCAAATATGGAAGCTACTAACTGTTCAGGAAAAAAATTTCGACAGAACAGCATTGCAGAGTGCTGCAATAAAAGGTTATACAGAAACGGTTAAGATACTTTTAGATGCTGCTGGCGATAAAGTACAAGATCTTATGGATATACAGGATTATCAATGTAAAACCGCATTTGATGTCGCTACTTCAGAAGTACAAGAACTCATGCTGCAGTACTTCCAAAAATAATTATAGAAGAGCACAAAATGGATCATCCCATGACTAAAGCTGTTAAATGGGCCTTCTACGCAAACGAACGTAAAAAAATAGGAGATCAATATGACACACGATTTTAAAGTAGGCGACCATGTATGTTGGAACTCTGAAGCAGGACACGTTAGTGGCGTGATTATGAAGAAAATTACAACTGAAATCGAATTTAAAGGATACACGGTGCACGCGTCTCAGGAAGAGCCGCAATATTTAATCCATAGCGATAAAACAGATCACTTGGCCATGCATAAGGGATCAGCGCTCAAAAAGTGCTCAAAAAAATAACCAGGAAAAAAGCTCGCCTGTGCAAGACGATCCTTGTCAAAAAACTATATCCACTCAACTTAGACTAAAAACAGACCATTATTACGCGCC
Organism: uncultured bacterium; assembly: GCA_963840685.1. Taxonomy (GTDB): domain Bacteria; phylum Babelota; class Babeliae; order Babelales; family Vermiphilaceae; genus CAWIZM01. The sequence goes on along the minus strand of CAWIZM010000001.1, from coordinate 744,375 downwards.
CAGCTGTGCAAATCATCAGTTGCTCTCCGCGCACTTTGCTCAGCATTGTGCATCGTTTGACCTATTTTTTCCATGTCTTGAATAGTCTCTTCTATTTTAATCTGCAAACTTAATTGTTCAGGGACCGAAAGGTTTACTTCATCAAAGCGCACTTGCATACGCGTTCTTTCTTTTTCTGCTGAACGCGCGCTATCACGCGCTTTCTGAATTGTAGAAAATATCTTTTCTATATCCTGCACTATTGCTCTTAACTTATCCATTTCCCAATTAGAAATAGCGTTGTGTTGATGCCCATTTTGGTGATTCCCCCACGCTTGATACGCTGAATAAGCTGCTACAACAACGGACAATCGTTGTTCTAAGCCACGAACTTGATCCGCTTGGGTTTGTGCTTTAGTTACCGCATTAGTCAAAGATTTTGCTTTCTTTTTCATCTGACTCAACAGCTCTATTTGATATTCACGTAAATCATGATGCAACGTTTTATCTGCATGGATACGTTTTTGTATTGCCAAAAGCGCATTCTGCATCTGCTGTACGCTCCGGAAGAGTTTTGTCCTTTTTACCATTTCATTTGCTTGATTAATTTTTTGTGCAAACCAAACAGTATCTCTACCTAAAGCCTGAATAAATTTAACGTACGGATGCGTTTCTTCAGCACTATTGCTGCATATTATCTGTTTTAAATTAGCCTGACTAACTGGTATATTCAACACATGCGCATACCTTGTAGACATCGTATTTTCATGATCCAACAAATCAAGATACAATGCATTATGCTTGACGCAGTCTTTTAACAAGCTCATCTGGAGAAACAGGACCGACAACTCTGCAAGTGTTTTTTCCATGCGCTTTGCAAGCAATAGATCCTTCTTTTCCTGCAATACCTGACGACGCATTTTACTTAAATCTATTTTAGCTGCTGACAATTTTTTTACATCACCACCAATGTGAGCACGCCAATTACCGGAAAAAGATCCAAGATGTGCAAGCGCTTCTTCATCAATGCGTGCAATCCATTCCTGACGCGCTAACTCCAACTGTTCATTTTTTGAAGTAAGATCGTTGCCGGTGATATGATAGCCTTGCTCAAAGGCTGCAATTTTGGCGTCGTATTCATTATGTAAAGCATTGAGCATAGATTGTACTCGGGCATAACATTCTTCTGGCGACTCAGACTTATTTACGTGCTGCCAGATATAATAGATTAATCCAACGGCAGCAGCGCCACCACCCGCGATCAAACTATTTCTATAATTATTCCGTGTCCAAAATTCCCATGACATAGCCTGTGCAACGGGAGCAGTCAATACGCTTGACCCGATTATCAGTGAAAATAACATAGTGCGATGAAACATGATTCCTCCAAAATATCTTATATTTTACTATCTTTTATAGCGATCTTCACACCCCGTTCGTGCTGAGCTCGTCGAAGCATAACGGGAACGGCCTATGGTATCATCCCATGTGTATATCTTTAATTTACCGTCTTTTCCCAGTATAAAACAAGGGCAACGCTTTGTAAAACGCTACCCCTGTTTTATTGATTTAACTTTTCTTATTGAATTTTATTTTTTAGACTTCTCTTGAGGCTTCTCTTGAGATTGCTCTTTTGGCGCACGTCCAACACGGAGCGTGATCAACGTATCAGGGTCCATAAAGCGCTTTACTGCAGTCTTGATATCATCAAGCTTAACATTATTCAATGCTTTTGCCCGTTCATCAAAAAAGTTCGCAGGAAATCCATATTTATCTAAAAAGAGAAATATTTGCGCCATGCTTGCATTGGATGCAAAACAATCAACCAATGAATTAATCACTGCGCGCTTTGCATCTTCCAATTCTTCTTGTGTAATCGAATCTGCAGTGGTTGCAATAACGTGCTTAATTACTTTTTCTGCTTCCGCCAAACGATCAAGTGAAACGATCGTTTTAACTAGCACCATGCCCGGTTGCTCTCCTGACCCAGCAATCAATGAACCATTAATGCGATAAAATAAACCGGATTGTTCACGTAGTTGGAATAACCGCGAACCCATTGACCCAAGAACACCACTGCCAAAAATTTGATCAAAAAGAAGCAACTTATCATAATCAGGATCTTTACGATCAATAGAAAGACCCGCAAAACACAACACTGTCTGATCACGATTAATCGGATAGTTAACTTCAACAGCTTCTACTGGTGCCAAAGCAGGGAAGGGTAGTGCGGCAACTTTTGGCCCATGCCAGGTGCCAATAGTTTCTTCAAGCACGTTATCTAAATTAACGTCGCTCAAGTCACCCACAATGGCAAGTACTGCACCATCTGGGCTGATCTCTTTTTTAAAGAAATCCATCAAGTCTGCTTGGGTAATAGATTCTATTGCCTCTTTTTTACCGGTGCTATTTTTACTGAATGGATGTCCTTTATACAAAATATCTCTCATGAGTTGACCAGAAAAATCCCATGGTTCATCCCAATAATTAATAATATCTGCAAGCATCTGCGCACGAACTTTTTCAATCTGCTCTTTGTCGAACGTAGGCTGACTCAATACTTCTTCAAGTATGGTCAATCCATACAGCAGATCATCATTCAATACCGACATAGCTGCACCACCAGGATACACATCAAGAGACATACCGCGTGATTCAATTGCATGTGCAAGATCTTCCGCAGAATAGTTTTTGGTACCCTCAGTGAGCATGTTCATAACAAAGCCATACAGCCCTTGTTTGTCTTGGCGATCGTAATAGGAGCGCGCCTTAAGTTGTAAAACCAGATCAATTTTTGGAGTGTTTGGATTATGATAATAGAGAACCTTTAATCCATTTTTCAGCACAACTTCTTTTGCCTTTGGAAAAGCAAACACGCTTGGTGCTTTAATGACAATCTTTTTTGCATACACTGCTGGTTCTACTGGCGTATTGCGTATGCGTGCTGCAAGAATACGATTGTCTTCTATGTCAGACTGATCCTGCAGTGCTGCCCATGTTTCTTTTTCAGATGCTGGCAAAGGTAATATAATCCCCTTGTGCAATACGGTTGGCCTGAAATAAGTTACAATCAGATCATGCATCTCTTTTTTAAGTACTTTTTTTGGCTTGCTCAGATATTTAAATATGTACCCTTCATCACCAGTTGCCCAAAAAAACTTACCAATTTGATACGCTTGCTGTTCAAAATTTTCAAGCAAACTATACAAGCCCATTTGCGTTTGTTTAATTGCGCGGTCTAATTCAGCCTCATGTATGCCATTTTTAATAATATCTTGAATTTCGTCTTTGATGCATTTTTCTATAGCGGGGATATCCTCAATAGATTTTGGTTCGCAATAAATAAAAAAGATACCATGTTCAAACAAATCTTCACTATCAGCGCTAATGGAAGTCACCAACTGCAGTTCATCCACCAGTTTTTTATACAAACGTGAACTGCGTTCTTTGCCCAATATCCATGAAATAAGATGTAACAGATTGTCTTTTTTGCTTTGCACGCCAGGTACAATAAACGCAAACACTGCTACTGGTTGTTGCAAGTCACGATAGAGCGTAATTGATTTGGAAATAATGTCTTGACTAAAGGGATGTATACTTTTTTTATAATTAAGGTCTGCGGGTATGGAACCAAACATCTTCTGTGCGTTCGCAAATACTTCTTCTGCGTTCACATCACCAACTACCACCAATGCAGCATTATTTGGGATATAATGCTTTTGATAGAAATTTTTTAATAGCTTACTTGAAGCATTCCATAAATCTTCTTTGTAGCCAATAATGGGATGATGATACGGATGCGCATCAAAAATATTTGATACCATCTTTTCAAAGAGACTGCTTGTGTAATTGTCTCGATACATTTTGAGTTCTTGTATCACCGCTTTCATCTCTGAGTTCAACATGTCTTCTTTAAAAGAACAGCCGCGCATACAATCAGACAACATGGACAACGCTTCTTGCCAATATTGCTTAGGGAAATTAAATAAATATCCGGTGTAATCGTATGAGGTAAACGCGTTGCAACTACCAGAAAGCATATGCGTAATCATGTTGATATCTGATTCAGAAAGTTTATCGGTACCTTTAAAGATCATATGCTCAATCAAATGAGCAATACCACGTTCGCCCATACCCTCATCTTTTGAGCCTACATTGTACCAAAGCTGAACCGATACTTTAGGGATGGTATGCACTTCTCTGACTAATACTGTCATACCGTTTGATAGAACCTTTTTTTTAATAGAAGAACTTGCGACTTCAAAATTTTTTGCATCAACCATAAAAACACCTAAACACATTAAAATCCATAGTATATTTATATGCATCATACCAAACCCTGCCTTTTTTAACAGATTACACAAACTCTTTTTTATAGGTTATAAGCATAAACAAAAACCTAGGGCTTATAAAGAAAACAAAAAATACCCTGATTATTACCTGGTACGGGCTCACCCAGGCCCAGGTTTTGATTAAAAAACACCTATTGACCTCATTATAGCCCCCTAAATAGCAACAAAGACACCCCTGTTCGTCGTTGCGAGCCTGCGAATCAATCCAGGTTAAAATCTCTTGAGTGAATCCCCCCCTAACCATCCAAAACCATCATCAGATCATCTATCTATATAAAAATATGCCCCCCTGTTCGTCTTTTTATTTATTTCTATGTGAAATTTTATTGACATAATTATAAAAACAGGTACAATAATAGAAATTGGTAAGAATATAGTTCAAACTAATGAACAAACCAAATGGAGGTTATTATGTTCAAAAGAAACAGGTTATTTATCGTTATGGCTGGATTAGCCGGCCTTGCAACACAATCAGCACAGGCAATTACCTTCCGAGCAGAAATCTTGCGCAAACAGCGACAAGATGGCACCTATCAAATGATATATTGTTTAAATGATGTACATCCTACTTCGCTTTTACCATTTATTGCTCAATTAGGTTATGCAGAGTCTGAAGTAGTAGCGCATATGGATGAGTTGAACAAAGTAACGCAAAAACAAAAACAAGCACTGTACGATGCGTTAAATACATTTCCAAAAGATCAAGTGATGGTATTGGTAGAAGATATGCATTCTGATCCACATGGCCGCGCTATTAAATTCCCAGGAAATACGGGACAAATAATGCCTAAAATTGAATTCATTTATGGCATTACACAAGGTTGCATAAGCAAAGATATTCCCGTGATAAATCTTGAATGCCGACAAAATAAAAGTTCGATGGTGCTGTATCTTAGTTCAATCAATCAGAAAAACATTCTCTTTTCTAAAGAAGAAATCATGAACTGCAAGCAATCCACTTCTGATATCAAAGCAGAATCAGATGAAGCAATACGGGAAATTGAATCATATATCACACATAATGATGCCCTGAGCAGATATAATGCGCTTAAAATCAAACTCTACAAAATGGCGGATAAATCAGAAATGTCAGACATGGATACAGCGATACAGGCAATACTGGCAGATGCACCACTGCTTGATCTTAAGGCAATCAATCACATCCATGCATCGCTTGATAAACAACAGGATATTGTGCTTATTATGGGCGCGGCTCACACAAAAGAGATAGTGAAAGTTTTATCTCGTCTGCTTGATTATGAAATAGTGGATGAAAAAGGGTGCGACAGTGCAGTGGTACGTTCTATCACAAAGCCATCGCACATAGATCAATTTAAAGAAGCAATAGAGCGCATATTTAATGAGGCGCGTGTATTTGATATCGCACACATATTTTTGAATAACCGTATATCGAATAACGCGAATGTTAGCTTGCCGCATGCCGATACGGTACATAGCAACAATAAAGCTCTGGTAAAAGAACGCTTCTTGAGTTCTTTACAAGCAAAAGTAGATGACAGAGAAGAATTCTTGGACTCCATTACATCAACGGTTGATCAGCAGCAGGATAGCACTATATCCATGAAAGATGTTGCCAATCATATAAAAAATATTTCAAAGCGGTATGCTCCTACCGCTTGAACAAGGTAAACAACGTAAGTTCTATACAACCACCTACAAAAATCCCCTTCAACACACCTGTGGCTGAGGGGGATTTTTTTTATTATTTGCGGTTATTTATTTTGCGTAATGCCTACATACCCGTTCGTCCTGAATACTGCTATACAACTCCACTTAGTTGACCTGCAAAAGCAAATAAATGTTTCTTATTGCCATTTCGCACAAATAGGGTACCATTAAACCTATCAAATAACTCAATACGCCAATAATCAAAATAGAAGGTGTCTTCTTGTGAACAAGCTAATTTTTGCCCTGAATGCAACTTGGATGTCGGTTATCTTACTAAGTACATTTTCTGCGCAGGGCATGGAAAAGAGTGTGCAATTAGATGAGCAATTAACATTAGCAAAAGAATTCCATGACCCTCATTGCCCCCTGATGACGTTACACAATGAAATATTGTTCAATATTCTTTCTTATAATCTTTCAAAGCAGCCAAAACCAAAGCGATTACTTAAAAATAGCATCAAAAATTGCATGAAATTAAGCACTACATGCAAAAAGTTTAACCTGTTATTAAACCCTAAAACAATTGGTCAATTTCATAAAAGCTATGACATTGATGCTAAAGTTCATTTAATAAAAGACCTATATTACCCTACCTATTCTAAATGCAGACTTCCTATATCAATTTTAGTATATGCAGATGCAAAGTATGAACGCCTTTTCGTGCATGCGATGTTACGAGAAGATGCAAAATTAATTACAACACTTCTTAAAAACAACGCAGACCCCAATAAAGACACCGACGGACAACCCGCTTTTTTCTCTGCCCCAACAAAAGAAATTGCTGAAATGCTCATACATGGCGGCGCCAATGTAAATGCAAAAGCCAGCTGTCCAGAAAAACATAACGTTTTGTGGGCAATTGTTTTATATCAAATGAAGCCAGAGTTGGTACAACTTTACCTTGACCATGGAACTAATGCGTACGCATGTCACCCTGCTGATCAATCATGCATACTGCACCAATTGGGACACACTTCCTATGGTATAACGTTTCCCGATAGACTTTTAGAACAAGCAACGATATTGTTAAAAGCGATTCCCGACATGATCAATACATTAGATATGTATGAAAACACTCCCCTTGATTATGCTCAAAGTTCTTGGAAAGACAAACAAAACCCTGTATTTGAAAAGCTCGTTGAACTATTCAGAAGTCATGACGCCCTGACCGCGCAAGAACTTGCCGCGCAAGAAGTTGCACAACAAGCTGAACAATTAAACCAATAATTAAATATGCCAATAATCAAAGTAGAAGGTGTCTTTTTTATGAATAAGTTAGTTTTTGCCCTGAATGCAACTTGGATGTCGGCTATTTTATTGAGCATGTTTTCTACGCAGGGTATGGAAAATCAGACACAGTTAGCCTTGTATGAAGAAAAACATAGCAATAATGATTATTCACTGACCAGTTTGCCTAATGAAATATTGTCCGATATCTTTTCTTACTCTCTTTCAGTCGATGCAAACCATATCAAATCTATTAAAACATCGATAATAGGTCCGGCTTGTCATAATGGTCAACTTTTTACAATTACATATGAAGATAAGGACGCAATAGTGGATTCACTTAAAAAAAGTATTAAAAATTGCATGAAGTTAAGCACAATGTGCAAAAAATTTAACACGTTATTAAGCCCTAAAACAATTGGTAATTTCCAAAAAAACTATGCCTTTGATACTAAAAATAGTCTCGCCAAACTACTAAAATATCCCAGTCACCATACATACGACCTCCCTATACTCATTTTAGTCTATGCAGGCGCAAAGTATAAATCCCTTCTGCCGAAAGCAATATTGCATGAACATGTAAAATTAATTACAGTACTCCTTGAGAACAAAGTTGATCCCAATAGAGACTATTGCAATCAACCTGCTTTTTTCTATGCCGACACAAAAGAAGTCGCTGAAATACTCGTAAATGGCGGCGCCAATATAAATGCAAAAGCCACCAAATGGCCAGCAGGACAACCTAACGTTCTATGGTCAATTGTTGCGGATCAAAAGAAATCAGAGTTGATACAATTTTACCTTGATCGTGGAATTGATGCGCATGTACTTTGTTCTCACTGTGGCACATGCATATTGCACGCATTGGGAAACGTCTCTTGTCCTATAAAATTTCCCGACAGACTTTTAAAACAAGCAAAAATATTATTAAAGGCACTTCCTGACATGATCAACGCAATAGACCGTTGCGGAAGAACACCGCTCAATAACATTCAAATGTTTTTGAAATACGAACCGGTATCTAAAAAGCTCGTTAAACTATTCAAAAAACATGGTGCCCTTACCGCGCAAGAACTTGCACAACAGACACAGACAGCTCAAAAATTAGCATTCAAGATTAGTTTTATTAATCAACCAAAAAAAGATAAAAACCAAAATTGCATTATCTCTTAAATATGTACACCAGTGATCAAAACAAAAGGCGCCCTAATGAATAAACTAACTTTTACCCTGAATGCAATCTGGTCAATAGCAATTTTACTGAGCACATTGCCTATGCAGAGCATGGAAAACAATGTGCAATTAAATGAGCAATTAGCATTAGCAAAAGAATATAGCAGTCTTGATAGCAGCCCTGATTGTCCACTTCCCTACTTCAAATTAGAAGATGATCTTATTTTTGCATGTTGTCAGGTACAAGAAGACCCAAAAATATCAGCTTATTGCTTCAAAAAATGCACTTGAAGACACCATAAAAAACTTCATGAAGATGCGTATTACATGTAAAAAATATCATGAATCTTTAACCTTTGAAAAAATTGGCAACTGTTGCAAAAACCATTCTTGTTTTGCAAGGAATCAGATTGTTCGAGATTTATTTCTGCTGCATCCGTATAGCTCCTCTATCTTATCCAAAGAATACCTTTTCTATCGTCCCCTTATGTTAATATCAATACATGCCGAAGCTAATTTTAAAAATAATTTTTTGAGAATATTAGAAACTTCTCTTTTGAAGCTCAAAGCTATTCAACCCATACAGTGATGCATACATGCTAGAAACACTATTCAAATATCAAATGATAGATAACTTAAGTACAAGAAAAGCAAACTCTAATACCACTGTACTTCGATGCAAAAACAATAGAAATAGCGCAAGTATTTATTGATAATGGCACTAATATACATATTGCTCCTGATTCAGGCTATAATGTTTTATCACATCTACTTGGGCAACATACGCGGATTTCATCCCACATCAAAGAGTGCGACGTCTTTTATCTTGATGACGGTTCTGAAGTAACACATAAATCTCAGTTCGTCTGTAAATTTGTATGCCCAACACAATGCACCCTGGACCTTATACAATTTTATCTTAGCCGTGGAGTTGAAATACCAGATCAAGAGCGTGACCTATTTGATAAACTGATAAGTCAACCAACAGAAGAATACATCATCGAAACATGCCTGGAACCCAATGAACCAGCACAATAAAAACAGATAATTAAAACAGATGAAGTAAAAAAAGATAAAACCCAAAATTGCATTATCTCTTAAAGCGAAACACATGAACCATCCCTTATGTATCTCACCCTAACCAACACATTACATTCCAGCTTCTTTACCATCGCACTGATATGCGGCATATTACTGCAAGCATATCTGCCAGGCCTTTGTGTTGCGCCGACCATAATTATTGTCCTCTACCTCGCATCCATCGGTATTTATATCCTGCATACATACACGCAAAACAATTACCTGACAACACGCGCTCTCATGACCCTTGGCATCATCTGCATGGGAGGTTTGGTGTATCAGCACCAACAAACAAACCACGCAACATTCCACGCCTACATTGACACAAGCCCCTTTGATATGATCGGTACCGTCACCAACATACTGCCTATACGCCAAGGCCACATCAAACAGCGCCTGACCATACAAGTCGACACCATAAAGAAAACAAAGCCCAGCATGACGAACACGTTAGCGAAAGAGGAAGTTATTTTGGATAAGTCAGAGAACGGATCAGCGAAAGGGGAAGTTATCTTGGGCAAGTCAGAGGACGGGTCAGCGAAAGAGGGAGTTTTGGCAGACAAGCAACAAAAAACTACCATTGCAAACATAAAAAAAAGCATTCACCTGCACACCTCACAAATCATGGATGCACAAGTAGGCGATCGCATTGAAGTAACCAACCTCATCTGCAAGCCGCCCAAAAAAAATTCATTCGATACCTATATGATCAAAGAAAAAATCGCCGCAACCATTTTTACCCAAGCTCCAACATGGCAGCTTATTGAAAGACCTGCATTTTCACCCAGACGATATATACACAACGCAACGCTGAACTTGACCGCAGGATTACAAAAAAAATTATCAAGAGGAGCTTTCTCTTTATTTTCATCCTTGTTTTTGGGCGACACGGTAACCTGCAAAAAACAGTTGGAACGTACAAAAGATCAGTTTAGGGCATGGGGCATCATGCACTACCTTGCACGCTCTGGTCTTCATCTTATTATCTTTATTGCGGTATGGCAGACACTTTTATGCATACTTCCACTTCCTTTTTTACTCAAACAACTCATTATGCTCTTGTTAAGCCTTATCTATTTTGCACTCAGCTGGTCGAGCATATCCTTTATGCGCGCCCTGTATACCTTCATTTTATACAAAATATGCATACTCCATAAACGACCATCTCATCTGGTATACCTACTTTCATTAGTGTGCTTTTTCGTGTTATTAGACAATCCAATGCAACTATTCTTTCTCGATTTTCAGTTAAGCTTTACGCTCACATTTGCGCTCGCATTGTTCAATCAAATATCTGCATGCAAAAATAACTAATTCCAACAAATTATTGATTGTTCACGCAGTCATTGACTAACATTGAATAGGGAATTAAGAAAATTAAGCCATTCAAAAAAAGAGGCATTCATGAAACACAATAAACATTTCATATACCTAGTACTTCTTGCGATAGTGGCAATTTCTTATACCCATACACACTGTTCCCCTGAAGAGCATATCAGCCTTAAAATCGATCGCTCATTTATAAATCATGAATCAGATGTAAAAATAAAAGTTCGCAGTCAACCATCGGTAAAAAAGCAAAAAAAAGCATGGACGTTCATTGTATACGCAGCGGGAGATAACAACCTTGGTCCCTTTTTAGTAAAAAACATACAGCAGATGGCATTTATTGGTTCCACAGATTATATAAACATTGTTGTTCACGTTGATATGCGGGCTACCGGCAATAAAAAAATCAGCAGAAGATATTATGTTGAAAAAAACAAACTCACCCAAATAGACAACATGCAGACGCAGTACATGGATAGCGGAGACCCTGCAACGTTAATCTCATGCTGCAAATGGGCTATAGAAGATTATCCTGCAGATAATTTTATGTTAGTGCTCTCAAACCATGGAACGGGGCCCATTGATCCGCCATCAGGAAAAGTTATAAATCCTTCAGAACTGTTCTTTTTTAATCCGCTCATCAATAAATTTGAACTTGATAGATCAATTGGATTCCTTGATCTTATGTCCAATGCGGAAAACGATCAACGCGGCATATGTTGGGATGACACCACCGGTAACTATCTTTCCAACCAAAAACTTGACGCCGCGCTTGAAGTCATTTGCAGAGAGCATCTGAATCCGCCAGGAACTCCAAAACAACTCAATAGAAAATTTAGCATTATTGGGTTTGATGCATGTCTTATGTCCACCATAGAAATTGCCAATATTATAAAAAAATACGCGGATATTATGGTGAGCTCTCAAGAGGTTGAACTGGGCACTGGCTGGTATTACAATCACGTTCTTAGCCCATTTCAAAATGGATCACTCGACAAAAGAGCGTTCGCTGAACATATAATTAATGAATACACCACCGCATACACAAAGATTACTAATGACTACACGCTATCAGCTCTAGACTTGAACAAAATAGATAGCTTAGAAGCAAATGTGCATGAAGTATCTATTTTGTTATTAGAATGCATAAAAAATCAAATTGGTAACTCAGTAAAAAACACCATCAAATTGTGTAGCAGTCAACCCCTATGCACTCATTTTGATGAACCAAGTTACAAAGACTTGGATCACTTTTATAGCAATCTACTGGAAGGCCTGCGCAAATTTAATCTCACTACGCCAGACCTGACAAAAAAATCAACCTCTCAACTTAAAAACCTAATCGAAGAAGGTCGCTTACTTATTCAAGAATCGGTCATTGCAAATACGGTGGGGAAAAATCTGCACAATGCAAAAGGCATCACTATTTATTTACCAAAAGACAGAATACATTCATCATATCGCAGGACGCTCTTCGCAGAAAATAACCACTGGATGTATCTTCTGAGCGCGCTCACACAGTAGCGCATGTAAAAAGTGTTATCAAAATAGTGGATAGAATGATTATTTATTCTCTTTAAGCTCATTAAGAATTTTTTCCAATACTCTTTTATCATTAAAAGTACACGTTACTTCGAAGTAACCTCCACCAATCATCTTGCACCATGTTGTATACTTACCTAATGGATCGGCATGTAAATTGTTTTTAAGCACCTTTTGTATGAGTATCGCAAGCGGGTCCGAGTCCGTAGCCCAAATGTCGAACGTAAGAACAAAAGGAGTATGCATTCTAACACCTCTACGTATATATATCCTATCATCAGAGCCAGAAAAAAAACCAGACTCAGGCGCCTTCATTTGAGCAAGTTGATTAGAAATAGATTCTATTCCATCCTCTGCAACCTTTCGCAAAAACACCTCTTTTTCTACTTGACTTAGAGGCTGATAACTATTCATACAAACAACACCATGTGCGAACCCGACAAGAACTGCTAGCAAAAATGCGAGACTTATTTTGTTCATAGAAACTCCTTTATGCATTTAGAAATAACAAAACTCAATGTTGTCAAAATAGTAGACACCATGCTTCTTCTTGTTCTTTAATCACAAGCGAGCCGAGAAATTGTTTCAATACTTTTTTATCAGTGAAAGTAGATATCACTTTTACATATGTCTCATTTTCATCATTCTCATCATTAGTTACACGCAAATATTCTGTGTAATGACCTAATGTATTATTTGAGGGGGCCATATTTGTATGCTCTCCCTTTTGCTCTGAAACGTAACTCTGTTCTTCCTCATGCTTTGCTATTATTTCAAATACAGAGAAAGCAAGAGGATTAGCATCCATATCTGCTGCATCACGAAGATAGAAGGTTGATTCAATAACAAGACAAGCACCCAAACCAGAGCCGCTACGTTGCTCACCTTGCGTCTGCGCTTGAGCAAGTTCCTTAGAAATAGCTTCTGTACCAACACGCATAACATGATCTAAAAGTATCTTTTTTTCTAAGGGATTTAGTTTCACACCAGGACTCATACAAAAAACACCATGTGCAAACCCGACAAGAACTGATAACAAAAATGTGAAATTTATTTTATTCATAGAAAACCTTTCATGTGTTGAGGAACAATAAAACCAGATGACAATCAAAATATTGGAGAAAATTCTTTATTCTCTTTAAGCTCATCAAGAATCTTCTCCAATACTACTTTGTCATCGAAATTGGATAGCACTTTGACATAATCACCCTTATCATCCTTTTTATGCCAATATTGCGTATACCAACCCAATTTATTATTTGCAAGAATCACACAGGAACCATTATCTTTTATTATCTGTTCTGGAATATAACCTCTTTTTTCCTCATTTTTTATTATTGCTTCAAATATAAGCTTAGCAAGAGGATCAATCTCAGTGTCTGCAAGGTGAATTTCCAATTCAAGCAAAAGGCATGTATACGTTCTATAACCACAACTCTGTTCCTCTTCAAAATATTCAGGCGATTTTACCTGAGCAAGTTGTTTAGCTATAGATACTGTTCCAACACGACCAATCTCTCGTAAAAATATCTCTTTTTCTACTTGACTCAAAGGGACCATACAAAAAACACCATGTGTAAACCCGACAAGAACCGTTAACAGAAATGCGAAGCTTATTTTATTCACAGAGAACCTTTCATGTGTTGAAGAAATAATTATGCGCGAAGAAACAACAGAATTTTTTGAATGTTCGAATGATTATATTCACATTCCCGATCCTTAGCAATAATAATTGATATACAAAGTCCCATCGGTTGACGAACAAAGCAAGCAGGCTACACTATTAAAAACAATAGCAACGATATTTTTAGCTAACCGAGATGTAAACGAATGACTGAACAGCAACAAACAAAGCAACAACTGCTTGATGCTCTCTATGAACCGTACAAAAAATGTCAGCAATGTCCGCTTGGAAACCTTGGCCGCATTAATGTTGTTTTTGGCAGTGGTAATCCAGATGCGCGCCTTATGCTCATAGGAGAAGCACCAGGTAAAGATGAAGACATTCAAAATGCTCCTTTTGTCGGAAGATCGGGAAAACTCCTCAATCAAGCACTTAGCGCTGTAAAAATTAACCGCGAAGATGCTTTTATTACGAACATAGTCAAATGCCGACCACCAAAAAACAGAAAGCCTACGCCGCTGGAAAGCACAACATGCACCAACTTATTGCTGTTTAATCAAATAAAAATTATAAACCCGCTCGTTATTTGCACCCTTGGATCCACCGCAACACAAGAATTACTCAAAATACCAAACCTGAAAATAACTGAGATTCGCGGCAATCCCTACGCCATGAACGGCATAACCGTCATACCGACCTATCACCCCGCGTACATAAACCGTAACCCTAAAAAGCTTGAATTTTTGATCAATGACCTTGCTCTTGCGCAAGAGCTTTGCCAAAAAGAACTACAAACAGGTGGTTGATAACTCACTAAAAAATGTTGATAACTTGTTCAAAAATGTTGATAACTTTTAAAAAAGTGTTGATAACTTGTCCCAAAATGTTGATAACTTTTTGCCCACCTTTCCAAATCAACGTGCAGATCGCACAATCCAAACTAGACGGCTATCAATGCATTGATCTGGAGCCACTATCGGCGATTACCCCAAAAAAGTTATCAACACTCCCCACCAAGTTATCAACATTTTTTTGGAAGTTATCAACATTTTTTAGTGAGTTATCAACCACTTCAAAAAAAGCAAAACATCGATCAGATCGCACTTTTTGCCATTTTGAGCAAAAGTTATCAACATTTTTAGGGCTCACCTATTATTATTATTAGATTTATATATATATATTTAATACTAATTAATAGGTCATCCTGTTTTGGACCCCAAAAAGAAACATGTGGAGTTTTATATTGCTAGAAAAACAATCTTGTATTAGAATGAATTGTACCTACCATTTTTAGATTCGATTTTACTCAATAAAGCGAGGCTTCTTGGACTGAAACAATGGAGCTATCGTTTTATTATTTAACCCGTAACCATACTAAAGGACAACGTGAATCTTGCTTCCGTAATCGATGAACTTGTTGAAGAACGCGGCCTTGATCGCGAAGTGCTCAATTCAATTATCTGTGAGAGTATGCTTGCTGCCTACTCAAAAAAATATCCTGGCCTAGAGCTAAGTGTCTCTTTTGACAAACAGCTTGGTGAAATTAAGGTCAGCGTGCACAAAACAGTTGTCGACTCTATTGAGGATGAAGAATTCGAGATATCCTTAAAAAAAGCCCAAAAGATCGATAAAAATTTAAAAGTGGGCGACGAAGTCTGGGTTCCCTTTGATGGTTCTATTGGCAGAATAGAAATAGTCCGCGCAAAGCAAGTTATTGCCGCTACTATCAGGCAAATTGAAGCAAGCGCAATATACGATGAGTTTAAAGAAAGAGAAGGCACTGTTGTTTATGGTGTTGTGCATAAGTGTGAACGTGGCGGCGCGGTAGTTAAAATAGACGATCATATGGCTTTTCTGCCGAAAAACTTTTCCATACCAGGCGAAAAATGTTCCGTTGGGTTTACGCTACGCGCGTTGCTCAAAGAGGTTCTACCTGAGCCTAGAAATGATTACCAACTAATTTTAGACAGATCTTCTGACCAATTCTTGTGGCAGCTGTTTAAATTAGAAATCCCAGAAATTTTTGAAAACTTAGTAGATATTAAAAAAATTGTACGTATCGCCGGGTATAAGTCAAAGGTTGTTGTTGTTTCAAACGATAAGAATATTGACCCTGTTGGCACCTGCGTTGGTGTTGGTGGCAGTCGCATAAAGCCAATTTTAAAAGAATTGGGCGGTGAAAAAATAGACATTATTGCATGGAGTGATTCGCTTGACACCATGGTGAAAAATGCGCTTAAACCAGCGCAAATTAGCCGTGTTGAGTTATCAGATGACAATTCTTCCGCTCAAGTTTGGCTTGATGAAGATGAGCGCTCTATAGCGATAGGAAAGATGGGGCAAAATATTGCACTTGCATCTCGCTTGACTGGCGTTAACATACAACTTGCACAGCCAGCTTCTGGCGACAGTGGTAAGGCGACCTTTCAATCGGTTGCACATGATAATGCGTCTGATGAGGAATTTTCGGACGAGGAGTGAGTATAGTAAGCATTTTTTTAGCAACTGAGGAACCATGCGCATATATGAATTTGCAAAAAAATTTGGCATCCCAACAAAAAAACTTTTAACAGAATTGCAAAGTAATGGTTTTTCTGTTGCGAGTCATATGTCTCTTCTTGATGAAAAGGCTATGGCGTTTTTAGAAAATTTATTCATTCCTAAGACAATACCAAACGATAAAGAGTCGAAAAAAGTGCAAAAAGAGCCTGTCCCCGTACAAAAAATACAAGAAAAGCCACAGCGAGTTCCGGCTCCTGCGGCACCAAATGCGCCATCAATAGCCACTAAGCAACCAGAAAAAGTAAGATCGATTGTTATCCAGCCTACTGGCATGTCTGAAATGGCACAAAAAGCAGGCGTTCCAGTGAATGAACTTATCGTTACCTTGTTGCGGTGGGGCATATTGTCAGCAAAAAATCAGGTGCTTAATGAAGATGTTGTTATGCGCCTTGCAAAGCATTATCAGCTCGAAATTGTTCAGCCAGTCAAAGAAGAAAAAGAAAAACAGGCAGAGCGTGTTTTTGAAGTGAGCGCTGAAAAATTACAAGAACGTCTTCCTATCGTTGCAGTTCTTGGTCATGTTGATCATGGCAAAACAACCCTTCTTGATTTTATTAGAAAAACTCGCGTTGCATCGCGTGAAAAAGGTGGCATCACCCAACACTTGGGTGCTTATGAAGCAGTAACGCCGCGTGGCAATATTATTTTTCTTGATACGCCAGGGCATGAAGCTTTTTCAAAAATACGACAACGCGGCATCAAAGTTGCCGACATAGTTATTCTTGTTGTTGCTGCGGATGATGGTGTAATGCCTCAGACGCTTGAAGCGCTCAGACAAGCAAAAAGCATGAATGTGCCAATTATTGTTGCAATTAATAAGGTGGATAAAGTCGAGCCTCAACGATTAGAAGTTGTTAAAAGGCAGCTTGCGCAACATGACTTGGTGGTAGAAGATTGGGGCGGAGATATTATTTGTGTGCCAATTTCAGCAAAATTTGGGCAAGGCATCGATCATTTGTTGGAAATGATCTTACTGCAAGCTCAGATGATGGAGTTGCGTGCTGACACTTCTGGTATGGCTCGTGGCTATATCCTTGAATCTAGTTTAGAAAAAGGAAGAGGTCCTGTTGCGACATTAATTTGTCAACACGGAACCATCAAAGTTGGCGATTATATTGTTAGTGGTTCAACAAGTGGTCGCATTAGTGCGCTTGTTGATTCTCATGGAAAAAGATTGTTAAAAGCTGGTCCTGCGCTTCCTATACAAGTTTCTGGGTTCGAATCGTTGCCAGAAGTTGGTGATTTTTTTGAAGTCGTTTCAAAAGCAGAGTTACGTAAAGCGGTTATGGCTTCACAAGGACATAAAACATCTGTTGACACACGTTTATTCACTGAGGGTGCGATTAACTTGGTGGTTAAGGTGGATAATGATTCTACAAAAGAAGCGTTGGGCGAATCTATAGATAAATTAACCAAAAAAACTTCTGAAGCTGGTTTTAATGTGTTGCACATTGGTGTGGGTAACATCAGCGAAAGTGACATTGAATTTGCCTACAATACCGGTGCGAGCATTATTGGTTTGCACGTTAAATTTGAAACAAATGCAGCAACGCTTGCTCAGCAACGCGGTGTGTCTGTTCATCTATTTGATATTATTTATAAATTACTTGAAGACCTTGAAAAGCGTGTAGAAAAAACAAAAAAAGTGGAATTGGTTTCTACTAAAGTTGGTGAAGCTACCGTCATTAAGGTGTTTGAAATTAAGAACATAGGCGTTATCGCTGGTGCTCAAGTTCGAGATGGTCGTTTTGTCCGTGACGGGAAAGTGGTTATTTTCCGTAGAAATAATAAAATCGGTGAAGGCAAGCTCACCAGCTTGCAACGTGAAAAGAAAGCTGTTAAAGAAGTGCATGTTGGTTTTGAATTTGGGTTAAGTGTTGAGGGCTTTACTGATTGGGCAATTGATGATCGCATTGAGTGCTTTGTAGAGGCTCCTAAGAAAAACTAATAGATTTAAGAAGAGAAAATCATGGGCAGCATCCATTTGGTTACACTAGCATCAATTAGCCTTGTTTCCTGCCTTTGTACATTCTGTCTTATTCCTCTCTTTTCTTTACTGGCGACAAAAACCGGTTTAATAGATACACCTGATGGAAAAATAAAAAAGCATAGCAATCCAATACCATATCTCGGTGGCGTTGCTGTTTATTGTGGATTCTTATCTGGTTTGATATTTTCTTTTTCATGCACAAGTACTACGCTTTTTCTGGTAGCAGGTGCTACACCCTTTCTTGTTTTGGGATTACTTGATGATATAGCTCCCTTAAAGCCCTACAACAAATTCTTTGGTCAATTCATTATTGCGATTTTCTTGCTGTACGTCAGCGTACAGATAAAAGAACAATTTTTTCATACCTATTGGTACATGCCATTATTCGTTCTTTGGGTTTTGACTCTGGTGAATGCATTTAATTTGATTGATGTGATGGATGGATTAGCAACCGTTGTTGCTCTTGGCGCGGTCAGTTCTTTTTTGAGCATAGCATTCATGCAGGACGCTTCTGAAATTGCGCTACCATTAGCAGCCTTTGGAGGTTCGTTGTTAGCTTTCTTATGGTATAATCGTCCGCCTGCACGCATATACTTGGGAGATGCGGGAGCGCTTTGGATAGGAGGTTTCCTGGCTATTGTCCCGTTGTTTTTCAGTTGGAGTTCTGATAATGCATACGGTTATTTGGCGCCGATTTTTATTTTGAGCATCCCATTACTTGAAGTCTCTTCTTTGATTGTTATCCGTACCTATAAAAGATTGCCCTTTTATCTTGGTAGTCCACATCACTTTTGTCATTATTTGCAATCGAATGGTTGGGGTAAGCGACTTATACTGCTGTATGTTGCGCTTATATCAGTTATTTTGAATATCGTTGCGTGTCTATATGTGCAAGGAATGATAACTTTACCTATGTTATTAGGGATAAGCTGCTCATTATTGTGTGTATGGTTTGTTTTTTTGATATTCAAGCTCTAAGTCTTTTTGTTTTTTATATAATTTTGTCTGTTGCGTTGCCGTTGCTTTTTGTCAAAGGCAACAGTGTTTTATAAAATACTCTGCTTTTAAGCACCGCATGGTTGTTGCTTTTTTTGGTGCTGCACAAAGCATTGTTTTTTTTAGCATATGTAAGAAACTAAGGAGGCTTAATATGTAACTTTACTCCTCCTGATTTAGTTGTGGAAGTATGGTTAGAAGCACTGCTACTGAGAGCGCAATAGGTTGGGTTTAAGGTAATTGCTACAATTCCTTCTTAGCTGTTAGTTTTTGACCCTATAAGTCTAATCTATTTCGCTTTCATGTTTTTTACCCGTCAACCCGTACAGTTCTCTTGTTTCCCGCGATAATAATTTTTTGATAGTGTTCATATTCAAGATATCTTCCTCGATACTATCTTTTGGTGTCTCAAGTATTTTTGGAATAGCAAAAAAGCGCTGATCATTAAATAAAAGTTTGAATCCATCAAGTCCTATTTTTCCATTTCCAATGTTTTCATGTCGATCTACTCGAGAGCCAAGTTCTTTTTTTGAGTCGTTAACGTGTATTGCCTTTAATGCATCTATGTCAATAATCTGATCAAATGCTGTCCAAAAAGCGTCGTATGTTTCTTGTGTTCTGATGTCATAGCCAGCTGCAAATATGTGGCAGGTGTCAAGACATATGCCAAGTCTATTTTTAAATGTTGATTTTTGATAAATGTGCGCCAAGTGTTCTAATCGGTAGCATGTAGAGCTTCCTTGTCCCGCCATGGTTTCAAGCAATATCATGGTATTGCCTGGTATGCGTTCAAAAACCGTATTTAAATTTTCAGTTATGGTATCTAAGCAACTGGTAATATCGGCTGTTTGGCTGGAGCCTGGATGGAGTACAAGATAGGGAATTTGCAGAGCGTCGCATCGTTCGATCTCTTCTATTAAAGCGGCAATCGATTTTTTATTGATATCTGCATCGGTTGATCCCAAATTTATAAGATAGGTAGCGTGAGCAACAATATGCTCTTTTTGTATGGATGATGCACGCACTGTTTGTTTGAATAGGTCGATATCTTTTTGGGATAATTCTTTGGCTTTCCACTGCCGATTGCTTTTGGTAAATAATTGAATGGTAGAGCAACCTATTGATTCACCGCGAATGACCGCTTGTTCCAATCCTCCTGCAATAGACATATGGGCGCCAAGTAGTAATGTATGCTTTTTATTGTGCATTTTTTCCTCATGATTGTTTTAGACTAGTATGGGTGAATTAAGCCTTAAAATAAAGGTTAATTCTGAGTGATTAATTTGACAAATTAGCAAAAAACAGTACGCTTGACTACATTCTTAATTCTTTCAAAACAACTAGTGAGTTTTTTCACACACGGTCTATATCTTTTGATGTCTAATATCGTCCTGTGCATCTCTTCACTATTAATCCGAGGACTAGTATGAAAGAGCAAAAAAGATTTTGCTTATTCATTGTGTGTATTGTAGCGCTGAGCGCTTGCGCTGATGTATCGGCTAAGATTACGGGAATTTCTTCCAATGGTGATCTTGAATATAGTTTTATGGGTACTTTGCGACCAGAAATGTTCTTTGGTAAAAATATTACCTTTCTTAATAATAATGAAACTGACGATAAAGTTTGGTACGCTCGTCACACAATCGATGCCAAACTTAATATTTTGTATGGTGCAAAAAGTTACAGCAAAAACGTTGCTGAATGCATGCTTGGTTTGCGAAACCAGGCGGTATGGGGTAACCCTGCAAGTATAGCAAGTACAACGGATGCTGAAGTTAAAACATTGGATGCGATAAATGGTCCGCATAGTCATGATATCCCACGGCTTGTGCCATGGTTCAGAGAATTGTGGTTGCGCCTTGATTTGGTTTCTATGCTTGGCTTGAATATAAAAAATAAACATGATCTTACGTTAGGGCTCTTCTCGTTCGAGTTGGGCCGGGGTATTTCTCTTGGTAATGCATTTGCAGTAGGGCCAGGCGTCCTTGGTTTTTATACCGATTATAACGTGAACCAGTTTGCACCGGGTGGACTTGTGCATGGTGAGTTGGTAAAAGATGTATTGTTCTATGATCTGTATGCTGCCATTTTAAATAATAAAAGCAGTAAGCTTGCTGATACCGGTGCGCGCATTTTGGGACAAGAATATGGTAGGCGTGATAGACCTGCGCGTGGATTTGGCAAAATTAATTATTTGATAGCGGCGCGTTTGAACTGGTACGCATTTGCGAGCGAATGTTATGGTACCTTACGTTTTGAGCCGTATGGTTTATTCAACAATGACCCGGAACAAAAAGTTGAGTTTCCTGCTGATGCGAGTAGTCGACTTGGTACAGTTGGTTTAGCGAGTGAATATGTTCACGATAGATTCGAATTTGGTTTTGATTGTGCATTTAATCTTGGCAATCAAAAAGTTAAAGGATGGGACCGCAATCTGATTGAGCTTGCAGTAGATGCAGAGACTAATTGTATTAAGCAAGTTAACAGCCAAGTTGTTGATCAAGGCGGTAGCAAAGTTGCGCATAATCCAACAACTCCTACGGGAAGAAAGATACAAGCGATTATTAATAGACCTGATGATCAAGGTGAATTTGCAAACGGCAAACAAATTGGTGCTGTTGCGGGTACTGATCTTATAAATTCGAATAAGCGTTTTAGCGATGGTTATACAAACAGTTTCCATGGTTGGATGTTTGTAACTGATGCTGCTGTGTGGCTTTATAAAAAAGATCTGCAGCTTGCGGTAACGGCTGGTATCACATCTGGCGATGATAATCCAAACATAGATAATAAAGATGGCACCTTTGATGGATTTATTAGTTTGCAAGAACTCTATTCAGGTAAGCGCGTGAAAAGTGCATTTGTCCTTGGTGGAGCAGGAAAAATTAAACGTCCACTTTCTGTGCCAGATCCAGATGAAGTTCAAGCACCAAGTCCGTTTGCTTCTACAATTTCTGGATTTACCAATTTGGTATTCACCGGAGGTTCATTGCTGTGGATTCCACGCGATTGGCAGAAAGAGTTTAACCTTAACACAAACGTCTTGGCGTATTGGCAAGAAAAACCAACGAATAAGTTTGATGCGCGTACACGAAAAGAAACAGAGCAACGAGCAAGTACCTTCTTGGGAACAGAATTAAATATATTCTTCCATTATTTTGTATTTAAAGATGTTAAGCTTTTCTTTGTTGGTTCGATATTTATACCTGGTGCGCATTATACGCAGATAAGAGGGATTCCATTGGATAAAAATCAGGACAGAGCGCTTGTCGAAGTGCTTGACCGTCTTGATCCTGTTGCGGATAATATCGGTTCTATTCCTAATTTGGGTGATAATACCGCGTATACGTTTAACTTAGGTTTAGAGTTTAGGTTTTAATACGTAACATTCTTTTGAATAATAAAATTTTTGAATAACAAAAAGCAAAACGGCTCCGAAATATATCGGAGCCGTTTTGCTTTTTTATTTTATTCGTTTATTTTGCTCGTTTTTTTTACTTACTTTTTATCTATTTTCCAGCGTTTTAATTCTTTCTTTTCTCCACTGAACTTCAGCACCTGCATCTTCACAAATTGCTTTCTCGCGCGGGTCACTTTCTGCGCGTTCACACTTTTGTTTTTCATTGCTTATTTCACGCTTAAGTTGTTGTACTCTTCCACTATCACGAGAAGGCACATCGATGTCCGACATGATATCCAGCTTAGATGGTGCAGTTTTTTGCAGATCAAATTCAGCCATTTCTTCTTCTTCCTTCGCCAAGGCTTCAGCGGACAGGTCTTCAGGTGTTATCACAGGACACGCTATTTCTGATTCATTAAAATCAAATGATGGGTTTTCTTGTGCAGTAAATTCTTTTTCTGGAATTACAATTGTGGCATCATCTGTTTTGATAGCGGTTGCCGCATGACAATCTTCATTAAGGCATTCATACATTTGACACACAACGCCCCCTTCTTGCCCTTCTTGTTCGCATATAAATCGCTGTTCAAGCAGAGATTCGCTTTCTTGTGGTAATGTGTTGCTATTAAAAGATACTGCTGGTTGTGGCATAGATTGAGATGCGCTTGTAACATTTTCTGTGCTTGTAATATTCTTATTGTTTGTTGTTGTAGCAACAGTATCATCTTCTGCTATGAGCAGTGCGCTTGCAGAGATGGTTAATAATAAAACTAATAAATTTTTTTTGTTATTCATAATTTGTTTCCTTTCTTTTTGCGCGCAGCATGCCGAGATAGGATTACTACCTCGGCATTGTGCGTTTACTTACTTCGTATAAAAAATGGTTGTACCTGCTTTATTTAGCAGCTACCTCCACCCTTCATATCCTTGTTTTTGTTGTCAGTGGTGCATCCATTGTCGGTGCATCCACGCCCTTGATTTTGATGATCATGGGTTGACATTTTTTTGATGTCATGACTTCCAGAAACTTCTGGCTTTTTGCCATTAGACTGAGCTTGATGTGGAGCTTTTCCACCTTGTTGTTGTGCACCAGCGTGTGGTTTTTGATTACAAGCTTGGCCTTTTTGTCCAGTTTCACACCCTTGTTTTGGGTTAGCTACTGGGTTCTGTTGAGCCATTTTTTCAACTTCATTGTTGTGCTGTCTGTTCTGATTGTTGTTGTTCTGGTCATTATGTTGCTTGTTGCCGTTTTGATTGTTGTGTTTGTTATGTTTGTTACTCATAGTTCTTCCTTTTTTTATGAGTGTTTAGAAAATTCCGTACTATTTACTTAGCAGCTGTCGCCACATTTTTTATTCTTGTCTTTACATTCAGAACCTGAACATTCAGGACCTGATTTTTTTGAACCAGAACCAGCTTGGGCTTGATGTGGAGCTTTTCCACCTTGCGCACTAGCGTGTGGTTTCTGAGAACCAGCTTGGCCTTTTTGTGGCATATTACCAGCTTCAGACCCGTGTTTTGGGTTAGCTACCGGATTCTGTTGTGCCATTTTTTCAACTTCATTGTTGTTGTTCCATTTGTTGTTGTTGTTTTTGTTTTTGTGATGCTTACTCATAGTTCTTCCTTTTTTTATGAGTGTTTAGAAAATTCCATACTAAATTTAAGCATTTACGTGAGCGACATTATCACTTACTTTTGTTGATTTCTTTTTTGAATGTTTTGCGTGAGTTTGTCCTTTTTGCTTCTTTGTTTTGTTTGTTGCTACCTTTTTTCCATTGGCAGTTTTTCCACTAGTAGTTGTTTTTTTCTGAGGTGCCTTTTTTGCATTAGGCGCTTTTTTTGCAGTTGTTGTCTTTTTTGCAGCTGTCGCCTTTTTTTCTCTTGCGGGTTTTTTTGCTGCAGTTGTTTTCTTCGCAGTGGATTTCTTGTTCGTGGTAACTTGGGATGGCTTTTTGCCTCCTGTTGCTTTTACCTCTGACATCAACTGAGCATGTGCTGCACGTTGTTCGGGAGTTAGTGTCATTGGTCCTGCTGTTTCTATTGATGCTCCAACAGCTTGTTGTGTCCACACGATAGGAGGAGTTCTTTCTTCCCCTACAGTTTCTTCAACCACTTGTTGTTGGTATGGTACGTCTACTGATTCCCCTACCATTTCTTCAACCACTTGCTGTTTATACATAGCAGGAGTATTTTCTACTTCCCCTACTGTTTCTTCAACAACTTGTTGCTGATATGGCACGTCTACTGACTCTCCTACCATTTCTTCAACCACTTGCTGTTTATACATAGGAGGATTATTTGTTGATTCTCCTATTGTTTCTTCAACCACTTGTTGTTGGTATGGTATGTCCATCCATCCCATAATAGGTGTACCCTGTACAACGTCTCCTCCAATAGGTGTACCTTGTACTTCATTAGGTCGAGCTGCGTCTCTAACGCCTCCTGCGAGTAATGTACCCAGAGGAATTACAAGCAATGCTGCTAAGGTTAATTTCTTCTTCATAATAGTTCTCCTTTATTTATCACGCCGTAACATATCTGCCATCGCACGTAATGCCATGACAAGACAAAGTGAAGGCGGATGTTTTGTTTCTGTTCTCTTTTTCTTTGTTCACTATCTTCAGTTTGGGTTAACTTACCCAACCTGTCTCATAGTCGCCGCCTGATTCCATTTCTTCAATATCGCTTTCTTTGTCTTGGTAGCCTGTACGTTTGTTCACGATATTGCCTGTGGTGTCAGCATTAGACTCAAGATCCATTTCCCCTATATTTTGTCGGCATGAACTGTATTCAGGGTTTTGCCATTCATCACGCATGCTTGGCAACTGATTATCAGTTGTACTGTCGACCAGGGTAAAAGTTTGGTTTGCCAGTGATAACACTGCAATCAGTGCCACCGCTTTTAACCCTATTGTTCTCTTCATAACGTCCCTTTCTGGTTGTTATATAGTGTTTAGACTCTTTCCTATTCAATTACAATAATACAAATAGTAATAACCAAAAAGCAACAATTTTATTAAAAAACCTTGTTTTTCAGGGTAAAAGGGCTCTAAATAGGGGGTGGAAAAATAAAGAATTAGGGGTGTTTTTTTAAATTTTTTGGGGGTAAAGGTGTTTTACCCAGGTGGTGAACCTGGGTTGAACCTGACAGTAGGTAAAAAAAATACCCTCCTTCACTAAAAGTTACGGCGGGCATGTCTATTTTTACCTGTTTTCCAGGGTACTGAAAGAAAATAACAGGGTTAGATCTCTTTTTTAAAAATGTGAGAATTTGGTTTTAAGATTTTGCAAACCTGTATGGAAGTAATTGTTTTGCATGCTCAAATTTTTCTGCAAGCTCTTGTGTATTTTGCGCCCCCAGGTGTATGAGGGCATACCTGAAGCTTTTTCCATCCTGTAATGTATCTGATAATAAATTACCTTTTTGAATAAAATTATAAAAACGCGCATCAGGGAATGTGGTATAAAATATTTCTTGTTCTTGCGCAGTCGGTATATGCGTTGCATCGCTTATCTTCAAATGTGCGTAAAACAAAACCGGTCGCAACCGCATGAGTACCGTGTTGCATAGTGTACAGTTGGTTTGGTTCCGGTGATAATATTTAGTTTATGATCATAATTATTTAAGACCATCAACTTTTTCATACAGATCAGCAAACTGAGAAACAAGACGTGGATTGATTTCGATAATGTGAATAGTATCGTGTGCTGGGTTGTACATAAATTCAATATTAAATAAACCATTATTAAATCCAATACCATGCATAAATCGATTTGCAATATCAGCCATTCGTAATTGTACTGATTGGGGTAATGAGGATGGATATTCAAAGCGCTCAAAGCAGATTGTTCCTGGATACATAATTGAATCAACAATGCCTACCGTGGTACATTCGCCATTATGTACTAATCCTTCATAGGTTACCTGTTGGCCTGATAGATGTTCTTCAGCAAGTAGATACTTTGTGCCAAGTTCAAATGTAGTAAAGGTGCGTATGAACCAATCAAACTGTTCTAAAAATGCTGATGGCAATTGTGACGTTGCGAGCAATGTACGGATATCATCATGGTTAGATGCTTTATTTGCAAAAACAGAGAAATATGATTTGACTGGTTTAAGAAAAACAGGAAATTTTAATTTTAATTCTGTTTCATTGATAATGCATAAAATTTAATAACTGAAACTGTGGCGTTGCTTCTGGAACAGTTAATTGTTGGTGAATTCGTGAGTAATATTTATGCTGACAGGTAAGGATTGATTCAATTGAAGGACCAATAAAATTATGTTGTTGTGCAAGTATACTTGCAAATATTGATCCAGGATAATCTTCAGAACTTAATACACCTTCAATGTGGTGGTCTTGAATAAATTGAGCCATATCATTAAGAATTTTTTGAGGATGAAATTGAGTAGAAAGTTCTCCTGCTCCTTTGCATATAATTTTTTCAAGCTATATCACCATTGTAATCATAGAAATGAAGTTGATATTTTTTTTTGAATCGATCGTATGCAAGTTCTGTTTTATCGCGTTGGCCTGGACATACAACAAGAATATTTGGACGAGTATTGCTCATGTTTTTACTTCCTTCGCCATGAAAATTATTTTTTTAATTAAATTTCCATCCAAGAACAAGATCAAAAACATAATAACTTTTATTTTGATGGCCAAACAACTGTTGCGTGATAGGTACAGAGATACTGCCGATAGCAGTTAATTTCTTGGTTGAAAACCATAGCAGAAAATCAATAAATATTGTGTTACCTCCTGAGTTTCTATCAATTATGTAATTACGTTTATCACGTTTTGCATAGGTACCGTTAAATATAATAATTCCCGTAAAAAGCCATTCCTGAGAGCGATATGCTATATTTTTGCCAAACCCCCATAGATACAGGTATTGATTACCAGCTTTGTTACCATGGTGTGAAGTGGTAAATGTTGCACCGGGAGAAGCAAAAGCATACCATTCAATGCCAGTGTAACTAAGGGTAGTACCAAGGAAAAAACTAGTCGAACCAAAACCAGTAGATGGTTGTTTTTTAAATGAACCAGTAGGAAGTCCTATATTAGTAACCACCGTTGCTTGAGTAGTATAAGAAGGTCTATTTTTAGTGAAAAAAGCATATTCGTATTGTACGGTTATGTCTTCAATACCAGAAGAATGGCTATTATTGTTTTGAAGGTTAATTGCGGCGGGTATAGTTATAAATAAAGAACTTTTTTCGTCTATGCCGTATAGAAGATAAGAAGTAGCGGTGTCACTTTTTTTATGTTTACCTTTATTATGCTCGTATTGAAAATAGGTCAGTAGATCGTGTTTATCAACGATGTTTTGTCCAAATGCAAGAAGAGCTCCTGGTTGTTGTGACGTTGGTAGTGCTAGATTCCCTTCCCAAAGATGATCAGATTGATCTTTTTTTTGTGCATAATTTTCTATGGTGAGGCATATGCAGAGGAATATAATTATTTTTTTATGCCACGCTTCTTTGAAAAAAAATAATGCATTTAAGAACACATTATCCATTGAACTTCCACGCCAGTACAATTTCAAAAAAGTACTGGTTTTTATGTTGGTGACCAAACTGATGTTGTGTAACAGGTAAAGAAACACTACCAGTAGCAGCAAATTTTTGTGTTGCAAACCATAGAGTAAAACCGCCAAGTAGAAGATTTTCACCGGAGTTTTTATCAATTACATGATGGAATGTGTCACGCTTTTTATAGAGACCATTAAATTCAATAATCCAGGTGAGTATCCACTCTTTAGGGTAATATGCTATATTTTTTCCAAATCCCCATTGATACAAGAATTGATTACCAACTTTGTTACCATGATGTGATGTAGTAAACGTTATTCCCGGAGAACCATAAAGAACCCACTCGATGGAAAGATAACTTAAGGTTGTTCCTAAAAAAAAGCTCGTTGAGCCAAAACCAGTATACGGGTCTTTTTTTAACGATCCCGTGGGAAACCCTATGTTGCCAACTACAGTGCCCATAATACCATATGTAGGTCTGTCTTTAGAATAATACATGTATTCATATTGTGCGGTAACATCGCCAACACCAGACGAGTGTCTATTATTATCTTTGAAATCGATTGCTATCGGTATTCTTACAAACAAAGAACTATGATCATTTATACCATACACAAAGCTAGGAGCAATGGTATTATATTTTTGATGTTTACCTTTAAGGCGGCCATACTCAAAAAGTCCAAGAAAATCATTTTTATCAACGATATTTTGACCAAATCCAACGATGGGGCCTGGTTGTTGGGATATTGGCAGAGCAAGATTTCCTTCCCAAAGATGTTCATATTTATCTGGTTCTCGCGCATAACTGTCTAAGCTGACACCTATGTACAGCAACATAATTATTTTTTGTATGTAGCGGAGTGGTGAGTTGATTTTTATCATCGTTGTCTACTTACTAGGAATTAAATTTATCTTTCTCAATGCACCATGCAATTGTTTTGGCTATACCATCTTTGAGTGACGTTGATGCTTGCCAACCAGATTCTGTGAGTCGATCTACATTTAAAACTTTACGCAATGTACCATTTGGTTTGGTAGTATCAAAAATAAAATCGCCTGTATACCCTACAACTTCAGCGATAAGGTATGCGAGATCTTTAATACTGATATCGGTTCCCGTACCAACGTTAATAGGTTCAGAACTTGTATACGTATGCATGAGGTGCATGACCGCATCAGCAAGATCATCAACGTATAAAAATTCACGATACGGTTCTCCAGTTCCCCATATGACAACCTCTTTTTTATTTTCTTGGTGTGCATCATATATTCTTTTTATTAATGCGGGCATAACATGAGAATTTTTTGGATGAAAATTATCTCCTGGGCCATATAAATTAGTTGGCATGCATGCTATAAAATTGGTGCCATATTGCTTGTTGTATGACTGACATAGGCTGATACCTGCTATTTTTGCAATGGCATATGGCTCATTTGTTTTTTCTAATTCGCTCGTTAATAAATATTTTTCTTGGATCGGTTGTGGGCAGTCACGTGGATAGATACAAGAAGAACCTAAAAATAATAGTTTTTTTACACCGGCCTGATATGCAGCGTTTATTATATTGAGTTCTATCATAAGATTGTCATAAATAAATTCGGCAGGGTACGTCATATTTGCCCAGATTCCACCTACTTTGGCGGCAGCTAAAAAAACGTATTCAGGTTTTTCATTTTCAAAAAATATGCGTACTGCTTGTTGATCGCGTAGATCTAATGCAGAAGAATCACGTACTACCATATTGCAATAACCATCTTGTTGTAATTTTCTGACGATTGCTGAACCAACAAGACCAGTGTGTCCCGCAATGTAAATTTTTGCATTTTTATTCATGAGTTGGGTGCGTTCAGAGTTATACATATCATGTGCTTCATCATTGTTATTTATATTTATTTCTTGATTCATGCTATATGTATTGCCACAGAGACATATACTTAAGACAATTGCTTGTATCATGTAATAGTTCATGTGCTTTCCTTATCGTTTAAAAATTTTATTTATATTGCACGACGCGCTCATTTTTTATCGTTCGTGTTCTGGATATTTTTTGCTCTCTGGGTTGGATAGGTTGGTTTGGTCCCATCGCATGTAAATCTGCTTGTACCATGAGCTTAACCAATGAGTTAAAATTTGTTTTTGGTTTCCAGCCAAGTTTTTCATATGCTTTGGTAGCATCGCCTTGTAGTTGCTCTACTTCGGTTGGTCTAAAATAACGTTTATCAACGCAGATCAGTATTTTTCCATTGTTCGCATTAATTCCTTTTTCTTCTAATCCAACGCCTTTCCAGATAATGTTGATACCAATTTCTGCAAATGCAAGTTCCAAAAATTCACGTACCGTATGCATCTCTCCTGTTGCGATAATAAAATCTTCGGGAGTATCTTGTTGTAACATTAACCACATTGCTTCTACATAGTCTTGCGCATAGCCCCAATCACGTTTTGCATCTAAGTTTCCCATATACAGCACATCGGAAAATCCATGCGCAATGCGTGCAACGGCACGGGTAATTTTACGCGTCACAAATGTTTCACCACGAATGGGGGATTCATGATTAAATAAAATACCATTGCAGGCAAACATGTTGTACGCTTCGCGGTAATTAACGGTAATCCAGTATGCGTATAATTTTGCGACTGCATACGGAGAGCGTGGATAAAACGGTGTACGTTCACTTTGGGGGACTTCTTGCACTTTGCCAAATAGTTCACTGGTAGATGCTTGATAAAATTTTACTTTATCTGACAGACCTAAAATTCTTATTGCTTCTAAAATTCGCAATGTTCCTAACGCATCAGATTGTGCGGTATATTCAGGTGTTTCAAATGATACAGCAACATGACTTTGTGCTGCTAAATTATAAATTTCATCAGGTTGTACTTCCTGAATAATGCGAATAATATTCGTTGAATCAGTGACATCACCATAATGCAATATAAGACGACGTTCTACAGAATCTATGTGCGGATGTTGGTAGAGGTGATCAATGCGGCTTGTGTTAAAGGATGAAGAGCGTCGTTTGATACCATGCACACAATAACCTTTTTTGAGTAAAAATTCTGCTAAATAGGCTCCGTCTTGTCCGGTAATTCCTGTAATGAGTGCGCGCTTCATGGCAAATCCTTCTGTAAATGAAATACCGCATAATAGGATACTTGCAGCTATTTTCCCTGTGAAAAAAATTTTGCGTGTCTTCATAGTCTATCCCTTTTTTAATTATCTGATTTTTGCTCTTCACTACCCTTTTTGCGTCATTAGGTTTTTTTCGTACAAAAATTTTCATACGAAAATACTTTACGGGGAATCTGACTTGCGGTTAAACCGCCGTGTGTTTTGTAGAGTGCGATGAGATCGGTAAGTTGGGTAAATATCTCAGAAGATTCATTGCTTTTTTTTAGGAATTTAATTCTTGCTTGGGCAAGATCAAGAGAAATTATTTGTTTTTGTCGCATTAAATAACCTTTGCTTCAAGAAGGTAATGTAAAAACGATTGTATGATTACCAAAAAAATTAAGAAATTTATGTTGATAACAGTATGGTTTAGATTTTTGATGTGTCAACGTTCAATGCAAATGTGTTTGCAGTTCTAATATTCAAACGAGTTTGTAGAAATTCTTGCACTGCAGAAGGCAACGTAGCATACATATCGCCATCAATTTGTTTCTGATCAGCATTGTCATCTCTATTTTTGCACTGTTCTGGTAAGGCGATTATAAGCTCTTGTCCAGCGATGGTTGCTTCATACGCGCGCTGAATAAAATCTAATCGTGACTTGTCTGCATTGTGTATAATCCATACGAGCGGATTATCTTCTGGTGATTCTTGTAATGTGAGTGCCAACGGCCATATCTTTGCAGTGCAATCCCATGATCCGGTGACAACGGTATCATCATTAATTGTTACCGCATGAACGGCACCTCTATGTCCATCAGGACCAGCAAGAGACAGTATAAACTCACCAGTAGCCATGTTCCATATCTTTGCGCTGGAATCTAATGATCCGGTGACCACTTCATCTCCATTTGTTGCAACTGACGTAATACCATGAGCGTGTCTGCTGTATCCGGTAAGGGTGAATATGCATTTACCCGTATCGGCATTCCATATTTTTGCAGTTTTATCATACGATCCAGTGATCACTATGTTTCCCCGTAGTGCAACAGAGGTAATCGCACTTGCATGTCCTGCTAATCCAGTAAGTATCTGTGACACGGTGCCGGTATGGATATTCCACAGTTTTGCAGCGCTATTCCATCCTCCTGCAACTACGTTACCCTCATGTATTGCCACTGCGTTAATAGGAGCGTTATCGGCAAACGTTTTGAGCAATTGTCCTGTATGGATGTCCCACATTTTTATGGTACCGTCATATGAACCAGTTACCAGAATATCACCATCTATTGCCACGGAAGTTATTTTATATGTGGGATCACCACAGGTGAGAGTGAGTAGAACTTTACCGGCCGCGCTATCCCATATGGTTACGGTATTGTGTGATGACCCAGTAACTATTTTGTCATCACTGACTGCGAGTGAAGTTATTCCGTTTTTATACTCATCATCGTGCGCAAGAGTGTACAATAATTCACCCGTATGTATATTCCATATTTTTACGGTATTGTCATATGACCCTGTGATTACGGTATCACCTTGTATGGCGACTGAACTTATTGCATGAGTGTGGCCGGCAGCACCTGCAAGGGTGATTGGCTGTAGGTTCAGCAGGAAGATAATAGCATCTTGAATTATCAAGATTTTTTCTTGGAGCTTTGAATCTAATTTTCCAAAATGGCGAACAAATTGCTTTGTTGGTTTTTCGGTTATATTTATTTCATGAGATATGGCTTCATGCGATAAAGTTGTGTGGGTAAGGGTTATGAGTGTTGTTACGCTCAGCGCTATAATTCTTCGTTACTATTTTCTTCATTATTATCTTCTTCATTACTGTTTTTTTTGGTGTGTCGGATTTGTATGTATTCTGTTTTAGTAAAAAATTTCTGTATCGTCAATGGTGGCAGCATGATACAAAGGCAATTCATCACACAGTTTGTGGTTATCACTGTGTATCAACAACTCTGCTTCTGTTTTTGCACTGAAAGTATGGGTATCATGATATTTTTGTGCATGAGCAGTAGATTGTGAACTATTGTGAGTAGATAGAAAATTATTTTCTGAATAACCAAGAAGATCTCCATTTGAACCTTCACGATTTAGTCCATAATATCGTCCCATAGCGTACACTACTGTGGTGTTAACAGTGGAAGTGGAGTTGGGTGTATGGGCTGCTGCATTGTTTTCAAATAAGCCGCTTGTTAATAAATTAATTCTTTTATTGTCTTTATTTTCCATGCTTTGTGCAGATAACGTACTGAGCAAAATTCCTGTTGCTAAGACTAGAGTTGGAAGTGAAAGTTGGTTTGTGCATAAAATTGTTTCTCATCTGATTATTTTTGTATGTCATTCTCTTTGTTGTTAGCTTTTCTGTGCAAGTTTTTCTGCAGTCAATCCACCGCGTTTTTTGTACAGAATAATTAGTTGCTTATGCGCTTTAGATGCTTGGGGCATTTTATGTGTTTTCGCATATGATAAAGTTCTTAAAGTGGCATCAACAGGTGTCCGGTTCTGTTTGTTTACGGTATTAATCATATCAGGTATTGCATTAAGTATAATGGTACTCTTTTTTAAGAAATCCTCAACGGATTCTACATGTTCATATTCCGCAAGTTGTGAAGGACACAAGAGTCATAGCAATCTAAAAATCTTCCAAGAATTCCTTTTCCTGAAGCGCAAGCGATATAAGTTCAGCTGGAATCTGAGCCTGCATTAAATGAGGTAAAATATCGAGTGCATCATACGTGTTATCTACATCTTTATTGATGTTACTATCAATTAATATCTGCAGCATATCTTGTGTGTTGATATAACGGAATAATGAATTTGCGTCATATGCATGATGTTTAAGCAGGGATTTGGTAAGTCGCTTATCTTGGTTTGAAAATGCCATTTCAATGAGTGGCGTATTAAGATCGAGTGAAGAAGCTTCAGGATTGGCGCCAGCGCAGACTAACATTGATAGGGTAGTGACAGGGGTAGCTGTGGTTGGTTTTATTATGAGAAGGTTATATTGCGAGCGAGTTTTAGTAAAACTTTATCTGTGCTTTCTCGCGTAGCTATATTTTTGCACAAAGAGCCAATTGCTTCATACGTCAATAACTGATTAAATTTTTTACAGGTAAGACTTACTCGCATGAAATTTTTGATAGTTTTTTCAAGCGATTCCGCTAAGTCGTACATAGCGCATTTTTGAAGATCATTCTGCTCAGCAGTTATATATTCTATGCAGCTGTGATAAAAAATTTGGATCCAAACTTCTTGAGAAACTAATAAATTCTTTTGATTGTATTCTTCAAACTCTAAGGCGATTTTTTGATCTTCTGTATTCTCTTGAGATAGCATGGTATTTAAAACTGAATTGCTATTTTTCTTTGATGGTTTTTTCTCTTTCCAAGAAAGGGTCCATTTTTTTTGAAGACTTAGATTTTGGTTTTTCTTTGATGTTTTCCATGCTTTGCACAGACAACGCACTGAGCAAAAGCGCCGATATCAAGACTAGATCGGCGGTAAAGGCTAGCTTCATCATGGTACACCCCTATTTTGATGGTTGATACATGCATTGATAAGATTGATTTGATTGTAGCTTTTTTGAAGTGAATTAAATAAGAAATTGTTATTAAACGTTATTTAAAAGCAAAAAAGAGAAGTTGTTTCCAAGGACAAAAATAAGATAATAAGATGTGTGTTTCGTTTAAAAAAGGGCCCCGAAATATTGAAGCCCTTGCATTGTTTCTTGCGTTATTCACTGCTGTTGCAGTTCTTGCGTGCCGCCACCCTGGCAGGCCAACTGATCAATAATGAGGGTTAATTCAGCAACCATATTTAAATGATTCCATGGAATTGGTGTGGCATTATTCCCCTTGCGGAATGAAGTAAAGAATTGATCAAGCAACACAGCATGTCCCTTGTCAGGAAATGGGGTTGTTTCAGCGAATGAAGATGGCATGCCATAACCTTCTAACTTCATGTAATCATCCATCACAATTGTTTTTCCATCAAAATGAACTTCCATACGTTCTTTGCTTAATGATTTGTGTCCAAGTGCGGTGTAAAACAGAGAACAGATAGAACCTTCTGAAAAACGAATCTGCACGCTGAAATTATCGGTTGGAAAAATATCATCACGTGATGCATGTATTGCTTCAACAGAAACAGTGCTTGGTTTAGCGCCGACCAAAAAGCAAAACAGTTCGATAATGTGACATGCTTCACCAATAATGCGCCCTGCGCCCACCGATGTTTGAATCCAATGATCTTTGGGAATATATCCTGCATTCATACGATAATGAATCATCATAGGAGCATGTCGCGCGGTAATGGCACGTTTAATTTTTTGTATGAAGGGTGCGAATGAGCGGTTGTAATCAACGCAAAGAGGTGCGTGTGGATGGAGATTAAAAAAGTTGCGGAATCGCTCTAGTTGTTCAAAGGTGGTAACCATAGGTTTTTCTAAGAACACCGCCTTGCCATTTTTTAAGGCGAGCAGTGCTTGATCACAGTGGAACTTATGTGGCGATGCAATGACAACCGCATCAACAATATCGTGCTGGAACAGTTCATTGTCGCATGAATATGCTTGTGCTGCGCCATAGGTACGGGAAACACTCATTGAATTGCTCATATCAGCATCAACGACCGCATCGATCGAAATGTTTTTTATTTTAGAAACGATTGGCAATAGTTTTATTTTTGCAAATCCGCCAACGCCAATAAATCCAACCCGCACACTATCTTTTTTTGCGGGAATAAAGCGCAGTGGCTTTGAGGGTATGGATTCTGTTTCAGCGCATACATGTGCGGGCTCATTTATTGGTGTTTGTTGTGCGCATGCATTGGTGATTTCTTCTTTTTGATAATTCAATACAATACCCACAACTTCTTTTGCTTGTAGTTGCGCGTATACCTGCTCCACCGTTTCGAGCGTTACCTCTTTAGAAATTAAGCTGGTGACATTGATTGCTTCACGTTCAATTAATGAAACAAAAGCCTGCATGTTTCTATTTTCTGTCCAACGCACATAGGCATATGGATAATCGTTGCCAAGTTGCTCATAATTTGGATCATAACGACCCGGTCCATACGAACAAGAAATGCGTAGATCGATTTCTTTTTGATAAAATGGATCGCGCGACAAGGTAAGTCCAACATCACCAACAATGACGATGCGCCCTTTTTTGCGTGTGATTTGCATTGCTTGTTGTATGATTTCATTACTGGTAGATGCTGCGGTGATAATGGTAGTGTCTACGCCATAATGGTTGGTTAGAAAATCAATTTCTGAAACCACATCTTGTTCACTCACTTGAAATACTGCATCGGCACCAAGTTGGCGTGCAAGTTCTACTCGCTCAGGGAGTAAATCTATACCGATAACAAAAGCGCCACTCATTTTTGCAAGTTGCACGGTCAATTGTCCAAGTAGGCCAAGTCCAACAACGCATACATATTCACCAATGGTGACTTCTGCTTGTCTGACCCCTTGCAGTGCAATCGCACCAAGTGTGGTCAAGCTTGCGGCACGTAAAAACTGTTCATCACGCACCGGTACAACAAGAGACTCTGGAACGCAGATTAAATCTGCATGATTTGCATACCCTGCTCCAGCACACGCGACTAAGTCACCTGCGCGAATATTTTTTACTTTTTTTCCTACCGCAATAACTTGTCCAGAACATGAATACCCTAACGACTGTGTTTCGCCTTTAAGTTTTTCTTTGACAAGTGTTGTGGTTGCTTGGAGCCCATTGATTTTTATAGATTCAAGAACTTTTTTAATTTTATGAGGTACATTATTAAATATACCACTCTTTGCTTGATTGATGGTGGCAAGTTCAGTACCAGAACTAATCAGAGAATAATGCACGCCTACTAATACCAGGTTATCATCCAGTAAAGGTTCTGCTACTTCTTTAACCGTTATATTTCCCCTGTCTAAGAAGACTTGTCTCATTTTTCATCCTTTTTAAATAAAGTGCTTGTGTGGTGGCTTAAGGAGATATTTTCATTTTCAGCTATCATAAATGTGTCCATGATATTTTGTGCGGGAATAAAGGATTGTTTTGGTTGTTGCAGTGGTGATGTGTATAAAATACCGCAAGCATCAATAACTGTTTTGTGTGTAAGCATTTTTTTATCAATAGCTTTAAAGCGTGTATGTGCAACTAAAAATACTATGATATCAGCGTGATCAAGTGCTTGTGTTATGGTGACTGCATGATCACGTAACTCTTCAGGTAGCGCTTTATCTTTAACGTGCGGTTCACATACAATAGTTGCTATTTCTTTTACCGCGACTAATTGTTGCGCAATGTATACCGCAGGAGATTCTCGCAAATCATCAATGTTGGGTTTATAGCTTAATCCGAGCAATGCAACAGTACATTGTTTACCATGCTTTTTTTGCCATTCATCTACGTTGTCTAAAATATGATCGACTACTTCATCACGCTTAGCATCATTTACTTCTCTGGCAGTGCGCAGCAAGGTTGTTTGTGCAGGGAATGTTTCAACAAGAAACCATGGATCGACCGCAAGGCAGTGGCCACCAACACCACAGGTTGGTTGCAAAATATTTACGCGTGGATGTTTGTTGGCAAGTTCAATAATGTGGTATGGATTTAATCCTTGAGCGGATGCCATAGATGCAACTTGATGGGCAAACGCAATTTCAACATCACGTGAGCTGTTTTCAATAAGCTTTACCATTTCAGCTGATTCTGTGTCAGTGAGATATAATTCCCCTTGCACAAATTGTTTGTATAAAATTTTTGTCTTTTCTAATGATGCGGGATTAATGCCACCAATAATACGGTCATTGTGTACCATCTCATAAAAAATTTTTCCGGGTAAAACCCGTTCAGGACTATGCGTAATATAAAAATCTTCACCAGCATGTAACTCTGTTCTTTTTTCCAGTATCTTTGCTACTTTTTTTGTGGTGCCCACTGGTATAGTTGATTCTATAATTACGACGTCGCCCTTTTTAAGCACCAATGCAAGCGATTCGACTGCTGCATATAAAAAACTTAAATCAGCTGTTTTTTCTTCGGTGATGGGAGTGGGAACTGCAATAATAAAATAATCAGCTTCTGGCATTACGGTAGTTGCATGGAATGTTTTGTTGCCCAATACTATGTGTAGCTTTTCATATATTTCTGGTTCATAAATAACCGGGTCGCCAGTATTGATCAGTGCTGTTTTTTCTTCGTCAATGTCGACACCAATAACGTGCCATCCATGTTCTGCTATAACGATTGCAGTAGGTAATCCTATGTACCCTAATCCAATAACGCATACGGTTTTCATGTCTTTATCCTTTTCATTACTACTTTCTTTGAGTACGGTTGATGGAATTATAAGGTTTTCATGATTCTTGTTTTTGTCAATCACTCGTGGCGTGTTGACATGCTCATGCGAAGTTGTTTCTTGTGTATGCGCTTGTGTCAACAGTGGTTTTATCAACGCAACAATTTTTTCTGCTGCATACCCATCGCCATATGTATCGTGAGGAGCAGTATACGCAGCGGTATGACAATGTGATAATGCGTGCATCAAAGATGCTTCAATTGCAGCTGGATTTGTGCCCACAACATGCGCAAGGCCGGTTAATACACCTTCCATGCGTTCTGTTTTTTTACGCAGTACCAATACCGGTTTACCCAGGCTTACTGCTTCTTCTTGAATGCCGCCAGAATCGGTTAATACAACGTGAGCATTATCAAGAAGGTATACCATATCTTTGTATGCAAGCGGTTCGCATAAAAATAAATTATTGAGGTCGGCAAGGTCTACGGCGTTAATGGCATGCATCACCTGTGGATTGGGGTGATAGGGATAAAAACAGAAAAGATCAGGATTTAATAACAGTAGTTTTTTTATGGTTTGTAAGGTTGTGGTAATGCCGCCATTGAATGATTCGCGTCGATGCATAGTGAGCAGTAAAATTTTTTGTTCGGCCTGTTTGCAAAGGTGCACTTGTGTGCGTATATCGCTGCGTATGGTGAGTGTGCCATCAGTAATTGCTTCTTTGACCATATGCAATGCATCAACAACGGTATTGCCGGTGCAAAATGCATGTTCGCGACGTGCGCCATGGGATATGACATTGTCGAGCGCTGCTTGTGTTGGTGCAAAATGATAGGTTGCTATGACGCTGATTACGCGTCGATTCATTTCTTCAGGGAATGGTGATTGAATATCGTCAGTGCGTAATCCTGCTTCAATATGGCCTACGGGAATATGCAAATAAAAAGCAGCAAGTGCAGCTGTCATTGCGGTGGTTGTATCGCCTTGTACAAGGACCAGTGCTGGTTGTATGGAGAGCAGAACTTCTTTGGTTTTTTGTAAAATTGATTGAGTGACATAAAAAAGATCTTGACCGTGCCGCATAATATCAAGTTCATAATCAGGCGTAATGTTAAATAATTTTAATACATCGGTTAACAATTGATCATGTTGCATAGTAGAACATATCACTACTGGAATACCTGCACGTTTTAATGCGTGATATACAGGAGCCATTTTTATACCTTCTGGCCGTGTACCAATAATAATAACAACTGGGTGAGTATGTTCCATACTTTCTCCGTACGCTCATCTTTATTTTGGTTGATACGGATAACGATAACAAATTGGATGTTCTTGGCAAGAAGAATTCGTGTGGAAGCGGAGGTTGGCATGGATATTGTGTCAACTATTTCACCTTCTGATTAAATACGCTATAGTGGATAACAATCACGTTAAAAAATTAAAAATCACATTGAAAAAAAGGATGCTCATGGCGCATGCTAGCTACATATTGATCATGTGTTTACTATTATTTTCATCTATCTTTGGTACGCAAGCGGAGAAGGTTATTGCTCCAATTGCATCACAAAAAAAAGAAATAGAAAAAGTGGTGACTCCAACTTTGATACAAGAAAAAGTGGAGTCAAAGACACCCTCCTTCGCGGCGGATAAGTCGGCGGATGAGTCGGCGGGCAAGAGAAAAATTACCATCAACAATACGATCGCCAAAAAAGATTTAGGGTACTACAAATGTTGGATGACCCATTATCCATCTGAATTCAATGTGCACGTGAATGGTAAAAAATTGGACAGCAAAGAACAGGTTGTTGTCGATGAACCGCGATTTAATGTGATGTATAGCTATGAATGGAGTTCGCCGCTTGGTAGGGTAAAAAAGAGCAAAACATTGGTGTATGATATTGATCAAAAAACAGAAAAAATTGATCTCAGCTTTACTTCATGGAAAGAAGATGAACCACGCATCAAGGCTCCTGGATGCACGCTGGTTAATGTCACTGAGGTAGAAGAAGCGAACACTATTCCCAAAGAACAGGTAAATCAATTTATGGCGCAAGCAGGCCAAAAATAAATCCCAAGACTATGACGGATACCGTAAAATCTAGGGTAGACAGGTAATAATTCAAAAAAAAGAGAGAAGCAATTATGCATTATGTGATGGTATTTTGGTTTATTGTTTTGAATATGGTCGTATGTGTAGAAGCTATGAATGCACATGGTCTGTTCTTACGTGAGGTTATTCTTTTCGCTGCGATTGAGCAACCAGAAGTGGCATTCGATAAACAGCCTCAAAAAAAGTATCCTCAAGCTCGACCAGAAGATAAAAAAATGGTTGTTAAAAATAATCCTTGTGTGCAGCCCAGAAGAAAATATGCGTCTGATAAAAAATTGTGTGCATTGCGTAGCAATAAAATATAACTTCGCTATCGTTGGCCAGATTAATCAAAGCTATACAATAAATTTGCGCTAACTAATTTTTTTAAAAAAGGGTATACTGTTCGTAGGTATACTACTTTTAGATAACTTTGTTTCTCACTTCCAAAGAGGCTTTACATGCAACGAGAACTACTTCACATTTATGGTCCATTTTCTATCTACAGCTACGGCTTGGCGATAGCTATAGGACTTGCGCTGATTGTATGGCTTATGCAAAGACATCCAAAGTTTTCTCGTCTTAACTTACATCATCATTTTACCTCAATTGTGAGCGTTGGCATTATTTCTGGATTGGCTGGCGGTCGACTTTTGTATACCCTGAGCGAATCAGATGGCGCAACAACCTTGGTGGATTTTTTTGCCTATTGGCAGGGTGGATTTTCAGTACTTGGTTGCATATTGGGTGTCACATTGGCACTACCACTCTGGTTACGTTATTGCCACATTCCCGTTTTACCTTTTTTGGATCTGCTTGCCATTTATGCACCACTATTGCAGGGCATATCACGCATCGGTTGTTTTTGTGCAGGTTGTTGCTACGGACTGCCTACCAATTTACCATGGGCAGTTATATATTCTGATCCAAATTCGTCTGCGCCATTGGGCATTTACATACATCCAACGCAATTATATAGCACTGGCATTTTATTGTACGTATTTGCATTGTTCTACTGTGTTTTGCAGTATCTCTTGGTAAAACCGGGTCAATTATTTAGTCTGTATCTGGTATATGCAAGTCTTGAACGGTTTGCTGTTGATTTTTGGCGTGCAGATCGTACTTTTTTTGACAACCCTTTATACGCAATTTTTTCCATCAACCAATGGATAGCGTTGGGTATAATGGCCGTTGCAGGTATTGCTTTCATCTATTTCACGTATTTTATGCACGTGTGCACACCGCGAACACAGCAACGCGTGAATACGCAACGCAGACAAAATTCCACTAAAGCCAGCCGATGAACATATTTAATTTTATTAAAACCCGTGTCGCAATACTCGATGTGATACAGGAATATGGAACGCTTAAAAA
The DNA here is from genome assembly GCA_963840685.1 of uncultured bacterium. Lineage (GTDB taxonomy): Bacteria > Babelota > Babeliae > Babelales > Vermiphilaceae > CAWIZM01. The sequence goes on along the minus strand of CAWIZM010000001.1, from coordinate 702,006 downwards.
AGCAGGCGGTTATTGGAAAGGCCGTTGTCCGTTTCATCATGAAAAAACTGCTTCTTTTACCGTCAGTCCGCATAAAGAAATCTTTTATTGTTTTGGGTGTCATGAAGGTGGCGATGTTATTGCATTTATTGCAAAAGTGGAACATTGCTCGCCCATAGAAGCAGCGCAACATTTAGCTGATCGGTATGGCATTGATATTCCAGAAACACTTACCATGGAAACAAATGCTGTTACTGCACAGGAGCGTAATTCCTATTTTGAGCTCTGCAAATTCGTTGCGCTTTGGTGCTATGATAATTTGCGTAAAAACCCGAGCTTGATTCAGTACTTAAAAGAGCGAGGCTTTGTAGAATCAAATATCGATTATTTTACGCTTGGTTATTTTCCTGGCGGAGTACAAGAAATCAGACGGTTTGTTGATGCGATGAAAAAGCATGCAATTTTAACCAATGATTTACTTGAAGCGCATATACTTGCTCAGGGCAAAGCAGTGTTGTATTCACCGTTTGAAGATCGTCTTATTTTTCCCATTAAAGATCAATTAGGTCGTTTTTGTGGGTTTGGTGGCCGCATATTTAGACCTCATGATCAACGCCCCAAATATTATAATTCGCGAGAAACAGAACATTTTCTTAAGGGTTCTTTGTTGTTTGGTCTTGATCTTGCAAAAAAATCTATTCAAGAGAAAGACTCGGTTTTTCTTGTTGAAGGGTATACCGATTGTATGGCTATGGTTCAGCATGGATTTCCAAATACCGTTGCTACCTTGGGTACGTCTTGTACGTTGAATCATTTAAAAACATTGTCACGTTATGCGCAGTATTTATATGTGCTCTATGATGGTGACAGCGCAGGACAACAAGCAATCATGCGTCTTACTGAATTGTGCTGGCACGTGAGCATGGAATTAAAAGTTATTTGTTTGCCATCTCAGGAAGATCCTGCTTCATTCTTGGCCAAAAATAATGATCTTAATCCGTTTATACAGCAAGCACAGGATATATTTCATTTTTACATAGCAAATTTGGGAAGCGACTTTACTACTAAATCACTTAACCAAAAAGTACACCTTATGCGTAACGTGTTGGAAATAATTCGACCAATTAATGATCCTTTAAAACAGGATATTTTATTACAAAAGGCATCAAATGTTTTTGGTGTGCCAACTGAAGCGCTGAAGGACGAGTTGATGCGCATTGCTAAAAATCCATCGGTGCCGGTAACTCAGCAGATTACGACTAAAGATGAGCCTGACAAGGAAACGGATGAGCCTATATCTTTACTAGAAAAAAGGCTGTTTTGTGGTATAATGAATAATATACGATTATGTAATAATACAAATGTGCAATATGCTATCGAATATATGGGTGGAATGGCACGCACCATCCTCACCAAGTTATCAGATGCATACCGCGATGAACCTACACTTGATTTTGTAACATTTTTTAATACGTTGCACGTTGATGAAAAGCCGTATGTAAGTAAGCTGTTGTTAGAGCAAGATGATACAATTGATGAGGTTTCGTTTGAGCAATTATTGTTACAGCTACAAAAACAAAAATGGAAAACTATTGTAAAAGACATGAAAATCAAACTTATTCATGCAAAAAATTCAGGGAATGATACACTTGTAAAACAATTAATGCATGATTTTATGATGCTTCAACAGCAACTGATACCTCCTCATTCAAATAAGTAAACCCTTAATTAAAGGTATTAAACCTTATGGCAGTTAAAAAAAATTCAAAACCAGTCAAAAAAGCTTTGCCGCTTCCTGCTGCAAAAAAAGCACGCGAACTAGATTTAAAAAAAGAACTTATATCAGAACTTATCGAGCGTGGGAAAAAAACTGGATTTTTAACATTTGAAGAAATTATTGAGTTTAATGACGATAATCATTTGAATGATCAAGAAGCTGAGCAGTTACATGTGTCGCTTGAAAAAGAGCATGTTGAGCTTGTTTCACAAGAAGAGCTTGAAGGAGCACAAGCAGGGATTGAAGAATATGAAGGCCATGAGGCGCCAAAGATAAAAAGACATGGTGGCATTGACCTTGAGGTTGAAGAAGAGTTTGAGGATGAAGAGGAAGAGGAAGTCGAAGAAAAAGAAGAAGTTGAAGAGAAAGAAGATCGAATTGTTCGTCAAGCAGTTTCTGCGCATGTAGCTGATAGTGTTAAATCATATTTGCGCGATATCGGGAAAATACCACTCTTAAATAAAAATACCGAATCTGAAATTGCTAATAAAATAGCTAAGAGCAAAGAGAAATCAATCGATATTATTTCTCGCTTTCCATTCTTGTATAAAGAATTATTACACTTTACTGAACGACTACAAAAAAATGTTATCCCTCTTAAAGATATCATTCAGTTTTCTGAGTTTGATGAAGAAAATCTACCAAAGATAGAAGAAGAAAAGTCGGCTTTACTGAAAACGATCAATAATATTCAGGATCTCATTGAAAACGAAAGCGCAATTTATCAAAGTTATCGTGGCAAGCTTGATTCTGATGCCAAGAAAAAAGAAATGCTTGATAAAGTACGTCAGAATAAAGAAGTAATTAGCGAAACCGTTCGATCGATCAAATTTTCAAATAAATTGATTAAAAGGCTTGCAAAGAAGCTAGAAAAACACACCAAGAAAATTGAAGAAAAAGAAGAAATTATCAAAATGTGTGCTGAGCAGTTAGCACAGTATCCAGATATGCAACATGCCAATGAAGATGAAAAAATAGCTATCGATGAATTGGATAAATCTTCTCGTGCTGCTACTAAAGCAATGAAAAAATTAGAAGTAGAAGCGAGTCTTTCCAAGGATGGCATCTTTAACTATTATCGACAACTCATAGTGAGTCAGATAATGGATAAACGTGCAAAAGATGATTTGGCAAAGGCTAACTTGCGCTTGGTAGTAAATATTGCCAAAAAATATGTTAATCGCGGATTACATTTCTTGGATCTTATTCAAGAAGGTAATATTGGTTTAATGAAGGCGGTTGAAAAATTTGAATTTGAACGTGGATACAAATTTTCTACCTATGCAACGTGGTGGATTAGGCAGGCAATTACACGTGCTATAGCTGATCAGTCACGCACGATTCGCGTTCCGGTGCACATGGTTGAAACGCTCAATAAAATTAATAAAATTAAGCGTACGTTTGTGCAAGAGCATGGCAGAGAACCGGCTTATGCGGAGCTGGCAAAAGAGCTTAATCTTGATGAAAAGAAAATTAAAAATATTATCAAAATATCTAAAGAACCAATTTCATTAGAAACTCCTGTTGGTGATAGTGAAGATGCGTACATTAAAGATTTTATTGAAAACGAAAATGAGTTTTCACCTTCAGAAACAGTAGCGAATAATGATTTGAAAGATCGTGTTCGTGAAGTGCTTAAAACGCTCACACCACGCGAAGAAAAAGTTCTTAAAATGCGCTTTGGTATTGACGTTGCATCTGAGCATACACTTGAAGAAGTAGGTAAAGATTTCTCGGTTACCCGTGAACGTATTCGTCAAATTGAAGTAAAAGCACTAAGAAAATTGAGACATCCATCAAGGAGCAAAAAACTTCTTGCCTTTTTTGAAAAAGATCTTGATGATAAACAATCAGATGCTATCTTTGAAGATGAAGGTGATGAAGATGATGATGAATAATAATTACGGTTGGCAACAACCATAGGATTATCCGTATGCCTCAGTTAATGATACCAATTATTTGTTTTTTTATGGCGTTAACAATTCGTGCACTATTTGCTTTTTTAGAAACGAGTATTACTGCATTGCGACTTTTCAAACTCAAAGAATTGGCGCATTCTACTGGTCGTTATGAATTGTTGTTCCATACCCTAGAAAAAGATCCGCATAAAGTGCTTATAACGACACTTCTTGTCAGTAGCGTTGCGGACGTTACCACTGCAGCATTAGCAACGTATATTATGCAAACAATTTTTGCCTACTACAAATTCGGTAGTGGGCTTGGTTTTTCTGTGGGTATTGGTGTTGCGTCAATAGCATTGGTAATTTTTGGTGAAATTATCCCTAAAAATCTTGCGCGTGGGCAAGGACGCACAGAAAATATTTTTCCTTCAATGCTCTGGTTAGTTGCATTGGTGTACAATATTCTGTATCCAATTGTTGCGGTGCTTATTGGTTTTTCTGATCGTATTGTGTACCTGATTAACGGTAAAAAATCGTTTGAAGGTGAGCAATGGATTGCGTCTGAAAGAGAAATTCAATTTATGATCAACTACATTCATGACAAAGGGTTGATTGAGCCTGAAAAGACTGAAATGCTTCAAAACATTTTTGAAATTGGACATACACTCATCAAAGAGGTTATGGTCCCTGCAACAGATCTTGTGTCCATTAATGTGGAAATGCCTATCAAAGAAGTTCTGAACATTTTTTCTGAGTTTTATTTTACCCGTATACCGGTATATGAAGGCACGCCTGATAACATTATCGGTATGGTTCACTTAAAAGACGTATTCGGTGTCTTGCTGAATGATGAAGAAACGTCACTTAAGAATCTAGTCCGTCCTATTTTGTTTATTCCAGAGAGCGTTAAAGTTAATCAATTATTGCGTGAACTACGTCAAAAGCATATGCATATTGCTATTGTTCTTAACGAACATGGTAGCGTGACCGGATTGGTAACGTTGGAAGACGTGCTTGAAGAAATAGTTGGTGAAATTAATGATGAACATGAACGAGCAACTGATAAAATACTTCATCTGCCTGATGGTACTTGGTCAGTTGATGCAAGTATTCCCCTTGAAGAAATAGAGCAGGTTCTTGGCATTACTATGGATACTGAAGAGTCAACCACGTTGGGTGGATTTTTAACTGAAGTAGTGCAACATCTTCCAAAAAAAGGTGAAGAAATAATCTACAAGGAATATGTTTTTCAGATTCAAAAGGCGAATGAAAAGCGGGTACGGCAAGTCTTGGTCTTTAAGGCTGGTATGCGTAGCAGTAGCAATGAACCATCTGATGATACGGTTTAATTATGAAAGAATTACCAATTGGTGTCTCATCTTTGGAACGAATCATAGCGGATGATTTTGTATACATTGATAAAACCAAAGCGATATATGAATTAATTAAGGGTGGGTCAAAACGCTATTTTTTCTCACGACCACGTCGCTTTGGTAAATCCTTAACCTGCTCTACGCTTGAGGCCATTTTCAGTGGGCGCCGGGAACTTTTTAAGGATCTATGGATTGGTCAAAGCGATTATGCATGGAAAAAACATCCGATCCTTTCTTTTGATTTTAGCCAAATCGCGCATAACACTCCTCAAGCACTTGTCCATGGGTTGCGTGATACAGTTAATTATTATGCAAAAAAATATTCTATTGACTTGGTGAGGCAAGAATTACCGGACAGATTTGTTGAGCTTGTTTTAAAACTTGGGCAAGCACAGGGACCAGTTGTCATCATCATAGATGAATATGACAAGCCAATTGTTCATTATGTTGATGATATAAACTTAGTAGAGAGTTTACGTGCTGAATTAAGAAACTTTTATGGAACACTTAAAGGTAAAGACGTTGATGCCAATATGCATTTTCTTTTTATTACCGGTGTTAGTAAGTTTGCTAAAGTAGCTTTATTCTCTGATCTTAACAATCTTAATGATCTTACCAATGACGAACGTACAGCCGCTTTAGTTGGCTATACAGATCAAGAAGTCGATTTATACCTTAAGGAACATATTCAAGTATTTGCTAACAAACAACAAGAACCATATAATCAGACCCGTCAAACACTAAAGTCTTGGTACAATGGTTATCGCTTTTCATCAAAAGACCTTACGGTATATAATCCATTTTCATTACACAATTGCCTAGACAAACAAGAACTAGCCAACTATTGGTTTTCCAGTGGTACCACAAATTTTTTGATAAAATTTATTCAAAAAAATCCTCTAATTGCTTCTGAGATAGAAACCGTAGAAGGCTCATTCTTTGCAGCTTCCAATCTTGAAAAGTTTACTCCCGATTTATACTATCAAAACTACAGAACGCTCCTTTTGCAAACGGGATATCTCACTTTCGTTTCAGGTTATGACGCTGGCAGGCGTGGATATATTATCGCATACCCAAATGACGAGGTGCGTTATTCGATGACCGAACAGATTATGGAATTTGTTGGCGATATAAAGCCAGACTTGTTTAATGAATTTGGCAATAGATTTCGTGAAGCACTCGTAGTTGATGATATCGGCCTTTTTTGTAAACATTTGCAAGATTTTATCAAACTGGTACCTCACAATATTCGTGTTAACCGCGAAAAATTTTACCAACAAATCTTCTTCATGGTTTGTGTTCTTTTTGGGAAAAGACCCGCTACTGAGGTTGCCACGGAAGAAGGCTTCATGGACTTGCTGCTTGAAGGAACAACCATTACATTTGTAGTTGAAATGAAAAGAAACAAGACGCCTGCAATAGCGCTCAAACAGATTGAAAAAAAACGCTATTGGGAGTCGTTTGATATATTAGAAACAAAGAAGATTGTGTTAGTAGGAATTTCTTTCAATGAAACCGATAAGGGCGTTGAAGTTCTATGGAAGACAAAAGAACTTTAATTTGGAATAGTTACGTTTTTTATAATCATATTAAAAATTCTGTGGTTACATATTCTGAATAAATTTATTTGCGGTTCGCAACATTTCTTGTGCATTTTCAAAGGTCAATTGTTCAACTGCTTTTTCAAATGACAACCATGCATAGTCTTTGTGTTCAGGAGATAGCGTTATCTGTGTTTCTGGCGTGCAGCCAATAAAAAAGTGGACCGTTTTCTTGGTGACAATTCCATCAACTTCTGTGTATATGTATGAAAATGATGCTGAAAAATCAGGATCAATAGTTATTGACGTTATTCCTGTTTCTTCTTTTAATTCGCGCAGCGCAGCTTCTTGTTTGTTTTCTCTCATCTCTATTTTGCCTTTCACAAAGTCCCAATGACCATGTGCGTATTGCAGTAATAAATAATTAATATTATTTCCGTTCGCTCGTCCTGTCGTGCCCGCCGTAGTTTTTAACGAAGGCTGGGTCGAAGGACGATATATAATGATGCCTGCTGATTGTAAATGTCGCATAGAGTGTGCCTTATTGTTCTAAAAAATAAAGTTGTATATTAAAATATCTGCGCGTGAGCCATAAAACTACAAAGAACACACAGGTGAGTGGCCCGACCCATAACCAAAAACCAAGACTCTGTAGTAAAAAATGATGCATAGATACTGGCAAGTGCATGATGCCGTATTCTATGCCACGATATATCGCTAAGAAGGGCAAGCTCAAGAAAATGATTTGCATCAGGTACTGTGCAGCAAATGTTATAAATCGTTTAGTGTTAAAATGTACGCGTGCTTGGTGTCCGAGTACAATTAAAAATAGCAATGTACGCATGATTTCTGCAAGGCTGGTGGCCAGCGCAATACCAGGTAATGCGAGTAGTTTAACAAGTAGATAGTTGAGTACTGCATTAGTCGCAACCGCTATAATGGTAATGAAAGTAGGGTTCCACACATAGTGGAGCGCATAGAATACATTTAATACAATTTTATTGTACGCAAAGAAAAAAAGACCAACTAAAAAAGCCTGAAGCGTGTATGCAGCCTGTTGAACATGGGGCATGGTGAATGCTGATGATAAATACATAGTGATAAAAATTTTCTCCGCAAAGAAGGCCATAATAAGTGTCATGGGAAACATGATCCAAAAAATTATTTTTGCCGTTTCCAATACATAAAATGATAAACGATGTGGCGTGCTTTCAGCAACGCGTGAAAAATGGGGCATCAAGACGGTGGAAAGTGCAACACCAAAGATGCCGAGTGGAAGACGGAGAAAGTTGCCCGCATAAGAATACAATGACGTTGAACCTGCGGGTAAAAATGAGGTAAAAATTTGGTCTACAAATAGGCCGATTTCCATAGCGCCCATCCCAACTAAGCAGGGAATAAATTTTACGAGTACATGGCTAAATTGTTTAAAATCGGTAGTGCGTAATGAGCTGAAGCCGAACCCTAATCTGAAATACATCGCTAAATGCAGGGAAAGTTGTAATGCGCCGCCCAGAAGAATAAACCAACACAGTGCTTCTATTGGTAAGATAAAGTAATCACATAGCAATATTGCGGAAATAAAGACGATATTCAAAAGTATGGGCGCAAATGCAGGAACAAAAAAGTGACCAACTGATTGCAGTACACCAGCAAGGAGAGCGCTGCTGGAAATAAAGAAAATAAATGGCATTACTATTTGCAGACACGGGATGGTTCTTTGTACTTGTTCAGCGGAAAATCCTGGGGCCATTAACGTAATCCAGAAATGAGCAAAGAACATGACGATTGCGCATATGATTAATAATGATCCTTCAAAGACTACAAAACCAAATGTGATCAAATTATTAATGCTTTCTGAGCCAGTCGTTTTGAGATTGCGTACAATTACCGGAATAAAGACTGCTGATAATGCTCCCTCGGCAAAAATTTTACGCAATGAATTGGGTATTTTGTACGCAGTAACAAATGCATCTGATGCAACGCCGTACCCCAAATAACGAGCCATTAAAATATCGCGTGCGATACCCAAACAGCGGCTTATCCAGGTGAAACTGCCGACTGCTAAGGTTTTTTTTATGATAGTTCTTTTGCTAAACACAGATGTATTCCTTCAGGTGGATGTTACTCGCATGACTGATATGTGCACTGAAATAGGTGTTAACTGGCTTATTTCAGATGCGTGTAGGCTCAAGGATATACCGGATTTATTTATGTGGCAACAGAGATTATAGTTTGTTTTTTTAGTCTATTTTTATTAGTTTAGTTGCTCCTCAGATTTTAGTTGTCCCTGAGTTGCTCCCAAAACCATATGCCCTATAAAACCGCACTATTTTTTTCAGGGTAAAAAATCACTAGGTGAAATGTACACTTAACATATAGTCAGACTAAATGTAAAGTCCACTTAACATATAGTACAGAAGACAAGCCTGCCCGTAGACCTGCCCGCCGAACTGTCCGCCAAGCTTTCTACATCGCCCTAGGGCTTCGAGACAGGTTAGCGCAGGAGGGGGTAAAAAAATAAGGTGGGAATAAATATGGGGCGATTAAAATTTTTTTCAAACTATTGCAATCTGAATATTTAATATGATACGGTTAATAATGAGTTAAGAGTTTAAAGAATAATCTATAGGGACGTATTACAGGTGTAGTATGCCTCAAAAAAGCAATAAAAAAAGGAAGAACAGTGATGAACGCAAAGAAAAAAATAGAAGCCAAATGGAGCATAGGTCTGGGTATAGCAATACTTCATGGGCCTTGCCAATGTGACGGTGTTGCATGGTATGAATAAGGAATTTTTTCAGGAATTTAAAGCGTTGTTTCCTGAGCTTCAACAAAAGATTCAAGCATTGGCGATGGATGATGCCATTATGTTTCTTGCTCAACAGCCAATCACGCTTGAAGGGCATACGGATCTGGTCAATGCAGTAGCAATAGCTGGCGGCCCTACTTCGCTAGAGCTACGAAGGGCAGGCAAGGTGGGGACTGGATCATATGATAAAACTGCAAAGATATGGAACTTGAATACCGGTGAACTCCTGCACACTCTTGTAGGGCATGATAGGACGGTCAATGCTGTAGCAATAGCTGGTGAGTAAAGTGGTGACTGGTTCAGATGATAGAACTGCAAAGGTATGGAACTTGAATACCGGTGAACTTCTGCACACTCTTGCAGGACCTAATGGGCATACGGGTTCAGTCGATGCTGTAGCAATAGCAGGTGATAGAGTGGTGACTGGGTCAAATGATAGAACTGCAAAGATATGGAATTTGAATACCGGTGAACTTCTGAATACCCTTGCAGGGCCTAATGGGCATACGGATGATGTCAATGTAGTAGCAATAGCTGGTGACAAGGTAGTGACTGGGTCAAATGATAATACTGCAAAGATATGGGACTTGAATACCGGTGAATTCCTGCGCACTCTTGTAGGGCATACGGGTTGGATCAATGCAGTAGTAATAGCTGGTAGCAAAGTGGTGACTGGTTCAGATGATAGAACTGCAAAGATATGGGACTTGAATACCGGTGAACTCCTGTACACTCTAGGGCATACGGGTGCAGTCAAGTCAGTAGCAATAGCTGGTGACCCTACTTCGCTAGAGCTACGAAGGTCAGGCAAAGTGGTGACCGGTTCAACGGATAAAACTGCAAAGATATGGAACTTGAATACCGGTGAGCTCCTGCACACTCTTGTAGGGCATACGGGTTGGGTTATGTCAGTAGCAATAGCTGGCGACCCTACTTCGCTAGAGCTACGAAGGGCAGGTAAAGTGGTGACTGGTTCAGCGGATAATACTGCAAAGATATGGGACTTGAATACCGGTGAGCTCCTGCGCACTCTTGCAGGGCATACGGGTTTTGTCAGGTCAGTAGCAATAGCTGGTGACAGAGTAGTGACTGGGTCAAATGATAACACTGCAAAGATATGGAATTTAGAACCATTTGCAGGCGACATAAAAACTAATCCGCTCTTGTGGATTATTCACAAGGCTACTGTTCCACAATTGGATGTAATTAAACGCGCCTATGAAGCAACAGTCGCTGAAAAGGTATTTACGTTGGATAGTTACGACTTACAAATATTTAGTGAACTGCCTATGCCTGTAAAACGGTATTTGTTAGATCGTTTGATAATTAGACTGCAAGAGAAATAGTTTTTAAAAAAAGGGAAGAATAGTGATGAATGCGAAGAAAAAAATAGAAGCCAAATGGAGCATAAGTCTGGGCATAGCAATGCTTATGGGCTTTGTCAATATGACGGTGTTGTATGGTATGGAGCCGGAGATTGTCCAACAAAGTCACCTTGTTGTGCAGGTGTATTTTGTTCCACAAGATCAAGACAAAATTATGAATGGGCTGTCTTGGTTACTTGATAATGCCAAGCAACAGGTATTAGTTGCCATGTATTGGATTACTGATCAATCTTTGATAGAAAAGTTGATAGCGGCGAAAAAGCGTGGCGTTGATGTTCAGATAATTATGGATGAGAGCATAGCTGATTGCTTTGACTTAAATTCTATAATTAATCAATTTTTGCAAAATGATATTGTACCCATTATACACCCTTCTAAAAATATTGAAGGAGGCGGGAAAATGCACAATAAATTTGTAGTGATTGATAATGCAATGGTATTTACCGGATCAGCAAACTTTACTAAAACAGCTTTAAATCCAAGCGCAAATAGTTTTAACTTTGAGACCGTGGTTGTGATTGACTCTGCAGATATTGCAAAAAAATTTGTGGATTAATTTTGATGATATATAAACAGAGATAATTAATGTTTCCATTGAAATCATCTCGTATTGGCAATTTTAACAAGCTACCTGGATGGATACGTCATTTACTGCCCCTTATGTACAAAATCAGCCTCTTATGCAGCAACTCGTACAAGAAATAATTGTAAATCATAATCCTGGAGAACAAAAAATAATAAATAACTTTTTTGGTATACGACTGCCAAAACCGTGTCTACAGAACAGCAACTAAACGCTCTGAACAAAAAGGGTTTTTCTAATGAAGAGCTATCTGATTTATCTCATCCAGAAGCAGTTGATCTATTACGTAATAATATACGACCAGATTTGCAAGGGGGGCTTGCTATAGAAAGGCAACCTAAACAAGAAACTTCTGATTTAACAGGTGAGAGCTTAAAGCAAGAAAAATTTTTACGCACACGTACTTCTAAAAAATGGGAATCAGTTCCTGAGAATCAAAAGAATTGGCTATACGTAATGGATTCACGAATGGTATAGAAGGGCTTATCCAAACAAGAGGCTTCCATGATAATAAGCGAATAAAACAAGAATTTGGCATTACGCAATGGAAGGAACCCGCTACAGAGGCTCAACTAAGATTACTGAGAACTTGGGAGTACCTGATGAAGACATAGTTAAGCTATCAAAGCAAGAGGCTTCTATTTGATAAGTCAGCTTAAAGAAGAACAAGCACAGACAGTACAGCTGGTAAAATATGTTTAGGGCAAGTAGATCTTAACTACTGAAAATCATAAAATAATAAAGCCTCGCGATGATGTTATGTCACACGAGGCTTTTCCTGTTGCGAAATGAAGTGGATTAGTCGATTATTTTTTCACATTTAATTTAACTATTCGATTGTAATTTTTTTATCAAATCTCTGGTGTTTACAAAGAATATGGTCAAATCTTTATACTTTTTTTTAAATGACGTATCAATATTGTTTGAGACAATGAAGTTATCTCCTGTCGGGTAATGATGCCGAAAAGCTTCAAAGTTTTTGCCAATAGAGGTTGATACTAAATCATTAGCAGAACTATTAAATTTACATTCTATAGCGGTGAGTTGATCACCGACTCTATTGTGGATAACAAAATCAATTTCATTATCCCGTTTGTCACGCCAATAGTTAATTGAGCTGGTTTGCAAGTGTGCATGTATTTCATTCAATACACAATGTTCCCACAGAAAACCGGTATCTTCTGCGCGTATTTTACTCCATCCTTTGGCGTAACAGACAAAGCCGGTATCAAAACCGTAAATTTTAGGTGCCATAACAATTTCAGTTGCTTTATGCGTTGAAAATGGTCTGATGGTATGCACAACAAAAGTCTCTTCTAGTACGCTTAAATAATTGAGTATGGTTTGTCTGGTTACTTCACATGCGGTAGCAAATCGTGTTGCTTCAAACATGCCGCCACTATTCACCAGTAAAAGTTCTGCAAATTTTTGGAATGAGCTTCTTTTGTCTATTCTGAAGAGCTCTTGAATATCTTTTGCCCAATATGCATCAATCCATTCACGAAAATCAGTTTCGGGTAGTTGTTTTTCTACAAAAAATGAGGGAAATCCACCAAATAAAAATCTATGTCTAATATCTGGATTACCAAAGAGTTCCATTTCTTCTAACAATAATGGTGTTAACCAAATTTCTCGTTTTCTTCCGGTTAAGGTGTCTTTAAATTTGGCACTGGCACCTAACGTTGAAGATCCGGTAGCAACTATCTGTATGTCGGGGTAATGATCAGCTGCTAATTTTAAAAGTTCAGAAGGATTGTCTAATCTGTGTATTTCATCAAGCGCAATGCGTTTACCTTTTTGGCTTTCTAAAAAACCTTCAGGGTCGGTCATTAATTCACGTACCCGTGGTCGCTCACAATCAAAGTATTGGATGTTGTCTAGACTGTGGCATAGGCTTGTTTTTCCGACGCGTCGTACGCCCATAAGCCATATGATATTTCTTTCTTGCCATGCTTTTTCTATCATTTTTTTCCAAAAAGGTCGATTTATGAGCATCATGTTCTTTCAGGTTAGAGGTGTACTATATGTAAGGTCAATTTAACATATAGTCAGACTAAATGTAAAGTCTATCTTACGTTTAGTACAAAATTAGGAGCCTGCTGGCTATAGCTTTCTACTTCGCCCTAGGGCTACGAAGAACAGGTTAGCGAATGAGGGGTAAAAAAATAAGGTTGAAATAAAGATTGGGCGATTATATTTTTCTCAAATTATTGCAATCTGAATATTCTATATGCTACAGTTAATAATGAGTTAATAGTTTAAAGAATAGCCTATGAGGACGTATTACAGGTGTAGTATGCTTCAAAAAAGTAATAAAAAAAGGAAGAACAGTGATGAACGCAAAGAAAAAAATAGAAGCTAAATGGAGCGTAAGTCTGGGCATAGCAATGCTTATGGGTCTTGCCAATATGACAACGTTGCATGGTATGGTTCCTGAGCAGGAGCCGTCAGGACCAATAAAAGAATGGGAAATGTACTTTAGAGCATTGCCTCAAGAGCTTAAACCGTATATTTTATCATATTCTGATGCCATTATGTTTCTTGCTGCTCAGCCAATTGCCATCACCCTCGAAGGGGATAAGGATTGGATCAATGCAGTAGCAATAGCTGGCGACAAAGTGGCGATTGGTTCATCTGATAAGACTGCAAAGATATGGAACTTGAATACCGGCCAACTCCTGCACACCCTTAAAGGGCATAAGGATTCGGTCAATGCAGTAGCAGTAGCTGGTGACAAGGTGGGGACTGGTTCACGGGATAAAACTGCAAAGATATGGAACTTGAATACCGGTAAGCTCCGGCACACTCTTAAAGGGCATAAGGATCGAATCAATGCAGTAGCAATAGCTGGTGACAAAGTGGTGACTGGGTCATATGATGGAACTGCAAAGATATGGGACTTGAATACCGGTGAACTCTTGTACACGCTTGCAGGGCATACTAGTTCGGTCAATGCAGTAGCAATAGCTGGTGATAAAGTGGTGACGGGTTCGGGGGATAAAACTGCAAATATATGGAACTTGAATACCGGTGAGCTCCTGCATACTCTTAAAGGACATAAGGATTTGGTCATTTCCGTAGTAATAGCTGGCGACAAAGTGGTGACTGGTTCATCTGATAAGACAGCGAAGATATGGAACTTGAATACCGGTAAACTCCTGCACACTCTTAAAGGCCATAAGGATCGAATCAATGCAGTAGTAATAGCTGGTGGCAAAGTGGTGACTGGTTCATGGGATAGAACTGCAAAGATATGGAACTTGAATACCGGTAAACTCCTGCACACCCTTAAAGGACATAAGGCTTCGGTCGATTCAGTAGCAATAGATGGTGACAAGGTGGTGACTGGATCAGTAGATAAAACTGCAAAGATATGGAACTTGAATACAGGTGAGCTCCTGGGCACTCTTGCGGGGCATGAGAATATTGTCAATCTAGTAGCAATAGCTGGTGACAGGGTGGTGACTGTCTCAAAAGATAAAACTGCAAAGATATGGAATTTAGAACCCATTTGCAGGCACATCAGATACTAATCCGCTGTTGTGGATTATCTACAATGCTACTGTTCCACAACTCGACCTGATTAAACGTGCCTATGAAGCAACAGTTGCAGAAAAGAATTCATAATTGGATTTTCCAAGCGAAGATGCAAAAGTATTTTGTAAGCCTTCCTAAGCAGGTAAAACCGTACTTGCTAGATCGTTTGAACATTAGAAGGTAGGAAATCAATTTTTTAACTGGAAAACGAGAAAAAATAGAGCCTCGCAATGATGCTATGTCAACGCGAGGCTTTTTTCTGTTGCAAAGTGAGATAAATTGCCTTGGTTCTAAGCGCCTGGAGTTTGTACGGTAGGGTGTGTTTTTGGAACCTGCACATCAAACATTTCTGGCACGATAAATCCTAAATCACGCAAGAACGCCCCATTATTCGGTTCACGGCCAAGAAAGTTTCTAAGCAGTTCATTGGGATCAGCACTGCCACCTTTGCCGATAATAGTGTCCACGTATCGCTTGCCTATGACCGGATTGAGCAACCCATGTTTTTTAATTTCTTCAAAAACATCCTGTGCAAATACACGTGACCATAAGTACCCGTAATATTTAGCTGCATAGCCAGTTAAATGGCCCCAGCTTGCATAAAAATGATTTGCAGGACTCCACATGAATTGTGGCCTGCAAGTTAAATGAACGCTGCGTAAAATAGCCTGCGGATCTTTGTCAGCACCCTCTTTGTAGTAATCAAGAGCAATGATAGCAAGCATCGCTTGGCGTTGCACAAAGTTACCAGTATCAAATGTTTTGAGTTCAAGTAGTTTATCAATGACATCATCAGGTAATGCTTCACCAGTGTTGTAATGTTTGCTTACCATTTTTAAGAGTATCACGGTCCCAGAGCCATTCTTCTAACATTTGTGATGGTAGTTCAACAAAATCATGTTTCACATTGGTACCTGCTTGTGATTCCAATTCAGTGCGCCCTAACATTGCGTGTAATGCATGGCCAAATTCATGGAAAAAAGTACTTACATCTGAACGTTTGAGTAACGATGGTTTTTCACCGTTTGGCTTTGGGAAATTAGCAACAACCAGACTGACTGCCGGAACTCATTTTCCCTTCATGGTAGACTGCGGGCACTACGCTCATGTGAGCATGCATGACTGTATTTATTTGGTCGTGGATGTAGATCTAAAAAGATATAACCATGCAATATCGCATGATCTGCACTGTACATTGCAATGAGCTTTACTTCTTCATGCCAAGTGCCAGTGACAGGAATTTGTTCAAAATCGATACCAAAAAATTGTTTGTAAATAGCAAATAGGCCATCGATGGTTGCATCCATAGGAAAATATTCAGCTATTTTAGTTTCATCGATATCGAAATGTTTTTTCTTGTACTGTGCTTGTGCAAATGCAAAATCCCATGGTTTTATTTTACCGTCAGGTGTCAGGCTGACTGAGTCGGGTAATGCAGAAAGGAACTGAGCAATCTCGGCTTTCACTTTATGGTCTGACTTTGTGCGTAGGTCATGTAAAAAATTCTCTGCGCGTGCTACTGTTTTTACCATCTGTTCATCTAGGTCATAGGCAGCAAAACTTGCAAAGCCCAACCTGTGTGCAAAATCGTCGCGTAGGGCAATAATGTTTTTGAGGATGGCTTCATTCTGTGGATATGCGCGATTATTAAATGCATCATGTAAACGCTTGCGTGTATTTTCTACGGTGCAATGTTCCATCACATTAAAGTAGGTAGGATAGTCCACGCCTAAACGATACGCACCGTCATCTGTGCGTTGTAAGCAGGTTAAAAAATCATCATCTAGTCCCTGTAATTCTTCTTTGGTAGCAGTAATAGAGGAATCATCTTGTGAGATATTGGTTGAAAATTGCATGCATATATTGGCCAATTCTTTTTTGAGTGTACTCAATTGCGCAAGTTCATCGTCAGGCAGATCAAGACCAGCACGTTTAAAGCCCTTGAGCCCTTCTTGTAGGTAATACATTTGTGCCGGTTTTAGCTGTTCATGTGGCGCATTGTTTTGCGCATAGCTTTTAAAGGCTTGATATAATTTTTTATTGTTGCTTACTTCATCAATCCAGAATGCTTGTATTTTTTGCATGGCAGATTCTGCTGCTTCACGCATTGCAGCATCGGGGTGCACTTCTTTGAGTGCATGAATCATGTTGCTGGTGAGAGCCATGTTTGAAAGGCCTCCAATGGTGTCTAGCGCTTGTGCGGTATTGGCAAAGGTGCGTTGCTCATCGGGGAGATCAACAAGAGCGTCCAAGTCTTTTTTTACCTGGGCCATGTACAGGTCTACGCGTTTGTGTATATCGTCTGGAGTTTGTGGAAACAATGCAACGACAGATTGTGCATCGGTGATTTGATTAATAATTGGTATGGTTTTACTCATCTGACATTGCCCTAACATAACTGATAATAGTCCAATAGATACTACGATTATACACAAAAAAAACTTATTCATATGGTGATTCCTTCTTTTTACGCTGATAAAAAAACAATAGAAATAGCCTAACAAAAATGGAAAAAGTCACAATAGATAGATACTAGGTAGATTTTACGCAGAAATTTTTGGCTAGTTTTTTTCAACCCTTCAAAATTAAGGGGGCTCTTATATAAGATAAGGGAAAACATACTATTAGGGGAGTAGGTATGAAGTGTATTTTTAGGGGCAGCATATTCATCATAATCTTTATAATTGTAGTTGTTACGTTAACAAATTCGGTACTATTGCGTGCCGATATATTTGCAAATTTCTATAGAGGGGTTCCGGTTCTTGTAACGGGAGGATGCGGATTCATAGGATCTCATCTTGTTGAAAAACTGGTTTCGCTTGGAGCGGATGTAACTATACTCGATAATGTAAGCTCTGGAAATAAACAAAATATTTCTGCGGTAGCCCATGCTGTTACCTGTATACATGGCAGCATTACTGACTTTGAATCTTGCTTAGAGGCAACGCGTAATAAAAAAATTATTTTTCATCTTGCAGCATCTGTATCAGTACCTGCATCAGTTGAAGATCCTCATGCATGTCATATTACTAATGTTACAGGAACACAAAATATGCTTGAAGCAGCGCGTATTAATAATGTTAAACGCTTTGTCTTTTCATCCAGTTGTGCAATTTATGGAGAATCTACACTACCGTGTAATGAAAATATGCAACCAGCGCCATTATCACCTTATGGGTTTTCAAAGTTAATGGGAGAAATATATTGTAAGGAATATGCACAAATATTTGATCTGGAAACAGTCTCGCTACGTTATTTTAATGTGTACGGCCCTCGTCAAGATCCACAAGGGTATTATGCCGGTGTTATTGCAAAATTTATGTATAACATGGAGCACAATCTTCCTCTTACTATTTTTGGAGACGGGACTCAAACACGTGATTATGTGCCGGTGCAAACTATAGTTGAAGCAAACATACTACTTGGTGCATGCGAAAAACAACACATACAAGGAGAAATATTTAATATTGCAACAGGAGAAAGTATTGCGCTTCTTGAATTAGTAGATTCTCTTAAAAAAAAATATGTACGCTATAACAATGAAACGATATTTATGCCTCCACGGGCGAGAGATATACGATATGTTTCTGCTGACTGTTTAAAATATAATGCCTTATATAATAGATTGTATCATGAGACGCCGAAATAAAATTGGATAAATTTGAATGTAACCTTCTTAGTAGTGGAGTAACAATGAGAGTTATTAGATTATTGTTTTGTATATCTTTTGCATTTGTTGCGTGTGAAGCTCAAGAAAATTTTTTCTCAAAGGTAATTATATGGGGACATCCATTGCATTCTCATACTCACTCATATGTTCATGGAGCTTTTTATCGAGCATTTAAACATCTTGGGTATGAAACATACTGGGTAAGCTCGCTCAGAGAAATTAAAGATATTGATCTTACTGGTACGTTATTTATTACCGAAGGACAGGTTGATCAAGAAATGCCAAAGCGACAAGATTGTTACTATATACTTCATTGGTGCTTTAGGCATTGTGCAGATGAGTACTTGGAACTGTTCCGTAATAATCGGAGCATTGCATTACACGTATATACGCATGATTGCTTGCAATGGGGGGTTGAAAAAATAGATGACTATATTTATGGTAACAGTAAAGAAAAAACGATTTATATGCCATGGGCAACCGATTTATTACCGCATGAAATTGATGCTATAAAACGACAAAAAATAATACATAAAAAAACATCTACTATAAATTGGGTTGGGACCATTGGAGCAAGCCTTTATGGTAATTACGTTGAAATTGAAGGTTTTAAAAGGGCATGCCTTGAAAATAATATTAAATTTAATCATTGTCTTGGTGTTTCTCCAGAGCAAAATATTGATTTAATTAACACATCTTATATAGCCCCAGCAATACAAGGACCATATCAACTTGAAGTCGGATATATTCCTTGTAGAATCTTTAAAAATATAAGCTATGGACAATGGGGAATCACTAACAACAGAACGGTTTATGATTTATTTAAAGGTAAGATAATTTATAATGCTGACACGTATCAGCTTTTTTATGATGCAAAAGCGCATATAGATACTGCACCAATCAGCGAATTATATGAATTAATGGATTTTGTGAA
Organism: uncultured bacterium; assembly: GCA_963840685.1. Classification (GTDB taxonomy): domain Bacteria; phylum Babelota; class Babeliae; order Babelales; family Vermiphilaceae; genus CAWIZM01. The sequence goes on along the minus strand of CAWIZM010000001.1, from coordinate 682,514 downwards.
AACTAAGCATACCTATATAAATCGTATCGAAACAGTACTGAAATTTATGAAGGAAGCGCTTAATATAAAGGGAGAAGCGTAGCATGAAATATACTCATATTTTAATGGCGTATTGTTTGGTTAGTGGTGCGTTCACTCGGACTGATAGTGTCATTGATGGGATATTAAATAAATATAAAGATTATTTAGAACAGGGAACCTACGTTGGTTACGATTGGTCCCATTATAACCCGATACCTGCATCGCGCTATTATACATTTAAAATGGCATTTGAGCATTTTAAGGCACATAATGGACGTGTAGTGGTAGAATTGGGTACATCAAGAAGTTTTGTACATGGTAATCATCCTGGATGTAATCTTGATGATGTAAAGTATTGGAATATACAAAAACCTCAAGATTGGGATTGGGGTGCGGGATTCTTTACGCGCATGGCAGCAGAAAGTTTAGCGCATCTTAATCCGGTGATTCATACCGTTGATATCAGCGCATCTCATATTAATCGATGTAAAATAATCACCGCTGATTTGAATAGTTATATCGTGTACCATCTTACTTCTTCGGTAAATTTCCTTAAGGGATGTTCTTGCCAAAGTATTGATTTATTATATATGGATACAGGAGATATGACCCCAATAGAGCCGACAGCCTTGTTGCAATTAGAAGAAGCTAAGGTCATTGTTGAACGTGATTTACTCGCGCCGAATGGTATTATTTTAATTGATGATGTGCGCAATCAAACGCCTAAGCAGTACGGAGATACATCCGGATTGGGCAAGTCAAAGTATTCTATTGCTTATTTTCTTGAACATGGATTTGAAATCATTGCTGATGAGTATCAAGTAATTTTGCGAGCCTCAAAAACAGCCAGAGATAAATAGTGATCAATGCGCCAATGATCATAATGTAAACATTTATTGGTATGTTGCTTCTTCTTATTCAACGTTTCAACTCTATTTGGTACTTTCTCTAAAGCGATTATCGCTTCATCCCAATTACCAGATCCTATGCTGATAAGGCCATACCACAAATCATGAATAAAGAGAGGATCTTTATAATCAGTCATACGATGATAAAGACTGGTAAGAAATGCTTGTTCGGCACCTTGTGCATGCATAATAACTTTTTCATATTCAAGTAATTGTTCGTCCTTCAGATTAGTACCATCATACAATCTACTCGCGGTGCATGCCTGTACGACAGAAGAAAAAGATGGACTAAATTGTGTGGCATCATACATAAGCAACATGTCGCCTAGCAATGCAAAAGAAAAGTGTGGGTTAATCTCCTTGCCAAGCCTACACACTTCTTGAATAGAAGGATATGCCCAACAACCAAGATATTCTGTGCCATTTATTATTGAACCAAAACCACGAATATCGTCTATTAATATAGTACAATTCTGCATATTACATTCTTTAATAGCTTCCAGTTCTTTACGAATAGCAGTATATGCCTCAGGATCATTAATATCATTATTACTACATACCGTAGCACCACCACTGTAATGTGCATCAAGCCAAAACAATATATGACCACTAAGACTAGGAAGTACCTTTTTAATCATTGCTGGAGAACTATCACAATACATACTGACATTGGGCAATGTTACAAATAAATTTACTGCTGCCTTATAAAGTTCTTGGCTTAGCTCTACAGTATACACTAGCTTAAAAAATGAAGCAGCCACCTTTGCTGTCATACCATTACATGTACCAGTTTCAAGAAAAATATCCGGTTTAAATTCCTCAACAAGGTGCTGAATGAATTGGGGATCTAAATGTCCTATGTCCATTTTATTACTTACAAAATTAAATGTGCCGCATAAGGTATGACAAGAGATGACTATGCTAGACACAAACATGCTATACAGATTATTTTTCATGTTAATTTTCCTTAAAACGTCAAGCATTTGTGTTAATAAATAAAACATTACCATGCCAATCAGGAGTAATATCGGCCCATATTTCACTAAAACCCTGCTTATTCATCCATGCTTTGAGTTCATGATAGAGAACACAGCCGTTCCAAAATGTCTGTAAATTCACTTCCGTGTAGATAAGTTTTACTGTTTTTAATATATTGAGCGCTCCTTGTAAGGCATTCAATTCATTACCTTCCATATCAAGCCACAAAAAATCGATATTTTTAATATTATTATCTAGTGCCCATTGATCTAAAGTAACAGCTTGCACCATAATAGGGCGATCTACATCTGAATGAAAATAAACTGCATTATAAACGTGGTGTGGCTTTAAAAGAGAGCTTGCCCCTCCTGCGAGATAAAATGGAAATTCCCCCTTTTTATTTGATAATGCAAGTGGTATAGCACTTACATTGTTTGATTTGGCAGCAACTTTTTGCAATTCTGCAAATGAGTCAGGAGATGGTTCAAATGAATAAATTCTTCCTTGCGGCCACATTTCACTCATCCACTCTGTGTCTTCACCAAATTGAGCTCCAGCTTCAAGAATCGTGGGATTAATAGGAAGAATTTTTTTAAGAAGTGCAAATGGCACAGCTTCTCCAAGAGCACCTACGTTATAAATCTGCGTAACCATATTAAACAATATAACGATCAACAAACTGCGCTTGTACATACTATTCCCTCTTTTTTAAAATATTTATTCTGACATTTTAGATAATTTATCAAAAACAGTACGCCATTTTTCAAGTGTATTATGACAGTGATTTTCGGCATATCGCTGTATTTTGGCGCGCAATGCAGCAAAGTCAGTCGATTTAATTTTTTGCTTAAGGTCATCCCACGAATCAAAATAGGTAATTATTTCACTATGTTGTTCATTATACCATTCTGAAAAGTGATAGTTGTTTTTTAAAAAGTTACCATTTTGCCACCAAAGTTTTCCTGTATTATACAACTTGTTTATAAAGGTACTTGAGGGAATGAAATATGGTAATCCAAGTTGTATATTCTCAAAAAAAGCAACATTTGACCAAGCATATGGTATGTGTATAATCCCTTTAAAGTCTTTCAGATCATTTGGGCCGTTATACCTTCCCCTATATGTCATAATATCTAAGCGTGCACATTCTTGCGTAAGGTTCATAGCTGCATCATTCAGATAGGGTGGTATGAAAAAAGTTTTTGATTTATCGATATTGACGGGGATACTGGAAGTTTTGTCTTGCACATTGAATGTGCCAATTGGTTGTATCTCTTCATTGTTAAAAAAAACATTTTTTCCTGCTGCATATACTGATTCAAATGCAGTGTAAGGAATGGAAAACACCGTATTTTTATGGTATGCATTACGCAGTAACTGATAGTATTCTTCATCTGGAAAATTACAATCAAGGCTACTAGTATCTGCGTAATCGAAGCGATTGCACACCCAAATAATAAGAGGTTTTGAGAAGTTGTTTTGTAGGAAAATTCTTGCAAGAGGTGCGGTATCAGAGGTTATAACTGCATCGAATTGATTAAAATAGGTTTTATGCTTATTCCATATATCGAGTGCCCGTGTGTGACCTATATTATAGAGGGCGGCCCCATAGGATTGCCCATCGAATTCTTTGGGTGCTAAGTCATGAATAAATAGTGAGGTGACACTAAATTGCAGCTGCTGCGCTATGAAGTTAATTTCATTAATACATCCTTCATGAAAGCTGATATGTAATACATGTAGTGGTTCAGTAAATACATTAATAGTTGTGCCCAAGAACATGAAGGTGAATGACAGTACAAACTTATTTAGTGATGGCATTTAGGGTATCCTTTTTGTTAATTAACGTGAGTTCGATCTAAACAAGTGTGTGTTTAAAGTTCAAAAAACAAGATATTTTGTTTTAAATTGTTGCTAGATCCTTTTGTTGAATCTTTTCAAGTATTTGGTCCAATTTTCTATTTGTTTGGTACATTTTATGTTTCTGGGCGGTTTCTCGGCGGTTTGTCAGCGGTTTCTCGGCGGTTTGTCGGCCGTTTCTCGGCTGTCTCTACATTCAAAGAATTTTTAACTACGTTATTCATGTATTTTTTCGATCGAACTCGCATTAACTATACTTTTTCATTCTCTCATTGCACTGTGATCTTTATCCAGCGCTAATAGTTTAGGGGAACAGGCAGGATAGCCTTTTTGTTGGCCATTTTCTGGGTAGCAATATGAGCGATCAAGAATAATACTTGGTATATTATCGATGAAGTAACGATTTAAGTGACTTTCATCATGCCATAGTGCGATATATTTATGTTGTTCAAGATCAGTGAGAATGTTATGTGTGAGTGTTGTTATCATTCTGATAAATTCAGAGGTCTTTCCCCCATAAAAACCTCCGGCAAAATAATGGTTGCCTAAATTATGTGGTATATATGCGGTAGAGTTAGGATTGCGATCATATGGAGGTTCGCCGCCCCATAAAGGTCTATTTTTTTCAAACCCAGGATGTTGCGTTGCAACACGATCATGTAGAATCTCATCCTTTTCTATGTCGACAAATAACATATCAGCGTCGGTAGCAAACATATAATCGGTTGCTGCAAAGAAATCTTTATAAAAATCATATATAGAAAAGCGCATTAAGGTGTCATAAGGCCAGCCAAGTCGTTTTTGGAATAAAAGAACTATTTTATCTTTATAAGGACTATCTGATAAGGGACGCAAATCAGATTCAGAAGCATCGGTAAAAATAAAATAGGTTTTTTTATCAGTTGGACAAAAATATTTTTCTGCAGAATCGAGTAATGGTTGAACGAATGTGATGTATCTTCCTGTTGCCACAATGCATAAGCCTATATGTAATGGCTTTCTTTCAAGTCGTTTATAACGATCTTTTTTTCTAATAACTTGATCTAAATGAGACTGTAATTGCTTGTTAATATGATGATCACTGATGGAATTTTGATCATTGTAGATATACATAATTTCAGGAACAAATTTGTGTCGCTCACCAGCCATTTCTATCATGGGATACATAGTGGCCATGTCACAGGTCATAGGGTAGAAATCACCTTCATACAGCAAATCTTCAAGGTTTATTTTTTTAAAGAGCCAAGAATAGAACGTACGTAAATGAGTAGGAATATGTTGAAAATTTCTGAAATCATTATTTGCTACAACGTCATGAGGCATTGGCGATGCCCAACCATGAATGCCAGAAGGATGCATTTTAAATTGGCCGTAGGTTAACCATATTTCACCAGATGAATAAATATTACTTAAGCGTGTTAATACGTTATTGTCCGGTAACCAATCATCACCATCAAGTACAACAATAATATCGTCGTCATCAGTCATATGAATCATGGTATAGAAATTATGAAGGGCACCCCGTCGCGTGTCATTTTTTATGAGACATACTTTATGGTCATGGTCATTCTGTGCAAGATATGCTTCTACAAGCTCGCCAGTGCCATCGCAAGAGCAATCATCGGTGTATATAATACGAAAATGAGGATAATTTTGTGAAAGTGCTGATCGTAAGTTTTGTTCATACCATTTTTTATTATTGTATGAAGGGATAACTATGACAAAGTTATTTATAGCAGCTGAAACTGATATTCCGAGAAGTAATGAATAGATGAATAACGCAGCATATTTAAAGTGTGGCATTTTGTATCCTTTTTTGTACGTACACACGTTAATTAAAAAAATATTGCTCGAGTAGGACATATATTGATTTATACCAACCTATGTCTTGTTCGAGCAATACTATGAATATTTTTTCAGTATAACTCAGCAATTAATGTATACGTATGAATACGTCTATGCGTTATTTCTTCGAGTAAAAATAGCGTAAACCTTGTGAATAGCCCTTTATTTCATGCCATTGTCGATAAAGTAACGCTTGTACATATAAACCAAAGATACTCCAGCAATATGCGATAACCTTTATTCTATTCTGCGGGTATACATTTTTGAAAAACAGGTAACTATAATTATATACATACATAGCACGTGTTTTTTGAACGTTATCACGACTAACGGGGCTATGGTAATGGTTTAATCGTGCAGCTGGATTAAAAAATAAAGGGTGATGAAATGAAATGCGCCAAGAAAGGTCACAATCTTCCATGTATGCGTATCCACTCATTTTTTCAAGTTGTTCATCACATAAATGTTGCATATAAATTGTTCTACGATACGCCATACAGCAGCCGCCTAACACTTCAACGTTTTTAAACGTATGGGTGCCATAGGTATGCGTTGGCATTCCTGACCAGGTAAAATTACCAGAGGCCCTATCTTGTTGCAGTAAAAATAAGGTGCGCAGACAGCGATATAACTTGCTTGCTGGTGCAGGAACATTTTGCACGGAGCCCATGCCGCCGCCGTAATTTGGATAGTGCATGAAGATAGCCGTCATTTGCGCAATATACTCAGGTTCAAGTTCTACGTCATCATCAAAAAAATAGAGAATGTTCGCTGATGATTTTGATGCACCAATATTACGTTGTTGAGCCAATCCAGGCCGTGTGTGTTCAACTATCACCTGTGTACCCGCTTGTTGGTGCAGTGCGCATAGCTGTACAAACTCTTGATCATTGGACAGTGGGTTGTCGCTACTGTCTATGATGATCAGTTCAGTTGGACACATGGTCTGTTTTTGCAATGAGCGCAAGAAGGTAAGCATATCGGTGCGGCGATTACGCGTGCAGATGACTATGCCGTTGGTGAGGGTTGGTGGGGATTGTATTGGGTTATTTTGCATGGTTGATGAGATGTTTTGCATTGGGATAGTTCCTTTTCTGCTCATTATAGCTTTGTTTAGGTTACTTGCAATAACTTTTCCCTCTACCCAAAAACAGTAATTTTTGACTATTTTTACCTTGAAGTTGAAGCTTTTTTAACTTCTTTCTTGACTTATTATTTTCTATCTGTAATACTTAGATTAAGTAGAGATATAGAGAATATACCTAAAAACACCTAAAAACAGGAGAGATAAGATGAAGAAACTGATTTTATTGTTCACAATCGTATGTGCGACAGGTCAAATGTATGGCATGGAACCACAGAGAGGAAGCTTGGGGGCTTTTGAGCAATTACCAGAAGAACTGCGTCAGGAAATTGTTAAAGCTTTAGCAAAAAGTAATGATCTTGAACAAGTAATTGGGGCTATTAAAGTGGCAAGCATATTCCAAGGAGTACCATATGGCAACCTTCAGAGCGCGACTGGTCTTGTGAGGGCATTAACAAAGAAATTCCCTGATAAATCAAGAGAAGAAATTATCCTAGCATTAGAAAAACCAGAAGCTTATAAAGAGCTTGTTACAATTTTAGAAACAAATAAAAATCTAAGGGACATATATGCGGCTATTAAAAGCCAAAATATATTACAAGGCAATCTTAAGGATTTCACAGCGCTGGTGCATATCTTAGTAGATAAAAAAAATGAATTAGTTGGAAATAGCAGCCCTGATAGAAGGACAATGATGATTGCTAGTGAGTTTGGTACGCCCGTTGCAGAAACATATAACGAGCTTGGTAATGAATTAATGTATTGTGTAGAGCAAGGTAATTCGAAGCAAGTCGCTCGACTTATCCAGGATGGTGCTGATGTTAATTTCGTAAATTATTGTCATACTTCACCGCTAGCAAAAGTTTTAGGGACTAACTTTCTTAGTATTGAGGTGGTGAAATTATTACTTGCACATGGAGCAGATCCGAATCAAGAATCTGTTCAATCAACTCTTAAAGGAATCGATCGGTTTAAGGGTATGGGCCTTCACCAACCATATTATTATGTGATGATAGATGCAATCAAACAATTATTAGAAGAAGCGAAAAAGTAGAACTAATTAAGTGGGTAGGAGAGTTAAGCTTCCTACCCATTACGTATATTATCCCAAAAGAACCCATCTTACCTTTTCGGAGTAAAAATATGAAAAAACTTATTTTATTGTTCACAATCACATGCGCGGCAGGTCAAATCTATGGCATGGAACCTGAAATTTCGATGGAACCTGAAAATCTGTATAAAACGTTACCCAAGGAGCTTAAACAAGAAATTATTAACACTGCTTTAGCAACAACTAATACTATTCCCGAGGCAATTAACGCAATTAAAAAATTGAGTATCTTGCATAACATACGATACGACAACCTTCAGAATGCGCCCGCTCTTGTGAGGGCATTAACAAAAAAATTCCCCGATAAATCAAGAGAAGAAATTATCCTAGCATTAGAAAAACCAGAAGCTTATAAAGAGCTGGTTACAATTTTTGAAACAAATAAAACACCAGGGGGCATATATGCGGCTATTAAAAACCAAAATATATTACAAGATAATCTCAAGGACTTCATAGCGCTGGTGCATATACTAGCAGATAAAGGAATTGAATTAATTGGAAATAGCATCCTTGATAGAAGCACACTGATGATTGCTCGTCAGTTTCATACTCCCATTGCAGAAGAATATAACAGGCTTGGCAATACGTTATTGTTTTCTGTAAAGCTGGGTAGATTGGAGAAAGTCGTTCAACTTATTCAGGATGGCGCTGATGTTAATTTCGTAAATTATGATAATACTTCATCGCTAACAACAGCTTTAAGATCGGAATTTCTTAGTATTGATATGGTGAAATTATTACTTGCACATGGAGCAGATCCGAATCAAGAATTTGTTCAATTCGCTCTTATAACATTCGATCAGCTTAGAGGTACGACCGTCTATTCACCATCTCATATTGAGAAGATGAATGAAATCGAACCATTGTTAAAAGAAGCAATGAAAAAGTAAAACTAATTAAGTGGGTAGGAGGGTTAAGCTTTCTACCCATTACGTATATTATCCCAAAAGAACCCATCTTACCTTTTCAGTAAAATCTATGATATCACCCGCTTTATAAAGCACCGTTCCAGTAGGCCGCTTGCACACATCGCTTGCCACCGTAGGCGTATCAAAATATAACGCTTCTGCAATGCTTACACTGCAACCATCACTTAAAGTTGGCCGAACAAATACCGTAGCATATTTCAGTAATGGCCAGAGTTCTTTTTGCCCCTGCATAATAAAAATCGCATCGTGTAACGCATATGTGTGAATGCGTTTCATAAGAACCTGATAATACTGCTCATCACCCAAAGAACCAAGCACCATAACAAGTCCTACACGTGGATACATTTCTTTAAGATTTTTAATCATTTCAATCGCTTGATCAATACCATACAAATCCCTGCCCTGCCACAACGTCAATTGAAATGCGTTTATGACAATAATTGGCGCATGCGTATCTAGGAAAGTGAATAATTCTTGTGGGTAAGTAGCGCAAATTGTTTTTTCTTCAGATATCATAGGCGGCAAAAATGCTGATTCAATCGTCACAGTTGCTGGCATGGTGATACCGTTGTCAAGATAACTTTGGTGTGTGATGTTTCCAATGCATATTAATTGGTCAACACGCGTCAGGTAATGGTTGAACCAGTCTTTCCATACGGGTGACCGTTGGTACATGTGCCTGCAATCATGTTCAATAAGCAGAGTTGCGTAGGGAATTATTTTTTTGAGTTTGGTAAGGAGCATAAGTTCTGGAATGGTATTACGCAGACAGAAAGCATGATACATGATTATATTTGGGCGATAATAAAGAATCATGGCGCATAGTTTAATGAGGTACCATAGTTGCGCGCAATACTTGAATGGAACTATGCGTACAAAGTTAAAACGATACAATTTTTCTGGATTAATCTGATATACGGTATTGTGCTGTTGCTGCAATTTTCCGGTGACTCGCTTAATGTGTACTGAAACGCCTCCCAATGGTGGTGGCATTGGACCGACAATTAAAATGCGCTTGTGCGTGATGTTATCAGAATAAGTATGGCGTAAATCATTCATGCGCAAGTACGTTTTGTAACGCCCATAACTGTGGTGCATAATCTACATTCGTCTGTGAACTGTTTTCACGCAACATGGCGTTAATCGCAGGGACGTTCAGCATGCATGAGATCTCATTGGTAGGACTATGCAACAGATCCTGCAACTGTTCCTTAAAATAATGACCTGATTTAAACCAACGAGTAGTTGGTGCATTAAAGCCAACTTTTTTGCGGTAGATGACTTCATCAGGAATTATTCCTTCACATGCTTTTTTTAAAATATATTTAGTTATGTCATCTTTATATTTTAATGAGGCGGGGATTTGTAATGCGAATTCGACCAATTTGTAATCAAGAAAGGGCACCCGCGCTTCTATTCCTGCTGCCATGGTCATCTTGTCAACCCGCATTAATAAAAGTTCAGCCAAGCGGTGTTTGAGTTCTACATAGCCTATTGTTTTTACAAAATCAGCATGCGGATCATAGGTGCGTAAGCGTGCGCGATGGTATTCAATCATCGCATAACAGTCAGTTCCCTGAGGAAAATTTGCATATATTTGCTCGATAATAGGATCATGCAGCTGTTGCATTGACATGGGATGCATAATTTTTTGTTTCCATGTTGCAGAAAAAACTAATGCGCCAGTGCAAAATAGTGGTTGGCCGTGCGCCCAACGAGACAGCAAATCTTTTTTATTTGGCTTACAAGGATACCATGATGCTGCATATGACAATCCGTGACGCACCGTTGCAGGAATAAAACGCTGTGATGGTTGCCAGTAGCGATTAAGATTGATGTAGTCGGCATACATGGGATACCCGCAAAAAAGCTCATCTGAACCTTCACCTATTTGCACGACGGTAACACCTGCTTTTTTTGCATAATGTGAAACGTGATACAAGGGAATGCACACCGGATCACCAAGCGGTTCATCTTGGTGGAATATAATTTTTTGGAAAGAATCAAACGCTTCTTTTTCAGAAATAATCAGTTCATGATGTTCAGCGCCAAATTTGTGCGCTACCATACGCGCCCATGCACGTTCTTGTAGTTCTGGGCCATCATCAAAAGATACATTGAATGTTTTGAGTTGTTGTGTGTAACGGGCCATATGCGCAAGATTGAGGCTGGAATCAATACCACCTGATAAAAAAATGCCAACCGGAACATCTGCACGCATGCGTTTTTTGACTGCATTATCAAATAAGGTGCGTATGTGGTCAATGTAATAGGTTTCATCATGCACAGGTGTGTCGGCAGCGATAATACGTGTTTGCGTTTGATCATACCATTGGTGAAAGGTTACGGTACGTTGTGCATCACATTTAAGATAAAATCCTGCAGGTAGTTTATAAATTCCTTCATACAGCGTCATGGGGGCTGGTGTTGCCAGATAACTTAAATAATAAGAAAGTGCTTCATGCTTAATCTGTTTTTCTATCCATGGTAATTGCCATAATGCTTTAATTTCTGAAGCAAAACTTAACACCTGAGATTGCAGAGAAAAATAGAGTGGTTTAATGCCAATGCGGTCACGCACCAGATATAATTCATTGGTGTGTATGTCAAATAAAGCAAAAGCAAACATGCCGTCTAGGTAATCTAAGCAGGCAATGCCCCATTTTTTATAGGCATACAGAATAACTTCGGTGTCAGTTTGGGAAGAAAAGATATAGCCATCTTGTTGTAGCAATGCACGTAGTTCAAGGTAATTGTATATTTCACCATTAAAAACGATCACTACTGATTTGTGCGCGTCCATCATTGGCTGTGCGCCGGCATTTGATACATCAATAATTTTCAATCGACGATGTACAAGCGCGAGTTGGCGATTATCTGAAGTCCATATGCCATGACCGTCTGGCCCGCGATGTGCGATTGATGCATGCAAGCGATTGAGTAGTTCTTTGTCAAAAGGAATATCTGAGCGAGACAGGGTATGATAACCAGCTAATCCACACATAAGTCTCCTATGTTTTTTTCGTATCCTTCGACCTAACCTTCGCTAAAGCTTCGTAGGGTATGGCAGGATGAATGAAGAAGAAGTTATATGTAATTTAACTTTTCGTAAACATATTTTTTAATGGCGAATAATATAAGCGCAATTTAATCAATGCGGTCAGCATATAAAATCCGGCACCTAATCGCAACTTACTGCCCGCTTGGTCATACCAAATGGTAGGTGATTCTTTAACTTTAAAGTCATTTTTCTTGCATAGATACAATAATTCAACATCAAAAGCCCATTGCTTGATGGTGAGTTTTGGTGCAATCGTTTTTATCACGCGATGGGCAAATATTTTTGCACCGCATTGGAAATCATAATAATTAAGGCCAAATAAGAGGCGGATTAATGATTCATAAAATATTTTGCTGCCCCAGCGTTTTATCCATGGACGTGGTGGATATACCTGTGCGCCCGGCATGTAGCGACTTGCAATGATGCCATCATATCCATTGCGGTTGTTAATAAGTTTGTAAAATTCTTCTGGTGATGTTGCCATATCTGCGTCAACAAAGCCTATCCAATCATTCGCACGAGTAAGTGCGTCTTCAAAGCCAATTTTAATAGCAAGGCCTTTGCCTGGTTGTACACAATTTATCACATGGATATTGTTCAACTGACTTTGTATTTCTTTAACGACGTGCAATGTGTTGTCAATGCAGCCATTGAGTACGACAATTAATTCAAAATCTAAGGTTCCTGCGTTTTTTAACGCATTAAAAAATTGATGATATGTATGGAGCGTTTTGCTGATTCTTTTTTCTTCATTGTATGCAGGAATAATAATACTTATTTTCATAGTGTTCTTTCGCGTTGGGTATACCTGTGCTTCACCACCCATCACCCGATCTGTAGTATAATTAAAAGGAGGTTGTTAATATAGAAAATAAATGATTTGTTGCGAATAAGGCGCGCAATGGTATGGGATGTGTGTCTTGTCTGATCTATTGATAAAAGTGCAAAAATATACTTGTGTATGGGTATAAGGGGGGAAAAGTGATGAAAAAATTGAGTTATGTATATCTATTTTTTTTAGCCGTTTTTATTGTTTCTTATGGTACAACTTTCGGCATGGATCCTGCGCTTAGGCCTTTGAAGTTTGTGGAACGAGAAATTTTTTTACAAGAGGTTAAACGTGTTGGCATAGAATCTATTTTTAGAAGTTTGGCTCGAAAGCCGTTACCTAAGAAGCATCATAGCGATGTGAAATCTTATGTAGGACATGATAATTGGCAGTTTAAGGTTGAGTTAAAATTGTATTGTGATGCGCCCAGGGATACACTCGCTAAGATTATATTTGAAGCAATTGCCTTGAAAAAACAAAAAGATGACTTTACGTTAGAGCAAATAGCAATATCAGATCAAACAGAGAATTATTTAGGTGATTACACGAAATATTCATATCATACTGATCAAAAGGGTCTGTACGTGCAATGTGTAGCAACTTTCACACAAAGGGAAGTGTTAGAAGATATACTCGACTATTTTATAGACCAGCACATGGCAGGTATTCTTGTGTTGATGAGACAAGCTGATTTCTAAAAAAATATAGATGCACGATTTCACTTTTCACTTTAGTGGAGAGTTGTTTACCTAAACTTAAATTTACGCATAGCAGTTATGCTTATCCATAACAAAATAAAACCATGCCAAAATCGTCTAATATTGGTTTGTCCATAGGTGCGGTCTTTGTAGCGAATGGGCATATCAATGATCTTTAAATTTAACGTTGATGCACCAAAAAGTAGATCAAAATCACCAAACGGATCCTCTAACCCGAAAAGGGCACGATTAGCTACAATACGTTCATAATCTTTTCTCCATAGCACTTTGGTGCCACAGAGGGTGTCTTTGACCCGTTGTTCCAAGAGCCATGAAAAAATCAGTCCAAAGAAAAAGTTTGCAAGCAGGTTTAAAAAACGCATTGCGCCAGATTCCATGCTATACACCAACCGAGATCCGTTAATAAACTCTCCTTTGCCCAGAACCAATGCTTCAAAAAATTTTGGTAATTCTTGTGCCGGCATGGTTAAATCACCATCCAAGATCATGAGTATATCACCCTTTGCATGCATAAAGCCTTTGCGTACCGCATCACCCTTTCCGGTACCATCTTGCACAAACCAAGAAATATCCCATTCATGCTGATACTTGTGTGCAATTCGTTGTATTTCTTCAAGCGTGCCGTCTTTTGATCCACCCTCAACAAAAATAAGTTCAGTATGCTTGCCCATACGTGGACATTCTTTGACAACCCGCTCTATGTTACCCTTTTCATTGCGACAGGTTACAATGACCGATACGGTATGGTGTTGTAGAGCGTGCGCTGGTTGCACTGGGCGTGCGATAACATTTTGATGCAAGCACAAGCGCTTTATGAACGGCAGTGGTGCCAACAGGGTATTGCATAGCCACGATGCAATGGGAATGTAAAGCGGCATGAGCATATGCGCGGTAGTGGTTATCACTTCAAAGCCTGCAAGATGTAAAAAATTTTGTACATCATATTGCGATAGCCAATTTTTGAACTGTGTCGGCCGACGCAGCCCTAATTTTTGTGTGAGCCATAGCACTGGCTCCCAAAGATATGAATAGGTCTCCACCAATATGCGTGTGCCTGGATGAGTAAAAGGATGCAGTTGTTGCAATAATGTTTGAATGTCATCTGCTTCCATGGTTGCAAATGACAGTACGATATAATCAAATTGATGAGATATTTTTGTATCTTTAATGCTTCCCTGGAAGAACGTGTACTGAGGATAGGTGACTTGCGCTTGTTCTATGTAGTTTCTATTGGCATCAACACCTACGCCGACTGAGGCTTCAACCGCTTCAAGCACATAGCCATTAGCGCAATTAATTTGTAGTACCGATGAATTGCGTGGAATCTTGGTTTGATAAAAAGATTTCATGCGTTGATGATAGTATTTGTTTTTTTGTAGCCAATGGGAAAAGGGATAATCAGTCTTGGTTTGTGAATTGATCTTGCGCTGTTGCTTGCTGATCTACTTTGGTGGTGGATTGTAGTATTTCGTGAGTAATAATTGGCGATTGCTTATTTGATGACTCTTTAATTGGCTCTTTCACACGCTCTCCCTGTGTTTGGTTTTCTATGCGTTGAATAGGTATAACGTAAAAGTATGACTCTGGCAAGGCGTGTCTTTTAAGTGATTTTTGTGATACGTTGTATGGTATGGGTAGCAATTACCTGTCAGAAAAAAATGAACACACAATTAAATTCGCACATTACCAAGGATGATATTTACATGATACCACAAGAAACAATACAAGAGGCACTTGCCCGTCTGGTTAAAGCATACGATCCGCTTGAAATTTATATGTACGGTAAATATGGATGGGGAACTCCTGACGAAGACGATGACCTTAATCTTTTAGCTTGTTGTTGAATCATCAGATCAAAAAGTTTATCAAAGAGGTGATTTAGCATTTGAAGCATTACTCGGTTTAAAAATACCGAAAAATGTAGCCGTCCTTACAAAGCAAGAGTTTGATACTAGCTGCCAAGATGTAACTTCATTAACCTATGAGGTAAAAAATAGAGGTAAGAAGGTATTTTAATGATTACTTTTAAACCACACGAATCATTCCAGCATATAAAACAATATATTCCAGAAAATCCTGTTATCGTTGAAGCCGGTGCTTTTGATGGCCATGAAACGCAACGAATGTTGGCAGTCTGGCCAGAAGCAACTATTCATGCCTTTGAACCAATGCCAGGAGCATTTGAAAAGTTTGAAGCAAACACTATGCATTTACCAAATGTGCATCGTTATCAAATTGCATTGAGTGATACAACGGGTACCAGTGAATTATACGTTGCTGAAAAACCTGACAGGCCAGGAATGCCTACGCAGGCAAGTTCGCTACTAATGCCAAAAGAACGATTGCTCTATTCCCCTATTCAATTTCCTTACACGATCAGTGTGCCAACTATAACGCTCGACGATTGGGCGAAAAAAAACAACGTGTTACACGTAGATCTTTTGTGGTTAGACATGCAAGGGTATGAACTGAATGCGCTTACTGCAGCGCGCACTATGCTCAAAACAGTGTCAGCAATTTATACCGAAGTTGGATTTATTGAAAACTATGCGGGCCAAGCGCAATATCCTGAAGTGAAGGCGTGGCTTGAAAATGCGGGGTTTGTTATGATTGGTCGTGATTTTCCTGATCAGCCAACTAAATTTTTTGGTAATGCGCTTTTTGTGCAGCGATCGTTATTGCGAGCTTGCAACGACGACGAGTGAGAAACTATTTACCTTTCTTGCGGGCTGACATAGCAGCTCTGGTAGACGTTGTTTCATTAATTTTAGCAACAGGCTTCTGCTTTATTTTCGAGAAACTTACGTTAATATTTGGTTTCTTTTTTGTACGTGTTCTTGGAGTCACTTCGATGGTAATATCTTGTCCAAGAATATTCAAAAATCGAAAAAGTCTTTCAAGTGAAAAGCCTGCTAATTTACCTTTGCTAAGAGCAGAAATTTTTGGTTGATCAATGCCAAGAAGCTTTGCAGCATCTTTCTGGTTAAGTTCTTTTACTTCAATAAGATGATTAATTTGTATCGCAAGCTTAACTTTAGCTAATCGTTCTTCAGGGTTTGATACTTCAAGATCAGCGAAAATATTTCCTGAGCTTATTTCAAAATCTTTGGTTTTCATGGTATTCACTTTATTTATTCACAAGGATTGAATCAACAAGGCTATCAAGAACCTCGCTTAGTGATTGCTCTCGTCTTTGCGCTTCTTTACTGATCAGAAAATGCCTTCTGCTTGTTGTACGGTACGCAATATTCCCCTTGAAATCTTCTTCACTGATAGGCTCTGGAACGTCTTGATTATTTTCCATATAAAATTCAATAGCTGCAGTCATTGGTTCTTTGATAAGTTCCATGGCTTCATCAAGAGATGGTGCATCGGTACATATTCCTGGGAGCTCGTTAACACGGACAACATATATTTTTTCGTTATTTTCATCTTTTGCCTGTTCGACGGTATACGTCCATGGCAAATCAAGATATTCATCTATTTTTCTATACTTCTTCTTTGTAATCATGATTTTTCTCGGATTAATCGATTACCCTGTTTTTGAAATTATCTATACCCCTCCATTTTTATTTATTTTACCCCCTTTTAACCTGTAAATAAAGACTTTTCAACTTTTTCTTGATTTTTTATATTTCTATCTGTAATACTGAAATTAAGTAGAGGAGTGTCTCTACAGTGAACCTATAGGGACGTATTGGATGGTCTGATACGCTCAAAAATAAAAAAAAGGAGAACTCTCATGGAAAAAAGAACATTATTAGCGATAGCATTGCTCGCAGTTCCTATGGCAAATGTACTAGCTTTTAGACCTTCACCAATGGACCGTGCTTTACACAACGGTTTTGAAGAAGCCAAAATTAAAGCGGGCTCTATTGCAGCGCAAGCTAAAACAGGAAATGCACTCGCCGAACTAGCTGTATTGAAGGAGCAGGTAAACTGTATGTCTACTGGTGATCGTGAAGCAGGTTTAGTTGAATTGAAAAAGAGTGTTATGGAAGAAATAGCTAAGGCAGAAAAAGCAGTTTCTGCTCAATAAATAGATTGCTATAGGGTTTATAGAAACTAAAAAGAGCGACAATAGAATCTGTTTTGCAGTAAGCTTTGTCGTCGCTCTTTATTTTCAAAGCAGGATCCGTCTTCGCTAAGCTATGGCGGACAAGACGTAACAGGATACGTTTTCGGATAAAACTACGATCGAACAAAACAATATGGAGAAACTAAGTGAAGAAACTGATTTTATTATTCACAATCGCATGTGCAGTAGGCGTCTTGATGGTATGTGGAAGCACAAAACATAATGGATTTACCACAAGACGTTCGCGATGAAATTATTAAAATGGCATTACCGTCAAGCGATAATCTTGACGAGACGATCAAGGCAATTAAAGCGAGTGTGCTGCGGGGAGTGCGCTATGACAACCTTAAGACATTTACAGCACTGATGAATGTATTGGCAAAAAAATTTCCTTCGACGTACTTAGGGAGACATTGCTCGAAAAATTTAACACTCTGTAGCAGAAGAATATATGAAGGTGAATTTTAGACTTGTAGAAGCAATAAAGAATGGGGAATTGGAGAAAGTTAAAGAACTTGTTGATCAAGAAGGTGCTGATCCTAATTTTACTTTTTATAAAGAAAGTATATGGTGGTTTTCCTTACCTCCGTCTAACTTAAAGATAGCTAAACTTAATGCGATATTTGAAAGAACCAACGCAAAAGAAATACTAAAATTTTTACTCGAAAAAGGTATGAGTCCCTTTGGAATAGGAGGGGATACCGTTTTTTCCCGTCCCATACCTGAAGATGTAGCAGAGCTTTTAAAACAATACAGCAGAGCTAATAAATAATTTTTAACTATGGAGAAAACTTTCATGAAGAAACTGATTTTATTATTCACAATCGCATGCGCAGCAGGTCAACTGCATGGCATGGAAGCACAAAACATAATGGACTTACGCCAAAGGACGTTCGCATGAAATTCTTGAGGCGGTTTCCGCATCAGGAGCAGACACCCTTGAAGGGACAATCGACTTAGTTAAAGTAAAAAGCGCATTACTCGGAATACGCTATGACAATCTTAAGACATTTACTGCTCTTATGAATGTATTGGCAAAAAAATTTCCTGATGTATTTAGGGCAGAAATTGCTCAAAAATTTAACCCATCTATAGCAAAAGAATATGTAGACGTGAATTCTAGACTTTTACAAGCAATACGAGATGGGAAATTAGAGGAAGTTAAAATTCTTGTTGATCAAGAAAATGCTGACCCTAATTTCTCTGTTGAAAACACGGCTTGGTGGAATCTTAGTCTTAGATTTAAATCCACTTTGCGGGAAGCTATACTTTCAATACAGGTAGAAGTACAAAACGCAGAAGCAATATTACAATTTTTGCTTGAAAAGGGAATGAGTCCTGATTTGAAGTTCTGTTGTGGATCTACTCGTATATCCGAAGACTTAGAAAAACGACTAAAACAATATAGCAGAGTTGATAAATAATGTACGCAATAGAAAAGTCCCACGTATATTTCCAAAGATTTATACGTGAGACTTTCGCTTTTTAAATCTATCGATTTACGCCAATACCAACATCAAAGAAACAATTGACACAAGTTTGATCAAAATGTTCAATGCTGGACCAGACGTATCCTTGAAAGGGTCGCCTACCGTGTCACCAATAACCGCAGCCTTATGCGCAGTAGATCCTTTGCCACCCAAGTGACCAGCTTCAACATATTTTTTAGCATTATCCCAATTGCCGCCACTGTTAGCCATCATAAGTGCTAACAATACACCAACAAGGGTTGCGCCAACAAGCAATCCACCAAGCGCTTCTTTGCCAAAGCCATAGAAAATAACAACCGGTACAGTAATGGTAATTAAACCAGGTAAAATCATTTCACTCAATGCTGCATAGGTACTAATTGCAACGCAACGATTGTAATCAGGTTCTGCGGTGCCTTCCATTAATCCAGGAATTTCTTTAAATTGACGACGCACTTCCAACACCATTTTTAATGCAGCGTTGCTGACTGAGCGCATGGTTAATGCAGAAATTAAGAATGGTAAGCTACCACCAATAAACATGCCCGCTAAAATAACTGGATTGAGTACATCAAGTGAAGCAATCCCTGCTTCTTGTGCATATGCAGAAAACATTGCAAGCGCAGTGAGTAATGCAGAACCGATTGCAAAGCCTTTACCCATTGCTGCAGTGGTATTACCAAGTGCATCAAGTTTATCGGTAATTGCACGCACTGATGGATCAAAACCAGACATTTCAGAAATGCCGCCCGCATTGTCTGCTATAGGACCATATGCATCAACGGTCATGCTAATGCCAACGGTTGCAAGCATAGCAACTGCTGATAGTGAAACACCAAATAAGCCGCCACCGTAGATGAAAGCAGCTACAACAACACACGCTAAAATAACTACTGGCGCTACGGTTGATTCCATTCCAACAGAAAGTCCATAAATAATATTGGTTGCGGCACCAGACTTTGCACTTTCTGCGGTTTTTTTAACAGGATCGCCACCGGTGTAATATTCAGTGATAAGACCAACTACTATGCCTGATACGCAGCCCAATACAATTGAAGTGAATAGTTGCAAATCAAGGTTAACATAGCGCATATACGCATAGGTGCCTGCCAAAAAGACTGCTATGGATACATAACCAGCGTTGCGCAGCATTGCTGCAGGGTCAAGGCGTACAAGTAAATTAGAAATAAGACCAACTAAAGATCCTATCAAACCAATTGCTGCCAACATGATTGGCAATGTAATGTAGGTATATTGGTTTGGGTACATGGTAATCGCTAAAATAATAGATGCAACCATTGCGCCAACATATGATTCATAAATATCTGCACCCATGCCGGCGGTATCGCCCACGTAATCACCAACAATATCAGCAATAACTGCAGGGTTACGTGGATCATCTTCTGGAATACCTGCTTCAATTTTTCCCACAAGATCTGCGCCAACGTCAGCTGATTTGGTATAAATACCACCACCAACGCGTGCAAAAAAGGCAACCAATGAACCGCCCAAACCAAATGCGGTTAGGAATACTATGAAATCTGCATGATCATGAAATAAATAAAAAATGGTGCCGAGTCCGAGCAGTCCAAAGCTTGCAACAGAAAAGCCCATTGCGCCACCACCAAAGAATGCAACCATAAAGGCAGCATATTCACCTTTGTTTTTAGCAGCCATTGCGGTACGCACGTTTGCTAAGGTTGCTGCGCGCATGCCAATAAGACCGGTAACCAGAGATGCTATTGAGCCAATAATAAATATACCTGCTGCTAAAGCGCTTTTAAAGATGAATCCAATTATGCAGGCAACAATAAGTACAACCACTGCAATAATTTTGTATTCTGCTTTCAAAAAGGTCATTGCGCCGCCGTGAATTGCTTTTGCAATTTTGGCTGCTTTTTCATTGTCAACATGAATGCGTTGTATTGCGTTCATTAAAAACGCTACTACTGATAACCCAAAGAGGGCTATACCGGAAAAAATAAGAAAATAGAACTGAATTGTCATAAAAAAAACTCCAAACATAAAAAATGCTTATTAAGTTATCAATTAAAAATTCGTAGAACTGTGTAGATTTATGGTGATAAAACTCCTGATGATAAATTGGTTTGTGTATTGCTGTAATCAATTTATTGTGGGCCGTTCGTCCTGAGCCTGTCGAAGGATAGGCCCCGTTTATGCTTCGACAAGCTCAGCACGAACGGGGTTATAGTGATTCAATAATTTTTCTTTCACTGAAAGGGATCGTACTATCAGCGATAATTTGATATTCGTTGATTCCTTTACCTAAGATAGCAATAATTGTTCCTGCTTGCGAGTATGTATACGCTTTTCTTATGGCACATTCTCGATCAACTTCTTTCATAACAAGCGTGTGTTGATTGTTGTCAATGCCACGCGCTATATCTTCAATGATTACCGCAGGATCTTCATCGCGCGGATTATCTGAAGTTAAAAAGATTATATCTGCGTATTGGGCAGCAATTGCACCCATAATGGGCCGCTTGCTTGGATCTCGCTTGCCGCCAGCGCCAAATATCACAATTAAGTTATCAGTTTTGCTTTTTAATAAAGATAACACTGCTTGGTATGATGATGGATTGTGCGCATAGTCGATAAAGCATACTGCACCATTTGGTAATGCATGTTGTTGCAGTCGTCCTGGAACACTAGGAAAAGTAGTTAACGCATGCGTAATGGTGTGCGCATTAATGTTAAAACTAAGTGCCATGCTTACTGCTGCAAGTACATTGTAGGCATTAAAATCACCAAGTAATGTAGGGCATATGAGTTCAATACAATGCGCGTCTTGCATTATTTGCAAAGCTAATCCAGAAGAAATATTGAGGGTAGTGCCTTTAAAAATAGCTTCTTTATGCATACCAAATGCGATAGCATTCGGATATGCTGCCAATAACTCTTGTCCATGGACATCATCAGCATTAATGAGCAGAGGAGCATGCGCTTTAGCTTGTTTAAAGAGAGCAGCTTTTGCATCAAAATAGGTTTCCATTGAGGTATAAAACTCAAGATGTTCAAGTGAAAAATTGGTAAAAATAAGACCATCAAATGCAATATCTGCAACACGATGCAGCGATACTGCTTGTGCTGCAACTTCCATGAGTACAATGTCAACGTCATGATCAACGCATTGGCGTAAAAACTGATGTAGGTAATCTGGCAGCGGAGTTGCAAACGGCGTCGGCAAATCATGACCATTAATACTATTTTTTATTGAGCTTATTAATGCGGTTTTATATCCGGCAGCGCGAAATAGATGTTCAAGTAAAAAAGTTGTGGTGGTTTTTCCTTTAGTTCCTGTAACACCGATAATTTGCACATGTTTAGCAGGATATCCAGCGGCCTGAGCGCTCATGTGAGCAAGCGCTAAGCGTGCATTGTCAACGCGTTCTATGCGTATCTCATTCTCTTGTATGATTTGTTCGATAGCAGTAGACACTTGTGCAGTATGCTCGAGCACTATGGTTGTTGCGCCACGTTTAATTGCTTCAGGAATGAATTGTACACCGTCTAAATTCATTCCTTGAACTGCAACAAAAGTAGATCCTGGACCGACGTTGTCAGTATGGCAGGCAACCGGAAAATGAAGGGGAAAATTAATCGCATCACACATGGTGATATTCCTAATTTTTTTGTGCAAATGCTTGCAATCCCTTGGTTATCACAGGGATAAGATACATAATGGCAAAAAGATTGAGGAGTAACATAACGCCACAAGTAATTTCTGCGGAATACCACACCAACGGCACTTCAGCTATTGCACCCATGAATACAGAAGAAATGTAGAACAGGGTGAATAATGATTCGTATCGTCCGCCAGTAAGGCTTAACCATACTACACGGGTAATATACGCATATGCTACCAACACACCAACGCCAAAGGTGATAGAAAGGAAACTAACAATCCAACCACCGATTGATCCAAATACGGTATTAAAAGAAGCGATAGTAAGTGCTGTGCTATTAAGCCCAGAACTCCATACGCCGCTTGCGACAATACATAAAGCAACAATAAAAGAGACAATGGTGCTGACAAACGTACTAATCATGCCCATTAAGCCATCTTTAACCGGTTCAGTGCTACCAGTAGAACTAAACATAATAGCTGCGGTACCAAGTCCAGATTCACTTGCAAAAATAACACGTGACATACCAAAACGCATTGCTTGTTGTACTGTAAAACCAAGAAGTCCGCCAGCTACTGAAGTGGTTTGGAAAGCGCTATTAAAAATCAATGATAGCGCACTCATAATATTGCTGTAGTGATAACCTAAAATGATGAATGTTGAAATAAAGAAAACCACAACTTTAACTAAAACAATTTTTTCAGATAAGGTTGCTATGCGTTGAGCGCCACCATAAATAACGTATAAGGTGAAAATCGCTAATACACTCGCGGTAACAAGTGCAGGAATATTCCATGTGGTATTTAAACTTAATGCTATTGAATTTGTTTGTAAGGCGCCACCGCTTGCTAAGCTGAAAAGAAAGCAGGCGAATGTATAGATAGGGGTAAGAATAGCGCCACCAAGGATGCTTTTCATGTACAGCATTGGTCCGCCAAGTAGGGTTTTTGTTTTGCTGTGACTACCAAAGTAGATAGCAAGGTACACTTCAGCGAATCGTACCGCCATTAAGATGAGACCAAATATGAGCATCCAGAATGCAGCACCAGGACCACCATTAAAAATAGCAGTTGCAACACCTGCAATGCTACCATTTCCTAAGTTAGAACTTAACGTACCAACAAATGCCTGGAAGGGAGTCATGTCGCCAGATTTTGCGACCTTTTCTGGCATAATAATTTCTTTCCATGCGCGCAAGAAATAACGAAACTGGACAAATTTAAACATAACCGTACAGATAATGCTTGCTGCTATAACGTACATAATAAGAGGCCAACCAAGCAGTAGTTCAATATATTGTTGTAGGGGGTTTAAAAAATTATTCATAGGAGATTTCCTTATTGATAAGTTATAAAAAAGTACGTGTTTACAACGGTTTCTGGCTTAGTATACTAAAATTAAATATTTTTGCATTATTAACTATGGTGGAACTCATGAAAATACTTGCTTTAGACGTAGGTGATCGGTGGACGGGAATAGCAATTTCTGATTCGCTTGGCATGTTTGCACGTCCTTATAAAACGGTAAGCGCGATCGTTTTGCCAGAAGAGCTTGCTACGATTATTGCGGCAGAGGGTATAGAGACCGTTGTGGTTGGGTTACCTAAAACGCTTCGCGGGACTGAAAGTGAACAAACGTTAAAAATTATGGCATATGCTGAGGAGTTAAAAAATACATTCTCAAAAGTTGTTTGGGTTTTTTGGGATGAACGATTAACCAGTAAGCAAGCAGCATCTATTAAAAAAATAAAAAATAAAGAAGATAAGTTGCAGTCTCACGCCATTGCCGCAGCACTCGTTTTGGGTTCGTACTTAGACTATCTAGAGTTTCAAAAAAGATTTAAGATTTAACCTTTAATTTGTCTTATTGACAATTCGAAGACTTATGCAGTAACATACTCTTATGAGAGAGTAGTTTCTGTAATTTTTTTAGAGAAGCGAATGTGTAGCTTTATATAATCTGATATCCACCATGCTGTAAATACCATTATATTGCTACCAAATAAAAAAGGGAGAGCGTAAATGAAGTGTACAAAATGCGGTGGATTGATGGTATTGCAATCTTTTTTTGACCATTTTCTTAATTTTGAAGGGTGGAAATGCTTAAACTGTGGTAAGATAGTGGTGAAGAAAGAAAAAACGCTCGAATATGATTCATTTAGTATGTTTTATCAACAACAAAAATGCAAAAACAAAAATTAGTACATAAATTTTTTTTGGCTATCCAAGCTACCTATGACCAGTTTGAAATTGGTCTGTTTGATCAAGAGAACTGTATCGATGTAATGCAAGACGACAAGATGCATGCGAGTAAAAACTTTGTTGTGCTCCTTGAATCTTTGTTGCACCGTAATCAGATCAGTTTAGAAAATCTTAATTTTATCGCAGTCAATCAAGGCCCAGGATTATTTTCTGCCCTACGATCGATTATCGTGTCTGCTAATGGCTTGAGTTTTGCACGGCAGATACCTCTTGTTGGGGTAGATGGGCTTAAGGCATTCCTTTCTGAATATACAAATCCGGGCTTTCCAATCACGGTTGCATTGTTGAATGCGTTTAATAATGAAGTCTATTTTGCAATCGAACACAACAATGAAGTGGTATCCACTGGCTATAACACCATAGCAGCGGTTTTGGATATGCTTTATCTTCGTTATCCGGGAAACATGATACGTTTTATAGGAAATGGTACTGAATTGTACCGGATGAATATTATTGCTCAGTTTTCAGACAATGCATATATATTGGATCCATTGCCTCAAACGGCATCGATCAGACAAATTGGCGCATTGGGTTTGCAAAAATGGAATCAGCAAGAAGTTAGCGATCAACTCTTTCCCCTTTACTTAAAACAACACCCTGCTCAAGCTGCTCTGGAAAAAAAGTCTTTGGATTCTTCGATGCCTGCTTAATGAGCTCGTCGCGCATAGGATGTTGCTTCAACGCAAACATGACATCGGAATAACCTTTTATTTTTTTACGTCTATGTAAAATGCCAACGCTGGCACTAAATAAGACCAGAATAATCAATAAAAAGACTATTCCTGGTCGCTCTTGTTTCATTGCCCTACCCTTTTTTTTAACGTAATTATATGCCCCCTTACCCTTTATATTCTAACATCATTAATATAATAATTATTAAATATAAAAAGCAACAAAAGTAGAAATACTATTTGCATCTTATTGGTGAAAATATTATAAAATAGATCTAAAAATAGCACCACTTAAAGCGGCAGCCTGACATGCGCGCAGTATGGTCGGTGTCAGTGCGCAGAGTGTTACGCTGGCTTCTTGCAACTGTTTTTTTTCTGCAGGAGTTAAGTCGCCTTCTGGTCCAATCATAAGCGATAGCGTATCTGGTTTTTTTTCACGAGCTCTGTTTATCTGATCGATTAATGGGACCCCTTCAGGGTCAAAAAATATTTTTAATCCCGATTCTTTTTGCAATAACTGTACACATTGAACAAAACTGATTGGGGGCAATAACGTTGGAACGTTGAAGTTTTTTGATTGTTCCGCCGCTGAAATTATCGTGCGCTCGGCACGCGATAGCTCATGCGGCGTTAACGTTCTTTGTGTTTTTTCAGTTATAACCAATTGAATGACATTTATTCCTGTTTCAACTAATGAATAGAGCGCAGAATCACATGCTTCACGTTTTAATAATGGTAAAAAAAAGGTGATATGTGGTTCCAATGGTTTATTAGGATTAATCGCAATTACATGCGTTATTAATTCTTTTTTCCCATTGGTTGCGCCCAATTCAACTAATGCATTCTGATGACGATCAAATAAAACAAGCTGTTCACCTTCTTGTAGCCTTAAGACACGGGTAATGCGATGCATGATATCTTGGTCGGTCAAAATTAGTTGACTACCTACTTTATTTTTTTTGAGTAAGATGGTCAAACTGTCCTGGTACAAAGCAAATTCATGTTTGTTTTTTGTTTTCTGTTTCATCTACACGTTCGTCATTGCGAGTTTACGAAGTAATCCAGCATTAAAATAAATTCATTTAATGGATACTATATTTTTTTAGATGTTTTCTTTGCTGCGCTGTTACTTGTTAGCATAGTTTGTAGGCTTGTAAATATATTCACCAGTAACTGTTGACATGAAATGCCAAGTGAAAGCGCGTAACTACCTATACTTGCGAGTATTAATTTCCATTGTGGCTGAGACGTCAAGGTTGAAATATCATTTTCAACTGCACCTGATTGAACAAGTTCTTCTACCATCGCGTCAAGATCTGCTTCTGCTGCGGGAGTTTCTTGCGTTACGGTCGTTTCTACGCTTGTTATCGTGTTGTCAATTGTTTGATTAGATATGGATACTTCAGTAGCTACTTCGACCGCATTGTTTGCAGCGTTTTCTCCTACGCTGATGTATATACCATCTATTGCATTAGCGGTATCATCGACTATATCGCGGGAGTTGGACGGTTCCATTTCTTGAGTTGTTCGTTCTGTTGCGTCTGTTGAAAGGTCATGCTCTATGATTTCATTATGATGTTCGGTTACTTCAGAAGATTCGGCATGGAGATGTGAGGTACAATAAGCACCGCATACGAGTAATGTTGTTAAGCACATACCGTTGAAACTTTTCATAAGGATCCCTTTTTTTTAATTGATACAATGATGTTATTAAAATTTTTGTACGCTATTGAGTTAAAGCATATCGCATTTTTAGAACTTGGGAAAGGTCTGAGTATATAAAAATTTTTAAGGGGGTACGTTTTTTTACACCTTAATTGGCGTGGGATATTGATGGCAAAATAAAGCATATGAGTTTGTGCTAAATTTATAGTGCACTATAAGAAGAGCATAAAGATATAATAACCAAACTATTTAAATCAGGTTAGATTTATGCTAAAGTGATAGTAGACTATAAGAATAGCATAAAATTCACATAAAGGGCAGACAATGTTTGAACGAGAAATAAGTAGCACACTAAAGCGTTTTTCAAAGTTTCCAGTGGTAGCCATTTTGGGCCCACGATACTCTGGGAAAACCACGTTGGCAAAAACCGTCTTTAAAAATCACAAGTTTTTAAGTCTTGAAAACCCACACATACGGGAGCTTGCCATTCGGGATCCCCTGAATTTTTTACTTGAAAACGAAAATGAGTTTGGCATCATTTTAGATGAATTCCAGTATGCGCCGCAAATCCTTTCCTATATACAAGTTGAGTCTGATGAAAAAAAGAGACCTGGATATTTTGTACTAACCGGATCACAAAACTTCTTAATGAATGAAGCAGTTACTCAATCTTTGGCAGGACGTGTTGGTATTATAACACTCTTGCCACTTTCGATTAAAGAATTAAAAGATAATAATCTATTGCCTGAAAATGCAAGTGAGGTCATAGTTAATGGCGGTTATCCGCGACTATATGCAGAGAATTTTTCTGCGATTGAACTATATCCACCCTACATTCATTCATATCTTGAACGCGATGTACGACAACTCATTAAAGTTGAGAATTTAAGAACATATCAGAAATTTATGCAACTATGCGCAGGTAGAGTTGGTCAGTTGTTGAACATTGCTGATATCGCGACTAATTGTGGTGTTCATCGCAACACCATAGAAAGCTGGATTTCAATTTTAGAAGCAAGTTATGTCGTTTTTACACTCAAGCCCTATTGGGAGAATTTTAACAAGCGCGCTACAAAGATGCCAAAATTATATTTTTATGACACCGGTTTGGCATGTTCCCTTTTAGACATTAATACACCAGAGCAGCTTGCCTTAAGTCCATTTCGTGGTCCTTTATTTGAATCTTTCATAGTCTCTGATTTGCATAAACAATATTTTAACATGGGCCGTCGTCCGCCATTGTATTTTTGGCGCGATAAGAATGGGTATATTGAGGTAGATTGTCTGGCAAATATTGGTAATAATTTGATCCCTATTGAAATCAAGTCGGGGCAAACAGCAAACACTGATTTTTTTCATGGGCTTGAAAAATGGCATGAATTGGCCAAGACCGATCCTTCAACAGGCTATGTTATTTATGGCGGGCAGTACACGCAGAAGACCAGCGCAGGAAAATTGTTGAGCTGGAAGAGTTCTGGTAACCTGATGATGGAATTAGAAGGTTAAAATATTGGTAGTAAATAATCGTTAATTTATCCTTTTGACGCTAATTGTCCGTATGCCAGAGTCATCCTGCTGAATTTCAAAGTACTGCGTAGGAGCGTAGGTGAGAACAAGCTCTTTGTCATGAGAAATAATCAACACGGTTAAATTAAGTTCTTGTGCAAGTTTTTGTAGGCACCGTATTACCATATGCGCATTCTTTGGGTCAAGAGCAGCAGTAGGTTCATCAAGTAGCAGTAATTTAGTTGGTTTTTGTAAGGCCATCACAATCGCTAAAATCTGTTTTTGGCCACCAGACAACTGTTCTGCGCGTTTTGCTTTATCGATATTAAATTCTTGTATGATAGCAAGCTCTTTTGCTTCTGGTAGTTTCTTTAATCCTGGATAAGTAGGTAAGTTTGCGCATTGCAAGTTTTGTTCAACAGAAAATTGATCTGCAATCATGGTATCAACTTGCTGGACTACCGTTTTAATATGTTGCGTAAAACGGCTACTTAATTGATTATTTTCTACGTTGGTTACTTCAGTATCAATGCTAAATGTACCGCTTAATTGTGCGTGTGAATCTATATGCCCTTGTAAGATATTAAAAAAAGTTGATTTGCCAGAACCATTTTTACCTTGCAAGAAATGTAACATGCCAGGCGCGCAGTGCAATGAAACGTCTTTAAAAAATGGTTTTGCCTGTGCGGAAAAAGCGAAATTCATATGTTCAATGCGTAAGCCATCTGTTTGTAATGACATAATTATACCCCCAAATGATCGATATGTTTTTTGGTCTGTTTGCGATACGTGAGCGCTAAAATGCACAGTGTTACAATTGCTTGCACGGTGGTAAAATATTTTAAGTTAAACCCAATTTTTAATAACAATTGTTGCAAACTAAAATATGCAGCGCCACCAACCAAAGGAGTCCCGATAGAAACAGGTCCTTTTTGCTGTGTGATAACTTTTCCAAGGATAAGTGCGGTAATGCATAAAAGGGCTTTTCCAAAACCCATATTGATATCTGCAAAACCATTTGATTGAGCAAACAAATAACCACTTAATCCCGCGAGTGCATTACTGATTATGATGCCCAGAATAAAAACATAGCGTATTGCTATGCCATAATGCTGGAAAAAATAGGGATTATTGCCATATATCGCAAATGCATAACCAAGTTGTTTTTTAAAGAGCACAAATATGAGCAATGAAAGTACTATTCCTATGAGCGATAGTATGAGCAATTCAGGATGTTTTGAAATGCCACCGGTTATCAATGGATTCACGTAAGCGCTTAATGATAGATAGCTACCGGCTATTAATTGATTAATGCCATAAAATATGCCAAAGGTGATAATGCTTGAAAGTAAATGTGGCAACCCAACATATTGCGTTAACAAGCTGGAAGTAGTGCCTACTAGCGCACCACCAAATAAACTAGCAGCTATAACGACTATAAGTTGCATACTCATGGGCAGCGTGCTCACATAGGGAATGCATTGCGCGCCAATAATTGCACCACATACATAGGCGCTTTCTATGCTCAAATCAGGAACTTTCATCAGGGAAATACTGATGTAGGAACCAAGGAGTAATGGTATGTGTATAAGAAATTGTTCGAATATAATTAATAAAGTGTCTAGCATAGTTCCTCTACTTTCACGCACATATAGTTTAATAGATTCAAGAATATCTGTTTTTCCCGTATCATATCAACAACTAATGCCGCTTTATCGGAAAACGAAAAATAATATATGGTCCAAATACGCATCATATGATGATGTCCCCTTCTTGTGCGCACTGATCAAGTTCTGCTTTGGTGAGATGTAGACCTTGTTTGTCCATGGTTTTTGTATTTATTTTAAGATATTGTTTTTGCGGTCCAGACACAGGAATAGAAGCAGGTGATTCTTTTTCTTCAAGAATACGTTTTGCCAGTTGAGCACCAAGCATACCATAATCATATTCACGCACACCAAAGGCTAATGCCGCGCCCTTATCCCCTGAATTAAGGTCAGATGCATAGAGCGTTATGCCATGTCGTCCACACAAGGTAATTAAGCTATCTATTCCAGAGCAGACGGTATGATCCGTGAGCATGAGTACCACATCAATACCATTTAAAAAGCTTGGCACTTTTTGTGCAATTTCATTTGGATGTGCAACTTCAATAGCATGGAGCGTAATATTTTTTGCATGTAATATGTGTTCGAATTCTTCACGGTTTTTTTCTAATCCGGTACCATGCGCGGGATCATAGACAAGAAGCACATTTTTTACCGCTGGTTTTACGTGTAATAAAGCATTTATTTGTTGTTCATACAACGTAGTCGCAGTAATACCGGTTACTTGTCCACCAGGAGCTTGCAATGATGCAATAAGACCCATTGAAAGAGGATCGTCAATAGCAGAAAATATCTGTGGTACCAGAGATTGTCTTTTTCTACTCAGTTCAAAAATAGTTTGTGCGCATTTTGCGCCAATAGTAAAGACTAGGTCATAGTTGTGCTGTATAATTTCATCCGCTTGAGCGCGTAAAAGCGTGCTGTTGCCATTGGCGTTATATTCATCGAACGCATAACATTTCTTGCTTGCATCGGTGATGGTTTCTTTGAATCCACGGACAATTTCATCCATTGCTGGATGTACTGCGGGAACAAAAATAGCAACACGGTAATCAGCGTTTTTCAAACAAGTTGTTTTGTATTTCGCGAAGTATACTATTCCTGCAATGCTTACTAACAAAGATATACTCAGTAAGTAGACGTGTATTAATTTCATATGGTTCCTTATTTAATAGTTTAAATAAATTATAACGAATGCATAGAGTACGGCAACAATATACATATTGTGCCGCATGTATTGTTGCCGTATAAAAAAATTAAGTTAAATAAATTGATTAAAGGGGAAAGAGGGAAAAGATTAGTGGCACCAACGCCAAGAGAAAGAGGTGTTTTGAGCAGAGAAGGATAATGAGTAATTACGTGAAGATAGTGAATTTGGGCGTAATAATGGCTGGCCTTTACTTGGGCTTGCATCATACGGGTGCACAGTGTGTGCAGTAATCACAGATAGACTAATCATGTGTATATTCCCACAATTACAGGTTGAAAACTCTTTATCATAATTAATGGTAGCATATAATTAATGGTCTGTCACCCCTCCCCCCTCTATTTTTTTTATAAAAAACCCATTGCTTGGCCAGCTCAGTTTGTATAGACTTGAAAAAGTACATCGAATTCGGTAAAAAAATAGGCACATTATGAATGTTAATCAGCTTGTAGTAAAACTTACTCACGCGTTTAATCAATCTTTTCCTGTAAAAGTGCCATATACTTGCGACACAAATTAAGGATTAAGAAAATGACCAAGTTGCCAATCGGTATCAGTGATTATAAGCATCTTATTGAAAGTGATTATTATTACGTAGACAAGACACTTTTGGTCAGGGAAATCATAGATGTTGGTGGCGCGGTTGCACTTATTTGTCGGCCACGTAGGTTTGGGAAAACGCTCAATCTTTCGATGTTGCATTATTTTTTTGAAAAAACTGAAAGCAGTAATGCCTATCTTTTTACAGATAAAGCTATTTGGCGAGATAGCGAATGTCGTGCACTACAAGGGCAATACCCAGTTATTTTTTTAACTTTTAAAGATGTAAAAGAAAAGACATGGGAAATCGCCTATGAAAAGTTAGTCCTGATTATAGCAAAAGAATATAAAAGACATCAGAGCTTAATCGAATTGCATGCACAATCAATTAATAGTAATGATCTTGAATTATACCATAACATTGCCGCGCAAAAAGCGAGGTTTGTAGACGTGAGTCAAAGCCTGCAATTTCTGAGTATGTTGTTGCAAACTATTACCAAGAAGCGTGTGATTATTTTGCTTGATGAGTATGATACTCCAATTCATGCTGCGTATAGTAATAATTATTATGGTGATATGGTTGATTTTCTGCGAGGATTCTTGTCTGCAGGACTTAAAGATAATGCTTGTTTGGAACGTGCAGTTTTAACCGGTATTTTACGCACTGCAAAAGAAGGAGTTTTTTCAGGGTTAAATAATCTTAATGTGTGCACTGTACTGCATAATTCTTTTGCAGATAAATTTGGATTTGTATCGCATGAAGTTGATGCGCTGTTCAAAGATCAAGATATAGTTATCACATCAGAGACGATTAAGAATTGGTACAATGGCTATCATGTAGGTGATAACGTTCTGCTTTATAATCCATGGTCAATTATAGAATGTGTAAAAAACAAAGGTGAGTTAAGGGCTTATTGGGTTAATACGAGTGATAATAGTATTATTAAAAACGTCATTGCATGTTCAAGTGAAGAAATAAAGAAAGAGCTTGGAATGCTTCTTACTCATGAATCTTTAATCAAAGATATGAATGAGGGATTTGCATTTTCTGAAACTCAAGACAACTCTGATGCTTTGTGGAGCTTGTTATTATTTACCGGCTATGTTACCTATTCCCATCGTACATTGACGAAAAAAGGGAAATATTCATGCTCATTAGTTATACCTAACAATGAAATACAAACGCTTTATGAAGACTTTTTAAATTAGAACGATATACACAATAGGCACTCTATGAATGTTAATCAGCTTGTAGCAAAACTTACTCACGCGTTTAATAAATCTTTTTCTGATCTTACGTTGTGTCAACAATATGCGTGGTGGACGCTTGAAGCAATAACGCAACAAGATCAAGCTCATTTAATTGCGTCTGGTGATATTGTTCTTACACCAGAACAAGAGGCACAGCTTGATGACTGGTGTGCTAAAATTATTGAACACCATATGCCGATAAATTATTTGATTGGTGCGGTGCCATTTGACGATATTGAAATATTGGTGCATCCGCCTACTTTGATACCACGTCCAGAAACAGAAGAATGGACGGTGGAATTGATTGCTGATCTACAAGAATTTACACGCAAGCCTATCACCATTATTGAGCCATGTACTGGCACGGGGTGCATTGCCTTGGCGCTTGCACATGCATTACCGCAAGCAATGGTATGGGCAACAGATATTTCTTTGCAGGCACTTGCACTTGCGCATAAAAATGCGCGACATAACAACATAGAAAATGTCACCTTTATTCATTCTGATTTATTTAATCATATACCACCGCATATTCGTGCAGATATTATTGTGGTTAATCCTCCTTACATTAGCGAACAAGAATGGCAAACACTCGATCAATCAGTAACCGTATGGGAAGATAAGCAGGCGCTTGTCGCGCCAAATAATGGATTGGCGATTATTGAAAAGATTATTAACCAAGCGCCACATTGGTTACAGGTAAATAAAGAATTGTCTCAGCATGAGATACCACAAGTGATGATTGAAATTGGTCATGAACAGGCCGATGCGGTGGTTGCATTAATGAAAGACGCACACTATAATGCAATTCATGTGCATAAAGATTTAGAAGGTAAAAATCGGGTAGTTTCAGGAAGGGTAGATTATGTGGGGATTGCTACCGTATAGCAAACGATTGATTTCAGTTTTTTTTGTTTTTTTCATGATTGATATAGTTGCTGGTGGTTTTGCTGCTGGCACCTTAGTAAAAACGCCTAGCGGATATACGAAAATCGAAGATTTGCATGAGCAAGATTTGCTTGTATGCTATGATTTGAAAAATAATAAACAAAAAGATTGTTCTATTTTGAGTGTACGTAAAAAGCTGGTTGCTAATCCCATCTCAATAGAATTATCTAGTCAAACAATAATTACAACACCAAGTCAAAAATTTTATTTTGCAGAAGTTAATCAATGGTTAGATGTCTTTGCGATAAAGAATTATAAGTTATTTTATCGTGACGCAAGTCGTTTGATTGGAAATATATATGGTTTTGATGATGTGATTGAGTGTTATGAAATAAGCGTTGCGGAGTGTCATAATTTTTATATCACTACCAAAGACATTCTTGTTCATAATGCTTTACCAGTAATTGTTGCATTTTTTGGTATGAGCATTCCGACTATCATGTCTTCTATAGTTACGCTGGGAGGGGCTTTAGGAGTTTTAGGTGTTTCCTTTTTACATAGAAAAAAAACGCATACTGATTCTTCAGATCAAAAACAGAATTTGAATCAATATAATTCTCCAGATCAAGATCCTGATGATTTGAATGGCGCTGGATTTTTTGAGCGTTTAAAGAAGAGAGCTGATAAAAAGGCAAGAACCAAACGTTTTGGAAATTTATATCGTGATCCTGAGACAAAGTTATGGTGGTCAAAAGATCGTGCTGGCCATGGTGGATCTGCGTATAAAGTTTTTAAGGAGGGTTCAAAAGGTTTAGAATGGTTGTTTGATGCTGATATGCTAGGTAACCCTATTGTGGGAAAGTATAAAGGGCCCATTGGGGTTATGTTGCCATATAAGGATCTTATAGTATGTCATTAAATTATATTATCGTTCATCAACTTTCTGATTTAAAAATTATTATAAATAGTCCTATTTTAATAACTGGTTTTCCTTCGTTGAAAGATGATGAGACCGCAACAAATATGTGGTGCGTGTCTTTTGATGACAATATTTTAGAATCATTTTCAAAGGAACAATTTGAGGAATTTGTTGTCGCTATCATAGAAAATAGAAAACAGCAAATAACTCAAATGTATAACTCTTTGCCGTCTACTTTTTATATGTGGTTCGATGAGATGGCTGTGCAGCTTCGCTTTAATATATTATCCGGTCATGCTATACAATTACCATTTGGGTGTCATGTAGAAATTGTTGACTCTATAGAATCTATATGGCAAGAATTTAAGGACTCGCGCCATCAAGAAGGGATTAGTTGGTCCGAATTAGAATTTTTTGAAGATGATATCGATGATGATGAAGAAGAATATATATTGAAGGTGTATGTAAAAAATATATAAACTATAATGTAATTCATAATGTTTCGCCGTAGCGTAAGCAAAGGCGAATGTAATCGGGTAGTTTCAGGAAGGGTAGATTATGTGGGGATCACCACACTATGACAATCAATTGGTTACTATTACTTTCCAACCACAGGTGATGACCTGCAGTTTAATAACGCCATCCAAGCGCTTTGCTCCGTTAGCCTTACAGGCGTATAAAAAAATTACTTTTTGTGAGCTTGAATTAGAAAGTTTAATTGTCTTTAATGCGACTAAGATCAGCCAGCATATCACTGATTTCCTTGATTCATGTAATGCGCGCAATGCCTTTGTGGCATGTTCACTGCGTGGCCCTAAATTATTTGAACGTTTTGTACCGTTGACAAAAGCGGATCCATCGATGGAAGATTTTGCAGTGCCCGAAGGCAATCATATGCTGTGGGATTATCGTTTTGCATATCCAGCAGATAATGGGTTGTGGGTTTTTTATGTGACAGGAATGCCTCGTAGTTTATTGTTGCAGTATCAATTGCTTGCGATCAGTACGCAATGTAATTTGATTACCCTAACGTCAGAACGTATGGCGCTGCTTAAGTTGTATGAATATCAACACGGTGCTGCATTCAGGAGGTCTCAGCTTGCCATTGACATGGTACGTCATCACAATATGATAGAATATCTTTTTGATAGCGATACGCTTTCACGTATATTGCATATACCGAGTGCGCTAGCACATCATCGCGTGCATGATGCGCATCATCTCTTAAGTGCATGTGGATTATTTGTATCAAACGCAAAGGAATTAATATGAAGTCTATCAATTTTATCAATACGTTATCAGCCAAACAACATCGTACTTTACGTGTTTGGTGGCATTTTTCTTTTGTTTTGTTTGCTGCGCTTGTGCTTACTATTATAGGAATGCAAAGTGTGCAGTTATATAGGCTGTATGGCGTGGTATCAGAGCATACGCATTTGCAAGGACACATGCAGAAGGTCAATCGTGAACATGAACCGTACATGGCGCTCAAGAAAGAAGAAGAAGTGTTACGTGCGCAACGAACAAAAATAGACACGATTTATCATACCGCTGAACGTTCAGGAACATTGCTCGCGGCATTACATGCAACAGATTCATCTGCGCGCATACAATCATGCAAACTCAACAAGGCAGACTTTGATCTGGTTGTACAATGCGCGAGCACAGAAGCTGCGCTTAATGAGGTTAAACGCTTGCGTACAGTCAAGCAGTTGCAAGCGGTAAAATTGGTATCATTGCAGCAGTCGCGCAATGATGCGTCTATGGTTGTTACTATTCACGGTAAAATACGTAAAGTATAATTATTTTATTTTTTATTAAATAATTCTTCGTATTTTTCCTGTAACTGATCAATAGAACCTTCATTTTGTATCGTTTGAACCGGATAATATTGTTTAACGAGATCCATCACAGGTTCTATATCTTGATGAAAAAACACAATTCTTTTTTGTGCAATTTCTTGAGTATCTGCCTTACGTCTAGAAAGATCAGCCTGGCAGTTA
Organism: uncultured bacterium; assembly: GCA_963840685.1. Taxonomy (GTDB): domain Bacteria; phylum Babelota; class Babeliae; order Babelales; family Vermiphilaceae; genus CAWIZM01. The sequence goes on along the minus strand of CAWIZM010000001.1, from coordinate 645,457 downwards.
CTACATTTGTTAATATCATTAATACCATTAAATATTTGGCTATAAACCATAAAGCAATTAGTGCATATTAATCTATTTAAAATACGCTCAACGCAAAGTTCATCATTTGCAGTAAATTGTAAAAAACAAACATCATTCTCTATATTATATTTTTTAAAAAGCGAACCAAGGAAATTAAAGGATATAATAGATCGAGGAAATCCATCCAAGATGAAAGGTTTATTTTTTTGTAATGTATCGCTCACATATTGTTCCATTAATTGACAGACAATAGTTTCATCAATGTATTCTCCTCTATCAACAATAGGTTCTATTTGAATACCAAGCTCTGTTTTTAATGCGATTTCATTTCTGAAAATATCTCCTGCGCATATTTGTTCATATCCATACTTTTTTACACAATATTGTGAAAAAGTACCCTTGCCACTTCCCGGAGCAGATATAAGAATAAAGTGCTTATATCCAAACAAAGTATTTGCAAACAAAAAAACAATAAAACTATAATAAAAAAATTTCACGTTATTTTCTCCTAATAACTAATATAATTTAAAAATATTCATATGAACTTGATATTAAAAAAAAGCTAAAAGTGTGTAAAAAAATTTGTAGTTTTTTTACACACTTGCAATAATTTTTTGTGTCTGTGGTGTAATATTATAGTTAATAGCATCTGATCGCTCTATCCAGCAATAATCAGCATGTTCGCTTAAGATAATTGAAAAAGGTAACTTTGGTGTCACTAAAAAATTAAATCGTCTAGTAAGTAGGTCGCTTGCTGACATAAAGTCGATATGCCCTATATATTTGATGAATGTATCGATAGAACAATTTGTTTCTTCTGTAATTTCGCGCTTAACTGCATCAAGCAGCGTCTCTCCTTTTTCCAAACCACCGCCTGGTAATTCATAAATATTTGGCATAAAATCATCAGAGCGACGTTTGAGAATTAAAATTCTATCATTATGAAGTATAGCAGCGCCTACAGAAAGTTTTTGTATTTTATCTTGCGCAGCTTTAATAATAAGTTCTTCTATGATAATATTCATGCGATATCTCCAATACGTATTTAATAGACTCCATTAACTTTCAAAATCTGATATTTTTAACATGCATTATTTTAACATTCTTATGAAATGAGGTAAACCTTTGTATTTTGTAGGTTAGCTACTCTCTTCCGACTTGTTGGTTCGGTTTTGTTATAGACAGTTCTTTTGGTTGAAATGATCGTGAATTATTACGAAATACCGTAATACCTTTAAGTCCAGCTGCATGAGCTTGTTTATATATAATTCCAATTTGTTTTGGTGTAGTATCTTCAGGTAAATTAATAGTTTTTGATATAGACTCATCTATCGCTTTTTGTGCAGAAATTACCATAGCAAGATGATCTTCTGGAGATATCTCTGTAGCAGTGATAAAAAGATTTTTCGGCAATTCGCTCATTTTAGGACAACGACCAGTTTCTTGAATATATTTTAAAACATTGCTGCTTTTAAGTTTATTTTGTTCCAAGTATTTTAATAAGCCTGGATAAATTCCGTCATGAGATGAATGTAATGTAAATAATGGCTCTATTCCTGTAGATGCTGCGATTACATTTGCACTTCTGCCAGTTGGAGGTAATGTGGTGAGAGTAGCATTACGCAAATACTTAGTCCGCTTTATTCTTTGTGCAAGTTCTTTCCATTGTCTAGCATCTACATGTGGCGTATTTAGTAATCCATACTTATTCATAATAAATGATTCATCCATATATCTACTCATTTCTATAGCTTCAAATGAACCACGGTCTTGTGCCAATTCAAAAGACGCTTCTTTTGAGTGATAACTTATAAAATTCATAATGTCTTGTATAAGATCACGTGCTTTACTATCACTATATGAAATCCCAAGCTCAATAAGCATATCCGCAAAACCACAAATACCAATACCTATTTTCCGTTTTGCTTGCATAATTGCCTTACTTTGGGGAATTGAGTATCGTTGGATACTGATTTCAAGAATATTATCTAATGAGCGTGTTAGTAAGGATACTGTTGATTTCAATCGATCATAATCAATTGATGCCGTTTTTTTTCTGCTAATAAATTTTGCTAAGTTAATATAACCAAATACACAGGTCTCTCCTGGTACAAGACCAACCTCTGCACAAGGAGCAGTGGATCTATATTCTCCTACTGAAGGCGTTGGATTATCTTGGTTGAGACGAGTCATGGAAATAAGGCCTGGATCTCCACATTGATGAGCTGCAATGGTCATCTTTTCAAATAATGCGCAAGCTTGTACCATTTCACCATTTTTAAGAGCGAAATCTGTATTTTTTTCTACTGCTTCCATAAATTGATCAGTAATATTTACCGATAAATTAAATTTCCACTCTTCGCTTCGATCATCCGCGCCAACCTTAATCATTATGAAATCTTTAATTGAAGGAGAATTGACATCAAGGATTGCCATATTTCCAACAGGCCGTTGCTCCTTTTTGCTATTAGCTCCTTGAACGGCAATCTCATTTAGATATTTCAGTAAGTTTATAGGGTTTTCCGTGTCAGAGAGATTATAACCGGTTCCCATACCGTCTTGGTGATATTGATCAACCATCTGCTTTATTTTCTGTATATCAGCCTTGAAGTCAATAGGTGGCATCGCGCATGCCGAAAGTGGACGCTCATTGAAACGACCTGCATTAGTCATAATTGGTGTACTAAAAACAATAGCTCCTTCATCCATAAGTTGTCCTAATTGATGTATAAATTCGGTAGTAGAAATTAATTGTCTTGGCGCTAAATATCCCGTTTCTGCTAATGCAATAGTTTTAACAACACGCTCAATCATCTCATGAGGCTTTTCGTCAACTCCCAAAATTTGACCCTTAATAAGCGTTATTCTAGCTGTTTTATTGGGTGGAACAAATTGTGATTTATAGGGCTTAATCCTATAGGGTTTCATCCCTTGTATGCTTGGTGATAAAAGCATAGATATGCCTGAAAAGGCAAATAATAACAAAAATGTTTTAGATCTAATCTCCATATAATTCTCCATTTGAAAATATGTTTATATACAACCTCTGTATTTTAATATCTTAAACCTAGAATACCATACATTCATTAATAGTACAAAAGTCCTATCAAAACATCGATTGAATGGTATTTTTGTTAAGCTCCAAGAATTACCTAACAAGAGAATGGTTCCGACAAAGGCTATACTTGACCCTAAAAGTTCTTCACAATGCGCGAGCACAGAAGCTGCGCTTAATGAGGTTAAACGCTTGCGTACAGTCAAGCAGTTGCAAGCGGTAAAGTTGGTATCATTGCAGCAGTCGCGCAATGATGCGTCTATGGTTGTTACTATTCACGGTAAAATACGCACAATATGAGATATTCGCTCATACTTTGATTCGATTTTAATCTGTGGTTTATTTGTCTGCGGTCTTTATCTGTGGCTTTTTTTATCAAGAGCGCTACGCTTTTTCTATTCTCTTCAATTTTCTGAATTTTTCACTCAAAAACCACCATACATTATATGGCATTCCAGCTAAAAAATTTTGACCATCAAGGGTTTTTGAGTATAGATTTTTTATTTTTCATAAAATTATTGCAAACTGAATAACTCATCTGATATTTTAAAGGTAAGTAGAGGATTCTACTGGTGAATCTGTGAGACACTTTACGTAGTGTAAAATAGTTTAACTGCAAATCTAAAAAGAGGATAAAAAGATGGTAAGACTACAAAATAAATGGATTATAGGCCTGAGTTTAGCAATGATTATGGGTATTGTTGGTTCGACTGCTGTGTTGCATGGCATGAAGAGGAGCTGGGAAATGTTTTTTGGAGGATCAGAATCAAAAGAGTTTTTGCAGGAATTTAAAGAGTTGATTCCTGATCTTCAAAAGAAAATTCAACGCTTGGCGATGGCTGATGCCCTTATGTTCCTTAGTTTGCATGATGGTCGGCAGCCAATTGAACTTACAGGAGCTAGCGATGTCAGATCGGTGGCGATAAATGGTAACAGAGTGGTGACTGGGTCAAGCAAAGGGACTGGAACAATATGGGATATACATGGTAATCCTATAGCTGCACTTGTAGGCCATACTGATCAGATTAATTCAGTGGCAATAAATGGTGACAGGATCGTAACGGGATCAAAGGATGAGACCGTAAAGATATGGGATAGAAACGGTAATCAGATAGCCTCACTTGAAGTATACGCACCGATTGGCTCAGTAGCAATAAATGGTGACCGGATAATGGCTGGATCATCGGGTTTTGCAATTATGTGGGATAGAAATGGTAATTTCATGCAAAGACTTGTAGGTCTTGGTATGAATGACGTGGAAGTAGCAATAGATGGCAATAGAGTAGTGACTGGATCACATGATGACCCTGTAAAGTTATGGAGCGTAGATGGTAATCTCATAAAGATACTTGGGAAATATCAAGGGGAGATTACTTCAGTAGCAATAAATGGTGACCGGGTAGTGGCTGGATCATATAGATATAAGGGTCCCACGATGATATGGGATAGAGATGGTAATCTCATAAATACACTTGAGAAATATGGGGGTCTGATCACCTCAGTAGCAATAAATGGTAATTGGATGGTGACTGGAGCAGCTGATACAATCGTAGGGCTATGGGATAGAAATGGTAATTTCATAAAGGACCTTGTTGATAAACCTCTGGGTGCTTTCTCAAATAAACGTAGGGGTATTTTGTCAGTAGCAATAGATAGCGACAGAGTGGTGGCTGCATCAGATATTAGTACAAGAATATGGTCGTTATCCATAAATTTACAAGGCACTTCACAAGATAATCCGCTTGTATGGATTATCCAAAACGCTACAGCGCTACAAGCAGACTTTATTAATCGTGCTCATACGGCAACTATCACAGGACAAGGTTTACCTATGGCTTTGCCAGAGAAATTTGAGCAGATACGGGAGCAGATACAAGATACTGATTCGCAAGAGTTAGTGAATGCGAAGATATATTTCAGTTTTCCTGCGCATGTACGCGCATATTTGAAAGAGCGTTTGAAACTTGTTCCGTGTGCCCAAGAGCCAGAAGAGTTTGAAGGGTCGGGAGGTTGTACTATTCAGTAAAGAGTTTTTTTGATACATACATTTGAGTTTTGAGTACAAAATTATCTTTAGATTTACAATTGTAGTGTATACTAATTGCATGTTTATCAATGTACGCCTACTCAATGGCTTTAAAGACAATTTATTATATAGCGTTCCATCAGATTGGCTTGAAAAACCAGTTATTGGGAGCATAGTGCACGTTCCTGTGCGTGCGCGCATGGCGCAAGCGATTGTTATGCACGTTTACGCCGAAAAACCGAATGTAGCGTTTGCAGTGAGAGCTGCGCATGCGCTAGAAACTTTTCCAGCGGATAGCACGTATTTTATTTTTATTGAGCAACTTGCTCAGTACTATCAACTTGAATCACTCTATTTTTTAAAACGCATCCGCCAATTTTTGCATCAAAATGAAAAAGAAGTAGCAACTATATCTTCTGGATATGCGCAAAAAAAGAACACTTCAGATAAAGCTCAGGTATGTTTAACTGATGAACAACAAAAAGTTTCTGATTTTTTATTTCCGCATATTCAAAATGCTACGTATACCCCTACCGTATTGCATGGCGTAACTGGATCAGGAAAAACAGAAGTATATAAACGCATCATAGAACATGCAATTCAATGCGGAAAAAGTGTATTGCTCTTATTACCGGAAGTTACGCTGGCAGTAGCTTTTGCGCATCGATTACGCAAAGAACTTCCAACTACTATATCGCTCTATAGTTTTCACTCGGCAAGCACGGCAAAAGAAAAAAAATTATTATGGCAATCGGTATTAATGAGTCAACCTATTGTCATTATTGGTGTGCATTTACCGATATTTTTGCCTATGACAAACTTAGGATTAATTATTGTCGATGAAGAACATGAAGTTGGTTATCAAGAAAAAAAACATCCAAAAATTAACAGCAAAGAAGCGGCTATTTGGCGCGCACAACTTTATAATATTCCCATTGTGCTCGGTTCTGCTACACCATCAATACAAACATTGCATAATGTTAAAACAAAAGGGTGGCATTTTTTTCAATTAAAAAAACGTTTTGGCGGATCTTTTCCGGTGGTTAAAACAGTTTTGTTATCAGATAAAAAACAGCGTAAAAATTTTTGGATATCAGATATGCTGTATGCGGCTATTACTGATCGTATCGCCAAAAAAGAGCAGACTATTATTTTTTTGAATCGTCGTGGCTATAGTTTTTTTGTGCAATGCAAACCATGTAGTTTTATCTTTTCTTGTCCCACCTGTTCAGTGAGTTTAACGTTGCATGATAATGGCATGCTTACGTGTCATTACTGCGCATATATCTTGCAACAGCCACGTACATGCCCTCAGTGTAAAGTCGATGAGTCTGAGTTCTTAAAAAAAGGTATTGGCACGCAACAAGTGGTAACGATTTTGCAAAAAATGTTCCCGCATGCATCTATTGCACGTGCTGATATGGACACCACAAGCAAAAAGAAGCAATGGCAAGATACCATTGACCGTATGTATGTGGGTGATATTGATATTTTGATCGGCACACAAACAATCACCAAGGGATATGATTTCCCTAAAGTGACATTGGTGGGTATTTTATGGGCAGATTTGAATTTGAATTTCCCTATATTTAATGCGGCAGAAACCGCTTTGCAGCAACTTATTCAGGTTGCTGGGCGTGCAGGACGTCAATGTGCCGATAGCTTAGTGATCGTGCAGTCAATGCAAAATCATGAAATATTTGCCTACCTTAATGAGATAGATTATTTATCTTATTTTGCAGATGCGCTTGAGTCGCGAGCAGTGGTCGGTTATCCACCATGTAAACGTCTTGTTGAAATTGAACTTAAGTATGGGTGTGAAACAACTATTGAACGTGAAGCGCAGATGTTTGTCCATGATTTGTGGCAAATGCGAGCGCAGAAAGCTTTAGATATACAAATACTTGGTCCTGCAAAGCCTCCAGTGCATATGATAAAAAATGTGCACTCGCGTAAAATATACCTCAAGGGTGATACTATGAATCACATTGTTGCCTTATTTCAAACGATCAACACAAAGCGCTATCTTTGTTCTATATTTTTCACACCAAATCCGGTGAATTAAGATTATTTATTTTCTTTTGCTGCGAGTATTATCTTACTATTGCTAAGTGCTTTTGTGAGTACGTCTTCGGGATAGGTATTTGTCGTTAGGGACCGGATCATAGTTCTAGGGCTCATAACTCTAGGACTACTGAGTCGAGGAGAAGATTTAGGTGATCCTGGTCTGGGCGATGGAAGTGCATTCTTTTTATCGTATTCTTCTAGCGCTTTTTCAGTATTAGGTGATGGTCTTTTGTGCGGTGTTTCCACTCCTGGTTGTTCTAATGTTTCTAAACTCATATTGTTTTGAGTTAAGCGTGGGACTGGTAATGGAGATGAGTTACTACGAACTTTAATCATTTTGTCTCTGCGAGAATCGTTAGCGTTTCTTGGATCTTTTTCCATGGCGTTTGTTGCGATAACTATATTTAAAAAAACAAGAGCAGAGAACAGTGGATATTTCATTATGAATTTTCCTTTTTTATAAAAAATTAAAAGTATATGATTTTTTTTTATGACTTTGGACATAAAACAAGATTAGACTACAAGAGAAAAATACTATATTGTGAGACAATTTACAAAAAAAGATAGAGTAGAAGCGTTGATCGCATAATTGTTTATGTAAAATAATAATCGTTTAGGTAAAAAAATAAAGGTAGCGATAGCATGAAAAAGCGCATAGCAGAGCATAAAATACTTGATCTTATACTCAATCGTTGGTCACCACGCGCCATGTCAGGTGAGATTTTAAGCGATGAAGAGCTTATGTCTTTATTTGAAGCAGCACGTTGGGCGCCATCTTCATTTGACAATCAACCATGGCGTTTTATTTATGCAAAGCGTGATGGAAAACATTGGGATATTTTCTTTAATCTTCTGGGCGATTTTAATAAATCTTGGTGTAAAAATGCGGCGGTGTTAATTGTTGCGGTATCTGCTGATAATTTTGCGCTTAATAATAAACCATCACGCACACATTCATTTGATACGGGCGCTGCATGGGAAAATTTAGCATTGCAAGGATATTCACAAGGTTTGGTTGTGCATGGCATGGAAGGGTTTGATTATGATCGTGCAAAAACAGCGCTCAACGTTCCTGCTGATCACACGGTAGAAGCAATGATCGCGGTAGGCAAGCCTGGTCCGCTTAATGTATTGCCGGAAGCGCTACAGCAAAGAGAGGAACTGTCTGATCGAAAAAAAATTGAGGAGTTTGTTTTTGAAGGTGAGTTTAAGGTGAAATAAAAGAGCGGCGTGTTTAGTTCTCACATGACATTAATTGATTTGCTGCAATGCGCGCTTCATGATTAGGGTAATCAAGGGTATATAATCTGCGTTCCTCATTATAATCTTTGATAGTCAAATAACCTGTCTGAAACAGTAATGTTAGTAATGGTGTAGATTGGATATCAAAAATTTCTAATGAATTTTGCGTGATGTGTGACCTTTCAAGATCGGATGTGGAATATTGTTTTTCCAGTGCTTTTTCAAAAACGGTTAGCGATTCTGGTTTAAATAAAAAATTTTCAAACGTTTGCATTTTAAATGCATTCATTACTGAAAAAGGATTGTATATCGAAACAGTTTCTTCACCGAAATGATATCCGTTATACCATGTTTTTATTTGACTACGTATTGTGTTATATGATACGTTCTCTTTATGCGCCCATGCAGTGATATATTCACCAAAATACTGATCAATCTCTTGATCAGTATAACCACAAATGGCATCATATCGTTGATCGAGACTTAAAATTTGTAGGTTATTCATACCTGCAAAGAATGGAGATTTTATCAGTGACCGTACACCAGTAACAAAAGTAAAATTAATCTCTGCATCCAAACTTTTTATAATAGCGAAAAATTGTTGGATTTCATCATTAATTTTTTCAGCACATTGAGGGTTTTTAAGTGTTCGTACAATGGGGCTATCATAATTATCTACAAGAACAGCTACTCGCCCAAAACGATTGTGAAGAGCTTTAACAAGGGTTTGAAGTGCTAAATCGGGTGCATTAAGTTCACCGGAAATGCTAATATCGTAATTTGCAGCAACGTCAAGAAGCGCGAGGTATAACCTGTTTTTGAAAGTTGCTGCATCATCTGCTCTTAATAATGAAAAATCTAAGTTGATTACGCCATGTTCTTTCCATTGATAATCACTTCGGGAAATCCATAAATCATTGAATAGATCTTTATTGCCACTAAGGATTTCCTTAAGCGTTGAAACCAGCAGTGATTTGCCAAACCGACGTGGGCGTGAAAGAAAGAATCGTCTACTCTGAAGCATGCGGTACATATATTCTGTTTTATCAACGTATACATAATTGGAAAGTCGTAATTCAGAAAATGTACTTAGATCGAGAGGTAATTTGCGTAGCATGCTATGGATCCTTTTAGGTTATGATTTTAGGATATAGATTTTGGGTGGTATGAGCAAGAATCACAATGAACTTTTGGATTAATTGAAAATATTTTGGTCGCATTCTTTCAACAATATGATGCTCTCAGAAATACTCTTGCGATAATTGAACAAACCACTCATACTTATTGATAAGTGACCAATTATATCAAGGGAATTACCGTGCAATTACTACCAATAATTTCTGATTTTTTACTTTCCACATGGCTTTTTAGCATCACGCTTGACTGGTTCCATATCATGATTAATAGTTTCATGCTCAGCATTTTATTGCACGCGTTTTTGCGTATGGGAACCTCTCGGGCAATTATGCTTTCATTTAGCGCTCATTTTTTTGCATTTATAACCTATGTAGTTATTGCAATCAGTCTATTGCTTAATCATGTGACTGCCAATTATGCGCCAAGTGAAGTTTCTGAAACATCAAAATCTGACGATATATTGTTGGCATGTTTGTATCTTGCGTGTGTCTATGCGGTATTACAATCGATTTTTCTTTTATTGATGCATATACGTTCAGAATTTCCTTTGCGTAGGATTATTGAAATTGTTTGGTTGAGCAACGGTATATCTGCAGCGCTCAGTTACGTTTCTATTATGTTTTTTATTTTTCCAAGGTTGTAAAAATTGTTTTATTGCTGGCCGTGTCAGCCATAGCTTTAGCGACGGCTGATACTTGTGTAGTTTTTCCATGTTCTTCCATGCCCAATTGAATAATTTTATCAATAAACTCCATAGGCTTAATTCCCAATTCTGCTGCTTGATGAAATATACAGGTTGCAGGAGTCATGCCCGGCAATGTATTAATTTCCAAGATAACAACACGTTCTGATCCGGTAGCACTTTGCTCTGCCGTTTGATAAAAACAATCGATGCGTGCATATCCGCGACATTGTAATGCCGTATAAACCTCTTCCATAATTTTTTGTACAAAGCGTAGCGTGTCATCCGGTAATGGTGCAGGAGTTTGATTTTCACCAGCTCCCGGTAAAAATTTTTCGGTGATGGAAAGAATACCATCACTTGCCACCGCTTGACTTGGTGGTAGTGCTTGTGGATTGTCATTACCAATCACTCCAACAGTCAGTTCCATGCCAACAATGCATTCTTCTACAAGCGCGCAAGAATCACTATTGTTGAGTATGTCATCTATTGCAGCACTAAGCATGTCTTGATTATGGGCCTTTGCGACCATCACGCTGCATCCATCATTGTGTGGTTTAACAATAAGGGGGAATGCAAATGATTGGAGAATATCTTCCCGTATCTTTGCTTGATTGGTATGCCATTGTTCATGCGATACAGTGCACCCTTGTGGTACGTCAAATCCCTGCTGTTTGAGAAACTGTGTGGTTTTATATTTATCCATGCACAGCGCGCTTGTTAATACTGATGAGCCATTGTAGGGTAACTCAAGCATTTCTAAGGTGCCTTGCACAGCACCATTTTCTCCATGTCCACCATGTAGCGCAATAAAAACAAAATCAGCAAGTGCTGGTAAATCATGCCAACGTATGTGCATTTCAGGAGTAAGGAGTGATGTGATTTCTTGCGTTGAGCTGCGCACTAATAATGACTGAGTAATATGAAATAGTTTCATACTACTATCTACAAAAATAGGTAGAGCTTCATAGGTGTGTGGTGAAAGTTTATAGGTGATGTTTCTGCCAGATTCAAGAGAGATTTCTTTTTCATTTGATGCGCCACCCATTACTATTGCAACACGTATCTTTTTTTGGTTCATAGTAGTCTGCATATGATCTGTTTCTTGTTCTATTTTTTGTAAAGTATTGTTTTGATATAATTCGGTTTCAATCAAATGATTAATGGTACGTGTATGACTCATACCAATTTCTGCCGCTTCACGGAATAAAAAACTTGAAGGCCCCATGCCAGACAACGTATTGGGATCGATAATTACAATGCGTTCGTCATGGGTGACAAAGCCGTCTATGCGGGAAATATTGGTAATATCGAGTACGCGCATTGCATGTTTGCATGTGTCTTGTATGCGTTTGATTAGCTGTTCACTGCAGCGTGGTGGTGTACGCTTGTGTCCTTTGCCGGGCATATATTTTTGTTCATAATCAAAAAAGTGTGTGCCTTGTTCAAGAATAATTTCTGTAGGAGGTAAAGAAAGTAGTGTGTTGGTTTTATAATCAGTGATGGTAATGCATGAAAATTCCATACCTTCAATTTTTTCTTCAATTAAAACCGATTGTTTTTTATGTGGATCAACAGAGTATGCATGCACCACAGCGCCATAGATGTCTTCGGCTTTAAAGATAACTTGTACACCCAAACTTGATCCTTCTTTATATGGCTTTACCACGCAAGGAAATGCGATGTGTTGGGCTTCAAGTTGTGCAAGAATGGTAGGTAGATCAAAGTTATCAATCTGTATTGGTGTTAGTACTATCGCTCGCGGGACTTCAATACCATGCGCACTCAGAATATTTTTTTGTATAATTTTATTCATGGAAAGTGCGCTTGCTAAAATGCCTGATCCAAGATAGGGAATACCAAGCACTTCAAAAAAACCTTGTAATGTGCCATCTTCTGCATAATTTCCATGCGTGGCGATATAGACGAAGTCGATTATTTCAGGTAATGTATCCCATTCTATTGATTTTGCTTGTGTGGTAAGTTTATGTTCAAAATCACTAATTTTTCCACGATGCAAGAAACGTAAAGGTAATATAAATAATGTGTTATGATTTGTTTGAAAAATTGGAATTACATCATAATATGCGGCATCCAAATGATCGCAAATAGTTCTACCTGAATTGAATGAGACTTCCCGTTCAATTGATTTACCGCCCATAAATACACCAACACGAACTTTTTGCCTTTGCATACGATGATTCCTAAAAAAGGAAGATAGGTAATAGTTACATTAAGAAAACGCTTTTAGAGTAAAGGATTGATGTGAAAAGTAAATATAGAATATACATGTTATTAATTTTGGTCGCGCAGATTGGTTTTATGGGAGCAATGGAAGAAGTAATTGAAATCAGTAAAGAAGGTAAGCAAGAGTGGCAAGAAATTTGTATACGCTCGGTACTTTTGGAATTGTTACAACCAGAATATAATAAGAGCAGGAATATTTTTGATTTTACACCATTATCCTTTGAGATAGTTGGTAGTCAAAAATTTATAGCTTATAGAATTAGGCAAAAGATTAGATAGTTCTGATGTACAAGATAACTATTTTAAAGAATTAGTCAAAAAACGTAATGCGGTCTTTAAAGAATTAAAAACATGTGCGCAAGAAGACGTAGAGCAATATACTGGATAATCATTTTGAATCTATTGATGCTCGTAAGTTGTTGCCATTTATTCGGAGTTTAGAAGAGTCAATAAAAAAACGTATTGAGAAAGAAAATCGTACAGAAGAGATCGCATGGAGAAAAGAACAATATAAGTGGTTGAGTCCTAAAACAGGTTATTGTCGCAATCGTGAAAAATGTTTAGCATTAGACATAGAAGAGGACTTTACTTTGGAAGACTTACGAAGTGGAGATTACTATTGATTAAAAAAATTTTAACCCTATAGCATGGTGAATTTGTATGCATACAGATAATAATTTAGTGTGGATCGACCTGGAAATGACCGGGTTAGAGGTAAAAAAAGATGTGATTTTAGAGATTGCATGCATCATTACAGATGCCAATCTGAACATGATAGCAGAAGGTCCATCGCTTGTTATTCATCAGTCAGAAGCTCTACTTGCGGCCATGGAAGCGTGGCCAAAAAAGCAACATACGCAATCAGGATTGATTGAGCGAGTACGCATGTCATCAATTACAACTGAACAAGCAGAAGAGCAAATAGTGAATTTTATTAAAAAATATTGTTCACCTGGTACCGCATTACTTGCAGGTAATTCAGTATGGCAGGATCGTATATTTTTACATGAATACATGCCCCACATTTTGCGGTGTCTTCATTATCGCATTATCGATGTGACAAGTATCAAGGAATTGGTAGCGCATTGGTATCCGGATGATCCTCATGTAAAGTTTGAAAAAAAAGATACCCATCGTGCGCTGCAGGATATTCATGAATCTATTGCAGAGCTTAAACATTTTCGTAAATATTTTTTTGTATAATCGTTTGAATAAGTAGTTTTATTGACTTTTACCAGTCTCTCTATGCAAGCTCCTAGTACAGGGGCTTTTGTGGTGGTATTATACGCATATAGGTACCATGGAGATGCAGATGAAAATAATAACTTGTATCTTTAAATATTTGTGGGTATGGGCAGTTGTTCTTACGAGTTCCTCTATTCATGGTATGCAATCACCTCATCTTCAATTAGCATTGCTTGCGCAAGAATACAATCAAAATCAATTAATATCGTATTTGCCCGATGAAATATGTATACATATTTTTTCATATTGCGATATACAAGAGATCAAAGAAGAACAGACTTTCACTATGTTTATGAAGCAATGTGTAGCGCTTAAGTTGTCGTGCAAACGTTTTAATACGCTATTAACCACAATGATTATTGGTGAATTGTATAAACGATATTCGATTGGAAGTAAAAATAAAGCATTGGAAGAGATAACGGGTACTATATCGCCGATTAGCTATAAGGCTAAGCGTCCTGGTGTTTTGATATTGCTCTATAGTGGAGCAGATGCTAACGTTGGTATGCATATGAAATATAGTAAAACTATTGAGGTACAATATTCAAATTTTTCTTTGTTACATAAGGCATTGCTGAAAAAAGATACTGAATTAATCAAATTATTACTTGAATGCAATGCAGATCCAAATCAAATAAATCCCAACAAAGGACCTCTTTTTTTCAATGCACCAACCGTGTATATTGCTGACTTGTTCTTTAAAAAAGGAGCAGAACTTAATGCGAAAGATAAGCAAGGCAATAATGTGTTATGGTATGTGCATAGACTACCGCTTGAACTTATACAATTTTATATTGAGCATAAGGTTGATACACGCTACATCAATTCTTCAGATAAAACATGCATATTACACGCATTGGCTAGTCCTAGTGTTAGATATATAAACAATAGTAATGATTTCTTTAAAAAAGGTGTATTATTAATAAAAACAATTCCTGATATGGTGAACACATTAGATGAAAGAGATAGAACCCCAACTGATCTGATGGAGAAGAAAATAGAAATGGAATTTTATAATAACAATCCTTGCTACAAGCAACCATTCAGAAGGCTGATTGCTTTCTGTAGAGCGTATGGTGGCAAAACTGGGCAAGAACTTACGCAAACAAAATAAACGTATAGACGAAGAGCGAAGAACCTCTTATTTATAACGAGATACACATATGAAAAAATTAATTGTGATGATTAACGTGTTGATGCTAGTGAACATTATTCTCATACAAAGCATGGAAGAGCATGGGCAAGCGAGTGTTTTAGTTGATATTTCAAAAGATAAGTTGCCACATAAAGATAAAGACTATCTAAAGAAAAATAAATCGTTAGAAAAAATTATTAATACTATTAAACCGGATCAAGATTCAAGTCATCTGTTTGATCAGGCTACGCAACTGGTACGCGCTGGAGCAAATCCTAACATAATATTTATGGGCGAATCATTATTGCATAAAGCGCTTCTTATGAAAGCCGAATCATTGGTAAAAGCATTGTTTGAGCATGGTGCAGATTGTGCACATGAACATTTTTTTATTGGCCCTATTTTTTTTGATGCGCCAACCATAGCAATAGCACAGCTATTTATTGACAAGGGCATTGATGTAAATCAAGTAAACGGTAATGGGCACAATGTTTTATGGCACTTAATAGACCCCAAATTTTCTTCTGAGTTAGTACGTTTCTATTTAGAATATAATGTTAATGTAAATCATATTTGTGAATTCGATGGATCATGCATATTGCACGGTCTTGCTGCACATAAGGTTAAGGATGAAGATGATTTTTTGACCAAGGCTCAGTTGATATTTGCGCAAACAAGTCCTGACTTGGTTAATACGGTTGATCATCATAAAAAAACTCCAGTTATGCTGGCTGAAGAACAAGTAGTCTACTTGGAGAAAAGTTATCCTTCAGGTGTTGGCCCCTTACAAAAACTTATTAATTTATTTAAAGAGGTGGTATAACAAGAAGAAATCTCATCTTCTTGGAAGGGTATCATGGATATCAGGCAACCAGCGCACTACGTACAAAAATGGCTCATGCTTGCCCGTACCATATATCACTCGTCTGTTATTAAAGATTTTTTTACCTATTCTTGTGGTGCGATATTTTTACGCGCTATCACCTTGTTTCTTGCACCAATTATTTTACGTACCATTTCACCGGAAGAATATGGCGTATTAGCCCTTATCAATAGCTGTGTTGCAATAGGTGCGCCAATTATTGGATTGGGTTTGCGACAAGTGCTTACGTTAGAATATTTTCATTGTGCAGGTAGTAATCGACAACAGCTGGTGAATGACATTATCATCGCATATCTATTTTTTTGTGCTCCCTTATGTGTAGTCCTCTATGCCATTCGTATACCATTGCAACAATATTTTTGGCACGCCCCATTGAATGATCATCTTGTAATGCTTTCGCTTGCACAAATGGGTATATATTTTTTTGTTGAATTACTGTATCAGTTGCTTGGTTATGAACGGAAAGTGAGCGTGCTCATCTGTTTGCAAATCAGTGTTGCGTTGATCACTATTAGTTGTTCACTTTTATTTGTATTGAAATTACATGGTGGCATTGTTGGTGTTTTGGCTGCTCAGTGCGTGGGTTCTGGCGTTGCGGCATGCTTTGGCATTTATTGTTATTATGCAGGAGACTATCATAAGGCTTTATCTTGTACGACGCGTGTAAAAAAAATGATCGATTATATTAAATATGGAGTACCGTTTATTCCGGGAATGATTTTTGCATGGTTACTTGCATCAGGCAATCGTTGGTTTTTGGCGCGATATGGAACGCTTCATGATGTCGGCATTTATGCTATCACCGATGCATTTGCACAACTGTTTCAGGTGCTTATCTTACTTCCATGGTCAGCATCATATTTGCCGTATATTTTAACAAGTTATGCACAAAATCCAGAAGCATTGCTTGTTGTTGAACGACGTAATCAGATGCTTATGTACGTTGCAATGATAAGTGTTGCCTTAATTATTATATGCGCATACATAAGTTGTACCCCACTGCTTATGTGGCTCTTACCCATTGTGTATCACCCTGCTATCGATTATATATGGCCCTTACTTATGAGTTACGTTTTTTTATTGGGTAGTTATTTTGCATCGAGCTTCATTCAATTTCATAAAAAAAACTGTTTTTTGGCTTTGGTATTTTGCATTCCTGCGGCGTTGAATGGTGCGCTTAACTGTATTTTGATTCCACACTTTGGCTTATATGGATGTACCGGTGCTACGTTTGTTTCTTATTGGTGTATTTTGGTATTATTTTGGGATACAATCATCGATTACAAAAAGCTATTTCCTGTGGACGAGTCGTGAACGGATTCGTGACGAGATTAAAGATTTATAGCGGGACTCACTAAGAAATGCACCCAGGGCCGTTCGTCCTGATCCGCCTACGCCAAGGCTACGTCGGACCATGGCCTCAGCCTGCCGTGCCCGCCGAAGTTTTAACGAAGGCTGGGTCGAAGGATAGGCCCAACGAACAGGTGTGTAGAACTTAGTGAATATTGCTATAAAGATACTTTTTTTGTTCAACGATAAAAAAGCCCCACAAAAGAGTGGAGCTTTTTTTTAAATTGATACGAGGTTTGTTTTTTAAGCTTGAGCTTCCAATGGCGCCAAACGAGCATTCATTTCTTCTTTCAGTTCTTTCAGTTCATTGCTTTGTTTTTCTATGACTGCATGCTGTTTAATCAATTCATTTAAAAGCAGCGTAGCAAGTTCATGATATTTAACCGTCTCTATTTGACCATCTGCACCGCGTAATACAAGGGCAGGAAATACATCATAAACTTCTTCAGCAATTAAACCGAACTGTTTTGTGTGTGTTTCATCTGATTTGTAACTGAATGATACGGGACGAAGATCAAGAATTGGTGATGATTCTTCACTGATATTTGCTACATTTTCTTTGTATCTGATTGATGAATTGACGGTGCCAAGTTGACCGTTTGAATTAACAAACACTGCTGAGCCAGCAGGGCTGATAGTTACACCATTAATTCCGGCTATAAAGCAGGTTGTTTGCGTGCCACCTGCTCCAATTTTGATTGCACCACTATCACCAGCAGTTCCGGTATTACCAATATCAATGTTGTTGCTATTTGCAAGGGTAAGACTTATGCCTGCACTTGAACCAAGTGCGATATTGTTAGTTCCTGTTGCGAGGTTTTGTAATGCTTCAGAACCAACTGCTGTATTGCTACTACCGGTTGTATTGGGTAGCAATGCTTCATAACCAACTGCCGTATTGGTACTGCCTGTTGTATTTACGTTCAATACCGCATGACCAACTCCAACATTTTGCCAGCACCCGTTGTATTTGATCCTAGTGAAGCGGTACCCACAGCGACGAGTTGTACGGCTGTGCTGACCCTCAGCGCATTAGCACCAATTGCGACATTTTGACCGCTAGTTGAAGTAGTTGATAATGCTCCAGAACCGTAAGCTGTATTGTTAGTGGCTGTTGTATTCGCTGCCAATGCTTGAAAACCAGTTGCAGTGTTTCCACTACCCGCTGTATTCGCTGTCAATGCTCCAGAACCAACAGCAGTGTTATTAAATCCAGTATTATTCAATAATGATTGATAGCCAAATGCGCTATTATTAGTTCCAGTTGTGGTGAGGTCAAGTGCCTGATAACCTACTGCGGTATTATTAAAGCCTGTTGTATTTGCGGTTAAGGCTAGATAACCAACAGCAACGTTTCCAGTACCCGTTGTGTTCGCTTTTAATGCTTGTGAACCGACTGCGGTAAGTTGAGAGACATTTGTGCACGTTAAAAGTGTATCAAAGCCGATTGCGGTATTGTCAGAACCTATGATATTAGTAAGCAATGCTTGATAACCATGTGCCGTATTGTTACCGCCCGTTGTATTTGCGGTTGATGCTAGATAACCAGTTGCGGCATTTTGTGCACCTGTTGTGTTGTTGGACAATGATTCAAATCCTACTGCTGTATTGGCAGTTCCTGATATGTTGTCATTAAGTGCAAACGTTCCAACCGCAGTATTCCATTCTCCTGATGTATTGGCGTTTAATGCACTGTTCCCAACAGCTGTATTAAAATTTGCGTTATTGTTGAAAAGTGCATTTGTTCCAACAGCGGTGTTATCAATAGCCGATTGAATTAGCTTGTAATGAGAACGCTCCAAGAGCTGTATTACCAGTTCCAGTCGTATTATTAGTTAATGAACTTGCGCCAACCGCTGTATTGTCACCATTAGAGGTAGTTACATCATTGGCGAGTGCTTCCCAGCCGACTGCTGTATTGTTACTACCTGATACATTTAAGCTCAATGCATTATAACCAACGGCTACACTCTGAGCATTTCCAGCTCCGAATCCGCTTACGGTATAATTTTGCATAGCGCCAGATCCAATTGCCACCAATTGTGTGTCATTATTATTTAAAAGCGCATTAAAGCCAACTGCAACGTTATTAGTACCTGTTGTGTTAACGTTTAATGATTGATAACCAACGGCAACGTTATCGCTGCCTGTTGTGTTATTTTGTAATGCTCCTGAGCCAACTGCGGTGCCTCTACTACTGCTTGTACTACTGAGAAGAGTTTGGTAACCAATAGCGGTATTGTCTGACCCGAAAGAACCACCATGTCCTGCTTGATATCCAACAGCGGTATTATTAGATCCAATTTGATTTAAAGCTAAGGCTTGATATCCAACTGCAACACTGGTGGTGCCTGTTGTATTAGCTTGCAACGCACCAGAACCAACGGCGGTAAGTCCAGAGATTGTTATGTTGGCATTTAATGCATTAATACCCATTGCGGTGTTGTCAGTACCAGATGTGTTGTGTAGTAACGCATTTACACCAATGGCAGTGTTATCAAATCCAGTATTATTCAACAAGGCTTGATAACCAAATGCGCTGTTGTTGGTGCCAGTTGTGTTGAGATCTAATGTTTGATATCCGACTGCGGTATTTTGTGTTCCAGTGGTATTGGAAGCTAATGCTTGAGAACCAACTGCGGTATTTTGTGCAGCGGTGCTTACGGTTAATGCATTATATCCGATTGCAACATTATCACCGACGGTTGTAATTGCTTTTAATGCACCGCTTCCCAATGCAGTATTTTGCGTGCCAGATGTGATTGCAGTTCCAGCGATATTACCAATGGCGGTATTATTAGCGCCTGTTGCTGCGAATAATGATTGATAACCAACAGCGGTAGAATTAGTTCCAGTTGTGTTAGCCTGCAATGATTGATAACCAACTGCAGTATTTTGTGTACCAGATGTATTAGATTGCAATGCGCCAGAGCCAATTGCAGTTAATTTAGATGTGGTTGTGTTGGTATTTAATGCATTGATACCCATTGCGGTGTTATCAGTACCAGATGTGTTGTGTAGTAACGCACCAACGCCTGATGCGGTATTGTCAAAGCCGGTGGTATTGCTCATCAAGGCTTGATAACCAAATGCGCTATTGTTAGTTCCTGTTGTGGTGAGGTCGAGCGCCTGATATCCTACTGCGGTATTTTGAATACCAGTTGTATTCGTTGTCAATGCTTGATAACCAACTGCAACGTTTCCAGTACCTGTTGTATTTGCTGCGAGAGCCCCAGAACCTACAGCGGTAAGTTGAGAGACTGTGCTGACTTTTAGCGTATTAAAGCCAAATGCGGTATTGTCAGTGCCTGTTGCATTAGTGAACAATGATTGATAACCATGTGCGGTGTTGTTAAAGCCTGTTGTATTGCCGTTCATAGCGGTGTTACCATTTGCTGAATTTTGAAAGCCAGTTGTGTTATTGAATAGTGCTAGGGATCCTACTGCGGTGTTTGAAAAACCAGCTACGTTATTGAACAGTGCCTGATAACCAACGCCAACGTTATCATTTCCTACACCTGTACCAACGGTTTCATCATTGAGGAATAGTGTTTGGTATCCATCTGCGGTATTACGATTACCTACCCTGTTGGTATTAAGCGCTTGATATCCTGTTGCGGTATTTCCAACGCCGGTTGTGTTATTTTGCAATGCGCCAGACCCAATAGCAGTAAGTTGAGAAGTTGCTGTGTTGACATTCAATGCATTAATACCCATTGCGGTATTGTCAGTTCCCGTTGCGTTGTTTTGTAATGCACCAAAGCCCGATGCGGTATTGTCAAAACCGGTGGTATTGTTCATCAGTGCTTGATAACCAAATGCACTATTGTTAGTTCCTGTTGTGTTGAGATCTAATGCATTATATCCGACTGCGGTATTATTATTACCGGTTGTATTTTCTATCAATGCCTGATAACCAACTGCGGTATTATTATTACCGGTTGTATTTCCTACCAATGCATTATAACCAACTGCAACGTTTCCAGTACCAGATGTATTACCTTGCAACGCACCAGAACCGACTGCGGTAAGTTGAGAGGCTGTATTGTTTCCAAGTGCAAAATATCCAACAGAGGTATTGTCAGAACCTGTCGTACTTGCTGTTGATGCAAGAGAACCTACAGCGGTATTTTGGTTACCTGTTGTGTTGAATAATGTTGATGAACCTATTCCGGTATTATTACTACCTGTTGTATTACTGAACATAGCAAAATTACCAACTGCAGTATTATCATGACCTGTAGTGCTAGCTTGTAAAGTAGAAGATCCAACAGCGGTATTATCACCAGAGGAAGAAATATCTGACTGTAGAGCTTTCCAACCAATTGCAACTCCACCACGGCTACCACCACCCGTATTATTTGCATGTAATGCCATATAACCAATAGCTACATGCTGACCAAGCGTATTATTATAATTCTGTAATGCTCCAGAGCCAATTGCAACAAGTTGGGAATCTGTGGTGTTTGTTGTAAGCGCATTAACTCCAATTGCAACATTATCGGTGCCTGTTGTATTATTTTGTAAAGCACCAACACCTAATGCGGTATTGTCAGTACCTGTTGTATTACTTAGTAGCGCCTTATAGCCTGTCGCGGTATTGGAAGTTCCTGTTGTATTCAAATCTAGTGCTTGATATCCTACTGCGGTATTAAAGAAACCTGTTGTGTTTGCTTGTAATGCTTGATATCCAACTGCAACGCTTCCAGTACCAGATGTATTACCTTGCAATGCACCAGAACCAAACGCGGTAAGTTGCGAGGCAGTATTAAGTTTCAGTGCGTTAAAGCCAACTGCGGTAGAATCGTTATTAGTTGTTATGGTAGATAACGCATTCGATCCAATTCCTATATTGCGAGAACCACTTGTATTAGCCGCAAGAGCATTGGTCCCCATAGCAATTAAATCAGTACCTGATGGTCCTGCAGCTAACGCACCAGTGCCTATAGGATATTGTGATGCTCCTGATGCAATGGTGATTACACCCCCGCTAACACTGGTGATGATCGGGGTATTTACTGCGGTAGCAAAAGTTTTTGTACCGGTAAATGTTTGAGCAACTGTCGATACAATACCGTTGTGTGTTGCATCAGCAAATTCTAAATTGATTTCACTTGTAGCATTATCAATAATTATACCATTATTGTCGGTTGCAGCAGTCGGTGCAATTGCAGTATAATTTGTGCCTTCTCCGGTACCAGTACCTAGTTGTCCTGTGCTTGATATCACTACAGGAAGACTAGTTCCTGGATTAATATTATAAATACCTGCTTGGAAGTTAGTGGTATGTGTACCAGTCGTTCCAATTCTGATTACTCCATTATCACCAACAATCCCTGTGTTACCAATGTCAATGTTGCTGCTATTTGCAACGGTAAGATTTGCGCCTGCACTTGAACCAAGTGCGGTATTGTTAGTTCCTGTGGTGACAAGAGTTAGTGCTTCCCACCCAATTGCGGTATTGCCGCTGGCTGTTGTATTCGCATTTAATGCTTGATAACCAACTGCAACGTTCTGTGCGCCAGATGAATTAGATTGCAATGCGCCAGAACCAACTGCAGTGAGCTTAGAACTTGTTGTGTTGGCATTTAATGCATTAATACCCATTGCGGTGTTGTCAGTACCAGATGTATTGTTTATTAACGCATTGACACCAACTGCCGTATTATCAAATCCAGTATTATTCAATAATGCTTGGTAACCAAATGCGCTATTGTTAGTTCCCGTTGTGTTGAGGTCAAGTGATTGGAATCCAACTGCAGTGTTAAAAGAACCGCTGGTATTTGCATTTAATGATTGACAACCAAGAGCCACGTTGCCAGCGCCAGTTGTGTTTGCTTGCAATGCACCAGAACCAACTGCAGTAAGTTGTGAGGCAGTATTAAATTTCAATGCACTAAAGCCAATTGCAGTAGAATCATTGCTGGTCGTTATGGTAGATAATGCATTTGATCCGATGCCTATATTGCGAGAACCACTTGTGTCAGCTGCAAGCGCATTAGTACCGATAGCGATTAAATCGGTGCCTGAAGTAACTGCAACCAACGCACCAGTACCTATAGGATACTGCGACGCTCCTGATGCAATGGTGATTACGCCTCCACTAACACTGGTGATGATTGGGGTATTTACTGCGGTAAGGAAAGTTTTTGTACCGGTGAATGATTGGGCTGCAGTCGATACAATACCGTTGTGTGTTGCATCAGCAAACTCTAAATTGATTTGACTTGTGGCATTGTTAATAATTATACCATTATTGTCAGTTGCAGCAGTCGGTGCAATAGCAGAATAATTTGCGCCAACGCCAACGGTACCTAATTGCCCCGTGCTTGATATAAAGACAGGAACACCAGTGGCGCCTGGAGTAACATTATAAATACCTGCTTGGAAGTTAGTGGTGTGTGTACCAGCTGTTCCAATTCTGATTACTCCATTATCACCCGAAGTCCCTATGTTGCTAATATCAATGTTGCTGCTATTTGCACTTGTTAACGCTGAGCCTGCTAATGAACCGAAAGCTACATTGTTTGTTCCTGTGGTGATTAAAGAAAGCGCTCGGAATCCTGATGCTGTGTTACCGCTACCTGTTGTATTCGCATTTAACGATTGATAACCTACTGCTATGTTACCCGTACCGGTTGTGTTAGCTGGCAAGGCTCCATTACCAAAGACGGAATTTGAAGTACCAGTCATAACAAAATTACCTGAATTTTCACCAACAAAGGTATTGTTCGTTCCAAAGTTATGTATAAATGAGTTAGCGCCCTTTGTTATGTTGCCAACGGTTGAGCTGGTAGATTCGTCTAATATTAGGTTGCCATCCAAAGAGATATTGTTGGTAGAGAAATTACCTGAAGCATCACGTCTTACGATAGCATTTGCAGTATCTGTGCTTACCGCATTAGTAACGACCGTATTAGTTTGAGGACCAGTTACTTCACCTGCTAATGAACCAGAGAAGTTTACTGCAGTAGTTGCGGTTGTTGCATTACCGTTCAAGCTTGCGGTTATAGTTCCTGCAGAAAAGTTGCCAGAAGAATCGCGTAATACAATTGTGCTGGGAGTATTTGCACTGGTTGCCGTAGTTGCAGAGTTTGCTACTTTGCCAGCAGTAGTTATTGTAGCAAGTTTAGAATCAGTTATTCCTGCATTTGCAATGATGTCATTATTAGTGACGAGCGATGAAGATAAGTTGCCAGATGCATCATTATGTACAACGCCAGGAGTTGTGAATCCATCAATAATAGCTACGACACCGGCAGAAGATATTGTCATGCTTGCAGCTCCATCAGTGCTGAATACCAGGTTACCACTACTTGCAGAAAGACCACTGGTGGTCGATCCAGTAAATACAAGTGATGGAGAAGTAGGAGAACCAGCAGGCAGTTGCAAGGTACCGGTCATGGTATCACCTGCTTTTGCAACTTTACCATTTAATTGTGTTTGCACAGAAGAAGTTGTGCCAGATAAAAAGCTGAGTTCTGTGCTGGTAGTAACGCTTGATTCAAGTTGGTTGGTAGTTGGGTCAGTAATTACTGCACGACCAGGTGTGAGGGTGCCGACAATGAAGTTGCTATCGGTTTTTAATACATCAGCAGCACTTCGATATAAATTAGTGTCTCCATCAAAGACAATTTGTGTTCCTGCTGTTGGTAATTGTAGCTGATTACTGACACCATTAAGTTGCATGACTGTATATGCTGGTATTACACTTTGTCCAGAGGCATCACTATTTTGATAATTAAATGCGAGTGATGCAGCAGTACCAGTTTTTTGCATGTCCCAACCACGTAATGCAGAAGTGCCACCGACAGGAGATCCTTCATCAGAGAATAAATTAATGTTTGCAGCTTGAGTTCTGTCAGTAGTCACTGCAGTTAAATTGGCTCCAGCATTAGATATGACAAATGATGTTGATGGATTGCTTGTCGGATTATTAACACCTATTGCTTGTGTGGCGTAGAGTGAAGACAGATAACTGAGGCCTGGATTATTAGAGGTACTTACTGCTGCTTGCAATAAGTCAAGATCGGTATCAGCGGTAGTTCCCACGGTTAAAGCATTATTATTATCCAAGTCAAAGTATGCAAGATTCACATTAGTTGGGGTATTGATGTTAATTTTAGTGCTTGATGCGGTACTTGCATTGAAGTTCAGCGTGGTAGAACCTTGTTGCAAAATATCAGTTGTATTATTCTCAAGAGTAAATCCTGATACGGTCAATTGTGTTGAAGCAGTGTCAGATGGTGCACCAAATTGTATTGCAGTGGTATAATATTTCATGCCACCACCAGTAAGGTCAAGTGTAGCGCCGCCACTCAGATACAAAGCGGTAGCTTGGGGAACGCTTGCAATATTTTTACCATTGAATTGACAGCCAAGAATTTCGGCATAGGTTCCGACACCGCTAATTTGTACATCAACATCAGTCGCGGTAGTGGTGATTGCAAAGGTACATGCACTCAATGTCATATGTGATGCTGCCGTTTGTATGACATCAGCGGAATTGAGTTTAAAAGTGATAGCACTTGCGGTAAGGAGTGCATTGTTTCCCACTTCTAAACCGGTTGCACAGGCTGCGATTGAGCCTCCAGACATGGCGCATACTGAGACTGATCCGGTAATAGAAAGACCAATATTTGCAGGAGTGCTATACAGGGAAGTTCCACCTATGAATGAACATGAATTAACTTCAACGACCGTATCATTAATAAACAGTCCGATTCCATTATTAATAAATGTACATAGCTCGCATGCATAACTACTGGTGGTTCCTGCGCATTCTATTCCTGTTGCAAAATTAGTGATCTGTAAATTGTTGAGAATAGAGGAAGTGTTATTGTTTAATGATATACCTGTTGCTGTAGACGAAGAAGATGTGAAGGTTGCATTGCCTATGTAGGCAGTTGCATTGATGGTTAAGAAATCATTTCCGGGAGTATTTGGAATAAATATTACTGAAATTGGCGATTCACCAATGATAGAAACACCAGCTACGTTTACGGATAATGGACCTGCGCTATTATCTTCAGTATATGTTCCTGAACTTACTGCAATGGTTACTGGGTCAGGTGCGCTTGACAGACTATTGGCAGTATTAATTGCTTGAGCAAGACTTGCAAATGGGAAGTCAAAAGATCCATCTCCGGTAATGTCATTACCAGATTGCGTAACGTAAATGGTACGATTTGCACTTGGTGGTACGGAGCTTCCTTCAGATACCCATTGCAATTGTGTTGCAGTTACATCACCTGCACGTAAGGTTTGGCCTGTTGTTGGCGAGATGTCCGGTAGAGAAATGGTATAACTTGCAATGACATCAGTTGGCGCATTAATACCAACATAATTACCCGCGGTTGAATCTTGGAAGATAACTGGTTGTTGGCTGAGCATATTGAGTCCACCAGTCATGCTATCGCCTGTTTTGAGTACATTGAGTGATGCGCTTCCGATTAATGCTGCGGTAATGGTTCCCGCAGAAAAATTACCCGATGCATCACGTGCAACAATAGTGCTTGCGGTATTTACATTGGTAGCATCAGTTGCGATATCAATTTCATTCGTAGTGGTAGTGATAATCATATGTGTTTCGGCGGCCAGTGTACGGAAATTTAAAGTAAGACCAGTTTTACTTTGATACACAAGTCCCGTTCCGACTCCTACGTTAGCACCAGATACTTGGTTTGGAAGAGAAAACTCTGCGAACATAATAGGATCTGTACCTATAATGGCTGTTGGAGTATTACAAAGCCAGCTTGATCCAGCATAGGTATCTCCTGAGAGTATCAGTACATATGCTTCACCTGCAGGGGAACCGACTGTCCAATCAGTTGGATAGGTCCAACTACCTGTTTGGGCTAACCAAATACCGTTATATACCTCATTTGTTTGCCCTACAAGCAATACACGATCATTCGTACTGAGCGTAACACCATCTATGGTTAATAAACCTGCTGGTGGAGATCCAATATCCGTTGTGCTTACCACAAGAGCGGGTGTTTTTGCGACTATACCGGTTGATACTGCCGCATCAACATATGCTTTGGTTGCTGCATCAGTAGGATTGGTCACCGTGCCTACAATAGTTATTTCATTAGTGCTAAAGTTTCCAGAACCATCTCTGACCACAATGTCGCCTGGTATATTGCTGCTTGATATGGTAGCTAAGCTTGAATTAGCTATTGTTCCCGGTGTAATATCGGCATTCACAATTAATGAGCTGGATAATAATCCTGTTGCGCTATTATGCACTACGCCAGCGGTAGTGAATGCATCGATAGTAATGCCGCCTGTGGCATTAATATTCATGGCTTCAACGCCATTGGTATCAAAAGAAAGTGTGTTGGTGGTTAGCGCTGAAATACCGGTATTAGTGGAACCAGTAAATTTAAGAGATGGGCTTGTGGCGCTACCGGCAGGAAGAATTAATGTGCCAGTCATGGTATCGCCAGCTTTAAGTACGTTGAGTGAAGCACTACCAGTTACGTTACCTGTTAAACTTGCGGTTATAGTTCCTGCAGAAAAGTTGCCAGAAGAATCGCGTAATACAATTGTGCTGGGGGTATCTGCACTGGTTGCAGTAGTTGCCGAGTTTGCTACTTTGCCTGCAGTAGTAATAGTTGCAAGTTTTGAATCGGCTATGTTGGCTGTTCCGCTGATATCAGTGTTGGTGATAAGTGATGAAGATAAGTTACCAGATGCATCATTATGTACAACACCAGTCGGAGTGAGTGTAGGAATAGTTGCGACACCGGCAGAAGATATTGTCATGCTTGCAACTCCATTAGTGCTCAATACCAGGTTACCAGTACTTGCAGAAAGACCACTGGTGGTCGATCCGGTAAATACAAGTGATGGAGAAGTAGGAGAACCCGCAGGCAGTTGCAAGGTACCGGTCATGGTATCACCTGCTTTTGCAACTTTACCATTCAATTGTGTTTGCACAGAAGAAGTTGTGCCAGATAGATAGCTGAGTTCTGTGCTGGTAGTAACGCTTGATTCAAGTTGGTTGGTACTTGGATCAGTAATTACTGCACGACCAGGTGTGAGGGTGCCGACAATGAAGTTGCTATCGGTTTTTAATACATCAGCAGCACTTCGATATAAATTAGTGTCTCCATCAAAGACTATTTGCGTTCCTGCTGTTGGTAATTGTAGCTGATTGCTGACACCATTAAGTTGCATGACTGTATATTGTGGTATTACGCTTTGTCCCGTGGCATCACTATTTTGATAATTAAATGCGAGTGATGCAGTAGTACCAGTTTTTTGCATATCCCAACCACGTAATGCAGATGTCCCACCGACAGGAGACCCTTCATCAGAGAATAAATTAATGTTTGCAGCTTGAGTTCTGTCAGTAGTCACTGCAGTTAAATTGGCTCCAGCATTAGATATGACAAATGATGTTGATGGGTTGCTTGTCGGGTTGTTAACACCTATTGCTTGTGTTGAATAGAGTGATGATTGATAACTGAGGCCTGGATTATTAGAGGTACTTACTGCTGCTTGCAATAAATCAAGATCGGTATCAGCGGTAGTTCCTACGGTTAAAGCATTATTATTGTCCAAGTCAAAGTATGCAAGAGCAACATTGGTTGGATTACTAATGCTAATACGACTGCTTGATGCGGTACTTGCATTGAAGTTAAGAGAGGTAGAACCTTGCTGTACGATGTCATTTGTACAACTGTCAATGTCAAAGCCAGATACCGTTAATTGAGTTGTAGATGTATCACTTGGCGCACCTAATTGTATTGCAGTGGTATAATATTTCATGCCACCGCCAGTAAGAGCAAGGGTAGCACCACCACTGAGATATAAAGCGGTAGCTTGTGGGATACTGTTAATATCTTTACCATTGAATTGACAACCAACTATTTCAGCATACGTTCCGGTGCCACTAATTTGTATATCAACGTCAGTTGCGGTTGTGGTTATTGCAAAGGTACATGCGCTCAATGTCATATGTGATGCTGCCGTTTGTATGACATCGGCACTATTGAGTTTAAAAGTAACTGCACTTGCAGTAAGGAGCGAATTGCTTCCAATCTCTAAACCAGTTGAGCATGAAGTGACTAAGCCCCCAGACATGGCGCACACTGATACTGATCCGGTAATAGAAAGACCGGTATTTGCAGGAGGACTATTAAGGGAGCTGCCGCCTACAAATGAACATGAAATAACTTGAACTACGGTATTATCAATGATAAGTCCTGTGCCATTATTAATAAATGTACATAACTCACATAAATAACTGCTAGTGGTTCCTGCACATTCTATTCCTGTTGCAAAATTTGTGATTTGTAAATTGTTAAAAGTAGATAAAGTGCCATTGGTTAATGATATACCTGTTGCTACCGGTGAAAGAGATGTAAATGTTGCATTGCCTATGTATACCGTTTCATTGACCGTTAAAAAATTAGTTGCAGGCGTATTTGGTATCAATATTACTGCATTTGGTGATTCACCAATGATGGAGATACCCGCTACATTTATTGATAATGGCCCTGCACTATTATCTTCAATGTAGGTACCTGAGCTTATTGCAATGGTTACTGGGTCAGGGGTGCTTGCAATACCATTGGCAACACTAATTGCTTTAGCAAGACTTGCAAATGGGAAGTCGAAAGATCCATCTCCTGTAGTGTCATTACCATATTGTGTGACGTAAATAGTTCGACTTGCACTTGGCGTTACTGAGCTTCCTTCAGATACCCATTGCAATTGTGTTGCAGTTACACTACCTGCACGTAAGGTTTGGCCTGTTGTTGGTGCTGTGTCCGGTAGAGAAATGGTATAACTTGCAATGACGTCAGTCGGTGCATTAATACCGACATAATTACCCGCGGTTGAATCATGAAAAAGAACTGGCTGTTGGTTGAGCATGTTGAGTCCACCAGTCATGCTATCACCCGTCTTAAGTACGTTGAGTGATGCGCTTCCCGTTATGTTACCTATTAAATTTGCAGTTATAGTTCCCGCAGCGAAGTTGCCAGAAGAGTCACGCACAACGATTGCACCGGGCGTATTTGCAGTGTCTATAGTGGCTAAATTTGCATTAGCTATAGTTGCTGTGGCAATGTCAGAACCTACGACAGCAGAAGTGGATAATACGCCGCTTCCATCGGTATGTATTACCCCTTGGCTTGCAAGGTTGGTAATAGTTACATTTCCCGATCCATCAATGTTCATAGTCTCAGCACTATTGGTCACAAATGAGAGTGTGTCATTGGTAGATGGTGGTCCCGTATTAACATTAATACTGGCAGTAAATGGGCTACGTGAAATAGTTGTATTGGTTGTATGTGCGTTGGTTATAGTGAGAATATCTGCATCTACGTCAATAGCGTTATCAATAGTACCCGTTCTGTTAGAATCTGTATTTTTGGCCCCATTGACTTTCTCATGACCATCTTCTGCATCTGCGAGATTTTCTATTAATTGCTGGAGAGTTGTGAGTAATTCTTTGTTTGATTTCTTTTCTATTTCTGTTTTGTTGCATACAGAAGGTGATACAAATAAAAGAGCTAAAATAAATGTATATATATATATCATTTTTAATTCCTGTATTTTTTGACGGTTTTCATAAAATTATTTTTAAATTGAACATGAATGAAGTTTATTAATTTTGTTTTAGTTGTTTCAACCTTATTTTTTATAAGGGATAAAATGTGTGGTTTGAAAGGTAGTTATGCTGTGTGGGGTGTGGGTAGTATGAATAATGCGGTGCGCTAAAAAAGCCTCGCATGTAAGGAGGCTTTTTTAGCGCAGATATTTTTATAGGCTGTTTATGGTTGATTTAATCTGTTAATTATTTCTTTTAAGTCATTGACGGTTGCGGTTAATGCATCAATGGCGGAACATTTTTCTTCTAATTGTTTGATGAGAACATGTTGTTTGATCAACTCATTCAATAAGAGGGAAGCAAGCTCATGATATTTGACCGTTTCAATTTGACCATCTGCGTTGCGGATCACAAGGGCAGGCATAATTTTATTAACTTCTTCGGCGATCAAACCAAACTGTGGAGCATGTGTTACATCTGATTTGTAGGTAAATATTACGGGGCGAAGATTAAGAATTAGAGATGAAATTTCATTCATGTCTTGTACGTTTTCTTTGTACCTAATTGAGGAAGCAATGGTGCCAAGTTGTCCGCTTGAATTAATAAATACGGTTGAGCTACTTGGTGAAGTTACACTACTAATCCCTGCTATATAGCAATTTGTATGTGTGCCATTTGTTCCAATTCGAATTATGCCAACATCACCAGTAATCCCAAGATTACCAATATCAATGTTATTGCTTTCTGTGCCAGTAAAGGCTGAGCCTGCACCGGAACCAAGCGCGGTATTGTTTGTTCCTGTTGTGATTAAAGATAATGCTTGGTAGCCAATTGCGGTATTAGAAAATCCAGCTGTGTTATTTGTCAATGCGGTTGAACCAAAGCCTACATTGGCGGTACCTGTCATGATGAAATTACCCGCGTTACTACCAACAAAAGTATTGTTTGTGCCAAAGTTAGAGATAAAAGGAATATTGTTTTTATAGACATTACCTATTGCCGAACTTGTTGAATTATTCAGAAAAAGATCACAGCCAACATGTAGATCACAATCTACTACTGCCGTGGTTAGTACTTCTAAATATTGTATTGTCGCTGTACACGTTACCGTTAAATCACAGATTACTCCTGAGTTGCCAAATGTTCCTGTTGCACCAGTTGCACCGGTTATTCCAGTGGCGCCAGTCGCACCAGTCGTTCCTGTGGTTCCAGTTGTACCAGTTGTTCCGCTAGCTCCTGCTGTTCCGGTTGTTCCGGTGGTACCCGTAGTTCCAGCGCCAGTTGCGCCAGTAGATCCAGTATTACCCATTGCACCAGTTGTTCCCGTAGTCCCGGTAACTCCAGTAGTGCCAGCTGTTCCAGTGGTTCCAGTTGTACCGGTAGTGCCTGTGGTGCCTGTAGATCCAGTATTACCCATTGCACCAGTTGCTCCCGTAGTCCCGGCAACTCCAGTAGTGCCAGCCGTTCCAGTGGTTCCGGTTGTACCGGTAGTGCCTGTGGTGCCAGTAGATCCAGTATTACCTATTGCGCCAGTAGCGCCTGTTGCTCCCGTTGTACCGGTATTGCCAGTTGTGCCTGTTATTCCAGGATCACCGGTAGCGCCAGTAGTACCCGTTGTTCCTGTGGTACCAGTGGTTCCCGTTATTCCAGGATCGCCAGTGGCACCTGTTGTTCCCGTTGTACCGGTGTTGCCAGTTGTGCCTGTTATGCCAGGATCGCCTGTAGCGCCAGTAGTACCCGTTGTTCCGGTATTGCCAGTAGTTCCAGTTGCGCCTGTAGTACCGGTGGTTCCGGGATCACCAGTAACGCCAGTTGTGCCTGTTGTACCGGTGGTTCCGGTAGTGCCAGCACCAGTTGAGCCGGTAGCTCCCGTGGCCCCAGTATTTCCCGTTATGCCTGTTGTTCCGGTATTGCCAGTAGTTCCTGTTGTGCCTGTGGTACCAGTAGTTCCAGCACCAGTTGGTCCAGTAGATCCAGTGTTACCCATTGCACCTGTGGCACCGGTATTACCAGTTGTGCCAGTGGTTCCAGTAGTGCCTGCGCCAGTTGCACCGGTATTACCCGTATTACCAGTTGGACCTGTAGCGCCAGTTGCACCGGTTGCTCCAGTATTACCGGTATTGCCAGTTGCGCCTGCGCCAGGACCGGTAGCACCCATTGGGCCGGTAGCACCAGTTGCACCGGTTGCACCAGTTACTCCTATTGTTCCAGCACCAGTTGCGCCAGTATTGCCAGTTGTTCCAGTAGCACCTGTAGCACCAGTTGGTCCGGTGTTGCCAGTTACCCCTATTGTTCCAGCGCCAGTTGCGCCGGTATTGCCAGTAGATCCAGTGTTACCTGTGGCACCAGTAGCACCATCATTGCCGGGCTTACCACGTTTTCCTCTGGGACCGGGACAACATATGGGACCGGGAGAACATATTTTTTGACCCGTATTATTTCCATGCATAGTGTGATTACATGTATGATTTGTTGTTCGATCCATGTCATCGATTTTTGTAGTGTTACTATCTACTTCGTTATGAGTAATTACGTCTAATAAATCATTGAGTGTATCATTAAGTTCTTCTGCTTGATCATCGATTATCGATTGCGCATAAAGCAAAGCCTCTAAGATATTATCCTTTGATATAATAAAATTTCCATCTTGAATAAGGTCGTTTAATGTATGGATAGGAGATGATTCATCTTCGTCAATTGTACTAAGACGCGCAACAAAGTCTGCGAGTTCTTTCCAATTTTCATCAAGGTAAAGGTAAGATTTGTTAGCATTATCTAACGCATAATCAACTACATTGTCGGATTTTATTGCTTGTGTTGTTAGCACAATCGTCAAGCAAAGCAATGGCGTAAGAAAGTTTTTCATGGAGGTCCTTTTTTGGGGGGAAATGAATAAGAGCTTCAATATGCTTTTTCATACTAAAAAAGGGTTATAGATGTCAAATTAAAATTTATATGCGTGTATGCATCTAATTTTAATAGCTAAAAAAAGGTTAAGAATAAGAAAGCTCCGCATTTTAAGTGCGGAGCTTTCTTATTCTTACTGATGTAGGTTTTTCTGTTTATGCGACGGCTGCTGTTTCCAATGTTGCCAAGCGAATGTTCATTTCCTTCAATTCATTGCTTTGATTTTCTATGGTTGCGTTTTGTTTTTCTATGGTCGCATGTTGTTTAATCAACTCATTTAAAAGCAATGTAGCAAGTTCATGATATTTCACTGTTTCTATTTGTCCGTCTGCGCCTCTTACCACAAGAGCAGGCATTACCTTATTAACTTCTTCAGCGATTAAGCCAAATTGTTTTGTGTGGTTTGCGTCTGATTTGTAGGTAAAGCTTACAGGACGAAGGTCAAGAATTGGTGCTGATTCGTCTTTCATGTCTGCTACGTTTTCTTTGTATCTGATTGACGAAGAAGGGTACCAAGTTGTCCGGTTGCATCAATTAAAACCGGTACCGCAGTCAGTGCACCGTAGTTACACCAGTAATACCTGCTATGAAACATCTATTTTGTTGTCCAGCCCCAGATCCAGATGTTCCAATTCTGATTACGCCACTGTCACCAAGAGTACCGTTATTGCCAATATCAATGTTATTACTTTCTGGGCCGGTGAAATTCGAACCCGCATTTGTGCCAACTCCCACATTATTTATCCCTGTTCTGAGTTGAAATAATGCGTCATATCCTACTGCAGTATTGTTATTACCTGTTGTGTTGAGTATAAGTGCCCCATATCCAAGAGCTGCGTTAGAACCTCCTGATGTATTTGAAGAAAGTGCTAGATATCCCATCGCTATATTACCTGTACCTGTTGTGTTGAGTTCAAGTGCGGCAGTTCCAACTGCGGCGTTTGAACTACCGGATATATTTGTGTAAAGGGCTTGATATCCAATTGCAGTATTGTTAAACCCAGTTGTGTTACTAAACATTGCTTGATATCCCGTTACGCTATTGGAAGTTCCTGTTGTATTCATATCGAGAGACTGATAGCCTACTGCTGTATTTTGAGAACCTGTTGTGTTGAGAGTAAGTGCAAACGTTCCAACAGCAGTATTACCAGATCCTGATGTGTTAGCATTAAGTGCGGCTGTTCCAACTGCAGTATTTTCAAATCCTGTTGTATTGCTGTTCAATGCACTATTTCCAATAGCGGTACTATCATTTCCCGTTGTATTGGCGAAAAGGGCAAATGCTCCAAGAGCAGTATTACCAGTTCCTATAGTATTAGCTTGTAATGCAAGCGCTCCAACCGCTGTATTATCAATCCCAGTCGTATTATTAGTTAACGCACTAGCCCCAACC
The DNA here is from genome assembly GCA_963840685.1 of uncultured bacterium. Classification (GTDB taxonomy): domain Bacteria; phylum Babelota; class Babeliae; order Babelales; family Vermiphilaceae; genus CAWIZM01. The sequence goes on along the minus strand of CAWIZM010000001.1, from coordinate 610,500 downwards.
GCTGTATTGTCACCATTAGAGGTAGTTACATCATTAGCGAGTGCACTCCAACCAACTGCGGTATTGTTATTACCTGATACATTTAAGTTTAATGCATTATAACCAACGGCTACACTCTGAGCATTTCCAGCTCCGAATCCGCTTACGGTATAATTTTGCATAGCGCCAGATCCAATTGCCACTAATTGTGTGTCATTATTATTTAAAAGCGCATTCAAACCAACTGCAACGTTATTATTACCCGTTGTGTTTGCATTTAATGATTGATAACCAACTGCAACGTTATCAAGACCAGATGTGTTCGCTTGTAATGCTCCTGAGCCAACTGCAGTACCTCTATTTGTTTGATTACTGAAAAGTGCTTGATAACCAATAGCGGTATTATCTGATCCGCCGAACTCGTCGCTAAATTCTGCTTGATATCCAATGGCGGTATTATTATTTCCAAGGAAGTTGCTGTATGCTGCTTGATACCCTACTGCAACGTTATTGGTACCTGATGTATTTGCATACAATGCTCCTGAACCAACTGCAGTGAGTTGATTACTTGATTGATTATTGAAAAGAGCTAAACTCCCGATAGCAGTATTGTCTGATCCGCTTGTATCATTAAATTCCGCTTGATACCCAATAGAGGTATTACTATTTCCAGATGGATTACTGTTAGATGCTTGATACCCTACTGCAACGTTTCCAGTACCAGTTGTATTCATTTCTAATGCACCTGAGCCCACTGCAGTAAGTTGGGATGTTGTAGTGGCCATAAGTGACTGATATCCAATTGCGGTATTATCATTCCCCGTTACGTTTAAGCTTAGCGCTGCTACGCCTGATGCAGTATTATTACTACCTGTTGTGTTGTTAAATAATACCGGGTCACCTATTGCAGTATTATTATTACCCGTTGTGTTGTTAAATAATGCTGCACTACCTATTGCCGTGTTACTACCGCCCGTTGAGTTACTAAACAGTGCCTGATACCCGGTTGCGGTATTTGAAGTACCGGTTGTGTTGAGATCGAGTGCTTGATATCCGACTGCTGTATTTTGAATACCGGTTGTGTTTGTTTCCAATGCACCAGAACCAAATGCGGTGAGCTGGTCGACTGTATTTAGATTGAGTGCATTAAATCCAAATGCAGTAACGTCATTTGCAGCGGTACTATTTTGCGCTGCAAAACATCCTCCCGCAGTATTCTGACTACCGGTTATGTTTTCTTCTAAAACACTACCTCCTGCTGCAACGTTATTATTGCCTGTTGTGTTATTCTGCAATGCATTTGGACCAACAGCTACAAGACAACCTCCTGTTGTATTGGAACTCAATGTAAGCGTGCCAAGAGCTGCATTTCCAATCCCGGTCATGGTATAGTTGCCTGAGCCAGCACCAAGAAACGTATTGCTTACTCCAAAATTATTTATGAAAGAAAGGCCGCCTTTAAAAACATTACCTACGGTCGGACTTGTTGAATTATTCATAGAAATGTTACATCCAACAAATAGATCACAATCTACTGATGCGGTAGTTAATACTTCTAAGAATTGTATTGTTGCTGTACAGGTTACCACCAAATCGCATATTGCTCCTGTAAATGTTCCCGTTGACCCTGTTGCACCTGTTGCACCGGTTGGCCCAGTAGCTCCAGTTGCGCCTGTTGTACCTGTCACACCAGGATCACCCGTTGCGCCGGTTGTTCCCGTTGTTCCTGTTACGCCTGGATCACCAGTTGCACCTGTTGCACCGGTTGGCCCAGTAGCTCCAGTTGCGCCGGTTGTTCCAGTTGTACCTGTCACACCAGGATCACCAGTAACTCCAGTGGTTCCTGTGGTACCGGTTGTACCTGTGTTACCTGTTGTTCCCGTTGCGCCTGTGTTACCCGTGGTACCGGTTGTTCCCGTATTACCTGTTGTACCAGTGGTTCCAGTTACTCCAGGATCACCAGTAACGCCAGTGGTTCCCGTGGTACCGGTTGTGCCTGTGTTACCCGTTGTACCAGTCATTCCTGTAGTACCTGTCGTACCAGTTGTTCCAGTTACCCCAGGATCACCAGTAGCACCAGTGGTTCCCGTAGTACCGGTAGTTCCTGTCGTGCCTGTGTTACCCATTGTTCCAGTAGTTCCTGTTGTGCCTGTTGTTCCGGTGGTGCCTGTTGTCCCGGTTGTTCCCGTTGCTCCTGTATTTCCTGTTCTTCCACGTTTACCTTGTTTGCCTCTTGGTCCTTGGCAAATTTTACTGCATGGATTAGGGCATGGGTTATCACATGGATTACATGTATTAAACTGAGGGGCTGGACAAGTTTCAGATGCATTACACGCATGATTTGGGCGACCTCCACGTACATCGGAGGATAGGTCATCGGTAGCTATATCGACTAATTGATCAATTGTGCCACGTATGTATGCAAGCTCATCATTAGAAAGGTAATCATTATGTTCTGCGAGTATCGATTCAGCATGTGCGCATGCTTTTAAAATGTCTTTTTTAAAAACGATAGAAGCGCCATTTGTAAGATGATGATTAAGTCTATGGATAGGGGAAGCTTCATCTTTATCGAGCATACTTAGTTGTGCAAAAAACTCTGCGAGTTCATTCCAATTTTCATCAAGGTAAAGATAAGGTTTGTTATGATTATCATAATTTTTTGCCGTGCCCGCTGTAGCCTTTGGCGAAAGCTGGGAAGCTGTATCTGACTGCTTGTCTGAGGATGGGTTTGCGACGGTGGGTAGTGGGACTACCAATGTGATCACCAAGCAGAATAATGACGACACAAGATTTTTTTTCATAGAGATCCTTTTTTTGGGGGGGGAATTAGTAAACGCTTCATTCTATTTTTCATACTAAAAAAGGGTTATGGATGTCAAACTAAATATTAAATATAGTGGGCGCAAAAATAATGGGCGCAAAAAATGAGCCAGTAAACTACTGGCCCATGCGTATTGATTTATTGCGATGTTTTTTTAGAAGTGCTTTATTGTGGTGAAAAGATATCGAAGTCGTGTTACTTACGTATTATTCAGGGAACTGTTTTTTCAACAAATGCCATTCTTCGCGCAGTGCAATAGCTGTTTCAAAATCAAGTTTTTCTGCTGCGTCACGCATTTCTTGTTCGATTTCAAGTAACCGTATTTTAATTTCTTGCAATGATAATGTTGCCTGTTTTTTCTTGCTTGTCTTTTGTTTAGATGCAGCAGCAATAGTTGCTTGTAAATTATTAATAGCTTTGGTTACTTCACGTTTTGTGCTCATTGGGGTAATGGAATGTGCGGTATTATAAGCTTCCTGCAAGGTGCGACGACGCGTAGTTTCATCAAAAGCAGTGTGCATTGATCGTGTAATTTTGTCCGCATAACAGATTACTTTTGATTCCACATTACGCGCTGCACGCCCTATAATCTGAATTAATGAACGTTTATCACGCAGGAAGCTTTCGACGTCAGCATCCATAATAGCTACTAAGGCAACTTCAGGTAGATCAAGACCTTCACGTAATAAATTAACGCCGACCAAGCAATCAAAAATACCAAGGCGCAATTTGTGCAACAATTCTGTACGTTGCGGTGTTTTTAAATCACTGTGCAAATAGCAGACTTTAATCTGTTTCTCTTCTAAATATTCTGCAAGTTCTTCTGCTAATTTTTTGGTAAGCACCGTTACCAATGTACGATATCCTTTTTCAGTGGTGGATCTTATCTGTTCAATTAAGTGATCCATCTGACCAATGCGTGGATGTACTTCAACATGAGGATCCAATAATCCTGTAGGTCTAATGAGTTGTTCAACCACTTGGTCTGAATGTTGTAGTTCATAATCGCCTGGAGTTGCGGATACAAAAAGAGCATCATTGAAATATTTTTCTATTTCTTCAAACTTGAGTGGGCGATTGCCATATGCTGATGGTAATCTAAATCCGAATTCAATTAATGCTTTTTTACGAGCGCGATCTCCAGAATACATGCCACGTAATTGTGGTAGCGTCATATGTGATTCATCCAGTATGAATAAAAAATCTTTTGGAAAGAAATCAAATAAACAGAATGGCGCTTCATCAGGAGTACGACCATCAAAGTGGGTTGAATAATTTTCAATTCCGGAACAGTAGCCAATTTCATTAAGCATTTCAATATCGTGAGCAACACGTCTTTCAATACGTTCTCTATAAATTGGATTTGCTATGGTAGGAGCGTAATCATGTAGTTCAGCCTTAATACTTGCAATTGCACGTTCCTTACTGTGCTCAGTGGATACAAAATGTTTCGCAGGAAAAATAAGGGTGTTGTCTAAGTTCATGAGCAGTTCATTATTGTGCTTACTGATCCATTGTAAACTTTCAATGGTATTGCCAAATAATTCTATGCGCAGTACTTCTTTTTGATAGGGTAAGTTAACTTGGACGGTGTTGCCTATTACCTGAAAGGTGCCAGCATTTTTTTGTACGTCATTACGCACATACTGAATAAAAATTAATTTGTGTAATAAATCAGATCGACTAATTGTTTGGCCTACTTTAAGAGGGAGTGCCAAATTACGATAGTCAGATGGATTACCCAATGAGTAAATGGCAGATACTGAAGCAATAATAATGGTATCGGGACGATTAATAAGTGATGCGGTTGCTTCTACCCGTAACCGTTCAATTTCCGAATTAACTTTGGTTTCTTTGGGAATGTAAATATCTTGTGCGGGTAAATAGGATTCTGGCTGGTAATAATCATAATAACTTACAAAATAACAGACTTTATTTTCTGGAAAGAAGAGTGAAAATTCTTCATATAATTGTGCAGCTAAGGTTTTATTTGGTGCAAGAACAAGAACCGGTTTATTTTGCTGTGCAATAACATTTGCCATGGTAAATGTTTTGCCAGATCCGGTTACGCCTAATAATGTAGATTTTCCAGGACGACCTTTCACTAATTGTTTGATTGCTTCTGGTTGATCGCCGGCTGGTAGAAAAGGGTTATGTAATTTAAATATGCTCATTAACGGCCTCCTGTTTTTTTACTTTTTTATTGTAGTTATGCGCTGTGTCTATATCGGGGAATATGTGCAGATCTATGTTAGTTTTATGGTAGAGTATACGTTTTTTGTTTGCATTTTCATAGATAGGTCCCCATATGTGTACTAAGTATGGCTTATTTAAAAAAGCCCGAATATAGTAGTTATTATATAGTAAATTTTCCAATTGTCAATACTTATTTATATGAAAAAGTACCGTTTTGCCGTATAGACCGATAGGGAATGGCTCGGATCTGGTATGTGGGTAAGAGCTACATTTGAAGTATCACTCTTTTTCTGTGGATTTGTTGGCATATGAGGCGTGAGCGAGGTAGGTTTCCAGGTGTCAAGCTCGCAGATGATAGAGGGTAATAGTTTTAAAAATTTTGGCTGTACAAAATCATTATGCCAAAGTGCATTACCGTTCACCTTCATTTTTACCTGCGTTATATGATGTCGCTGCGGAAAGCAACGGTTGGAAAAAGGTGGAAACGTAAAGCTGCGCTTTTCTGAATTATCAATTTTTTTAAAGAGCTGAGGAGCGATTACTTGCACAAAATCGATATTTGAATACAAGGAATAAATACGCCGAAACATAGGATTGTCAATAAATGACATGGTGCGAATTTGTACCGGGCATGCAAGTAATATAAGGGTGTCAATTACAAACAGTGTATCTTGAGGGTCCTTTATTTTTGCAAGGTTGAGCGCAACGTTGCCGCCATGACTATGGGTAATGATTTGTATGCGTGGCATACAGTTGTAGGTTTGTTCATAGTGAGCAACCACTCGTTTAAGCTCAGCATACAAATGATGCGCAGTTCTTTCACGCAGGTCAGCATTTAATTTACCGGACCAACAAAAAATATAAAAGGTACTCAAAGGGAATTGTGCACTATTGTATTTGTTGAGAGTGTTGGCAATTACCTTCGCTTTATACCGCTTATTAATTTCAGATGCGGGCTTTAAGCTTGGTGTTCCATTAAAGACGTGGGTAAAAAGTCGACTCGGTAAAAAATGAGTACCGTGTATCCAGATGGTCAGTGGTGGTTTGTAGTCACTGGTGTCATTATCAACCTGAGTGCGCAATGCGGATACGGTGCGGGGATTAACGACTATCTTTTTTTTGATGGTAGGTGGTTGGGGAATGCATCCAAATAAGCATAGGCACAGATACATAGGGATTTTCATTACAAAGAAATGTATAGGGTATTTATTCATATAGTGTCCTATGTATAGCTTGTTTTACCATAAGTCATCTCCCAATACTTTGTCAATAATGGATAGATTATTTTAGTTTTTGATAATTACAACATGTATTTTTGGTTGATTTTTCGTTATATTATGGTACAGTGCACTTTGTATATATCTTATCAAAAACCTTCAAATGGCGAAGGGCATTTCCATGAACAACGTACACATCTTCTTTTATTGGGTTATAGCTTCATTTGTATTGTTACTTTTTGAAGCGGGTCATCCAGGATTATTCTTTTTTAGCGCATTTAGTATTGGGGCATTGGGTGCAGCTTTTGCAAGTCTGTGGTTTTACTCTTGGATAGTGCAGTGTTGTGTATTTTTGGTTGTGACGTTATGCGCCTTAGTGGTATTGCGTTACTGGGTTGCTCATTACCTGCATAAAGGACAAGAGCATTATCATTCCAATGTATACGCATTAGTAGGTAAACGTGCGGTGGTTGTGGAGACGATAACGTCGCACAATCCAGGCAAGGTCAAAGTGGACGGTGAAATATGGGTAGCGCGTTTAATACATACAGATGAGCCAGTCGGTGTAGGCTCATTAGTCGAAATTGTGGGTTCAAGTGGCTCACATCTTAAAGTAAAACCAGTTAATTAACAAAAAAATATAGTAAGGGATAATTATGGAATTTTTTTTGACTCCATTTGTTATTGGATTTGGACTTTTTTTCTGCGTCGCAGTCATATTTTTAATGATATTACTTGCAAAATCGATCTATTTAATCAAGCAAGCAGAAGTAATTTTAATAGAGCGCTTGGGGCGGTTCAATCGCATTTTAACACCAGGGTTGCATATTGTGGTACCCTTTGTTGATAACCCTCGATGTGCCGTATGGACATTTGGACAAGAAGGCGCAGATAAACGATATCACCGTTTTATTCGTACGATGGATCGCATTGATTTACGTGAATCGATATATGATTTCCCTCGGCAAAATGTGATTACCAAAGATAACGTGACCATGGAAATTAATGCGTTGCTTTATTATCAAATTACTGATCCAAAAGCAGCAATGTATGAAATTGATAATTTGCCACAAGCAATTGAAAAGTTAACGCAGACTACCTTGCGTGATGTCATTGGCTCAATGGACTTGGATGAAGCGTTAGTTTCGCGTGGTCAGATTAATGAAAAGTTACGCCTTGTACTTGATGAAGCTACCGATAAATGGGGCGTCAAAGTCAATCGCGTTGAGTTGCAAGAAGTTAATCCGCCAATTGACATTCGTCATGCAATGGAAAAGCAGATGCGTGCTGAGCGTGAACGTCGTGAAATGATTTTACGTTCTGAAGGTAAAAAGAGCGCTGCTATTTTGGAAGCAGAAGGAGTCAAGGAAGCAGCAATATTGGAAGCAACTGGTCAAGCAGAATCACGTTTGATGATTGCTCAAGCTGAATCTAAAGCGATTGCGATGATTAGAGAAGCAACACCAGGAGCTGATCCACTTCCTTATCTGATTGCTATGCAGTACATGAAAGTGCTGCCAGAAATGATGAAAGGCAAGGATGATAAGCTTATTGTGGTTCCGTATGAATCAAGTGCATTGATGGGCTCTTTGGCGAGCATGAAAAAAATATTTGAAACAGTGAAATAGGTATTTTATATTTTTGGTAAATAAAAAAGGCATCTCATAGCAGATGCCTTTTTTTATGGATGGTGTTATTTATTTTTCCATAAATAACTTTGTCATAGCAAAAAATATTGCCTCTCAGTTCGTCGTTGCGAGCGCGAGCGAAGCAATCCAGGAAATAAAGTTAAAGTCATCAAGAAAAATATGAAAAAATTCTACGAAGAAATGTGCTATGGCCTGGATTGCCACGCCCGCCTTCGGCGTTCTCGCAACGACGACCATGTGCGCCGAAGTTATTAAACAGTAATTGAATGGCTTTGATACAGATTAGAACGAAGGCGTATCGAGGGACTAGCTAACACTTTTGTTTACATCCTTTTTTTTGGTTGTCATTTATTTTTTCAGAAAGCGGTGTATGATTGCTTTGATTAAAAACGTATCAACATAATTCAGTTCATGTACATAGGAATTTATAGTCATGCAAAAAAGAGTTTATGTCTCGCTAGCTCTGATCTTTATCGCTCTTAATAATTTTGTTTATGGCATGGATATGGATGCGAGCACAATTCCATTGAGTCATATTCACGAGCATTCATTTCCTGAAGAAGCTATCATTCAAATGGCTGGTCATTGTCAACCATGTGAAAAAAATATACTCATGAAAGTATGCAAAGCGTTTAACGTTTGCTTGAAAAAAAGGGAGTTAATCTTGCAAGCAAATCCATCTATGGTCAGCAAATCAGACAAAATAAAGGGAGTATTTAGGTCTGTTTTTTTAGGTGATACTGCAAGTTTGCCAATTTGGATTGATTGGCTTGAAAAAGCAGGAGGAAATGTAGATTGTAAAAACGTTTTGGGCATGACCCCGTTTCATCTTGCGTGTGATAATAAAAATAAGGATATTATGCACTTATTAATAAAGCGTGGTGCAAATATGAAAATACTTAAACCTGAAGTCCATCCATTGCACGAAGCAGTATATTGGGGTGATACAGAAGCTGTTGAGACATTGCTTGAAGTAGGATTTAGTCCGGATTGTGTTTGTAATAGTATGACGCCTTTATATGTTGCAACGCATGAAGGCAATTATGAAATGGTACAGTTATTATGTAAACGTGGCGCAGATTTGAATAAAGCAGATAGTTATCCTACTCCTTTATGTTTTGCGTTACAAAAAAATTACGTTAATATTGCAGAATTATTGATTAATTTACAGGTAGACATAGAGCGGGCGCGGTTCACTGAGGGCAGAGCACCTTTACATATTGCATCAGAACAAGGTTGCATTGAGGGTATCAAGATATTGCTTGCAGCTGGGGCATGTATAGATAAAAAAGACAATTGTGGAAGAACACCTTTACATTTTGCTGTACGCGAAGGTCATACTGAAGCGATGAAGTTATTACTTGCAAATGTATTAGAGCGTGAAGATAGTGTCATTGTTATGAAGTCAATAATGTTTAGAAGTCAATAATGCTTGGTGCAAAGTACATTGAATTTGCATTTTTATGAGGGGCAATCGGGTAAAGATTGCCCCACGTTATTACTCGAGCGTACGCAGGCGAAAACTGGTTGTATAAAAAAATCTGGTTTAGCTCAATCTAAATTGTAAAAATTACGTAATCTTTTGTTTGTTCACAAATCCAGATGGTTCAAGCCAACTTCCAGCCCAGTGATGTGTGGCAAACGATTCTGTTTTGCACCATAAAGATTTTGGTTTATGTCGTTCTTCATAACCACGTGGATAAAAGTAACTTGCTGGGAATGCGATATCTTTGAACTCATTACGCCCAGCAGTCTTGTAAAATTCACGCGTGAAAAAAATTGGGCCTGTTTTGGCAATAATTTGTGGTATGTGGCGATTGTGTTTAATGTTTTCTACGCAACTGCGCATAATGGGATGGTTTGGAATTGCACCAAATAAGGCACATCCAAGTTGCACACGATTGGTATCAAGTGGCTGAAGGCCGGTATAAAAATCATACATATGATGCAGTAACGTGAGGTCTTTATAGCATTCAAAATCACAATCAACATATACACCACCAAACCGATATACAATTTCATAGCGTAAAATATCACTTTGCTCACCATAGTTATTTGATTGATCAAGGTACACACGATTCTCAAATTTTAGATTGCGGATATCAGCTACAATGCGCAATGGTGTGTCAGTCTTGTTGTGTAATATCTGTTCAAGTTCTTCAAATGAATGAACAACAATATCTCCCTTGTTGTAGTTCTCTTGGTTATCAGTCCAAAATATGAATGCCCAATCAGCATTGTGGGTACGCCAACTTTCATAGAGCTCCTGATCTTTTTCCCGTAACGGGCTTCCCAACCAGATGTGATGGATTATTTTTGGAATTTTGCACGCGGGTTGTACGGTAATTTGTTTTAAATTGTAGCGATTATAGAGAGATTTAAAGAAATCAAGTTCTTGACGATACGCCCGTTGAGACTGAAAAAGGTTGGCATAGGCATTGGTTTGCATTGATATATCAAAATCAACGTGTGCACTCCGCGCTTGTTGTTGCAACTGTTTATTTTCACGAGACGTTCGGTTATACGTTAATTTTATTCCCAGAGCAATAAGGCAACTAGCACTTACGAGTATTGTCAGAGATTTATTTTGTTTCATGGCTCTTCTTTGTTTGTATGGTTAATAATGGGCAATAATGGCAGATAACGGGGCAAATGACGAATAATTCGTTCGCATTCCAGTTGCTTCTTTCGTCTAATTTTAAAATTATTCAATTTGTTTGCCGTATTATATACATACAACAGTTCGTTAATAAATTCAAATCGTCCGCCTGCCATTTCAAGCATGGGGAACATGATTGCTAAATCAACTGCAACGGGAAAAAAATTGTTTTCATACATTAAATCTTTGTGATCGATAGCTTTAAATAACCACGCATAGTATGTGCGTACGTGTGAAGTGACCCATGGATATCCCCGGTATGCGTTCCTTTGTATGAATGTGGTAGGAATAGGTGCGCAGCGTCCAATTTTTTGCGTAGTAGATTCTCTGTATTGCCCATAGGTCATCCATACATCTGGATTGTGATAGGCTTTATTGATGCGCGTTAACACTTCTGGATGCGCAAAGGCATCATCTCCATCAAGTATCACTATGATTTCTTCATCTGCACATGTGTGAATTGCCGCATAGATATTAGCAAGCGCGCCTTTATTTGTGGTGTTGCGTATAACTTGCATGTGGTTTGGCGGATTTAGCTGTTTGTCGAAAGAGGAAGCCTTGCCGTGCCCGCCAGAGCTTTTAGCGACGGCTGGGTTGCAGGAGGATTTCATTTTTTCTGTCACTAATGCATAGGTATCGTCAGTTGAGCAATCATCAATGTAGATAATGCGATAATGCGTATACGTTTGTTCAAATACTGAGGATAAATTCCAATCACACCATTCGCTGTTATTGTAGGATGTGATGAGTACAACAATAGGCTTTTCTTGGATAGGCTCATTTTCTGGTGGTGCGGTTAATGTGCTGCAGTACAAAGCGAATAAAAAATATATACCCACCCCGATCGTCGTTGCGAGTTTGCCAGAGGCGAACGTGGCAATCCAGGTAATAATCTTTTTCACGCTGTCACCTTACAATCGATTTATTTATAGACTGTCGTTCACTCTGCCACATGCAGTTTGATACTTGCTTTAATGCTACGCATCTGTTCAATCCAATAATGAGCAAATATTTTTTCTTTGTTATAGCGGCAAGATTGCATCTCTTCATATTTTTGATTGAGAAATGCTTCTGTGACTTCTTGCCAATCATTGATAATTAAGACGGGCAAATCATGCAATAAGAAATCTAATGGTGAATGGAGTACAACCGGTATGCACTCCATCAAGAGTGCTTCCCAGATTCTGTGACAATCAAGACTTGCGCCAGGCGGACTAATGACAAATTTTGACAGTGCAAGATCGTACAGGTATGCATTAAATGGTTTTGCTTTTTCTACGTGAGAAAAAGATTGTTGTGCGAAATAATTAAAAATTTCCAAGCGAGTAGGATTAGTATTGGTATCAAAGTTAACGTAGAGCAAAATTTCTTTTTTGCGATCGACAAGTTGATTGCGTACTTCATCCACGATGTTTGTATTACCATGTGGCCAATATTTATTTGCCATACCTAAAGGAAGTGGATGCATTTTAGGATGTGCAATCATGGTATTCTTTGCAAACCAAGCAACTAAGGTAGGATCGTTAAGGTACTGTTCATATTTGCCAGGCGCATGGAATACTGAATTATGGGTTACCAAAATATAGGGTACTTCAATCTGCGGATGTACTTTTTCAAAAAAGAATGCGCACCAGTTGGCATTAAGAAATAAAATATCTCCCTCGCAAACAAGTGCGGGGTCAAAGGTTGTTACTGTTTCATCAATAATCCAGTCACATTGCGCGCGAAATGTATCTCCGGTAATGTACGGGTCGCTTGAAATGCGTTGATTGCTATCGAAGGGAATTCCTGGATATACATATTGTTTGGGAATGGTAATGGGTTGAGCACACACAAACTGAGAGACAGATAGTATCACGAGTATACAATAATTTTTATACATGTTTTCACCTATCATTTTTGTAGGGCCATACATTTTACAACAATCCACAGAGATAAGGATATCTCAAAATCAATTGGCAATTATAGAGTTTATTATTGACGCGACAATTTTTTTTATGCTATTAACCCTTATAAGGGCTCATTTTTTAATAGGGGATAGATTTATGGGAAACAAATTATACATATCTTTATTGTTGCCAATTTTATATTGCACTACTCACGGTATCCAAGCAGAATCTTTTGCACTACATGCAAATGACTTGTCTTGTTATTCACCTTTTATATCTAATTTCCATGCAGCGATGTCCAATTCTCCGCGGTACATAGAAAAAAATGCTGATTCTGATCAGTACTGGTTAGGTATAAAAAATCTGTATACTACGCATGCTGTTCAAGATTTAAAATATGCATATGCTTCCCGTATCCCAAAAATAATTCATCAAATATGGTTAGGGTCTTCTTTCCCGGAAAAATATATTTATTTTCAAAGTACCTGGAAATTATTTCATCCAGATTGGGAATATAGATTGTGGACAGAAGCAGAAATAGAAGCGTTTGGTTTGACCAATAAGGCTGCCTATGATGAATCAACCAATTGGGGCCAAAAATCTGATATTGCACGGTATGAAATTTTGTACCGCATGGGCGGTTTGTATGTTGATACTGATTTTGAATGTCTTAATAGCTTTGATATTTTACATCATTGTTTCGATTTCTATACGGGCACCGGTTTTGGTCCATCATTTCATGCGTATATGGGACTTATAGGAGCTGCACCTGGCAATAAGATTATCAAACAATGTATTGATACCATTAACATACATGCTACCCATAATGCAGATCCGATGTTGAATATTTTATTTACAACCGGACCATATCTTTTTACCGGTTCGATCAAGAAGTTATTAGGAGATCCAGACCTTGGGCGCTGCGTTGTTTTTCCGGTTAATTATTTTTATCCATTACCGAATTTATTAAATGATGTCACGTATGAAGAAACAAGAGCATGGATAAGGCCGGAAACGTTTGCTATGCATCATTGGCATGTTTCTTGGAATAATGGTGTACCGCCAGGCAAGAAGAATAAAAGGTTAAGAGATAAGTTTGTATTGATTACATCGCTTTATAATGAAACAGAAGAAGTGCGCATTGCTGAGTATATTGTGTGTATGGAAAAAAATTTAGCACATGCAGGTATTGGTACTATTCACGTGTTTTATGATACATCTAAAGATGACCTGTCCGCCGACTTGTCCGCCGAAGCTTTAGCGAAGGAGGATGAAAAAAATATTTTACTCGATTATTTACGCGCTCAACCGGTTGTTATTCATTACATAGCTGGTCGCCCAACGTATCATGATTGTTTTGAGCTCGCCAATCTGTTGCATCCAGATCAACCAATTATCATTGGTAATGCCGATGTTTATTACAATGAAACCCTCAGTTTGCTTGATACTTATAACTTAACTGATAAATTTTTAGCGCTGACTCGGTGGAATGTTCAGGAAGATGGCAGTCTTAAAATTTATATGTGGCCTCATGAAAAACCAGCAATTGGGTCACAAGACACATGGATATTCAAAACGCCAATTACACCATTTCAGGATAAAACTATTTTAATTGGCGTTCCTCATTGTGATGCAAGGATTGCGTATCAGGCCAATCAGAGTGGACTAAAAGTATTGAATCCATGCTTAAGTTTGCAGTGTTGTCATGTGCATTTGTCTGGCATTAGGCACTACATGTCATTGCCAAGACCAAAAGAGATGATGACGGTTCCTTGGTGTAGTTTAAGTTAACGGCGAAGATTTTTCCGGAAGAATAATTGGCAACAATGGCTGATAGCGCGGCGCATTGCGAATAATTCGTTCAAAATATGCTTGTTTGTTTCGCTTTAATTTAAAGTCATTCAATGGATTTTCTTGATTATGTATGTACAGTATCTCATTAATAAATTTAAAACGTCCCCCAGCCATTTCTAGCATGGGGAACATAATCGCCAAATCTGCAGTAGCTGAGTAAAAAAGATTATCATGCATGAAATCTTCTTTTTTAATGCATTTGAATAGCCATGCATAATAGGTGCGTATGTGTGATGTTACCCACTCATAAGAACGGTATGCATTGGAGGATATAATGTGAGGCGGTATCGCGTGACAAATGCCCAGCCACCCTTCTGGATATTCAGTGTATTGACCGTATGTCATCCATACATGTGGATCTTGATACGCCTGGTTAATTATTGTGAGCACGTTTGCATGCGCTAGTGCGTCATCACCATCAAGCGTGACGATAATTTCATGATCATCTGATGAGTGACATGCGGTATACAAATTAGCAAGCGCACCTTGATTTGTGGTGTTGCGTATGACTTGAATGCGGTTTGCTAAATTTGACTGCTCTAATTTATACTTCTTTATGGTTGCCATGACTAAATCATACGTATCATCCGTCGAACAATCATCGATGTATATCACTCGATAATTATTATATTTTTGCTCAAAAACAGAGGATAAATTCCAGTCACAGTATTTGCTGTTATTGTACGATGGAATGACAACTACAATTGGTTTTTCTAGAATGGGAGTTATTTCTGGTCCAATTAGTGGGAGGCTATAGAATACGAGCATTGATAGCAGTAGGAATACACTTTGACGCTTCATATATGTCTCTTTTTTATTGCGTAGGATTATTTAATTGCTTTGCTTCTTTTGCAGTTAATCCGCCATGGGATTTGAATAGCGCGATGAGTTTTTCAAATGAACCATATCTATTCTCCTTTGAACCGTATGTTTCAATATATTTTTGATGGGCTGTAAAGGATGAATAAGCGATATCAAGAGGCGTTTGCCCTCCCGTATTCAATTGGTTAATCATATGAGGAATAGCATCAATTAAAAGTAAGCCTTTTTTGTACATATTATCTTGAACATAATGATTTTTTGCTAACCAATGTAGTAAACAAGATTGTCCCATAGGGTCCGGTTTATCACCGTCTAGATATTCTAGTATTGCATCAGGACGCAACGTTTTTACATCAACATCACATTGAAGATAGAATTCAATAAGCTCTGCTGGACCATTCTTTGTTATATACCATAAAACATTATTTCCATCTTTATCTGTTGCATGCACATTAACACCTTTATCAATAAACGTTTGAGCCATTTCCTTGGTATTGGCATAGAAAAAAAAGGGAATATGAAGATTAGGGTAGGTGATGAATAGTTGGATGAGGTCTTCATCATACTTCTCTTGAACGGTAAAGCGAACAATGCTGTCATCCATATTAATATCAGCACCAGCATGTGCTAATATTGGGATTATTTCGTTGTCCCACTGAGAGAACCTTCCTATAAAGCATTTATCTTTGCCCTCTTGAGTGTATTGTTTACAAAGATTACCAATGGCTTTTAATGTTAAGAGTTCACTAAATTTTTTACATGTACCTCTTAATCGTAGGAAGCGATTCATACTTTGCATGAGAGCATGAGGTTCTCTTTCTTCAACTAAGTATCTTGCTATCCTTTTATTTTCAAAGTAGTAGTGCACAGGATAATAAGAAAAGATATGCTTTAAAATTTCAGAGGGCAGCATAGTTAATGGGCATTTGTTATCGTTATATTCTTTTGTTTCTGCTTTTACTTGCGCGTAATTTTTCATGCCTTGTAATGGTAGGATGAAGAACATAACTGAAATTAAAACCATATGGGCAAGCATGAACAAATCTCCTGTTTTTATTGGCAGCTTATTGTTTCAGGAGGTCATTGTACCATGTAGGCGTGGTTTGATACAATTATTGTGTTATTTTTTTGCAAAAGAAATATTGGTAAAAAATAAAGCGTTTACTTTTTCTGCAAGTTCTTGTGCAGTGAGTCCACCAATTGCTCTGAGTGATGCATCGAATTTTTCAAATGCTTCATCATAGTCTTTGCAACGCCTTTTTAGCATTGCGAATTTTTCTTGAACAATATCAAGAGGCGTTTGGTCTTGTTTATTTGTTGTATTGACCATATGAGGGATAACACCAAGTAAAAGTTCGCATTTTTTTAGAAATTCAGGCATATGTTCTTTTCCGCAAAGAAATCTATCTGCAAGCGCATGTAATAAAGAACCACCATGATAGAATACGCAATCACGACGAGATAGTGTTGTTGCATCAACCTTATATTGAAGGTAGAATTTCAACATTTCGGCTGGGTAATCATTAGATATCACGAACCACAAAACATTAAGGCCTTCTTTATCGGCAATACGTACGTTAATGTCTTTATCAATAAACATCTGTGCTATCTTTGCTGTTCGAGCATAAAAAAATATTGGTTTAGAATAATCTTTACTACAACTAAATATATTTGGCTTTGCGTTATGATTGAGTAACGTTGTGATGAGTTGTTCATCATTGCTTTTCATGGCCATTTCAAGTATACAGCAACCAACGTACATCTCATTAGGATCAGCACCAGCGTGTACTAATATTACTGCTGGTTTTGATATTGGTAGATAATTACAATGTCTGTCTATACGTCTTATTAAGGCTTGCAAATGAGCGTTTTTAAAAACCTGTAGGTAGTCTTTGCAGAAATCACCAATGGTTTCAACTGTCAGTAATCTGTTAAAATTTTTACATACCATACTTAATTTCATAAAGTTTTGGATATTTTCTTTGGGCATTGAATAACCGTCGTATGAATGGCAATGAGAGAAGATTTCGAATAATTTTTCATTAGGCAAGCTGGTAAATGGGCATTCGCTGTCATTATATTCTTCTGCGTCCAATGTTACTTGTGTATAATCTTTTTTCATGCCATACACAGAAAATGTACTCAGTAAAATGGCTGATACCCAGATCGTATTGATGCTAAAAGTTAGTTTTTTCATGCGAGAGTCTTTCATTTATGCTCGAGTTGTGATTGTTCTTTTTTTGTGCCAGTCCTTGTGCAGTTAATCCGTCACGCTCTATGAACAGAGTGATAAGGCGTAAAAGTGCATCAGCTATTGTAATACTACCAGCTGCTTTCATCTTTTTATATGTTTCTTGTGCAACATCTAAGGGCGTTTGTCCTTGGTAATTTAATGCATTGATCATGTGGGGAATAGCATTAAGTAAAAGTACCCCTTTTTTGTAGAAGTCGTCTATGTTTATTATGCGATAAGGACTTGCAAGTTTATGCAATAAGCAACGATAACACCGATGACTAAAAAAGGTTGACGCATCAACGCCACGTGTAATGTACAATTCTAGTAGTTCTGCTGAATAATCGTCATCATTCATTATTTGCCACAAAACATTATCTCCATCTTTATTAGTTACACGTACGTTAACGCCTTTATCGATAAGCATTTGCGCTATTTTTGCTGTCTGAGCATGAAAAAAGATAGGTGTACCGTATGGAGTTATGTCTGGATTTGCATTATGTTCGAGTAGCATTGTAATTAGCCGTTCATAATTTTTTCTAATAGCTGCTTCAATTATGGTCCGAGAGTCGAACACTTGGTTAGGATCAGCGCCGGCACATATTAATATTAATGCTGGCATTTCTTCTCCTACGTTCGAAAAAATATACCGTTTCATTGTTTTTATTAATTCTGCTAAAAACATATTTTTATCAAGATGTGTATAGGTTTTACACAAACTACCAATGGTTTCAGGAGTTAATGATTTATTAAATTTTTTACATGTCGCGCTTAGTTTCATGAAGTTTTTGATATCACTTTGAAGTATTACGTGATCTTTATGTTCTGAAAGACAATAAGAGCAAACGTTGATTAATGTGTTATCTGGTAATTTGGTTAATAAACAATCAGTGTCATTATATCTTTCTGCGCGAGATGCTATTTGTTTATGCTTTAAGTTTTTTAAAATTTTGGTTTTACAATTTCGAGAAAGAAGATCTAAGTGCTTGGTATAGGGATCATAGAAATTACCAATGATTTCAAACGTCAATAGTGCATTTAGTCTTTTGCATGTAGTACGCAATGCCATGAAGGTGTTTATGCTGTTTTCAAGTGACGTTGTATCTTTATCGTTGGCAATGCAATAAGAAAAAATTTCGATTAATGTTTCATCAGGAAAGCTGGTTAGCAGGTATTCGTTATCATTATATTCTTCTACTTTGTCTGTCGATCTGTCTTCTACTTGCGCATAATCTTTGTCCATGCCTTGCACAGATAACGTACTCAGCAAGATGACTGACCTCCAGATTACATTGATGCTAAAAGTTAGTTTTTTCATGCGAAAGTCTTTCATGTGTGTTCGAGTTGTGATTGTTCTTTTTCTGCCAGTTCTTTTGCAGTTAATCCGCCATGTGACCTGAATAGTTCAACTATTTTTTCAAAGTCTTTCGATGCTGCTTCTTTATGTATGGGTTTATCTTCAGCGTAGCAAAACTTATTTATTGTTTTTATTTCTTCATCAAATGCATCATGAACAGCATCAAGAGGAGTCTTTCCGTCACTGTTTAATACGTTGATCATATGGGGAATAACGGTGAGTAAAAACTTGCCTTTTTCTAAAACGTTTTCAACGTTACGGTCCCGTGGGTGGCCCATGAAAGTCATCCATCCAAGCTTATGCAGCATACAACTATTATTAAAAGCTAAATGGGTTGCATCAGCATTATGTTGCAGGTAAAACTTCATGAGTTCTAGGGATTTTGGGTAGATGACTAGATGGTGCAGAACATTTAGTTTGTACATATCTGTAGCATGTAGGTTAGCATCGTTATCAATCAATATTTGCGCTGTCTTAATCGTCATGGCTTCAAAGAATATAGGATGCTTGCTATTGTAACCAACGGTTTCATTAGGATTTGCGCCATGTTTGAGTAAGGTTATGATCAGTTTTTCATGGTCTCTGCAAATTGCTTGGATCAAGTGCACGTTGTATAAGGTATGGACTATTAGCGCCAGCATGTACTAATATTTGTATTGGTATGCTTATTGTGGCTTTTAGGTTGTCATTCCATTGAGGTATTATTTTTCCAAAAGTTCCATTTTTATGAGTTAGATCGTACTCTTTACAGCGATTAGCGATTTTTTCACGCGTTAACAACTCATTAAATTTTTTGCATGTGATGCGCAGTTTCATGAAAAATTTAATAGTATCCATGAGTGGTTGTATGCATGGGAGTAGTTCACTGGGTAGTTCGATTAGAAAGCATTCGTTGTCATTATATTTTTCTGTGTCCAATGTTACTTGCGCATAATTTTCCATGCCTTGCACGGACAATGTACTCAGCAAAATGGCTGTCATCAAGACTGCATTGATACTAAAAGTTAGTTTTTTCATGGAAATGTTCTCAAAAGGATTTGTTTAAAGAAAAGACCCGCTTATATATTGTCGGTATAAACGGGTTTATGTCAATTTTCCAATTGAGCAGTAACTGCTTCCCACTCACCATGCGCTTGTCCGTATTGCTTGCGCAACTGTTGTAATTTATTTTCTGCATCGGTAAACGGTTGGGTACCATAGGTTAATTTTGCAAAACTATTTTCCACATCTTTAATCCATTGTTCAAGTTTTTCAACTTTGCGTTCTAATGTTTTGCTCTGCTTTTGTAATTCACGTATTTTTTCAGCATCTTTTCCATTGTTGGCTGCAACCGCATTCTGGGAAGTTTGTTGTTTTTTTGGATCCAATGCATCTTGTTCTTGTTTCTTACGATACAAGTATAGTTCATAGGTGCCTGGATATAAACTTGCGCCATCAGCACGTAATTCAATAATGTCAGTAGCCAAGTTGCTTACAAAATCATGATCATGCGAAACGAATATAATGGTGCCTTGATGTGCTTGCAGAGCAGTCAGCAAAATATCTTTTGATTGAATGTCCAAGTGGTTGGTAGGTTCATCAAGCAATAATAAGTTGGCATTTTGTAAGAGCACCTTCATCATACCGACCCGGTTTTTTTCACCACCACTGAGGACTTTTATTTTTTTGGTTATCGCATCTTTGCCAAACAAGAAACTACCCGCAAATGATCTAATTTTTTGTTCTAAAATTTTGGGGCAAGCACTTTGAATGTTTTCTAAAATATTCTTGTCAAGATCGAGCGCTGCTGTTTGATCTTGGTCAAAAACAACCGCATGAACATTATGTCCCAGTTCAATTGATCCTGTTTGTAGTGGAAGTTTGCCAACGATTACATTGAATAAAGTGGTTTTACCAACACCATTTGGTGCAATAATGGCAACTTTTTTGCCCCGTTCAATATCGAATGAAACATCTTTGAAAATCTTTTTGTCGCCAAACGTTTGGGCTACATTTTGTACATGCAATGCGATACGTCCTGATTGTTGCACAGGAGGGAAGTTAAATTTCATTTCAGAAGGCTTTGGCGGCAGTTCGATAAGTTCTACCTTGTCGAGCGCTTTAATCATACTCTGTGCCATTTTAGCTTTTGATGCCTTGGCACGGAATCGTTCAATGGTCTCTTTTTTGCTTTGAATTTCACGCTGCTGGTTTTTATATGCCATTTCAAGCATTGCTTCATTGTGCGCTTTTTGCTTTTCATAGATGGAATAATTACCCGCGTATAAAGTACCAGTGCCGCGTTCAAGTTCCAGAATAGTGGTACACAGTTCATTTAAAAAATAACGATCGTGACACACGATCATAAATCCAAAACTTGCTTGTTTTAAGAATTGTAAAAACCATTCTTGAGACACGATGTCCAAATGGTTTGTCGGTTCATCCAGCAGATAAAAATCTGCTTTTTGGAGTAATAATTTTGCTAAGACAACGCGCATTTTCCAACCACCACTCAACGTGCTTACTGGTTGATTGAATGTTTCAGGTTTAAACCCAAGACCCATAAGCACACGCTTTGCTTCTGCTTGTGCGCGGTCAGGATCAAGGTGCATCAATTGCTCACATACCTCAGCATATCTATCGATGATATCGTGATCATCAGAACGTTCATGTAGTTGTTTTTCAAGAGCACGCTGTTCTTCTTGCAAGACGGCAAGATGTTCAAAGGTTGTGCATGTTTCGTCGATAACGGATTTTTCTGATT
Organism: uncultured bacterium; assembly: GCA_963840685.1. Classification (GTDB taxonomy): domain Bacteria; phylum Babelota; class Babeliae; order Babelales; family Vermiphilaceae; genus CAWIZM01. The sequence goes on along the minus strand of CAWIZM010000001.1, from coordinate 589,078 downwards.
GCATCACCACTTCTTGTGGTAAGTATGCGATTTTTTTACCCCGTGCCAACCCAATAGTTCCGCCATCAAGCGATTGTTGTCCTGCAATCATTTTAAGTAAAGTAGATTTTCCTGATCCGTTACGGCCAACTAAACCAACACGGTCATAGTCATCAAAATTGAAGGATAGGTCTTCAAAAATTACTTGGGGGCCTATCTTGAGGCATACTTTATGGGCGTTTATTATCATGGGGGTGCTCCTATTGAGCGGGTAAAATGTTCAATTTTATTGTATAGATCATAGTATATAGAGTTTTTTCAATTTGTCAATGATTAAAAAATACAAGAGCTAATACGCGTTATTTTGACATGATATATAATGTTTTAATGGCATTTGCTTTGCATAGTTGTTGTAGTGCACTGATAAGGGTATTCTTCATCATTTTAATGTGAGCGTGGGACGTCCATACTTGAATAATAATGTGTGATGCATCGGTTGAAAGTGACTGTAAAATAACCATGTGTTTCGGTTCTTGTGCGACGTACTGATTGTGCGCTATGACTTCATCAATGGTACGCAATAATTCATCCAATGGCACGTCACCTGGAATGGCTATAGCAATGTCAACGCGGCATAGAGCGTAGTAGGTTTCATTCACCAGCGTGTCTTTAATTAAGCGCTCATTAGGTATGCGCACTAACTTGCCATCTGATGTGCGTATCTTGATTGAAAATAGATCAATTGATTCAACCTTACCTTGTGCAGAACCGCAAGAAATAAAATCACCTATGGCAAGAAAATTTTCAGACAATAAAAAGAGGCCACTAATGACGTTTGACATGCTTGTTTGTGACGCAAAGCCAAGAGCGATACCAAAGATACCAGCAGCGCCAAGGAGTGCTGAAAGTTGAAATCCAAGTTCATTGAGTATGGTAATTATCAGCAAGGTTATGCCGCCATACCAGATTGTTTTGTTGATAAGCATACGAATATGGGGCGTGCCGCGTTGTTTAAGTGTGCGTGCTACGACACGGTCGATGAATGCGATTCCGAGCAATTCAGAGATCAGTATGATGCTTATTTTGATCAGTTTGAATACGCACAGAGAGAGTATTTCTTGATTGTACATGCTTATATTTTGTCTTACCAACGTGAACGGTTGAACCATGCGCGCATTATCATTTGTTGTGCTGGCTGCATACCGTAAAGGCGCATGCCATAATTAATAAGCATAATTGCACCTAATGCTACGACTAAACGTACCAAGAGCTCACCTGCCGTTAAGATTAAAATTATGAGGCCGATGATTATAAAAAGTAAACCGAGTGGTTTGTTTGATTTATTTGAGTTAATTTTCATCTGATAAAAATCCTATGCTTGGTGATCATACTGTGTATGTCTTAATTGTAGCGGTAAAATCATATTTTTCCAATTGTATAGCAGACGAACGGCCTGGTGCGCATTGCTTAATGGATCCTGCTTACATGATGAGGCAGTTATTGTCTGCATAGGCGACATGAATTTTTTCAGTGGTAGTTCTGGCAAGTTTTCTTATCTTCAAACGATTGCGCAAGTATTCACGTATGTGTGGAGGCAGTGAAAAATACACCCTTCCATCTTGTTGTTCCTGAGATTCATTTTCTTCTATTTTTCCAAGTTTTTTTGGCAAATCAATAATAAATTCTTGGTTGTCTATGGTCGTGTTATAGGCACGTTGGATGAAATTAAGTTGCACAATATTGGTGTTGTATAGCAACCATAGGAGTGGATTATCTTCATGTGTCCCTTGCGTAGTGTAGATGAGTGGCCATATTTTTGCAGTACCATCTTGTGATCCAGTTACCACCTTGGTACCATCTGTTGCTATTGAGTTAATTTGGGCAGTGTGTCCATTTGGTCCATTGAGTGTGTGTAATATAGTTTTTGTATCGATATCAAATACTCTTGTGATTCCATCCTTTGATCCAGCGAGTACCGTATCGTTGTGTGTTATCATTGAAGTAACCTGCTTGGTAAAATTGGTTATGACAAAATTGTAGGATGGTTTAAGCGTGTGTCTATTCCAGGATTCTATATAGCCTTGCTTGAGTCCAATTATAATCAAGTCTTTGTTTAGCGCTACTGACGTAGCATATCCAAACGGGTCGATTGTATAGGTATTTTGTTTGTTGTCTATATTCCATAGTTTTACCTTCCCATCCCCCATTACCATTGCGATGCAGTTTTCATAGGTAGCTATGGATAAAACATCATCCTCATGCGCAATGCTGTCTAACTCTTCCTCGGTATATACGTTCCATAATCCGGTTTTTTCACAAGTATATATTTTTGGTGTAAATATTTCATTTTGAACGCATGTATATTCGATGTTTATCGCTTTATCATTAATTATGATTGCTGGACCTTCTTCTTCCCATGCTTTGTAACGTTCTATGTTTGAGTATATATAGGCACCCGTGTGAATATTCCACAGCGTTATAAGCCATTTTTTCCAGGAGTGAATTGATTTGGTCTTTATTATGTCCCCATATAGTTCTACCGATACAACTGATGAGGCATGCTCATGGGGTCCTATGAGCGTGATTGGTTGAAAGCCAAGAAAGTCAATAATGTCGCGCAAAAATCCAAAATTTTTGGAGAATAGAATGTGAGTTTGCAGCTCTTGTGGTAATGATCTCAGTTCGTTACAGGGGTTCATTCCATAGAGCGCCAATGGATAGACAGAAAGCATGTAGGTTGCTATGGCAATATATATGAGTTTTTTTTGCTGCATCACATGAAGTCCTATATTTTTGTTCTTCCTAGTGGTTAAGATTGCTATGAAAATTAAAAACATATTTTTCAGATCAAGGATACACGTAATGTATAAAAAGATTGTGATATTTACTATTTTTTTAATTGCTCTTTCTGTGATTGTGGGATGCAACAATGATACCATTAATCGAACGCCCGCAACGATACTATTTATGATAGGTACGCCAAGTTCAGGCAAAAGTTCTATTGCCAAAGCGCTGCAAAAACAACTTGATCAACCATATCTTTATGCCCCTACAGATATTTTTGTTAGTATGCTTCCATCATCGCATATTGAAATTGAGCCTCATCTTAAACAGGGTATTTATTATATTAAAGATACAAGTCAACCTGAATTGCGTACGTATATGAAGGTTGGCCCCATTGCACAAAAATTAATAACGGGCATTATACGTGCCATTGCTGGATTTGCGAGTGCCGAGCTCAATGTAATTGTTGAGGGAGTTGTTTGGGAAAAAGCAATTCTGCAAGAAGCTGCGCGTGGGTGGAAGGATTTCCGTGTATTTTTTATACACATTAATCCGTCATTAGAGTTGGCCGAGCGCAGAGAAAGTCAACGTAAGGATTGGGATAAAGGAGGAGAGCGTATAAAGGGCCAGGTACGTGCTTCTTATGAAACAATACAAGCGTTTGGCAACGTGTATGATCTTGAATTAGATACAACAGATATGACGCCTGAACAGGGCGCAGAAAAAATTATTGCCTATATGCAGGCAAATCCAAACCCGGTAGCCTTTAAAAAATTGGCTTAATGGTGAGATTTAAATCTCTAGTTTTTTTGAATAGATCTTCTGCGTCTTTAGCTCTAAAAAGTTTTTTGCCTGCTTGTGCATCAGCAATAACTTTTGAGGGTTTTCTTGTTGGGTATTCTTACGCTATGTAAGACTTCTGCCTTGGGGATAACTATTGTTATGTGTAATAAATTAGTTTTGGTACTCATAATGTTCCTTGGTGTTTTTAAGTATACACACATAAAGAGATATCATACATATCCAACAAGACATTGATAGTGCATACCTCCATTTATTTTCAAAAATTGCGCTTATTTTTTATGGAAAAGACGTCCAAATAATGCATTGATCAGTTGAGAAAGCGTTGGCAGTCCCAATAATCCTATACCATAATCGATTAACACAAGTGCACCCAATGCAATAATGACGCGTAACGCAAAGGTATAACTTGTTCCTGCCATTACCAGCAGCACTATGCCAAGTAAAATGAACAGCAATGCCCATGGCTTGTTATTTTGTGATTGTTCCATTAAAAATCCTTTTTGTTGAGTATGGTTAATACGATTGAATTGCTTTATTATCAAAGACTTTCATCTAAACTTTAATGCACATGTCTTAAGCATGAACGACCAATGTAGTCAAAGATAAAGTTATTATTTTGTAACGCCTGTTTGTCAAGAATGTTGCGCGCATCGACTATAATCCGACTATTCATCAACTGACCTATGTGTGCAAGATCCATTTTTTTAAATTTATTCCATTCAGTTGCAATAATGGCGGCATCAGCGTGACTTACTGCTTCATCAATAGAGGCGCAATAGGTAATATTTGGAAATATGAGTTTCATATTTTTCATGGCAATTGGGTCATATACCCGTACTTGTGCTCCTTGTTCAATAAGATCTTCTATGATGGTAATTGCAGGAGAGTAGCGTACATCATCAGTATTTGCTTTGAATGCAAGCCCTAGAACGGCAATAGTTTTGCCTTCTAGGTTATTTATAATTTTTAAAAGTTTTTGTACTGGTTTATGTTTTTGTAATGCATTTGCATTGATTGCTGCTTCAATAGTAAAAAAGGATAGATGTTTTTGTGTGGCCATATGCAGTAGAGCAGTGCTGTCTTTAGGAAAGCAAGAGCCTCCAAAACCGGGGCCTGGTTTTAAAAATTGTGGGCTAATGCGTTTATCTAATCCCATAGCATGTGCAATATCTTGTATGTCTGCACCCATAGCATCGCAAAAATTTGCCATCTCATTAATAAAACTAATCTTTAATGCTAAAAAGGCATTAGAAGCATATTTAATGCTTTCTGCAGTTGCTATATCGGTCCAAATAATAGGTACATTAGCTGCTATGAATGATTGATAGACGGTAGTCATATAGAGACGGGCAGTATCGGAATTGGTTCCAATCACTATGCGATCTGGATGTAAAAAATCATGCACTGCGGATCCTTCACGTAAAAATTCAGGATTGGAGACCACATCAAACATATCCGCAGGGATATTGTATTCTGTTTCTAATAAGTCTTTTATCCAGAGGCTTGTGCCAACAGGTACCGTACTTTTGGTGACAATTACTTTATAATGATTGATGTGTGCTGCAATGGTAGCTATAACGCGTCTAATTGCTGACAAATCTGCCGCACCGCTTTCACTCATTGGTGTATCTACGGCAATAAAAATGATATCTGCTTGTGCAATAGCAGCGGGCACATCATCAGTAAAAGAGAGAAATCCTGCTTTATCATGTTTTTTTACGAGAGGCTCTAAGCCATTTTCATAAATGGGCATGATTCCTTGCATTAAACCGTTTATTTTTTGGGTATTGATATCTGCACAGAGTACTGAGTTGCCAATTTCTGCCAGACATGTTCCGGTTACAAGACCAACGTATCCTGTGCCAATGATGGTTATTTTTGGTTTTTCATTTGCAAATAAAAAAAGATGAGATGATGCCAATAATATAGGCAAAAGTGATACTCTCTTCATAATGCTGTCCCTTTTTTTAGTTTTGTAGACAATTCCCCTTGTGTCCCGTTTGTTCTTGATTACCATTAGAATATATAAAATTTTGGTATAAAAAGTTAATTAAAATAAAATTCAAGGTATATTGTGCCTATGGCAATTGACTTTAATATTGAATGCGATATTGTGTTTCACTATCAATTTATTTTATTACAAAAGAGGGAGTCACAATGTTGCGTAAGTTTCTATGTATCATGGCATTAGTCGCTAAATGTGGGTTTTTTAATACCTATTGTGCTGAGAATGACCTGGAAAAAAAAGCTGATCTTGTTATTTATTCATTTGATCGACCGTTACAGTTGTATGCATTATTGGAATCTGTGCAAAAATATATGACCGGTTTGGGAGATATACGGGTTATTTATCGTACCACTCAAGAATCATACGCGCTCGCCTATGATGAAGTAAAAAAAGATTTTGAACAGGTTATTTTCATGCAACAAGGTGAAAAGCCCTATGAAGATTTTCAACCACTTACCTTGCAAGCAGTGTTTTCATCTTCGAATGACTACATTATCTTTGCGGTTGATGACATTATCGTAAAAGATTTTATCGATGTTGCATACGATATAAAATTATTGGAAAAGACACAGGCATATGGTGTGTACTATCGTCTTGGTAAAAATCTATCCTATTGTTACGCAATGCAACGTGAGCAAGCGCATCCACCCTTGCAATTGATTGCTAATGGTGTCTATGCATGGCAATTCTGTCAGGCTGAATGTGATTGGGGATATCCAAATACGGTTGATATGACGTTGTATAGAAAAAGAGACATCAGACAATTTTTTGAAACGGTACCGTATGAAGCCCCAAATCCACTCGAAGGAAAATGGTCATGGTATGCGCCTCAAGTGATTAATCAATTTGGTTTGTGCTATGAACAGTCTAAAATAATTAATTTACCATTAAATCGTGTCCAAAATTTTTACAACAATGTGCATATGGGTGGAGATACTCAAATTTTGTTGAATGAGTTTAATGAGGGTAAAAAAATTGATATTAATGTTCTGTTTCGCATAGAAAACAAGAGTGCTCATCAGGAATATACATTGACGTTCTTGCCGCGATAGAGAGTTTGTAACTGTTCGCTTGAATTTATCGTAGTGAAAAAACAGGGCAGTATCGCCGAAATTAATTGGTGATCCTGCCCTGTGTCATTTTAAACTAAATTTATTTACGGAAATGCAGTAAAAAGTAGGTAAATATAAAATGGTAGGCATCCAAAGTTGGCACCAAGACATAGATGGCTGCTATACGTTGTAGGCAAATAACATTGGTAGATATCGTCTTCAATTCCACTACGTTTTTTTGCTATCATTAACGCACCTCTGCAATAGGGACATAATTCATTGCATCCATTCAGACATATTTTACATACTTTTGGATGTTTTTCTCCCATTTTGCAGGGGATGAGCATGACTTCTTTTTCTTCATAACAAATACTGCAGTCTTCAATTGTCGATTGTTCAAGCGTCGATTGTTCGATTAAAGCTTTTGTGTCATGCGAATTGTTTGTCAAAATACGTTGTTTTAATTCTGATTCCATACCAGTTAGTTGGTTGTTAATAAAAGCAAAGAAAGAAAAGAAGCGCCTAAGTAAGGCGCTCTTATTGTTTGTATGATATTGTCCATGATAATTCCCATGTAGTTTTATGGTTTTTCGACTACCACAAAGTTTATCATGCGGTCAGGAATAAAAACAACCTTAGTTATGCGACCAGAAAGCCATTTTAAAATTAAAGGTTGCACAATTTCTTCTACCGCTTGTTGTGTTGCACCGCGTTTTACTGAAAGCACCGTACGCATTTTACCATTAACTTGCACCACTATGCTTACTTCATCTTCATACACAAGGAGTGGATCATACAGAGTCCAATTGCATTCTGACAATTCTTTGCCAAGTACGGTTTGTAGTAATTCGCTCGCCATATGTGGCGCCATGATAGAAAGTGATACCAGCACTTTTTCTATCGAATCTTTGCTCAATTGTGCATTGGTGGCTTGTATGTCATTCAAAAATTCCATGAATGCAGAAATTGCGGTATTTGGTTTAAAGCGGTCAAGCCGTTCTTGGTAATCTTTCAAGAATTTGTTGAGTCGTTTGGTTATCGCTTCATCTTCTTGGCCAGTTTGATTTGCAGGATCCGTGATGTATGTCCAGAGACGATTTAAAAATCGTTTAATCCCATCAAGTCCGTGATCTTGCCATTCGCAATCAAGTTCTGGTGGCCCCATGAACAACATGTACATACGCAATGCATCAGACCCATATTTTTCTACCATCTCATCAGGACTTACCACATTACCTTTTGATTTGGACATTTTTTCTACCAAGCCAGATTTTTCTGAAAGTTTCAGAACCATGCCTTGATTAAATAAATGAGTAAACGGTTCATTGAATGGCAGATGGCCTAAGTCAAAAAGCACTTTGACATAAAAACGTGCATACAATAAATGTAAAATCGCATGTTCAATGCCACCAACATAGAAATCAACGGGTAACCAATAATTTATATCTTTCATATCCCATGGTTTATCGGTGAGATGTGGATTTGGATAGCGTAAAAAGTACCAACAAGATCCTGCCCATTGTGGCATGGTATTTGTTTCACGTTTTGCAGGTCCATGACATTGTGGACAGGTGGTGTTTACCCAATCGGTAATGTCAGCGAGTGGTGATTCGCCAGTGCCGGTTGGTTGATATTTTTCTACATCAGGCAGGGTCACTGGTAATTGATCTTCTGGTACTGGGACTATGCCACAGTGCGCACAATGCACAAGAGGAATAGGTTCTCCCCAGTAGCGTTGACGAGAAAAAATCCAATCGCGTAATTTATACGTAACCATTCGTTCAGCAATGCCCTGTGCAACTAGATCATCAGTTATTTTTGCTTTGCCTTCAGTTTTTGCGTCTAGGCCATTAAATGGTCCGCTATTAATTAAAATTCCATCGCCGGTATATGCTTGCTTTATGTATTGATACTCATCGATTTGATCATCAGGAACACTCACCACTGGAGGGCGCGGCAGATCAAAGGTGACTGCAAAATCAAAATCGCGTTCGTCGTGTGCAGGTACACCCATGACAATGCCAGTGCCATAATCAGGTAATACATAACTGGCCAAGTAGACAGGAATCAATTCTTGCGTTGCAGGATTGAGTGCATATGAACCTGAAAAAACGCCACTTTTTTCTTTATCAAGTATGCGGTCCATTGGTGTCATGGTTTTTACCATGGCGCGATACGCATCCACATCTTCTTTTTCTTCTGCGATGACAAGTTGGTCGACCAATGCATGGTCTGGTGCAATGACAATAAAGGTGGTACCAAAAATTGTTTCTGGGCAGGTGGTGTAGACGGGTAAATCAATTTTTTTGCCATCGAGCGTTGTTGCTTGGAAAAAAATGAGAAGGCCTTCACTTTTGCCAATCCAATTGCGTTGCATGGTTTTAACTTTTTCTGGCCAATCGAGCGTATCAAGACCATCAAGTAATTTTTGTGCATAGTCGGTAATTTTTAAAACCCATTGGCGAATCTTTTTTTGTACCACTTGTGTGCCGCAGCGTTCACAGGCACCATTCACAATTTCTTCATTAGCGAGTCCGGTCAGATCTACAGGGCACCAATTAATCGGCATAGTTGCTTCATATGCAAGGCCTGCTTTGTACATTTGCAGAAAGATCCACTGGGTCCATTTATAATATTCAGGATCGGTGGTGTTAATTTCTTTGGTCCAATCATAGAGTGCTGCAATAGATTTTAATTGCTCTTTAAAGCGTGCGATATTTTCTGCGGTACTAATGCTTGGATGAATGCCCCGTTTAATGGCGTCATTTTCAGCAGGTAAACCAAACGCATCCCATCCCATTGGGTGCAGTACATTGTATCCTTCTAACCATTTGATACGCGCATAGACGTCAGATAACACATAGCCGCGCCAATGGCCTACATGTAGACCGGAACCGGAAGGATAGGGAAACATGTCCAGACAATAGAATTTTTTACCCTTGTCTTCTTTTGTGTCAGTAATGATAGGATGCTCTTCCCATTGTTTTTGCCATTTACGCTCAGTGGTTTTAAAATCGTACATTATGCACTTCCTTTGCCGGGTCATTGTTTTTTCGTTATAATTGGGGATGTTTTATATAATCATAGTATTGCTTTTGATCTTTTTCGTCAAAAATACCAGTACAAAACAGAAAAGAGTAACGAGATAGTACCCATTTTTTTGAAACTAACTTATTTTTTTTAAAATTAACCTGAGGAATTACCCCTATGTCTACCGTAACGCATGCCACAGATCAGGCTCAAGAACAGATAAAAAATAAACAGGATGAAATGATTTTAGTCGTAAAGCGGGAAAAACTATTTCCTGATGGTCCATGGGACGGTTTGCGCACTGATCAATTGGAACGTTGCTTAGACACCATTGCAGCGCATAGTGAATTTCATCCACGTTCACTCATGGAAACCGATCCTTCATACAAACAGATTATCCCGTATCTTATCTTTCAGCATGAAGATAAGCTTTTTTTAATGCAGCGACAAGAGGGCGCTTCTGAAGCTCGCTTACAAAGCAAATATTCACTTGGTATTGGCGGCCATATGCGCTTGGAAGATCTTGGACAGGGAACAGATTTATTTGCATGGGCAAAGCGAGAATTTGAAGAGGAAATAACATACACGGGTAAACTTGAATTTTTACCGGTTGGTGTACTTAATGATGATTCAAATAGCGTTGGTCAAGTGCACATAGGGTTGGTGCTCGCATTGCTCGGTGATTCAGCCGATATTAGTGTGAAGTCTGAATTAAAAAGTGGCAAATTAATGTCAATCATGGAGTGCTTTGATTATGTGCATAAAATGGAGACATGGAGTCAAATGATGTTCATGGAGATTTTGAAAAGAGGTATTGAGGTGCAAGCTAAATAGAAAAATTAAACAATCATTTTAAAGGTTTAGGTAACTCTATGGAAATGCAACCACTAGATCAAAAAACAATAGAAGATACTACGCAACGACTTATTAAAGCATATAATAATCCTCGTGAAATCTATCTGCTGGAACCAGCGCGGGAAGATAATATGGATTATAGTATTCTTGTCGTTGTAGATGGAACAGGCATTGATCATTATAAGCTTAAGATAGCGGGACACAAAGCCCTTGTGAGCGCTAAGTTTGGTAAAAGTATTTTAGTTTATACTCAAGAAGAATTTGATGAGTATTCGGAAGATTCATCAACGTTAAGTTATACAATTAAAAAGTATGGAAAGCGTATTTATACGTGTGCACTAATAAAGGATTTACATGATATCACAAGAAACAATACAAGAGGCGATTCGACGGCTTGTTAAAGCGTACAATCCGCTCGAAATTTATATGTACGGTAAATATGGATGGGGAACTCCTGATGAGGATGATGACCTTGATCTTTTGGTTATTGTTGAATCATCAGATGAAAAAGTCTACAAAAGAGGCTATTTAGCATTTGAAGCATTATTCGGTTTAGGAATACCGAAAAATATAGCCATCCTTACGAAGCAAGAATTTGATACCAGTTGTCAAGATGTAACTTCGTTGACATATGAGGTAAAAAATAGAGGGAAAAGAGTATATGCCAGGAGTTAAGAATTGGCTGAAAAAGGCATCAAGCGATTTAAAAGCATCAAAAAAATTATCTGATGATTTTGAGACATTTGATTGTTCTGTCTTTCATACGCATCAATGTGCAGAAAAGGCATTAAAAGCATTTATAGTTCTTGCTCAGAAACCTATTCCCAAAATACATGATCTTGGTGTTTTATTAGAACGTTGTATTGAGATTAATAAGGCATTCGTGCTCTTGCATAGGGAAAGTAAGAGCTTGGATTCTTATGGTTATGCTTCACGGTATCCGAATGATGCTTTTTATGTTGATGAAAAAATTGTAGAGGAAGCTATCCAAATGGCGGAAAGAATATTAATCGCGGTAAAAAATAAGACAGGATAAAGTTAGCATTTACTTTCTTCTATTTCCTTAAAAGCCGCTTCTTTGCCAAGAAAGTTTTTAACCTTTGTCCATTTACCTGGTTCAATATCTTTGTATTTTTCAAAAAAATGTTTGATGAGATTTTTTGTAGCATCATTTAAATCTGCCAGATCTTGTATGCTTGCATAAAAAGGGTCAACTTTTTTGGTTGGAACCGCAATTATTTTGTTGTCACATCCGGCTTCATCTTCCATTTCCAGCATGCCAATTATGCGTGAAGGCAACATAGAACCGGCTTGTACTGGATAGGTTGAAATTACCATGACATCAACTGCATCACCGTCTTTGGCTTTGGTGCCGGGCAAATAGCCGTAATTAAATGGATATCCCATAGCGGTATAAATGAAACGATCTACTACCAACACCCCAGTATCTTTGTCGATTTCATATTTGACTAATGAGCTCTTTGGAATTTCGATTAAAACTTGTATTTCTTCCATGTAGGTTCCTTGTTTGCATATGAAGTATGCACCGCATAGGTTTAAATTTATTCAAAATGAAAATATTGTGTTGATTTTGTCCATTTTGAAAGGTTCTGTCTTGGGCTAATTAGCATTATAATACCACAATTGTGTGATTTGTCATGGATTCTTTGGTTCACTATTTTTGCGGTATTTCTTTAACATTTTAATGATTTTTGTATTGTTTTTTTGTTCCTCTTCTTTATCAAATAGGTTGGCTTGGATTTCGGCTAGGCTTAAAGGAGTGGTTAACCAGTCTAACGATTCTAGAGGGGTAGTTAACCAGTCTGATGTATTTGTATCTGTGGTAGATTCTGCTATTTGATTGGCATCAGGGTCTGCTCCCAATTTAAGTAAATAGTCAACCGCATAGGGATTATTTCTTAAAACAGCTTTATACAGCGCTGTTTTGCCGTTACTCGTATTGTCTATATTGGTTCCAGCAGCAAGAAGCATTTCAAATATTTCCATGTCGCCATTCGATCCAGGGGATACACAATGCAATGGTAAATTACCAAAATGATCAGGAACGTTAGGATCGCTTTTGTTGTCTAACAAGTATCGAACAATCGCTGCGTGATGATTTCTGGTTGCATAGTGCAAGGCTGTTTCGTGTGGATATTCTTTATTTCCCTCAAAATAACTTCGCTGATTACAATCTATGTTTTTGCTTAAAAGATACTTGATCATGTCTAGATTATCTGTGCGAGCATTGATATGTAGTATGGTTCTACCAAAAGCATCACAATAATTCCAATCGATATATGGCTCATAGGTTGTAATAAAATCTTGTAATAAATCTAAATAACCGAGCTTGCCGATGAACAAAAATAAAATATTCGCGTTATTGCCTTCTGTTATCAATGGTTTTAAATAGGGATATATTATTTGGGCATAGGTAAGAAATAGTTTTCCTTGATCAATGAGTGTTTCATCAATCTGTTCTTTGCGCGTTTTAGTGGCATAGGTGATTCCTTTTGATGATTGTATTATGTCTAGGTTATTGAGCTTATCAAGGGCGATTTCCCGTTGTAATCGTGTTTTTTCTATAGCTTCTTGCATAAAGCTATCGGAACGCATTTTTTCGTTGGGTGTAAGTTTTTTTGCGCGTCCGAGGACGTATGCATATATGTACGCTAAGGATGCGAAATTAAATACCGTACAAGAGAGTATCCTTTCCATCACTTCTATTTTTCTTGCTGCAATCGCCTGAAAGAGCAGTTGCCCGTTAGGTGATAGGGATATTGTTTTTTCCATTGTGTGTAGGAGGCTGCACTGTGTTGCTATGCATACTAGTAAGGATGTTTTTTTTAATATATTCATTGTTTACAGGCCCTTTTTTATGAGCGGTGATGTAAGATTTATATGATGTGGTTATCGATTACAATAGCATCTCTCCTTATGTTTTTTGTATAGATTATCTTGTTCAATTGCTGAAATGATCTTAAACTGGATTTAATATAGACACTTTTTTTAACGAAAGTAAGTATGTCAGAAACCCATAAACTTTCTCTTACAACGGCAATTTTAATTAATATCAATATCATGATTGGTGTTGGCGTTTTTATCAATACGACTGCTCTTGCAAAACAAGCGGGCGCTTTGGGAGCCATGAGTTATCTTATCCTTGGTTTGCTCATGTTGCCATTAATAGTATCAATATCGCAGTTACTTACAATACATCCTCAAGGCGGTTTTTATGTATATGCCAAAAAAGAAATAACTCAATTTGCAGGATTTGTAAGTGCGTGGAGTTATTTTATTGGTAAATTAGCATCTGCAGCTCTTATGATTCATGTTTCGGTTTTGTTCTTAAAAGAATTGTTTCCCGCATTAAGCAGCGTGCCTCAATTATTGCTTGATCTTTTCTTTCTGTTTTTATTTATCTCACTCAATATGTTGCACGTAAAAACCGGTAGTATTTTACAGGTGCTATTTACCACGTTTAAACTGTTTCCCATACTCTTTTTAATTGCGACCGGTATATTTTTGTTTAATGGAAGTGCTATTGCTTCATCAGATCTACTGTGGACAGGCATTCCATCCACGTTACCATTGGTCCTTTATGGAATTTTGGGTTTTGAAGCAGCCTGTTCATTGAGCAGTCAAATACGAGAGCCTGAAAAAAATGCATCACGCGCGGTGTTGATTTCTTTTGGTACCGTAATTTGTATGTACTTTTTATATCAATTTATTTTTTATGGTGCACTCGGGCAGGCGCTTGCGCAATGTCCTGATTATCGTTCAATGTTTCCTCTTTTTGTTCACACGTTATTTGGCGGTGCTTCTGCGTATACCCGCTTTCTGATAACTGGTATTCATCTTTGTATTGCATCTTCTGCGATGAGTGCGGCGTATAGCATTATATTTAGTAACACATGGAATTTATATACGCTGGCCCAAAATAATCACGTTTTTGGTGCAAAGTGGTTTGTGCAGTTGAATCGTTACCATATTCCATGGTTGTGTGTACTCACTGAAGGCTTTATATGTGTTATACATCTTTTGGTTACGCATGCAGATCAAATATCACTGCAAATTACCGGGGCGCTTGGATCTGTCATTGCGTATACGTTGAGTGTGTTGGCTTTGCTTATGGCAAAAAGAAATAGACCACACATGCCTATTCATGGGCTTGTTCCTTTGTGTGGCTTTTTAAGTTGCTTACTTCTTATGAGTTCATGTCTGTATGGGTTGTATCATGCAGGGATATATTCTCTGTATTCGTTTTGTTGTTTACTTATTTTTGGTGTTGTCATGTACATGTGTGTGGATAAATAAAGTTCGTTCATCCTGACTATTTAGCTATAAAAATTTTCTTGCTTCTTAAGAAAACTATTTTCTATCTTTTTAACTATCACAGAAAGTAATAATTCTTAACGGGAGTGTCTGGTAATGAAAAAATTTTTTTGTTTAATAGTTATGTTAAGCATGGTTATATGCATACAAGGCTCTTTTGATCAGGAGCATTGTGGTATCAAAAGATGTGGTATTAAGACTGGTACGCGTACCACACAAGAAATAATGATTGCATCAAAACGTAAAGAAAAACCATTTCACCATGAGTGTTGCAAAGAAAGTTCAGCAAAAAAACATGATGAGATTGGTTTGAATTTTCTTGGCGCGCGGATAGAGCAACAGGATTATGCGCTTCCTAGCGGTATAGTTCCACCAGATACCATGGGCGCTGTTGGTCCTACACAATTTATTGTCGCAATTAATGGACGTATTCGTTCTTTTGATAAACACACAGGGCACCCGGATTTAATACTTGATGCAACAACAGATGATTTTTTTGTATTCGAAAGAAATGGAACACCTACAAGCGATCCACGGATACGGTATGATCGTTTTTCAGAACGCTGGTTTATCGTTATGGTTACAATAGGAGATGAAGAGGAAGAAGAAGAATCAGTCAGAACATCTACAAATAATCGTATTATGTTTGCGGTAAGTGATACAAAAGAAATCACTTATTTTACGGAGTGGAGTTTTAATTTTATTGAGGTTGGTCAAGGGTTTTTCTTTGATCAGCCAACACTTGGTATCGATAATCAGGCACTTTATATTGGTGGAGTACTTTTTCTTGGTTCTGGTGCTTTACCAATAGATCAACGTCTTTATGTGGTAAATAAAGAAGCGCTTATAGAAGAAAATGAACTTGTTTATACCGAATTCATTGATGTTATTAGCCCTACACCGCTTCTATCTGGGATTCTTTATCAAGGAGTTGATAATTTTGATCAGGATGCTACGGTTGGTTATTTTATAAGTATAGATAGCTTTAGCAAAAATCATTTAGCATTGTATCGAGTATTTAATCCAGGCAGTGAATCTCCAACGTTATCCAGTCCTATTTTATTAGAAGTACCACAGATATGTACATCACTTTCTGTGTCAAATCAAAATGCTACACCTGGAAGAGAAGCAAGAAGTATTAGCGGAAGTGATAACCGTCTTATGATGGCGCAAATAAGAGATGGGCATTTATGGACGACACACAATATTGGTGTTAATAATCAAGGTATTTGTAACACTGAAGAACCACCGACGCGTGATGGAGCACGATGGTACGAAATTGATGTCACACAAACTCAACCTTCATTAATTCAATATGGCACTTTGTTTGATAGGACCAAAAATAATGGACTAGATGCTCGCGATTATTGGACGCCATCATTAATGACATCAGGTCAAGGTGTTATGGCTCTAGGATGTAGTACTGCAGGAGAAAATAGATTTGTTAATTGCGCAATTGCACGACGTTTTAAATATGATCCTCAAGGAACATTACAACAACCAATACTATACACGGATAGTAATACAACATATAATCCTGAGCAAGATACAAGTAATCCATTGCGTTGGGGTGATTATTCCTATACTAGCGTAGATCCATGCGATGACATGACGATATGGACTATACAAGAATATTGCGTTGATACTGATCAATGGGGAGTGCAAGTCGCACAATTACTCGCGCCACCACCTGCGCAGCTAATTTCAGTAGGCCCAAATAGGATTCATCGAGGGAAACCTTTCACAACTTTGACTATTCGTGGCCGCTCTCAAGACGGTTCTGGTTTTTTTGATCCAGGTAACAACTTTGATTGTCGATTACGTGTTGAAATATCCGGAGGTGTTGAGGTTAAAAAAGTAAAATACATTAGTCCAACTCTAATTAAAGTTGAAGTATCAACAAAATGTGCTTCGCTTGGCTCAAAGGAAGTAAAAGTTATTAATCCGGATGGACAAGAAGTTAAGGCATGTGGCTTGCTTACGGTAGTTGCTTAAAGATATTGTTTTTGGTGTTGTTATGTACATGTGTGTTGACAATAAGTCTTCTCTTAGCGCAACTTAAGGGTGACAATAGCAAGCAAGCATAACACTAATGTGATGATGCTAAATCGTACGGTGATTTTTGATTCTTGCCAGCCAAGTAGTTCAAAGTGATGATGAATTGGTGCCATTTTGAGTATGCGTTTGCCACGCAATTTGTATGACAACACTTGTGCTATAACCGATATCGCTTCAACGACAAATAAGCCACCAGCAACGAGCAATAATAGTTCTTGTTTTGCCATGAGCGCCATGAGTGCAAGACCTGCGCCAAGTGCAAGTGAGCCAACATCTCCCATAAAAATTTGTGCCGGATAGGTATTGTACCAAAGAAATCCAAGTGAAGCGCCAATTAATATTGCACCAACAACAGCAATTTCTGCAGTGCCAGCAAAAGGTATGTGTAGATATTCGGCAAATTGGTAGTGTCCTGCTAAATATGCTATCAACGAAAAAGTTACAAAATTCGGCATTAAAGAACCTATCGCCAGTCCATCGAGTCCATCAGTTAAATTTACCGCATTGCTACAGCCAACTATGATGAACAAAGCCCAGGGAATAAATAAAAGTCCAATATCCGGTTGTAGGTTTTTAAAAAATGGAAAGGTAATAGTTGTTGGTGCGTGCGTTAAGGTGAGCCACAAAAGTATTATGCTGAGTGCTGCAATGCATTGTAATCCAAATTTAATTGATGCAGAGATACCTTTTTGCCGGCGAATTTTACTCCAGTCATCCCATGCGCCAATGCAGCCAAAAGAGAACAAACATAGTAAAAATATCCAGACGTGCGATTTGGATAAATCACACCATAGAAGGCTATTGACTAATACGAGCACCAAAATGAAAATGCCTCCCATGGTTGGCATATCATCTTTACCTTTATGTCGTTCCGGTGTCAAATTGCGTGCTTTTGAGCGAAAAAATGTTTTTGATTGCTCAATAAACCAGTTACCGCACATAAAAGATAACGTTAAGGTGCTGAGTAAGGATGCTATTGCACGGAAACTGACGTAATGGACTACGTGGAATAAGGGGTAATAATGCTCAAGATAATGGGCTAAATGATATAACATATACTAATCCTAATCAAGGGGTAAAAGAAGGGGGGTGTCTTTATGGTACCAGGGCCCAGGATACTCAAATATGCCGATTAAATCAATCTATTGGGGGGGGTGGTTGACTTTAAATCTCTCTCCTTTAAACTGGTTATTATCAAGATGAATTTCTCACAATAGCTATAAACCCTTAAAACTACAGGAAATTGATATGAATAAATTCACTTCGAGCATCAGATTATTTGCGCTTATCAGTGTATTATCAGGTGGACTTGTGCATGCCTCATCTTTGACAGAAGAACAAACTCACTATTTGGATTACATAGAAAGTAAAATTCAGGCATATGTTGTTTTCTCAACACATTGGGCCCAAAACTTTTTAAATCCGAAGAATAATGACTCATATGCTAAGTGTGTCAATGCGTATAGAGATGCATTCGTTTCATTTGAACATGATGTATTGGGTTCTTTAAAAACTGAAAAAAGAGTTGCTGGTGCTGCTGGTGCAAGTGATTATGGACAAGCAATTACCTTGATTCATGACATTGTGTCTAAAGTATATGATCCAGCAAAGCATGTGTATACAATTTTAGAAAAACATCGTAGAAACACAAATCCTACCATGCTTGGTATTGATTTAGGTGCGGTAGACAAATATACCAAACCGGAGTTTATATCTGGCGTGCAATCTCAATTAAGACGCTTACAGACTATCTTCAATAGAATTTATCAATCGTTAGCTAAAAAGATAGATATTATCATTGAGAGTCTAGAACAGCGTAAAGCTAAAAAACTGAATCCTATTGAATCATGGAAAGCACTTAAGCATCGCGTAAGCTGCAAATAATCACATCTCTTATTTTACATCCCAAGTTCACGTAGGGGAAATGGAAGTTAGATAGGGGAAATGGAGATTTCGACCCTTAGGTTCAACGTTATCTTGATAATGAACCACTATTTACGTACAATAAAAGGAGGCTTGAAAAGGCCTCCTTATTTATTTTAAAGACTTTTTTTGTTGGTAAGCATACATGAAATTACAAAGTGTTTCTGATTTTGATGTGATTGTTGTTGGCGGTGGGCATGCAGGCATAGAAGCCGCATACGCTGCTGCACAGATGGGTTCCAAAACGTTACTTATTTCCCTTGATTTAGAGAAAATTGGCTTAATGCCTTGTAACCCTGCTATTGGTGGGGTAGGTAAAGGTCATATTGTCTATGAAATTAGTGCTTTGGGCGGACTCATGCCAAAACTATGTACACAAACCTACTTGCAGGCACGTATGCTTAATACACGCAAGGGACCTGCCGTTCAGGGGTTGCGTTTGCAAATAGACAAGTATGCCTACAATAAATTGAGCAAAGTCATGCTCGAACAACTGGAAAATTTGACGCTGTATGCAGGTATGGTTGATGAAGTACTCGTCGATGCAACACGCACCGTGCGTGGTGTGCGGGTTAATGATGGGACAATCTTTAATGCGCCGAATGTTATTTTAACGACCGGAACTTTTTTAAATGGCCGCGTGCACATAGGTGAGCATAATTTTTCAGCTGGTCGCCGTGACGAACAAGCAGTTATTAATCTCTCATTATTTTTACAGAAATTAGGATTACAGCTTGGTCGGTTAAAAACCGGTACGCCACCACGTTTATTACGCTCAAGTCTTGATTTTTCAAAAATGGAATATCAGCAAGCAGATAATCTTGATTATTTGTTTGAATTTCATCCGCATCAAACAAACAGTAGTCATGCGTGTTATATAACGCATACTAATCAAAAAACACATGCTATTATCAAAGAAAATTTACATCGTTCAGCCATGTATAGTGGCAATATTTCTGGCATAGGGCCTCGATACTGTCCATCCATTGAAGATAAGATTGCTCGCTTTCCTGACAAACTTTCACATCACGTGTTTGTGGAGCCAGAAAGTGCTTCATGTGATGAAATCTATCCGAATGGTATTTCAACTTCGTTACCGCTTGATGTACAGAAAGCATATATTCAAAGTATAGTTGGCTTTGAGCAAGCAGTTATCACAAAAGCGGGTTATGCCATTGAATATGATTTTGTATTGCCGCGTCAATTGCATCATACGCTTGAAGTGAAAAGCGTAAGTGGCTTGTTTTTGGCTGGTCAAATAAATGGGACTACGGGCTATGAAGAAGCTGCCGGACAGGGATTAATTGCGGGTATTAATGCGCATTTGAAGGCGCATAATTTACCTTCATTCATTTTAAGTCGTGATGAAAGTTATATTGGCGTGATGATTGATGATTTGGTAACCATGGGAACGGAAGAACCGTATCGTATGTTTACTTCACGTGCTGAACGCAGATTATTGTTGCGTCAAGACAATGTGTTTTTACGTTTGAGTGAAAAAGCATATAATCTTGGTTTGATTAACGACGCGATGTACGCCGCATGCAAACAAGAAAAACAGTTGGTGAATGATACGCTGAATACATTACGTGCAGGAAAAAATTCAACTGAATTATTGAAATTATTTGGTGATATAGAATCGAATAAGCAGCAGATTAGGCAGCAGGTTGGGGAATCACTTTCTGATCGCGCTCTGTTAACCGTATCGGCAGAAATACAGTATGCGCCATACATTGAGCGAGAAGTTAAAGAAGTTCGTCGCCGTGAACAGTATCAAGAAATGAAAATTCCGGTTAATTTTTTATACAGCGATATGCCAGGGCTTTCAAAAGAATTGCAGCAAAAGCTTACTAAATATCGACCTACTACCATTGCGCAAGCATCTCTTATTGCTGGGATGACTCCAGCTGCGATTTCTCTTTTGATTTTTAAAATCAGACATGATGATACGCGTTGTTCGCCATAGTCTGTTTGACACTGTTTTTATATTTCTCGGCGGTTTCTCGGTTCCGGCGGTTTCTCGGCTGTTTCTCGGCTGTTGCTACATTTCAATAGTTTTTAACTACGTTATTCATGTATTTTTTTAGATTAAACTCACGTTAATTAATAAAGAAAGCTCCGCTTTTTTTGCGGAGCTTTCTTTATTTTGAACAGATATGAATGTCTTTCGTTGTTATGGCTTTATGCGATAGCAGATTCCAGAGCTGCTAAACGAGCATTGGTTATTTTGTTTTCTGTTTCCATTGCTGCATGTTGTTCTTTTAATTCTGCTATGATTGCATGTTGTTTAATCAACTCATTTAAAAGTAATGTAGCAAGTTCATGATATTTCACCGTCTCTATTTGCCCGTCTGCGCCTTTTACCACAAGAGCAGGCATCACCGCATTCACTTCTTCAGCGATTAAACCAAACTGTGTTGCATGTGTTGCATCTGATTTATAGGTGAAACTTACCGGACGGAGTTCAAGAATTGCTGCTGATTCTTCATTCATATCTGCTACATTTTCTTTGTATCTGATTGATGAAGAAATGGTACCAAGTTGTCCACTTGCACCAATTACAACGGGTACAGCTCCAGCTACCGTAACACCAGAAATACCTGCTTGGAAATTGGTAGTATGTTTTCCAACGGTACCAATTTTGATTGCGTTACTTTCACCAAGTACACCAAAATTGCTAATAATAATGTTATTGCTCTCTGCACCAGTGTAGTTTTGCCCTGCATCGAAACCAATCGCGACATTATCACTTCCCGTTGTGAGGACTATAAGAGCCCCTGCTCCAACAGCGGTATTATTACTACCCGTTGTGCTTGCAAAAAGAGCAGCTTCACCAACAGCAAGGTTATCATTACCTGTCGTATTTGATACAAGCGTATTATGGCCAAGAGCACTGTTTTCAACTCCTGTTGTGTTATTTGCTAATGCATATGCGCCTACTGCTGCACTGGAATAACCTGTTGTATTACTAAACAATGCACCATTGCCTACAGCTGTATTGGCAACGCCTGTTGTGTTACTAAAGAACGCTTCATAGCCAATTGCGGTATTCTCAGTACCTATTGTATTGGTGATCGATGCGCAAAAACCTACTGCGGTATTGTTAAACCCTGTTGTATTATTAAGCAATGCTCCTGCACCAACTGCGGTGAGCCCAGAGACCGTTGTATTGGCACTCAATGTATCAAGTCCAATTGCAACGTTATTAATGCCTGTTGTATTGTTCACCAATGCATTCCCACCAATTGCAGTATTATTACTTCCTGTTGAGTTGTTCAATAATGCTTGGTACCCGCCTGCTGTATTGTTTGCACCTATTGTATTCGTCGCCAATGCGTTAAATCCGGTTGCAACATTTTCAGTACCGGTCGTATTGTGGAACAATGCTCCTGAACCAATCGCGGTCAACCCAGAGACTGTGGTATTGGCATTCAACGCATTAAGTCCAACTGCCACGTTATCACTACCTGTTGTATTGCCCCCTAAAGCAGCAGATCCTAATGCGGTATTCTCAAAGCCTGTTGTATTGCTCGTTAATGCATCTGCACCAACCGCGGTATTATTACTTCCTGTTGTACCATTCGACAGCGCTCCATAGCCAACTGCTGTATTATTATTTGCTACAGTCTTAACTTCATTCAATTCACTGCGTATTTTGATTAATTCATTCAATAACAATACTGCAAGTTCATGATATTTGACTGTTTCTATCTGTCCGTCTGCGCCTCTTACTACAAGGGCAGGCATCACTGCATTCACTTCTTCGGCAATTAAGCCAAACTGTGTTGCATGTGTTGCATCTGATTTGTAGTTAAATGTTACGGGACGCAGGTCAAGAATTGCTGATGATTGTTCATTCATGGTTGCTACATTCTCTTTGTATCTGATTGATGAAAGTGTTGTACCAAGAAGTCCTGTTGAATCAACAAAAACTGGCAAACCAGTACCAACATTTACTGTGGTACCAAAAATACCCGCCTGAATATTAGCTACTTGTGTACCAATGGTTCCGATTCTGATTATTCCAACATCGCCAGAAACGCCAAGATTACCAATATCAATATTATTGCTGTCTGCACTCGTAAGGTTGGTGCCCGCGCTGAATCCGACTCCAATATTACCGGTGCCTGTTATCACGTTAGATAATGCAATATAACCTATCCCAACGTTTTCAGAACCAGTTGAATTGTTAAACATTGCCAGATTTCCAATTGCTATGTTGCTATTGCCCGAAATATTATTGTGTAGTGCTTGATACCCAACTGCAATATCTTGTATCCCAGTTGTATTGTTTTGTAATGCACCAGAACCAACTGCAGTGAGTTGAGAAACTGTTGTATTGGCTGCAAGGGTATTGAGACCAAGTGCTGTATTATCACTACCGGTTGTATTGTTCAACAATGCTTGTAAGCCAATTGCCGTATTATTATTACCTGTTGTATTTGTTACTAAGGTATCATAACCAATCGCAGTATTGCTCAGTCCTATTGTGTTACTTGATAGAGCTTGGAATCCTAATGCAACGTTTCCTGTACCGGTTGTGTTGCTTTGTAATGCGCCAGAACCAACTGCAGTAAGTTGTGAAACGGTTTCACTACCATTTAAGGCGCTACTACCAATTGCCACATTGTTTATTCCTGTCATATTGCTTGCGAGTGATCCTACACCAAATGCTGTATTGCCATTTCCAGTTGTGTTAGCAAAGAGTGCTTCAAACCCGAATGCTGCATTGTTACCGCCACTTGTGTTATTTTGCAATGCGCTTACACCAGCAGCAGTATTTTGACTGCCGACTGTATTGTTTTCTAGCGAGGTTACACCAATTGCGGTGTTACTACCACCAGTTGAGTTATTAAAGAGAACATTTACTCCAACTGCAGTATTGCCATTCGCAGTTGTATTGGCAGGTAATGCGCCGGAACCTAATGCAGTATTCTGGAAACCTGATGTATTACTAGACAATGCAAGATTTCCTACCGCGGTATTACCGCCACCTATTATGTTACTTGTCAATGTATTATACCCAACAGCGGTATTACTGTTTCCGATTGTATTTGCTTGCAATGCACCAGCACCAATTGCAGTGAGCTGATCTGCTGTACTATTTGTAAGGGTATTAGATCCAATTGCCGTATTGCCATTGCCAAGCGCATTACTAAATAATGCATTAAATCCAACGGCCGTATTATTATTACCTGCTGTGTTTGTCATCAATGTATCATACCCAAGAGCAGTATTGCTCAATCCTGCTGTGTTAGCATTTAATGCGTGGAATCCTAATGCGACATTGCCGGTACCTGTTGTGTTGTTTTGTAATGCACCAGAACCAACGGCAGTAAGTTGAGAGGTTGTTGTATTGTTAACAAGTGCATTGGATCCAACTGCGGTATTGCCATTGCCGGTTGTATTTTGATTTAATGCATCAATACCAATGGCTATTGAATCACTGCCACTTGTATTGAATTGAAGGGCTCCTGATCCAACTGCAATGTTTTCATTTCCAGATACATTTGCCGCAGATGCATTAACGCCAATCGCAATATTATTATTACCTATTGTGTTGTTTACCAGTGGAGATTGCCCAATGGCTACGTTATTGCTGCCTGTTAAGTTGGAGAGCATTGTGTTAAATCCTAATGCGGTATTATTACTGCCTGATGTATTAGCAAACAATGATCGGAATCCTAGCGCTGTATTTTGTACGCCAATTGTATTGCCTTGTAAGGCTTGAGAACCAACTGCAGTAAGTTGGCCGACTGTATTTGCATTGAGTGCATTAAAACCAATCGCCGTATTATCATCACCTGCTGTGCTAATTGACAGAGCTAAAGATCCAAATGCAGTATTCTGAAAGCCTGTTATGTTTGCATTCAACGCGGTAAAACCTGATGCGGTGTTGTTATTCCCCGTTGCGTTAGCACTTAATGCTAGATATCCCATAGCAACGTTACCTATACCCGTTGTATTTGCCGATAATGCACCAGAGCCAACAGCTGTAAGTTGACTTGCGGTGCTATTTGCAAGTGCATTAAAACCAACTGCAGTATTATCAGCTCCTGTTGAGTTGGTGATTAACGCAGATGATCCTAATGCGGTATTATCATCACCTGTTGTATTGCTCAACAGCGCGCCTGCTCCTGAAGATGTATTATTACCGCCTGTTGAATTATTCAACAATGATTGATATCCAACCGCTGTATTATTACCACCTAATGTATTAACATTAAGCGCTTGATAACCCAATGCTGCGTTCTGAGATCCAGTTGTGTTTGCTTGTAATGCGCCTGAACCAACTCCAGTCACTTGATCTGCCGTATTATTAAAGAGAGCTTGGTAACCAATTGCAACCATATCATTTGCGGCAGCACTGGTTTGCGCTGCTTGATGTCCTATTGCAACGTTGTTGCTACCCGTGCCATTTGATTGTAATGCCAATCCACCTGCTGCTGTGTTGTAATTGCCTGTTGAGTTGAGATTCAGCGAACCGCCACCAACAGCTATATTAAAGGAACCGGTTGAATTGAATAACAATGAAGCAATTCCTAATGCCACGTTGTTACGACCTGTTGTGTTAAACAATAATGTAGAGACTCCTACGGCTGTATTGGCGTTACCCGTTGTGTTGCCTGCGAGTGACCGGAATCCGACGGCGGTATTTTGTATGCCTGTTGTATTGTTGAATAATGTTTGATATCCAATTGCTGTATTAATAAAACCTGTTGTATTGGTGAACATTGCACCAGAACCAACTGCAGTATTGTTATCCACAGTATTATTCAATAACGCATTGGTACCAATTGCGGTATTGTCTGTACCTGATACGTTATTCTGTAGCGCTTGATAGCCGAGTGCAGTGTTTGAACTTCCTGTTGCATTCATATCGAGTGCCTGATATCCCACTGCAGTATTTTCAATACCAGCTGTATTGCTTTGTAGCGCACCTGAACCAACGGCGGTAAGGAAAGAGGTTGTTGTATTCGCATTCAAAGCAAAATAACCAATGGCAGTATTATCCGATGTGGTTAAAGTAGTAACATTAAGACCAGCGCCTTCTCCGAAGAAACTGTTTTGATTAATCCCTAAGGGTTCAATCTGTCCTGTAGTTAGAAACTGTGTTGTTCCTGGACCTGATGTATTTCCACCTGCAGAGACATTCATATTTGCTGTATCTGTGGTTCCAACGAAATTTACTGCTGGATTTGTTCCTGCATTTCCGGTAAGCAGCCATGCATTAACATCGAAAGTGCCTGTTGCGCCTGTTGCTCCAGTTAGCCCGGTTGTTCCTGTTGCGCCAGTAGTTCCCGTGGTACCCGTAATTCCAGTTGTTCCGGTTGTACCCGTAGTGCCAGTAGTTCCGGTTGTTCCTGTTATCCCTGGATCACCAGTAGCGCCCGTGGCACCAGTTGTCCCAGTAGTTCCAGTTGTACCAGTGCTACCTGTTTCTCCAGTTGTTCCAGTGGTTCCGGCAGTTCCTGTTGCGCCGGTGGTTCCAGTTGTGCCTGTTATCCCTGGATCACCTGTAGCTCCTGTAGCGCCTGTGGTGCCAGTAATTCCCGTGGTTCCTGTAGTTCCTGTATGTCCTGTTTTTCCACGTTTACCTTGTTTACCTCTGGGGCCTTGGCAAATTTTACTGCATGGATTGCATGCATTATTGAGGTTAGGAGTTGAGCAAGCTTCAGATGCATTACATGCATTATTTAAGCGAGCTCCACGTACATCGGAGGATAAATCGACCGACAGGTTATTGGTCGCTACATCGATTAATTGGTCAATTGTGTCACGTACGTATGCAAACTCTTCATCAGAAAGGTAGTCATTATGTTCAGCGAGCATCGATTCAGCATGTGCGCACGCTTTTAAAATATCTTTTTTCAAAACGGTAGAGGCGCCATTTGTAAGGTGATTATTAAGTTGATGAATAGGGGATGATTCATCTTCGTCAAGTGCGCTAAGACGAGCAATACACTCTGCGAGTTCGTTCCAATTTTCATCAAGATCAAGATACGATTTGCTAGAACTTTCTAATTTGAGATTAGATAAAGCGCGATCTGCTTTTTTGGATTGTATTTCTAGTGGCAACCCGAGCATGAGTGCTAAATAAAACAATGACGACACAAGATTTTTCTTCATTGAGATCCTTTTTTTTGAGAGGGGAATTAGTAGACGCTTCATAGTGCTTCATACTAAAGAATGATCCTAGATGTCAATTGATAAGATAAAGATGGCATATGAGAAAATATGTCAGTTGGCCGTTATTTTTTCGGAATACTTATTGACTGCATCATTTCTTTGGGCACCGGTAATCCCATGTGTTGTAAAATAAAGGGAGCAATATCAGCAAGTTGTGTAAGTGGTAGTTTGATTGCGTTATTTTTAAGATCTTTTTCTATTATTATAAATGGTACCGGATTGGTGGTATGCGCCGTGTGTGGTTGATGATGTTTTTCATCATACATGTATTCAGCATGACCATGATCAGAGGTAATATACAAGGTGCCATTCATGCTTGTGATAATTTGTGTAAAGAGCTTGCCAAGTTCAACATCCAAGCATTCGATTGCTTTGACTGTAGCATTATAATCACCCGAATGGGCAACCATATCAGCATTGGCGTAATTAATAAGATAAAAATCGGCAGGATCGTTGCGTAATGAGTTGATTACATGGCTTGTGATTTCTGGTGCAGACATACAAGGGTAGTGAATGTACGTTTCGGCTTTTATCGAAGGGATTATTACTCGTGTTTCACCTGGCTGCGCTTCTTCTTTTTCTCCATTGAAAAAATAGGTAACATGCGCATATTTTTCTGTTTCTGCGATGGAAAAAATCGTCTTTTTGTGTTGCGCAAGTACTTCTTTGAGCGTGTTGTTAATCGGTTTGCGCGGGAAGAGTACGATGGTATGACACAGATCATGATAAGAAACGGGAGTAATAAAGGCAGTAAGTGGTAAATTTTTAATGGGGAAATAATTAAAATCTGACTGTGTAAAACTTTCAGTTATTTGACGCGCACGGTCAGGACGAACAGTTAAAAAAAATAATTGCATCATCTGCTTGTATAGGTTGCATAGCGGCAAGCTGAGTGGGTGGGATGAATTCATCAGTTATTTGTTGTGTGTAGTAATGATCAAGCACGCTTTGCCACGTTGCATAGCGATCCGTGCTCGGTTCTGTTAATGCGCGATAACTTAAGGCGGTTCGATCCCAATTTTTATCTCTGTCCATCGCATAAAATCTGCCATGAAGAGACCCTATTTTTATTCCGGTATAATTTTTTAAGACATTTTCAAGGCGTTGTAAATAGATTGCGGCGGATTTTGGCAACACATCTCTTCCATCCAAAAAAGGATGGATAATAATATTGTGGATGTTGTGGTCGCGTGCACTTTTAATAAAAGCATACAAATGTTTTTCATGACTATGCACACCTGCATCTGACAAAAGGCCCATAATATGCAATGTTTTTTGAGTACGCGCAATTGCATCTAACTGTTTTGTAAGAATGGGATTAGTGAAAAAGGTACCATGTTCAATCGCATCATTAATAATGGATAGTGGTTGTTGGATAATGCGTCCAGCTCCAATGGTCAGATGACCGACTTCAGAATTACCAATATATCCTGCAGGTAATCCAACAGCACGTCCTGAAGCCTGCAATGTGGTATGTGGATAGCACTTAAACCACGCATCAAGGTTGGGTTTATATGCATGTGCAATGGCATTGAATTGTGCATCGCTACGACTACCAAAACCATCAAGGATCACTAAAACGGTGACGTGTTTTGCTTCCATACATTCCTTGTATTTTATTTTTCTTGCAATCGATTGTTCTTTTATGTCATTACTACCCCAACGTACTATATTTTTAACGTCATAAAAAAGGAAAAACGGATCATGAAGTATTCAATAGTAGTGGGTTTGATTTTTTTGACCACGGCTGTAGGTACAGATGCTATGCAAGATGAAGGTGTAAAAAAGAAAGTATCAATTGGTGAATTGCCAAGTAGTGGATTGCCAAGAAGAAAATCATCAAATGGTCCATTGCCCAGTGGTGAATTATTAAGAAGAAACTCATCAGATGATCAATCGCCACGCGGTGAATTATTAAGAAGAAACTCGTCAGGACCTTATATTCAAGTTTCGCCAAAAAGAAGAGACTCTAATGAAATATCACCACGGCAGGCTGTGTTGAATTTGTCATCATCAACACCATCAGATTTGTCACCTTCAGAAAAGAGTTTATTCTATCCGAAAAGTTCAATAGTAAGTCAGCCTGGGATTCAAATTTTGCAAAAAAAATAATACGGAGTTATTTGTTACTCACTATTTTCTTGTTCATTTCTACATTCATCAAGGAGTAACAATGTTTTTTCAATAAGGGCTTCTTTTTTATTGTTGAATTCAGGCTTGTTGTCAAAATAGATATTCAACAATTCAGGTAACTCCATAGTGACTTTAGCCGCACCAATACGGCGTTCTCGCGCAACCACTTTACGGATAGGGATAATGCCGACTATATGCATTGCACTTGCACATGCATGTTGCACGGCTTTTAAGTCCACCGAGTCTTTTTGATTTTCAGGCACGTGATATATTATTTTGAGTACTGCATCGGTGATATCGTGTTTTTCGATTGCAGCAATAAGTTGTTCTGTTTGCGGCTTGCCTGGTTCAATGGTGACTTCAATTTGAATAAATGGACGTGACGGTGTTGGAATGAATTCATGCGAGGCTTTACCTTTTTCTGGGATTGATACAACGCAAAATCCCTTTCGTTTCTTTACGTTCACCAAAATCAATACGTTCAATAGAACCTGAATAGATTATGGCAGGATATCCATTGGGATTTAAATTTTGATACCGATGTAAGTGACCGAGTGCAACGTAATCAAATGGTGGCATGGCAAGTTGAGATGGTAAAAAAATTGGATCGGTACCATAGATTGCTCGTTTTTCAGACCCAGAAAATATGCCGCTGCTGACAGTGAGGTGACCGGCCAAAACGGCCGGTATAGCAGGATCTAATTTTTCTGCAGCATCTTTAATGATATGTGCTACTGCGTGCGAAATGTATTCAGTAATTTCACTGGCAGATTTTTGCATGTGCTTATCAGATATTGAAATTGCGTTGCGTGTTGGCCATGGGATACCGACTATTTGTATGGGGCCATGAGCTGTTTGTAATTGGAGTGTTGTAGGTTTTGCAACGACATAGAATCCATCGAGTGGTAAGTCGCCAAAGAGTTCAAGCGAGTTCGCCTTGCCAAAACTTAATGCATTGTCGTGATTACCTACAATGATTACCACGGGAATATGCGCTTTATGTAAACGCAAAAAGCATTGGAGGAGCATTTTTTGTTGTGTTGGACTTGGATGCGCAGTTTTATAGGCGTCGCCACTGAATAAAAAGAAATCTACTTTGTGCTCGATCGCATAATCGATGCAAAAAGTGAGCGCTCTATTGAAATCCAACAGACGGGTATGAACACCTGTTTTTGGATCAATCTTTCCATAATTTTCCATACCAAAGTGAATGTCTGCCGTGTGAATAAATTGCATTATATATTTTCTGTTGAAGTATCGTCCATATGTTTTGTCTTTTTGGCGCTCATAAAACTAAAGTTGTTTATGTCGTTTTTTGCACGTAATTTTTTTGCATAGCCTTCTTTATTTGTTTGTCGTGTACGCGCTATAGCAAGGGCATCTTCAGGTACATTTTCAGTGATAACGGAACCTGCTGCAGTGAATGCATTTTTGCCGATAGTAACCGGTGCAATAAGTGCATTATTGCTCCCGATGTATGCGCCATCTTCTATGAATGTGTTATTTTTTTGTTTGCCATCATAATTGCAGGTAATGGTGCCCGCACCAATATTCACATGCGACCCGATCTGAGCATCACCCAAGTAGGACAAATGTTTTGCTTTTGTGTGTGCTCCAATGGTACTATTTTTCATTTCAACAAAATTGCCAATTGCGCCATGATCTTTCACGCTTGACTGATGCCTGATATGCGCAAAAGGGCCAACTTGTGCATATTGTCCAATGTGTGCATCACGCACAACGCTATGAGAATAAATAGTGACATTATCGGCGATGATACTGTTTTCAATAATAGAAAAAGCATCGATCACACAGTTGCTGCCGATTTTTGTATCGCCTAATAGGTGGGTTCCTGATCCAATCTTTGTACCAGCACCAATAGTTACCGAGACATCAATAATTACATTTTGTGGGGCAGTAAAATATATACCGCTGGACATCCAGTGATTAATGAGTGCAGATTTTTTTATCTGCTCTACTTCCCATAGCTCTTTAAAGGTATTGATACCACGGATTGTATCGAAGGGTGCAGCAACGGTCGTTACGGTATATTTATGGTCACTTGCTATTTTAACAAGGTCGGTTATATAAAATTCTTTACTTGCATTGTTCTGGTTAAGATAGGCAAGATGTTCACGCAAAAATTGTTGTTTGACGATATAAATTCCTGCATTGATACAACAATGATCAGTTAAATTACCGGTAAAATCTTTTGCTTCAACAATTTCTATAGATCCTTGCTTTTGAATAACACGGCCATATGAACATTTTTCGACATTATTGGTATGTGAGGTAACAAAGCTGATGGCAGCGTTAGTGGTGACATGTTCATGGTATAATTTTTCAATAATTTCATCAGTGATAAGTGGTGCATCGCCATTCAAAATAAGAATATTTTCTTCATGCCATGTATCTTGTGTGCAGATCAGTGCGTGGCCGGTCCCGTATTGATTTTCTTGCACTACAAAGTGTACGTTGTATCCATATTTTTTTACCGTGTCCATAACGATATCTTTTTGATAACCGACAACCATGGTGGTGGAAATGTCCATGCGTTTAAGTAGTTGGGCTGGGTATGCTACTATTTCTAGGCCACAAATTTTTTCAATAAGCTTTGTTTTCCCTGTATTGAACCGTGTTGCTTTTCCTGCAGATAAAATAATGCCTTGCATATTTTTGTGCATACTATTTCCTCTTATGTTTTGACGGAAGTGCATTAAAAAAATATAGAAATTTTCATTAAATCTCTTTGTTTTCTATGATATTCGCATTTCATAATACTCCAGAATAGTGTAGAAATTAAGAATTTGTATAGCAATTGTTAGAAATTTGGCGATTTGATGGTATTATACGTTATTCGCGGCGAGAGAAATGACTTCTCAAACTGAGGTTTGTACAGTATTATATATCTCATGTTTTACGTTTTATTACGCAATCTTAAAAATAGTATTTAATCATCTAATCAGATACTCGATTTTGCCATATGTGCAGGAGCAGTAATGCAAAAGAAAAAAAACAATATATTAGCGCTTCTTGCCTTTCTTTGTATACCATCAGTTAGTTTTGCGATGGTGTGGGATAATCGCTATATCCCTCTCATTCCGCATCAACGATTATTAATTAAGGGGTTACCCTCAGTTTTTGCAGTAGATGCTTTTTTTGTCACGGCAAGCAGAGCATCCAGTATGCAGGAAGAGGGTATAGGTATCCCGGAAATTTTTGGTACCTTTGATCAGGGCACATTGTCAGATGCCTTTGATATCGCAGGTATATCTAATTCGCTCAGATCAGATTGGCGAGGATTTAAAATACCATGGACGATGAACGGTAAGCTTCAAGGACAAGGTGCTCAATTCTTTTATCACCAAGCTATTACACGTCATATTTCTCTTGGATTTTCATGGTTTTTTATGCGCGTCAATTCCAGTTTAGATTTTGCGTTAAAAAATGATGGGCCTAAAGATAATACGTTAACTATTTTTGGACCATCGGATCGGCAGGAGCTTGATAATGAACGCAGAGAAATGCTTAAAACAATCAATATTGTGAATAGTCACTCAGATCAGGCAGGATTTGGCGACGTTGACGCGTACTTGCGTTTGGGCAACATATGGAAGTACACGCTTAAATGCAGACAGATTGAAGCAGGAGCACGACTTGGTGCTTTGATGGCAACTGGTGTAAAGCGGGTTATAAATGAACCAGCATCAATACCATTTGGTGGTAATGGGCATTGGGGCATGTATGGTGAGTTAGATAGCTTGTTTGAAGTAAAAGAAGACATGAAACTTGGCTTTAGGTTGCGCGTAAGCAAACGGTTTAAGCGTACGCAATGTGAGCGTATGCCGGTTGCAGGGGAGCCTATTTTATTTGGTGCAACTACAGGATTTCTCAGCGTTGATCCTGGTGTCACTGCCAATATTGCGCCTTATTTTGTTCTTGAAAATCTACGTGAAGGATTAGGGATTAGTGTGCAATACATATTGACTGCCCATCAAAAAGATGACTTGGAAGATGCTCGTACCGATACAACCGCAATACCGGTGCGGCTTGGTCGGCCTGAAGACGATTCGTCATGGATATCTAGTTATTTTACCATTAACGTGTTATATGATTTTGGTAGAGCAAAAGCAAAACGAGAATTTGATCCGGTTGTTTCTTTATGTTGGGATGTGCCCACCAATGTTTTTGGACCAAAGCGATCTTTACAAACACATAAAGTAGCACTTGGTGTTTCATTCTATTTTTAATGATGAGTTGTGCATATAAAAAGAGGAATCGTATGAAATTTTTCCCTGCAAAAAGATTATTTAGATTGTTTTCAAATGACCTTGCTATTGATTTAGGTACTGCCAATACGGTGGTGTATGTTCGCAATAAGGGTATCATGCTCAATGAGCCCACGGTTGTAGCAGTTAAAGCACAAAGTCGACAATTTTTGGCTGCGGGTAGAGCAGCAAAAGAGATGCTTGGAAAAACACCAGACAAAATTGTTGCGTGTCGGCCATTGCGTGATGGGGTTATTGCTAATTTTGAATTAACTGAATGTATGTTGCGCCACTTTATCCGCGCAGTGCATGATGATAGACGCACATTGATACGGCCACGTATGATCATAGGTGTGCCATCAGGAATCACTCAAGTAGAAAAACGCGCAATTGAAGATACCGCAAAACAGGCGGGTGCGCGTGAAGTATATACCATTATGGAGCCGATGGCAGCAGCGATAGGAGCAGGGCTTTTAGTGCAAGATCCTGCGGGGAATATGATTATTGACATTGGTGGTGGTACCACAGAAGTTGCGATTATTTCACTGAAATCGATTGTCTTTTGTCGCTCAATCCGTGTGGGCGGTGATGAAATGGACAGTGCCATTGTTCAATACGTAAAGCGTAAATATAATTTACTCATCGGTGAACGTACTGCTGAGTCGATAAAAATCAAGATTGGGTGCGCGTTACTTGATGCAACCACCAAAGATGAAAAAGTTGAAGTTAAGGGCCGTGATCTGGTAACTGGCGTTCCAAAAACAATTCTGTTGAGCAGTCCAGAGGTAAATGAAGCATTATTAGAAACCATTGCAAGTATTATTAACGTAGTACGTGAATTACTTGAAAATACACCACCAGAACTTTCTTCTGATTTAGTTGATAATGGTATAGCAATGGCAGGTGGTGGATCATTGCTTAAAGGTCTTGATAAATTAATTTCAAAAGAAACCGGTTTACCAGTACGCGTTGCAGAGGATCCTTTGTTTTGTGTCGTAAATGGTGCCGGTAAGGTGCTTGAAGAACTTGAGTTCTTCCGTGAAGCATTAATGGAGTAAAAGATAGGTATGGCGCATACAGAAGGCATCAGAATAAAGAAAAAATTTGGACAACATTTCTTGCGAGATGAACGAGTAGTAGAGCATATGATCGAAGCAGTGGAAATTACCAAAAAAACATCAGTGTTTGAAATAGGGTGTGGTGATGGTTTTTTAACACGCGCAATTTTACGCAGCCCAGTTGAGCGATTATGGGTGTTTGAAATTGATCCTGAATGGGCTACCTATGTACAAAGTACGTTGAAAGATACTCGTCTTAGTATGTTCCAAGAAAATTTTCTTGAAGTTGATCCAACCACACTTGCGCCATTTCAACCTTGGACGATACTTGCTAATTTACCGTACCAAGTAACGTTTCCCATTTTGCATTGGTTCCAAAAAAATCGTCATCTTATCAAAGAGGGCGTTATCATGATACAAGAAGAAGTTGCTCAAAAAATCATGAAGACATCTGGTCGAGGATACGGATTTCCCTCTTTGTTTTTTCAGCGTTACTTTAGTTGGCGTATGCTTGATAAGGTTCCACCAGGTGCCTTTTTTCCACCACCTAAGGTGAATTCACGTCTCTTGTATTTTAAACCTCACTATGAGGTTGAAGCTATTCCTGATGAAGAAGGATTTTGGCGTTTTATTAAAGCATGTTTGCAACAACCACGACGCACTATGCGTAATAATTTGACACAATCACATTATGACATCAATAAACTTTCACAAGATCTTCTTAATTCGCGTGCACAGCAACTGTCGATGGATGACTTCATTAAGTTGTGGATATTACTGCGGTAGAACAAGCTGAGTACTTGCATAGTCTGAAAACAGAATGGACAGTTGAGCTCCTGGTGCATAGCAACGTTCATGGTTATCTTGCGATTACGCATTTGCTGAGCGCGCTGGCGTCTTGCTTCACGTCGTTTGTCGCGACATATCTTTTTTGCTTGATTTTTCTGCGCAATAGGATTGCCTTTTTCATGTAACTTTGCATAGTACGCGCGGGCATGTTCGTATGCAAGTTGTATATGTTTATTATATTCCTGTGCTGAATATTCGCTTGGATCAAATGCGTAGGGTTCTATTGTCTTTTTAAGATATTCAAATTCGCCTTGCGATAACAGTGGTACTGCCGCATATAATGTGGCGCATTGTTGTGGGCGTACAAGCATAATTTTATTATCTGGTCGTAAATCAACTACAATTGGTTGAGGGGATGGAAGTACGTCATCTAATTTTTCTAATTCATTGATAATAAATGGGGCAAATGCAACCGTTGGAAATGGGTGTAATGGGTAGGTCTCACGGTAGTGAACGGGAGTCCAGCCAAAGAACCATAATTCTGAATGCCCCGGTGATATATCCCGTACAAGATTTGAGTTGCCAGAAATAATCGCACAATTGTTAAGGTTTTCTGCAAGTTTCTGCTTTCTAGGGCAGCAGTTGGTGCTGCGCGCATTTCGTGTTACTTTGATTTGAACTTGGGTTAATTTTTTGGGCAAGCATACACATTTATGATTGGTGAAGGTACGCCCTGAAAAGAAGCGATCGAAAGAGAAGAAATCAAGTCGCTGTATCCGGTCTGCGTGAGAGAAGAAATTATATACCCGCTTGAAAAGTGGTCCGTTCACAAGGAAATCAGTTTCTCCTTGAATGGGTGACCCAAGCAGAAGAAGTTGATCAATACTCATTGTTGAATCCGGATATTTGTCGCGGCGTATGCGTTCTAAGTTTAAGCACACATTGCCTCCGTGGCTATAGCCGATAACGCGCACTCGAGGATATATGCCTTGGTCATGATATTTTTTAAGCTCTTTTTCAAGTGCTATAAAAAAGAACTCTGCATCTTTATAGCGCATTTTTGGACTTAATAAACCGCTCCACCCGTAGGTGTAGTAATAATTATTTTTTTGCCCACCCATCATCACATTGATTTCATCAAACAAGCGCGCTATGGCATTTGCTGCTTTGCCTCGGCCAATATCATTGGGATCTGCACGGTGCAAGCCAATTTCACGCATAGGTTGATTCATGAAAAAGAATGGATCTTTTCTCATAAGCTCAATGGTTTTTGCGTAGATGGTATCTTCAATGTCATCGACCATGAATCGAAAGAAGTTGTCCAGAGAGATATGGGGTTTTACGCTTTTAATGCCATGTACAAAGACGGTAAGCCATGGTTCTTGGTTACTTGGAGTGGTGTTATTCTTGGTATTGTTTTTGTCCAAGGCAACGTTGCTTGTCATTGGCTTTGATTCAGCAGCCGAATGTACGATTGGGGCTTTTACGCCTATCGATTGTGCTGCTAGATCTGTGCTGTGCTGGCCATGGTTGGCTGGCGCTCCTGCCCAGATACTGCTTGTAGCAGCAATTAGTATGTAGAAAAGCATACGTGGTGAACGGTTCATGGTCGCTCCCGCATTCCTTTTTATATTGTTACTCTAACCCGATTCAATTGTACCATAAAACTCCGAGCATTATTAGTCTGCTCTTAACGTTTTTATGTCACTTCAATTCTATAGTAGCAATTTTTTTATTAAAATTTCAAGTTGAATAAATAAATTGCAGAAAAAGCCCTAAGATAAGCGCTTTCTTAATATTTTTTTGAGGCGATTTTGATCAATAATGGTTGGATATTAACATGAATTTTTTGAAATAAGGGGGTGGTTTTGCTCTTTTTTCAAGCCAACTCTCTTATTTTACCTGGGGCTATACTGTTTTTTGGGGGGGTGTAGTTATCAACAGCCTTTTTCTATGTTATAGGTTCTTAGGTGGTAAAAAGATTGAATAATGTACGATACAGGTACTTATGGCTATCATGATCTCACAGATACAAAATTAAACAGGTGAAGAGAGCAGTAAGAATAGTCTATTTCAACCGACTATTGCTCATCACAGCTAAAATCGATATCCTGAGATTATAACCAAAAAGGATTCATGCCATGCTACGTAAATTACCCCTGGGTATTCAGACTTTTCATAGATTGCGTGCAGATAACTGTGTGTACGTCGACAAGACAGAACATGCATACAATCTCATTACACGTGGATATCGTTATTTTTTAGCTCGTCCACGTAGATTTGGTAAATCATTATTTGTTTCTACGCTTCATGAAATTTTGAGTGGCAATAAGGCTTTATTTGATGATTTATGGATTGCGCAAAGCGATTATCAATGGAAACCACATGGAGTAATTAAACTAGATTTTTCTAGTGTAGTAGGAACAGATGTAGAACGTTTTGAAGCTGGATTACAAACAGTGCTTATCGAGATTGCTAACGCGTATGAATTAGATTTAAACTCAACTGCGCTAGAACTGATGCTGCGAAGCTTAATAAAAGCGCTATACAAACAATTTGGCCGAGTCGCCATTCTTATAGATGAATATGACAGCCCTATTTTACGTATGTTACATGATCATGAACGTGCGAATAAAATTCGCAATGCTATTCAACAGTTTTTTAGCGCCATCAAAAGCTTGGATACTGAAGTCGATTTTGTTTTTATTACCGGAGTAACTTCATTTGCAAAAGCAGGATTATTTTCGGGGATTAATAATTTAACCATCATCACGCTTGATAAGCAATACGCTACTATTTGTGGGTATACTGATCAAGAAATTGACCATAATTTTAGTGACTTCATCACTGTCTGGGCAGAAAAAGAAAATGTCTCATATGATCAAATACGGGGACAGATGAAAACATGGTATAACGGATATCATTTCGGTGAAAATGTCACTGCAGTCTATAACCCATTTTCTGTAATGCATGCATTAAACATTCAAACATTTGAAAATTTTTGGTTCCAATCGGGGACACCGACCTTTTTGGTTGAGGTACTTAAAAAAGAATATAAAGATTTTGATCCAGAACGCCTCACCATGACAAAAGACACGTTGGGTATATTTGATGTAGGCGCTACGCCATTATTGGCGCTTATGTTCCAGGCAGGGTATCTGACTATTGTTGATTATGATAGTGAATCACAAGAGTTTACCCTCGATTATCCCAATACAGAAGTAAAGCGCTCTTTACAATATTTACTTGAAGTGTTTGTGCATTTAAATTCCATTGTCACCGATGTATGTACCCCCTCGCACTTTGATGTTGCTTATGTAGAGAAGCGACTTGATTAGATATATGCCATCAATCACCTGGTATGTTGCCTCATTAATTTGTGATAAAGGAGAATAGTATGTTTTTTTTCAGGCGAATAAGAGCATTGATTTCATTATTTTTTCATATGATGCGCGTGATTTTTCAACTATTATATGGCTTTTGGAGGGTAAGTAAGTTGGAACAACCTATTGTTTCAATTTTTGGTAGTGCGCGCATAGCAGAAGATCAGATTTATTACAGACAGGCACATGACCTTGCACGGCGTTTTATTGAACATGATATTTCGGTATTAACAGGTGGTGGCCCGGGTATCATGGAAGCGGTAAGTTGTGGTGCATTGGTGCATGATGATACTACTGGTAAAGGAAAAAGTATCGGTATTGGGGTGACTGGGTTGGATGAAACAAGAAGTTTGTGTGTAGAGGAATATTTTGAACTTGATTATTTTTTTGCACGTAAATGGCTCTTAACGCAGTATTCATCTGCATTTATAATATTTCCTGGCGGTTTTGGCACGTTGGATGAGCTTGGTGAAGTTCTTACCCTGATGCAGACAAAAAAAATGGGCCGTGTGCCGATTATACTCATTGGTGAAGAATTCTGGGCGCCTCTTATGCAATGGGTTATGCAAGCGCTTGCGCATCGCATGATAGATGAAACGAGTGTAGCTTTGTTTACCGTGACTGATAATTTAGAGCAAGCATTTTGTGTTGTGCGGGATAAATGTAAGGTTGTGTGACTGTTTTTGTAGGAATTCTACAATCTCGGAGTGTCCATTCCCTTGAGCTACTTGAAGTGGGGTTTCTTCTTCAACGTTTTTCAGATTTACATTTGCTCCAGCTGCAAGTAATAGCTTTACAACTTCAGTATGACCTTTTTCTGTTGCTATATGTAGAGGAGTATCTTCTCGATTATCTTGTTGATTTATATTTATTCCATCTGCAGCAATTAATAGTTTTATAATTTCAGTATGACCGTTATGTGCTGCCTTATGTAGAGGAGTTTTGATGAACTCATCCACTTCATTTACATTTGCTCCATTAGCAAGTAATAATTTCGCAATTTGAGTATAGCCGAATTCTGCTGCGTAATTTAGAGGGGTATTTTCACCTGCATTTACTTGGTTTACATTCGCTCCATCGGCAAGTAATAACTTCACAATTTCAGTGTGGCCATTTTTTGATGCGGCATGTAGAGGCGTCCAGCTATAAGGGTTAGTTCGATTTATATTTATTCCATTTACAGCAAGTAATAATCTTACCATCTCAACGTTGCCATCTCGTGATGCTATATACAGAGGAGCCCATCCGCTATTGTCTGCTTGATTTACATCTGCCCCAGCATCAATTAATAACTTCACAATTTCAGTGTGACCTTGTTGTACTGCGTTAGATAGGGGAGTCAATCTATTCTTGTCTTTTGGGTGTACTTTTGCTCCAGCATTAATTAATAATTTTACGATTTCAGCATGACCCTTTTCCGATGCTGCAAATAGAGGAGACCTTCCATGTTCGCCTGCTTGATTTATGTCTATTTTACCTGCAGCAAGTAATAGTTTTGCAATTTCAGCATGGCCTTCATGTGCAGCGATAAACAAAGGAGTGACGTCATTATGTGCAAGCGCAAGATTGGGATTAGTCCCTTCTAATGCAAGCAATCTTTCAACTTCTACTTCATCGCCTTGATAAACTGCTTCATGTAATGGAGCTATGTTTGGTTTAGGCTCGTTAATGTAATTATTAATAAGGTCCTTGATAGCGCTAGGATTAGCATCATCAAAACAATTTTTAATGCTTTTTTTAAGCAAATCTATCATGGCTTCATTCTTTTTTGCCACAGCATATTGGAGTGGAGTTTCACCCAGAACATTTGTTATAAAAACTCTCGATTGGATGTACTTATTCTCAAATAATTTTTGCACCAACCAATATTTATCTTCACGCACGCCGCCTGGATATGCATTATCTATGCGCACCGCATGAAATATTGCCTTTTTATGGTCCACATAGGAAACGGTCCATGGATTTGCCGCTATGACTTGGTCTCTGCCATTTTGTAAGCACTGCTGAAACTGTTTGCACACTTGCATGAGTACATTTTTTTCTTCTGGCTGACACAAGAACAGCTATTGACAGCTATGACTTCATCAAGAAGCCATAGAGATTCTTGTGGTTGATTTTCTTGAGCGGGTATACCTGCGTAAGGATTCAGACGTTTCATGCCATTGATGGCAGCAGTTGAAACGAATAAAGTTGTGATGAGTAGTGTATGAAATATTTTTTTCATGAGTGTAATCTCAATTTCAGATTTATAAGCTATCGATAAAGTCTTCCAAATCATTGATCAGCTCTTTTTTGTCTTTAGGCATTTCAGCTTTTTGATCCCGTTGCAATTGTGCTTCAAGTAACTTTACAATGTCATGATTTCCTTTTTCTTGCGCTATTTGTAATGCAGATTGTCTGGCATAGGTTATATTGCGTATATATGCTCCAGCATCAATCAGTAATTTTGCAATTTCTGTGTGGCCATTTTTTGATGCGGCATGTAGAGGCGTCCAGCTATAAGGGTCAGTGTGATTTACATCTATTCCATTTACAGCAAGTAATAATTTTACCATTTCAACGTTGCCACCTTTTGATGCTTCATATAGAGGAGTCAATCCGCTATCGTCAGTTTGATTGATATCTGCCCCAGCATCAATTAATAATTTTACAATTTCAGCATGACCTTGACTTATTGCTGCATGTAGAGGGGTAATTCCTAGAGAATTTGCTTTATTCACCTTGATACCATTTGCTGTAAGCAATAATTTTACAATTTCAGTGTGACCTTGGTGCGCTGCTGCACATAGAGGAGTATTCGGATTAGGGCGTCCTTTATTTACCTGTATTCCATTTGCTGTAAGCAATAATTTTACAGTTTCAGTGCGGCCTTGTTGTGCTGCGACATATAGAGGAGTCCATCCATGGTTATTATCTGCTTGATTTATATTTGCTGCATTATCAATAAGTAATTTTACAATTTCAGTGTGGCAACCGAATGCTGCCAGACGTAGGGGAGTTACTCCAAGTCCGGATGCTTGATCAATCTTTACTCCATTTGCAGTAAGTAATAACTTTATAATTTCAGTATGACCTTTATGTGTGGCTATATACAAAGGAGTGCATCCATCTTTGTTTGCTTGATTTATGTCTATTCTATCTGCAGCAAGCAATAGTTTTACAATGTTAGTATGGCCTTCATGCGCGGCTATATACAAAGGCGTGTTGCTATTTGCAAGAGCAAGATTGGGATTAGTTTCTTTTAATGCAAGCAATCTTTGAACTTCTTCTGCATTGCCTTGATAAGTTGCTTCATGTAATGGATTTACTTCTGGTTTAGGCATATTAATATAACGATTAAGAAAGTTATTCTGCATGTTCTTCGTAATAG
Organism: uncultured bacterium; assembly: GCA_963840685.1. Taxonomy (GTDB): domain Bacteria; phylum Babelota; class Babeliae; order Babelales; family Vermiphilaceae; genus CAWIZM01. The sequence continues at coordinate 547,059 of CAWIZM010000001.1, read as the reverse complement.
CATTAAGGCTACCATCATCAGAATTACTTTTAGGGCTTTTTATAAGCAAATCTATCATGGCTTGATTGTTTTCAGCATAATGGAGTGGAGTTTTGCCCAGAATGTTTTCTATACAAAGCAGATCGATTGACTTCGTGTCAAATAATCTTTGCACCAGCCAATATTTGTCTGCGCGAGCGCCACCTGGATACGCACCATCTATGCGCACAGCACCAAATATTGCTTCTTCACGGTCTGCATAAGCAACAGTGCATGGATTTGCTGCTATGATTTGATCTCTGCCGTTTTGTAAGCATTGCTGAAATTGTTTACACACTTTCATGAGTATGTTTTTTTCTTTTGGCTCAGAATAAGCGGCTATTGGCACTATGACTTCATCAGGAAGGTGTACAGATTCTTGTAGTTGATTTTGGTCATCCATCATCGCAACGCTACGCTTCATGCCATTGATGGCAGCCGTTGAAACGAATAAAGTTGTGATGAGTAATGTATGAAATATTTTTTTCATGACTATAACCTCTATTTAAGATCAGGAATTGAAAGTTTTGTTTTTTGGCATTAAAGCGCCTAATATTTCTAATTGTACCATACATATGAAGTAAAACAAGGTAGGTAGGGGGATTTCGTTATGGAGGAATTTATTTTATAGCTGGATTGCCACGACTTCGTCTCGCAACGACGAACGAGAGAGGCCTTCTATTGCTGAATTTGCTCGTTGTTCTTGGGATGGAAAGGGGTGAAATTTGATTAAAAATGAGTTGAATTGAGTTTAAAGGTCGAACGTTTGGAGCAAATCAGGGTTAATAGCCTGTACCCGCTTTTCCAGTTCGTCAGCAAAAAGGAGACCGGTTTTAGCGCCGGTATGCTGAATGACGGATGAGGCATTGGCAATACCACAACGGATTGCATGTTCCAATGGCTTATTTTGAGCAATTTGGGCTACAAAGCATGAACCAAAGGCGTCACCCGCACCAAGCGTGCTGATAACTTCAGGCCCAAGGCTTGGGTGAAAGTAGAGCCTATCTGGTTGTGCAACTGCAACATAAACACCTTCTGCGCCATTGGTCACGACAACTATACGTGGGCCATGAGCAAGTATTTCTTTGCAAAAAGTGCGTACATCTACGGATGGCTCAGTTGGCAGCAGCGGCATCTGCAATAAGCATGGTGCATGCGTATTCGGGGAGACATTTTTATCTGTTTGGCTGTGAGGCATTAATGCTTGCGTAATTAATTCCTGCATGAGCAGTGAGGCTTCATAACAATTTAAAATTAAAATATCTATATGCGGTAATGCATTGCGTAGGTTGTGTGCTCCTGCTATCAATTGACTTGTGCCAGGATTTACCGCAACTGCTGTGTGGTGTTTTTTTGCATATTCAGTGATGCGTTCTATGAATGGAGCGGTGGGGCCACTTAATGAAGTGACATACACATAGTCGTTATCTGCAATGGCTGCTAAGGGTAATTCTGCTTGGGTAAGGGTGAGATTGGCACCGCGATGCATCAATGTGGTGTTATCTCCTGATGGATGGGGAAGAATGAATGAGGTGCCGGTGTGAACGGTGTTTGTTGTGAGTACATGATCGATACGTACATTATTATGCGCCAATTCATCGGTAATTGCTTTGCCTGCAGTATCGGTACCCACCTTAAAAAAGCTACTGACTTCAAGGCCAAGGCGTGCGAACGAGACGGCAGAGTTAGTTGCTCCGCCGCCTGTATGATACATGACATCTTGCAATTCATGTTTTTTGCCCGCTTGCATAAGTATGAATTGCTCAGGTTGTGGTGTTGAGCGTATGGTTAATAGATCGGTGCAGACATATTGTAAAAATATATCGTACATGGCACTACCAATGGTCAGTATTTTAATGCGCTTATCCATATCTTCATACACCCGGGTTTTAACATATTCGCGAGCTCTTACGGTCACTTTTTGGCATTAACACACGATGAAGCACATCATTTGCATGTTCCACCAATATTATCTCTATGTCATTTGCCACATCTTCCAATCCGATGAGGTCATGTTTGTTTTTATGCGGCAAAATAACATGTGACATATTATTACGCTTAGCGGCGAGTATTTTTTCTTTAACGCCACCGATTGGCATCACTTCACCTTGCAGATTAAGTTCACCAGTCATAGCATAATGCGCATTAATAGGTCGTTCAGTAAGTGCGGATAAAATGGCAGTCAACATGGTAATACCCGCAGAAGGGCCATCTTTTGGTACCGCACCAGCAGGAACGTGAATATGTAAATCATTATTGGTAAATGCTTTATCAGATATACCAAACTCTTTTGCATGAGCACGAGCATAACTGAGTGCAGCTTGCGCTGATTCTTTCATGACATCACCAAGTTGTCCCGTGAGCATAAGCTTGCCTTTTCCAGGCATAAGCATTGCTTCAATTTTAAGCATCTCTCCGCCGTAAGATGTCCAAGCAAGTCCATTTGAGATACCAATCAAATCTTCTTTTTTGAAGTCATCTTCAAGGAATTTACGTGGTCCTAAATACGTGTCTAAATTCTTAGTGGTAACTTGTATGATAGCTTGTGTTTCAACGTATATACGCGCTACTTTGGAGCATAGTTTACCGATGATCCGTTCAAGGTGGCGTACGCCAGATTCTCGCGTATAGTTAGCGATGATATCTTCAACAACGTCATCCTGGATGATGAAATTTTTATTTTCAAGTCCAGCATCGTCGATGGCTTTTTTAATTAAATGTTTTTTTGCAATATTCACTTTCTCGTCCAAGGTGTACCCACTCAATTCTATAATTTCCATACGATCACGTAATGGACCAGAAATAGTATCGAGTGAATTTGCGGTTGCAATAAACATCACCTTTGATAAGTCAAATGGCAAGCCAAGATAGTTATCATAAAAGGTTTTATTTTGTTGCGGATCAAGCACTTCAAGCATGGCTGCTGAAGGATCTCCACGGAAATCAGATCCAATTTTATCAAGTTCATCAATAATAATTACCGGATTTGAAGTACCGGTTTTACGCATCGCTTGAATAAAGCGTCCTGGCATAGCGCCAACGTACGTACGTCGATGTCCACGTATTTCTGCTTCATCTTTTACGCCGCCAAGTGATATACGCGCATATTCGCGAGACAAGCTTTTGGCAATAGATTTACCAAGTGATGTTTTACCCGTTCCTGGAGGACCTACAAAACACAAGATCGGTGCATAGCCATCCTTTTTCAGACTTCTTATCGAGATGAAATCCAAAATTCGCTCTTTAATGTCTTTTAATCCAAAATGATCAGACTCTAAGACCTCTTTTGCATGCGCCAGGTCAAGATTTTCTTCGCTTTCTATTCCCCATGGCAACGCAAAGATCCACTCCAAATAGTTGCGCGTTACCGTTGCTTCCAGAGACTCTGCGGCAGTTTTTTCAAGACGACTAATTTGACGACGAACTTCTGTTTTAACTTCTTCTGACGCAAGGAGTTTATCAAGTTTATCGTACATTAATTCGATATCTTCATGATCATCATCACCAAGTTCTCGTTTGATTGCTCGCAATTGTTCGCGCAAATAAAATTCTTTCTGCGCATTGTTCATTGATTCGCGTGCGTTGCTGCGAATTTTTTCTTGCATTTCGGCGACTTCAACTTCTTTATGGAGCAGTTGATATATCATACGCAAGAAGGAAGTTTGACTGGTTGTTTCAAGCAGTTCTTGCGCTTGATTCACCTCTAAATTGAGATGAGATACAATAAAATCAGCTATCTTTTCTGGATCTTCCATGCGAGCCAAGATAATGTGAAAATCTGGACTGAATGTGTATCCGGATGATGCCATTTTATCTGCAAGATTTTTGATGTTTTTAATGGAATTAGAGAGAGAATCCAAATCGCTCACTTCAGGAGCAATCGGTTCGATGCGTGCATAGAGGCTATCTTCTTGTGTAATAATATCTAATGTCCGCGCTTTAGAGATTCCTTGCACTAAGACCTTTACGCCTCCTTCAGGAACTTTGATAAGTCGCATGATAGACGCGACAGTCCCGATTTGATATAAGTCACCAGTTCCGATTGCCCCTTGTTGATCAACCGGATTTTTTGCAGCAAGAAGAAGAACTTTTTTGGATGATTGTAAAACGCTATCTATACCTTTGATGATTTTTTCGTCCAGTACTAAGAGCGGAACAATCATATGCGGAAATACCACCACGTCCATGGTCGGGATGACCGGAAGTATTTCAGGAATCATTTCCTGCGTACTCTCGTTCAATACTATTTTCATTTGTACACTCCCCCTGTATTTGAAGCTTCATTACTGAAAATATACCCTTTATTAGGGCTTTCTATTAAATAGTTTACGTAACTGGATTTGCGCAATACAATAATTCTTTATAAACAGAGGTTAAAACTATGAGGAGTAAAGGTTATTGGCAAATAAAGTCTCTAATTGTGGTTGTTTTTAGTGATTAGGGTGAAAGGTATACGTCGATTATGAATGGTGCAAAGCTGTGTCTTCAAGGGGTAGAAAAATTTTTTATACATGCAGGGATTCGTGTTGAGATTCTTAAAAAAACAACCGTTTTATTTCAACAAGGAATATCGTATGCAATTGTGGGAGCTTCTGGTGTCGGCAAGTCGACTTTAATGCATATTTTGTCCGGATTGGAATCACCAAACGCGGGTGATGTATTGTTTAATAGTCATATTATTTCTGGATTTACCGCGCATGAAAAATCTATTTTTTTGAATCAATCAATAGGGCTTGTGTTTCAGCAGCCATATCTTATTCGGGAACTTTCTGTGCTGGAAAATGTCATGGTACCTGGATTATTGCGTGGTCAGTCATCGGTAGCATGTAAAGATCGCGCACAAGAGTTGTTGGCGCAGGTAGATCTTACAAGTAAGTGCATGAGTAAAGTTTCAACGTTATCTGGTGGTCAGCAGCAGCGTGTTGCATTGGCGCGTGCGCTTTTTAATCGGCCACAATTTTTATTGGCAGATGAGCCGACTGGCAGCTTAGATGCCAATACAGGTAAACTGATTGTTGAGCTTTTGGGTACATTTCAAAAGGAATATGGCATGGGCATTATTGTGAGCACGCATGATATGCAGGTTGCTGCTGCCATGGATCAGATCTATTGCTTGCAGGATGGTAATTTGATAGTGAGTTCGCATTGTTAACAAAAGAGGGCACGCTGCAAAACCATTTTGGATTTTTGCTTCATGCCCTACTTTTTTAAGTTTCTGTAAAAAACTTTTACAACACATTGTTTAGCGAGTTGCGTTTATGCTCATAGCAGCTTCATGTACTGCTTTAGCTGCTGCGTCTGTTGCTGCTGCCTTTTTAACTGCAGCTGCTTCAGCTAGTGCATTAGCAGCACTTTTTGCGTGTGCTGCCGCTTCTGCTATGTTATTAGCCTTTACTGCTGAAACGATAGATTCCATTGCGCGAGCAGCGACTTTTGATTCTGCTGCTGCTTTCAGCGCTTCGTGAGTATCCTTGATTTCACTAAACACAGTTTTTAATGCTTCAGCAGCGCTGGCTGCTTTATCTGCCATTGCTTCATATTTAGCTTTTAAATCAGTTCTTGCTTTTGTTGCTACTGTTTTCATTTCTGCTGCTGCTGATTTTGCTTCAGCAAGTGCTTGCATTACATTGGCTTTTACTTCTCCAAGGGATGCAACTGGTTGTTGTGCGATTGCAATACCCATAGGAACTATGAGTAACGCGATTAATAATGTTCTCTTTTTCATGAGAGTCTCCTTTTTTTGTTTGTTCTTGATATATGGGAGCGAAACCAATTAAGGTCTCGCTCCATACTTTGCTATTTTCGTTTTATAACATTCTGTTTTTACTCAGCTGGAGTTTTATGGTATAGCGTTCATTAATCTGTCTATTGCAGATTTCGCTTCTGATGTCCCCAATAACTCTCTCGCTTCTTTTCCTTCTGGTGTTTCAAATGCTTCTCTCGCTTGCTGCTGCTCTTCTGGTGTTAATGGTGGTAACAGGCTTCTGGTTGACCCTTGTCCTGTGTACCCTAATCCTCCTGATGGTGGATTGAAAGCGATTGCAATGCCCATAGGAACTACGAGTAATGCTGCTAATAATGTTCTTTTTTTCATGAGAACCTCCTTTTTTTATTTGTTGTTATGCGAATTAAGATCCAGCACGAATTGTGTATTTACCAGCTACTTCTGATATGTGGAAATCATCGATGTCCTGGCATCTTCCTTTGCTCGAATTTATCGATGCTTGGTTTCCGTTTACAAATACACTTTTTAAGCATTCGCTACCTGCAAACATAAATACATCACCGTTGCCTTGTGTGATCGTCTTTGTTGCTTCTTGTCCTTTCAAAGTAACTACCTTCACGGTAATTGCTTTGTTTGTGTCATTATATAATGTGAAATTATGTCCGAAAGCTGCATTACTTATACCGACTAGGGCAAGTACTGCGAATAGTTTCATTAACTTCATAATGTTTCCTTTCTATTAATGAAGTTGACTATCACGCCATAGCACATCCTGTGCGACGGCGGATGAGCGTATCAGACCATCCAATACGTCTCTTAGTTTGGCCAACCTAGGCCTTTGAAAAGTTCCTCGCTGATTTTTACATTCCAGCGAGAATTTTTTTTCGTTTCTTACAGTTACGCGTAAGTACGCGTAAGATTCACTTATTATCTTTCAAACGTGTACATATATGGTTCTTCAATGATATATACCTCACGATTTTGACAGCTCGACTCTGGCGCTCGCGGTTCCTTGATGCCCATACGGACTCGTTTTCCATTTACAGATACACTGTCTAAACAACCGTTTCCTGTAAAAGAAAATTGGTGGCGTTTATTTATACCTAAGAGAGGAGATTCTTGAGATTCAGAACCAACTTTTAAAGAAACCGTAATCTTTTGTCCTGTCATATTAGAAACTGCAAAATTATGTCCGAAAGCTGCATTACTTATGCCAACCAAGGCAAGTACTGCGAATAGTTTCATTAACTTCATAATGTTTCCTTTCTATTAATGAAGTTGATTATCACGCCATAGCACATCCTGTGCGACGGCGGATGAGCGTATCAGACCATCCAATACGTCTCTTAGTTTGGCCAACCTAGGCCTTTGAAAAGTTTCTTACTGGTTTTATATACCCAGCTAGGAACTTTTTTTGTTTCTACTCAGAAGCAAATGAAAGTTTAAAATCACCAATTGTACCCGTTATATCAAAGTTTGCATCATGACGCGCTGATTCACCCGTACCCATTGATACGTTAGAGTCTTTATAAACTTCTTTGCCACCTATACGTACGCTTCCTAAATAGAGAGGACTCGTCTCAGGGATGTTAAATCCCACCACCTCGTCTGGTGCAATTCTGTTTTCAACCGTCTGACCTTTAGGAAGAAACTCTGAATCAAGAGTTATTTTCATACCAACTGAATTCTTAGTTTTGTTTTTGAAATTAATACGATATCCAAAAGCCATATTGCTTACAGCAACTAGGGCAAGTACTGCAAATAGTTTATTCATTAACTTCATACTGTTTCCTTTCTATTAATGAAGTTTGACCATCTAATAGATCTTATTAGATTCACTGTAGAGACCTCCTCTACTTAATTTCAGTATTACAAATAGAAAACAATAAAATCAAGAAAAAGTTAAAAAAAGTCTTTATTCCAGAGTAAAAGCACATGAAAAGTTAAACTAATTCTGTAGATAAAAAGGGGGTGATTATTTGTTTTTTTAGATTTTTTTCTGCCGTAAACCTGGCGAACAGGGAAAAAGTGGCTGGGGTACAGGGGAAAATAAGCTGAAAATTATTCTGATCAGGACTTACGCAGTAGTTATTGCGCAAATGCAAGGTGCTATAGGGCACCGGCTTTATTGGTTTTTTTAGATTCAAAAATCCCCAGGTTTTTTAAATCTGGGGATTTGTAAAGTCTTTAAATGTTTGGTTAGCTGCGCTTATTGGCAGTTATCTATACCTTTTAATCATTTCTTAGTTATTTCTTCACACGATTTTTTATTTCATTCATTTGGCTATCTGTGGTACCACAAGCACTTTTTATTAAATCAAGAAGCTTTTTGGTTTTAGGTAAAATAGACAAACTTGCTGTATATTCCCTCAAATAACTTTTATAGATCACCCCTGGTGCTTCGCCGAGTCCTTGACTATCTTTTCGGATCTGTTCAAGTCGCTGCTCCAGCCGCTTTATTAGATTCAGTAGGTGAATCAGCATAATATCAGAATCCTTGCTCAAAAAATTATATAATATAAGTCCACTATTGTCTGACGTTGTACCTTTACCCTCTTCAACAATAGCACTATGTAACTCTTTTATTTCCTGAGAGATATTATTACACGGTTGTTCCATTGCTAAGATGTTCTGAGATACTCCACTACTTACAATTGCTAATGCCCATCCAAGAGCCACTACTATTTTTTTGCTATTTTTCATAGCTTCCTCCTTTTTTTTATAATAAACAATTAAACAATACATTTACCCTACAGCACAATACTAACAGAATTAAAATTAAAAAATCAATAAAAAATAAAAAAGTTTTTATTGCAGGGGAAAGACAGGGTAAAGTTAAACTAATTCTGTAGATAAAAAGGGGGTGATTACTTGTTTTTTTAGGGTTTTGATTATCTCAAACCTGGCGCACAGGAGAAAATTGACTGGGTACAGGAGAAAATGAGCCGAAATTTACTTTGGTCAGGACTTTACGCAGTAGCTGTTGCGTAAATGGAAGAGGGGGAATAATTTCTATACTTTTGAATTCGCGTTATTAAAGATCCTTGGTTTTCCATACAACCTCAACACCAGTGGCTTTCTCATTAAATGTGATACCTGCCAAAACAACCTTTTTAGTCTTCAATATCATATATCGTTCCCAATAGCGCTTTTTTTCAATTTGCTCAAGGGCAGCTTTTGGTGTGCTATTGCGTTTGAACTCAATAACAAAGGTGATAGCAGTTCCCTCAAGTAATAGATCCATAAAGCCTTCTTCTGTTGCAACTTCGGTAGCAGATCTTTTTCCAAAGAGAACACAAACCATAAAAAAGATTTGTTGATAGAACTTCTCACGTTCAACGCGAATATTATGGGGGATAAGCTTGATAAAATCTTGTAGATGCTTACAAAAGAGACCAAGGTCATCGGCTGCAAGAGCTTTACGAAATCTGTCACCGAACTCACCAAATTGTTCCGGTGTAATACCTCCTACGAATTGCATAATTTGCCTGGTCATGGAGTACCGAACTTCTTCGTTTGGATACGCAATTTTATATCCATCTTTATTTTCATCATAAGCTGAAACAAAGGTAAGATACCCGGTTTGCAAAAGAAGAGTTCTATAGTTTTGATAATACATATCAAGGGTAAATGATTCAAGATTTGAAGCAGAAAAAAATGAGCCTTCTATCGTTTCAATATCAGAAGCAATCAGAGGGTTTTTTTGAATGAATTTCATTAAAAAGTTTGGCGTGCCACTTGCAAACCAGTAGTTGCTTAAGGTTTTTTTTGTTAAGCAATTGTGTAGCGAAAATGGATTATAAACCGTAAGAGGATCATTACTAAAGCGGTAGCCGTTGTACCAAGATTTTAATGTTTGACGTATTTGGCCATAAGGTTCTTGTCGCGTATCGGAAAATGCTTGGATATGTTCTTTTAGATACTGATCAACTTCCTGGTCAGTATAGCCAACCAGAGCGGCCGCACGCTCATCATTAGTCAGATCATCAAGATTATTAAGATCAGAAAACAATGCAACTTTAGCAAACTTACTCACACCAGTGATAAAAAGAAAATGCATATGAGCATCAACAGCCTGACCTTTTAATGTGCCATAAAAATCTCTTAACTTATTTCGCGAGCGTTCCGCCATCTCCAGATTATCGATAAGATTAACAATTGGTTTGTCGTATTCATCAATAATCACTGCAACTGGACCAAGGGCCTTCCCAAGTGTTGTAATAAGTTCAGCAAATTTTTCTGTGAGGTTTTTTTTTTCGAGTTTGATAGAATACCGTTCAGCATTATCATTAAGCGCATCGTGAAGGCCTTCAACAAGAGCCTCAGTGGTTCCATGGCTAATTTCACTGAAATCAAAAACAACTACTGGACGCGTTTGCCATTCATAATCACTCTTGCCAATCCACAGGTCCTTAAAAAGTTCTTTGTGACCACTAAAAATTGCCTTAAGCGTGGAACAAGTAAGTGATTTGCCAAAGCGGCGAGGCCGTGAAAAGAAGTAGCGCTTTGGTTCTTTTCCCTTGATCAATTCATAGATGACCTTAGTTTTATCGACGTATAAAGCATCGCTGGTTATGATACTTTCAAATGATGAGACACCAATTGGTAACTTTTTCACAATGCTCTCCGCCTAAATTTCAGTATTAAACGCTATAGAAGTGGTGATTGATTAATTTTTTTTTATACTTGGTTAGTATATCATTTCGTCATGACAAATGAAAGGTGGCATAAAGTGCCTCTGTGTGAGTCACGCAAATTCTATGGGCTTTTGTCAGCGCATTATTTTTTTAGCGTTACTTTGAACAATTTTATAGTTTCAGAAAATATTTTTCGTGTATGCTTGTCTATGTGTAATACTTTCATAGGAGGTATTGAATTTTATAGAGTGGATTCAAACTTCAAAATAATGTACATATACTTGTAGGGGGACATATGCATATGAAAAAACTCATGGTAATTTTGTTAGGCTTAATGTCATGGCAGGCAAATGCTATGTTTGATTTGGCCTCATCTTTTCTTGGGATAACAAAGCCAGAACCACAACAGGCGCCCAAGCAAGCAGTGCACATGCAACAGAAAATAGAGCCGGTAGTGCTTCCGTCAACAGGAGGGCCTATAACTGTTAATTTAAATTTAAATATTGAGCCACATATGATTCAGAACGCAGCAAACAGTGCGAATAGCCAATCAGAATCGAATGCGCAAGCAACTGCAACTGCGCAAGCAGAAGCATACACTGAAGTAAACGTTAAGGTATCTCAATTGTGGGACGCACATCGTGAGTCAATGCAAACATTTTTGCATGACAATAAGCTTTATTTAGGCGCAAGTGCGCTTGTTGCGCTTTATTCGTACTATTGTTATCAAGTGATATGTGGCAATCTCTATCTGCAAAGAACCGATTTATGGTCATCATGGAAAAACGATCTTTCTTTTGATCAACTCTGCGCAATTCCTCAACAAAGCCTTGCACGTGAATTAATATTGAGTATTCAACATCAGGGTTTAGATACACAAAAGCCTACTGATTTTGTTGTGCCATTGGTTACCTTTTTACAGGTTATAGAAGAAGAACGTAAAACACTTCTTTATTACCAGACTTTGCATTCACGGATTACCACCGTTAAATGCGCTCGTTTGTTCCCGTTTAATAAAAAACGATACAATCGCATCGAAGAGCGACTACAGCGTCTTTCTTTTGTGAAAAACATTTTTATTAGCTGGATGGCAGAGTTTAACCTGGAACATGCCAAAACGGTGGCTGCCAGAGGCCTTGAGGCTAAAAAAGCCTAGAAAAAAGACTTTTTAAAAAATCTAAGGGTCAAAGTTGCGTTTTATATGTAGCTTTGGCCTCTTTCTTTTTTAATGGTTCAAAGATCAAGAGCTTCCCTATGTAGCTTTGGCTCTTTTTTTTGTTTTGCCATCAATTTCTTTATGATGTATTGACTAATAGAAATACGAACTGCTAGAATTAATTATGAGGGTGGTATAGTAGGATTAATTTAAATAAAAAAGAGAGGGTTGTGTAGGCAATATATGATTACGCAAGGATATAAAAAGATAGTAAAGAAAACGAAGTAAATAATGATCTCAAAACAAAACAAAAAAAGGAAAAGAGTATGAAGTTGATGAATAAAATTATGGTCTTAATGCTTGCATTGTCGAGCATTGGAGCAAATCTATTGGGTTATACTTGGACTATCAATAACAAGACTGACAAAAAAATAATGGTTCACTTGGAACTTTTGGCGGGTTACTCAAACCGTTATTGGCAGCTTTTGGCTCCAGGGGAAAGAGCGGTTTTTGTAATGGCAGGCCCTCAATTAGGACATTGCAAGACGGATCGGGGAATACAGGTTGTTGAATATAATGAAAATGATCCAAAAGCTCCTAAGGGCTTAGGAACCGGGGCTGACGGGTACTATGGAGATAATTCTCCGCAGAATGTTAAAGATTATTTTGATAAAATAGTTTGGCATATCCCTAAAATAATCTTTCCGAAATCAGATTTTGATTATGACAAAGTAGTTAATGCTATAAAGAGCTTTGGTAAACCTATTCAAGGAGGTCTTGAAGCTGGTGCCGCATATGCAACGAGTGGTGCAAGCGCAGCGATTCCTGTGCCAGATTTGGGGATCGGTGATTTTCTTGGATCTTTAACGAGTCTTATTATAGAAGGGGTTACTAAAGGTAATTGTACCAGTCTAACCGTTGATCTATATGAAGTTATTCCTCCCGTGCAAGGACGATTAGTAAGTAATGATCCAAAAGTACTACAGCTCATGACATTTAAAGATGCGCTTAAGGATTTGATATATCATAAAACTGCGGGACAATGGCGTGTTGGTCCAATTCGTACTGCGATTGCGCTCGTAGAAAAGAACAAGGACATGTTAGGCGCGGATGTTTTTACCAACATGAAAAACGAATTGACCGCTGGAAAAAACCTTACGGCAATGGAAAGGTTGGACGCTTTGATAAAGAAGACTATAGAAAGTAGTCCAAAAAAAATGGAAACTCCCGCTTCAACCAGCACAGAGAATAGGTTTGTACTTATCAATCGTGTTAATTAATCAAACAACGTTATGCTCATGTAGCGTAAGATGATACATGTGCCGGGGCGATGGTGATAACCATTTCCCCGGTTTTTTAACAATGAATAGTAAAAAAATAATAGAAATAAGGTATCAGGCATCAAGTAATTGGTGGTTGGTGCTTTTTTTTTATATGCGCGCCTATGCAGTACAAGTAAGTTTCTTGTTCCCAAAAAGACTATCTCGACGTTTTTTTCTTGAAATTGTAGGATGAGTTTCGCGTTAAAAGATAAAAATTTTATGTTTAATTATAAAAAAAGGAGACTAAATCACTATTTTAATAATAAAAAATGGTGGAGTTTTTATGAGATGGAGAGTAAATCAATAGTTTTTTTATCACATAATCAGGAGATAGGGTAGTATGAAGAATGTACCTTTTATTAAGTTCCATCTTTCTTTAATGTTTGTTTTGGTTGTGGGTTCTTCATTGACGAGTTTTATGAATGCAGAGAAGTCTGAATTGCTTGAAGGTGAAGACGAGTTTGAATTAGTTGACAGTAGAAGCATTTCAGATACGAATAGGCATTGTTGCCATGAAGGTTTATTTAGTAAGTTGGGCGTGTGTGGTGATGCAACAATTAGTGGAGACTTGAAAGTTTGTGGAAAAATTAATCCAAACGTAAAAGGTAAGCGTGGTAAGCGGGGTTTTACCGGTGCTACCGGTGCTGCAGGAACAAGTGGCACAACGGGTACAACTGGTAATACAGGCACCACAGGCACAACCGGCGTTACGGGTACTACAGGATCTACCGGTATAACTGGCACAACAGGAACAACTGGTACGACAGGTAACACGGGTACAACAGGTGTTACGGGCACGACTGGCAGCACAGGAACTACCGGTACAACAGGCATCACGGGTACAACAGGAACAACCGGCACCACTGGTGAAACTGGCACTACGGGTACGACTGGTAACACAGGTACAACTGGCACGACAGGAACCACGGGTGCAGTAGGAGATCCTGGAATAACAGGCACAACTGGTACAACGGGGTCTACTGGCACAACGGGTAATACAGGATCTACTGGAACAACGGGCACAACAGGTGTTGCTGGTACTGCGGGTACAACAGGCGCAACAGGTACAACTGGTAACACAGGATCTACTGGTGCCACAGGTGTAGCTGCAGTGGATTATGCATATATTTTCAATACATCTGTTGTTCAAAATCCGATTGCAATTGGTGCTTTCGTCACATTTGATAGCAATGAAATTTTATCAGCAGGAATCACACATGTTCTTGGAGATTCTAAAATTAACTTTCTGAATACCGGTATCTATGGAATCTTGTTTTCTTTAATCGCTGATGAGGCAAATCAAATTGGATTAACTATCAGTGGTGGATCTGTTGTTGCGAGTACCATTTTTGGTGTAAATCAAATAGGTGTGAGCAATGTTGGATATGCCATTCTTTCATTAACCGCAGGTAGCTTTATTCAGCTCGAAAATATCAGTGCGCTACCTATTGATCTTGTAACTGATGCAGGTGCTCTTAACGCGAATGTAAATGCTTCTGTTCTGATAACGCGACTCGTATAATTGGTGCTTTTATACAAAAAGTGACAAGAAATAACACAAGGCTGCTGATAGTTTTCGGCAGCTTTGTGCTTTAAAAAGACTAATCTGATTGGCAAACATTCCAATATTTTTATGGACTGGGTGGCAGAGTTTAACCTGGAACACGCCAAAGCGGTGCCTGTCAGGGGCCTTGAGGTTAAAAAATCCTAGAAAAAAGACTTTTTTAAAAAAAATTTAGGGGGTCAAAGTGACGTTCTACACGGAGCTTTGGCCCCTTTTTTTTATTTTTTTCATTATTTTTTAAAAAAAGTATTGACTAATAGAAATATGAACTGTTAGGATTGACTATGAGAATAGTATAGTAGAATTAGTTTAAACCTAGGAAAGGGGTAGATCTGTAGAGTAGATATACGATGAAGGTCTATATGACCCAGTTAAGAGACGTATTGGATGGTCTGATACGCTCACAATAAAAAACAGAAGGAAGATAGTATGAAGTTTATGAATAAACAATTATTTGCAGTAATAGCCTTATTTGGTGTAACAAATGCGGCTTTTGGGTATAGCTTTACCTTTCACAACAACACGAGTAAACCAGTTGCAGTGAAACTGAATTTGGTCGCATCAATGGCTGATTTTGATGATATGGCTGTTGTAATGCCAAAGGTAAACCATATACATTCTCGTTTACCGGTTTAAAGAGTGGGTTCTGCTTAAGCAAGATTTCATATGGTGCTGTGACTACCGTAAAACAGAATTATCCATCATTTGTTGAAGCTGCGCAATACGTAACCGTTGCAGCAACCAAGTATGCGGTGAATGTGTGTCAAAGTTTAGCTTTTGATATCACAGAGCAGTATGGCGGTGGATTGGCACTTTTAAGTTCAAGTAAATAAACGGGATACCGTTTAAAGAATTAAAATATAAGAAAGTCATTCTCGAATGGCTTTCTTATAAAAAAGGAGAGTAGTAATGAGCAAAAAAATGATGCTAGCGGTATTGATTCTTATTCCTGTGGGAATTGCGATTGCCCGGGAAAAGGAGAAGTATTCCGCTAAGGAGAAGTACTCGGCTGAGGAGATAAAAAAGAAACTTGGCAAAGATGCAAAGACCTCTCTTAAAGAAGCAAAAAAGAAAGCAGCTGCCGCAACAGGTAAGGCGCGTTTAGCCAAGGGCAAGAAAAACAAGCCTGAAAAAGCGGTAGCGTATCAAGAAGCTAATGATGCTTACACGCAGGCAGCAGTAGAATCCATTTTGGCAATGGAACAAGCGCTAGCAGAAATGGCTAAAGCAAAAACTCCTGCAGAGTTGCAAGCTGCTCAGGCAGTAGGGCAAGAAGCTGCGAAAACATCAGAGAAGTTGGTGCAAGCAGAAAGAGCTGCGGGTATAGCAGAAGAAAAGGTAAGCGAGGCAGCGCCGGATGCAACACAAGCAGAAGATAACGTTGAAGAAGTAACAAAAGAAGTAACACGAGTAATCGGAGAATAATCAAAAGGAGAGTTTATGGCATGTACAGAGTAGATGAACGTAGTAGATGAACGTAAGAAATGAAAGTGAAGTATAGAAATAGTAATTGTATAAATAAGAAAAGGAATAATTATGAAGTTTATGAATAAAAAAGTGTTTGCCATTGTGGCATTATTGAGTGTAACGAGTGCAGTTTTTGGTTATCAGTTTGGTGTCTCTAACAAGACAGATAAAACCTTGTTGGTAAGGCTTCAAATAAGAAGTGGTGGCTATAATTACAATTTAATTAAGCCAAACAGACGAGAAACATTTGATTTTACCGGCGGAAGTGCTGGCCAAGCCTTGCAGTCTATCTTTGCTGAAGCATATGATCCAGAAGAGGTATCTCGGTACAATAATCAGTATAAAGGTCTAAACCTGATGGACATAAAGAACAAGGCTGGTGGCGTTTTGGAAGGCGACAGTTACCACGCCTTTACTGAGTTGGCTAACAGGTATTCTACGCCCCCTGTAAAAATGAAGATGGTGGATGCTAAGGTGTATGCAGCAATAGCAAAAGCAGCAACAGCTCTTGTTTCTGGCATTGATACTTTTGCGTGTAAGGCACTTGATATTGCTATGTCATCAACACCAGAAGGATCAATTGCGAATGATGTAAGAAAACTGATAACAACTTCTGCATCAGAAGATAAAGATAAAGTTAAAACAGATACCGTTGATGTTGTAGAGAAAACAAAAAAAGCGAATGCAAATCCAACTGATCAAACGGCACAGGTTGTTGCTAAAAAAGCAGTAGATGAGTTAGCAAATGCAAAAAACGCTGTGACGTTGGGTAACGTTGAATATGACCTTATGGATCTGGTATTGGACTCCGCTACCTTTGAATATATCACAAAACCGGTTCCTGCTGCGATGGCCTTGATAGAAAGAAATAAGGACCCATTAGGTGTTGTAGCTTATGGGCAATTGGTAATACTATTGAAAGACGGAAAAAATGAAGAAGCATTAAAGGTTATACAAAATCGTATAAATGCATTAAAAAGCAGCACAACAAAAACGTCTATAGACGATGAAGCAATGGTTTATGGATGCAGCAGTTGTGGCGACATGAATACTTATGGTGCCACTGCGGATACAAAGAAAGATTGCTCATTTGGTTTAGGTGAAATGTCATCGGCAATAGGTGATCTTGTTGGCCTATCAATGACTAAGAACCGTGAATTTATGCTTGTACCAGGCAAAAAAGAAGGCCAAATAAATGCAATTACCGTGAAAGACTAATTGCTAACAATTTATTGTGACACAATAGGTTGTTTACAATGAATTATTAATCAGTAGAAGACTCTCGGTTTATATCAAGAGTCTTCTACGGTTAAATAAAAAAAGGAGTAATCATGAGATTTATTAACCTAAAGTTTTTTGCCCTTATTGCATGTTTGTTCATGGGTAATGGTGCTTCTGCTTATACCTGGGGTTTTTCTAACAATACCCAAAAAACACTCGTAATAGGATTTGGGCTTATGGCAGCAGGTCCTTGGTGGTTTAATATTGTTAAACCAGGCAGAAGAGTAGTCTTTTCTTGGGGAGTGCCTTCAATTTACGCAGGTTTTTGCATGGGTGGGGCTGAATGGATAGAATATGATCCAAACATAAAAATACCTGGGATTACACAGAATGGTGGCTTTGATCTGTATGAACCTGGCGGAACAACATTGCCACGTGGCGGTAAATTTGGGCGTGTATATGATGTGTATTTTCCTAGACGTAAGTCTATTGAACTTGTATATATTCCAGATGAGGTATATGACAAGACGGTAGAAGCCGCAGCAAATCTTGGAGGAGGCTTTGATAAACTTTTATGTAATGTCTTTGCTGTTGTAAAAGTTGTTAACAAGGGGCAGTGTCCATCTTTACTCTCTGCTATCATTAATTGGATTGGTGGCCTTATAGGAACAGGAAGTTGTTCAAGTCGCGAAATTGCAATTTACCCGGATAGTCAAGGTAATCCAATATTTACTACATTACGTAATTAAGGTGAAAAACTATGTATAAAAAAAAGGAGTTAGTATGAAGGTTATGAATAAAAAAGCATTTGCCATTGTGGCATTGTTGAGCATTACTGGTTACAGTTTTGGTCATCAATTCACACTCACGAATAAAACAAACAATCCCCTCCTTGTGAAGGTTAAGTTGAAAGGTCTTGGTGATGCGGGTAAATACGTATTCATCAATTCAAATCAGCAAGAGGTGGTAAATTTTGAAAATGCTTTGTGCCTAGAATCTCTTTTTTGGGCGAAATTTGATCCTGAAGATACATTCCAAGGAAACAATGGTAAATATCAGTAAGTTTCAGGGTAAGAACTTAATGGAAATAGCAGCAATGGGTGGTCATAATGATAGCGATGTCTATAAAAATGTTTTTGCACCATTGGCAGGGGTATTCGCATTAGACCTTCTACCAATACGCATGATAGATAATCCAGCATATGAACAAACAGTACAAGCTACTCCAACCACTGATTTGGCTAAAATTGCTCAAGCAGCGGTGGATCTTC
Organism: uncultured bacterium; assembly: GCA_963840685.1. Classification (GTDB taxonomy): domain Bacteria; phylum Babelota; class Babeliae; order Babelales; family Vermiphilaceae; genus CAWIZM01. The sequence goes on along the minus strand of CAWIZM010000001.1, from coordinate 528,678 downwards.
ATAACATGTCTCTTTGTAAAAATCGTAGTTTTATGATTATAGACACAGGCAAAGAAGCTATGCTCGGCAAAAGAAAAGCTGGCTATAATGAACTGATCGCAGTTACTGAAAAAGGTGATCAAGAGGTTTCTGCAGTTAAAAAATAAGATGGATAAGAGAAATGATTTATCGTGACGTGATTGCATAATAAGTTGTTAAAAGGGGAAAAGACTTACGATTTTCATCGTGAGTCTTTTTATTCGATTTTACCGGCATATGACCGAACGCTGGCATTGCCGGCGTTTGACATAGTACCAAGCAAATATTTCACATCATCATCACCAAACCGTACACCAGCACCCATGAAGGCGCTCGCATTTCTTTTGCTTACAAAATCATCAGCGCCGAAAATTATGTATATATTGTCAAAAACGAACATACGATTAAGCCACTTAAGATGTGGGCGTTTGTCATTGCGGCGGTTAAATCCGCGCATATCAAACATTTCAAAGGTACTTACCCAACGAAATGTATCGGTACCAAATGGGATATCCACATCCAATCCAAGTCCAGCAGTCCCTTCAAAGAGACCAAGTCGAAAAGCAATATCTTTGTATATTGTGCCAAATTGTAAGCCAAATTTAATGGTGTTCCGTTCGAATTGTTGTTCACGTTCAATGAGCACGTTTTGCGGCTCTATGAATAAATCATTACTACTGACATCAGTTAACGTTTCAGGAGTCACATGGTTATCTCTAAAGCTTACTGGTTGACCTTCTAAGTTGATATAGTCCCGTTCGATATTTTTACGATATGCAAAGCCTTTTTCTGAGGTAGCAACCTGTAAGACATAAAAGGAATGTTCATTCGGATGAATACGCACATCAAAATATCCTTTTGAATCTTGGTATTCATAATTTTCTGCTCTGCGTAACATGCCTTCAAAATGAGTATCAAAGATACATTGGATACGTTCAATTTTGGTTAGATATTTTTTAAATCCTTGTATGGTAACTTTGAGGTCTTCATATGCTTCGTCTTCATTAACCAGTTTGCCTAAAAATCCTTTACTTTCATTAATTTTTCCAACAACAGAATCTATGTTCTGCATGCCATCACATGCGAGTGCTGAAAATCGTTCAATGGTCGCAGAAGTAGAATCAAAACGATTTGCTATGGTGTTAAAATCGCGGTCAAATGCATTGGCAATTTTGGTGATGCTCTGGTGGAGTGTGGGTAGAACTTCTTTGAGTGAATCGGTTACTTGTTCAACATTAGATGCTATTTTTTTAAATTGATGCATTAATTCATCAAGTGACACAGGAGGCACGCTTGGTTTTTCAAGAATATCTCCTGGTGATAAACTTGGCAGTAGTGAATCTCCTGGTATGATTTCAATAAAATGTGGGCCGATCAGGCCGTCTTGGCGCACCACTGCGTGTGCATTTTGATAGAGATGATAGTCTTTTAAAATCATGATATCTGTTTGTGCAATTGTATCATTGGCACGGAGTGTTATGCGTTCTACCCAACCGACTTTGACACCAGCAATTTTGACATCACCTTTGCGTGCAAGTCCGGATATATCTTGGAAGTGTAGGATGTAGTTGACGTATTTACCGGTGTTGAAACGAAATGCGTCAATGTGGAAACCCATATATAAAAATGCGCATAGGGCTAATAGGACAAAGATGCCTACGCGAGTTTCTGTATTACCTTGGTGCAACGCAATGTTCCTTTGATTATCCCGCCGTAATATCATGTAGGCGGATTAGATCTGATCAGAGCCAGTATATTTTGCTTATGCTCATATCATACCCTGTTTTACCATTGCGTGCACGTTTATTTCGCTTTACTATCGCGAGTAATCGTTGCGTTACGGTGCCTACAGTGCCGTAGGTGAACACTGAAAATTGTGTGGGATTAAATTGAGTACTGAGCACAGAGTCCAATCCAGTGATTGCACTTGGTAGTTCTTTTTCATAGAACGGTTTGAGTTGTGTTCCCCAATCACTTGGCCATTGCGCGTTTTGTTTGAAAGTTTTTTCCATAGCGCTTACTTGTTCAGCACGCTTTGCTTGATCAGTGGAAGCGGTTTGAGCAAGTTTTAATATGGCGAGCAGTGAGTCAGAAAAGAATCGTGGTTCGATCGTATTTTTGTCAGAAAAAGTGGTAAATAAATCGGTCAAATAAATGTTTGCTTTACCATCACCTTTATTATCACCAGCATTTTTATGTGCCGGTTGATAAAATACATGGTTTCTAAAAATGGCAAATTCTTTAATCGTTAATAATTCAGTGATGTCATACAGCGGGTAGGTGCGTTTTTTCAGGAATCCTTCAAGTGCGGCAAAGAGTTCTTTTCCACCAAGCACTTCTTCTATTTGTTTGCAGACGAGGCCCATTATTTTTTGCCAATCACCTTTTGGTTGTCCTTGTCCGCGGAATTCGCTTTTGTCGAAATTGTAGATGCGATTAAGATTTATTTTTCCTTCTTCACACACCAGGCACACTTGTATGGAGCCATCTATGCCATCAATCTTTTTTTGTAGTGGAAAAGTTTGCCAACGGTTAATGATTGGCATAATGCGTGTGAACAATTGGAGTGGTCCACCAGCTTCTTGTTTTGGTTTTGTTTGTTGACCAGCAGCTTGTTGGTTTGCTGTTTGCGCACCTGCAGGCTGTTGACCTGCGGCTTGTGAGTTTGTAGTTTGCTCCGACTCAGCTTCATCAAATTGGCTTAATTGTTGTATTGCTATTTGCAGACCACCCATGGCAAGGACTTTTGCTTTTTCACGGTCATACATGGTGTGCATGAAAGGTAAAAAGACGGAGCTACGCAGAAAGATGTAGGTGCCTATTGCTGTCATGCCAGCGATCATGAGTAGGGTGACGATTAAAATGTATCCGCTGGTTGTTTTGGTGGTGGTTTTTTTCATGACGGTTTACTTCCTGCGAACATTGAACTCCAGCCAACTTTTGGCGTTTCTTGTTCCTCTTTTTCTTTTTGATCAGCTTTTTCAAAGCGTGGCACAATCTGGAATTCAAAGGTGAAAGATGTTGTGCGCTTAAAAGTATCATCCCATACTTTGACCTGCATGGTGACAAATTGTGGGATCAGTGGCCATGGTGGTTTTTGATCTTCAGTATTGGTTTTCCATTCATCTACCACTTTGCGATCAAACTCTTCTGCTGCTTGCGCTTGCCCGCCCGCCGAAGCTTTAGCGAAGGAGGGTTCCTCGGTTGGTTTTTCAGCAGTTTTTTCTGTTGCTGTCCCTTGGGGTTCTTTGGGCTTCTCCCTTTTGATTAACGTTGTGTATTGTATGTCTATACTTCTGATGCCTTCAATCATTGCATAGCCTTTATTTACACTACTATCACCAGCATATGAATCCACATCAAGATCAGCACCTTCTTGTCGCATGAGCGTGTACACATCTTTGCGTTTTGCATCAGGAATTAATCGATACACAACGCGCACAATTTTTGGTTGAGGTTTGCCTGATCGTTCTCCCCAATACGCTTGCAATGGATTGTTGGTAATAAAGGTGAGTGTTTCAAGTGTTTTATCTCCCCAAAAGATTTTTTCAATTTTCTTTGGTCTTCCTTTTTTTGCCTCACCAGAGGTATTGGTTGCGCTAAAATCAGTGGGAGCAAATGCACCGGCAAGATCCCGTTCCATTTGGTTTTGGAGTATGGTGGCCCGCATATCCAGATCAGTAGTTCTATCAACACGCATGAGCGTGCCATTCATTTGTTGGAGCATAAAAATAAGCGCAACGCTGATTATAGCAGCGAGTGCGGTTGCCAATATAATTTCGAGTAGTGTAAACCCTGGTTTCATGCGCTTGCCTTTGGTGTTTCAGGTTCTATATATTTTATGGTCACCATCACGTCTTGTGTTTCTTTGCCCACTTCACGCCATGTTGCAGTAATGCGTTCAATCTGAATGCCTTTCATTGCATGCAGTGAAGAGTTTGCTTGTGGAGGCATCAGTTGATAACGCAATTGTGTGTTTGGTGTTGGTACTGTTTTTTCAAATGTGGTGGCGCCTGATGTGGTTTCACGGCGTGCTTCAAGTAAAAAATTACGCATTAAAAAAATACGTTCCATGTGTTGACCATCACGTACGACTCGTCGCAGAACCGTACCTTGCATGATGACCAGAGGCACTGCCATGGTAGAAATAATCATCATAGCCATGATTGTTTCGAGTAAGCTAAAACCGGGTCTATTTTTGGAATGTATCATATTTTTTAAACTGCGCAGTAAATGGATTTAACACGAGTCCGACTGTACGAGCTTTACGATCAATAGTATCTTTTTTATCAATAAAGTTAATAGTCACTTCTTGTGCGAGCCCTTCAGGAATAATGTAAAAAAATACTTGGCTTGTTTTACTTTCACTACCCGCACCTTTTATTTCATCATGTTGTTCGATAATAAACTGTTTAACTTCCAAGTGGGCTGGATAATCAAATTGTGAACGTGGGCCTTTGACCCGTTCAGTTTTTGGAAATCCTTCTTCATCACGTTCGCCTGTATCCCGTTGCACGGAAACATGATGTTTGTTGAGATCGAATTCAACTGCGTGCAATTTATGCGTAATGAGTGCTTGTTGCCATGCAAATTGACACAGTGAGTTGAGCCGCGCTATGAACTGCTCACGTTCATAGCGCGGTTTTCTTTGTCCCAAGTTGGGTATCAATACTGACATCGATCCGATGATCGCTATGACAATAAGGATTTCTAATAACGTAAAACCAGTTGTTTTACTCGGCATGTATTCTGTCTTTCATGTCGCCTTTAGAGCCATCAGGGCCATAAGAGAATAATTTATAGGAATCTTCTTCTCCTTTTGGAGCTTCGTAAACGAATTTCCTTTTCCATGGATCCTGAGGAATCTTCGCTTCTTTTTCACCTTTTTTTACTGGTAAATAGCCACCAGGTGACCATTTAGAACTTGCTGGTTCTGTACCAGGTCGACGCACAAGATTGTCCAATGTTACCGGATATTCACCCGTATCATCATGGTAGCGGTCAATGCTTTGAGCAAGCATTGCTACCATTTGACGTGCTTGGCTAATGGTAGCTTCTTTGCGTCGTTGATTAAGGATTGGGTATACTATTCCGGCTATAACGGCAATTAAGCCCATTACCACAATAATTTCCAATAAACTAAAACCTTTTTTAAGATGTTGTGATGGGGTGTGTTGATCATGCATTGATGCTTTTTGTGACATAAACATATAGGTGTTCCTTTCCTGAATATAAATAGATACTTATTTCTTTAATGATAGTGTATTTAATTTTTTAGCCGCTTCTTTAGCCACCTTTAGACCCTTCCATTCCCTTACTTGCAGACTCCATCATTTGTAATATTGGTAGCATAATGGACAGGATAATTAAACTAATAAGTCCGGCAACTATAAGTAACATAATCGGTGTAATGGCAGCAGTTAGACCATCCATTAATTCACGTAAATCTTCTTCATAATCACGTGCTACGGTAAGTAACATAGCATCGAGTTGGCCAGTTTCTTCACCTGTCTTAATTAAATAAATGGCGATAGCAGGAAACATTCCTGTTTGTTTGAGGTACTGTGCAATTTTTCCTTGTTTGACAATGTTGTCACGCGCTTCTTTGAGTGCGTCTGTTAAAATACGATTATCAATAACTGCACATACAATATCAAGTGCTTGTGCAAGATCAACACCACCTTCCAAAAGCATCCCTAACGTGTAACAAAATTGTATGACCGCATTTGTTTTGGTGATATTTTTTATTAATGGAATGCGTAATTTAATAGAGTCAATGGTACGAGCGCCTGAGGTAGTAGATGACCAGTATTTATACAAGGCAATGATAATTATGAGGCCAAAAATAATAAATAAATAATAATTACCTAAAAAATGAGAGGTATTCATCATAAATCTTGTAAGGGCGGGTAGTTCTTCTTCGCTAAGACTTTCTGCAATACCAGGTACAACTTTTGTTATTAAGCCGATAACTACAAGTAAGGCGGCACCGAGTTGAATCATTGGCATGAGCATTGCCTTTTTGATCTTCTTTTGCATGGCAGAACTACGTTCCAGATACTCGGCAAGTCGATCTAAAATAGATTCTAATTTACCACTCGCTTCACCAGCGCGCACCAATTGAACATACAAAGTTTCAAAGATGCGTGGATATTTGCTGAGCGCATCAGCAAAAGAGACACCTTCTTTGACATTATCTTTGATTGCAACGGTAATGGTGCGCAGTTGGCCTTCCAACTGTTCGGTGAGTAGTTCCAATGCTTGCAGTAACGGTACACCAGCTTTAAGGAGCGTGCTTAATTGTCTGGTGAATAAAATTTTGTCTTTGACCGTCACTTTTTTGGTAAATAAGCGACTAAAAAATCCGCCACCAGATGCTGATTGTGCAAGTTCGACGGATATGGGAAATAAAGATTGTCTGGTAAGTTGTTCTTTGACACTGCTTACTGATGAAGCATCAATAAACCCTTTGACCTTTTTGCCGTCCTTGGAAAACGCTTGATACGAGTAAAGTGCCATGGCAAAACCCTTTTCAGCTTACCGTTTTGATTATAAATCTTGAACAATGTCGTGCTTCCATGATACAGTGTGATTTATTGTTTCACCTCTTTAGCATAAAGGATCTTTGGATGAAATCAAAAATTCTTATCAGTTTATGTATCATAGTACTTAGTCATACACTAGTCACCGCAAAAGGTCCAGTTGATATGGCAGCAATATTTCATCAATTGAATCGTCCGGATTATTGCACGGATATATTACCGCATGATTTTTCTTATCTGATCAAGCTGCTTGAATATGGAAAAAGCACAAAAAAAGATAGTGAATATGCCGAGCGTGTAGTGCGTCTGTACATTCGATTGGTTAAAGGTGCACCATGCATTAATGGCTATGCATTTTCTGATCTGCTGACACGCCTTCCTGATTTATTGACTCATTGTTGTACGATTAAAAACAAACCTGCTCCTGCAGCACCGGGCCCTGCATTGCCTTCTTTGCTTGACATGGATATGTTTGACCGGTTTAAGGAATCAGTAAACAATGTGCTCTATAATCGCTTTTTGACCGAGTATGATGCATTCAAAAAAAACCCAGATGATTTTTTGCATGATATTTCTCAACAGGTATTGGATTTGGCGCAAGAAGAGATTGCTGCATTGCAATTACGCAATGTGCTTGTGCGATTTTTGGAAATAAGTTTAAGCAAGCTGGTCTGGTCGGCTGATGAATCTGAAAAGGCATGGGAGTCAACCAAAAAAATAGCTGCCGAACTTACCAATCTTACCCAGCAGACTATCATTGAAGACGTGAATGAGCTTGATGATCTGTTTTGGAGTCTTACGTATCGCTTTTCTTTTTTTGTAGATATTTTCGCGAGCAACTTACCACAAAATTTTTATGACACGGTGCAATATGATATTGTGCATAAAAAGCTTTTGTTGGTTAACTTGGAAGAGCAACAAGACTGGCTTGAATCAAAAGAAAAATATTTAACGCGCACGCTCAATTGCAGCAAAGCAAAGATGTTTGCGTATCAGAATGGTATTTTGACTAACTAATCATGCATGGCCGTTCGTCTTGTTTCTGATTAGGTGGTGTTAGATCGAACTAGATAATTGGTAGGCATTCCATCTACGCCTCCGTTTTCAATCAATAAGTTTGTTATTTGTGTGTGGTTATGGTCTTGCGCCAGATCAAGTGGTGTACTGCCATAATTGGTTAATGCATTTATAGCGATACAGGGTGATGTAAGCAATGTTTTGACTGTTTCTAATTGACCATAGACACAAGCGGTATGCAAAGGAGTATGCCCTTTGTTTGTCTGTGTGTTTACCAAATTAGGATCGTGCGTTATGAATAAAGTAACGATTGCGATATGTCCCTTTTGCGTTGCGATATATAGCGGTGAGTAATTGTCTTTATACTTTGCATTGGCGTCGATATCAGGTTGAGCGAGTAATAATTTGACTACGTCAGTGCAACCATTTTGTGCGGCTACATACAAGGGGGTTACGTCATTCGGAGCTACTTTGTTTATTAAGATGTCTTGATGAGTGAGCAAAGCCGCGACAATTGCAGCATGACCATTTTCTGCAGCGATATATAATGGGGTATAGTATTGGTTAAACAGTGCATTGACCTCAATGCCTTTGCAGGTTAGTAAAAAGTTAACTATATCAGTTTGGCCTCCTTGCGCAGCTATATACAAGAGTGTAGTGCCATCACGGCATGGCATGTTCAACAAGGTAGCGTCATGGTCAAGAAGAAGTTTGACAATAGCAAGGTTTCCCCATTGCGCCGCAATGAGGCATGCAGTGTAGCTATTTCTGAATATTTTTTTAACATCGATTTTTTTATGGTGGAGCAAGCATTGTGCTATTTCAAGATGCCCTTCTTTCGCGGCAATATAGAGCGGAAAAGCGTAAACTCCTCTACTTTCATTTACATCAATAGTAGTTTCTTCAATTAAAAACTTGGCACTCTTGATACTATTGTTTAGTGTTGCCAAACATAATGGTGATTGGTTTGGATTAGTGGTTTTGTTTGGATCGGCGCCATTGGCCAATAAATTTTTGAGTATTTCTACCTTGTCTTCATAAATGCAAAATTCTACATAGTTTATTTGATCATAAAAATTTAACCATAATGGCGATTGCATTAAGATCACCGCATAATTTCCTTTTGATGCATAAAAGCGTAGATATTCATTTGTGCGCATGAGTTTGTTTCTTGTTTGGGAATCACAGCAGGCTATAATTTTTGCAAGTAGTTCCGTAGGGATTGCAAATAAAAATGAATCAGTTGCCGTTGGGGTGAGCGTGTTGTTTGAACGTACAATTTCATGATTGTTTTCCATGCATTTTACCGCAGGTACATTGAAGAGTGATAGCAGAGATAGACTTAATATAAAATAGCGTAGCAGCATTGTTGCACCATTATTTTTTTGGGAATTAACACAAAATTATTGCTCTTTATTCTAGTTGAGATAGCAGTGTTTGAATAGCAAAAATATTTTTGCCAAAAAATCGAAGATGATTGTGCATCAGAATGGTTTTTTGACTACCTAGAGTAGAGAGCTTTTGCATACGCCTCCATTTGCAATTAATAGCTTTTCTATGTATCTGTCGCCAAGATCTAATGCTATGTCGAGTGCTGTACATTCTTGGAATACTGCATTTATAGTAGCGCTGATATATGGCGATGTAAGTAATGCTTCAACTATTTTAAAATGACGATTAGTACAAGCTATGTGCAAGGGCGTTTGCCCTTCTTCTGTTTGTGTGTTTACTAAGTTAGCATCATGGATTATGAATAAATTAACAACTGCAGCATGTCCGCTATCTGATGCGATATGTAAAGCAGTCCAACCGTTGTTATTTTTGATATTAACGTCGATATCAGGATGAGCGAGTAGTAATTTGACCACTTCATCACAACCATGTTGGGTGGCGGCATAGAGTGCGGTGTAGCCATCATCAGCGGTTGCATTTATGAGTATATCCTTATGATCAAGCAATAGGCTTACCACTTCTAGATGACCTTTTTCTGAGGCAATGTGAAGAGGCACATAGCCTATTCTAAAACGTGAATTGACTTGGATCTCTTTGCGTGTTAATAAAAATTCCACCGTTTTGATTTGGCCTTCTTGTGCAGCCACATACAATGGTGTAGAGCCATAAATGCACGGCATGTTTAACAAGGTAGCATCATGGTCAAGAAGGAGTTTTACAACACCAAGGTTTCCTCTTTGTGATGCAGTATGACACGCAGTGCGGCCACCGTTGAATGTTTTTTTAGTATCAATCTTTTTATGGTGGAGTAAGTGTTGAACAATTTCAAGGCGTCCTTTGTATGCGGCGAAATATAGTGGACAAGATTGGTCATAACCTCTGTTTTCATTTACATCAATATCAGTTTCTTCAATCAAGAACTTGGCGCTCTTAATGCTGTTTTTCAGTATTGCTAAATCTAATGCTGAATAGTTTGGGTCAGTGATTTCATTTGGATTGGCGCCATTGGCTAACAAATTTTTGAGTATTTCTACCTTATCTTCACAAATATAGAACTTCATATATCGTTTTCGTTCGTTAGGACAACTTAATTGTAGCGGAGAGCATATCAAGATTACGTCACTATTTTCTCTTGATGCATAAAAGCGTAGATACTGATTTGTGCGCATCAGTTTTTTATTTCTTGTATGGGGATCGCAACAGGCTATAATTTTTGCAAGTAATTCAGGCGGGATTGCAAATAAAAGGGAGTCAGTTGATGCTAGGGTGAGTATCTGATCTGTGCATAAAACATCATCATGAGTTATTGTGCGCTTCATGCCATGAGCATTGAAGAGTGATAGCAGAGATAGGCTTAATACAAGGGAGTGTAGCAGCATAGTTGCACCATTATTTTTTATCGGTTTTTTACTGTATTACGCAAGAATTATTATCGTTATGAAGGATTGTTTTTAATATTTCTTGATTCTTTAGTAAGTATCCACTTACGCCTTCCTTTTCAATTAATAGTATTATTATTTTTGTATGATTATTTTTTTGCGCGAGATCAAGTGGTGTTTCACCATTATTATTTAATGCATTTATATTGATAGATGGTGATGCGAGTAGCGCTTCTACACTGTCAAAATGACCACTCTGACAAGCGATATGCAAGGGAGTTAAGCCATTCGGAGCTATTTTATTTATTAAGGTATCTTCGTGAGTAAGCAAGATTGCGACAACTGCAGTATGGCCCTTTTGCGCAGCGGCATACAATGGGGTATAGCCGCCTAAATAATTTGGGTTGACGTTGATTCTTGGGTCAGCAAGTAATAAAGCAACAACCTTATCGTAACCATTTTGTGCGGCGACATAGAGTGCGGTGCTGCCCTCATCATCAGCAGCGTTTATGAGTATGTTCTTATGTTCAAGAAATAGTTTTACTACTTGTGCATGTCCATTGCGTGCAGCAACATAAAGAGGAGTAAAGCCTCTTCTAAAGCGTGAATTGACCTCAACGTCTTTGTAGGTTAGTAGAAAGTTAATTACATCGATTTGGCCTTCTTGTGCAGCTATATACAATGGTGTAGAGCCTTCAATGCACGGCATGTTTAACAAGGTAGCATCATGATCAAGAAGGAGTTTTACAACGTCAAGGTTTCCTTTTTCTGATGCAATGTAACACGCAGTGAAACCATCTCTGAATATTTTTTTAACATTGATTTTTTTATGATGGAGCAAGCATTGTGCTATTTCAAGATGCCCTTCTTGCGCGGCAATATAGAGCGGAAAAGCGTAAGCTCCTCTACTTTCATTCACATCGATAGCCGTTTCTTGAATTAAAAACTTGGCGCTTTTGATGCTGTTTTTTACTATCGCTAAATGTAATGATGAGAAGTTTGGATTAGTGGTTTTGTTTGGATCGGCGCCATTGAGTAATAAATTTTTGAGTATTTCTACTTCATCTTGTTCAATACAGGACATTACATATTTTATTTGATCATGAGAATTTAACCGTAATGGTGATTGCATTAAGATCACATTACTATTTTCTCTTGATGCGTAATGTTGCAGATATTTATTTATGTACATGAGCTTGTTTCTTGTTTGGGAATCACAGCAGGCTATAACTTTTGCAAGTAGTTCTGTAGGGATTACAAATAAAAATGAATCAGTTGATGTGAGGGTGAGTGTGTTGTTTGAGCGTACAATTTCATGGTTATTTTCCATGCACTTTACCACATGTACATTGAAGAGTGCCGGTATAGATAGGCTTAATACAAGGGAGTGTAGCAGCATAGTTGCACCATTATTTTTTTGGGAATTAACAAAAATTACTGCTCTCTATTTTAGTTGGAATAGCGGTGTTTGAATAGCAAAAATATTTTGGTCCATAGGTGCAGCAGAACTTGCCGTGCCCGTCGAAGTCTTGGCGAAGACTGGGTCGAAGTATAAACGAGGCCGTATCCTTCGATACATTTTTGCTTCACAAAAACACTCAGGACGAACGGCCCGGGACCTTCTGGTGATCATGGTTACCATTGCGGTAATAAAATAATTTAACGACTTCTGTTGTCACAAAGTATGCAACAGTAACTGCTCCTACGGTCAAAAGATTGTGCATACTCAATGGTATAAGCTGCAATATTTTTTGTCCGAATCTGGTAAAGGGCAAACATATGCCGGTTGCGCCAGCGATACAAGCGAGTGATACCAACGGTAAAGAGGGGAACGTTGGCTTGAAGAAAAGATCTTTTTTGCGGAAAGAAAATATGAATGCAAGGACGGAAAGGATGCTGAATATAAACCAACTTGTATGCAGGAGCGCGGGTGGAGAATTATGGAAAATAGCAAAAATAATAAAATCATAGAATGAAGTGACGCTACCCAAAATAATTGCAATAATCAGGATATCTTTTACCTCATATTTTTTTATCTGTTTAAGTTCATTATGATTAACGTTATCCGTTGCTATGGCTATCATAGGGAAATCAGAGATTAAATTAACAGCTAATAACTGGAATGGCAGCATAGGCAAATAATCCAAAAATAATGATGCTGTTGCAAGCGAGAGTCCGTTGCTGAATGTTGTTACCACCGTAATGCTGATATATTTTAAGGTGTTTATAAATATTTTACGCCCTTCTTCTACGCCAGACACAATAACGAGCAAACTTTTTTTGAGCAAAATAATATCAGCAGTTTCTCGTGCAATGGGCACTGCATCTTGCACCACCATGGAAACATGTGCAGTTTTGAGTGCAGGAGCATCATTAATTCCATCACCCAGATAACCGACTGAATATTTTTTTTGTAGATAATTAATGATCTCATATTTTTGTTCAGGAGTAACACGCGCAAATACGGTGTAAGAGTATGCACATTGCGAGCGTTCTTCGAGTGATTTTTTTTCAAATTCAGAGCCGGTAATCACCGCATCACGTGTGGTGATAAGACCAAGTTGCATTGCTACGGTGCCACATACATAGGGGCTATCTCCACTTAAAACTTTTAATTGTAAGCCAAGTGCTTGCGCTTTTTGTATTGCTATGGCAGCAGTTTTTTTAATTGGGTCTGAAAATGAGATAAGACCAAGAAATTCAAGATTGGTGAGTTCGTCTATCAGGTTATTAGAAATAGAAGTGGTTGCGGGAAACTCTTTTTTTGCCAGAGCAAGTACACGGTTTCCTTTTTGTTCTTCTTCTTGGACGATCCATTGTTGCAGTGATGCTAATTTCTCTTTGGTTGGGGTAATGTATTTTGTGATCTCTTCGGCTGATCCGCGAATGGTGAGGATATATGTTCCATCTTTTTGCAACAGAGTAATATTTTTTTTGAGAATTGGATCATAAGGAATTTCTTTAATGCGGGTAAAGGTTTTTGATTTTTGTAATTCTTCTGGGGTAAGGCTTTGCCATAATGCATTTTCAAACCCCTTGATTTGGACTCCAGGTTTTGTTGTTGATTGCGTGAGCATATTTGCTGCATACAATAACGTATCGCGCGGATTATCTGAAAAAACATCTACCACCGCTATAGTATTTTCAGTAAGGGTACCTGTTTTGTCTGTGCAAAGTACTTCCATTCCGCCAAGATCTTCAATGGCAGATAGGCGTTTGACAATTACTTTTTGTTTGGCTAAGCGTGACGCGCCTTGTGCAAGGCAGAAAGTAATAACGATGGGTAATGCTTCTGGAATTGTGGTGATTGCTAATGCAACCGAAAAAATGAAAAGTTCACTGAGTGGCAGTTGTCCGCCTTTTAATAAAATATTAAGGACCATGGTTATTGTAAGCATAAGCAGAATGAGTGAAAAGAGAAAACGTGCAAGCCGCATAGTCCCTTTATTCAGATTACTTTCACTCATAGTTTCTGTGGTCAGATATGCTATGCGACCCATTGCGGTATTAAGGCCGGTGGCAAACACTACTGCAATTGCTTTGCCACTGGTGACAGTGGTGCCAGCAAAACCAATGTTATGTGCATCAAATGGATTTTTTGGTGATTCTTTTTGAGCGTCAGCCACCTTGTGTACGGGGTTTGATTCTCCAGTCAGCGCTGCTTCATCAATCATAAGATTTTCTTCTTGTACAAATCTGCAATCAGCAGGGATAATATCGCCAGGATATAAGACTATGATATCACCCGGTACTAATACATTATTTAAAACACTACTATCTTTACCGTCTCTGCGCGCTATTACGGATGAAATAAGATATTGTTTGAGCATTTGTAGGTTGTTTTCTGCGTGATATTCTTGATAAAAGCCGAGAGTAGCATTGATGATAATGATGATTAATATGATGATAGCATCGGTATATTCACCGAGAACAAGGTAGATAGCGACAATAATAAAAAAGACATAAATAAAAGGGGAAGTGAATTGTCGCACTAAAATGTTGAGCCATGATACGGTATGTTTTTCGATCTGATTTAAGCCAATTTCTTTTTGCCGTTTGTGTACTTCTTGCGTGGATAGTCCGGTATCAAATGAGGTATTGAGCTCAGTAAAAATTTGCTCATGAGGTTGTGTTGCATACTGAGAAAAAAAAGGAGTGGTTTTATTAGTTTCCATGAAAGTCCTTGTGCTGGGGTATGACTACTGGACATCAGCATAGAAAAACGGAAATGGATGCAGCAATAGATTGAGTATGATACGCAGGTTGGAGTACTTCAGAATGCGTTGGGGGTTTTTTTACGAAGATAGTATTTGGTAATGATGATTGTAGGACTGGCAGCTTTTATTCATTGCTTTAAGAAATATTTGACATATAGAAATTTTATTGATAAGATTATGAATAGATATGTTTAATTTCTTTAATCAGGGAGGTATTTATGTCAAATAAATACACCAATCTTTCTTCTCAAATAGCGATCGGATCAACAAATCCGAATTTTAATATCTGCTTTGTAGCATTATCTGCTATATCTATTCATTCCATTTCTGGGCATCATCGCCATCATGGGCACCATAGCCTGTAATCTTTTTGTTCGGCTCTTATGTCGAAAATCTTAATTTTCCATTGTATCTATTTTTGTTTCTGAAACTACATTGCAACGATTTGACGTATTTTATGTGTACGTAAATTTTTGCTGTTATTTTCAGTGTTTTGTACATTTTTTTTAACTTTATAAAGGAATTACTATGAATACGAATCGTATTGTTTTCGTTTTTTCAATCTGTTGTTTAGTTGGTTTAGGTATTTATCTTTTCTTTGGTACCCAATTTTTCGGTACACGAGTGGTTACTGAGTCACGTGGAAATCAATTGGTAGTAGGTACCGTAAGTGGTTATGCCCCATTCGTAAGCATAAATCCACAAGGAGAGTATGAGGGGTTTGATATAGACGTTGCTCAAGAATTGGCACGTCGCATGAATAAGAAGCTAGTGCTTAAAGATTGCGGTAGCATGGTGCCATTAATGCTCTCATTAAAAAATGGATCAGTTGATCTGTTGATTTGGGCATTGACAATCACTCAAGCGCGTTTGCGTGAAATGACGATGATCCAGTATCAAGGCGACGCCGTTACATCATATCCATTAGCTTTCTGGAAAGAGATCCCAGCAGGAATCACATCACTTGATGATTTAAAGGAAACAAGCGCGATCATCTGTGTTGAGCCGGGTTCAACTCAAGAAGCATTTTTGAATCGATTCGAATTTGTTACCAAAAAGACGCTTGAAAAAGTGGTCGATAGAATCATGGACATTAAATATGGCAAATCATTGGCAGCAATTGTTGATCCAGCGTTGGTTATAACTCTCATGCAAAAGAATCCAGAAATAAAAATTTTGGATATTCCTTTGGGTAAAGAATGGGAAGAATATGGCAATGGTATCTGTGTCAAAAAAGAAAATAGAGAACTTTCTGACCAAGTGCAAACAATTATTAACGCTATGAAATCTGATGGCACGTTACAAAAGCTTGAAATTAAATGGCAATTGCAAGCAGGTGCGCAATGAATTTTACGATACTTTATGAATCAGCTCCCTTGCTTGTGCAAGGGCTACTGATGACCATTCAGATATGGATTGGAGCATTATTAATTTCATTGTCCCTGGGATTATTAATTGGTATTGTCCGATGTCGTCGGTTACGTATAATCGGGCTTTCTCAATTGCTTGATAGTGTTGTCTTTGTGTTGCGCGGTATACCTTTTTATGTGCAGCTATTGATAGCCTATTATGCGGTACCAGATCTTTTTGGATTTAATATATCTCCTGTTTTGGCCGGTATTATTTCACTTGGTTTATGTTCTGCTGCGTACGTAAGTCAAATAGTACGTGGTGGTATTAATGCAATTCCAAGTGAGCAATGGGAGGCAGCTTTTGTACTCGGGTTGAATAGGATGCAAACACTTTGGTATGTCATTTTACCGCAGGTTATGCGTATTATCGTTCCTATGTTGGCTGGTGAATGTGATCAGTTATTAAAATCTACCTCTATTATTTCAACTATTGGTGTCATTGAATTGACGCGTGCCGGTATGAATATTGTTGCACGTGAAATGCAGGTGGTGCCCGTATATATTGCCATAGCGCTTTTATATCTGATGATATTTACCTTGTTTAACATGATTACAAAATTTTTTGAAGGGAGGTTTTCTTATGATTATCGGTAAAGATATTTATTTAACCTATGAGGTTAATAAGCAAGAAAAACCAATACTCAAAGGGATTTCGTTTGCAATTAGACGGGGTGAGGTTACTGCACTCATTGGAAAAAGTGGCGCAGGAAAAACATCATTGTTGCGCTGCCTTGTTGGACTTGAAACAACATTTGATGGCGTACTTGAGTCTGATGGATGCGATTTGCGTGCGCTCACTGCTAAAGAACGTGCATGCCTGATTGGCTATGTTGCACAAAATTATAATCTTTTCCCACAGTTAACCGTCTTGCAAAATTGTACACTCGCATTGCAAGCAGTTTTGGATGAATCTGCGGTTGTTGCTCAAGAGAAGGCTATGGCGCAATTAATGCGTGTTGGCATGGGTAAGTATGCATCGGCATATCCGGCACAATTGTCAGGAGGACAAAAGCAACGGGTTGCTATTGCACGGGCATTGTGTTTAGGGCCGAAAATTTTGGTGTTTGATGAGCCAACATCAGCATTAGATCCAGAAAACATTGCAAGTATAATTGAACTTATACGGTCTCTTGCTGCCCAAAGAGTAACGCTGGTGATTTCAAGTCAAGATATGCGTTTTGTTGAAATGGTATCCGATCATGTTTATTTGGTTGAAGATGGCATGATTGTTGAAACATATGATCGGTCGGATGCTATGGGTGAATGTACGCCTACTATAAAAAAATTTTTGTGTGGATTGTAGAAATAGAAATGGATGCAGCAATAGATTGAGGTTTACTCGTTCTATCTCTGCATCCATGATGAAAAGCCAAGTGCTGGATTGCCGCGCTCTGCTCGCAACGACTACGTTGACTATCCTTTATGATGTTTAGGTGGCTGGTTATGATGCTTGGATGATTTATTGTGTGAATCTGGTCGGCGCCAGTTATCACCATGAGCATGTGGCTGCGATTTATACCGTTCAGTAGCGCCTTCACTTACCTTGTTATGGTTTGAAGCAAAAAAGCTTTTCAATTGATTTTTTACGCGACCAGGTATTCCTTTTACATATCCAACAAATTTACGCATGATCTCTCCCCTAGAATGCTATGTGTTTTTACTACTCACGTTCAGCATAATTAAAACAAAGTCCGGAAATCAAGGGTTTTTCGTGACAAGATTAAAAAATGCCCATAATCTAAAGGGATGAAGAAACAATCAAGGGCCCAAAAAATCACGCGATGGTTCACTCATTTTATTGAACTACAACTATTCCTTTCATTAATCTCATTACCGCTGCTCATAGCATGGGGTTTGCCGATATCTTTGCTGACTCCCGTGGCAAATTTAATCTTTAATCCAGTATTGACTGCTTTTCTTTTTGTTTCATCACTGCTTTTTTTTACTGAACTGGTGGGAATACCGAACGGGTTACTGGTGTGGTGTCTGGATATCATAACCACCTGGTGGACCTGGGTACTCGATTGGTACCAAAATTCATGGCTCATAGGATTTGTAAAGCCATCATTATGGGTTTTAATGCTGATACCTGTGCTCGCATTAATCATCATCGCATGTAAAAAAATCTATTCGTCTCGTGTTACCATTATTGCAATGAGTTTATTATTTGGGATACTATCGGTCGCGTTGTACCTGCAAAGTAGAACGGCATCTGGGGTGAATGGTGTTGCATTTAATAATGATGAGGTACCCATTTTGCATTATGCTCAAAAAACCGTAGTTATCGATTCTGGTGTTATTGGCAAACGAGCATCAGCAGTGTCGTGGGTAAATTATACGCTGGTTCCAGAGCTTATAAAAAAAACTGGTCGACTGGTGATTGATCATCTGATTGTCATGCAGCCAAGCATACGCACGTTTGAGGCACTTGCAGCTTTAAGTGTCAAAGTGGAGATTAAGAATATATATCTGCCGATATGGAGCGGTTCTATGCCCCGTGGTATATGGCGCCATTATTTTGCATTGTGTGAGCGTGTCAAAAATGGAGGAGGATCGGTTATCCGTATCGGTGAATATGCGAGGACAATTAAGTTATCAGATGAATTTATTGTATATATTCAACCACTTGATACACAATTAAAATATAATGAAGCAAGTTTTAGGGCGTGGTCCGTTTATGGTCAGATTGACAAGCTGGACTTTGCTTTTTATGCTGCAAAATATACGGGTAAAGAAGTAGTAACTAGCAAAGTCAAGGGAGTAAGCGATGAAGAAAAAAGTCTTGTTAGTAGTGGCACAAGAAGGTTATCAACAAGTTGAATATGGTGAACCAAAAAAAATATTAGAAGCTGCTGGTATTGATGTGGTTACTGCAAGCACATTAGCAGGTGCTGCAATTGCAAAAGATGGTTCAAGCACACACGTTGATATAGTGCTCGATAAAGTGAATGTTTCTAATTATGATGGCATCTTTTTTATCGGTGGACCTGGTGCACTTGAACATCTTGATAATGAAAGAAGTTATCGTATTATCAAAGATGCGGCACAAGCAGGGATACCTTTTGGCGCTATTTGCGTGTCCCCACGGATTTTAGCAAAAACAGGTGTTTTGGTAAATAAACGGGCAACTGGTTGGAATGATGATAAAGAATTAAATGCACTGTTTCGCCAGTATAATGTCGATTATGTGCCTGAGGATGTGGTGATCGATGGCAATATTGTCACAGCAGAAGGCCCTCATGCAGCTAAAAAATTTGGTGAAGCAATTGTCAGAGTGATAAAAGAAGAGGCGGAAAGCAAATAAAATAGAAGATATTGCCGTTTACTTTATTATTCGAGGGTTTATACTGATAATATCAATAACCCTTTATTATAAAGTCTTTTTATCCTATGAAACTATCTTTTTATGTTCGTATATTCGTTGTATATGCTGCCTTAAGCATCCCAGTAATCTTTGCCCGAACCTGTTGGGATTGGCAAAAATTGAAAGTTAATGACATTGTATTGCCAAAGCTATGTGGTGTCGCCATGTCAGAATATCAAAATTCTGGTGCAGGCCATTGTCCAGACAGTAACTGGGCGGAATGGGAGAAAAAGGGAACCCATAACGGTTTTCCTACCATCCATGGCAATCAAAAATCTGGTTTTGCTTGTGATTTTTGGAATAATTACAAAAATGATATTAAATTAGTCAAAGAGCTTGGTTGCAATGCATTTCGACTCTCTGTTGAATGGAGCATTATTGAGCCGCGTGAAGGCGAATTCAATCAAGCAGCTATAGATCATTACCGCGATTTGTGTGATGAACTTATCAGGAATGGCATTACGCCGATGATCACGTTGCATCACTTTACCCACCCCCAATGGTTTGAGAAAAAAGGCGCATTTGAACAAGAAAAAAACATAGCGTATTTTGTACGGTTTTGTGTTCGCATGTTTGAAGCGCTACAAGACAAAGTCAAATTGTGGTGCACCATCAATGAACCGGGACCCTATGTTTTCCAAGGTTATATTAGTGGGGTGTTTCCACCGGGCCAATCAAATTTACCTATGGCTGCAACCGTTCTTAAAAATATGCTTATCGCGCACACACGCGTTTACAAAAAATTAAAATCACTTCCTGGCGGTAAAGATGCGCAGATTGGTATTGTGCACCAGTACATAACGTTTGAAGCACATTCATGGAATCTATTGGAAGCAGCTCCATGTGTTTTCATGCGTTATATATTTAATGACGTGATTATGCATTTTCTGCAGACGGGACAATTGTTTCCAAACATACCGTATTTGCGCACCACTATTCCTGATGCGCCAGAGTGTAATGATTTTATTGGTCTTAATTTTTATTCACACATAGTTATTGAATCTAATATCCTTGGTTCATTATGGGACTTGAATATTAACAAAGAGATGTTTGGTAAACCATCCTGTTTTCAAGGTGAAGTGATGACTGACATGCCATACTCGGTGTACCCAGAAGGTTTGTATGATGCCATTAAGGCAGTTGCAAAATTGGGCAAACCAATCTATATTACTGAAAATGGTGTACCTGATGAATGTGACGATCGCAGACCATTATTTATCAAGCGTTATCTGTATGCAATGTCTCGTGCAATTAAAGAAGGTTGTGATGTACGCGGTTATTTTTACTGGTCTTTGATGGATAATTTTGAATGGAATGAAGGATACACTAAGAAGTTTGGTTTATATGAAATAGATTTTGCAACGCAGAAACGTATGCTTCGACCAGGAGCGGAATGTTATAAGCGGGCAATACGCACGAGTCCACGCGCCGCGCGTTGAAAAAAAATAAAAAGATAAAACGATACAATTATGAGGGGCTGATAAACGGCCCCTTTTTTAGGTTCACATGTTATTACACAGCGCACCGTCTCTTCGCATCTATTTTGGCAATGCTGAAGATGAACTTGATCCGCAAATATATTTGCATCTTCCTCCAAATACAAAGCTCTTAGAGCATTCTTATTTCGCACCGCTAGAAAAATTAATGCATCTTGATGAGGTACTGTTTTTAAAACAGACACACAGTGCATCTGGATTGGTATGCACTGAAGATAACCTTTCGCAGGTGCGTTCTTTTCAGGATGAAGGTGATTTTTTAATGACTCACGTGCAGCATATTGGCTTGGGTGTTATGACCGCCGATTGTTTGCCGATTGTGTTGTATGATAGCCGTAATCATGCAGCAGCAATTGTGCATGCCGGATGGCGTGGTTCAGCGCAGGGAATTGTATTGAGAGCATTAGAGTCTATGCAACAGGAATACAATACCGCGTTAGATCATCTGCAGGTTTTTTTTGGTCCTTCAGCAAAAATATGTTGTTATCAAGTGGGACAAGATCTGATTGCGAAATTTGATGATTATCCGTATGCATCGCATGCATTCCAATGGCATGGTGAGGAAGTGTTCTTTGATTTGCCAGGATTTAATAAATTGCAGTTGGAGTCGATTGGTGTCAAAAAAGAAGCATTTCACTGGGGCTATTCCATTTGCACCATATGTGATGATAAATTTTATTCTTATCGTCGACAAAAAGAACAGGCTGGGCGTCAGATGACGGTTGTGAGCTTGCAGTAAATTATATATTGAACTGTCGACAAACTGTCGACGGTTGAAATGATCAGCTTAATAAAAAAGACCAATGTTCTTGTCAAAAATAGATTAGACTGTGGTTTTAAATAAAAGTGTTAGTGAAATGGAAAAATAAAAAGCAGGAAACTAGCTATGAAATTCTTAAGCCCTACAACGGATATCGCTTTTAAAAAACTTTTTGGTAGCCAAGAAAGAGCCGATCTAACCATTAGTTTCCTTAATAGCGTGTTAGAGCGACGCGAAGGCGAACTGATTACCCTTGTGCAAATAAATGATAGTGCCAACAAGCCTATCGCCAAAGATATGGAACGAACATTTGTTGACGTGCATTGCACCGATCAGAAAGGCAACAAATATATCATTGAGGTTCAAGTTGAAGATGAAAGAAATTTCATGGAACGATCGCAATTTTACGCCTCATTCTTTCTGGTGCGACAGCTTGAAAAGAAAGCTCCATATAGCAGCCTTGTACCGGTGATCCTTGTAGGCGTCCTTGACTTCAATCTGTTTAAAGATAATCCAGACTATCTGAGCCATCATATTATTGTTGACAGCAAAACGAACAAACGTACGTTTCGGCACTTAGAGTGGCATTTTATAGAGTTGAAAAAATTCAAAAAAGAATTGGACCAACTTGAAACGCCGCTGGAAAAATGGACATATTTTCTTAAGCATGCGAACGACATGAATCAAATTCCAGCCACGATGAAAACTCCTCAAGAGCTGGTTACCGCCTTTGATGTTCTTGAGCAACATCACTGGAGCGAAGCGGAACTTCAAAAGTATTACGCTGAGCTTGATGTCTGGCGCGGCGCAGTAGATTTGGAGCGTGGCGCCCGCGCAGAAGGTCGCGCAGAAGGTGAGCTTGCAAAGGCTCGCTCTGTAGCAATCAAGTTACTCAAGATCGGCATTGATATAAAAACAATTGCTGCCAGTACTGATCTTTCCAGTGAAGAGATTGAGGCATTAAAAAATGATATTGATTAGATGGGAAGAAATTTTCAGTTCTTTCCTATGACGGTTGTGA
The DNA here is from genome assembly GCA_963840685.1 of uncultured bacterium. Lineage (GTDB taxonomy): Bacteria > Babelota > Babeliae > Babelales > Vermiphilaceae > CAWIZM01. The sequence continues at coordinate 506,000 of CAWIZM010000001.1, read as the reverse complement.
GCTTGCAGTAAATTGTGCAGTAAAAAGGGCGCCGTGTGTGACGCCCTTTTTTTTATTACTATATTTTACTATGTTCTTTGCGTTAACTATTTCTTATTTTTGAGAACCGGTTCTTTCATATGAAGGTTTCTCAGGGAAATCTATGGAATTAAAATTTACTGAATTATACAGGATATCTACTGCTTTCTCTTTGATGGTGCTCATATCTTCATGTCTAACATCGGGTAATAAACGGCAGCCAGTTAATAGGGTAGCAAATTTCTTTGAATAGAAGATCGTATCTTCTCCGGATAGATACAGCTTAAAATCGTGTGGCAAGTTCACCGGTGTTTTATTCTCTTGTTCAAAAGAGCCGACACATGGCTGACCGAGAATGCAGACTTTCTTTCCGAGTGTATTCTTGAGTGTGGCTGCAACAATTTCGCCGCTAGAAAAAGTTTTTCCATCAACCAAAACAACCATTTTCTTGAAGGTAATATCGACTGTTTTTTGTCAGAGTAACTGAATCGAACAGAGTACATTGATAAAATGGTGGAAGCGTTGTGCCTTTGAGTTTATTGTTTAAATCTTCGTAAGAAAGTTTTTGATTGTTAGGTACTGGGAGTGGATAGATATCTGGATCATTGTTTCCCAGGAATAAAGAAAGAAAATGATAGGTCAAACCTAAATCGCCTCCGTTATTTCCTCTGAGATCCAGCATGATGTAATCGTAGTTTCTACTCAAAACTGTGGTGACTTGTGCGAGTTTGTTCTTGAAGATCTCTGCATCATAATATTCAAATGAAGGTACCGTTATAATTGGAACATTGCCATTTTCAGACTTGGATAATTGAAGAGTTATTTTTTGACGATCATCCAAATAGTTTTCTAGATCTTTTTTACTTGTTTCAGACGGATTATAATAGTGAGCGACTCGTTGTCTATCACTACCGTTCAGACATAGATATTTGGCGGTATGTTTTGAATCTCTTGAAATAAATTTAGCCATTGAACGGGGGTCTGTTTTTGCTCGTGTTACACATACGTGGCCTGAGCCAAAACTATTTTTTAATGCTTCTTTTATGTTTGCAATAGAGAATTCATTGCGTGTAAGCATATTGTTTTTGAATTGTTGAATTGACTGCGCATTAATATTTGGATGATAAAGATTCTGCAGATTGGATGCGATACCATTAATTACTTCAGTCCATTGGTTGCTGCTTAGGTCATCTTCAACGGAGCTCAATTCTATAGTTATAAAGGGGGTATCTACCTTTTGAGCGCTCGGCAATTGCTTTGTTGGGGAATAATTATTGGTTTCCATGCCGTATGCTGTTGCAGCGCTGCAGAGTAGAAGAAGTGAGAGTGATTTGAACGGTGAGTGTAGCTTTTTCATGATTAACCTTTCTTAAAATTGATTACTATGCTTTACTTTGTACTACGTTAATTGAAGAGCGCCTATTTGACGCCCTCATGATTGATTGTTTAGTAATTAAATTGGCCAATTATAAAATTGTACAACTTTTTGTAAATCCGTGTTCGTGATTTCATCGCTATTATTTTTTATAAAAGTACAAAATTTTATAAAAAATTCGGCGTCCTGTTCCATTACTCGATTTATCATCTCTTCTCTAGTCATACCAAACTGCTCACTTACACTATCAAATAGTCTCGTCAAAATACGTGTATATCCAAAATTTAATATTTTCATTTTTAACGTCTCATTGATATGCACTGGCCATGATTCTATATCTGTAATAACATCTTCCCATTCTTGGCCAAACATGCCTTTTTCTTGCTCATACCTATACGCTGATATAAATGATCCTGTATTCTTTAAGTGTAAAAACCATGCTATAAGAGCAATCTTTTCCATTGATACATTAGCAAAAGTAAATGGAGCGATTTTAATGCTATATATTTTACCATCTTTATCTAAGGCGCCTAAGTATGAACAATCCTGACTGAAGGCAATTTTATCACAAACACAAAAGTTATAAGCAGGTTCCGATGGAATCGGAATAGTTATTTTATTTTTAGTTGTTAGATTATAAATTGTAAAATATTGGCAAACTGATTCTAATGGATGCAGCTTATCCGGAAAGGCTAAAATTGTTTCACATGAACTGAGTGCAATCAAGTTATCGTTGGTATAAGGGTTATCGAGACTCTTAGTCCCAAAATATTTATTAATCATGTTATTGGCAATTTCTCTTATAGATAGATTTTGCTCAAAATATTGCGCAGAAAATATAACTTTGTCATTTATTGTCCAACTACGTTCATAAATAACCATGGCTATCTTATTCATCAATTCTTGATACAAACGACTATCATTACCATGATCTAAAATTTCTTTTGGAAAAGCTTTATTATATATGCTCTTAAAATCCGTTAGACAGGTTTTAATATCAGCATTATTAAAAAAATCTTCGATGATTAGTAATGCAACATCATTTGTTATTGGTCCATTTTTTGCGATATTATATGCTAACTCAATATCATTAAGACATGCAGCTACGGTACATAGAACATTCATATCTAAGTTGTTTGATTGAGCTAATTCAATGAGCGGGTCTTTATTTTGTTTTACATAAGTAGGATGTGTCTCTAATAATGCTTCTATAGCTAAATCAGTAGGCAAGTTAGCAAGATTATCTATCAAATTAATTTGTTCATGTTGAGGATTTTGTCCAATGTAATTAAGGCATAGTTGCTTTAAACTTGGTATTCGTCGAGTTATAGGTGCTTGTGACGTAGGAATAGTCATTTCCATGCCGTGTGCGGTTGCTGCGGCGCAGAGTAGAAGAGAGTGAGAGTGAGTTTGAACGGTGAATAGTAGCTTTTTCATTGCTATAACCTCCTTAAAATTGATTACTATACCTTGTACAATATTAAGCATATCAGGTCTAAAAATAATGTCAATGAGAAAATATATCGAATAAAATGGCTTAATTGTACCGATTAGATCGAGCGAACTGGTTGTTTTTCAGGTTAGAAAAAGAGGTGTAAGGAGAAGGTAAGGGGCAGAGAAGAAGGGTTGGATGAGTTTTTAGGGTATAATTAGGGTACAAGAGGGGCATGTTTGAATTCCACTATACCTGTATTTTGAATTCCCTTCTACCTGCAAAAGGTGATTCTATTGGTCCACTAAAAGTACCTATTTGTCACCCAAGCGCTATTGTGGTACATTTATTCTTGAGTAGCGTATTTTATAAAGTTATTTACTTTTCTATTGACGATAACCACTCTGCGCAAGCAAACAAAGTGGTATACATTAAGGATTTTGACATGATTACAGGTCTTTTGGCAAAAATAATAGGTACTGCAAATGAGCGCCAGCTCAAACGTTTGCGTACCATTGTACTAAAAATTAATGCATTTGAACCACACATCAGCGGGTTGACCGATGCACAGTTGGGAGAAAAAACCAACTATTTCCGTGAACAATTATTCCAAGGCAAAACGTTAGACGATATTTTACCCGAAGCGTTTGCTACCGTGCGTGAAGCAGCAAAACGAACCTTAGGGCAACGTCACTTTGACGTCCAATTAATGGGCGGCATTGTGTTGCATGAAGGTAAGATTGCTGAAATGAAAACCGGTGAAGGTAAAACGCTGACGGCAGTGTTACCGTTATATTTGAATGCGTTATCTGGTAAGGGTGCTTATTTGGTAACGGTGAATGATTATTTGGCTCGCCGTGATGCGGAATGGATGTCTCCAATTTTCACTATGCTTGGTATGACTGTCGGGTGTATTCAAAACACCATGAATGATGAAGAGCGCAAACAAGAATATGAAAAAGATATTCTGTATGCAACTAACAATGAACTTGGCTTTGATTATTTACGCGATAATATGAAATTTCGCTTAGCCGATTATGTGCAACGTGATTTAAATTTTGCCATCGTTGATGAAGTCGATTCGATTTTGATTGATGAAGCACGTACACCGCTCATTATTTCAGGTGCTGCGCAAGAAAGTAGCAAGCTGTATATTGACAGTAACCGCGTAGCAGCGCGTATGAAAAAGGATGAAGATTTTGAAGTAGATGAAAAAGCGCGCACTGCGTTATTTACTGAAAAAGGTATTGATAAAATTGAAGCAGCATTTAATATAGATAATTTATATGCGATTGAACATATGAACTTACTGCATCATATGAATCAGGCTATCCGTGCACATGCATTGTTCCACCGTGACGTTGAATATGTAGTCAAAGATGATGAAGTTTTGATTGTCGATGAATTTACGGGACGTATATTACCAGGCCGTCGTTATAGTGATGGATTGCATCAGGCGCTTGAAGCAAAAGAAGGGGTGGCTATTGAGCGTGAAAGTCAAACGCTTGCATCTATCACCTTGCAAAACTACTTTAGATTGTACAAAAAGCTTGCGGGTATGACCGGTACAGCAGTAACTGAAGCTGAAGAATTTCATAACATTTACAAACTTGATGTGATTACCATTCCAACCAATAAGCCATTAATGCGTGAAGATAAACCGCATCTTATTTTCCTCACTAAGAATGCAAAATATAAGGCAATTGTAGAAGATGTTAAAGAACGTCACGCAAAAGGGCAACCGGTTTTAATTGGTACGGCATCAATTGAAACGTCAGAAATTTTAAGCAAAATATTGATGCTTAGTGGATTGCCGCATGAAGTTCTTAATGCAAAACAACATCAACGTGAAGCAGAAATTATTGCTCATGCAGGCGAACCCGGTCGTGTTACCATTGCAACCAACATGGCTGGTCGTGGTACTGACATTAAGCTTACCGCAGAATCAAAAGAAGCTGGTGGATTATATATTTTAGGTACTGAGCGGCATGAAAGCAGACGTATTGATAATCAGTTGCGTGGTCGTTCTGGCCGTCAGGGTGATCTGGGTGAAAGTCGTTTTTATATATCGTTAGAAGATGATCTTATTCGTATTTTTGCCGGTGATTCACTCAAGAGCAATATGGAACGTTTTGGCATGAAGGAAGATGAAGTTATTGAATCTGCCTTTGTTTCCAAAACTATTGATAGCGCACAAGAAAAAGTAGAAAAACATAATTTTGAAATTCGTAAACATCTCATTGAATATGATGACGTGCTGAACCAACAACGCATGGTAATTTACAATTATCGTCGTGATATTTTGGAAGGTGAAGAACGGGTTTACGAACTTATTCGTGATTTTGTTAATAAAGTTATTCAAGACATCGTGTCTGAACATTGTCCAAGCAGAACAGTGACGCAAGATCAAGCACATGCAGTGTTTCATGCGCTTACTCGCTTAATTAATATGCCAAGTGAACTTATATTTAATGCGGGATTTAAGATCAGTACCGTAGCGGCATTAGAAAGTGATTTGAGTAATTTCTTGTTGTCTCGCTATGAGTTGTTGCGTAATAAAATTGATCAAGAAATGGTGCAGCAAGCAGAAAAATGGCTTTTGCTTGAAACTATTGATCAGGCATGGAAGCAACATATGCTTAACCTTGATCATTTAAAAGAGGGCATAGGATTACGTGGCTGGGGCCAAAAGAATCCGCTTATTGAATATAAACGTGAAGCATTTGATATGTTTAAAGAAATGTTGTCTGGTATAAGAAGCGATGTGGTATGTCACATTTTCCATCTTAATGTTGAGCAATTTGACGAACATGAATTGGAAGCAAAGCGTGAAAAAGAACTTGATCAGATGAATATGCTTTTACAGGCAACTTCAGAAGGCAGAAAAGAAACGGCGCAAAGATCAGAAGACAAAGTTGGCCGTAATGATCCGTGCCCATGTGGTTCTGGTAAAAAATATAAAAAATGTCATGGTGCGTAGTCGATGCTTATGCGAATAATATGACTATTCTGGGCCGTTCGTCCTGATCCGCCTACGTTAAAACTACGTCGGACTTACGGCCTAGCTTGCCGTGCCCGTCGAAGCTTTAGCGAAGACTGGGTCGAAGGATAGGCCCCGTTTATGCTTCGACAAGCTCAGCACGAACGGGATTATATAATTAATTTGAGTTTTTTCAAAAGGAGATGGTCGCTTGCTTTAAGTAAACGACCTCTCCTTTTTGAGTTATGACTTTTTTTTGCAGATGCTTTTTTTAGTGATGATGGCAGCACGGTTTGTCATTTGCAGATGCAGATGCTGGCGTAACGGTGAAAAATTCCACTACATTACCAGTATTGTTCATAATATCAGTGACGCTAATATCTTGATGTTGTTCTAAGTTACATGCAGCTTGATCAACCGTATACTTGAGTACAAAGTCATCATTTATTTGTTCGAATAGATAGAAATTTGCATGGAACTGTGTGCTTCCGACCTGTTTTGTTTGGCCGGGCATAATTATTTTAGAATACTTACCTTCTTTTTCTACCACTTGCACTGGGTTTGCAATATCATTGGTGATACTTACGGTACATGCAAATACGGTTGCCTGCGCTCCTAAAACCAGCGTTAACAGTGCTGCTTTTAGTATTAAATTCTTCTTCATAACCTTTCTCCTTTGGTATGTTATAGATACTATTAATTTTTCTTAACCTACTTTCAGCATACCAGGAGCAAACTTCCAATTGCAATATTTTTTTTGTAAACTTTAAAAAATTTATATAATATGGCTTTTTTCTACCTCTTTTTCCCTGATATGCATGCTGGCCGCATAGGCACTTTGCACGATAAAGGTTATATCGGAATAATAGGGTTGCCACCCCAGTATATCGTGGGCTTTTGAGGGGTTGGCCACCAGAATAGGGGGGTCTCCGGCTCGTTGTTTTACCGGTATGGTAGTGAGCTTTGTCTTGGTTATCTGTTCCACCTGGGCAATCATCTGTTTAACCGATATTCCATAACCGGTTCCCAGGTTAAAACAGTCTGATGGATTACCATTTTCAAGGTGTTTTACTGATTTCAGATGCGCATGCGCGATATCCCACACATGCAAAAAGTCACGAACGCAAGAGCCATCACTAGTGGGATGGTCATTGCCAAAGATATAAAAGGGCTTTTGGGTATGCACTGCTTGGAGGAGCAATGGTATCAGGTGGGTTTCTGGTTTGTGTTGTTCATACAGTCCATATTCAGGGAGTGCTCCTGCCGCATTGAAATAGCGTAGAGCAACATAGTGCAGATCGTGTGATACCTGTAGATCTTGCAATGTTCTTTCTATCACATACTTAGTCATACCATAAGGGCTTATCGGATTTTTATGATGATCTTCTGTGATGGATGGGCTTTCTGGTGTGCCATAGACGGCACAGGATGAAGAAAAAATAAAAGTGCGTACGTTATGCGCGAGCATAGATTCAAGCAAGTTGAACGTAGTGGCTACATTGTTTTGGTAATATTTGAGCGGATTAGTGACAGATTCTCCCACTTCTATGTGTGCTGCAAAGTGCATGACCGTATCGATAGCGTACTGGGTAAAAATCTTTTCTAGCAGGGCACGGTCACCACAGTTGCCTTTGATGAATGTTGCCCATGGATGGGTGAAAGTTTGGTCATGTGCCAGGAGATCAAGCACAATGACCGTATAACCTTGCTGAGCGAGTAGAAATGCGGTATGGGAACCGATGTATCCTGCTCCGCCGGTTACTAAGATGGTTTGCTTCTTCATTAATATCACGTGAGTTTGATCTAAGCCCGTTATCCTTCGATACATTTTTGCTCCGCAAAAACACTCAGGACGAACGGGCTTTGTGCTTTCTTCAATTCCTACCAGTTACCACCCGTATATCCAGTTGATCCTGTGTGCCCTGTATGGCCAGTGCCTCCTGTGTGTCCCGTTGATCCAGTTGTACCGTAATTGTATGATGGGTAATTGGAAGCGCCGGTTGGATAATATTGCTGAGATAAAAGAATGATTTCTTTGAGAATTGTTTGATTGAGCTGGTAGCCGAAAAATGGTCGTAGATTATAAGCATCAAGCGTATATTTGTTTTCTATGAAATGCATAAGTCGAGTACGTATTGTTTGGGAAATTTTTGAAGCAATAGTGCTATTGTTGGTCTGGCTATATGCATAGCTGTAGGTATTTGATTCAACAACTTCAACGATGGCGCTCAATAAAAATTGATCGATCATATCTTTGTTGTACATTCTGATGCCACTGATCCAGATGTATACGGTTGAAGATTGGTTAAATGCATTGTAGGCTTTTTCTCTGATTCTTTGTATGTCATAATCGCTTGCGTTGGGACGTAGCTCATTACTAAGAGAGGCAACATACATATCAATGTAACTTTCTGCTTGTCTGCGGGATAACGTATATTTTGCATTCTGTTGAAGCGGGCCATCTTGGCCGATGCTATTAAAAAAATCAGCAAGAGCATCAAAAAATCCGCGTGCGTGCAAGGTTGAGCTCACGGTATTCATGCTGATAAAAATAAGAATATAGGTAGAATATGATGCATAACGTTTCATTAAAAAAGACTCCTGTAGCGATGTGTAATGATCAATAACTATGGAGTACTTTAATGTCGTTGATAGTATCTGTCAAGGCTTATATCCGTGAGCCTGTTGAGGATTTTTTACCCTGATGGTATAATAAGAATAATAAAGAATCTTTTTTACGAGCAATTGTTTCAAGTATCAAATTTAAAAGAAGCTTAAAAAAGGTTTAAAAAAAAGAGACGTACCGACTTAAAAAAGAGACCTACCAAGGATGCTATCTGATGAAAAAGCAGTATATTTTATTATTTATTCTGGTGACTGGGGCATTACTTGCTTGGAAGGTGGGTTCTGCGTTTGCGCACATGTATAGCAGCAAGAAAGAAGCATGTTTGACCGTTTTTGTTCATGGGTCAGTGTACACAATGCTTTCTGCGCTTGATGCACAACGTGTCTGGTCTGGCGCTTTGCCGAAAGAATCTCCGTACGTTGATATGGTCAGACGTGTCAGAAAAAATCCTTTGATATGGCAAGATCAGGTCATGCTCAAAGAAGGATGGGTTTCATTTCCTCACGCATCTATTGATAATTTTTATAACAATGCGCTTGAAGGTGAATGTTGCCAACAGGCGGCATATCAGTTTGTTCCTGCGTACCATTCTTTTACCGAATTATATACCAATGATACTGAAGAACAGATCTACTTTTTATTTGGACATCTTGGTTTATTGTGTCAACAATATCGGGCAGATGCAGGAATAGAATTGTACAATCATTTAACTGATACCGTTGCTGAACTTAAAAAACAATATAAACATGTGCGTGTGCGGATAGTGTCTCATAGTCATGGTGGCAATATAGCGCTTAATTTAGCGCGTGCTGAGCGGTTGCATAAGCGTAACTTAGTGGTGGATGATTTGATCATGTATGGTGCACCAATTCAGGTCGAGACCGCTTCATATGCGTATGACCCACTGTTTGTGCGTGTCATTAATTGTTATTCAGAGGGTGATAGTATTCAATCCAATGATCGTTTTTCTACCAAGCAGCATACAAGTTATAAACGTTTTTATGATGAAGAGCTTGTGATTGATCGACCAGACACAACGACAAAAATATATGATGTGCGTTTATTGGTGAATAATAATCCAAAACGTTTTGGTCATTCAAATATGTGGCAGTTGGGCCGTGAAAGTAAGGCAACAGAGTGTTTGGACCCTTTGCCCATTGCAGTCATTACGCCGGTGTTGTTGGCAAGCTTGAATGAACAGTTGTATGATGGTCATTTTGATTTTAACGTAGTTGATGAAGATGGTGCGTTACGCACTGAGCTGTCTGAATATCAATCAAAAAATTCGTTAGTGGTATCTGATAATACGTATGATACCGCATGTCAATTGCAACAACTGACACAGAAAAATTGGGCACCAGTTGATAAATCCAGAATGTTACTTTTTAATTATCAAACGGGCGCTACTTTGTGGCAGGCATTTCAAGATTGGCGTACTGGTATTGACATAGAATCTGCACAGTAATTCTTATCTTTAATCTATAATTTTTCTGATCTTCTGGTACATTAAGAAGCAACAACAAAATATATACACCTTCTTTATCTTGAGGATCTCCCCTATGCAAAAAATAGCATTATTTCTATGCAGTATAAGTTTGGTTATTGGCGCGTCTATGCTTGCCAAAGAAAAACCGGTCACCAAAGAAAAACAACACAAGCAGATTGCGGTAGAAGCAGAACAACTAACGCCTGAAATGTGGGACCAACAGCTTTTTGCACCGCTTGCAACCGAACATAAAATGGAAGTGATAGGTATTGTCCAAGCAACGCAGCAATGTTTCCAGAATATGTCTGATGCGGTGGATAAGGGTGTCGATACTTTTTGGGAATCATTAGGGCTCATAGTGCAAATTTATGGTCAAGTAGCAAAGGGTTTTATGCCGCGCGCAGAACTATGCTTGAGCATGTCGCCTGTCGTTAAAGAAGTTGAATTAAGATTGCCTATGATGAAGGCGCTTGAAATATTGCCATCAGTCAAAGAAGTTTTTGAATCAGCAACACGTTTTTTACCTACCAATAAAGAAAATATGACCGAGCAAGATATTAAACGTGCAATGAATAAAGCATTCAGAAATAAAGAAACAAAAGCAGAACTAAAAACGATTCTTAAAAAACAATGTGCTGAAATTAATGGTTATTCTGACTACATTAACGCAATGTATGCGCAGGAAGTAGCTGAACTTAAAGCGCAAGTGCAAGCACAAATGCAGGAACTATTGAGCGCAATGCAAGAACGTCAAGGTTAATCATAAATAAAGGCATCATATGAATATTCGCAATCTACTTTTTATATCCATGATTTTTTGTGCTGCACCTGTTGTGAGTGTTGCTTCCTCCTTCGCCAAGGCTTCGGCGGACAAGCCAGAGGTAAGTCTTACCAAGCAAGAGCAAGAAGCAGTTGAGGGATGGATCAAAAAAACAAAAAAGTTTCCTTCTGAATTCCAAGAAGTTGTTAATTTCTTTGTATCTTTTTCTAAAGAAGGTTTTTCACTTGCCTTAGACCAAATGAAGGTGGGGAAAGATTATTCTGAATATATAGATGATGTGATTGAGGTATATAAAATATTAAATATAAGGGCAGAAAGAAAAGGTAAAGCGCTTGAAAAAAAATTGTCTTTAAGAATGCAGAAGTTTGATGGTAATGAAAAAATTGTAGAAGACTTTGGTAAGTTATTACAGGATTGCCCATTACCAAAATTTAGGACAAATGTTTCTATAGATGAGGGCATAATTACTACGGAGACGACCACTGTTGACTTTGGTGATGATTTATCTTTTAGCTTCGAAAAAGTAATAAGCGAAGATGGGGAAGTTGTTACATTCTCTGAGGGCGTTATAACGACAGAAGACATAGTGAAAATGAAGAAGCTAATCGCGATGTGTTCGTTTATACTTAAGTGCTTATAATTATTTCATGTAGCTAGGCTATTAAAAAAACAGTTAATTTTTAAAAATATCTTTTATCCTGAAATATAATATTTCAAATAGGCGTTTTGACAAAAGACGCCTTTTGCATGCCCACTTTTTTTGTGGTAACCTATATAGTGTTATAGTAGCGTATCCAGCTTAATAGACTGTAAGCACCCTGTTTTGGGGCAGTTGGATATGCCTATATGAGGTTATATAATCAATTCTTTTAAATAGAGGTTTCCATGAACATTCGTAATTTACTTTTCATTTCCATGATTTTCTGTGCTGCCTCCTCCAATGGTATATGTGAGCCTTAGCTCACCAGCTTCGGCGGACGGCCCTCCTTCGCTAAAGCTACGCGCCAGAAGTAAGTCTTACCAAGCAAGAACAAAGAAGATATTCAAGATTGGGTAAAGATGGCAAAAAATCTTCTTAACCGAAAAACACAAGGTCTCGTTAAAGAGAGTTTGGTGGTAATAAAAGACTCGCTCGTATTTTCATTAAATAAGATGCAAGTTGGGAAACTTGTTTGTGAATACGAACAAGAAATAGAAGAAGCAGAAGAAAAAATATTCGGGCCAAAAATCGAAAAGCTTTATGAAAAAAATAATGAAAAGCTATCAACTTTTACAGTTGCTTGGAATTGCCCTCTGCCTTTTCTTTGGGGAGATGATCTTTTTTGGGTAGATGATTGTGAAGAGAGCGATGAAAAAATTACTGAAGAACATAGAGCAAAGATGAAGAAAGCAATAGCTATGTATTCATTTGCTATCAAATTCTTTTAAATAGAGGTATTCCGTGAACATTCGCAATCTACTTTTTACCGCCATGCTTTTTTGTGCCGCATCGATCATGCATGCTACGCCAGAGGCTAATCTTACCAAGCAAGAGCAAGGAAAAATTAAACGATGGTCTGAATTGATGATTAAAACATGTCCGGATAATGTGCAAAAGGCACTTTATACGTTTGTTTGTGCAAAGAAAGATCTTATTACATCGCTTTTAAGTAAAATGCGGTTAGGTGATTCTTGTGAAAATATGCGCAATTCTTCTCAAGAGGCGGTTCAATTATTTCAACGACAGATGAATGGCCTTTTAGCAAAATTAGTCGTTGATGAACATAGATATTTTTTTATTATGTCTATGAAGGGTTATGAGCACCTCTGCGCTTCTATGATTTCTGAATTTGATATAACATCAGATGCAGTCATTACAGAGAAGCACATAGTTAGTATGAAAAAAGCGTTAGCAATTGAGTTATTTACGCTCGAATGTTTAAGTATTACTCAAGAGCAGAGTAGTCCTAAGAATACGCAAGCGGGTTCTATTTGGGCGACATTGTCCAATAATCCAATTAAAACGGCCTTCGGGGCGCTTTGTATTGGGGCAGTTGGATACGTGTTATATCAGTTGTGTACAAAATAATTAATCAATTTTTTTAAATAAAGGTTCCTATGAACATTCGTAATCTACTTTTCACATCCATGATTTTTTGTGCTGCGCCGATTGTATGTGTTGCTTCCTCCTTTGCTAAAGCTTCGGCGGACAGGCCAGAGGTAAGTCTTACCAAGCAAGAGCAGGATATTATTAAGAAGTGGGTTCGAGAAATAAATATTAAAAATCAGCACCCTCTGGTACAACAATTAGCTAAGTTTGCTATTTCTTGTGTAAGGGATCATTTTTTAGTTTGTCTGGGTAAGATGTCGTTAGGGAAGAGTAAATTAGTTTATAGTAATGAAATAGCCGTGGAAAATGAAAAGTTTCAATTGAGACTTTCAAATGAATGCCAGCAACTTGCTGGAAAACTTGCAAAAAAATTTCGTATTAATGAACGACAAGCTAAGGTGGTTGCAGAGCAAATCTTACGGGTAATGAAGGCAATTGAAACTTTTCCATTAAATAAAATAATCACAAAAGAAGATTTTGAAGTTTGTGAGCCAGGAGAGATTATAGCAGAAGTAAATACGTCAACAATTAATAAGTTGATAGCAATCTATTCGTTTATACTTAAGTGTTTGTAGCTATCTGGCATAGCAATTAAATTTTTTAAATAGAGGTTTCCTATGAATATTTGTCATCTACTTTTCACATCCATGATTTTCTGTGCTGTACCGATTGTGTGTGTTGCATCGAAGGTTAATATTCATGATCAAGCGCGCAATTTTTTCCTTGTACATAAAAAACTGATTCAAGTTTTACCTCCTAAACTCCAAGAATTAATGAAGCAGTATGTTTCTCTAAAAAAAGAAACGTATTCATCTAACTTAAATCAAATGCCTGTAGACATATGTGATAACAACGACGGAAAATGGAAACATACGATTGATCAGCTTACTGAAAAATCAAATTTAAACATGGATGAAAAAAATATCCTTAATTGTACCTGTGTACTGTTGGAGTGCTATCTGGGACATATAGGTATTTTATCTTTTGATGGAACATTCCATAAGGATCTGGCGATAGCAAAAGAAGATGATGTTGTTATTATAAAAAAAAGAATAGCGCATCTTTCAAGTTTGCTTGAATCTTGCAGTGTTGCATCAAAAGTAACTGACTCAAAGCAAAATTTTATCGTTCAAACTCAAGAAATCGTCCTTGATGGATATGTCAATTTTATTAAAGCACTACGTCCTGAGTTGCGGCGATATATTAAGAATAAGTTTTTTATTAAAAAAAGGGTGAAAGAATTAACATTAAAAGAGATGAAAGTAAGTAAATCCATTGAAGATATTAAGCAAAAAGTTGTGGCTATAGAAATGGATTTGGAAAGTGCTATAGATAATTCAAATTTAGATCATATGAGTTTAAATGAAATATGGGCTTTGTATATTGTAGACGTCTTTTGGGATTTTTCTATTGTTGCAATAACAGGTCGCATTAAGCCATCATCAAAAGAAGTTACCGAAAAAGATATAGCTGATACAAAGAAAATAATAGAGCATCTTGAATTTGTTCTTCAGTCTTTATAGTTGTCTGGGTATGAAAATCATGGATTTTTAAAAAACACCTTGTAAATTTTGAATCTGATTTGGAATTTACAAGGTGTTTTTTGTTTAAAACGTTAAGGTAGCAATAATTTTTTCTTAAAATAATTCATTTACAAATTCATCAATCTGCTGCGCACTAACCGTACTACTCATCGCCTTATAAAAATCTTCATTATATTCACGTGTCTGCACAACCACTGGCATAGCAATTGCATGGCCCAAAAGAAGTGCCTGTTTTTTGCTGTCGAGCGATGACAAAATAGCACGTAATGTTTGGCCATTATTAATACCCATAAGCACTGCCTGAATATCTTTTTCATCATTCAATTGCGCGACAATCTTGGTGCCAATTTGAGAAATAATTTCTTGATCAATACCAGAAGGGCGTTGATCAACCACCAATAATGAAACATAATATTTACGCATTTCACGCGCAATGGTACCAAAAATGGTCTGTTTGGCCGCTTGCGGATTTAAGAATTTATGTGCTTCTTCAATGGTGATCATTAATTTTTTTGGTTCATGCTCTTTTTTTTGTGATCCTAAGAACTGTTCAGTTTTGGCGATATATGCTTTGTGAATACGTCGTGAAATAATATTGGCAATAAGTAAGTAGATAAAGGTTGAGGTGAAATTACCAAATTCGACAACAATGTTAATACCCCGGTCGATATATTCCATCATTTGATCAATCACTGATCCATCTTTGTACGCACCTGGTTGCATTGGTTTAAAAAAGGGTAATCGTTCAATGCATTTTAATTTTCTATACAAGGCAGCGATCGATTCAGGGTGGGCGCCTATTGATTGTGCGAATTCTTTTAATGTATCACCCTGATTTAAGAGCACCTGTAGCCAATCTTTTTTGTAATGACCAGCAATCAAGTGTGCCGCTTCCAATGCAGTCGGATGTAAGTTGAGTTCATCTTGGAGTGACAAAATATCTTCCACTTGCACTGATTGGTAATGGAGTATTATTTCAACATCAGGGTTGCCACCGCGGCGACGTGTTGATATTGGATCCAATGAAAATATCGCCACACGGTCTGGGAATAAGGTTTTAAGGCCTTTGACGAATGAAAAACCACCACCTTCTTTGCGTGCTTGTAATCCATATTCGCTATGCATATCAAAAATTAAGTTTATTGCTTTATCGTTTTTGATAAGGCCTGCAAGAATTAGTCGGGTTATGAATGTTTTACCCGTACCTGTTTTACCAAAGATACCATTGCTCCGTTCAGTCAGCTTTTCTAAGTTGATGCAGACCGGTATGTCCATATCGAGTGGGCATCCGATATTGAAAAAGTTTTTGGTTGGGTTTTCTTCATCGCCAAAGATAAGCGCTACATCTCTTTTATCCGCTTCATGCACCTGGGCAAAATGATGGGGAATTGTTTTTACCGGAAGTGTTTGTTGTTTGTGATCGAGCATGAGCATTGGTTTAAGAATAGCAGTTGCGTAGATGTCTCTTTTTTTGAGTATGCGTGCTAGCAGTGTTTCTTGCTCATGTGGTGGATAGAGTAAAATGTCTGGGTGAGTGACTGCGAGTTGTAGATCGGTGATAAGGGAAAAAAATTTATATGCTTTGCCGGTAATGCAAACAAATTTACCGGTTTTGATGTCTTCAAGCTGCGTGCCGGGATGCACACGCATTTCAAAGCCTTCGGTGAGTGAGCCAGAGATAATGGTACCAAGTTGTTGTTTCATAGTGTTTTTTGCTTCAATAATTTTTTTTGATTTAGTATTGCGAATTAATTATGACACCACTACTATACTTGATCTGACAGCATACGCAAATAGGGCCGGTGAAATTCACAAGCCCTATCGTGTTTTTTTAAGTGCGATTATTTAGGAAAGAATAGGTTATCGTCCTGGTTGACGATTGTTACGATTCGCATTATGTGCGTTATTCGGATTGTTGCGATTTGAGTTATGCGCATTGTTCACATTATTGCGATTATTATTGACGTTGTTTCGAACCGGGTTATTTGCTACGTTTGGTCGGTTATTGTTTGCATTTTGAGCTGGATTAGCTGCATTATTACGGTTCGCGTTATTTGCATTGTTTATCAAGTTCGCCAAGAAATCAAGACCATCCAAGAAATCAAGACCATTATTAAAGGGCTGCTGACCTTGCTGTCCGTTATTATTTTGAGCAACAGGGAACTGTGGGCAAGTACAAGTTTTCCAACGCGCTAAGCATTCCCAACAGAAGCCATGTCCACATTTACAGGTCATATGGTTGCAACCGTCATTTTTTTCAATATTCTTTTTGCAGTGAGGACATTTTTTTGTGTGATCTTGTAGCCACTTATCATTCCCCTGTTTGCCAGCTTGATTGCAGTTTATGTTTGCCGGGTGTTTTTGCAGACAATTTGTGCAATAGGTGTTTCTGCATTGTGGACAGGTAAATGATTTTCGGCCATTTTTAGTGAATGCGTACGTGCAATTAGGAGTTGGGCAATGTATTCCGTGTTGTGCAATCCATTCTTCTTGAACGACGTCATTGTAGGTTTTATACAGGTCGGGACGATTTCTAAGTATTTTACGTATGTTACGCTTATTAATTGCTTGTGCACAGTTTTGATTTGGACATTTAATTTCTGTGGTGCTTCTTTCTTTTAATGCTGTACCTATTATTTCTTGCAAGCATTCCACGCATGAGCTGTTATGTCCGCAACATGATAGTGTACAAAAGTCATATCCTTTTTTGTCATCAAAACATATGAGGCAGTTTCTGTCTTCATTGTTGCCAGCATCAGGATCGACTTCAGGGCGAATGCAGAGGTATGCTATTCCACATGCGACAATTGCTCCTCCGATAGATGTACCGATATTCCATGCATCATGCCGAGAGAGTGAAGTCCATTTAAGACGTAATAATTTGCTCCATGATTCTTCCATGGTTGGTTCTTCTGGTTGTTCATTAATCTTGGCATCACCAGTGTGCGTTTGTTGCTTGCCTGTCTTGGCGGCAGCGGGATTTGTTTCTTTTGGTGTACGCGCTGGTGCTTGAGCCTCTTTTCCATTTTTGCGTTGTGCTGGCTGCTTGCCTGCTGGAGTGGCGGTGGGAGCTGGTACGCGAGCACCTTTTACATTGTTGCGTTGCGCCGGTTGCTTGCCCGCCGTGGAGGGTGCTTTAGCGCGTTGCATATTTGGCTTTGCCGCTAACGCTGAAAAACTGAATATCAGTACTAAGATATTGATGATAGATCGCTTATTCATGAGAGTATAACCTTTCAATTGTTCCATTTGGGTAAAAAATAGCTCTATAACCTGTTTATTCTCTCATTATAGAGGATTTGGGCAGGCTTGGCGAAAGGGTCGGCAATAGGTCGATTAGATCAGGTTATTGTGGTTTTTTTAAAAAAGAGAGGGGGACCACGTCTTATTTTCCAAAATCAAGGCTTCTTAAGTTATAACTTTGTTTATATTTTGTTTGACCATTTATTAAACTTTAGAGTATGATGTTATTATAATTAAACATTAATTTATCTGGAGCTAATTATGATCAAAAGACTATCAAAACATGGTAATAGTCTGGCTATCTTACTTGACAAACCTATCCTTGATTTACTTGATGTGAATGAAAACACTCAATTTAAAATCAAAATTGAGAAAGGCAAGATTATTTTAGAGCCTGTACGCCAAGAACCAGAATTTCTTACGATCAGTGAAAATAAGAAACTACAGAAAAAATATGAAGAGCTTATGAAGAAATATGATGCTGTATTCAAAAAATTAGCAAAAAATTGATTATTTATGGAAATATATTTTTTAACGTTGGCAGAGATACAAGAGATTCATAGAGCACAAGTCGGAATGTTTGGCGGCGGGCGTTCATGGCATAAGAGATGTGACACACTCCTGACTAAAGTCAAAAGCTTCTTGCTTCGCCGTCCGTAGCCTAAAAAGGTCGGACACAGACTCCCCAAGCGTTCCGCCGTCATTTCGCTTCGCTTCATTATCGCGTGACTAATCACGTCGAAGCAGAGCGTAGACGGATAGGTTTAGGCATGTCCTGCCTTACCAAAAATTAGAATATTTTGTGCAGCATTATGATCACGATCGTGTATGGTCTCACATTGCAAGCATTGCCATGTTCTGTCAGCAAGCGTTAAAGATTCATTAATCCAGTTACACTTGTGACAGCGCTTAGATGATGGAAACCAACGATTAATTTTAACAATATTGCAGCCATACCATTTGCCTTTGTATTCAAGTTTACGTACAAACTCTGCCCAACCAGAATCTGACAATGCTTGAGCCAAACAGTGATTTTTGATCATATTTTGTAAACTCAGATCTTCCAAAATGATCGCTTGGTTTTCGACAACCATTTGGTAACTCAGTTTATGCTGAAAATCATTGCGCTGATTATTTACTTTTTCATGTTTATTAGCAAGTCGCTTGATTGCCTTTGCTCGGTTTGCTGAGCCCTTCTTCTTTCTTGAAACAGATTTTTGTAAATCTTTAATAGTCTTTAAAGACCGCTTGAGCATTTTGGGGTGTACTATTTTAGTGCCATTGGAGTCGGTCACAAAATCTTTTAATCCAAAATCACAACCTATTGAAGCTCCTGAATACTCTGGATTTTCAATTGTCACTTCGCATTGCACCGAAGCAAAATATTTTCCCGATGAGGCTTTAGAAATTGTTACGCTAACAGATTTTCCTTGCAAAGGCCGGTGTAAAACCAATTGCACATTACCCATTTTAGGTAATTTTAAATTATTACCTTCTATCGTAAAATGCTGTGGAACCTTGAACGACTGCTTGTTACGCTTCTTCTTGAACTTAGGAAAATTTGCCCGTTTTTGGAAAAAATTATCATATGCCGTATCCAGAGACTTAAGAGCGAATTGCAGCGACTGACTATTTACCTCTTTCAGCCAAGCATATTCTGCCTGTTTTTTGAGCAGTGTTAATTCTTTTGCAGTATCGTGATAAGTCAAACCCTTGTTTACTTGAGCAAAATGATCAATACGTCGTTTAAGAAAATGATTAAAAACAAAACGTACAGTACCGAACTGTTTTTCAAGGGCAACTTTTTGTTCTTTATTAGGATAGATGCGGTATTTAAAGGTTTTTATTGTTTCCATATACCTAGATTATCATTCATCTTATCTTTTGCAAATTTTACAATTTAACTCTATATTCATCCTACGCTTATAATTAATAAGAATGATCGCTCGCTTTCATTCCCCCTATGAATAAGGGGTTTTCGCTCACAGCTTATAAATTTACTCGATTCCGCTTTACATTATCCTCAGGCGACTTTTAATCAGACGTATATGCACACAGATATTTATCATATGGCTGCTGCCTATGCATTTAGCATAATCAAGAATCATCCATTTCGGATGGCAGGCTCCTAGCTTCGCTAACCTGTTTTTCGGAGTTTCAACAGGGTAGAAAAGCTATGGCGGGCAGGCTGGAATAAAGACTTTTTTAATATTTTTCTTGATTTTCGTATTTTCTATTTGTAATACTGATATTAAGTAGGGGTCCACTCAGGGAACCTATCCTCCGTCGCTAACCTGTTCTTCGTCCTGTCCGTCATAGCCTTGGCGACGTCGGAAGCTCGAAGAGCGAAGTAGAAGGCTATGGCGGACAAGCAAGAGATATATTGGATGGTCTGATATACTCTGAATTTTCAGAAACAAAAAGGAAAAAAGATGAAGAAACTGATTTTATTGTTCACAATCGTATGCGCAGGTCAATTATATGGCATGAAACCTGAACTTGACCCAACTCTATGGAGCAATTTGCCCGAAGGCGTTGGGCCACTTATCATTATGGCTTTAGCAGATAGTGGTAATGATCTTAGCACTGCTATAGATAATATTAAAACGGCCAGTCGCATTAACAAAGCATTGAATCAAGCTATTAACACTGGTACCAACTTGCAGGACTTTACAGTACTGGCACATCTGCTAGCAGATGAGTTTAATGTAACCACAAAAGAAGTCGCCCAAGCATTTGGGACAACAGCTTCAAAAGAATACCTTACCGTAAATGCTCCACTAGAGTATCGACGATCTTTTAGTGATTATGATATGCATATGATTTTAAATACAAGTATAGCTACTATAGCTAGTATAGCCCTATATTGGGGTGCCGATGTTAATTATACCTTTCCCGGATTTGATGAATGGACAGGCATACCTAAAAAAAGAGGACCATTATTAATAGCGATAGAACGAGCGGATTTGCCATTAATACAGATATTACTGGATAGTGGAGCAAGACCAGAAGAAAATGATTTTTATTATTTTGGTACTTTTGCAACGCCAGAAAAGATAGTAGAGATAAAGAAATTACTTGAAGAAGCAAGGCAAAAACAACAAAAGAAATAATCATAGATCCGCTTTCGCACTCGCCTTATGACCGTACCCTTTACAGAGATCGGGGCGAAGTATGGGTAGACAAAGTAAGAGACGTATCAAATAGTTTGGTATGCTCTAAATCTTCATAAAAAAAGGAAAAAGAATGAAGAAACTGATTTTATTATTCTCAATCGTATGTGCAGGCCAGCTGTATGGCATGGAAGCAGAAAACATAATGGATTTACCAGAAGAGATTCGTAATGAAATTATTAATGCTCATAATGAACTTATTAAGAAGGCCTTAGCTTCAAGTAATACTCTTGAAGAAGCAGTCCAGGCAATCAAGGCAGGTGCATTACAAGGAGTGAAGTATGACAACCTTGAGGATTTCACGAGATTGGTACGCATACTTGCAGATAAATTTGGTGTGTACACTGAGCAAGTCGCCTTAGCATTTAATATCCCAATCGCAGAAAAATATATTGAATTAGGCCAGTCGTTAATAAAAAGCATAGAGTCTTTTTCTCTAAAGGCATTCTATACTGCCTTGGAAGAGGGTGCCGATATGAATTTTACTAATAATCAAGGTCAACTTGCTTTAAATCTAGCAACATTGCTTTTCAGGAGTTTGTGGATTAATGAGCCAGAAGAGTCAAGTGAGTCGACTTTTTTATTTCATGTTGTGAACACATTGCGCATGGCAGGAGCTAAAGATAATATATATACCTTCTAATTTAATTAAAGTAACAAGTGGGTGGAAGCATCAATTTTTCGCCCATTTACAAAAACATCAATAACCAAAAAGGAAAAAAAGATGAAGAAACTGATTTTATTGTTCACAATCATATGTGCAGGCCAGCTGTATGGCATGAAACCTGAATATGTCATCAAAGCGGGTGATATGGCCTATCTGCCTCAAGAGATAAGAAAATTTATCGTATTAACGCTTGTGGAATCAAGCAACCTAGAAGAAGCAATTACCGCAATTCGTTTACTTACCGAAACGAGTAAAGAATTTAATACGATGGTTAATGAACCAATAACAATGCGAACCATAATTCGCATTTTAGCGCAGAAGTTTAATGCGCCAAGTGAATATATTGCGATAAAACTAAATACGCCAGGATCGAAAAGTTACCACAACATTCTATTCTCTTTTGCGGGCAGCTCTATTTCAAAAAGACTTTGTTAGAGCAGAGCTTTTAATTAAAGC
Source organism: uncultured bacterium (assembly GCA_963840685.1). Lineage (GTDB taxonomy): Bacteria > Babelota > Babeliae > Babelales > Vermiphilaceae > CAWIZM01. The sequence continues at coordinate 484,130 of CAWIZM010000001.1, read as the reverse complement.
GGTGCAGACATTGATTATCAAGCAGTAGATGTATACCCAATGCTCTGTGCACCACAAGGTATTGCCTATCTACTAGATACGCTAAATCGAGCTGTTTTGACACAACAAACTATTGCTTTTTTCACACCAAACTTGTTGCTCTTGCAAGAAAAGCAAGACCCTAACGAAGAAGAGAACATAAAATTCATTCAACAATCGATCGAATCTAACCAACTGTATCTACAGGACTTAATATATGACATTCATGCTATGGCTCAAGAAAACAAACATGCCTTTAAAAATGATGAACAATTGAATGATTTTGTAGCACAAATAAATAAAAATAACTTCAAAAAAGCATTTGCTATCCTCGAATCAAAAACGATCATGTCATCTAGCCTACAGACTACTTTTATCACAATTGGTGATACAGCAGATACATGTGTCCTTGGTGCTAACTTTTCATTGGTACTGTATGCTATCGCAGCTAATCAACCAGTCTTTTAGAATGGCTGCTCAAACACAATCCAAATCTTGACCTCTCCATGGGAACCGGTGATACAGCACTTCTGCTGGCAATCAAATTAGGCAAAAAAGAAATAGTTGAATTGCTGGTAAAAAATAAGGCCAATGTTAATCAGCAAAACAGATTAAAAATAAGTGAGGAAGTGCATAAAAAAATTGCTGAATTTGAGATTATTGAACTTGGTGGCCAAATATAAACCAAAGTAATACACGTACTAACATTATTAGATGGAGCTACACTCGCATCGATCTTTAAAAATGGGCTCGCTCAATTAGAAGACACCCCACTAATTCAACTTTTATATAATGAATACTTCACTGATGAAGAGGTGTATGATCTCATCCTGTTATTGCTCAATAGCGGCGCAAATCCTAATCTGCAAAACGCTGCAGGTCAAACCCCATTAATAGTTTTAACCTTTATGTGGCGAAGGCTTTGCCAATATCATGAAGCTTCTGTTGGATCATGGCGCGAATCCTTTAATCAAAGATAATGAGGGTCTAACTGCATTGGACCATATGAGGGATGAAGAAACTGAAGACGATCCTGAACGAAATGAAAAAATAGAAATGCTTAAAAACGCAATTGAAAAACAATCCACGTCGCTAAAGCTATGGCGAGACAAGCAGAAGAAATAATCATGAATGGGGTGGGAGCGTAAACCTTCCCCCATTTCATTGCATACATCAATAACCAACAAAGGAAAAAAAGATGAAGAAACTGATTTTATTATTCTCAATCGTATGCGCAGGTCAGCTGCATGGCATGGAGCCTGAATATGTCATTAAAGCGGATGATATGGCCTCTCTGCCTCAAGAGATAAGAAAATTTATAGTATTAACGCTTGTGGAATCAAGCACTTTAGAAGAAGCAATTACCGCAATTCGTTTACTTACCGAAACGAATAAAGAATTTAATGCGATGGTTAATGACCCAATAATAATGCGAACCATAATCCGTATTTTAGTACAGAAGTTTAACGCGCCAAGTGAATATATTGCGATAAAATTAAATACGCCAGGATCGAAAAGTTACATAGCATCCTATTCTCTTTTGCGGTCAGCTCTCGATCAAAAAGACTTTGTTAAAGCAGAGAATTTAATTAAAGCTGGTGCAGACATTGATTATCAACCAGCAGATGTATATCCAATGCTCTGTGCGTCACAAGGTATTCTTAACCTACTGTTTGCGCTAAATCAAGCTCTTGCGACACAGGAAACTATTGCTGAGACAAAACGAATCTTGTTGTTTCTGCAAGAAAGGCAAGATCCCAACGATAAAGAAAACATAAAAGACTATCAACAAGGGCTAAAAAGTGACGAAATGCAACTAGATGGATATATACGTAAAATTTATACTATGGCTTATGAAAACAAATATATCTTTGAATATGATGATGAACGATTGAATTATTTTATAAAACAGTTAGATGAAGAAAACTTCAAAAAAGCATTCGCTATTATCGACCCAAAAACGATCATGTCATCTAATCTTACATATTATTATTATCCAAGTGGATTAACATCAATTGTATGTATTATCGGTGCCAATTTTTCATTCGTAATGTATGCTATCGCAGCCAACCGACCAGATCTTTTGGAATGGCTGCTTAAACACAATGCAAATCTTGATCTCACTATGGGGAACGGTGATACAGCACTTCTGATGGCAATTAAATTAGGCAAAAAAGAAATAGTTGAGTTGCTGGTAAAAAATAAGGCCAATGTTAATCAGAAAAACAGATTAAAAATAAGTGAAGAAGTGCTTAATGAAAATAAATTTGGTGGTACTGGAATAATTGGAAATGTAAGCACTCTTATGACGGATATAAAGGAAGGTACACTCAGATCAATTGCTAAAGGTGGACTTTTTATGGCTGAAGATACGCCATTAAAGCGACTTTTATATAATGACCACTTCACTGAGAAAGAGGTGTATGATCTCATCACGTTATTGCTCGACAATGGTGCAAATCCCAATATAAAAAGCGCTGGGGGCACTACTCCATTAATGGTTTTAACCTTAATGGATGGTTTTGCAAATATTATGGAGCTTCTGTTGGACCATGGCGCGAATCCTTTCATTAAAGAGAATGAGGGTTTAACGGCATTGGATCATATGAGGGACGAAGGAACTGAAGAGGATCCTGAACGAAATGAAAAAATAGAAATGCTTAAAAACGCAATTGAAAAATATCGGAAGAAATAATTATAGATCCGACTTCGCACCTGTTTTTAGTACCCAGGAGGTACAAAGACAGAAAGAGGCTCAGCGCCTCTTCCTGCTTAATTTTTGCAACGATACCGTATTGATTCAGATTCTTTTCTCTGCTTTATTGCGCATAAAGGTAGGGATATCCAAATCATTAAGATCTATAGCAGCAGCATCTTCATGGTGTTCGGCGGCAAGTTCTTTATGTTCTGCTTCTTGCTTGTCTTTTGTAGCTTCATGATGAGCTTGATTTTTATTAACTGCTTGTTTTTGCGTATCAGATTCATCCCAGGTGCTGCTTGAAGCACACTGAATTGAAGAATCAACTGCTCTATGTTCTATGCTCAAGGATTGGTCATGCGCAGCATGCAGTGGTGCGGCAACTGGTTCAGGTGCTTGTTCAACAACATGTGGTTTAGCAGCTTGTACAGCAGCCGTTGTATTTTTTCCGAGCGCAGATGCTTGGTCTTTTTCAACAAATCCGGTTGCAATAATGGTAACCACAACTTCATCACTCAGATTTTCATCAATGACTGATCCAAGAATAATATTTGCTTGTTCATGTGCTTGTTCATACACCACCGATGCAGCATCGCTAATTTCATGTAAACCAAGATTAATGCCACCGCTTATATTGATGAGTACTGCTTGTGCCCCTTCAATGCTCATATTTTCAAGGAGCGGCGATGAGATTGCTTGTAGCGCTGCATTGATCGCGCGATCTTTACCTGCTGCTCTGCCGGTGCCCATAACTGCAAGTCCGCGATCTTTCATGATGGTTCGCACATCAGCAAAATCAACGTTGATATGTCCAGGGCGTGTAATAATTTCAGAAATGCCGCGTACTGATTGTGCAAGTATTTCATTGATCATGGCAAATGCTTGAATCATGGATACATGTTTGTCGACCACTTCAAGAAGTTTTTGATTAGGGATAATAAGAAGTGTGTCGACTTCCTGACGCACAGTTTTAATTGCTTCTTGTGCCACATTTGCACGCCATTTGCCTTCAAAGGTAAATGGTTTGGTGATAACCGCTATGGTTAAAATTCCTCTTTCACGCAGGGCGCGCGCTATAACCGGTAATGCTCCTGATCCAGTACCGCCACCCATGCCACCAGCCAAGAATACGATGTCAGAATTGCCAAGCGTTTCCATTATTTTATCGATATCTTCAAGCGCTGCGTGTTTGCCAATTTCTGGATTGGTACCAGTACCAAGTCCTTTTGTTGACTTCATACCCATCTGTATTTTTATGGTTGCTTTTGACATTTCGAGTGCTTGCGCGTCAGTATTGGCAACTATAAATTCGATACCCTGGTATCCCGCTTCTATCATGCTGTTGACTGTATTTCCTCCTGCGCCACCAACACCAATCACTTTTATTATGGCCATACCTTTTTTTTCTTGTTCGAAATCGATCATCACTACTCCTTATGATATGTGGCATTAGAAAAAATCTAGCACCCAGGATTTCATACGTTCAAATACTTTTGTTGCAAATGGACCGTTGAGCATACCTAATGTATTTTTATTTCTTTTCTTGATGATAAGCAATAATATTCCATAGCCGGTTGCGTAAATAGGGCTTTGTAAGGATTCTGGTATATCAAAAGTAATATGTGGTTTTCCTATGCGTATTGGTATACCAAAAATTGGTTCTGCCAGTTCACGCATACCGCGCAAAAGCGCGCCACCGCCCGTGAGTACCATACCGGTTGTAATAAATTGCTGTAACTGTTTTTTTATAATTTCTTCATGCGCCAAGCTCAACAACTCTTGTGCTCGTGGTTGTAAAATTTCTATTAAATCGGTGCGCTTTGTCCATTTTTTACCATTGCCGCCGATCATTGCGATTTCAATAAGCTCATCTGCATCGTGATCGCTGAAAGTAGGTTCGTTGTGTTCAAGTTCCTCGATCGCAAAGCTACTTCGCAATATCTTCGCCGGTGTGAGGAGCTAGCGCAAGTCCGTATTGTACTTTTACCCGTTCAGCATCTTCAATGGTAGTGCGTAGTCCAATGGCAAGGTCATGCGTAAAATGGTTACCGGCTATTGGTATGACTTTGGTGTGGCGTATGCTGCCGTCTTGATAAATTGCTAAGTCAGACGTACCACCACCTATGTCGAGCACCCCAACACCAAGTTGTCGTTCGTCGCTACTGAGTACTGCTTGGCCTGATGCTAATTGTTCCAAAATTATATCATCTACTTTAACACCGGCAGCTTCACAACATTTTACCAAATTTTGTACTGATGCAGTGGCGCCTAAAATAATATGCGCTTGCACTTCCAAACGGACTCCGTGCATACCAAGTGGATCATGTACCCGTTCAGTACCATCAATAACAAAATATTGCGGCAGCACATGTAAAATTTGTTGTCCATTCAAAATAGAGATCGCCTGCGCTGCGGCCAAGGCGCTATCAATATCTTGTTGCGTAATATCACCTCGTTTAATCGGTACCACACCATGCGAATTGCAGGTGGTGATGTGCGCGCCAGAAATACCGACTGCGGCAAATTCTATTTTGACTCCTGCCATCAATTCCGCTTCTTGTACAGCCAGACGAATTGAGCGAATAGTTTTTGCAATATCGACAACCACTCCTTTGCGTAGTCCATCAGAAGGTGCTTTACCTATACCAAGTATTTCCACTTGGTCACCATCCAAGTGTTGTGCTATGAGCACACAAATTTTTGTAGTGCCTACGTCGATAGACGTAAGCAAGCGGTTAGCATATACTTTAGCCATGTCCACGGTCCCCTTTTTCAGCATACAAAACAATTTGATTATTAAACCGAATATCAGCTGCCCAATGGCTGATGCTCGATCGTCCCCTTTTTTCACCTGTATTTTTTTTGAGTGATGAAATGTCTTGCTTGATAGATGTGCATGCGGTGAGTATGCGCGTGTCTGGCAGTCGATCAGTACTAAAAACTATGGAAAAGTGTGGTTGGTTTTTATCATATAATCGTACATGCATAGCGTTAATCCATGCGACTTTATAATCCACAAACAGCGCATGCGATAATTGTGTGATGCATTGCTGAAGGCCGCGCAGCCCTTGTTCTTTTTGCAACGCTATTTCATCGACAAAGATGGTAGGTACATCTTGGATACTGAGTTGGGTAAAGAGTTGTTTGTGCACCAGCGTACTATTTTTTGTGAATACGAGCTCTTGATTGACCATGCAACACGGTTTGGCTGCATGTATGGTATAGTGCAGCATATGATTGGGAAGCAATGCGATATGCAGCGATTCAATAAAGGGGAACTGTTGTCGAATGGGAAGTAGGTTGTCACAGGTATAGGTGGTATCGCGTTCGTATAATTCATGTATAAAATTCATGATAGCATGCTTTTCTTCGCAGGAGATGTGGTCATCTATGCAAAAGACAAACGTATGTACTGCAGATAGTGTCGCATAACTCGTGCGAAGACTTATACCTGCTATGAGTACTAAGCTAGTTAACCCTATAACGTGACGCCCTTTCATCACCCACCCCTACTATGCAAAAGGTATTGCAAAGACTATGCTTCTCTTTATTTATTACTCGTTTTTGAGACAAATAATCAACAATTTTGAATTTATACCTATATAAATGCTTATTTTCTTATTTTCGATGGCGGCTCAGCCATCGTCACGACGCCAGCCCGACGAAGTTTCAACGAAGTAGGGGACCATGGAATGGTCGTGGTGATCCAGTAATTAAAATTCTTAGTTTAATCGAGCAAACTTTTGCTTCTTCGATGCGTGTGATAACTCACCGCAAAATGATGCGCATAATCGCGCAATGCGATAAGAAGTCTGCCGACATTGGTCTGCAGATCCAGGCGAACGCCAGATGATAACTGTGGGCTATAGATAGTCTCTTCTTTTTTTGCCAAACTTGCACAATATGCGTCCGGTAATACTTGTTGCACTGAGCTCAATTGTCCTTTTCCGCCATCAATCAACACAAGGTCAGGGTAGTTCATCGCTATTTTTATACCGACGCTGCACAATTTCTTGTAACGCCGCATAGTCGTCTTGCTCAGTGAGTGTTTTTATTTTAAAGCGGCGCAACTTGTTTTTGTCCGGTTTTCCGTCAGTAAAACGTACGCATGATCCAACAATGTATCTGCTTTGGAAATGTGAAATATCAAAGCAGTCGATAGTGCGGATAGATGGTCGGCCTTAAAAAAATCTTTGAGTTCATGGGCAAGTGCAAGTGGATCATCGGTTGAGTAGGGTGCCGGTGCAGTGGCTGCAAATACCGCGCTATCATATTTTGATTCACGGTAATGGGTTTCCAACGTGTGAAATATAGCATCTATATTTTCCAGGTAATCAACCAGTTTTTTTGCTTTTTCAAATGCGAGCTGTTCGCTGTATTCTGCAATCTTTTTTTGTATATTCTTTTTAAATGAGGCATGATTTTTTTTGAGCGCATCTTGCGCAAGTTCTAATCTGAACAGATATGCATCACGGTCAAAATCTTTTTTGCAGCTTCCGGCGCAATTGCCAAGATGATAATCAAGGCAACCGTTTTCTAGTTTTTTATTGCACAGATTAAGTTTGAACGTCCGCATGAGGTAATGGTGTACTTTGCGGGCTTGTCGTTTTTGTAAAAATGGTCCAAAATAGGTACCCTTGCTTTTTTTATTGCGGACAATTTCGATTGTTGGTATTGCGTCTTTGGTAAACAGAATGTACACAAATGGCTGACCACTTTTGAGCAATACGTTGTATTTTGGCTGATGTTCTTGAATGAGTTGCGCCTCCAAGAGTTCCGCTTCAGTTTCTGTGTTGGTCACTACATAGTCAAGCTCAGCGTAATCTTGCAAGAGCATTGCCACCTTCCAATCATCATTGTGTTTATGGAAATAGGAGGCTACTCGGTCTTTGAGCGATTTCGCTTTACCGATATAGATAATCGTGTGTGTATGATCTTTGAATATATAAACTCCCGGCAGTTGTGGGAGCTTTTTATCGAGTGGTTTGTGCATATATCCCTCCATTGATATATTTGTTTATGAACCCTTTTTTGCTTGAAGAGAAATTTTAAGTGAGTATCCCAAGACATTTGCAACTTTTGTAAGATTAGCAATAGAAGTTCTTGTGTAACCACCACCCTCTAGTCTGGCAATTGATGGTTGCTTCACTTTTAATTTTTTTGCGAGGTCTTCTTGTGATATTTTTGCTGCTTTACGCGCCTTAATGAATTCTATTATGAGTTCAAATTCAGGACGTAATGCCTCATATTCTGCTTTTATTTTTGGATCTTTTAAGGCTTCTTTTTTGAATTTTTCGAAACTAGTTTTTTTGTACATATTCTTTTACCTCTTTCATGCGTGTATAAGCCAATTCTAATTCTTTAGCAGGTGTTTTCTGTGTTTTTTTAACAAAGCCGTTAAGAATGGTAACTACTTGACCTTCAATGGTACAATATAGAGCTCGTCCTATTCCTTCCTTTGCTTTGACTCTGACCTCAAACAATCCTTTGCCTAATGGTTTAATATGGGGCATACCTACATCATCTGGGCCAAACTTTTTTATTAACTCAGATACCCAAATAAATTTCGTAAAAAGGCCAGAAGGCCATCCCTTGATGCTATCTTCAACCTTTTTGTTATAAAATTCTATTTTCCAGGATATACCTACCTCTTCCCTGATTTATATTATATAAGGTATATTATAATGTTTTTGTTATGATTGTTCAAGAGCCTTTAGGGATTATTTTTTGGGCTTTGTCCTTTAGAAACCATCGATTGGGCCGCTTTTTTGGCCTTTTTAAGCAACATTTCACCTTCTTGGGCGAGCATTGCATTGTGAGGAAGGTTATAGCGTGCATAAAAGGCGTTGAGTGCCTGTTGAAGTTCAGGTATATGGCTTAAGCGGCTGTGTGAAGCGCTTTCATCTTTTACTTCCAGCAAATAGACATCTTGATTGCCCCCTTTTTGTAAGGTATTAACCAAGAGCTGGATATCGTTGTAAGAAATTACTGAGTCATTCACCCGGTGTGCAATAAAAATAGGCATTTTAGAGTTGATCAAATTCAAACGGTGGCTCAGCGTGTCTTCTTCAATCTTAACGCTTGGTAACGCATAATGCATAAGTGCGAGTAGTAGCTTGTCTGAATAGGGAAATGGTAAATAGTTGCGTGCTATGTGGCGTGTGAGTTCTTGTAATGAGACAAAGGGAGCCATGAGCACAAGTGCTTTAAGCTGTTCTGGTTGTGTGGTAGCGAATTCCAATAATGCCTTTGACCCACGACAATCGCCCATACCCACAATGCCAACCTGAGGGTTTTTACGGAGTATTTCTTCCCATACGGTGTTTAGGCGCTGTGAGTCTGAGGCTTGTCCAAGGTTTAAATAGCGTGGTGTATCTGGGTAATCAAATGAATAGCAGGGTGCATCGGTTACCAAGTTATCTTTGATAGCCATGTGTCCGGCCATCAGGCCTCCCCCTTTATTGACGATATCCTGATAACGGTCTGCCAATGGAGTACCGCTTATAAGCCCGCCACGGGTTGCAAATCCACGTGAAAAGACAAAAACGGTATCATGTTCTGGTTTGGGTTCAATGCCTTTTTGTAGGTCGATGGTTTTAACGTCGTCAGATTCAACCTGCATGATTGTTTCTTGAGGCAGTGTGTGTTGTTGCATTTGTTCAACGAGTGTGTGCCAAGGAATGGCTTTGTTGGTGCGATCTGCATTGTTTGGTGCTGGCGTACAGGTTAACGCATCTATTGATTCTAAGGTGATAGTCAGAGGAAGGGGATTGGAATAGGTGGCGTATAGCTGTGATGCGCCATACATGCTTGCAACAAGTGCAGTAGCAATGACATAGGTGCTTGCCGAATGGGGCACATAGGTGGGCGGCAATTCCATCGGTAATGCCGTATTGGTCATGCATGCGGATATGTTGAGTGCGAGCAAAAGAGTCTTTTTCACCAAGTATCCCTCTGTAACAGTATGTTTATTAACTGATATTTCAGCTCTAGACATTATTAATTCTACAGAATAATTTTACAAATTGTCAATAATTAGATTTGGGTCGTGTTAAACTCCAAGGAGAAAAAGCTTTATTTTTAGGAGTTTTTTATAGCTTGAAGGTAAACTACTCACCCTTCATTTCACGGCGCGTCTGACGGGTAATATCTCGTTCCTTGAGTTCCTTTTTCCTGCTTGGCGCATTCTTATGTTTGCATACGCCCAGGTCGACTTTGGCGATATTACGATCATTAAAGTAGATAGAAAGAGGGACAAGGGTTACCCCTTTTTGGGAGATCATGGCAATAAGTTTGTTTAATTCACGTCTATGCAGAAGCAATTTGCGGCTTCGCCTTACCAGTTCTTCGCCCTTTATGTAGGCTTTGTCGTACAGAGTAATGTGCGCATTGACTACGAACAGTTCACTCTGTTTTACATGCGCAAATGAGCCTGCCAATGATGCTTGGCCAGCACGTAAAGATTTAACTTCATCGCCGGTTAAGACGATTCCTACTTCAATCCTGTCCAGGATTTCATAATCATGAAATGCTTTTTTATTTTGAGCTACTGTTTTCACGTTGTTTGCCTATTAAATTTGCCGATTAAAATTGGTATGTCGCCTAGAGATATAATGAATAATGGGGTATATGGTCATGGCCAGCGCTATACTGAGTACGTTACCACCTGCTAAAAATGCCCAGAATGAAATTCCTTCCAAACCGGTATAGTGGGCAATCCATTCATTTAAACTACAAACCCAGTCAGGGTTAAGGTTCATACCATCAATACCGCATAAATAAAAGAGGTGATCACCTACCACATGATCTGCTGCATAAATGGGTACCATGGTCCATGGGTTGTTGATCAACATGGATATAGCCAATAAGACCGCTGCATTGAGTGCGAATAGCCAGGAAAATAAGAAAACCATGGCGGTGTGGAAGCCGACAAAAGGAGAGAAGGCTATAAATACTGCTAAGGATACTGAAAATGCAAGTCTACGTGGGCAGCGTTCGTTCTTGAGGAAGGAACATACTTTTTTATACATTGATTTAAACATATACTTCTTTCGCGTTTAACGTTCCTATTTTCGCCAAAGGCTACAAAGGACAGGTGCTTCTTACTTTTTTAATGGAGAAAAAGGGGGTGGTATAACCACCAAAAAAACTGAGAGATTCAAGTTAGTACTAGTATATATTTAGGCTTTGGATCTGGCAAGAGGGGCTCGTAAATGGGTAGAAGAGGCTGTTTGTTTTCATGGTTTTTAGGATTTGAGGCTCTCATAAAAGAATTTTCGTCTATTTTATACCTGTTTTTACTTTATACCAAAGCTTTCTTTGAACTTTTTCTTGCTTTTTATATTTTCTATTTGCAATACTGAAAATGAGTGGAGGGTTCTACTCAGGAATCTATCCGCCGTCGCATAAAGCTTCGGACGGACAAGGAGAGAGTATGAAGAAAATAGCATTATTATTCACAATCGTATGCGCAGCAGGCCAGCTGTATGGCATGGAAGCACAAAATATAATGGGTTTACCAGAAGATGTTCGTAATGAAATTATCAGGAAGGCTTTAGCTGCAAGTGATACTCTTGAAGAAGCAATTAAGGCAATCAAAGTAGGTGCCTTACGAGGAGTGAACTATGACAACCCTAAAGATTTTACAAAACTGGTACATGTGCTCGCGAAGAAGTTTGACCTAGATACTGCAACGGTTGCTCAAGAGTTTAGAACAACAACTGTTGCAAATATTGCAAAAAATTATCTTATTCAGTCTAGAATGCTACTTAAATTGATCGCATCTTATGATGCAGACGATATACAAATACTGATCGATGATATAAAAAAACTTATTAGTTATGGGGCTGATGTAAATTTTGTGCAAAGGCCTACGGGCATGCTACCATCTTTAGGTTTTAATGAAGATACGCCTTTAATTAAAATATTTTCTTATAAACCTTATAATGTACAAGAAGCTTTACAAAGGATTAAAACGTTAGTTGAACTATTGCTTGAATATGGTGGGATTCCAGATAAATTGACCCTTGAAAGGTTTAAAGTTTATGTCGAAAATACGATACATTTTTATCATCCAAATTTAAATTTAGCCGGTGAAGAAATTGTAAGCAAAATAGAAGAAATAAGGCAGTTGCTTGAAGGAGCAATGCAATAATAGAATTCGCTCGATTAAAATCAAGACATAGGGTAAGGGCGTTCTTAACTCCTTGCGTTATGCTTCCCTATTTTTTAAGTTCACGTACGCACATTTACCTTTAATTCACGGATCATTTGAAAAAAGTTATTCGTTTGGGTATCCTACGATAGTACTAGTGCTTATTGTTATCACTACCCAAAAAATAAAGGTACACACTCATGATGAACTATACTTTCTCCGCGGACAAGCAAAAATACGCTGCGCTTCTTGTAGCATTGTCTCTATTCACCGCTGCAAACGGCAAAACAAATCCACCCGCAACACCACTTATCCTTGGCGCCTTCCAATTCCCACAAACTATTGCATCTGTGCCAGTACCGCGCATATATCACATGGGCAAAACGATACCGTGTGAAGTGCATGAAGGTACAAAAAAAGTTACGTTTGATTTACCAAAACAAAAAAACGTGTATAAATTTTCATTATTAGTGACTGAATCGATCAGATATGAGCTGAAGAAAAATGATTTCTTGGATCAACAAACAGTTGACTATATTTGTGTTCCTGCAGGTAAGCCGTACAAATATTATGAGCTTAAATTAACGAATGAAAAAAAAGAGAATGAAGAGTCTAAAAAGCTATGTTGGAAGATTAAAGAAAAACAGTTAACACTCAACACGCATAGAATTCCTGATGAAGCGATTATCGTTTTATATTCTCCTGAATATATTGAAGGGTTGAGTGGCGGAACATTGCTTGAACTGCCTGTGATAACCATTAAACCTGACGTTGTTGAATTAGCAGGATCAGCTGAAAATTTATATGAAAGTTCTATTAAGCTGCAACTTGCATCACTCAATTCTGACGCTATTCATGCGCCACTGAAACACGTAATTAAGCAAATTGGTCAACGTACGCTTATCGCGCCAACGTTATAAAGTCGTGTTATGAGCAAACCAATTATTACTCTTGGCATAGAAACTTCTTGTGATGAAACTGCAGCAGCTGTATACCATAGCGAACGTGGTATTCTTTCAAATGCTATATTTTCCCAAACCGAACTCCATAAATTATTTGGCGGCGTAGTGCCAGAGCTTGCGTCCCGTTCTCAGTTGGAAAAAATAACGCCTATTGTGCGCGCAGGGTTAGAGTCTGCGTCTATCGATTTTGATATGGTTGATGTGGTGGCGGTTACCAACAAACCAGGATTGCCTGGCTCATTGTTGGTCGGTGTCTGTTTTGCAAAAGTGATTGCATGGGCACAGAATAAAAAATTGATTGGAGTCAATCATTTAGAAGGTCATGCATTTTCCGCTTTTTTGGAACATAAGGTTCCCTTTGAGCATTTGTGTCTTACCGCATCTGGTGGGCACACGTCTTTATACCGCATGAAAGATTTTGGTGATTATGATGTGCTTGGCGCCACCTGTGATGATGCAGCGGGTGAAGCATTTGATAAAATTGCAAAATTGTTGGAACTTCCGTATCCAGGAGGTCCTGTCATTGAACGGCTTGCGCGTGAAGTCGGTTTTGAAGATTTTTTCCATTACACACGTCCTAATCCCCATACGCTTGATTTTAGCTTTTCTGGTCTTAAGACTGCGGTGTTGTATGATTTGGTGAAAAGAAATGCGTATGACATGAAAGCCAAAACACTTATCAATAAAGATGTAGCATTGAAGCAACAGGTATCTAGCTCACTACTCGTGTGCATAGCTGATGTGTTTGAACAAAAACTTGTGCTTGCGCTGAAACAGCATCCCACGATGAAAGCGGTGACGTTTGTCGGCGGTGTTGCATGCAACAAATATATCAGAGAACGGTTGCATGCGTTGTGTACGCGTAAGGGGATACCATTCTTTGTGCCATCTTTTCAGTATTGTACCGACAATGCTGCTATGATTGCCTTTGTTGGTAATTATAAAGCCCAACGAGGAGAATTTTCTGATTGGTCGTTGGATATTTTGAAGTGAGTATAGTTAGTTGTCAAAAATACCCGGTAATGCATCAAACGTAGAAGCAGATGGTTTCTGTACCCGTAAAATCTGTGCGAGTGTATTGGCAAGCTGCAAGCCCCATACTTTTTGGTAAATTTTTTTCCCTTCTATTTGTCCCGCTTGGTACAATATCAAAGGTATATGTGTGTCATATTCGTAAGGAGTTTTGTGTGATAATCCTTTTGGAAAATCGGTAATGATGACATAAGGATAGGTTTGCATGATCAGTTGTCCACTGCGTCCCTTGAATAACTGTTGCTTAAAATAGTCTTCAAGTTGGTTTGGATCAAATGATAAAGTATACAACTCATCATATGTCCACGCTTGCTTGATACCCGGTTGTTGCAGAAGGAATGTCTTGATACTCTGCATAATCTTTTCTTGCAATGCGCGATCAAGCGTATCAAATACTTTCATGTTCAGATGACAATGCGGTTGTTTTATTTTCAGCACACAGTTGTCAACATCATGTGTTTTTTTAAGGTACTGGTTGAGTGATCGCAGTAGGTCAGAAGCTGATATACGTCGTGCACTATCTAAACCACGATCGTGCATTAATTCAACAATTTGTCCGCTACCGTGATCTGCAGTGAGTCCAAAGAGCACATCTTTTTTATCAAATTTTGTCGCAATCTGTTCCATAAAATCTTGTAACTGTTTGTCCAAATGGTAAATCATGTCAATCGCTTCGAGCGCTTCAGTGCCATAGGTGTGACCTAATTTATCAAGGCTACTCACACATACCCATACCAGCATGTTACTGTTCGGGCTTTCGGTGCTCTGCGTGTCAATGCAACTGAATGCGAGATCAAAAATGAATTTGTTTGCATGAGGAGACGTGGAAAAGCAATCACGTTTTTTATCAACGGTATCATTTGTTACGCATGTTAAGGTATTGATTGAACTATAGGGACGATTTGCGTAGGTATAATTACGAATATGGTAAAAATTATATGCTTCACTTGTCTCAGGATACATGAGTTGCCATGCACAGTTTTTCACGAAGGGTTGTTGTTTTTGCGAAAATTCTATAATCCATTGAGGAAGTTTATCATAATACGCTTTGCTGGAAGTGAATAGACCGGATTCTTTATCAAACCAAAATGCTTTGCCAAGTTGGCCTGCGGTACAAATTGCTGCGCGGCTTTTATAAGAAAGACCAAATACAAGATGTGGTTTGTTTGGTTGTGATGCGAGCATAAATTGATCTGAAATACCATTGACCATAATGTTACGCGCTGATTTACCATAAGGGTAAAAGCCGCTTGCAGAAAAAACTGCTGCACGTTCTGCAGTATCATCATCACATGCTACTTTTTCACCGCTTGGCGTTATCCATCCATTGGCAATAATGCCATGGTCTTTTGCATAGGTGCCGGTATTAAAACCGGTATGTCCTGTTCCGGTTGCTGGCATACCATGTGGCAAGTAGGTATTTTCATATACTATGCCTTTATCTACTAAAGTTTTAAGCCCATATTGCAGGTGAGGGTATAGCTTAGGGATATAATGGTAGCCAAATTGATCTACGACAATAATGACGGTTAGTTTGGGTGGTTTTATTTCAGCATCTATGGGTATAATGCCAAAAAAAAGTATAAAAACAGCAAATGCATACATACAATTAATGTGCTTCATTACGCATGTCCTTTTCATAATTACTTTGTTTTTTTATTTATAAATTAATTGTATCTTTTCAATAGACCAAAAAGAAACAATTATAAAAATTATAGATAGACATACTGGCTGTTTGGTGAATATTGCGGTAGGATATCATCTGAACGAAAATTAGTAACCTGGATGTGGTAATTGTGGAACAGAACGTAGGTATTATTTTAAGTCATTTTTTTTCACGCACTGGTAAAATTGCATTATTGGATAAAAAATATGGCCGTGTTGATGGGGTCGTCTATTCCAATCAAGTGGTACTTGGTGCGTTGGTGCACTATCGCATGCGACCAAAGCATGCGTTCTATATTGTTGATGATATGAACATTCACGAAATGCCAATGGCATTAGCGCGGCAAGATATTTTGTTCTTGCATCATGTGCTTGAACTCTGTTGTCAGCTTATACCCGTGAATAGTTGCGTGAATGGCGTTTTCGATTTATTGATGGACTTATATTCTACCCATATGCATACCTCATCTATTCAGTATAAAAAACTTTTTTTATTCAAATTATTAACCATATTGGGCATATATCCGTACACGCAAAAAATGCAGGGACCAATCTTTGATCGATTAGTGCGTATGCCTATTGACAGCGTGTGCGATGAAACATTAGATTTAGAGAGTGAAAAAGAATTAGATATATGGTTGCATCAGTGTATAACAGAACATGTACGGGTGAATTCGTTAAAGACTATTCACTTTTTAATTAAAAATAGGGCGCGATGAAAGTTTTCAAATATATTTTTTTATCAGTAATGTTGGTTTCAGTAAGCGGTGTCTATGGCGGTGATTTGCTACAAAAGGCAAGTGAAAAGCTAATCCCTTCGGCACAAAAAATTTTCTTAAATGTGGTTGATGAGAAAAAAAATGAGCGTCTTACGCTTGAACAAGAAAAAAAGGATCTTGAATCGCAACAAAAAGAGTATGAAGAACTTTTTGCGGTGGAAACAAAAGAGACTGATGCGATCACACGACGTGTTAAAAATGAGCTTAGGCAATCTCCTGGTGATGCGGTATTAGAAAAAACGCTTGCCATTGTAACGGAGCTCTATCAAGTACTTAAAAATTTCAAGACAGTACGTGCTCAGATTATTGATTTGATAGATGAACATGTTCAGTTGCTTACTAATTATTTGAATGACTTTGAGTTCACAAAATTTAAAAAAGAGCACAAAATTAAAGACTATCGGGTCTACTATTCATTCAGCGATCTACAGTATTTGGATAAAGCAATTATTGACCAAGAATATCGACTTGTGCAATTGAATGAGCAGGAAAAAAATGCCAATACTGAATTAGGTCATCGCAAGCAAAGCGTTACGGCGGCAGCTCAAGCATATAAACAAAAATTAGAAGAACGGGAAAAAACACTCAAAGAATCGTCCGAAGGGCAAGCAGGATCAGCAAATGGTGCTCACACGCAGCAACTTATTGAGTTACTTAATCTTGAAGAGCGATTATACAAAAACAGACAAAAATTAGATGAACTGCGTCTGCAAGAAATAGAACATAAGGTAGATCTTATTGCGACAAAAAAATTCATTGTGCAAGAGCAGTTGCCAATACTCAAAGATGAATTACGTCGCATTAAACCATCCATACGCGTTACCGAATCAGATATCACTGCCGCAAAAAATACATTAGCTCAAAAGCAGCAACAGCATGTGAAGCTGCAAGAAAATTATCGTCAACAGATTAATGCACTTGATGCGGAAAAAGATGAAAAAGAAAAATCGCTTATCACGTTAAGCAAGCGATACAATGTTTCTCTTGGGCCAGAAATAGATGAGTGGCGATTCCAGCCAACTAATTTGGTCGCTTCTTATGTGGGCTATTGTCAGGTTGGTGCGCTTAATGCATACATACGTTTGATTTCTATGCGCAAGAAGTTTTTAGATGTGCAAAATGCGTTGAATGACGCAAAAATAAATGATTTGGCAATACAGGTACAAGTAAAAGAATCTTTTGCGCATAAGTTTGCTACCACAGAAGCAATTGCACAAGAAATTCAAAAGTATGATAAACCAAAAGCAGATGCACAAGCAAATCTTTCATTGTACAAAACAAAGCTTAATGAGATAGATGAACAGCTCAATGAACAGAAAAAAATATTGGATGCTATTAATGCATTGCGCAATACCATTCAAGTTCAACAAAATAAACTGTTTGGCGCTATGCCAAAAGAATACGCAGTCTGTCTTGAAACGTTAAGTCGAGGAGAGAACGTCATTAGAGAGCGTATTGAACTGATCAAAAAACTTGGTGTTATTGATGCTGAAATTATTGCGAGTTATGAAGACGTTACGCGGCAAATTAATTTTATTATTACTGAACTTAATTCCAGACGCTCTTCTTGGCGTCGTCCAGAATACGCGATATCGTGGGATGGGGTTAAAAATATAGTGCCTGAAGTAGAAGCATTTTTCAGTGAAGTTGCACTATATATACGTCAATTTAATATAAAAGCATTTATTATAGGTACCTTTGAAGTACTTACGCATCCATCGTATGTGCTGTTATTTTTAGTGAAACTATTCTTGTTGTTGCTTTTGCTTGCGTTGTTCAAATGGTATCTACCGAGCATTGTCCAATTGCTCTTGCGACGCAGTAAGGAATGGGGTGGACTTGCGAGTATGTTTGGTATGTTTATGGCAAGTATATTTGGATTTATAAATCAGTATTTTGTTGTGATTGCGGCATGGCTTGTGTTATTTGCCTTTTTGATGTTACAGGTGATACTGGATCCTTATTTTTACATCATTTTTTATTTAGTCTCTATTCCTTATTTGTTGTTCGTGGTAAATCGTTTTATCTATTACATGATTAATTTTAACGCTGAACATGATTACATTATTTTAAGCAAAGAATTTCAGCGTCGCTTTATGATTGTTTTTTCTGTATTGCTCTATGCGACTATTACCATTGTGTTTTTCCGTGAGGCGTTCATGCTCTTCATGATGCTTACCAATTATTATCGATCAGAATTACCAAACATATTGCTTGCCATAAATTTCATTATTTTTCAGATCGCTTTAATATTCTTGATATCCAAAGAACAGATTTTGGGGTTGATTGAAAAGAAGGGCGCTTTTTGGGAATGGATTCGTGAACAAGTCGATCGTTATTATGTGTTACTGCTGTTGTTAGTTATTGCGGTAATTATCATGAGTAACCCGTATGTTGGATTTGGTCGCTTGGTGTTATACGTTCTGCGCGGCGTCTTGTACACTTCCTTATTAATGATGTTATTAGTCTGGTTATATGGCTTGAGCAAACGAATGGCATCACATGTTTTTTTTGCACGTGATGAAGAAGTGGTGCGTGAACGTTTTGCGCATGCAAAGACATGGTTCGGGCTACTTATTATTGGTCTTTTCATTCTGATAGGTTTTCTTGGTGTCTTTGTTGTTGCACACATTTGGGAATGGCAAATAACATTCGATGACTTGATACCATTGTTTACAACATCGCTTTTACCAGGAGTAAAATCACCCATCACCGTATTGTCCATATTGCAGCTTATCGCATTTATCATGGCAGGCTTTGTAGTTTCTTATGCAATTAATCGTTTTGTATTGGATAAGATTTTTGATTTACTCCTTATTGATATGGGTGTGCAGCATACGGTTACCAGTATTGGGCGTTATATTATTGTGGGCATTGCAATATTTTTTGGTTTCCATATGGTCGGCCTTGGTGAATTAGTCCTTTATGTACTTGGGGCATTAGCACTTGGTGTTGGTTGGATTTTAAAAGAACCAATTAGTGATTTTGTTTCGTACTTTATTATTTTGGTGCAGCGACCAGTAAAAATTGGCGATTATATTCGCATAGATGAAAACACGCTTGGTGTTGTACGTCAAATTACGCCTCGTGCGGTTGTGCTCCGTAGGAAGAATAGTACTACGATTATTGTGCCTAATTCATATGTAGTGAGTCATTCGCTTATCAATTGGAACTATGTCCGCAAGTTTATCGCATTCGATGATATTATCGTAACCATTCATTATACGGATGATCCTTCATTCGTTAAAAAACTGTTGCAAGAAACGGTAGAGTCTCATCCAAAAGTTTTGAAAAATCCTAAACCAATTATTCGCTTGGATGATTTTGGTGAATATGGGTATAAGTTTATGGTCCGCGGTTATTTAAGCGATATCTATACACTTGATCAATGGGATATTGCGAGTGATGTGCGGCTTGCTATTGTGCAACGCTTGCGCCAAGAAAATATTACTATCGCAATTCCGGTACTTGCCTATACAGGACATCCTAAGGGAATGCATACGCCGGTGATTAATGATTTTGAGCATAGGGTGACAAATGAGTAGAAAAAATATTCTTCCTCCGATCATCATATAAGCGAAGCGTGGCAACCCAGGAAATAGAATAAAAAAATCCTATAAAAAATCGATTGATTCTTCAGTAAAAAGACTTATTCTTAGTACATAATTCGAAAAAAGTCACATCGTTTAATCTTTCATCATGTAGGGATGCATATCATGCAAAAAATGTTTCATGTTTTGTTTGTCGCGATCATCTTTTTTAATGGTTCTGTGTTTGGAATGAAGAGCGTCACTGACGGTTTAAATCGCTGTGAAGGAGTGTCAGAGCAGGTCACTAATTTGTTTCGATGTGCGCATTTAGGTGACCATGAGCACATAAAAGTCTTACTTGATGAAGGGATAAGTCCAGATTATCAAGGTATGTTTGACATAACACCGTTATTTATAGCATCACGGAACGGTTACACAGAAGTGGTACGGGTATTGCTTGATGCAGGAGCAGATGTAAATCTGGAATCATCAGCTGGATGTACTCCTTTGCATGCTGCATCAGATAGGGGCGATATTGAAGCAGTGAAGTTATTGCTTGCTGCAGGAGCATCTGTATGGTGGAAAAACTGTAACAAACAGATGCCATTCCATATGGCGAAAAAAGTAGGTCATGTAGAGATTGCACAACTGCTTCACGAACAAATGAAACGCGATGAATTGAAATGGAAAAAAGCAAAGTTAGCAAAAAGAAAGACGTGGTAAGAGGATCGTACGGAATTTATTTGATTACTGGATTAGCCTGGCATTATACGGGCTCATAACCAGGTTTTTTAGCCGTTCCTAACCATGCTTGATACGTAGCATCTACTTCAGGATACAATTCACACAAAGAAAGTAATCTGCCGTGCGTAAACGTAAGATCGAATTGGGTTTCTTTTTCTGCACAATAGCGATACCAAATGCAGATATGTGAGATGTTTGTTTCTTTGAATGCACTTTTTATGGCGTGGTGATTATATTCCTTATCATCAATAAAAATAATCTTTTTTGGCGTATAACCGATCGTAGCAAGCATAGTACGCAGCACATTACCTTTATGTTCTCCATCAGTAAAAATAATGCCATGCGTGTAATGTGTACGCAGGCTAAATACAATGTCTTGAGGATAAATGCTGGTGCGCGTAAAATCGATATCTACTGTTTTAAGATGTTCAATGGTGCATGATTTCAGTGGCTCTGATGAGCGAGCAGTTAAGGCGATAACTTTGTGACGATTATCTTGTAGTTTTTTAATTAATTCTACTGTTGTGGCAAGTTGTACCGGTTGGATTACGCTATGTTGTATGAGCAAAGAATTGAGTGGCAATGTTCTTTCTAATGCCTCACGCTCTGTTAATGATTCTTGTTCCATTTTGAATTGTATCATTGCTTCAAACCATTGCGTGGAAGCAAGTTGATCAACTGATTCTACAATGGTGTTGTCAATATCAAATACAATAAGATGATCTTCTGGATTGATATCTGTATCGATATGCTTAAGAATGTCGGTAATGCAGTAACTTTCTATCATAAAATTCTCTTTACCTTCTTCATGCTGGAGCTTTGCATGTATGAGTTATCATATCACTATATGCAGCAAACGGGTGCAGCCATTTTTGATATGCTGCGCGTATCGCAGGATACCGTTGACATAAATCTAGCAATGCTGATTCAGTGAATGCAAGATCAAAAGCATCAACCTTTGGATCACAATAACGATACCAAATACAGGTATGCTCAATACCATTTTGTGCTAGGGCATTTTCAACCGCTTGATGATTATATTCCTTATCATCGATAAAAATTATCTGTTTTGGCATGTAATTTATATGCTTGAGTATATGCAATAACCATTCACCTTTATTGCCACCATCAACGAACAGAATGCCTTGTATGTACTGTGTGCTGTGGTTAAAAATAATATCTTTTCCGTAAATAGCATTACGAGTAAAATCAATACCAATCTGCGCGAGTTGACTGACAGTGCATGTTTTGAGTTCTTCTGGTGAGCGTACTGTTAACGACATCACTTTATGTCCTTTATCTTGTAGCTCTTTAATTACCCCAATGGTAGTTGACTCAATCGGTTGTAATGGGCATTGTTCTACAAGTAGAGAGTAGAGAGGTAATAATGTCGCTTTAATTGCTTCCATTTTGGTCATGCCACATTGCTCCTTAATTGTATACATAGCAGTGAACCATTGCGTGGATGCCAGTTGGTTAACTGATTCCGCGATAGTATTATCGATATCAAAGACGATAAGAATTTCTTCAGGTTTTAATGTGGGTTTAAGGTACTTACGCACATCGGTAATAGCATAACTCTGTACAATGGTTGTGTGTATAGAAGTGGAATGTCGTTGCCAATCTGTTCTCAGTATAAGTGTGCCTGCGATGAGTGTTAGTATGCAGGCGATTCCAAAAAAAATTTTTTTCATTTTCATAATGTTCTTCTGTTTAGTGTGATAGTGCATTTGATATATTAAGAAAGATATTTACGAAAGTTCTAAAAGATCTTTAACATATTCCTGTGCATTAAACAACTTTAACTGTTCCATCTGTTCACCAAACGTAATGTAGACGATAGGTATTTCCAACTGATCGGCTATGGCAAATACAATGCCGCCCTTGCCAGTACCGTCCATTTTGGTGAGTGCAATACCATTTACATCGGTGCATTCTTTAAATAATTTTGCCTGTTCAAATGAATTTTGACCGAGCATTGAATCCACCGTAAGCAGGGTGATTATTTTTTGATCCGGTAATTGTTTGACGATGGTTCTTTTTATTTTTGCTAATTCATTCATCAAATTTGTTTTGGTGTGCAAACGTCCTGCGGTATCAATAATAAGAACATCATATGCACCATTTTTAAACTGTTCACACCCGGTGAAAACGACTGAAGCAGGATCTTGATTTGGTTGACCAAGTACAATATCAACGTTAATTTTTTTGGCCCATTGTGTCAGTTGCTCTGGTGCAGCAGCACGGAAAGTATCGGCGGCGACTAATAAGACCCGTTTATCTTCTTGCACACATTGGTATGCCAGCTTGCCAACTAAGGTTGTTTTCCCACTGCCATTAATACCGACAAGTACATAAATTGGTACATTCTTAACTGATGTGGTACCAGCTTTATCTAAAATACCGGTTAAAATAGGTGCAAGCGCGGTGCGTAGTGTTTCACCTTCTTGTAGCTGACCGGATTTGCATTGTGTTTTGAGTTGCTCAATAATGGAGCGAGTTGTCTTGATGCCAGTATCGGCGGATAATAATAAAATCTCTAGTTCTTTTAAGGTAGCTTCATCAATAGTGGTGCGACCGAATAATGATGCAAGTTTGCTGGTAAAGCCAGAGTAGATTTTTTGTAACTTATTTTTAATAAAACTGAACATAGAGATCCTTATGGTGTTTAAAAAGCAAGATATGGCTTTAGTATAGCTGAAATACAATTTTTTTGCCATCTGTTCGTCATTGCGACGTCAGCCCGTCGAAGGGTTGGGCCTATACTTCGACGGGCTCAGTACGAACGGCCCATAATAATCCTACTGACACATATTGGTCCCTACCGGTTGCAGATAGGTCAAAACCTGCTAAACTAAGGGAGAATAGAAATAGTTTGATATTTTCAGATTGAAACAATATGGAGTTGTTATGAAAAAATTATTTATCCTTATCGCCTTAGTTGGTGCATGTATTCCTGCTGTCCAGGGCATGGAGGCAAGTTTGCCTGCAGATGTGCAAAAGAAGTACGATCATCTTGTCGCATTAATCAAGAATGTAGACGTTGAAGGATTTAAATTGGCATTTGATGCGCTTACGCTTCCCGCTAAAGACATTGCTGCGTTACGAAAAATCGTGTTTGATGTAAAGACTGCTGTTAATAAAGAGATTAAGACCCTGGGTAATAAGAATAAGGGTTGGGCTAAGATTGCTCAAGACGCTTTAGCAGGAGTATATGGGCTACCAGATCCAGCAGCTATCCTTGATGTTCAGGCGTTGCCATCTGAAAGTATTGACGCATTACAACAGGTAGCGCTTGATGCAAAAACAGATGTTGCCAGAAAGCTTGAAGCTATGGGCGATAATAACAAAGATTGGGCACAGATTACTAAAGGCGCATTGTCAGCAGTATATGGGGTATCAAATATAATAGCTGCTTGTGCTATGGCTTATAGTCTATCTATCGGTACACCGCCAATATTTGTAGCACCATTTTGTATGCCAGCAATTATACCTTGGGCACCTTTATTGTATGCACATAGTAAATTAGAGTGGGGATATTATAGTTCTCGCGAAGGAATACGATACCTTGTTGTTGGTGTATTACCATTTATTGCTTACAAAACTATTCCATACGGTATCAAAACTTTCAAAGCTGGTTTGAATTATAGGCAACATTTGCAAGATCAACTTACCAACCTTGATGCAATTGCTGCGCATATCGCAGGTGCAAAAACACAAGCCGCTTAAAATTAATAAAGATTTTAATGTTTTCAAAATTTAAATCACACGGAGTTCTCATGAAAAAGTTTTTAACAATCATCGCATTCGCAACCACATTTATTCCTGCTGCACAGGGCATGGAAGGAGAGGCTGCTGGCTTCTTATATGAATCAGTTTCAAATATTTTTTCTCGAGTATACTCCAATATTTTTCCACCAGTTGTTATCCAAGCGCCTGAAGAGTCTTGGCAAATACAAGATTTAAGTAAGTATTATTTTGAGCAAGAGTTGAACATAGAAGGTTTGATTCTAAGAGAAGATCCAAATGCACGTCTTAGCAGTAGCCCAATGACTGATGAAGATGCTACGGACCTTGAGCGCCTTAGAGTAAATCATTATTTAATTCCGTTTATGCTTCCAATGAATGCTTGTCAGGCGTTTAATAATATTGTAAAGGGAAAAAAACCTGAAAAGAACAAGTATCCCGCTAGATTTTTATCTTATTGTTATTACCAAAAATATCATGAAAAAGATAATCAGATGGGCCTAAAAGGGGTGTTTACCCTTGAGGATGGGTTAAGTAGATTTGAGGGTGGGTTAAGTAGATGTATGGATGCTCGCATTAATGGATACTCTGCTTTGGGAGCAGCAATTGTGGCCAGAGGGGTATCTATTGATGATAAGCGTAACTTCATACAACAATTATTGAATTACGGCTTTGAATTAACTAAAAAAGATAGCGCGCTTTTAAAAATTGAGTTTTGTGATGGACTCCCTGCCGATCAACAAGCAAAAATGATACTTTTATTATGCAATCATGCAGAGGGTAATTTGTCTGCGTTACCACGTGATGTCAGAAAGCTTATTGTTGAGTGTATGATGCGCTTCCATTTAATAATTCCATAATTTTTTCTGAAAGTATGTTGTTCCACAATTGGCTGTGCACGCTGTAAAAACATTTAATGCAGCGATAATCATTGCGGCAAATAGAGTGCAGTAGAAATATTTTAACGTTTTAAATTTTAAATCACACGGAGTTCTCATGAAAAAGTTTTTCACCATCATCGCTTTAGCTGCTGCATTTATTCCTGCTGCACAGGGCATGAACTATTCGTCTGCACGATTCACTTCTAACACACCAAGAAAGAAAAATTTCATGTGTTCCGAATGCGACACAGCTTTTTTCAGTGAAAAGAACTTAGATGCTCACAAAACCTACTCATACTGTGGCAAGAAGACTGCAGAAAAGGCGCTTAATGCGAATGAGAATGAGAAGGCGCTTGTCGAGAAAATCGAGAATGAACAACCTAAGTAATGTTTTGCCTGTATAGTATTTGATAAAACCAAAAAACTCTATAAAAAAATAAAATGTGGTCCGAGAATTAAAACTTCCTCCTTCGCTAAAATAGTGAGCCTTAGCTCACCAGCTACGGCGGACAGGCAAGGGCCACATTGTTTTTTAAAAAAATGAATGCTATATATAGTGCGTATACTATTTCAATGTTGTTCCAAAAAAAGGGTATGTATGTTAAAAAAAATTTCTCTCATTCTTATCATCACGTCAAGCACTTTTTTATTTTCCATGGTTGAAATTAAGCGTAGTCCAGAAGAACTTGCTGAAATAAAAAGTAAAATATTGGAAGAGACAAAAAAACATCAAGAAGATTTTAACCACATTAGAGACAAGAAAGAAAATATCATATTGGCATGGCGAGAGATGGTTGCCATCACGCTACCAATATCAAAAAGTATAGTGCCGGAATATGGTTATCCTGCCACATACGCGGGCACACAAAAATTCACCCTTGACTATATTCTTGCACAAGCAGATAAACCAGAGCTTGCTGGAATCAATGAAGCTCTCTACAACTTTCTCTACCTTCAAACGTTTGGTGTAACGGGAGAAACAAAGGTAATACCACAAGAAGAGGCTCGTGATATTGTCAAACAAGCGGCACAGAATGTGGACACTGAACAATCAAAAGAAGAGCTCAAAAAAATTAAGGAAATTCCTGATCAATTAGAAAAAATAATTGCAGGCGGGGTATTTACCTATCAATTGGCGCATGAAGCCGCAGAAAAGTTTGGATTTAGCAAAGAAGATATTGGCTTTATTGATGTGCAACGTGCACTGACTCCACATTATGCTGATTCAGTAATTATGCAGATTACTTATGCTGCAATTTATAAAATTTATCAGGCTATTGGTGTCGACTTTAAGGCCTTTAATTCATAATCTTTTTAGATAAAAAAATAGAAAAGACTCAGTCATAGCGCTGGGTCTTTTTATTGATCTACGAACAATTCTTTACGATGCTGTTTCTACAATCGGCTGTTCTTCTTTGTTGGGAGTGCAAACAAGAGCGGTTAGTCGGTGTGAGTTCGATCTAGACAATTATGGATCTAAACTTCAAAAAACAAGATGCTTTGTTTTAAATTGTTAGATCTTCTTGTTGAATCCTTTCAAGTACTTTGCCCAATTTTCTATTCGTTTGATACTGTTTTATGTTTCTCGGCGGTTTGTCGGCTGTTTGTCGGCCGTTTCTCGGCCGTTTGCCGTGCCCGCCGAAGCCTTGGCGAAGGCTGGGTCGGCGGCTCCCTATATTTCAAGCATTTTTAACTTTATTATTAACGTAATTAACCAGTTGAATAAGTTTGTATCGTTACATTAACCAACACTTTTGTTTACACCCGATTTGCGCTATTGCAGATAATCTGAATATGGTTAAACTATGGGAAAAATAAAAATTGTTTAACGTTTTCAAAAAACACCTGGAGATCACTATGAAAAAAATTCTAATCTTTATCACTTTGATTAGTGTCTGTATTCCAACTATTTATGGGATGCAAGACGATTTAAAATCGTCAAGGATCAATTGCGCAATAGGTAGTTTGGCTACTATTGGCGGAACTACTTGTGGTTTATTGGGTAGCGCTGGCTCAGCGTATCTTTACACTTCTTGGGGAGAATGGAGTCCAGCAAGAGGACTCAACCCAACTATTGCTGTTTTTCGCGTATTCGTTGCACTGTTTTGTGTATATTGTTTTCTTGGAGCTTATGGAGGTCTTACCTATGGCGTTAAAAAGTTAAAAGCTGGTTGTTGTTCATGACAAAGTCATCTCTTGAAGATCAACTGAGCAATCTCGATATAATTACTGCACATATTTCACAAGCATATGCTTATTGTGGCAAATTCTTTGTCTTAAAAAAACAAAGCTACGTAATTTTGCTCAGATTTCCACAATCGGCTGTGCACGCTGCAAAAACAATTTAATGCGGCGATAATCATTGCCAATCAACAGTGAATAACGCTGCATAAAATTATCAAGCGAATCTTCAGACAAAATATTGAGCGTCACATGCTGTTTGAGTATCGCAAGCAACAGCTCATCGATATTGCCAATACCATTCGCCATGCCAAATAATATGTGCAAGTAATTATGTGAACTGAAAAAATCTTTTGCGAGTGTGCCAGAAATAGGGGCAACGAATGAGTGTATTTTTGGTGGTTCGGGTGCAACAAGATAATTAATCTTTCCATTTTCTTGGTAACCAAGTGTCAGGCAAGAAAAAGTTGTTTTTAAAAATTCAAAAATCTGTGGTTGTTCACGGCGCAATTCTTCTTCTGTTTTTTTGTAGGGAAACGGATACCGTATCGGGTCCATTGAACCGGTTTGTACTTGATGAATAATACCAAATAAAATGCGCTTGTTTGATTCAGTGGTTACAATTGAACCGAATTGAGGGAACTTATCCCATTCCCAACTTTGCGCAAGCCAATTTTGCAATGAGCTTTCAATGATTTCAGCAAATGGTTGACTGTTCTGTTTCAACACGTACTTCCTCACACAAAAAGGTCTGTTGTTCTTGCTTGTCACTTATTTCTTCATGTATGCGTCCCAAAAAGCTCATGCGATGAATAATCGTATGTGAGTGCTCTCTGATGATAGCCTTGTGCGTTTTGGTGCTGTATCCTTTGTGGTCCTTGAGCTTATACCCAGGAAAGGCTAGGTCAAACTTGGTCATA
Source organism: uncultured bacterium (assembly GCA_963840685.1). Taxonomy (GTDB): domain Bacteria; phylum Babelota; class Babeliae; order Babelales; family Vermiphilaceae; genus CAWIZM01. Next base: position 455,819 of record CAWIZM010000001.1, on the reverse strand, counting down.
AGCGCGTCGCGCGTTACTTTTGCTATGATCGAGGCAGCAGCTATTGAACTTGATTTACTCTCGCCAAAGGGGAAGTAATGCAGGGGAATATCTTTAAAACTGGTATCTGCTAATTGTAACGGCATAGCATCCACCAAAATGGCTGATGGAACCTGGGGACAGATGGCCAACAGGTTGACTAAGGCCTTTTTCATGGCTATAAGGTCAGCCTGGTAGATATTATGCTGGTCAATAAGGCGGTTATGGACAATGCCAATCGCGTATCTACAGTGCTTTCTGATCCATTGTGCGGCCTTTTCCCTGTCTGGGGCTTCCATGAGCTTGGAATCTTTGATAAGCCGGCTATTTTTACCAATAGGCAAGATTACGGCTGCGGCAACCAGGGGACCTGCCAAACAACCCCTACCGACTTCATCTATGCCACAGACCACCGATTGGGCCTCCCAGGCGGCAGTTTCATAGTAATTTTTATTAAAATTGAGCTTTTTAATCTTTCTCATTGTAAAATTATCCATTTTCCATTTGACAAACTTGTTGTTCTGAGTACAATTAGAATTAAGGCAGTGATTATAAGTATACTAGAATAACCATAAATTGTTAGGAGGAGTGTTATGATTTCAACATCAACACAGTTACGAGTAAAAGAGTTACTCAGAGAAAAAGGTTGGACAACCAAGATTTTAGCAGAGAAGACAGGTATGTCAGAAAGCTATCTAACCCATATCAAGAACGGCACACGCCGTTGGAATGAAGATTCATTGCGTAAACTAGCGCAAGCGTTTGAAATTAGTCCGATTGATTTATTTGCAGAGCGTCGTCAACGCACAGACAATATTGACAAAAATGTCAGCATGCCTGAGAAATCAGATGTTGAGTTAAAGGTGCAAGTGGTTCCTGTAGTGGGAGAAATTCCATCAAACCCATCACCGTATAACAATCAATTAATGCAGATTACAACTGGCCATAAAGATGAGTTTGTCCCTGCGCTTAACTCAAATGATGCAGCAATGTTTGCATTGTATGTAGAAAGCAATGCCATGGCGCCTACCTTTGTGAAAGGTGATTTCTTAATCATCTCTCCTGAAGTTTGGGTTCGCTCTGGTGACATCGCGGCAGTTGAATATGGTAATGATACCCCGATGAAAGCAATCATGCAGGTAACTTATACTGAAGATTTCATCGTTCTTGAATCAGTGAACCATAAACAACCACCAATCGCATTGGTGCGCGGCAAAGACCATTTCAGAATTATCGGTCGTATTGTTCACAGACAACAGAAATTAGCATAATTTAGTGCAAAAGTAATAAGAAGTACCAGAAAGACTAGCCTTTTTTAGTTTTTCTGGTACTTTTAATTGTAAGCTTTTTTTATCCAGCCGTCGCGAATTAGTTCCTTGAAGCCCTTTGGTGAAGAAGGAACCTATGAAGAGTACGATGGCGGGCGGGGTACCGTCCGGTTATCCTGTTTTAAGCTACTAAACAGAGCGATGGTCGCTCTGTAGTGTCTTATAAAATAAACACTTCCATTTAGTTCCAGGAGTTTTCCAGAATGCAAAAATATGAAATCCTTATGCTTGCTGTGCCAGAAGTTACGCAAGATGAAATTACTGGCATCCAAAGGCATATTGAGGATGCGATCAAAAAATCAAAAGGCGCATTGATCTCATTTGAACGTTGGGGCAAATATAAACTTTGTTACCCAGTTGAAAAAAATAGTTATGGCGTTTATCTTTTGACCCGTTTTGAACTACCAGAAGTTTCAACGGTGTTGAATGATCTCAAGTCTCTTTTCACCATTAAATTGCACAATATTGTGATGCGTCATTTGACAAGTAAGCTTGATCCACACCAATCACTTGAATATCATCGTCCAAAGTCACTTGAAGAAATTCCTGATGCAAGCGATGCACGTAGCTCAATAAAAGAGCATAAAAAAATTGAAGGCTTGATCTCAGCGGTTGATTCTTCATCGTCACGTGATGATATGGATATAGACGAAGATGAGTGCTGCTAATTCAGCAACACAGTGATAAAGTGATAATTAAATACGGTATATTAGGTATTAAAAATGACAAAAAAAATAAAATTAAAAATTAGTGCTCGCTTAGTTAAAAAGCGAACTCGTCGTGGCCAAGGCAACTTGGTAAAGACCTGTAGATTCTGCAGCAGAACAGACCAGTCAATTAACATGGACTATAAAAATACTGCTTTCTTAAAGAATTTTTTAACTGAACGTGCAAAAATTTTACCTTCTCGCATTTCAGGCACCTGTAGCCTTCATCAGCGAGAACTAGCAAAAACAATCCGTAAAGCTCGTACTATGGCTTTGTTACCATATACCGCGCAGTTTGCATAATCCAGCCTTACGGCGGACAGGCCTTAATTTGATGTAAAAGTATAACAACAAGGTGATAACAGTCGCTTAATGCGTATGGAAGTCACCTTGTTTTTGTTTGAAATATGAATTATATAACTATTTAATTTTATGGAGATGGTGGACATGGCTAAATTAGAACATTCTCATATCAGAAATCTTGCAATTATTGCTCACGTGGATCATGGTAAAACAACCTTGGTCGATCAATTATTACGTCAATCAGGCACCATCGCAGAAGATGGTCAAGATCGCGTAATGGATTCAAATACCCTTGAAAGAGAACGAGGGATAACCATTTTGGCAAAAAATACCGGAATTTTACTTGGCGACATGGTTATTAACATTGTTGACACACCAGGTCACTCTGATTTTGGTGGTGAAGTAGAACGTACCTTGCAAATGGTAGAAGGGTTCCTTCTACTTGTCGATGCGGCAGAAGGTGTTTTGCCCGGTACTCGCTTTGTATTGCAAAAAGCACTTCAATTAAGTTTGCAACCAATTGTTCTTATCAATAAAATTGATCGTAAAGATGCTGACATTGAACGCACAGAAGAAAGCATTCACGAACTGTTTTTTGATCTTGCCAGTGATGACAGTCAATTAGAATTCCCGGTATTGTACGGCTCAGGAAGATTGGGCTTTGCAGGATCTGACCCCGCTGCACGTGAAGGGACCATGCAACCTATTTTTGATGCGATTATCAAATATGTACCTGCGCCAACTTCAACGGATGATGCACCATTACAATTACTCATCACCAATATTGATCACTCAGAATTTTTGGGGCCAATAGCAATCGGTCGTATTTTTAATGGCACAATGAAACCTGGTCAGCAGGTGGTAATTTGCAAAAATGACATGGTAAGCGCTCCTACAAAAATTACAAAACTATTTACCTTTGTTGGACTTGCAAAAAAAGAAACACAAGAAGCTTCTTTTGGCGATATTGTTGCGGTCACTGGATTTACTGATGCACCTGCAATTGGCGGTACCATTTGTACTCCGGATGCGATAAAACCATATCCGTACGTTGCAGTAGATGAACCAACATTGAGTATGTTTATCTCAGTGAATGATTCACCGTTTAATGGACAAGAGGGTGAATTGTTAACATCGCGTCAAATTAAAGCGCGTCTTGAAAAAGAATTGAAAACAAACGTCGCATTACGTGTTGAACCAACCGATTCTCCTGAAGTATTCAAAGTATCTGGGCGTGGTCAATTGCATCTTGGTGTACTCATTGAACAGATGCGTCGTGAAGGTTTTGAGCTACAAGTTTCAGCGCCACAAGTTATTTATAAAACAATCGATGGGGTAAAAAATGAACCTATTGAATTTGTAGTGATTGATGTGCCAACTGAATATCAAGGTGCCGTTATGGAAAACCTTGGTCGTCGTAAAGCAATCATGAAGAACATGGTTACCTTTAATGATGGACGTGTGCGTCTTGAGTATGAAGCACCATCACGTTCATTGATCGGCTTTAGAAGTCAATTTATGACCGATACACGTGGTACCGGTTTGCTTAACGTGAACTTTTTGAATTATCAACCATACAAAGGTGATATTCCGGTGCGTACCAAGGGATCTTTGGTTTCTATGGAAGCGGGCACGGTTACTGCGTATGCTCTTGATGGATTACAAGCACGTGGTATTTTATTTGTCAAACCGACTGATAAGGTATATGAAGGTCAAATTATCGGAGAGCATTCGCGTGATAATGACTTAACGGTTAATCCGTGTAAGGGTAAAAAACTTACCAATATGCGTGCATCTGGTACTGATGATGCAGTGAAATTACCGCCTACGCGTGAAATGGAACTTGAACGTTGCATGGAATGGATTCGCCCTGATGAATTGATCGAGGTAACGCCTATCGCAATCAGATTGCGTAAGCGTATTTTAAATGAAGGTATGCGTAAGCGCGCGTAAGAAGAAGTATCAAAACGGACCGTTCGTCCTGAGCCTGTCGAAGGATAGGTCCCGTTCATACTTCGATTCTTCGATATGCTGCAAGCAGCTACTCAGAAGTAAACCCGACTGTAGCGAAGAACTATGGCCGACGAAGCCTTGGCGAAGTCGGCTCAGCACGAACGAGTCTTATCATGCAGAAATACCAAATAATCGTCGCGTATGATGGTACTGATTATAACGGATGGCAGTTTCAACAAACACTGCCATCCATAACACACACGTTACAACAAACTTTTTATCATGTCTTTGGTTCACGTATAAAAATTACCGGCGCATCACGTACTGATGCAGGTGTTCATGCACATGGGCAAGTGGCAATCTTTCACACTGATCTGGTTGCAGATCCAGAAAGAATGCTGCATGCGTGGAACAACAGAATATCACCTGATATTGTCATTCGGTCGCTCGCCGTGGCGCCAGATGATTTTCATCCATTTTATAATGTCGAACGCAAAATATACCATTATCATATCTTTGTAGAACAACCATCTCCTTTCATCCAACGTTTTGGCGCATATTATCAAAAGAGCATTGATATATCAGTGCTGCAAAAAGCTTTGGCATTATTTGTGGGCACGCATGATTTTAGCTCATTTTGTTCAGCTGATTCTGAGGTGCCAAGTAAAGTGCGTACGATCAATAGTATAGTGGTAGAATATATGCCAGAATGGTGCGCGTATCGCATCGTATTTACTGGCTCAAGTTTTTTGCATCATATGATTAGACGTATCGTTGGTGCTGCAATAAAAGTTGCAACATCAGATGCAATGACAGTAGAGTATATACAAGAGATACTGAATTTAAAAAATCCGAATAATCCATTGCCAACTGCACCTGCAAAGGGGCTTACGTTGCATGAAGTTGTATACATCCGCCGTCGCACGTAACGTGCTATGGCGTGATAATCACGTCGTAGTGAGAACGAAGACGGAAAACAAAAGAAATTATCCTGAACAAAATAACAAAAAAAATTATTCTTGCGAGTGTTATAGTAGCTGCTTTTGGTGGTGGCATATGGTACTACTCGTCGCGCGCACAAACACCAATCTATGATTTTGATTTTACCCGTGATACAGAACCAATTTTGGATATGTTTAAAAAAGATTGGTACTGGCTTGATGCATCACGTGATGAGTATGCACCTGAATATGTGATTTATAAACTTAAAAATCGTACACCTCATATTAATCCTTTGTACACTGGTACCATGCGCATAAAAGTATTGCGTGAAAATAATCAGCTTGTTGGTTTTATTACCTACCATAAAGAAGGTGCTGACTCTGGCCGCATACTGTATCTTGGAGTGCATGCTGAAATGCGGGGCAAAAGATACGGTGAACTACTTGCGCGTTATGCGATAGATGATTTAATTGCTATGGGATCAAAAAAAATTCGCTTGGTTACGCGTACCGATAATCTTGCCGCGCAGAAGCTCTACACACGCTTGGGCTTTGTTGAAACATCGCGTAGTGATGGATTTGTTAGTTTTGAATATATCGTTAAGTAATAAACTTTTTTGAAAAATTTATTAAAGAAACAACAAGAAGAGACATGATGAAAAAATATATCGTATCGTTTGTTCAATTAGCTTTATTCGTTGCTGTCTTTACGTCTGGTAGCACCGTAATTGGTATGGAAAAAGATGTGCCTGTTTTGCCATCCGAGGTATACAATTTGATATTGACCAAGGTGTTAAGGTTGGTGTTGGATGAAGTTGAAGATAATCCTCAGCAATTAATGTCTCGGAAAAAATTAAACTTTTTTAGTGCTCTTTTCGTCAGATCTGGTGGAGTTACTGGGTAGGCTATGAAAGTACGAATAACATTGATTATGTTCTTAGATTAATTGCAGCTAAAACTATAGGCGCTGATCCAAATACAAAAAGCTATAAGGGTAACAATGTTTTGCATCTGTTAGTTTTAGAGGCTTCACAAACGGAGTATCAAGACGCAGAGGATTCTGAGTTTAAAGCTTTAAAACTGAAGGTAGAACTTTTATCTAAATACGGTCTTGATTTGAATACAGAAGATGGAAAAGGGAATACGATTACGCAGGCATTGACGGAAGCAAATGTGTTTCATCTTCGGCTTATTTTTTTTCTACAGGAGTTAAAGATGATACAGAACATCAAGAAAACCATCAAGAAAGCGATGCATCCCACGCTGCTCAGGATGGATAGAATAATAAATACTAATGAAATAAGAAATGCTATGCGTGCTGACACACAGGAAGTAATAAGTGCTATGCGTGTCGACACACAGGAAGTAATAAATGGTATGCATGCCGACATAAATCAGACAAATATGTCTTTGCTAAAAAAATAAAAATTCATTCTTTTGCATGAAAAAGGCAGGTCTCGGGAAAAAATCGGGGCCTGTTTGCTTTTTTGGCCTATTTATAGGCGTCGTACAGGGTAAAACCCTACCGACTGTCATTGCGAGCCTGTAAAGCAATCCAGTGAAAAACGTTAGATAATCAGCGCGCTGGTACGTTACGGGGTAAAACCCCATAATCTAATACTATTTAAATAAAATTATTGCAATTTGAATAATTCATATGCTAACCTGATGATGAATAGGCATTTTAGGCTTACCCATAGGATGTCTTGAGGATAAGTCGGTGAACTTCTTAAAAAAAGGATAAAAAATGAAGAAGTTGAATATAAAGTTCGTTGGTTTAGTGTTATTTTTTGTAACCTTTGCATCTGGTGCGGCAATTGGTATGGAAGAGTTGCCGGAATTAGAGCCTTACATTCCAGAGGAATTATTAATACCATCTTTGACGCCTGATGTAAAAAAAATTATAGCAAGTACGACGTTGAGAGTTATTTTGGATGATCTGGAAGATATAGACAAGAGAAAAAAAGAGGGTTGGCTTTCTATGTTTGTTAAGGATCCTCGTACTCCTAATACGTTTGAAGATAGAATGTGGAGAAGATATAGGGGAGAACGAGAAACGGTGTCGACCGTTATGGATATGATTATGGTACTCATAGAAAATGGCGCAGATCCAAATATAAAAAACTATGAAGGAAACACCGCATTACATCTTATATTTAAAGATATAGTTCATTTTTATAAGATAGCACCTGTAGAGAAGCAGGGCTTCCTCGAGAGAGGTTATGCTCATAAATTAACTACAGAAGATATTATGCGCTTACTTGGTGTGCAATCAAAAATACAGTTTTTGGTTAAACATAACATTGACGTTAATGCGACAAATAATGAAGGTGATACTGCTGCGCATACTTTATTACGTAATGCACCGGATATTAATCGTGAGGTATTATGGTCATTTATGCAATTCTTAAAGAGTGTAGGTGCTGATATGACTATTAAGAATAATGCAGGACTAACACCATGTGAATTGGTGAAGACAATACCTAAAGATATTTGGGGTTTTGATGGTCCGGCATTTTATTGGTCACTTGAAGATCAGGAAAATTGTAGTAAGTACTAAAACGTATTTGTTGCAGAATTAAACCAGGGATAATGATAAAGGGAAAGTAGTTATGAAAAATAATACCAAAGCAATACAAGTATTTGGATTGGTGCTGGCAATTGCAGGTGTCGGAGTTTTTAATAATACTCTGACAATGGAACAGCCAATTTATGAAATTTTGGCCAGAAAACAGGCCAATAAGTTTAGAGAGATTCAAGAGGGGAATAGGAAGTGGTTTCCTGAGGATTATGACTTTGGTAAAGAAGCGGAAAAAACTTATTCTGATTTGATTAAAGAATATAAGAAATACGAACTTATCTTCCAATCAGGGAAAAGCCCACGTGGACTACCATGGTTTGGTGGACTTGATTATTCGATGACCTTAGAAGGGATGAAGCAACACGTCAAAAAAATATTTAGCGCAATGAAAGAGAGTGGTTTAATTATCTCCAAAGATCAATTTAAACCCATTAAAGATAAATATTTTTACCACCCTTTTACGGACCTCACTAGAATATGGGGAAGAATGTATTTAAAGAACAAAATAAACGAATCTCCGAATTTAAGTGCAACCTATGATGTCCCTAAATGTATTATTGTTGTTGATAATCCTCACGAAATATCGGTAAACATCACATTTGGTAGTTCTCCAGCGATAGCATTATTAAATAATGGAGAGATCTACTTTGAAAACATTAAAGGAAAAGGTATTGCGCACGAAGAAATGAAGCGTGGCGGTATAGGAATAGGGGAGTATGTGGATTATAAAGATGCAGGAAATATAATACAGCAAGAGGGTACTGGTAAAAAGTATATTGTTGATACAGAAGCAAAAAGTTTTGAGGTATCGGACGCATCAGCAGCTAAAGGATTAGGACGATTCCTTGAGTATGCTTCAGAAAGATTCAAGTATCTTAATCCTGTAAAAGATCCGTACACCTACGAATTTAATTTACCATAAGAAGTGCAGAAACATAATGAATATCATATATCGAATGGAGTAAATGATGAAGAAATACAATGTACAGTTAGCGAGTTTAGTGTTATTTTTTGCAATTTTTGCACCTGGTGTGGCAGTTGGTATGAAGGAGTTGCCTGGAGAGGACATTTTTACTCCTAAGTTTATGGGCTATGGAGAGGATTTCCCTTCTTTGCCGCCTGATGTGCGTAGGATTATAGCGAATAAAACTCTGGAGTTAATGTTGGATGATGCTCAAGATGACCCTGAAGTATTAATGGAATTAGGATCGGGGCAACAGAGTTTGTCTGAAAAGGTTGCACGGTATATTACTTCTATATTCCGACAAACGCACAAAACACCCGTTATTGATTTTATTATTTTACTCATTGAAAATGGCGCTGATCCAAATACAAAAAACTCTGCTGGCAATACTGTCTTGCGTCTTTTGATTATGAATTTTGTAAGCACGTTAGAACGGATACCAAAAATTGACTTTAGTATAGGTGGGGATGCATTAGAAGAATGGGGTAATGAGACCCGCCCTCATAATCATCTAGGCGGTTTTCAGTTTTATCTAAACGCTTTAAAGGTGAAAATAGAGCTTTTAGCGAAGCTTAAAATTAATCTTAATGAAAAGATTAATGGGGAAACTGCGGCGCATATAGTGATACGATCTGCTTGTGAACTTGGGTATATTGTGAGTTCAATGGAATATGGTGGAAAAGAGAGTCTCTTTAACACAGGTGGTTTGATTACGCGGGTACGGGGTTTCGATAAAATGTGGGCTTTCATTTTTGAGTTAAAAAAGTTGGGCATGGATTTTACTACAATCAAAGATAATAATGAACGCACGGCATGTGAATTCGGTCGAGCATTCGAAGAAGAAAACCGTATAGGTGATTACAATAGGGAACAGCTCAGAAAGTTTTGTTCTGCCGAGAGCTCTTGGCGGTGGTGATTCTTTTAATAACAAAGTTAGAATATGCAAAAAGGGATAAATGATGACGCAATACAGCGTACAGTTAGCGAGTCTCCTATTATTTTTTGCAACTTTTGCATCTGGTGTGGCAATTGGTATGGAAAAGGAGTCGCCTGAAACCGCGCCTCAATTTATGGGCGGTGATGTAGGTCTGCGCTCGTTTGTAGGCCTATTTTGCTATTTAAAAGAGGCTATTCTCTATTTTATTCCTTGTGGTACACTGCTTAGTATAGAAAACCTTCTCATGTCATAGGTAACGTAATGCAAAAAAATAACTTTCTCGTTCGCTTAGTCCATAATACTGGTTTTGCTGGCCTTATCGGCCTTTCAAGCTTGGTTAAATTCAGCTGGATAATCGGCTCACACATATCTTTCTTTTCTGGTATTAATATCATGGCACCCCTGAGTGGGGCATTTGGTGGCGTTTTTGGTAGCATTGCTTCATTTGCAATACGCACTATTGTCCACCTTTGTCTTTTTGGTGTGCTTTCTGTGAAGTGCTTGACCATCGGTATACCGAACTTCTTTGCTTCATTGTACTGGGGCACCACACATTGGCTGGTACGCGCGGGATTGCCTTTGACCTGCATGCTGTTCTTTTGGCTGCATCCTGTTGGTTTTGCCGCAGGAGCATATGCTTTTTATTGGCTTATTCCAGTGGTGGTGCATTATCTATCGCGTAAAAATATTTTTCTTGAGGCATTGGGTAGCACATTTGTTGCGCATGCAGTTGGTTCAGTGATCTGGTTGTATGCTATGCCTATGACGCCTGGTGTATGGCTTGCACTGATTCCGGTGGTTGCTATTGAGCGTCTTTTATTTGCGACCGGTATGGTCATTGCTCATTATGGTATTACCTTTGCGGTGCGTAATGTTTCAGCTGTCGCTCATCTGTGCGCTGACCGTATCTTTACAAAGGTTTGGGGCAGTAGGTAGGTGATTACACATTTAGCATGTATTATGGATGGAAACAGGCGCTGGGCGAAAAATAATGGTTTGCCCACTGTGCAAGGTCACCGTGAAGGTGCACAAGCTGCCAAACGCGTTATAAATTTTTGCCTTGAAAAAGGTATCTCTTACTTGTCTCTGTATACATTCTCTACAGAAAATTTTAAACGATCAGAAACAGAAAAAAACTTTTTATTCGATATTCTTGCGCAAGAAGCACTTGCGGAACTTGATACGCTTAAAAAAAAGAATATTTGCGTGCGCTTTATTGGTGATAGGGCATTATTCCCGGTTCATTTGGTACCGATATATGAAAAGGTTGAGCAAGAGACTGCCGGTTTTAATGCATTGCAAGTAAATCTTCTTTTTTGCTATGGCGCGCGCCAAGAAATTGTGAGTGGTATCAAGCGGGTTATACAAGATATCAAAACAGGTGTGCTGACAGAAGATGCCCTTTCAGTAGATTCTTTTTCACGCTATTTATGGACGGGTGGCATTCCTGATCCAGATATTATTGTACGCACGGGCGGTGCACAACGATTAAGCAATTTTTTGTTGTATCAAGCAGCATACAGCGAACTCTATTTTTTGGACTGCATGTGGCCGGAAATAGAGGCTGCACACTTAGAACGCATGCTACTCTTTTTTGATCAGTGTAAGCGTAATTTCGGTAGTTAAAATCCGATTACCGTACGCGTTTAATATCCTTTTGCTCTACATTATTTTCTAAGTTAAAGCTAGAAGTGGGCACATCGGGAGCCAAGATATCACTGCGTCTTTGCGGGAAAAAGTAGAGTGCTGGTTTGTTGTATCTTTTTGGATCCCATGCAATATATTTTGTTTTTCCTTTGGCATCAATTCTAATTTTGTTGAGAATATTTTTTGAAAATGGTTCATATACTTCGACAGTAATGAGATCATTTGGATTGGTTTCCCATTGATAAAGACTGTTGGGGGCAAGTTCGGTATCTGCTACTTTTTTGTTGTTAACAAAGAGCCGAAACATGATGTTTAATTGTGATTGGTTGCGTAGTTCAAAGCCTGGGCCTCTTGATACGCTTGCTGCGTTAATTGATTTATGTGTGTATGCGAGTCCTATGCAGATTGCGACGAATAACATAATTAGTTTCAGGTGCTTCATGTTCTTCTTCTTTTTCTTTTTAAATTAAAAAAATAGTTTTTCTTAAGGTATGGGACTTAGAGATATTGGTTACTATGTTTTTCTCTGAATCCCATATTTTTTTTACTTATTACCCTAAGTGGGTTTTTATTTTATTGAGCATTGCTTCTTTGCTCATGTACCCGGTTTCTTTTGCCTTGATTTCACCATGTTTTACAAAAACAAACGTTGGTACTGATGTAACGCCTAATTTGATTGAAATTTCACGTGCTTCATCAACGTTGAGTTTTGCAAATGTGTATTGTGCACTGAGCTCTTTTTCTAATTCTTCTATGATGGGCATCATTTGCTGACATGGCCCACACCACGATGCATATATATCAAGTACAACTGGTTTTGATGATTGCATGACAGCAGATTCAAAATTATCTTTGGTGATTGGTATAGCCATTTGGGGTTCCTTAGTTTGTTATGTTGAAAGTCTGTATGTGCAATAGTACCAAGAAAATCGAAAATATCTACTCATGTCCTTCTGCACAAACCTTAAGATCTTTTTGAAAGTACTATAATTAGCTGGTGACATGCAAGTGGTGGACAAATCGATAGTCAGTTTGATATATCTTGATATGGGTTATGTAAACAAAAAAATGTCTTTTTATACACAGTGGACCTGCCCGCTATCTTGTCCAACGGCTGGATTCCACACAAAGGAGTTCTGTATGAATAATGAATATATGCACCATTCGGTTGAAAGTCGTACTAATTCAATATTTTACGCCGTATATGCATGGATGGCAGTTGCGCTTGGCATTACTGCTTCTATCGCATACTATGTGGGCACCACACCAGCGGTATACACTTATCTGATGGGAAACAATTGGTTGGTATTTGGTTTTATAATTGCGCAGTTTGCATTGGTTATTGGATTAGCTGCGTTTTTAAATCGTATGAATACCATCACCGCAATGATCATGTTCATAGTGTATGCGGTGCTCATGGGCATAACGATGTCATCTATTTTTCTTGTGTATACAACCGTATCGATTGTTACTACTTTTTTTGTTGCATCAGGCATGTTTGCTGGCATGGCATTGTATGGCTATTTTACCAAAACTGATCTGAGCAGTATGGGTAGCATCGCAATTATGATGCTTTTTGGTCTGATACTTGGCGGCTTGGTCAACTTGTTTTTACGTAGCCCTATGATGCAGATGATCTTGTCAGCAGTAGGTGTTATCGTCTTTTCATTGTTGATCGCGTTTGATATACAAAAAATTAAACAACTGAGTAAATCTTTGCTGGCTGATCAACAGACGATAACAAAAATTGCAATCATGTGTGCGTTGACGTTGTATTTAGATTTTGTGAATTTGTTTTTATATTTGTTACAGTTTTTTGGCAAGAAAAAAGAACAATAAAGGAAGATACTATGAACAAAAAATTAATGAATGTATTACTGCTTATTTTTGTGTGCGGTATCCTGTGCCATTCATCTGAGGCATATGCAATTAAACGAATAATTAAAGATAAAGCAGCGCCAGGTGCAGATAGAGTTACGGTGTCTGAAGAGGTAGAACCAGATCTTGAAGATTTAGTTATTGATTTTAAGGCAAAGCGTCAGAGTGTTAAGCGATTAGTTGAGCGCGCTAAACAATATATGGATGGGCACTCGCTTGATGAATCTTGCAATGCATTTACTCACACCAAGGAATTTGTTGATGGTGAATTATATATTTTCCTTTTTGACATGGACGGGGTATGCCTTGCGCATGCTGAAAAGGATCTTATATGGCAAGATATGAAAAATTATCGTAGCGAATTTGGTAGGTTGATAGTAGCTGATATGATCGAGTTGGCAAACGCAGGAGGAGGTTGGACCAATTATCAATGGCGAAAAGCAACGCAAACAGCATGGATACAAAAAGTTGTTAAAGGCGGCAAGATGTATGTGATGGGTGCTGGTTATTACTCCCATGCAAAAAAAGAATCGGTAATTAATATTGTAAAAGCGGCAGTCGCATTATTTAATTTCCAAAAAACGCGCGGGCAGCCTCCGGTTGAAACGTTTAGTGATTTCAGCTATCCATTAGGTAAGTTTGTTATTGGTGATTTGTATCTGTATGCGCTTGATTTTAAGGGTGTCTTAATGGCCCAAGGAGATCGGCCGCAGCTTATTGGCACTAACGTGTGGGCAGTCAAAGATGTAAAAGGAAAATTAGTCAACCAAGAGATCATCAATAAATTAAAAGAAAGTAATGACGGTGTCTGGGTAAGTTATACATCAAAACGAGCATTAAAAAACGCGTATGCAGAAAAAGTTCAAGATGCTAAAGGTAATTTTTATGCGATTGTATGTGGCTATTATCCTGACACAACGCGCAATACGGCAAAAGAGCTTGTGCGCAAGGGTTACGCGTACATGAAGAAACAAGGCAGAACGTTGGCAACGGAAGAGTTTACTGACAAGATGAATGAAAATTTTCGTTATGGTGATCTATTTTTAGTGGTCTATGACATGAAAGGTATGTGTATTGCTCATGGCGGAAATTCAGAATTTGTTGGGCACAATCAGTACAATGACAAAGATGAAGATGGCCGTTACTATATTCGTTCTATGATAACCTCCGCAAAAAATAATGGCTCTGGGTGGGAAACGTTCAAAAAAAATAAATCGTTTGAAACGGTATATTTTGAAAAAGTTGACCTTGGTGTTGATAGTTTTGTGATTGCATCTGGCTTGTATCCGATATCCAAGCAGGAAACTACTTCTTTATTGGTGCAGACCGCAAAAAGTTTCTTGGAAACGCATCCGCGTAATGAAGCACTTGCAGAAATGGTCAAAAAAGATGGCAAATTTATTAACGGTGATTTAGGTGTTTTTGTTTTTGATGGCACCGGATTATGCTATGCATATGGCGATGATCATAATCTAATATGGAATAATTTGCTGAATGTTAAGGATGATAATGGTTTTCCATTCGTACAAGCATTTATTACTTCCACTCTGCATGGTGCTACAAAAGTGCGGTATAAACTGAATGGCCGCCCTAAGGTTGCCTATCTTGATACGGTAGTAAAAGATGATAAGCGATATATTATCGGATCATCTTTTTATTTGTAATGATGTGATATAAAAAACGATCGTAAATAAGGAGCGAAATCATGAATAAAACATTAATTATGGGCCTGGTAAGCATAACAATGCTCACAGGCATTATTAGTTCACTAGAACTATATGGAATGAATGAAGAAGAAATACGGGAACGGTTATTATTACTTGAAAAATATGGGGGAGTGGGACAAGAAAATGAAATATTTAAAAAATTGTTCCCATTACTTTCAGGCACTGAAGTAGAATTGATAAAGACGGTTTTTCTTACTGGTCAGCCACCAATGATTATTCTTTTGCAATAGCACGACAATCCAGTAACGTGGATTATAAAAAATTCTACAGATCTACAACGTCTCTTTATTCAGCGCGCATTTCAAGCATCGGTAAAGGGAAAAAGCATTATTATTACTGGTGAGGCTGGAAAGAAAGTTTTTAACGGTTTTCCTAAAAAGGACAGCAATTTTTAAAAGAACATTTAAACGTTAGAATAGATTAGGGTTTGCAACGACTGTGTCCGTTTTTTATTTGTAAGTAACGTAAAGATATAAAACGTAGGTGTCCTCAATTGATTATGATTGAGGACACCTACGTTGTCATTTTTTATAGTATCTCTTGGTTTTCTTTGCTACTAAATTGTGTGATCAGATTGTAATCATGTGAATTGCATGCCATGCATAGGTATTTTCCACCGATTATTGAATAACCCTCCATTCCCAATCTAATAACTTTTGAGCAATCATCGCAGCGTGTTGGCTCATAGTGCGGAGGATTTTCTAACGTTTCAAAATTGTACTCATTGGTGCCAGAGTAAACATACATTTCCATTTTAGAACAATTTTTACATTCAGAACAATCTTGCCACTTACCTTCATGTTTATTATGGAAATGGAACGCGCATAAGGTATATTTCTCGTGATTTTTACTGCAGCTATTTCTTTCATAAGAAAATAACACATAGTTGCCTAGGTCATCACAAATTGTTTGATTGCAACACTCTGTTTTGGTGAGCTTCTTTGTTTTGCCGCAAAGGCCACATCCGTTACCGTTTTTTCGAGGGCGGGAACTAGGTTTAAATGGATTCTTATTGCCTAAGTATTCAAAGAGCTCAGGATCTCCTCCAACTATCATTGGTTCTCCGTCTTTTCCAAACACAAACTTATCTTCAAATGGCTCATTTGGGTCCATGAGGATTTGGGAAGGTTCCCAATCGGGGTGCGGAGGGAAACCAAGAGACTCAGCATATTTAATGCTTCCTAAAACAAGGCTTCGTGCAGCTTGATAAGAAACAGCAACTCTGTCTTTTTCAGAGCTATCCACTCCCGCTTGCAGATTTTGAAGTTCACGCGGAGTAATATTTACTTTGATATCAGCATTTTTTACGCCAAGGCACCACGCATCAACAAGATACATGCCAACAAGATAGTTTCCATGAGGCATAGTTCTTGCAATAAAAACAGTGGTTAATCCTTTTTCTTGCCAATTTTTTCCAAACGAACAAGAGTGGAGTGGCCATGTGGTCACTACCTTGGATAAAGCGGGAGCGTCTTCTTCGTTTTTAATAAGATCATAGCAACAGAATTTAAATTTTTTTCCACTGTTGCAGGGACAGATATCATAGATTGATGGCATAATTGTATTGAGCCTTTATTTTTTTAGGTTAGATAGCTATGGCATTAAAAATATTTTAGCATGTAAATGAGGGGTTGTTAAGGGGAGGGTGATAAAGGGTTTCCACCCTTTTTGCGCTTAGCGGACATCTCTTTTATAGTGTTTTTGTATCACGTTAAAAAAATCAGGATACATAATCGTATCGACTAATTTTAGTTTTTTTGGATGAAAGATCTGCTCTGGTAACGCGATGCCGCTTTCAAGCTTGTCAGGCAAAATAGTGAGAATATATTCGTCTATCAGATCAAGTTTATCGAATGAATCGGCAAGCTGCGCGCCGCCCATAAGCCATAACCGTTTAACACCCAATGCATCAATTTTTTTCATGAATGTGGGTATATCGGTATCTACAATTTCAACATCGTCATTTGCAGGGATCACATCTTTGTCAGTGAATATATAACTTTTCTTTCCTGGGTATGGCCATGGCCCAAAGGTGAGTACTTGATTGTACGTATTCTTTCCGAATACAAGCGCATCGATGGAATTATAAAAAGCATGATAACCACAATCTTCTGGCTTGCCACTATTATTATATTTATCCAGCCAGCAAACGCCACCAGCACTATCTGCGATTAAACCATCGGCACTTACTGCGATATACAGAATAACTTTTACCATGAATTATGATCCTCTTACTTGTTTTTATATTGGTTGAACCATTGGAGTATTTCTTGATTAGCTTGGTCCCGTTGATTGGTTAATGAATGGTCGCCATTATCATAGATGGTTAGCTTGCATATCTTTTTATCTTTTTCTAGCTCTTTGGCCAAATTAATAGACTGTTGTTTATCAACAACGGTGTCAGCGCTACCGTGTAGTAATAAGACAGGAATATTGATTTCATTGGCCCACCGTATAGCTGATCTGCGAATAAATTGTTTCTGTTTTTCTTCAGCAGTGATTGGACCTAAGACATTAAGAAGCGGTTTTACTAATTCTGGTCTTGATTGTTCTAACGCAAATAAATCGGTGACACCACCAATTATGGCTATTGCTTTGATGGGTATATTGCTGTTGCGTAATGCTATGAATGACATTATGGCGCCACGTGAAGGACTAATTATGAAGATATTATTTTTATCAACGTACGATTGGTCGTGTGCAATCTTGATTATAGTAGTTACGTCGTTCACATCATTGCCACCAATTTCATCTATACCTTCTGCTTCATCAGTGCCTCTGTATTGAGGCGCAAAGACAATAAATCCATGCTGTGCCCAAAAGTATAAATTTTCTTTTAACGTTTTGACCGTGTTTGGAATATTAAAGCCACCACGGTTATAGATAATCACGGGATGATTGCTGGTAATTATTTTTGGCTGAGCAACTATCCCTTTCACTTTGAGTCCATCACTGAGGTAGGTAATAGTGAAAAAATCTACGTCATTGATATTTTTATACCAAGAGATGTAAGAATCATACATTTCTTGAGTGACATACGATTTATACACTTGGTCGAGTGATGCGTAGGGATGAGGAATAAAGTCCGAGACACTTACTATTAGTTTATGATGAAGCATTGTTAAAAGCTTTCACGTTTTACGAAAGATGGGAATTTTTATCTGTTCTAAAAATAGTTTAAATCAAATTTTTGAAATGACAAAATAGTACGCATATTTCTATTATTTTATGCATTCATATGCAATGGTGAAATCTCCCACATCAGGTTTGCGGTTGCAGTCATAGGATTTGATGCACCTTACGTGGCTAAATCCAACCGCTTTGAGTACCTTTTCCAATTCCCCCATCTGATATAAACGCAATTGAAAATATTCCATCTCGGTTTTTATAATGTTGGCCCCATCTACCAATTCATAACGACAGACAACGGTGCCTATTTGGTTTTTAATCGGGAGTGGTAATGTATTTAAAATGATATAGGTCCCATCTGGCCGCGTGTGCACTTTGCCTAACCAGGTGCCGGTTGTGACTGGTACTGCATTAACGGTTTCTACATCAAAGACCAATATGCCACCAGGGTTTAAGTGATCAAAGAGTTTTTGTAAACAGGTTATGATGGTTGCAGGGTCTAAGATGAGGCTAAAAGAGCTGTCAGTAATAAAAATAAAGTTGTAACGTTCAGGAACATTCAAATCTTGTAAAAATTGTTGCCACACATGTGGCTTGATATTTTTGGTAGCAGATTTAGCATGGAGCGCACTGAGCATAAATTCAGAAGCATCAAAGCCATGTACCGCATAGCCAGATTCAAAGAAAGGAATTAAATAGCGGCCGGTGCCACACATAGGCTCCAAGCTTGGGCCAGAAGTTTTTTGAATGTATTCTAAATAAAAATTGTATTCAGCATGTGGTGCGGTTGGTTTGTCCAGATCAAAAAATTCGGTGCAGAGGCTGCGGTAGAGTGGTACGCTATTCATCTTCTTCTGATCCTTTTTTATTTACCGTTAAATTTTTAGAGAGTTCTGCTTCAAGTTCTTCAATTGTTGGCAATGAAGTTTGTAGGTTTTTAGGCAAACTCTCTGTGAGGCGATATTCAGCAAGGCCTATTGGTTTGCTCATATCGCGTAAAGTATATTCAGCAAGAACTTTGTTTTTTGATTTACACAAGATTAAACCAATTGAGGGATTATCAGATTCATGCTTAACGAGATCATCTACTGCAGATAAATAAAAATTCATTTTGCCCGCATATTCTGGTTTAAAGGCACCATCTTTTAATTCAATGACTACAAAACAGCGTAGTTTAAGGTGGTAGAACAAAAGGTCTAAGTAAAAGTCTTGATCGCCGACATACAAGTGGTATTGCCGGCCAACGAATGCAAGGCCAGCTCCGATCTCAAGAAAAAATTTTTCTGTCGAGATAAGATTTTTTTTCATAGGCTTCTTTCGCGTTGAAGGTCTTTTGCTTTAGTAGCATGTAGGTTGTGTTGATTCTTTTTGTACATGGCTTACACTTATTATTACATACTATCATAATGTTATTAGGAAGTGTCTATATTGTAGTGTTTTGTAATTGTGCAAGAGGCGCTTGCACAATTGTGCAGCAGCTTGCTGCACAATTATATCGAAGGTGTTCTAGGCACTAAATCAAATGGAAATAGGGTAATCATGAAGAGACTTTTTTTGCTCACTATTTTGCTGATGAGTGGCTGTAAGCCATGCAAAGAGAGCGTACATACTGGTAAGATAACCAATGAATCTGTTTGGGTATATTTAGGTGGACTAACTTCAGAACCAAATGCTGAGCAAGAAACTAATTGGCGCATACTCGATCAGATTAGCAAACATTTGAATATCACCTGTATTATTGTTCCTCCTAAATATCGTTGCGCACATTTTGATAATAAGTTTTGTTGGCCGCATGAGACAAAAGAATTGCTGCAAACAACGTATCGTTACATCCAGGAATATACAAAAGATATGCATGTGAGCGGGTATATTGGATTCTCCAACGGAGGATTTTTTCTGAGCGCACTGATGCAAGAGGTTCCTATTGATCAGCATATAGTGCTTATTGGTGCAGCAGGCCAGTTGAAGAACAACGCTACTATTCATGCACGATCTATAACATTGATAATAGGAGAGCGCGATGATTATCATTATTCCTACGCAAAAAAGTTTGCTCAAGATCTTAAGGATAATAAATTTCCAATAACGTTAATCGAATATAATGGTGGTCATGAGATACCTCAATATATTCTGGAAGATAGATTAAGAACATTATGTTCAACGGAGAAACTATGACACCATTTACAGTTGCCTTGTTGCAACTTTATCCATGCGCAACGATACAAGAAAATTTAGCCAAAGGTTTGCAGGCATGCGAGCAGGCAAAAAAACAGGGAGCTGATTTAGCACTGTTTCCTGAAATGTGGCAAATCGGTTATGACGAGCGTTTTATGTACATGGAATATGCCATTGATCTTGATGATGATTTCATCAAGCAGTATCGTGCGCAAGCACAACGTTTGCAGATGGCTATTGCCATTACCTATCTTGGCAAAGGGATTTCTAAACCAACTAATCGCGTTGCAATTATTGATGCACGGGGCGATATTATTTTGGATTATGCCAAAGTGCACATTTGTGCATTTGAAGATGGGTATGAATGTGACCTAGAAGCAGGCAATGAATTCAAGGTTGCTCAGTTGCAGTTTGCTGCAGGCAGCGTACAACTTGGTGCTATGACCTGCTTTGACCGTGAATTTCCTGAAAGCGCACGGACATTGATGTTCAAAGGTGCTGAAATTATTCTGGTGCCTAATGCATGTTACCTTGAATATGACGCGTTGCTTGATGATGTGCGTACTGCGCAAATTCGTGCACGTGCACTTGAAAATATGGTTGGTATTGCGCTCACCAATTATCCAGTACCACTGAACGATGGCCATTCATGCGCATTTGATCCCGCAGGTAAAACGTTGGTACGAGCAGAAGAGAGTGAAGGCATTTTCTTTGCGACATTTGATCTGGATGCAATGCGTGATTGGCGTGAACGTGAAGTATGGGGAAGTAAATACCGCAGGCCAGATGTTTATACGATGTAACTGTGTATCAATAAAAACCTGATTCTAGCAAATATTGGTTGACCCATTGATTTGCACCAGGATTTCTGATGTGATTGGCAACATGTAATGACTTAAAATTAAACCGCGTTACGAATGTGCTAATGAGCATACAGGTGATCTCTGGGCTATTTACTTCTTTATGTAGTTTTTTGTTACCTAATGAAAATGATTTGATATGTCTTACAATGACAGGAATGTTTTTTTCATTGGTTATTGGTGGAACTACGATAATTTGAGCTAATTGTGCGATAATGTTTTTTACTATAGTTTGTTCATCAGGAGACATGGATTTATCATTAAATTTCATGCCATTTAAAGCGCATGTAGAGATTGTTAACGTAATGATGAAAAAGACTTTTGACATATGCATAGTACAATACTCATTTTAAAATATTACAAAATTTACAACAATAAAAAACCAATAGACAAATTAAATTGCTTTATGGTATTCGACTGCGTTAATTTTGTCTAGGAAAATATGAATGTATGGGGTTTTTTTATGAATTGCGTAGATTGATCTAAGATTCTAAATCATCCAAAGTTAAAAAATTCTTGATGCGGCACCAGAATGAAGGTTCTTGTTTTTTGGAAGTTAAATCGTCTAATTTATATTAAATTTTTTTGTATCCGATTAATGATCAGTTTCATTAGCGTATAAAATTCAGGTATTTTATGCGCAATAGTTTGAGCAACTTCTATATGATAAATATGCGATGTTTTGTTCCTACTTTCTACCATGGTTATGCAGTCTTCTCCTTCTTCCTCTGATAACAATCTCGCTTTAACTGCTTCTCTTAAGATAACTCGCGGGGCATTGATGGGTAGATCAATTTTTTCAACATCTTCCAAATAAACTCTGATAGTTTTCCAAAAAAGATCAGTGCAATATTCAAAGCGCTGTATCATGGAATCACGCATACCTAAAAATAGCTTTTCATTGTCTTCGGTAGGATTGGTATTAAAAAGATTGCTATATTTATCAAACAATTTGATACCGTCTGTTAAGGTTGCGAGAGCTTGTAACATCACGGTGAGTTTTTGATTTATTTGTGCCATACAATACCATCCTTTAAAATTTCTTTCTGCATGTATTCTGAAACTGCTTGAAAATCAATTATATCATAACAGATTGGGAGGTTTGATTCTTCTAGATCTCCTATAATTTTACTAAGCACGAGATCGTCAAGTTTTTTGCCCATATCTAAGGCAATATCAATATCGGATCCTTCACGTGCGTCCTTGCGTGCACGAGACCCATACAGAATCACTTTTGCATTGGGCGCATGCTCTGCGATAATGGGTAAAATAATATGTTTGTATTTTTCAGTATTATCATTCATGGGTAAGGTCCTTTATATAGGGTAATGTTTGTAGCCTAACATAAAATTACGTACCATGTATATTGTCTATCATTAATCATTAATGCCGTTTGGGAGTTAGATCGTTTGGTTTGTTCTCAGCCACTGGCTTCATGTCAAGCGTGCCAGGATTTTTCCATACATCGGTATTTCTTTTTCATGATCTTTTGATTATTGTGTAGTTTTTTTTGCGCTACGCCTTCTTTCTCGTTCGAGTCCTGCGGCATAAAGAAAGCAATCAAAATAGCGTTGCCATCTATTTTAAGTTCCTTTCAGGCAAAAATCCACCAACCTGCGCATTCCATAACGTTGCATACAATCCACCTTGTGCAAGTAATTCTTGATGTGTACCATCTTGCACTATTCTGCCATGATCAAAAACCAAAATGCGATCCATTTCCAACAACGTAGATAAACGGTGTGCGATAACTATGGTGGTTTTACCTTGCATCAATTGCCATAGTGATTTTTGAATGTAACTTTCAGTGACTGAATCGAGTTGGCTGGTAGCTTCATCTAAAATTAAGATAGGTGCGTTTTTCAGAAATGCGCGCGCGATGGCAATGCGTTGTCGTTGTCCGCCAGAAAGTTTAACGCCTCGCTCTCCTACCATTGCATTATATCCTTCTGGTAGTGCTTGAATAAATTCATGCGCATGCGCGTGCTGAGCGGCCATAACGACCTGTTCATCAGAAGCATCTGGTTTGCCATAGCGAATGTTTTCCATGATGGTGCGGTGAAACAATGATGGATCTTGAGGAATCATGCCAATGCTTTCACGCAGTGAATTTTGTGTCACATCGCGAAGGTCTTGCGTGTCGATGGTGATGCGGCCCGCAGTAACATCAAAGAGACGTAAAATTAAATTTACAAAGGTGGATTTGCCACTTCCTGAGTAGCCAACAAGACCAATCTTTTGTCCTGGTTGGATAATGATCGACTTATCTTTGAATAAGAGCTCAGAATCTTTGTATTGGAATTGCACCTGATCAAAGATGATTTCACCATTTTGTACCACGAGGGGTTGTGCATTGGGTTTGTCTTGAATTTCAATGGGAGCAAGAATGACATTAAGCCCTTGCGTAACATAGCTGAATAATTCTGAAAATTTGATCAGATCACGGGAAAATGACCATAGAATTTGGATGGTAGAAAAATTGATGGTAAGCACCAACGCAAAGTCTCCTGGTGTAATGGTGCCATGCTTAAATCCTATAATGAGCAAAGCCAAGCAAATCGCTTGATAGATGACAAATGATATTCCCTGGAAAGCGAATATTTTCATGAAGTACCAGTCGCGCAGTTGGTCTGCTGAGACATATCTATTCATGACGTTTGTTAATTTGGCATCTTCTACTTTTTCATTAGCAAACAGCCGGACATTCATTATATTGGTGAGAATATCTATAATATCTCCAATGACAACGGATCGTATTTCAGCTGATTCATAGCGTAATTTTTTTGCTTTAATAACTAACCTTTGTGAGATGGTAACAAATAAGATCAGCCATGTGGTAAATAGTAGTGCAAATTGTATGCTGACTGACCAAAGTGTTCCAATCGCAATAACAAAAGATAAGCCATGGGCAAAGTATTCATTAATTATCATTTTTAGTAAATCTGGGATACCACTCATGATGTCTTTAATTTTATTGCCGAGGTTTCCTGCAAATTGATTTTGATAAAAATGATGAGAATGCTTGGTCATTTTTTGCATTAATTGTAAACCTACATATCTCTTAAGGGGAGGATTTAAATTAAGCCAGATAAAATCGTACATACGAAAAACGAAAACCATGAATGTTGATAGCAGAATGTAGAAGATCGCGGGCCAGAGCAAAGCGGTATATGCTTCTTCATGGTTGATGCATGGCATACGATTTAATAAAACTTTGAGTAAATAGGGACGTAACGAAATATCAATTGCCCAAATTATGCCAACGCAAAGTTGTCCAACAATCCAATATTTGAATGGTTTGATGCATTGAAGGATAAAATTAAATGTACGATTTTTCATGATTTTCCAGTAGTGAACCGCCATAACATGGTACGTTGACATGGGTAGGCGAAGTGTATGTGAAATGAGTTAATTTTATTGTATCAAAAGTTTTGATTCTTTGAAAGGGCCGGCATTTAGCGGTTTATGCATTGTTTGTTGTTGTAATTATTATCATGGATTGAAAATATTGTTTTGCCATATCGGATTGTAGTATACAACTATGAGTAGTAATATTTTATTTTTATACCAAAAAAGGAGTGCGTATGAAGAATCTTCATCTGAGCGTGTCATCAAAGTTTTATACATTTGCTATGATTGGGTTGATGGTAGGTTTACTGCCTGCTCGACTTGAATCTGCCAATTCTCATTCAAATAAAAATCTTATAGAAGATGTATCGGCGTGGAGTTATGAAAAACTTCAAGCTATCTACAATTTTTTTGAGCATTTATTACCAGTATGTCCAACTGGTGCCACTGGTGCTACCGGCGCTACAGGTCCTCAAGGCGATATCGGCCCGCAAGGTGACATGGGTCTTCAGGGCGCAACTGGTGCTACTGGACCACAAGGAGCAACGGGACCAATGGGCCCACAAGGATTTCAAGGCGCAACCGGTGATGCAGGTCCACAAGGTGATATGGGTCCAATGGGTTTAGAGGGAGCAACAGGTGCTGATGGCGCGACTGGAGCGATAGGTCCACAAGGTGCAACGGGACCTATGGGAGCTACCGGTGTTGGTGGTATATTGGATTATGGATATATGTATAATCTAACGAGTCCTGTGGCGGTAGTTGCAGGTGCTGATATTTCTTTTGATAGCAATGGTCTTCTTACGTCTGGAATTGCTCATATTGCAGGTGCTGCACAAATCAATGTTGTTAATACCGGTTTTTATTTAGTGTTGTTTTATGCGAGCTGTCTAGAGGCAAATGATTTTGAATTATTTGTTAATGGTAATGCGATAGCAGGAAGTCTGTATGGCGTAACCATGGCAGGAATAGACAATAATGGATATGCTATAGTTGCTTTGTCCGCTGGAGATGTTCTTACGGTAAGAAATGTGGGTGGAGCAGATGCTACGCTTACTTCTTCTGTTGTGAATGCTACTAATGCTTCTATTGTGATAACGCGATTGGCATAATCCCGCCGTTTAACATTGTTAAGAAATAAAAAGAGCGTGAGCGATGTAAAAAGTCGCTCACGCTCTTTTTTATTGTGCTATTTTTTTTGAATTATATCTGTGTAGTATCATAGATACGTAGCATTATAAATGTGCCGCATTCTCCATGCGCTTTAAAGTACCTTTATTGTCCGGTAACAAACCACCAATTTGAGCCTGCCATAATTGCTTGTAGAGTCCATCTTGAGCGAGTAATTCCTCATGCGTACCATCTTGAGTAATCATTCCTTTTTCAAAGACCAGTATGCGATCCATTTCCAGCAAGGTTGACAGTCGATGCGCAATGACCAGAGATGTTTTGCCTTGCATTAATTTCCATATCGCTTCTTGAATATATTTTTCCGTGATGGTATCAAGTTGGCTGGTTGCTTCATCCAAAATTAAGATAGGTGCATTTTTTAAAAATGCTCTGGCAATGGCAATGCGCTGACGTTGCCCACCTGAAAGTTTTACGCTACGTTCTCCAACCATTGAATTATATTTTTGAGGTAAGGTTTCTATGAGTGCATGAATATGTGCATTTTTGGATGCTTCAACTATTTCAGAGTCGGTCGCACCTGGTTTGCCGTAACGAATATTTTCTATGATAGTGCGATGAAACAGTGCAGGATCTTGAGGAATCATACCAATATTTGCGCGCAATGAATTTTGGGTGACGTTTTGAATATCCTGGCCATCAATTAAAATACGGCCGCTATTGATTTCAAATAACCGTAAGATTAGATTAACAAAGGTTGATTTTCCACTGCCCGAGTAACCAACAAGGCCAACTTTTTGACCAGCTTTAATGGTGATTGATTTGTTTTCAAATAATGGTGCATCACCTTTGTACGCAAATTGTACATGGTCAAAAACAATTTCTCCTTTATTGACTACGAGTTTTTGTGCATCCGGTTTATCGGTAATTTCAAGTGGTGAAAGTATGAGATCAAGACCTTGCGTTACATTGCCAGTGAGTTCTGCAAATTGAGTTACATCATGTGAGAATGACCATAGATTGTGGACAATAGATATGTTTATGGTCAGTACGAGTACAAAATCTCCCGGGGCAACAGAGCCATTTTTAAATCCTACAATGAGCCATAATAAACAAAGTCCTTGGTATGCAACAAATGATCCACCTTGGAAGGCAAACATTTTTATTAAAAACCAATCCCGTTTTTGATATGCGTGCACATACGCATTTAAAATGGTAGTTAAGTTTTTACGTTCTTCTTTTTGGCCAGTGAAAAGGCGTACGGTCATCATGTTGCTGAAGATATCAACGATCATTCCCATTACTTTTGATTGTAATTCTGCAGATGCTTTGCCGAGTTCACCTATTTTTCTTGAGATCTTGAGAGGCACCATAATAAAAACAGTTGCCCAGATAGTAAGCGCTAGGGCAAATTTGGCATTAGTATACCAAAGGATTGCGATCGCACTAATGAGTGCAAAGATATTGCTAAAAAGTTGATCGACTACAATACGTAGCATGTTGGGAATACCATTCATGACATCTCTAATTTTATTGCCAAGGCTTCCTGCAAATTGATTTTGGTAAAAATGATGTGAGTGTTGCATCATGCGGTTCATGAGTTGTAAGTCAATATACCTTCTGAGTGGAGAACTAATACTGAGCCAGACATAATCATACACGCGTAGATTGATCAATTGAAAGGCAGATAAGCTGATATATAAAATCGCAGGACCCAAGAGCATTGCGTATACGTGGTCTGGTGCAAGATCGGTCATACGATTAATGATGATTCTAACGGTATAGGGTCGAATGGCAAGGTCGAGCGCCCAAAGGATGCCTATACACATCTGTCCGGTAATCCACCATTTGAATGGTTTTAGTGAGTGTAGTATGAACTGAGTAGTAGTTTGTGTCTTCATGGGTCATCCTAACAAAGTCATTGCGACCCGACTTCGCCAAGGCTACGACGGGCAGGGTTTACGAGTTAATTCAGCAATTAAATTATTCCATCAATAGGGAATTTTTTTAAAGACTACAAAGTTTATACTCTGCATGTAAATAATTGCGGAGAAAGGTCAATTCGTTGAATCTTTTCAAGCATTTGGTTCAACTTTCTATTTGTTTGGCATTATTGTATGTTTGTCAGCGGTTTGTCAGCGGTTTCTCGGCGGTTTGCCGTGCCCGCCAAAGCTTTTGGCGAAGGCTGGGTCAGCGGTCTCTATATATCAGCGACATTAAAGCCTCATTCAGTTCAGGATCATTGCCAATGATTACGCGTGCTATGGCGTACAGTGGGTAAGAATGTACTTTATCAAAAACAGAGTAGTTATGTGTTGAAAATCGTATTCCATAAGGACTTGCTTGATGCGTATTCAGAAACATTTGCATGCTTTTGAGCGTTCTTCCTGATCCACCTTTTACTTCGATGGGTATTACTGCTTGATCTTTTTGGATAAGATAATCGACCTCTGCTTGGCTTGCTTTTGATTCTTTGTGCCAATAAAAAAGATCTTTTTTCCTGTGAGGTGTTTGATAGCACAGAATTTCTTGCCCAACAAATGCTTCAACTAATGGTCCTTTATTTATCAGTTCAACGAGCGGATTTAAAAACCATTGCGCAAGATCAAGTCCTGCGATTGCTTGGCTGATGCCAACATCCAGTGGAACGATTTTGTAATCATCGAAGTCAATTTGCGCGCCCAAGGGAATTCCCTGGCCGGCTGAGTTATACGTTTTGTGGATGACTCCTGCAGTGACTAAAAGGTCGAGTGCCGGGGAAAGTTCACGTTTGCGATAATCACCATCTATTAAGCTATATTTAAATTTTCTACCAAGTTGCAGAGGTACATAATCAAAAATTTTATCAACGTATTTGATTTGTGCTTGTCGTGCATATTTACCAAAGTCTTGTCGATATGAATCAATAATAGCTGAATGAACATTGGCAACTTCGGTTAAATTTGGTGTTTCTAGCCAGCGCTGAATAACGTTTGGCATTCCTCCTAATGCAAGATATTTTGCAACAAGCTCCAGTGTTCTTTCGTGGACTAGAGTACTCATTTCTTGTGTTGATTCATGGTTTAAAATCGCTTGAATGATCGGATATTCACCAAGTGATGCTAAAAATTCAATGAATGATAACGGATACATGTACAGTGATTGAACTCTGCCTACTGGTATACCAACTTTTTCTATGGCAAAATCAAGTAATGATCCTGCTGCGATGATATGGAGCTCAGGCATCTTTTCATAAAAATAACGTAGGGCAGTTATCGCATCCGGCTTGGCTTGAATTTCATCAAGGAAAAGTAACGTGTTGTGAGGATTGATGGTTGTTTTTATTACTGTTGAAAGATCGAAAAGAATTTGTTCTGGATCAAGATTTTTTTCAAAAGCAGTATGCGCGCGTCGATTGCTTTCTAAATTAATTTCAACAAAGTTTTGATAGCTTTTTCCAAGTTCGCGAATCGCATATGTTTTGCCGACTTGCCGCGCTCCTCTGATTAAAAGTGGCTGTCGATAAGGGTTGTTTTTCCATTTTTGTAAATGATAGTCGATAAGTCGTTTCATGATGATTCCTCCCTAAAATAACCAAAGTGTGGTTGTTATATGTACTAACTTTAACCATGTTTTGGTTGAAATACAAGGATATCGTGAAAATTATACTCCTGTTATTATCGATTTTGATTGTTTTCGATAATAGGGACATTTCGCATGATGATTGGTGGTGATAAGAAAGTTCGTTATTATCGAATATTGACCTTTTCAATAATAGCGGTAGCAGTTGCTGCGTACGAGCTTGCAGAAAGGTTTGCGTTCTCCTACGCAAGGCTTCGCTGCGTTTGCCGCGCTTCCAGTTAAATTATTTTTTGAGTCATCCGCAATGACGATCGCCGAGCGAGGTTTGGTGGAATAATTATTTGTAAGGGTAAGCGCTGGTCCGCCTTCGCACAAGGCTTCGGCGGACAGTCTTCGCTTTGTGCTGTCAAAGTTTTTTAAAATTTTGAATTTCATTTAGCTGGCCGTGCCAGCCGAAGCCTTCCATTCACTTAAAAGCTACAAATAACTTTACTGGCGAAGGCTGGAGGAGAGAGAGGGATTCGAACCCTCGATTCCGATCTCTCGGAATAACGGTTTTCAAGACCGCCGCATTCAACCGCTCTGCCATCTCTCCAGGTTGATATTTTAAAGATCATGCCATAATGTATGGCCGCGTCCGTCGAAGCCTTTGGCGAAGTCGGACCGTGCCAGCTGAAGCTTTAGCGAAAGCTGGTGCGCCCGAAAGGAGTCGAACCTTTAACCTTCAGATCCGTAGTCTGACGCTCTGTCCAATTGAGCTACGGGCGCGTACATTATATATTTCAAGAATAGATACAATTATTTCAAAATTTATGATCTTTGTCTAATGAAAAACTGTATTTTGCTAATTTTTTGGGTCAGGTAATCTTTGTTTGTGACTAAGAGCCAGATTTAGTCCAGCCTTCTTGTCTTGCTATCAAAGTATTTCAATATTTAATATTTCATTTGCTGGCCGTGCCAGCCGAAGCCTGCCATTCGCTTAAAGCTACAAATAACTTTACTGGCGAAGGCTGGTGGAGAGAGAGGGATTCGAACCCTCGCGCCCGGTTTCCCAGACTCTTGCTTAGCAGGCAAGCGCTTTAGACCACTCAGCCATCTCTCCATGAATAATTTCAATCAATTACACAAATAATAAAGCTATTTAGCCTTTTGTGCAAGTTCTTATTACTCTAAGCTTAGATTTCATCGTGATTTTTTGTTATGTTGCAAAAATGGTAGAGGACATATTTTGGTAAAAAGGACATAAAAAGATGCCGATTCAATTTGATCTTAAGGTAGTGCCTAGTTCTGGTCGCGTTGGCTTACAAATGGATAAATCAGGTACTTTAAAATGTTATCTCAAAAGCCCACCAGAGAAAGGTAAGGCTAATCAAGAACTTATTAAGTTTATCGCAAAATTGTTGCGCGTTGGTCAGGAAAATATTTCCATTGTTTCGGGGTTAACGAGTCGCAATAAGCGCATTAGTATTCGGATGGATATAACCTACGAGCATTTATTGCAGATGTTGTCTTTGGATAAGCAAACTTCTTTGTTTGGTGATTAGATTTGATTGTAAAGAAGGAGAATGAATCATGCCTTATTTTTCATGGACCGGAGTGAATATGGTTGGAGATTGGCACAAAGGAAAACGGTTTGCCAAATCTACTGATCATTTGGACTCATTGTTATTTAGGCAAGGCATTGCGCTCATTAAAAATAAACCAGTGAGATGGCGTCTTTTCCAGAGTTCAATTAAACGTACCGACCTGCTTGTATTTTTTGAGCAATTATCAGTACTTATTAATGCAGGCATATTAGTGCCTCAGGCTTTGTCATTAGTTGGAGATCAATTGAGTAATCCACAATTGCAAGAAGTGGTTCATAGGCTTTCGGATGCGGTGCAAGAGGGCAATACGCTCAGTGATGCTATGGCGCAACACAAGAAAATTTTTGATCCAATGACCATTCAGCATATTAAAATTGGTGAAGAATCAGGTAATTTGTCTGCCGCATTAAAGTCCTTATGTACATCGCTCTGCATGACACAAAATTTTTATAATCAAATACGCTCAGCACTTGTTATGCCCATGATAGGGGTTTTGTTTTTTGTGGTGATTGCGGGAATTATTTTTGTGGTAATAATCCCACAGTTTGCAGATTTGTTTGCTGCCGCACGTCAAGAGATGCCTTGGTTGACGCGTATGATAGTGTCGATGAGTGTGCACTTTAATAGTCGCTATGGTGTTATGCTTGTTGGCATGTTTGGATTATGTGTGTTGTTAATACGCGCATATACCAAAACAATAATAGGTAAACAGCAATGCAATAAGATCTGTCTGCAGATACCATTTATTGGAAACATAATGCGCACGCGATTATTAGGTTCTTTTTTTCAATCAATGTCGATGCTATTGGCGGGTGGTATGCGTATTGTACCCGCATTACATGTTGTGCGCATGGCGCTCGGGAATTCTTTTTTTGCTGATCAGATACAAGTGCTTGAGCACGCGGTGGATTCTGGTAGTTCATTGAGTCAGGCGATGATGTTGCCACGTCAAGGCAAATTATCCTTCGCCCCGACCTTTGTAAAGGCACGGTCGGCGGACAAGGCGAAGACGGGAGGGTCTATATTATTTGCGCCTCATGTGGTCGCTATGGTTTCAGTAGGAGAAGAGACGGGTCAATTAGTGCCGTTGCTCGATAAGGTTGCAGATAATTATCATAATGAAGTAAAAAAGCAGTTGATTATGTGTACCGTTCTTTTGCAACCCCTACTTTTGCTGGTTCTTGGTTTATTGGTTGTGTTGTTGGTTTTTGCTGTTTATGGGCCTATCGTTAACTTGGCAAGCGGAATAAGCGTCTGATTTTTGCATAGCCAGACATGTTAGTCATGTGATCAGTATGTCTGGATTATTCGTCTGAGTAGGTCGTTTGGTGTATGAGCGCACTAAGATGGTTTCAAATAGAAATTCTTTAATTTTACCCAAACCCCTTTGATTTATGGCTTATCTTAGTATATCCTGAAAATATGAATTATAAACCTTGGAGGATACTATGATATTTCGCACAATGCGCTTGCGTAAAAAATTTCTTTCTTTTCTGACCATACTTGGCCTATGTATACCTGCTTTAACCAGCTTGTACTCTTCTTCTCTTTATGCAGACAAACAAAACAAAACAGAGCAGCAGTTGGCTGAAGAACAGCATGAACGTGAATATAAGGCGCGCGAAGCTGCTGAAATTGCCCAACTTAAGGCAAATTTTATCGGTATGTTATGTCAACAACAACCTTCGTCGTTCAAGATGCCAATTATTATGAGTGGCGTTGAATTTAGCGAGCTTGATATGAGTAAGCTTATTGGTAAAGCAGATATGCCATTTACCGCTTTTGGTTCTGCGGGGTTGCGATGGCTTTCATTGCCCGTTGCCAATCATGCTGAAATTTCTCGCCGTCAAGACATTATCCGCACACTGATTGGCGATGAATCGTCTTTTGAACAGTTGCATAAAGCTTTGCAAACTATAAAAAAAGGTGAAGATGAATTAATTCCATATTATTGGGGTAATTGGAATAAGGAAAAGACCTTGCATAACTTTATTGAAGAAAATATTTTACCCAACACAAAAAAACCAAAAAAATTATCGTGGATTGGTGAGAAGCAATATGCATTAACCCAGGCAGTGTATGGTGATAAAAAAAATAAATTTGATATGACGGTGCCCGGACTTGAATTGGCAGCAGCATCTCCTCTTCTTGATTTGGTTGGTCTGAGTGTTAAAGCATATATATCGTATTGTTTATCGCTGATGCTCTGGCAGTCAATGGATGATTGGAAAGATCCAGAAGTATGGAAGCAAGTATTTATGCCAAGTACCGATAAGGCAGCCAATATTTTTAAAGATACGTTAGAAGATTTGTGGTATCCGCTCTTTCCATGGGAGCGTATGCAGGTGCCAAATAGTGAGCCAGCAGAATTTACTGTGTGGGATTATGCAGACAGAAAATGGAATCCAGTCAACAAAAAAGTGTCTGATATGGGCCCGTGGCATGCGTATCAGGTACCATTGCGTGGGTCAGCTAAAGATAAATTTATTTTTGGTAGTGAGTTTGCTCAACGTATGGCGCCAGATTTAATTAATAGGCATCCTGCGTTGAAAAATATTGCTGGCGCCGGATTGGTAGCTACTACCGCCTTACAATATTATTTATACTCTTGGGGTTATTTTAAGGTATGTGGAATCTGGAAAGATGGCAAAGAACTGGTGAACAAAATGCATGAGTTGCATGCTTCATTAGTTGATATCGCCAAATTAATGCGTTCATTGAAAGATTTGCACAAGTACACGCAAGACACTCCAGTTTTTAATGGTTCATATGCAAAAGCAGTTTTAGAAGTGTTGCTCGGTGATGACTCAGAAGATTTCCCTGAACTTAAAGAATTAATGGAACTATTTGCAACAAAGACCTTTGATAGTGCAGATACATTCTTGTATTCTCGTGGGCGCGTGTTGCGTGCTCATCTCTTATTGCAGAAAGTTAAAGATGCAGAAATAACGTTATTGTTGCAAGCAGTGGCTGAGCTGGATGGTTATTGTGCGATAGCACGCCTTATGAAAGCATATGAAGATAAAGAAAATAAATATGTTTTTGCAGAATTTGTAAACAGCGACACACCGCGTATTAATATTAGCTCTTGTTGGGAGCCATTGGCACCGACAAAAAATCCAGTTGTGAATGATATACGATTGGGAGCAGAGGGCAAACCAATCAGAATGATTATCACTGGACCCAATGGTGGTGGTAAATCGACATTCTTAAAATCGGTTGGTCATGCAGTTGCCATGGCGCAATCTTGGGGTATTGTTCCTGCAAGCAAAGCAGAATTGACGATGTTTAATGAGTTACGCACGAGTCTTGATCCAAAAGAAGATCTCTCAGCGGGAATATCAAAGTTCACTGCGCAAAAAGAACGCATAGGAGCTATACAGGAGCTGATGAAGCAAAGCACGCCAAATAATAAAATGTTGGTTATTCTTGATGAACCATATACTGGTACTATTGATGATCAGATGGCAGACCGTGTACATCAATTTGGTCAGAAGGCAGCACAAGCTCCACATGCAGCATTATGTATTGCAACGCACGTGAAAAAACCGATTGAACTTGCGCGTAATGGTAGCTTTGCAAACTATCAGATAGAAATTTTAGAACCAAAAATAGGACAGTTTGTGCGGACTTTCAAAGTTAAAGACGGAGCAGCACAATGGTGGTTTAATGATAAACCACGCGTAACACGTTTTATTGATTGGCTTAATCCTGCGAGTATGCGTCAAAATTCAGGAGTTCAAGGGCATGCAACTGCTGCGCAAGATGGCAAACAAGCTGGTGCGCAACCTGGTAGAGCTGCCGTTGCCGCATAATCCGCCTTGGTAATTCTTATGGTAATTATTGTGAATGCAAGTCAGCTTTTGATTTAAATGCTGGGCTGAGGTATATTATACGGTATTGATAATAAAAAATTATAACAAATAATTTGTAAATCTGAGTGGAGAAATATCTATGCTATCTTATTTTTATACTACCCGTAAAAACATTGCAATGTTGGTTGTTATCGGCCTATTTGCGCCCGTTATGACCTTTGCTCATGATCATGCACATGTTGCTCATGCAAATCAGTCGCCTGCACAAAGAGCAGCTGGATTGTTATTAGCTGAAAAAAATAAAAAAGCTAAGCAACAGTTGGCTAGCCAGTTACTCAAAAGTAAACCAAATGTATTTGATACGGTTTGGAGCAAAAATTCTATCATCAGTAATTTTGAGAAGCGTGAATTGCAAATCGATGACCTTATCAGCAAGTGTAGTCGATCAGTGACTGCCTTTGGGGATATTGGGTTAGAATGGCTTTTGGTTCCGGTTAGTGATTGCACTGAAATTCACCGTCGTCAGGTCATGATACAATCACTGGTAAAAGATGAAGC
Organism: uncultured bacterium; assembly: GCA_963840685.1. Lineage (GTDB taxonomy): Bacteria > Babelota > Babeliae > Babelales > Vermiphilaceae > CAWIZM01. The sequence goes on along the minus strand of CAWIZM010000001.1, from coordinate 420,675 downwards.
ATTATTTAATAAGCTACGTAGAGCATTATCAAATGTTGTAGCAGGTGAAGATGCATTGCTTGCGTATTGGTCTTATGATCATTCTAATGCGAAAGTAGGTAGTCTTTATTATTATTTGACGCCTGGTGCTGATAAGCTTAATAAAAGTTCTTTGGCATTAGAAGGTGGATTTTGGTTTTCAACCATTAGTTCTATAAAATCACTTGCTGGGTATATTTGCCTGGAAGGGATTGTCGATGAATGTTTAAAAGCTCCTGATGATGAGGGAATTGATTTTGGTAGCGCCTTTAGAACAGGGGCTGAGAAAATGTTTAAACCTTTTGATCCAAGTTCTACGCTGAAAGAAGATGATTTAAAGACTAGAGGTTCTTTTAGCGTAAGAAAGCTATTCAATCATCAAAGAAATGGGACAGCAGGGGATAGGTATAATTTGTGTTCCATATTGTTTGGTAATAATAATATAGTTTCTCGAAGTTTGGGACGTTTATTTGGATTGGGTAATGCCATAGGATCTGCTCTCGTTGAAAATGCTTTTTTGTTTGTTTTATTGCAATATACGATTGAAGATTTAAAAGATAAAGTTGAAGCCGTTCGTGAGCTACAGAAAAACCTTACGCAAGTAGCATTACTTATGCGCGCGTTAGACGGTTTAGAAAAAGTTGTTTCACAATCATCCTTATTAGCCGAAGTTCAAACGGCAAAATATTTACAACAAGTTATGAATAAAAACAAATGGTCAGGTAAACTTAAACAATTAATGGATCTATTGAATGCTTTTTCCTTTGATAAAGCGGGAAAGAGGATTTTTTCTGCAGGGCAAGTACTGTGTGCACACAAGTTGCTTACGCAAGTAAAAGATGAATTAGTACCCGCATTACAAGCAGTAGCAGAATTTGATGCATATTGCTCTCTTGCGCAGTTGTATAAAGAATCATTAGATAAAGAAAATTGTTTTGCCTTTGCAGAATTTGTGGAAAATGATACACCACAAATCAAGATTGATGCGTGTTGGGAACCATTAGTTTCAGATCGACAAGCGGTGGTGAATGACATTCGTCTTGGTGTTGACGGTAAAGTAACCAGAATGATGATCACCGGACCAAACGGTTGTGGTAAGTCAACGTTCTTAAAATCACTTGGTCATGCAGTTATTATGGCACAATCATGGGGAATCGTTCCTGCTAAAAAAGCACAACTTACTATGTTCACGGGTATGCGTACCAGCTTGGATCCAAAAGAAGATATTTTAAATGGGATATCGACTTTTATGGCACAAAGAATGCGTATCGGTCAGGTACAAGATTTTGTCCAAATGTCACGCATGACACATAAAACATTGGTTATGTTGGATGAACCGTATCGTGGTACAACCGATTACTTGACTGAAGAATGTATCTATGATTTTGGTAAAGAAGTTGCACAGTTACCTAATGTGATAGTATGCATAGCAACCCACGTAAAAAAACCGGTTGAACTTGCACGCAATGGTAGTTTTGCAAATTATCATGTGGAAATAGAAGAGCTTGAAAATGACGAATTTAAACGACTTTTCACTATTGCACCAGGAGCTGCGAACAAGTGGCTCAATGATAGGCAATGGATGAAAAGATTTGTTTATTGGTTGGACAGGGACATGCAAAGAAATGCTGCCAAAAAAGTAGTGCATTAACGTGCATAGTATCCTTTAATTATTTTCGTAATGAAAAATTAAAAAGACAGGTTTGCTACAAAAAAGAGTAAGCCTGTCTTTTTTTGTAGCGGATTGTGATATTCGCCATTGACGATTGGACGTATTTTGTAACACGAACACGACGGCATTGACATTGAAAATATAATGTGCTTAGAATACATACATATGTCTAATTTTTTTCTATAAGGAGTCGTATGAAGCACTATTCTTTTATGAGCGTTGGTATCGCAACGCTTTTTTTTATGAGTTGTATTCTTAATGCCAAGACAAACCGCAATGAGGGTATAGATTCAAAGCAGGCCCATCATTCAATCCACAATCAGAATCCTTGCTCAAGTAATCATAATCCTTGCAATCCTTGTCATAACCCTCAGAAGAAGAAAAAACGTTATGATTATATTATTATTGGTGGAGGCCAGCTGGTTGCATAGAGGCACGTAAGCTCAGTGATGATCATCGCAAATCAGTATTGCTTATTGAAGCTGGTGGAAATTATGTACATGATCCAATAATACTTGATCCTAATTGGCTTGATAATGCTGGGGACCTCCTTGTTAATGCAAAATTTGCCGTAAATTATCCATTGTTTTTTCCACCTTTAACAACAGCAACCTATTCTGATGGTCGTCAGCTTGGTGGCGGTGCTGCACATAATTTCCTGCTTACGGTAAGAGGAACTCCAAGTATTTATGATGGATGGGCAGCAACAACAGGAAACCCACGTTGGTCTTATTTTGGTAATGTATTGAATCTTATGAAAGCATTGGAAACATATACACCTGATGGAACAATTGCAAATCCGGCAGAACGTGGATTTAATGGTCCAATTTCAGTAACCCAAAATCCTCCATTAATCCCAGTTCCTGGCGATTTTCTAAGTGCATTATCAGCGGTAACTCTAACGCCATTTGTTGCTGATTATAATGATCCTGCAACTGGTGATATTGGCATTTCTGCAGTTCAGCAGTTTATTACTCCTGGAGTTGGCAGTCATAGAAGTTTTTCTGCTCTTGAATTTTTAACTGATGTAATTGATGCGAATGGTAAAGGTCTTAATGGAAGAAAATTGACTGTTCTTACCAATGCGCAAGTGTTAGATATTAGAATTAATAACGATATACGTGCAACATCAGTGCGTTATACTTTTATACAATAATGAAAATAATAATACAGTTGAGTATGAAATTAAAAAAGCAAGTCTAAAAGAACGTACTGGTGTGCTTATTCTAGCAGCAGGTTCAGTACAAACACCAAAATTGTTATTGCAATCTGGTGTTGGACCAGCGGCACAATTGGAGCTGAAATAGGCATTCCTGTTGTGTTAGACAGTCCGAATGTTGGTCAAAATTTACAATGCCAATATGGTGGATCAGCAATTCTTACCGACGGTCGTTCCATTTGAAGCAGAAGCATTTATTGATGGATATCCTTACTTGCCTAACGATGGCGTTCGTCGTGTACAAATAATTAATTACCAATTGGTGCTGGACTTATTCAAGCTCTTCCTCTGATTACTAATCCTGCGAGCAGAGGTTCTGTCACTTTATCTTCTAGTAATCCATTCCTAGGGCCTAATGTGCAGATTGGTATATTTACTGATGGTTCTGTCAGCACTCCTGGTACCGATGCGTATTTACAAGTTTCCTTTTATAAGATTATTCAAGCAGCTGCAGCGACATCAGGACAACACTGTTTTTTCTCCTACACCAGCTCAGTTTGCAAGTGATGCAACCTTATTAGCTGCTGCACAGGAAAATTTGGTCATACAGTCTCATATTGTTGGAACAGCGCGTATGGGAACCAATATATCCAATGGTGTTGTTGATGGTAATTTGAAAGTGTTTGGATTGAGAAATGTGTATATTGGTGATAACAGTATACAACCACAATCAAGCAATGGTAATACCTGTTATCCAGCGTACATTATTGCGCTTGTATTGTGTCAGGTTTTGGGAGTTCCAACACCACCAGCTCTATAAGTTGTAGAAATAAAACAAATTTTGTTTTATAGAAAAAGCGGTATGAATTGATTCATGCCGCTTTTTCTATTGCAGTTTTTCCATAATATAGGTTGGTTTATGGGGTGATTGTTGTATGGTGTGCGGATTCTTTTTCATGAGTAGTCCAGTAACGCCGCTTAGCAGAAGAAGAGAGTCTATGCCAAAATTTATTGCTCCACAAATGTCAGTTTCAAGTGTGTCGCCAATCATTAACGTTGTACGATGAGTAAAATCAATATCGATATGTGCTTGCGTAATGAAGTCATACAGTATGCGTGATGGTTTGCCAAGATAAGTTATAGGTACACCGCGCTGATGGAGCGTGTGAGCAAAATAACCAGATGGGTAGCGTAAGATTTCTCCTTCCAATGCTATTTGATCAGGATTGGGACAATAGACTGGCTTGCCCGCATGTATGATATTTTCTAGATCAGTATCAAACGTTTTTTTATCCTCATTTCCTTCAACAAAGCAGCTTACAATAATGACATCGGCATCGCATAGAGACGACGTTATAGTCGCATTGGTTCCTTCTAGTAATACATGTTGCCGATTGCGCCCGAGGTGATAAATTTTTTTCTGTGCGAGCGTGGTGGCAAGGGTGTGATGGAGCACATCGCCAGAAGTAACAACGTGATAATTCCCGGTGATGCCGAAGGTTGTTAATGTCTGCCTTGTGAATGCAGAGGGCCTTGGGTTGTTTGATACAAAAATGACATGCTTTTGTTGGTGTATCAGCGAATTTACTGTTTTGATGGCATGATCAAATGGTTTTTTTCCATCACTTATAACGCCAACTACGTCAATTAAATAGGTAGAGTAGTTTGTTTCTATCGTTTTGAGTGAGTTGATGAATAGACTGTTATTTTTCATTATTTTTTTCTTTTAAAAAGTGAAATCTTTTGTTTTACTTCTATAGAAAAAAGGAAGGAATGCAAATGAAATTTATGGCTCAAGCATTACGTATGGCTGAATATGGGCGTACGACCTGTGCGCCTAATCCTATGGTAGGCTGTCTTATAGTAAAAAATAATCAGATTGTCGGCTCAGGCGCGCATCTTAAGGCAGGAGAGAACCATGCTGAAATTAATGCGCTCATGCAAGCAGGCTCGCACGTACAAGGTGCAGATGTCTATCTTACGTTGGAACCGTGTTCTCATTTTGGACGTACTCCACCCTGTGTTGATGCGCTTATTGCGGCTTCAGTAAAATCAGTGCATATTGCGGTTTCCGATCCTAATCCGTTGGTGGCAGGCCGTGGTATTGAAAAATTGCGTCATGCAGGAATAGAAGTTTTTCTTGGTGAATGCGCACAAGAAGCATATGAGCTTAATAAGGTCTTTTTTTATTACATTACACAGAAAAAACCTTTTGTAATTGCTAAATGGGCGATGAGTTTGGATGGTAAAATTGCAAAGAATAAGCATGCAGCCCTAGACCGTACCTGTTGGATCACCTCAGAATCTGCACGAGCGCATGCTCACGTTCTTCGTGCGCATGTTGGTGCTATTATGGTGGGAGAAAATACGGTTCGCCTTGATAATCCTGAGCTTACAATTCGTCATGGGCACGACCAGGGTTTAAGCATAGTGCCGCGACCAATTGTGTTGACGGTAGCTGGTGACCTTCCTTATTCCAGTAAAATTTTTGCATCAGGCAGAAATACACTTGTCATGACAAGTGCTAAAGTGAACCCTGATTTTTTGGCGATGCTTGATAAAAATAATATTGAGCATTGTATTGTTCCCTTGGATAACAATCTTTTATATTTACCAGATGTTGTGGATAAAATTGCATCAATGGGAATTTCAAGCTTGCTTGTTGAAGGAGGTAGTCAGCTTTTGACCTCTTTTTTTAGCGCAGGTTTAGTGAATAAGGTTTATACCTATATGGCTCCAAAAATTATTGGTGGTGTTGATAGTTTATCACCAATAAGTGGTGAACATTTTTTTGCCCATAATGGTGCATCTGTTCTACAAAAAAAAGAAATAATACCACTGGGTTGCGATGTGTGCTTTGTGTCAGAAACAGGGTTGACACCGGCAACGTATGGTGATTTTTTAGCAGCACAAAGGAGAGTAGATAATGTTTAGCGGCATAGTTGAGGAAATGGGCATAGTTGCAGATGTAGATCATCGTAAAGATAAGTCTATTGTGATGGTACAGGTTAATAAATGCTTAGATGATGTTGTGGTAGGCGATAGTATAGCGATAAATGGAGTTTGTTTAACGGTAGTTGAGTGCTGTGCTATAGGGTTTGTGTTTGAGGCAATGCCTGAAACATTGCGCATGAGCGCTTTAAAAAATCTCACGGTAGGTATGAGGGTAAATGTGGAAAGAGCCATGAATTCTTTGACCAGAATCGGTGGTCATTTAGTGCAAGGGCATAGTGATGGAGCAACTACTATTGAATTGATTGAGCCTGATGGGTGTGCGCTGAAAATATGGTTTAAAAAACTAGAATTATATAAAGATTGTTTTATTCCCAAGGGATATGTAGCTATAGATGGCATGAGTTTGACTTTGGTTGATGTAACGACAGAATATTTTAGTGTTTGTTTTATTCCACATACACAAGCGGTAACGATTGTGCAGCATTATTGTGTTGGCATGCAGGTGAATGTAGAAGTTGATCATATGGTCAAAACGATTGCGCAACTACTTAAAAACCGAGGGGATGAGCATGCACGCTATTTCTGAAGCATTAAGTTGGTTGCAACAGGGCAATATGATTGTGGTTGTTGATGATGAAAATCGTGAAAATGAAGGCGACCTTATTTGTTCTGCGCATATGATTACGGCAGAGCAGATTAATTTTATGGCTCGTTTTGGCCGTGGACTTATTTGCGTTGCATTGCCTCCTGAGCAAATTGAAAGACTCGATCTCTCTCTTATGATACGAAAAGAAGGAGAGGGTGATTTTTTTGGAACAGCATTTACTCATTCTATTGATGCAAGAGAAGGTATTACAACTGGTATCTCTGCGCATGATCGCGCATTAACCATTCGCTTAGCAGTTGACCCAGAAACGACGGTAGATAAGTTGGTTGTACCAGGACATGTGTTTCCACTGAAAGCAAAAAGTGGTGGCGTTATGGAGCGTCGTGGCCATACTGAAGCAGCGGTTGATTTAACGCGTCTTGCCGGTTTAATTCCTGGTGGTGTTATTTGTGAAATTTTAAAAGATGATGGTACGATGATGCGCCTTGCTGATTTAAAAATTTTTGCACGTGAGCATGATCTACCAATTATTTCTATTGAGGACCTGGTGAAATATCGTATTGATACTGAAATAAAACGGGTATGTACAACGGTATTGCCAACACTATGGGGACTATTTGAACAATCTATTTACCATGATGCCATGGGGCATGAGCATATTCTTATGTCTTTGGGATCATTTCTCTCTCATGAAATTCCATTGGTACGTATTCATTCGGAATGTTTAACAGGAGATGTTTTTGAGTCATTGCGTTGTGATTGTGGAGCCCAATTAAAGCAATCATTGAGTTTAATTGGTTCTGAAGATGCAGGTATTGTAATTTATTTGCGTCAAGAAGGTCGTGGTATTGGATTGACGGAAAAAATTAAGGCTTATGTATTACAGGACCAGGGATTAGATACTGTTGAGGCAAATCATGCCTTGGGTCATGCGACTGATTTAAGACGATATGATGTGGCAATAAAGATGTTGCATGATCTGGGTATTACTACTGTGCGGTTGTTAACGAATAACCCAGATAAAATAAATTATTTAGAGCAACATGGCATTAAGGTGGTACGTGTTCCTTTATTGGTTGAAGTTAATCAATATAATGAGCGTTATCAAAAATCAAAGGCAGTAAAGTTAGGACATCAGATCACTTTCTAGAATAAAAATTTAAAAATAAGTAGTACACCGTTGTGTGGGGAGTATTTTGACATGTCTGAGCAAATTCACGCAAAGCAACCAAAAATAGCAGTTATAACAAGTCGATTTAATCAAGAAGTTACGCAAATGTTGTACAAGGGAGCAATGGCACGGTTTCAAGAAAAAGGTATCATTATTTCAGGCGACGATACTTTTTTTGTACCAGGAGCCATTGAAATTCCCGTTGTGGCAGCATGCTTGGCGCGGAAGAAAAAGTATGACGCCATTGTGTGTCTTGGTGCGGTTATTCGTGGCGAAACTGATCACTATGATTATGTTTGTTGGCAAGTAAGTTATGGCTGTCAAAAAATCGCCATTGAGCATTGCATACCGGTTGTGTTTGGCATTTTAACAACTGATGATGAAGAGCAAGCATTTGACCGTTGTGGGGGCATCCATGGTCATAAAGGAGTTGATTGTGCCGATACGGCACTGGAGATGATAGCTTTGATGCGCGTGATATAATTTAAGATCTGATATTCGCCATTGACGAAGGGGCCTATTTTGGGTATCTTATTCTTCATAGAAAGTATTGAAATATACATGTTTGCCGGGGTGGTGGAATTGGTAGACGCACTGGATTCAAAATCCAGCGATGGTAACATCATGCCGGTTCGAGTCCGGCCCTCGGCACCATACTTCGCTAAAGCTTCGTATGGCAGGCCAGCATCTTTAACGGATCAGCTTTAAAGTATTTAAATCTTGATCAGAACGAAGCGAAATATGCCCTTCGAAGTTCAGAGAGCTGAGCTTTGCGAAGATCGATAGAACGAAGTAGGGCAGCCGTTTTAAACGAAACAACCACATGAAGAATCCGACCTGCATCTTTTGTAAAATCATCGCCAAAGAAATACCTGCTCAGGTAATTGCAGAAAATAACGACATTCTGGTAATCAAAGACATTGTACCAAAAGCTCCCATTCATTATCTTATTATTCCCAAAACACACATAGCTGATGTACAGTCACTGCAAGATACCGATGGTATGTTAGCCGGAAAAATGCTATTGATGGCAAAACAATTATCACAAACGTTGCCCGAGCCTGCCGCATTCAAGTTAATCATGAACAACGGTGCAGCAGTAGGACAAAGTGTGTTCCATATCCATTGCCACTTTCTTGCTGGCAAGCGAATGACTGACTTTTAATCATATTTTTTAGTATTCATTGCATTTCTTTTGGCGGTGCGTATACACTCGTTTGAGTAGAGCTTCACCGTGAGGGGAAAGGGGTCTTCTGGTGGTGTGTAGGGCTGTTAGTAGTTGCGCAATTGCTTTTCTTTTGTTTTCTCATTCCATTCTTTTTTCTGTGGTAATCATAGGCCATCGTGGCGCATCTGGTTATGAACCAGAAAATACGTTGCGTTCATTTGCCAAAGCGATTGAGCTTGGGGTAGACATGATTGAGTTTGATGTACATGTCTGCGCTTCAGGTGAATTGGTAATAATTCATGATGATACCGTAGATGCAACCACAAACGGGAGCGGACTTGTTGCTGAAAAAACGTTAGGCGAGTTGCAGGCTCTTGATGCAGGAGCAGGTGAGCATATTCCAACCTTGCGTGAAGTGCTCGATTTAGTGAATCGGCGAGTGAAGGTAGATATCGAATTGAAAGGTCTTGGCACTGCGGCGTTGGTTGCGTATCTTATCGATGAATATGTTCAGCATAAAGGTTGGGCATATGATGATTTTTTTGTGACGTCATTTGAGCGTGACGAACTTGAACAGTTTTGCGCTGTATGCCCTCAGGTGCAAGTGAGCCATATTATTCACTCGTTCGATGGTGGCGATTGGCGCGAAGTGCTTGATCAAGTGATTACTGCAATTTTTGTGATTTGTTCAGATGAAGTTACATCGGAAATGGTTGAGTATTTGCATACGCGCGGGATCTGTTTGTATGTATATACGGTTAATGAACATGCAGAACTAGAGCGTATGCGACGGTTGTCAGTAGATGGTATTTTTTCTGATTTCCCAGCCCGCGCACGAGCTGTTTTTGCGAATGTATAGCATCTTACCCTGCAATATCATCATCATGTTGGACATCAAGTGGTATAGCATGTCGTTTCTTGAGTTCTTCTTGGTAAAATAAAATAAGTCCTACAAATACAATGATACTGGAAAGATAAAAATGCCAGGTGATGCATTCACTTAAAAATAGGACTCCATACAGTGCGGTAAACAATGGAGTTAAAAAGCCTGCGAAAGACATGAATGTAGCGGTATATTTGTTGAGTAAAAAACCATACAAATTGTGACAAATAATATTGCTGATCAAAATAACAAGTGCAAGCCAACCAAAAAATGGCGCAAGCTCTGTTACTGGTTGGTTGCTTTCAAAAATAAATGAGGTAATCAAGGCTAAAACGCCTCCACAGGTCATGGTAATCCCATTCGCCATCATGGGTGCATAGCCTTTTTCTTTTACTAATCGTCGCATAACAATCCAGCTATAACTATGCATAGCGACGGATGTCAGTATTGCAATTTCCGGCCATGAAACATACGCCCATTCACCGAGTGCTTTTTCTGCGGGAGAGGACGTTAATAAGATTGGAATGAGGCCTAAAAAGCCAATGACAAGGCCAACCCATTGTATTGGGCTTAGCTGTTCTTTAAAAAATATGTATGAATAATATGCAGATAAAAATGGTGACAGGTTGTACAGGAAGGATGCTTTGAAAGATGACAAATAATTGAGCGCCCAAAAGCGTAAGTTGTACCCAAAGTAGACACCGAATAAAATAACTTGCGCGTAGAGCCAAATGTGTGATTTTTTAAAATGAAATTTTTCACGTGGATTGAAGTATTGGTACAAGAGTAAAATAGAGCCGGCAATAAACATGCGGCAGCCATTTAAAAATATTGGTGGTGAATATTGTAATAATATTTTGCCCATGGAAAAGGATGTGGCAAAGAGGGCGTAGAGTAAGATGATGGGTACCATATAATGTCCAAGTGTTATTTAAATTAAATCGTCTAATAATTATATGCGCTTTTTTTTTATGTGTCATTGTTTGGTTTTACTTGCACTCCTGGCGATGTGTGGTACAGTTGCCGTGGTATATAAGGATAATTGCTTTTACGAAGGAGTTAAGCATGTTTGGTGCGATTATTGTGGTGAGTATATTATTGTCTATATTTTCTACCGCCGTGATGTGTTACATTTCGATGGCAACCCCTATCGGGCCATGGATAGCACCTACGTTGGTATTATGCGCACTTCTGTTATTTAATCTTTTTACGCGTCGCGTTACAAGCACCGCTTTAGCATTGGCAACATCGGCGGGTTCAATAGGCGGTATTATGGCTACCGCTGTTGGTTTTTCTTATCCAGCTTTTTATTTTTTAGATCCAGCTCTTTTTAATGCATGGATGGCGCAACCTATTTTTTTTGTATCTATTGTAAGTGCTCTTTCGTTTATTGGTGGTGGATTGGGTATTTGGATTGCTGATTGGTGTGAAGATACTTTATTGGTAAAAGAGCAGTTAGCATTTCCGATTGGTCAACTTGTCTATAAAACTATTGCTGCTATGAGCAATCAGATGCGCAAGGCTTACGAACTCATTGTCGGGTTTGTGGGTACAATGATTTTTTGTATGCTGCAAGATGGGGTTATGCGTATACAATCACTTATCCCTAAATCAGTGATGATGGTTAATGCTATGAAGGTGGGATTCATTACGATACCTACCATCAAATTAGATTTGTTCCCACTGGTATGGGCAATCGGTTTTGTTACGGGACATGTGATCGCATTGCCATTGGCAGTGGGGGCGATTTCACGCATATTATTTTTGGATCCATTGCATAAAACAGCATGGTTTTGTCATTTGACCAGCATGGAGTTTATACTCGCTTTTTGTAGCGGAATGATTTTAATTGGCGCTATTACCAGTTTTATAGGGTTACCTAAACAATTATGGCGTGGTATAAAAAAGATGAAGTCAGATTTTACTGCGGGCACCATGTTGACAGGCAATGGATTGAGCAGGAACATGGCACTTGAATTTGGGTTTTTCCTAGTCTTGTTTGTAGCCTTTTTTAGTTATTTTGAATTTTCATGGTTGGCGCAGTGCTATATGTTGGTGTCTACCATAATTTGTGCCTACCAAATTGCGGCTATTGCAGGAAGAATAGGAATGGCGCTCGTTGGACGGTATGCTACTTTTGTGATGGTACCAGGGATGCTATTATTTGGTTTTAATGCAATACAATTGGTTTTAATTTCGACGTTGGTTGAAATTTGTGGTGGCGTAACGACGGATGTTTTATTCGGACGTAAATTGGCATCGCTTGCAGGCATTGATCGTTCACTTATGAAGCGTTATCAATATTTTGGTCTTGTGGTAAGTTCATTAATTATAGGTGTTGTGTTTTGGTTTTTGGTCAGTCATTTTCAATTGGGATCTGACCAATTATTTGCGCAAAAAGCTCAGGGGCGTCAGCTGCTGGTTGCAGTGCGTCAATTTGATCCGTATGTACTTTTGATTGGTATGCTATTCGGTTTTATATTGCAGAAGATAAAAATTAATCCCGCACTTGTTTTTGGTGGACTCTTGATGCCTATTAATTTGGTGGTGGGACTTGTATTGGGTGGTTTGTGTACTTTGTGCACGTCTGACAAAGAGGCATGGTTTCCGTTCTGGTCAGGTGTATATGCTGCCAATTCTATATGGATGTTGTTACAAGCAATTATGGCATAATTTTTAGGTATTTATATGGTGGTTTTTCATATGTTTTAATTTGAATTGGTAAAAATCGCTTGACTTTTTCTATGTCAGATTTGTACTTTTATCTTATACTAAAATTTGTAGTGAGCAAATATTATAACCCCCCAAAAAAGGAGATAAGGTATTATGAAAAATATACCTTTCATGCGTCTTCACGCATTACTAGCGATTGCGCTAGTTGTCAGTTTTTCACCAGTCAGTTCCGTACGCGCAGATCAACAGGATGATGAGGATGAGATTTCTAGATCATGTGGCGGTAATGCTTGCGTGGATCAATTAACGGTCTGTGGCAATGCAAGAGTTCGCGGAGATTTAACTGTTTGTGGGAGAATATTCCCAGAAGTTCCTGGTCCAAGAGGAAAAGAAGGTAAACGCGGTAAGCATGGTAAACAAGGTGCAACCGGCTCAACAGGCAATACTGGCGCTACTGGTCCATGCTGCACAGGTAACACTGGCGCAACGGGTGCAACTGGTGCCACGGGTAATACAGGTGCTACAGGTCCATCAGAAGGTCCAACAGGCGCTACCGGCGCAACGGGTCCAGCGGGTGATCCAGGAGCAACTGGTGCAACTGGCGCTGCAGGAGCAACGGGAGCTACCGGTGCAACGGGAGCAACTGGTGCAATTGGTAATACAGGTGCAACAGGCGCAACCGGTGGTGGAGCAACGGGCGCAACAGGCGCAACGGGTGCAGCAGGCGTTGGTGGATTATTGGAATATGGATATGTCTATGCTATTGATGTTCAGGTGGTAGCAGTAGAAGCAGATGTTATTTTTGACAGTAATGGTCTTCTTACATCTGGTATTACACACACTACAGGCTCTACTGATATTGGAATTGTTAATACCGGTATCTATTCAGTCTTCTTCTCTGTAAGTGGTGCTATAGCAAATCAATTTGGATTATTTGTTAACGGTGGTGTAGTTGCAGACAGCGTATACGGTTCAGGTGCTGTGTTATCACAAAATACTGGTTTTGCGATATTTGCTATGAGCGCTGGTGATGTTCTAACACTTAGAAATCACAGTTCTTTAGCATCTGTTACTCTTGACACTACAATTGGTGGTGTTCAGCCAAATGTAAATGCTTCTGTGTTGATAACACGCATAGCATAAATATACATTTATATTTGATTTAGAAGTATCAGTGATCAGGAATACCTGGTTGCTGATACTTCTTTTTTTGCGCCAAAGATTCATGGCGATTATTTTTTTGTGAGCAAATTTTGTATCTTGAAAAAATAATATTTTTTTTGTAGCGTTATCTTGTGTGAACAATAATGTTTTATTTTTAAAATAAAGGAGAGGGGTATATGGAAAATCTACCTTCTATAAAGTTTCGTGCTTTATTATTAGTTGTTTTAGCGATGAGCTTTTCATCGTTGAGCTCTATGGGCGCAACCGGTGCAACTGGTGCAACGGGAGCAGCTGGCGCAACTGGTGCCAGAGGACCAATTGGTCCGCAAGGGAAAAAGGGAAAACATGGTGCTACGGGTGCTGTAGGCGCAACAGGTGCTGCGGGTAATACAGGTGCCGCTGGTGCAACTGGAGCTGCCGGTGCAACTGGAGCCGCAGGAGCAACAGGTGCTGCGGGTAATACAGGTGCCGCTGGTGCAACTGGAGCCGCAGGAGCAACAGGTGCTGCGGGTAATACTGGGCCAGCTGGTGCTACAGGAGCTGCCGGTGCAACAGGTGCTATGGGTAACACAGGTGCAGTTGGTGCTACAGGAGCTGCTGGTGCAACTGGAGCTGTAGGCGCAACAGGTGCTGCAGGTAATACTGGGTCAGTTGGTGCAACAGGTGCAGTGGGTGCTACAGGAGCCGCAGGTACAACAGGTACTACGGGAACAACTGGAAATACAGGCGTAACAGGAACAACAGGCGTAACGGGAACCACGGGTAACACAGGATCAGTTGGTAATACAGGTGCAACTGGAGCTGATGGCGCAACAGGCGCTGTGGGTGCTACAGGATCAGTTGGTGCAACTGGAGCTGCGGGTGCTACAGGTGCTGCTGGTGCAACTGGAGCAGTTGGTGCAACTGGAGCTGATGGCGCAACAGGCGCTGTGGGTGCTACAGGTGCTGCTGGTGCAACTGGGGCTGCAGGCGCAACAGGTGCTGCTGGTGCTACAGGATCAGTTGGTGCAACTGGAGCTGCAGGTACAACAGGTACTACGGGAACTGCTGGAACCACAGGGACAACCGGAACAACAGGCGTAACGGGAACCACGGGTAGCACAGGATCAGTTGCTGTCGACTATGCATATATTTTCAATGTTAGTGCTCAAGCAGTGGCTGCAGGTAGTCCTGTTACTTTTGACAATGCTCCTATGCTTTCATCTGGAATAGTGTTTACCCCGGGCGGTTCTAGTATTACCATAAATAACGCGGGTATTTATTCGGTTGTGTATTCAATAAGCAGCACGGATCCAAATCAATTCGCATTATTTATTAATGGTGTTCTAGCGGCGGATAGCTATGGTATAGTAGCTGCGGCAGTATCAGAAAATAGTGGGTATGCTATACTTCCTTTTGCGAGTGGTGATATCCTTACGGTTGTGAATCAAACTGGTTTGTCCGTTACTCTTCCAGCGAGCACTGATGGTGCTACTCCTCCTGGATCAATAGTAAATGCATCTGTTTTGATAACGCGACTTGTATAAATTAGCATTTAGATTAATAAGAAGTATCAGTGATCAGGAAAACCTGGTTGTTGATACTTCTTTTTTTGTTAAAAATTTGTGTGCCATACTCTGTGTGAGTGAATCTTGTACCTTGTAAAAATAATATTTTTTTTGTAGCGTTATCTTGCATGAGTAATAATGTTTTATTTCATAAAAAAAGAGAGAGTGGGTATGAGAAGTATGTCTTTATATAATTTATTTCGGTTTTTTGGCTTAGCGATTATATGTTTGATGATAGGAAATTCATCAACGCATATGTATGCAGCATCTCAGGAAAATAAGTTCCGATTAGTATATGTTCCCAACGATGTTAAAGAAATCCTTTTGCACATGCGAGCAGATTTAGCAGAGGATGATTTGAATCAGGCAGTGTACGATTTGTATCATGCTATTGATGCAGGATTATCTCTTGTTCGTGAAGATATAGTGCAGACTGCTGTTTCAGAATTGTGTTTTTTATTAGAAGAGAACGTGGATGCAAGTATTGTTGGTGCAGATGAACTGCTGAACGCATTGCAGGTATATGAGCAAAAGTTGCAATCTGTTTTGGTAGTGGGTACTGATGATATTGATTGGGAAAATAACGTTGCTAGGGGTTGCGCAAACAAAGTATGTAACGTTTGTAATCCGTGTCAGGGTTGTATAGGTCCTCGCGGTAAGCAAGGTAAGCATGGTAAACATGGTGCAACCGGCGCAACTGGAACCACTGGCGCAACCGGACCAATGGGTGATACTGGACCGGCTGGATCAACTGGTGCAACTGGACCAATGGGCGACACTGGACCTGCTGGAGGAGCAACGGGTAATACAGGACCAACAGGCGCGACTGGGGCAACAGGATCTACTGGAACGACAGGGACTACGGGCTCTACAGGTAATACCGGTACAACGGGAACAACTGGTGTTACTGGTACAACAGGAACAACCGGAAATACTGGCGCCACAGGTGACCCTGGGATTACGGGTACAACTGGTGTCACGGGTACCACTGGAACAACTGGCGCTACCGGTGATCCTGGAGCGACGGGTACAACTGGTAATACCGGCGAAACAGGTACTACTGGCACAACCGGAACTACTGGGATTACAGGAACAACGGGCACCACAGGTGTAACGGGCACCACCGGAACAACTGGTGTGACTGGTACGACAGGAACAACTGGAGTTACAGGCGTAACGGGTAACACTGGCGTTACTGGTGATCCTGGAACTACAGGCACAACTGGAACTACAGGTAGTACTGGTACAACTGGAACTACAGGTGTAACAGGCGTTACAGGTACAACGGGCAATACTGGCACAACCGGAATTACTGGGATTACAGGAACAACGGGCACCACAGGCGTAACCGGAATTACAGGTGTAACGGGAACAACGGGTACGACGGGTAACACTGGCGCTACTGGTGATCCTGGAACTACAGGCACAACAGGAACGACTGGTACAACTGGAGCGAGTGGTGTGACTGGCACAACAGGAATTACCGGCACCACTGGTGTAACGGGAATAACGGGTACAACTGGAAATACAGGAACGACTGGTGTGACCGGTGATCCTGGAACTACAGGCACAACTGGTAATACTGGTACAACTGGAACTACGGGCACAACTGGAACAACCGGTAATACTGGACCTACAGGTACAACGGGCAATACCGGTACCACTGGCGTAACTGGCGTGACAGGTACAACTGGCAATACGGGAACGACGGGTACAACAGGTAACACTGGGCCTACTGGACCTATGGGTACAACTGGCACCACAGGTGTAACTGGAACCACCGGAACTACAGGTACAGCAGGCAATACCGGCACCACTGGCGTAACTGGCGTGACAGGTACAACTGGAAATACGGGAACGACGGGTACAACAGGTAATACTGGGCCTACTGGACCTATGGGTACAACTGGCACCACAGGTGTAACTGGAACCACCGGAACTACAGGTACAGCAGGCAATACCGGCACCACTGGCGTAACTGGCGTGACAGGTACAACTGGAAATACGGGAACGACGGGTACAACAGGTAACACTGGGCCTACTGGACCTATGGGTACAACTGGCACTACAGGTGTAACTGGAACAACCGGAACTACAGGTACAGCAGGCAATACCGGCACCACTGGCGTAACTGGTGTGACTGGTACAACTGGAAATACAGGAACGACGGGTACAACAGGTAACACTGGGCCTACTGGACCTATGGGTACAACTGGCACTACAGGTGTAACTGGAACAACCGGAACTACAGGTACAGCAGGCAATACCGGCACCACTGGCGTAACTGGTGTGACTGGTACAACTGGAAATACAGGAACGACCGGTACAACAGGTAACACTGGGCCTATTGGACCTATGGGTACAACTGGCACTACAGGTGTAACTGGAACCACCGGAACTACAGGTACAGCAGGCAATACCGGCACCACTGGCGTAACTGGCGTGACAGGTACAACTGGAACAACAGGTAATACCGGGACAACTGGTGCTACAGGTCCAGGATCAGGCGCAACTGGAGCAACGGGAGCTACAGGAACGACTGGAACAACGGGTGCTACTGGGGCAGCAGGTGAGGGAGAAAATGCGCAGGTCTATAATTCAATGGCGATCACGGATGGCTCAAAGTTTGCGCCGAATACTCAGTTTATTAATCGCTATAATACAGGTGAAAGTATTCTTACATGGCGTGTTTTACCAAGTACGAGTTCGCAAGATCCTTTAGATTTAGTATTTACAGTGCCCCTTGATTTTGTTTCTACGCAGACGATACAAATTGATGTACATTTCCTCATTGACCAAAACGGTGCTGCAGGCACTGAAGCAAACATTGAGTTGCAAATAGATTATAAAGCAAATAATGTCCTTTTAGGATCTGCTGCCGGAGGATTTGCGCAGACAGTTACATCAGGTAATGTTACTATAACTGAACCACCGGTATCATCACCGCAACAGTTGCGACAGCTCCTAGTTTCTTTTACTGGTTTTAATTCAGCAAAAGCTGTGGCGCAAGATTGGGGAACTTTAGTGCTTCGTCGTGTGGCGCCAACTTCAGGCACTGAGTATGATAACGATATATATTTGAGTGCAATAGTAATGAACTTTATATGATAACTGTAGGACGATCAATGAAGAAGCTAACAAAAATCAATATTCTTTTTTTTGGATTAGTGATTAATGTATCAACCGTACTTCCAGATATTAAGGCTGTGCCGAGTACCCAAATGTCAGGACCCTTGATCATAGAAACGACACCAGTTCCTGGGCGTATAGAAACTAGTTATATTATGTATGTCGTTGATTCGGCGGCATATGCACCAGGAGGTATTACATTTACTTATCCAGTTGGTGCTTTTTCTGTAGCACCATTTATGGTTGTGCAAGCGGTAGTGCCAACAGCAGTTCCATTTACGACGTTTGTAGCGATGGTTAGTGGTAATTCTGCAACAGGAGCAACGGTAACGGTGTATAAAATAGTTGATACTAGTAGTGGTTCTGGTCAGCCTACTTCTATGTTAGAGGCAACATTGAGTGATAATGTGACGGTGTATCTCTATGCAGCAGGAGCATAATGTGCTTTTTAAATAAATAACAGCATAAAACAATGCCCTTGATCTATGCTTCGACATACTCGAGGGCATTTTTATGCTTTGTTTTTCCTTGTCAAAAATATATTTTTCTGTAATCTACCGAACGCAAGTAGATACCATCTTATTCACCTGTATCACACGCAAAAAAAAGGAGCAGATCAATACACATAATCATCATGTCATGTATACCATATTTTCTAGGTAGTATTATTAGGTACGGTTTTTTTTGAGGCAAGAGTAATGAGAAAGAAATTTTTTATAGTATCGTTGGTCTTATGTTTAGCAACGGTATCAACTGATACGTGGGCAGCAAATGTATTTGTTGCACCAGCATCACCAATGCCAGTATTTTCTGCGGCATCTTTGTTGACGGTAGTGCTTATGGTTAAAGATGAAGAGGCAGCAATGGAAGCAACCCTGCAACCATTAGTTGATGGTGGAATAGATTCGTTTTTTATTTTTGATACTGGGTCAACTGATAGGACTATAGAAATTACGCAGGAATTTTTTATTAAAAATGGCATTCAACGTGCGTGTATTACGCAAGAACCATTTGTTAATTTTGAAGTGTCGCGTAATCGTGCACTCGATCTTGCTGAGCAGGTTTTTCCTCATGCAGCTTTTATGCTTATGCCAGATGCAGAATGGAAAATGCATAACGTTGAAGGGTTGTTGCAATTTTGTGAGCAAGAGCGGCGTACGCGCGTTGGTTCGTATTCAATACGGCTTACAAACAGTTACGAAGATTTTTATAGGGCATGCTTGATAAGAATGGGTTCAAAAACTCGTTATGCTGGTGTTGTGCATGAGGTATTGATGCCAGCAACAAGCAGTACGGCTCCTTATAATGTTTATTTTGAATTATGCACGACCCATTATGGTCGAGAAAAATCGAATAAAAGATTTGTTCGTGATCTTGATTTACTGTTAAAAAAGTACGAAGAAAACAAAAAAGATACGCGTACTATGTTTTATATTGCCCAAACATATGCTTGTCTGGGTGATTGGGAGAATGCATATCTTTGGTATGAACGTCGTTCCAAGCGGCATGGTTGGGATGAGGAAGATTTTATTGCCAAGTATAGACTTGCGCAGGCGGCTGAACAATTGGCAGATACAAATGGTGAGTATTCATGGCCATTAGCGCAGCAGCATTATATTGATGCACATAAGATGCGGTGTGAGCGTATTGAGCCCTTGATTAAGCTTGCTGATCATTATTGGGATGTGGGAAATTATCCTGCATGCTATCTGTTTGCAAAACGTGCAAGTGAAATACCATATCCTGTACAGGATGTGTTGTTTGTAGAAAAAATGATGTATGAATATTATCGCTATGAAATTTTAAGCAAATGTGCTTGGCATGTGCATGAATATGAAATAGGTGAATGGGGAACGCGTATGGCGCTGGAAGCATATCCATATCACATTCATTTGCATAGAAATTTAGCTTTTTATATGGAACATAAGGAAAAAAATGATGCATGTTTTACCAGTAATTAAAAAAAATATGATGTCGCTGATATTAGTTTTATTGGTAGTCTTTTCAGGAAACGTATATGGATTGGATTGTTATAATCCATTTTTAAAAGATTATAGGGGACAGCCGGAACTTGTTGTGTTAGTTACGTCATATAATAATGAAAAATTTTTTTATCGGAATTTAGATTCGATTGTGCATCAAAAGTTAGATGTTCCGTTTCATGTGATTTACATTGATGATTGTTCAACTGATAGAACGGGAGTATGGGTAGATTCGTATATTCGTACGCATGGCTGTGAATCTTTCTGTACGGTTATTCATAATGAAAGGCGTTTTGGGTCAGCCCTGGCAAATCAGTATAAAGTAATTAATACCTTGCCTGATAATGCGATAGTGGTTTTAGTCGATGGTGATGATTTTCTTGCACATGACAGAGTGCTTGAACGCGTACTGAAAGAATATAAAAATAAGAATATTTGGATGACGTATGGCCAAATGATCTATTATCCAGAAGGTGATACGTTATGTGAAGCTTGTCCACAAGAGGTGTTAGATGCAAATAGTTTTCGGTCGGCTCGTTGGGTTACTTCTCATTTAAGAACTTGCTATGCTGGCTTATTTAAGAGAATACGCAAGGAAGATTTATTGTATCAAGGTGACTTTTTTCCGACAGCAGGAGATTTGGCTTTTATGTATCCTATGCTCGAAATGGCATCGCGGGGACATATAGCATTTATTCCTGATGTATTATATGTATACAATCATCATAATCCGATTAGTGACCATAATAAAGACTTGCATCTACAGCTACGCTTGGGTCAGTTCATTCGTACAATGCCTCCATATGATCCAATTGAGTTATCCCATTAAGATATGTAGTAAGATAGAGCTATTCAAGAAAGTTGAGTAGCTCTGAATGTTTGATTTGTAACTATAAGGTGAAAAAAATGATGTGTGTTTTGAAGTTAATTAAAAAAAATATGATGTTAATGATGTCAGTTTTGGCTATGGTGTTTTCGGGGGCGTTATTTGGGCTTGATGATTATAATCCATTTTTGAAAGGCTCTAATGGCCAGCCTGAACTTGTTGTGTTAGTTCCTTCATATAATAATGAAGGGTATTGTTATCCGAATTTAAATTCTATAGCGCAGCAGAATGTTCCTTTTCGTGTTATCTATATCAATGATTGCTCAACGGATAAAACGGGACAATTTGTAGATTTTTATACGCATATTAATAAGTTTGAATCTCAGTGTACGGTTATTCATAATGAAAAACGGGTTGGGGCTTTAGCAAATTTATACAAAATTATTCATACATTGCCAGATCATGCGATAGTGGTCTTAGTTGATGGAGATGATTTTCTTGCACATGATAAGGTTCTTGAGCGAGTGTTGCAAGAATATGCCAATAAAAATATTTGGATGACCTATGGTCAGATGGCCTATTATCCAGAAGGCCGTACATTGTGTGAGCCATGTCCGCAGCATGTATTAGATGAGAATAGCTTTAGGTCATATCGTTGGGTGACGTCTCATTTGCGAACTTTCTATGCCGGATTATTTAAGCGAATAAAAAAAGAAGATTTGTTGTATGAAGGTGATTTTTTTCAAGCAGCTTGGGATTTTGCTATCATGTTGCCTATGCTCGAAATGGCGTCACGAGGGCATATAGCATTTATTCCTGATGTGCTCTATCTCTATAATCATCACAATCCAATTAGTGTGCACAATGAACGTTTGGAATTTCAGACACGAATGGGTTCTTTTATTCGTCATAAACCTAAGTATACTCCAATCGAGCTGCTTTATTAAGGTATGTAGTAAGATAGGGTTATTTAAAAAAATGAATAACCCTGGGATGCTTTTTTAATTTACTATCAATAGATAAGGGTATTTAGATGAATGTTATATTTGTGTGTATTGTAAGCCTTGTATGTGTTATGCAATCATTTGCAGATATGCAAGAACCTAAAGACACAGTTTTTTTAACTATACTTGCGCGCAACAAAGCACATACATTGCCTTATTACCTTAGGTGCCTTGATGAACTTGAGTATGATAAACAATTGATAACTGTGTATATAAACACGAATAATAATGTTGATGCGACTAAAGAAATTCTGCAGGAGTGGGTAGATAAAAATAAAAGTAACTATAAGCAGATACTATTTGAGCGACATGAAGTAAGAGGACTATCAGATACATTACCGCATGATTGGACGACAGAAAGATTACGAGTATTAGGTGCTATTCGTAACAAGAGTTTACGGATAGCCAAAGCGTCTGGATGTGATTATTATTTTGTGGTTGATTGTGATAATTTCATTACACCATCAACATTGAAGCATCTTATTTTGCAAAGAAAACCGATAATTGCTCCTATGCTCACTGCTATTCCTCAGGCTAATAATGATTATAGTAATTTTTTTTGTTCGGTAGATGAAGATGGTTATTACGCATACAACGAACTTTATTGGAATATTTGGGCGCGTGACGTTATTGGTACAATAGAAGTTCCTCTTGTGCATTGTACGTATTTGATTGATGCAAGGTATCTTGATGCATTAACGTATGTTGACGACAGTGAGCAACATGAGTTTGTAATTTTTGCACGGTCTGCACGTGACAATGGGGTATGCCAATATATTTGTAATGAAGATATATTTGGAACCTTATTCCATTTTTTGTCAGATTTAACTTTGGAACAAGAAAAGGAAGAAATTGAGGTTCATTTTGCTTCATCAAAACGGTATGTATAGTTAATTTGTTTTTGAGTCCCATATCAAATAATCTTCTATAAAACCTATAAGGTCACCATCAAGTACAAGATCTGGTTGCGGTGATTCATGATCAGTGCGATGGTCTTTTACCATTTTATACGGATGTAAAACATATGATCTGATTTGCGATCCCCATTCGATTTTTTTCTTTTCGGTACCAGCTGATACTTTGGCATCTCTTTCCTCTTTAAGTTTTTGCGCAACTTTCGCAACTAACATCTTCATAGCATTGGCTTTATTTTGTCCCTGAGAACGTTCATTTTGACATTGTGTAACAAGACCAGTTGGTAAATGGGTGATGCGTACTGCTGAATCGGTTTTGTTTACATGTTGTCCACCAGCGCCACCTGCACGATAGGTATCGATGCGTAGATCATTTGGGTCTATAGAAACTTCGATGTCAGGAATTTCAGGCATTACCGTTACACTTGCAAATGAGGTATGTCGTCTTTTGTTTGCATCAAAAGGAGATATGCGGACCAAGCGATGAATGCCATGTTCACTTTTTAGTAAACCATAGCCGTTCTGTCCTTTAATAAAAAGAGTGGCAGATTTGATTCCCGCTTCTTCTGCAGGTTGGTAATCAATTACTTGCATTGCAAATTTTTCTCGCTCGCAAAAACGTGTATACATACGTAATAATATGTTAGCCCAATCTTGAGATTCTGTTCCCCCCGCTCCTGCATTAATACTTAAAAAACATGCGGATGCATCTTGCGGGTCATTGAGTAATAGGTTTATTTTAAAAGAGTGTACCGTTTTACAGAGTTTGTTGAGATCTGGAATTATTTGACGCAATTCGTTTTCATCGTTTTTAAACAGTTCAAGGAGCTCTGATAGTTCTTTTTTTGTTGATAAAATATGAAGATATTGTTCCCGTATGGTCTTTATTTTTTGCAGCTGTTTTGATATTGCGGTTTGTTGGGGATTTTGCCAAAAATCCGGTTGATTGACCTGGGAGTCTAATTCTATAAATTGTTTTTCAAGCTGGGCATTGTTCCAGTAGGTAGTTATGGTTGCTATATCTGGTTCAATAGCCTTTAGCTGCTCTGTGAGTTCGTCAATCAACATATATAAACCTTGGTTTGTAAGCTTTGTAGGGGAATTTTTTCTTTGTTAGTTTAGCATATAAGTAGTCAGGTGACTATAGGTTAAGGGTAACGGGAGGGGCATGCATACTTGATTTTGAGGATATTTTAGTTCTGTGGTATACTTATTTCATAGTATTCTTCTTTTAATTTTGAATTTTTTTGTATGTATTCTTATCCTTATATATATACCGGGTAAAATGTTATGTCAGGCAAGCTTTTTATTGTATCAGCTTCATCGGGGGCTGGGAAAACTACTTTGGTGAATACCGTCCTTCAACGGATTCAACCTTTGTATGAGGTAAATCGTGTATTGACCTATACGACCAGGAGCCCTCGCTTGGGGGAAATTGATGGGGTTGATTATCATTTTGTCACGGTGGCAGCGTTTGAGTCCCTTATATCTCAGGATTTCTTTTTAGAGTGGAGTAGGGCATATGGAGCTTATTATGGCTCTCCTTCTTCTATTATTGGTGAATTGTCCCAGGGCAAGTCGTATATAGCGGTATTAGATCGCGCAGGGGCCCAGCAGGCACTGAGTAAGTGTTCTGAATTGGTGCTTATATGGATATATACCGATATCGTGAGTTTACGTGACAGGTTGATACAGCGGAAAACAGAGTCCGATGAGCAAATAGAATATAGAATCCAGTTAGCGGAAAAAGAGATTGAAGAAGAAAGTTTAAAAAAAATGTATAATTTTCACATACATAATGACGATTTTAATAGGGCAATTGAAGAACTTGAAGCAGTAATTACTTCCTTGCTCTGATTTCATTGAAATATCGACTGGAACGCACTATGCAGCGTTTTTTAGCGTAATTTTTTAGTTAATTTTACACTGAATTTTAGATTGAAATAACATTGTTTTAAAAAGTTATAAAAAAATAGTTGACTTGTCATACTGAAAGGGTATACTTTATCAAGTCTTTTAAGTTGAAAGAAACGAAAACGACAAATTAACGAAGCAAAAATTCTTTGAAATACATGAGAAAAGAAATTTAAAAAGTTAAACGCGTCAATGTCTTATGAGTAACTTTCATTCACAAAATTTTGTGATGGAGAGTTTGATCCTGGCTCAGAATAAACGCTGGCGGCGTGCCTAACACATGCAAGTCGAGCGAGAAAGTCTCTTCGGGAGATGAGTACAGCGGCGGACGGGTGAGTAACGCGTGAGAATCTGCCCTTTAGTGAAGAATACCCTCGAGAAATCGAGGTTAATACTGCATAAGTCCCTACGGGGAGAAAGATGGCCTCTTTGCTGTCGCTAAAGGATGAGCTTGCGTACTATTAGCTAGTTGGTGGGGTAAAGGCCTACCAAGGCGATGATGGTTAACCGGCCTGAGAGGGTGTACGGTCACACTGGAACTTAGACACGGTCCAGACTCCTACGGGAGGCAGCAGTGAGGAATATTGCGCAATGGGCGAAAGCCTGACGCAGCGACGCCGCGTGGAGGATGAAGGTCTTCGGATTGTAAACTTCTGTTAAGTGGGAAGAAAAGCTCATTTCTAATACAGATGAGAGTATGACGGTACCATTAGAGAAAGCACCGGCTAACTTCGTGCCAGCAGCCGCGGTAATACGAGGGGTGCAAGCGTTATTCGGAATTATTGGGCGTAAAGGGTGCGTAGACGGTATATTAAGTCAGTTGTTAAATTCTCTCGGCCTAACTGGAGATCAGCGGTGGAAACTGGTAGAGCTAGAGGGTGGAAGAGAGAAGTGGAATTCTCGGAGTAGCGGTAAAATGCGTAGATCTCGAGAGGAACACCGATGGCGAAGGCAGCTTCTTGGTCCATTCCTGACGTTGAGGCACGAAAGCGTGGGGAGCAAACAGGATTAGATACCCTGGTAGTCCACGCTGTAAACGATGATCACTAGACGTTAGTTCTGCTTAGCAGAATTAGTGTCGTAGCTAACGCGTTAAGTGATCCGCCTGGGGAGTACGGTCGCAAGACTAAAACTCAAAGGAATTGACGGGGGTCCGCACAAGCGGTGGAACATGTGGTTTAATTCGACACTACGCGAGGAACCTTACCTGGGCTTGACATGTTTTTGACAGCTGTAGAAATACGGTCTTTCTAGGCTTCGGTTTAGACAGATGCACAGGTGCTGCATGGCTGTCGTCAGCTCGTGTCGTGAGATGTTGGGTTAAGTCCTCTAACGAGCGCAACCCTTGCTGTCAGTTGCTATCTACTTGTAAGAGCACTCTGATGGGACTGCCTGGGAAACCAGGAGGAAGGTGGGGATGACGTCAAGTCATCATGGTCCTTATGTCTAGGGCTACACACGTGTTACAATGGCTGGTACAAAGGGTTGCAAAGCCGTAAGGTGGAGCTAATCCCAGAAAGCCAGTCTAAGTTCGGATTGAGGTCTGCAACTCGACCTCATGAAGTTGAAATCGCTAGTAATCGCGTATCAGAACGACGCGGTGAATACGTTCTCGGACCTTGTACACACCGCCCGTCACACCATGAGAGCTGTTTGTACCCAAAGTCATCTTAGCTAACCTGTAAGGGAGGCGGGTGCCTAAGGTATGGGGAGTGATTGGGGTGAAGTCGTAACAAGGTAGCTGTAGGAGAACCTGCGGCTGGATCACCTCCTTTCGAGGGAGATTTATTGATACAGGTTAATTCTATGTATCCATAAAGGTGTGAAATATATATCTTATAAGATATTGACGCGTTTTTTTAATGTCATCGTAAAGCTGGGCCTATAGCTCAGTTGGTTAGAGCACCCCGCTGATAACGGGGAGGTCAGTCGTTCGAGTCGACTTAGGCCCACCATATTAATTGGTGCTCTAAGTCGAAGATGAGCTATGCTAGACGATTAATCAATAGGGGGTGTAGCTCAGTTGGTAGAGCGTCCGTTTTGCACGCGGAAGGTCAGCGGTTCGAATCCGCTCATCTCCACCAATTTAAAAGCTTAGTATTTAATATGTAATTTTTCTAGATATATTAAATAAGTAGTAATAAAAAATTTCTTGTAGTATCTATTGAAATATTTGTGATCTTTGAAATATTTGTATAAATTAATATGAGTTTGTTACTAATATCTGAGTAATTAGCAAAATTTGTGATTAATTGAAAAGGGCATTTGGTGGATGCCTTGGTATCAAGAGGCGATGAAGGAGGCGGAAGACTGCCATAAGCTTCGGGGAGCTGTCAATCAAGCTTTGATCCGAAGATGTCCGAATGGGGAAACCCACTTTGGTAAACCTACAGTATCTTTATCTGAATACATAGGGTAAAGAAGGCGAACGGCGTGAACTGAAACATCTAAGTAGCGCCAGGAAAAGAAAACGAAGTGATTCCCTAAGTAGTGGTGAGCGAAAGGGGAAGAGCCTAAACCTATATCATGTGATAGCCTGTGTGTGTTGTGATATAGGGGTAGTGGGATATAAATGTTTAAGAGATACAGTTTTTGAGTTGTAGTTTATTATATTTAGTTGAATTGTTCTGGAAAGGGCAGCCAAAGAAAGTGACAGCCTTGTAAGCGAAAAGTTAAATAAAGCAATAATTTGTATTCCCAAGTACCACGGAGCACGTGAAATTCTGTGGGAATCTGCCCGGACCATCGGGTAAGGCTAAATACTACTTGATGACCGATAGTGAACAAGTACCGTGAGGGAAAGGTGAAAAGAACCCCGGGAGGGGAGTGAAATAGAAACTGAAACCAAATGTCTACAATCGGTGGAAGCGATGTATACGTATGCGCAACCACGTACCTTTTGCATAATGAGCCAACGAGTTATCATATGTTGCAAGGTTAAGTTTTGAAAGAACGGAGCCGTAGCGAAAGCGAGTCTGAATAGGGCGATTAGTAACATGGGATAGACCCGAAACCTAGTGAGCTATCCATGTCCAGGATGAAGTCTCAGTTAACATGAGATGGAGGTCCGAACCGGTGTGGGTTGAAAACTGCTCGGATGAGGTGTGGATAGGAGTGAAAGGCTAATCAAACTGGGAAATAGCTGGTTCTCCCCGAAATATATTTAGGTATAGCCTTGTTGAATTCGTTATGGTGGTAAAGCACAGTTTAAATTTTGGGGGCGCAAGCTTACCGGATTTTTACTAACTCTGAATGCCATAATGTTAGAAGACAGGAGACAGACTGTGGGGGATAAGCTTCATAGTCGAGAGGGAAACAGCCCAGACCATCAGCTAAGGTCCCTAAATATTCGCTAAGTGGTAAAAGAAGTGAAAATACACAGACAGCCA
>CAWIZM010000001.1:0-390000 GCA_963840685.1 uncultured bacterium | reverse complement strand
CCCTGATTTGCATAAAGTATTGGCGAATATATGCATCGGTATCCCTTTTGATGACTTGACTGGTAAACCTGCACGCGCAGTAAAATGTGCACTGAGCGCTAGTGTTACGCTAACGGGTGCAAGCATTTTAGGTGCATGGGCTTATAATTATGCCAAATTATCTACACCGCTTATCACTATCGATAAACAGGGATTGCAGTATGAAGGTAAAGACATGATCTATTGGAAAGATGTTAAATCAGTGCAAGTAGTGCATCACACTGCGTTTAATTGGAACAATGGCACAGGTAAACTTAAAAACGAATATGCGCTTGAGATAGTTGATGCATATGACAGATTTTTGATTCATGAAAGTGATATTGCCATCACCGTTGAAACACTAGACGAGTTAATAAAACAATACTTTAGAAAGTATTGGTAATAATTTTTTTACATAAGTAAATGAAAGCCCCGCTTTGTGCGGGGTTTTTTTACGTGTGAGGTGTTTTATTTTTATGAATGACAAAATTATACAAATTGCTTGACGAAGCGTATACTTTACACAAAAAATTTGGAAAAAATAAAGTAACAACCTTAGAGGCATTTTTGGTGTACGCTCACGTTAAAAATAAATATTTTGCAAGTTTAATGCTAATTTTAGTAAGCGCTAGTTTTAATGCTGCGCTAGCTACGCAAAGAAAAGCTTGGTCGAAAGATAACAGCGGGCGTGTTTTGATATATCGAGCAGAACCATCGACGTTAGAGGTAGTTAATGGCGGATTTTCTGTGATAATGGCGCTTCCATTTTTATATATTGGTTTATATCCAGGAATTAATAATCTTGATCGAGTAATAAAAAAATGCTGTACGCTCCTTGGTATTTTCTATGCAGGATTTGGTATATATGTATTGGATCAATTGCATCACGAATATGATTCTTTACATAAGCCTCTTGTTGCTATTGATAGGTGGGGCATTGTGTATGAAGGAAAAGATAAAATTTTGTGGAGAAACGTATGTAGGTATCGACGGGTAGGACATATTGTTTTTACTAATAATGGTCTTCGTTATTGGCATGGCTTAGAAATAACCAGTGATGTTGATACATTACAAATTTATGAAAACAAGATTGCTATCACATTGGACATGTTATGCGATTTAGTTGATGAATCGTATGATATTTATAAAACGTCAAAAAATAAAAAATGGCATCAATAGTAGTTCGTATTTTTTACACGTAAAAAATTAAACCTCGCTCTGTGCGGGGTTTTTTTGTGCACAAGATTTTTTCGTAGGTACTTGTTCAGTCTCCAGTAAATTATCCAAATGATGAAACAGAGCATTTTCATGAGTAAGTTGATTTTGTCGTATCACCGTGAACAACGTCGGATATTGTTCTTTCATCGCATATGCATTATCCAGTTGATGTGAAGTTGTTTTTGCTTCAAGCGGGATAATAATGCTCGGTTTTTCAAAAAATAAAATTTCGAATAACATGCCAGCACCAGCACGCGATATAATTAAATCAGCGGCTACATAGCAAGGTGCAATAGCATCACGATACGCAAATACAAGCGCAGGTACGTGGTTGTTTGCGTAGAAACTGTGCCAATCGGTCTGATCATGTGATCCTGTTTGATGAATTATTTGCAGGTTGTTTGTGTGTGATGATGTTTCGATATATTTTTTTATTTCATTATTAAGTTGTACTGATCCTTGAGATCCCCCCATAATGAACAATGTTTTTTTATGTGGGTCAAGGCCAAGTTCTTTGCAGGCTAACTCTTTACTCATTTGTGTGTGTTCATGGTTAAAACGTACTGGATATGGTTTATATACACATTTATTTTTAGGAAAATAGTCTGCTGCTTGTGCAAAACAGACGTATATAATCTGCGCAATTGGTGCAAGTGCTTTGATCGCTTTACCAGGCACCGCATTCAATTCATACAGTTCGATCGGTATGCGCAAAAACATAGCCGCCAAACAGACGGGTAATGCAACCAGTCCGCCAGTACTGATTACTTTTTCTGTGTTATTTTTGCGCAGATGATACAAACTTGTCACAAATGAGTGAATCAGCCCCCATGCCAGTTGGAGATAGCGGCGTATGCGTGTTGGTGAAAACCGTCCAAGTGGTAGGGTTATATGCTGGGATATAATTGGTTGATTTGCTAAAATTGATGTATCGAGTTGTGCATTCGTGGAAAAAAAGATTACGTTGCTTTCTGGATTATCTTGCTTGTCCGCCGACCTGTCCGTCATAGCTTCAGCGAAGTCGGAAGCCTTGCCGTGCCCGCCAGAGATTTTACCGTGTCCGCCATAGCTTTTAGCGACGGCTGGAGCAGCGGCTGGGGCGAAGGAGGATTTGTATTGTTCGGCTAACGTAAGGCATGGCAATATGTGTCCACCTGTTTTTCCTGCTACAAAACATATATTATTTTGTTTGTTCATGGTGATTATTGTAACGCCCACTTCTTTGTTATTTGTGCAATTTTATTTTTTTCATACGTTGATTTTGCCATAGCTTGCGCATTTCGTAAAGTGGTATGTGCAAGGGGCTTATTATTCAGTTTATCATGTGTCAGTGCCAAATGGAGCATAATGGTTGCATCTTGTGGTATATCTGCATGTAAGCGTTGCAATAACGCAAGAGCATCCGCGTACTGTTTTTGTTTGTATAAAATGAGTGCATGGGTGTCGAGTAGGTGCGGATTTGTTTTGTCATGCGTAAGTATCTCTGCCATTAAGGTTGCTGCTTTTGGTATGTTGTGTCCCTTTGTTGCATAATGATGCGCAAGAAGATTCATAAGTGGTAAAAAATTGGTGTTTAAGTGCAGTCCTTGTTCGAGCGCTGCTTCCATTTTTTGATATTCTTCTTTCTCAAAGTAGAGCAATCCAAGCTGAAAAAGGATTTTAGTGAGTAAATCTTTATCGTGTATAAATTTTACTGATTTTTCCAGCAAAGTAATTGCCTTATGGTGAGTATTGGTGCGTAGATATAGGTCTGTTAAATATAAAAGCACCCAGGTATTTTGCGGATATTTTGTATGTAATGATTCCAATGTTTTAATGACATGAGCACGTTCAGCCCCTCTTTGTCCGAGTAGGTGTAACGTTTCAAACCATAGTTCTTGTGTTGGATTTTCATAAATCCATGCCTGTAATTGCACTATTGCGCGGTTGAATTGTTGCATATCACTCAATAGTTGGATTTTCATCAGGCGGGCGTGCATGTTGCGCGGGTTGTCTCTTAAGTATGCTTCGATAGCATCAAGTGCATGTGCATAATTTTTCTGTTGATAGAGGAGCGTAGCTTTTTCTAATGATGATTGGTTTGTTTCTGCGGCAGGTGCATTTGTTTGTAACGTTTTTTGTTTGAGTGAAAGTTGCATCAGATGCTGTGCCACCTGTTGATTGGGTTGGCGTGTTAATTTTAGAAAATTGGAGTATCCGGCAATTGCATTATTGAGTTGACCCAATTCTTCTTCTATTGTTGCGCGCATCAACCATCCTTGGTCGAACGCATCATGCATATCCAAACTCTTTTTTACGCTTTCTAGTGCTTTGTCCAATTGATTAAGATGCACATACAGTTGTGCCTTCATGAAATGGAATATAAAGAAATTTGATTGTGATGAAACATTATTCAGAAGCTTGTCTATAACGTGTAGCGCATTGGTAAGTTCTTTTTGCTCGATATACATAGATGCGGTTTCAAATACAACGTGCGTATGGAGTGGAAACGTTTCATATGCGCGCACTAGTTGCTTTATGGCATCAGTTTTTTGATTATCTTTTTTGAGCGCATTGATAAGAATTAATTGTAAATCTGGATCCTGTTTAAAGGTATCGTTGATGGTTGAAGCGAGTGCGATAATTTCTTTAAATTTTCCAATTTTTTCTAAATAGTGAATGTAGCCTTTGTAACAATAAATTGGTGCCTTGTGCGTTGTGAATAGTTCGTGGTATCGTTTGCCTGCTACTTCCAAATCACCAGCAAATTGTTGATAGTTTGCCCAGATGTATTCATGAAGGTTTGATTTTATTTCGATCGGGTACAACAGCGTGGCCAAGGTTGTGCATACGCACCGTAGTATCTGCTTTTTCATGATTAGTATTCTCCTGATAACAGCGAATCAGAAATGTTTTTAATACACCGCGCAATGATGGATCATCAACCAAACGTAGCGCATGTTCTTCTTTTTGGGACAAGGTAACGTGCTTTGGTGTATATATTTTTTTGTGCGGCTCTTCTTTTGGTTTTTTGCGCTCTGCCTTTTTGAATCTTAGCTGTTTTATGCGTGGCTGGTCTAGAGTTGTGTTGATTGTTTTAATCAAGAGTGGAGAAAGCAGGTATAGTTCTTGCATCCAACAGGAATCATAGACACCAAGTACCGCAACATCTTTGTCAATTTTTTCAAGAGTTACTTGTGCGCTTAACGTACCCAGCGTAGATTGCCATTCTTGAGCAAGTTTGATCTTCCAATCGTTTTGATTTTGCACAAAAAGATGTATAAAGTCCTTAATGGGTCGAGTCATGAAAAAACCGTACGGTAAAAGGGATACTAGTATGCTTAATGAAGATTCATGATACCATAAAGTTTTTATTGTGAGTAGTTCAATTGATGATTAATATCCCTTTTCAAGGGAATGGTTATACATCCCATCCATCGGCATGCATAAGCAGTCCAATGATGGCGGCGTTTTTTTGAATTTTATTGACGTGCTCGGTCATTTTTTGAATCCAGGATAGACCGAATATCCGTTCTTGGTTTGCTAAGTCTGAATATTTATCTGCCAATTTCCGCTGTGTAAATCGAGCTAAGTCAAATACTACATGTTTGTCATCATTTGGGATATTTAATTTGATGTCAGGGTGCGCAAGCAAGAGCTTTACTGCTTGCACGTGGTGATCACGTATTGCAATGTGTAACGGTGTGTCCTTTAAATCATTTTGTGCATTAACATCGCTCGCAGGTTGTTGAAGTAATAATTTAATGAGTGATGGATTGAGCCCTTCATTTACTGCCCAATGTAATGCGTTTTCTTGGTTTATTGAGATATCTGGGTGATAGGGTAAAAGTTCGACAGAGTCATTATCAGTAAGCTTTTCTATGAAATGTTTTGTGTAATTTAATATTCTATGATCAATATAACTTCCTGAATCGAATTTCTGCAGCGTATTTTTCACAAGGTTTTTTAAATTATGTAAGCAGCCATAAAACAAGTAATAAAGACGATTTTCTTTCTCTATTTCGAATTCTGGTTGATCGATTATCATTGGATTATTTTTAATTGAGGCCCACTTATTAAAATATGTATTGACCAACGACCAATTCGTCCGAGCTTCGGGTTTACATATTGCTGCAATTTTCATGATTAAATCATCGGGTAACCATAGTTCTTGCTGAGTTTCTGGCATAGTGGTTGTTATTTGGCTTTCTGGTGCGGTATCTGCTATTTGGTTTTGGCCGCGCTTCATAGCGCTCAATTGAGCGGTGCCAGCGATGAGTATGCAAGAGAAAAGTATGTGTATCTTTTTCATGGTGAAACCTCGAATTTTTATATTATTTTTTATGCAAAGTAGGAGTTAACCTGTGCATCGTCAAACAATATTTGCGCATCGTCAAACAATGTTTGCAATGCGTTAATTTTTATAATTTCTTGTTCAATTCTATCTCTTTTGCTATCGGATATTTTTTTTTCGAGAGATGTTAGAAGCAATTGTTCTTTGGTGCGCATGTATTGAATTGGTGAGATACCTTCTTTATTAGGTATGGATACATTTATTTTTTGATTGGTAAGTAAGAGCTTCACTATTTCCCAGTCTTCGCTTTTTGTTGTTATATGTAATGCTGTATCACCATCATTATTCTGTAGATTGACGTTGATGTCAGGATGAGCAAGTAGCAGTTTGACTATTTCTATTTCTTCAGTGTCGTTGCACGCATTGACTATTGCACTATGTAATGGTGTATATCTGTCATTATTCTGTAGATTGACATTAACGTCAGGATGGGCAAGGAGCAGTTTTATTGTCTTTAAGTTGCTATCGTCTATTGCGGTATGCAATGGCGTATCCCCTTTTTTATCCTTGATATTAACGTTAATTTTGGCGTGCGTAAGGAGTAATTTGACAGTATTGGGTAATTTTACGTATATATGTAATAATGCCATGCCATTATAATCACTGTTACATCTATTAATATTGTTAACTTTATCGTAATCAAGAAACAGTTTGGCTGCTGTAAGGCTGGGTGTAGACCATAATTGTAATTTAATGTTCTTCCCGTAGCAATAGCATAATTGGTTAGCGGAATATCGATTATGGATCAGGAGTGTTTTGAGCATAGCAAACTCTTCTTTTGTGAAGTTGTCATCGTCGTTGCCATGAAAACTATCTGGATCCAAGTATACACTCTCTGTTATGCAGCGCGGCATAGCATTAAGATTATTAAAATTAGCATTCTTGATGCAAAAATTGAAAAGTTGTACATCGTTATTATTCCCTGCACAGTCAAATATAGTCTCGTCACTATTAATTTTAATATCCGGGTAATAAGGTAAAAGTTTGACAGACTCAGAATTTGTAAATTGTTCGATGTGATATTTAGCTTCATTCAATGTTATCTTGTCTGGATAGTATTCTTCATTATGATGGCTGTACTGTCGTACCTCTTTTTTCTCTGGATCAAAATGACCTAGCGCATGTTGCACAACATTTTTTAAATTATGTATGCAGCCATAGAACAAGTAATAAAGACGATGTTTTTCGTTTATTCCGAATTCTGGTTGATCGACTATTGTTGGATTGTTTTTAATGGATGCTAAACGATTATATAATTTACTGATCAACGACCAATTTGTTCTTGTTTCAGCATCACACATTGCGGCAATTTTCATGATTATATCACCGAGCAACCATAGCTCTTGTTGAGTTTCTGATGTGGTGGTTGTTATTTGGCTTTCTGGTGTTGTATCTGTCATCTGGCTTTGGCTGCGCTTCATGGCGCTCAGTTGAGCGGTGCCAGTGATGAGTAAAAGAGAGAAAAGTACGTGTATTTTTTTCATGGTGAAACCTCGCATTTAATATTATTTTTTAGCTTGGAAATAGGTATATATAACTATTATTACATATTGTATTTATTTGTCAAGGGGGACAGGGTATTTTAATTCGTGTATAGGGGCCCGAACCTGTTTTAACCTGGTGTAAGGGTTAAAATGGCATGTCCCGAACAGGGGAAGGTTCTATCCGCGTCTTTCTGGATTAGACAACGCCATGAGCGCTGCTTTTACATCTTGGTCAGCATCAGCATTTATTTTGGCAGTAGCGTACAGTGGATATGAATGAATCTTTTCATGTACTGAATAATTGTTGCTAGAAAAGCGAATGCCATATGGCGATCCAGGATGACTTTCTAAAAATGAGGCCATACTTTTCATTGCTGTTCCTTTGCCGCTTTTGACTTCGATTGGAATAATGTCGCTTTCTTGTTGAATGACATAATCTATTTCCGCTTCACCTCCACGTGTTTCACGCTGCCAATAATAAAGCTGGACATCGCGCATAGGATGTTCATAGGCAATAAGTTCTTGTCCAATAAACGCTTCAATAAGCGCTCCTTTATTTACAAACTCTTCTAGGGGGTTCAATATCCAGGCGCCTGTTTTGAGGCCCAAAATAAATTGTGTTAACGCAACATCGATAAGTAGGATCTTAAAAGTTTGTAAGTCGGCTTGCGCGCCTAAGGGAATGCCTTGAGCGCCGGTACGTAGTACTTTGTGAGCAATATTGGCAGTAAGCAACAGATCCAAGCATGGCGCAAGTTCTCTTTTCCTGTATTCGCCTTCAACATCACTGTACTTAAATTTTCCACCTAATTGATGGGGGATATTAGAGAAAAGGACATTAAGATATTTTATCTGATATTTTTGTGCATATTTTTCAAAATCTTGCTTGTAGTTGCTGATTAGAGTATGTGGAATTTCTGAACAGGTATGAAGGTCTTGTAAACTCTGCCAACAGGCTACCGCTTGCGGCATTCCTCCTATTGCCAAATAGTGTCCGACTAGATCAAGGAATTTATCATGAAAGCTTTTCATGATCTCATCTTGTACCGCATGTGATAAAATTTCATCGATGACCGCATATGATCCCATGGCACTTAAAAACTCAATAAATGACAACGGGTACATATAGAGTGAAGAGACTCTACCTACCGGCATTCCCACTGTTTTGATAGCAAAATCTAAAAGCGATCCGGCAGCAATTACATGGAGTTCGGGCATCATTTCATAAAAATAGCGCAATGCGATGATTGCGTTGGGGACTATTTGGATTTCATCAAGAAAAAGAAGTGTTTCGCCCGGGGTGATAGGTTTGTCAGTAAGAATGGATATATTGCGAATGATAACATGCGGATCAAGGCTCTTTTCAAAAATTTCTCTTGCTTCTGGATTAAATTCAAGATTTAATTCGACAAAAGAACTAAATTTTTTACTAAAGGCACGCGCAGTATACGTTTTGCCCACCTGTCGTGCTCCGCGTAGCAGAAGAGGTTTACGCAATGGACTTGTTTTCCATATATCCAAAAAATGATCAACAAAACGCTTCATCCAGACACCTCATGGTCAAAATTCAGGGATAATTTTCTACTTCCATGGTCGAAATTCAGGGATATTTCTTTGGTTCCATGGTTGAAATTCAGGGGTATTTCTTGTTTCCATGGTTGAAATTCAGGCTTAGTATAGTGTGCGTGGTGGTTGAAATTCAAGTCATCCATATATTTGCAAAAATAAATTCTTCCAAAACAGCTTGCTACTACCCGGCATAGGAGGCATAACAATCGCTTGTTTAAGCCGTTCAATGACGTGCAATGCAAGGTGCGTTGCCGTATCGTTATTTTTGAGTACTGCTTTTTTGTACTGCTGTCCCCAATGGGCCATCAGTGCTTCAACAACTTCTTTGGTTTCATGTTCAGTAATTTTAGAAGTTTCTATAACCGAAGCAAATGTAGCAGGTGGAACGGTATTTTTTTTGGTAAAGCAATCAATGATCGGTTGGTGCTGTGTGGTACTGTTTTGCATGTACCATGTTTGTATGATGCACCGAGAGCGAATAGTGGGGATGATATCGTCAGCCTTATCAGCAAGCAATATAAAGTGATAGCCTCTTGGTGGTTCTTCTATCGATTTCAGCAGTTGGTTGCTACATGCGGCAGTAAGGGCATTAGCTTTTTGAATAATGAAAAAAAATAGAGTGTCGGGGTCAAGCGAAAACGCTAATGTTGATGAAATTGTTTTAAGTTGATCTAACGTATACTGTTTCTCTGGATATAACCAACATACCGCATGATGCTGTTGCTGCATAATTTGATTACAGATGGCGCACGCATAACAACCACCATGTTTACACAGAAGTTTTTGC
The DNA here is from genome assembly GCA_963840685.1 of uncultured bacterium. GTDB lineage: Bacteria > Babelota > Babeliae > Babelales > Vermiphilaceae > CAWIZM01. Next base: position 380,591 of record CAWIZM010000001.1, on the reverse strand, counting down.
AGATAGCGATACGTTTCTTCAAGTAAGCTATCATGTGGGCCAACCCATAATTGTGCAGGAGGCAGGTATGGTGCGTGTGTTATGCTCGTAGGTGATTTTTGTCTATCCATGAAAGTATATAGTCAGTTGCCTGTTTTTTGAGTATTTCGGGTGATTCGTTACCATCTAAGATTATAACATTTTTTCGATTTTTGAATATTTCGGTGAATCCGTGAATAAGGCGCTTTGTGAATGAAATATCTTCTTGCTCGAATGCGGTCAGTTTTTCATTGCGCAGGGCCAATCTTTTTTGTGCACATTCAAGAGATACATTGATATAAAAGATTAAATCAGGACATAATCCATTTTTTGCCCAGCCATTAATTTGATCAATCATCGCAATATCTAAACCGCGTCCATAACCTTGATAAACTAATGATGAATCACTTGATCGATCTGAGATGATGATATTGTTTTGTTGCAAGTGAGGAGATATCATTTTCTGAAAGTGTTCCGCGCGGTCTGCGGCAAATAAAAGATATTCTGCTTTTGCGCTTACCGGTTTGGTTTGTGTTTGCAAGATTTCTCGCAATTGTTTGCCTAATGCGCTTCCTCCTGGTTCTTTGGTAAGCATAACGGGAAGACTTTTTTCTTGAAGAGAGGTGCGCAAATTAGATACAAGCGTACTTTTGCCAGATCCATCTATGCCTTCAATGGCGATCAAAATACCACGGTTTAGCCGCTGCATAGTTACCTTTTTTAATTAAAATGGTTATGCTAAAATATATCTGTTAAGAATATAGATAAGTATAAGGTAATTATAAGCACTTGTCTTTTCAAAGTGAGGATTACATGAAAAAAGTTATCATTGAGCCGGGATGTATCAGTTGTCGCACATGTCAATTTACCGCGCCAGAAATATTTGAAGTAACCGATGTTTCACGCGTGCGGCCCAATGCGCCAATTGCAGAGTATGTGTCTCAGATCGAGCAAGCAATACAGTTGTGTCCGGTACAAGTTATCAAATGCGAAAAATAGGGGTACCATGAATAACTTTGCACAAAAAACGTTACAAAAAGAACAGATTATTTTTGATCGGGCACGTGCTGATGTCAGTAAAGATGGTGTTCTTATGTATGCAGGTAATTTATTAAAACGGGCTGCGCACCTGTATCCTGATGTTCCTGCATTGATCTACCAAGATACGACCATGACCTACAAAGAATTGTATCATCACGCGTGTAAGTTGAGTAAAACGCTCAAAGAGCGTGGCGTGAAACCGCGGGATCGTGTACTCGTTTTAATCGAAAATTCTCCATTGTTTTATATCGCTTACTATGGCGCTTGGCAGATTGGGGCGGTAGTAGCTCCGCTCAATACTTTTTTAAAAGAGGTTGAGTTAAATCATATCATAAAGGATGCTGCTCCTGTATGTATTCTAACATCATCAGAATATGTTCCGTTGCTTGAGAAAGTTGAAAGTGCATCTTCAATACCGATACTCACCGAATCTGATATACAACCATCGCAGGCTGCTGATGCCACATGTGTGCTTGATCACACCGTAGAGCTTGGCGCAGATGAAATGTCAGCACTTTTGTACACATCCGGAACAACCGGTGTGCCGAAAGGGGTGATGCTCAGTTCAAGAAATATTATGATAAGTTTATTGCAGGGATTTGCACGCTTACACATAACATCACACCATCGGGTATTTGGGGTTCTGCCGTTATTCCATGCATTTGCGCAGGCTGCGTGTGTGTGGGGGGCATTGTTCAAAGGAGCAACTGTTATTTTGGTGCCTAAGATTGAGCGGCGTCATATACTTGCAGGGCTTAAACATAAACCGACAATATTTTTGGGTGTACCGGCATTATATGGTCTTATGTGTCTTATGAAGAATGCACCACTCGATTCAGTAGAATATTTTGTTTCGGGTGGCGATGCATTGTCAGATAAAATTCGTGCATATTTTGAATTGTTATACCGTAGAAAAATTTGTAATGGCTATGGTTTGACTGAAACATCTCCAACATTAGCAGTTACTATGGAAGATGAAATTATGCCCACCAGCACCATAGGATTACCGCTTGTAGGAGTATCGTGCTCAATTCGTGATGAGCAGGGTAAAGAAGTTGCTCATGGAGATATTGGTGAGCTATGGGTGCGTGGTGATAATATCATGCTTGGGTATTATAATGCACCGGAAGCAACCAGTAATGTGTTGAAAAATGGTTGGTTTAATACCGGTGATCTGGTGTATCTTGATGAAGAAGGTCGCTTGGTAATTGCAGGTCGCACCAAAGATCTTATTAGCAATAAGGGCTTTAAGATTTATCCGCAAGAAATAGAAAATGTTTTGTTATCTCATCCAAATGTGTTTCAGGTTGGGGTAGTCGGCAAGCACGATGAACAGCAGGGAGAAATTCCTGTGGCGTTTGTGCAGTTGCGTACAGATGAACCGAACATAGAGCAAGCGTTGCGCAAGCTCTGTTCTGATCATTTGGCTTCTTATAAAGTACCCAAGTTGTTCATCTGCAGCACTGAACTGTTGCCTACTACGGCTACTGGCAAAGTTGACAAAAAGCAGTTGCGCAAACGGCTTGTGAATATGCAGGTATAAGATGTCCGTACCCTTCGACAGGCTCAGGGCGAACGGACATGGTTACGTTGGAGTCTTGTAGTATGGATGTAAGATTTGACTAATGTTTGAAAATCATAAAACGACCAAACAGTTCTCTCCTCTCGTTCGTCCTGAGCCTGTCGAAGGATGCAATAAACGCATCCGTATGCAACGCATAAAATTAGTACATATTATTTCGAGCCTAAAAATAGGCGGCGCAGAATCAGTATTGATTGATCTGCTTAATGCTTTATCCCACGATCACTACGAACATCATGTGATCTATTTTCATGATGGCCCGAATCGTCTACACATACAAACGCTCGGGATTCCCACCTATCATGTGTCAGGATTTGTATATTCGTATGATGCGCTGTTTTGGTGGCGCTTGTATCGGTTAATGCAACAAATCCGGCCCGACCTGATACACAGTTCGCTCTGGGCGGCCAGTTTTGCTGCACGGGTTGTCAGTGTTTGTACGTCAATTCCGGTCATATGCGTCGTTCACGCAGAACTTGGGCATCATGGCGGCCTGCGCACGTTGTTGGATTATTATACGTTTTCATATGCACACGCCATAGTTGCGGTCTCAGAGGGGGTAGCAGCGTCACTGGTAGCGCAATTGGGTGCCAGACATGCTCAAAAAATTGTGCTGATTAAAAATGGTATTGACGTTGTCGCTTTGCAAAAAAAGCAGGAACAGCAGCGCAAAGAGTGGAGCGCAATCGGTTTATCATCAGATCATTTTGTCATAGGAGCGGTGGGGAGATTTGTACCTGTTAAGCTCTTTGATCAGCTGATAGCGGCATACGCAGAACTTGCAAAAAAATATGAAACGGTTCGGTTGGTGCTTGTGGGCATGGGTCCCTTAGAAGATACTCTCAGGGCTCAAGTGCGCCAATTAGGACTTGAAGAATACGTGGTGTTTGTGGTGGGAGAAAGCGCCTATGGCTATTACCCGTTAATGGATTGTTTTGTATTGCCCTCATTGCAAGAAGGGCTTTCTATCGCCTTGTTGGAAGCAATGGCCAGCGAACGGGCGTGCATTGTCACCAGCGCAGATGGAAAGCATCCGGTGGTAGAAAATCAGATCAATGGCATGGTAATTACGCCAGCTAATATCCCACAGTTGGTCGATGCGCTTACGGTTCTCATTGAAAACCGGGAGTTAAAAGTACAATTAGGTAATAACGCACAGGCGACTATTGCAAAAAATTTTACTTTGGCCCGTGTTGCAAATTCTTATAGTAATTTAATTAGTTCTGTGCTTCAAGGTGAAATTAAATAGTCGGTTATTTATAAATTGAATAAATTGCGCATTATGTTCTGTTTATTTTTTCAAAATGGCATAGGTTTGTTGTTAACTTTTCTTAATTAAAATAATTTGATTTTTGGTTCAATGTCATGTATCTTATTCATTATTAATGAAGTAGAAAATTTGATCATGATAACCTCCATTTCCCCTATCCGTGACGTTCTGTCGGGGTAGGGGATAAAATTTTTAAAAGAGTGGAGACTTCCATTAATACCATTCGACCATATCGCAAAAAAAATCGTTTTTATAACTCATCTGATTATCATGCTGAATCATTTTTATTTGGCACCGTTCCATCTTTTGTGCGTTCACTTTTAAAGCGTAAAAAGTATGTTGCAAGTGAATTACAGGGGTGGCTTCATCATGAAGTGCCAGTATCAGTGAGTGATACGCCGCGTATTACGTGGCTTGGGCATGCGACGTTTCTTATTCAGATTGGTGGTATTAATATTCTAACTGACCCTGTCTTTGGGGATCTATCTTTTTTGTTTCCGCGTATTTTGCCGAGCACTCTTGCAGTGGAAAATCTTCCACGCATTGATCTGGTGCTTATTTCACATAACCATCGTGACCATATGGATACCAGTAGTTTACTTGCGCTCAAGAGTAGATTTAAAGATCTGCAGGTTTTGGTCCCTTGGGGTGACAAGGCATGGTTTGACCAGCGTGGGTTTGCCCGCGTGTCTGAATATTTGTGGGGGGATATGCAGAGTGTGCGTAGTCATCTGATGCACAACTCTGTAGTTAATGTTACCTTTTTACCCGCATGGCATTGGTCTCAGCGAGGATTGTTTGATAAAAATAGGTCATTGTGGGGTAGTTGGATGATCGAATGCAATGGGTATCATATCTATTTTGCTGGTGATACCGCTTATTCTCCTCACTTCAAAACCATCGCGCATAGATTTAAAATGATTGATGTAGCATTGATGCCCATTGGTCCGTGTGAGCCACGACCATGGATGCGACGGTCGCATGTCGATGCACAGGAAGCCTGTCAGGCTTTTATTGATTTGAATGCACAGGTATTTATTCCTATGCATTGGGGCACGTTTGCATTTGGAGAAGATCATTTTGGATTACCGATTGATCGGCTTAAGGATGCGTGGCGTGCACGCAGTGAGCTTGGTTCTAAGCAGTTGTATATGCCAAAAGTTGGCCAAGGGCTTGCGCTTGAAAATACAGTAGCGCATATGCCAACAGGCAAGCATCCACAGTTGGATTTGTAATTTTAAGAGTGAAAATAGAAAATTAAAGTGAATATGTTTTAAATGGGGAATCATGTGAAAGTTTGCATGAATTTTATTCGGGCAAAAATATTAGTTGTTCTTCTGTTGTTTGCTAACGTCACTATCCCTATGAAATTGCCTAGTTTTCATATGAGGGGAGATAAAGATGCTTCTGAAATATTACTGATTTTTGAAAATTGTATGAGTTTAGCAAGTTTGACTTTTCAAGCAGCATCATTTGCGTGGCTTAAAAAAAATAATGCTTTATTTGGCACTGAATTGATTCCGAAAAAAATTAATATTTTAGGATGTTGTTCAATAAGACCTAAAAATGTACTCGCGGCGGGTGTTTTTTATGGGTTGCCTCTTACCTTTCTGTTTTCTTTTATTAACACGATGTTTGAAGGGTGTATTCATTCAGATGTTAATACTGGAATCAATACGCTACTCTTAACAAGTAGCATGACGCATGCGTCTAATTTGATGTATGATGATGCATTAAAGTTGCTACGAAAAGAATTCAAGAAGGTACGTCCTGAAATCATAATAAAAAATATGGGGGCAGATTTCCAAATTTATCAGCTTTTATCATCTATTAAGACCGATTCTCCATTCCATATTCCTCATGAGCTTGTACAAAAAATTGCGCTTAATGTGCGAGGCATAGAAACCTTAGATAATGTAAGATGTGTGATTTGTTATGAATATACGTTGGATAGAGAGTATGTAAATCCATGTAATCAGAAAGACCATATCTTTTGTAAAGACTGCCTAATGAGTTGTTTTGCTAACCAGAAAGTAAAACCTAGTTTTATGAGTAAAGATTCTTTCTTGTGTGAATTATGTCGTAAAGAAGTTCCTTTTAATAATGAAAAATTTGAAGTAATTTTGTCACCGCAACCAAAAGTTACCTTGGATTTGAGGATTAAACAAATGGGGTTTATGGTAATTTTTTATGGCATAGGTTTGTATGTACTCATGCAGATATTGCAATGCCAATTTTCATGATTCTTTCTTCGCTTTTAATCGTTTTATGTCCCGCATAGAAACAGCAAATAAAAAAGCTAAAAATAAAAATAAAAAAATAAGATTAATGCGCTGTACTATCTCTGGTGGCAACGGTTCGCCATAGAGCGCTTCAATAGTGTCCATTGCTATGTGTCCACCATCAAGCATCGGAATGGGTAACAGATTAAAGAGTGCAACATTAAGATTAATGAGCGCAAGCCACCAGATCATAAATACGCGTGGATTAGTGCCTTGCTCTTGCGTGGTGCTTGAAATGATACCAATTGGTCCCATCACTTGTGCGCGTTGTTCCGTGCGCCACATGCCAAACATAGCGCGTGCCATGCGAGTCAGTAATTGATAGGTCGCAAAGATGCCGTTGAGCACGATATTGTGTTTGCCGGTTAGCCACATCAAATAAATAAGAAGCAATAATGCAAAGATAATATTGAAGGTGATTCCTGCAACATTGATTATGAGTTTCTGCAGGTACGTTTTTGTTGCAAGGCTTGTTGGATCAATGGCAACATAACCGCCGAGTGGTAATGCGGCCAGTTGAAAGGCGGTGCCACCGATTGTGTAGCTTGCAAGTACCGGGCCGAATCCGACTGAAAACACGGGTGTCTTTACGCCAAATAGCTTGCACATTAAAAAATGGCCTGACTCATGAACTACAATGATGAGACTTAACCCGAGAATGGCAAATATAATAGAACGTATTTTTTGTGACATGATTTTTCCCCCTTTGTATATTTTTGAGTATAGACAAGGGTGGTACATACATGCAATGGTTTTTGATCTTATGAACTGGTATATCCACAATTTTTGTCATGGCATTTGAGTGTAACGTTACCTTCTTTATCAAACTTTTTGACCAAGAAAGGTGCCTTACATTCCGGACATGGCTTGATTTCGATTTGATCAAAGATTGCAAATTTACATTTTGGATAGTTGGCACATCCCCAGAATTTGCCACCGCGCCATGCACGTTCAATGATCTTGCCACCACATTGTGGGCAAGGGAACGGTGCAACGTTTTGTTTGATGTATTTACATTCCGGATACCCAGAACAGGCAATAAATGGTCCGTATTTTCCAACGAGTTCACGCAACGGCTTGCCACATTGTGGGCAGAGTTCATCGAGCACCTTTGGTTTTTCAGCAGCGACTAATTCAATAGTGCCCTGTTCATCCCGTTTAAAATTGGAGGTAAATGAACAATCTGGATAACCCATGCATCCTAAGAATTCACCACCTTTACCAAAGCGAATAGCAAGTTTGTGTTTTCCACATTCAGGGCAGGTGATTTCGGTTGGTGTGGCGATTCTCTTTTTCCCATCCTCACCAAGAAATTTGCTTAAATCTGCGCTAAATGATTTATAAAAACCTTTGAGTAGTTCATCTCTATCAAGATCACCGTTTGCGATTTTATCTAAATCACTTTCCATGCGTGCAGTAAATTTTATATCCATGATTTGGGGTAAATTTTTAACCAACAGGTCTGTCACCGTCATACCAAGTTCAGTGGGTACAAAGCGTTTGCGCTGATCGAGTGTGGTATATGAACGCTCGCGGATGGTATTCATAATGGTGGCATAGGTACTCGGGCGCCCAATGCCTTCTTTTTCCATTTCTTTTACCAAGGATGCTTCAGTGTACCGTGGTGGTGGTTGTGTAAAGTGTTGGGTAGGATCAACCTTTTCAACGTTAAGCGGATCTTTTTCTTTGAGACCTGCAGGTACGGTTACTTTACTTTCTTTTTCATCTTCATCTTCACCATAGACTTTCAAGAATCCGTCAAATATGAGTGTAGATCCGGTGACTTTAAAGATGAACTTTTCACCTTTGATTACTACTTGACGCTGCGCATATTCTGCTGGTTTCATTTGTGATGCAACAAAGCGCTGCCAGATGAGTCCATATAATTTTGCTTCATCGGGCTTTAAATATTTACGTGCCATTTCAGGAGTAATGGTAGTATTAATAGGACGAATCGCTTCATGCGCCTCTTGCGCTTTTGTTTTACCCGCACGTTCAAAAACGTTTGATTTAGATGGTAAATAATCTTTTCCATAATTTTTACTAATAAAGTCACGTGCTTGTGTCAGTGCAGTATCTGATAAGCGTAAAGAGTCAGTACGCATATAGGTGATCAATGCAACCGGCGCGCTTGGATCATCAAATGGTATACCTTCATAGAGGTGTTGCGCAACTTGCATGGTCTTCTTGACTGAAAACCCAAGGCGATTGTAACTTGCTTGTTGCAAAGAACTGGTCATGAAGGGGGGATGTGGATTTTTTTTACGTGTTTTATCGGTGATAGATTCAATAGCAAACGAATCTTTTTTTATCGCATTGACAATGTCAGTGGCTTCTTGTTGTGTTTTTATTTCTGCTTTTTTCTTGCCAATTTGTGTGAGCGCTGCAGTGATGCGATCTTTATTGTGGGCAAAGGTGGCATCGATTGTCCAGTATTCTTCTGTTTTAAATACGCGAATTTCATTTTCACGGTCACAGATCAGGCGAAGTGCTACTGATTGTACACGGCCTGCAGAAAGTCCTGGTGCAATTTTTTTCCATAATACTGGAGAAACTTCATAACCTACCCAGCGGTCAAGGACGCGGCGTGCTTGTTGGGCAGCAACCTTTTGCATATCAATAGTACCTGGATGGTCGATTGCGTTCTGAATTGCCGATTGGGTGATTTCATTGAAGGTGATACGTTTTATTTCAGCACCTTTTTTTGCAACTTTTTCTATGTCTTGACCTATAAGCCAGGCAATAATTTCACCTTCTCGGTCAGGATCGGGCGCTAGATAGATGATGTCTGCGGTTCGGCTTGCCTTGCAGATGTCGGCAATAACCTTTTCTTTACCTGCGATAACAGAATACGTGATATTAACGGTATCATCGATAGTCACCCCGACTTCTTTGGGCGGCAAATCTTTAATATGTCCAACAGTGGACATGATTTGAAAGTCCTTGTCTAAGAACTTAGAAATCGTCTTTATTTTCGCGGGTGATTCTACAATTAATATTTTCTTCATATATATCGTCTGTGTTTGTTCCCTAGTCCCGTTACCCTTGTTTAGATCTTTGCCCTGTATTTTTCAAATTTTAAATATTTCAAAAATACCAGACTTTTTACAAATGCCAAGCATTTAAATATTCCTGTCTATCTTTATAATAATTAAATTATTTGCTAAATGTCAAATTTTATTATGATTTGCCTTAAATTATGGCCTAAAACAGGGTAGTTGGGGGTTTCAAGCGCTACGGGGGGCTAGGCTTTATATAAGGAATTTTTTTATTCCCTGGATTACCACGCACGCTATGCGTGCTCGCAACGACGATCGAGTGGAAGTTTCAAGCGCTACGGGGGGGGGTAGGCTTTTTTGTTGTGGGTTGGTGCCCGGTTGGTACCTGAGCTACCCGGGAAGTGGAGGGTTTCATCTTGTTTTGGCCTTAGTTGAGTGGCCTGGTTACCCAGGGGGGGGTAAAAGGTCTTACCATTCCGTTTTGATGATTGGATTCAGCAAATTATCACGAGATCGGTTGATAATGCGCATGACAGCGCGGGCAAAGTTAGGTTCATCTTGGTGGTCGTCAGGGTTCCATTGCGCGCCGATGGTTTGCCAGGCTCGGTTGATTTCCCCTTCACTGGGAGCTCCACCTAATCCGAGTATAGATTGGGATAACGGGATATCGGTATAGGCTTCAGCAACTCGGAGTGAATTTCCGAACGTTTTGAGTTGATTTAGATAACTTTGTGCTTGTGGAAATATATCCCAAGGATCACGGTCTGCTTCTTTGGGATATGTTTTATTCCCTAATTTTGTTTCGGTGAGGGTGTAATCATTATTTTGTACGTTATTGGTCATATAATAGCCGGCTTTGGTTGCATACGGTGTTTGACCTTCATTTTGGGGTAAGAGTTCTTTGCCATCCCAACTTATATAGATTGTTTTACCTAAAGGAAAGCGGGTTTCAACAATATTGGCTTGAGGTAAATTCAATTCACTGCATGCGTTTGACATGCCCTCTGGGCAATAGTAAATCTTTAATCTGGTTTGTACGTTGATGTTGAGGTTGATGCCATATTCGCCATTAGGTTCGATTTCCAAAACGTGTCGGTGATATCCTCCAGCGCTTTCATTATAAATTTGGAATTGAATCAGATAATCAGAGTTGTTTTGCAAGCTAAAGCCAACTTGGGTGGACCCTGCACTTGGGTTCCAGTTGTATTTCATTGGTGCGAGCATGCAACGGGTAGTCAGCATGATCATAGCTAATAAGAGATATGACAGTAAGTTTCTTTTCATGATTACCCTTATTTTTAATTGTTTACCCTTTGTTTCAATGTGCCCCAACTTATCCGCAGTTAGATCTCTCAGCATATCAACTTTTCATTATTTCTGTTCTTTTTGCATTGCTTTTTTTAAGTAATAATTGCACTGCAAGATTATTATTATGGTCTTGATCATTATCTAATTCAGACATTCGCATTTGAGCTGCATCTAATGCTGTTTTTAAACCTTTGTAATTTGGATTAGCACCGGCATCAAGCAATATTTGTATTAATTCGGCTGCCGCATTTGATTCTATTGCTTGTATTAATAATGATACTAATGATGGCCAATATGATTCTGGATATTCAGTCCGATCGGTAAAATTAACGTCTAGGCCGTCTTTTATAAGTTGAATTAAATGCTCTTGCGGATTGTATCCTTTTTCTCTTTTTTCTTTGCCAACTAAATAGTGTCTTTCTTGAGTTAAAGACCGGAGAGGTCCATTAATATTTCGAAGATATTCTCGTTTAGCTCTTAAGAATATTGCTTCATCCATAAACAATGACTCAGCTTCATTAGTTAGTTCAAGATATCGCTCTGAAGTAGATGTCTGAAATGCACCGGCGACATCCTTAGTTGATTCATTAAATTTATTGGCGAGCAGATGAACTAATGCAGTAAATCCTTTTGGAATGCCGTATACTTCATTTACTATCGCATTTAATTGTTTGTTTACTAAACCAACTCCTTTGCTGGCTTTTTTTATGGCAGCAATTGTACCATCCAGACTATCGTTGGTCTGTAAATAGGCAACGATGATTGCTTGGGTTTCTCTGGGTAGATCGCCCAAACCAACGTAACGACCACGTTCAGGTTCCATGCCATACAGTTGACCTGCACATAGTATCGCGCATATTAAAGTTATTTTTCTTTTCATGATTACCCTTATTTTCAATTGTTTACCATCTTATTTGGTTATTTATTGTGCGTATTTATCTGCATATTCATTTAATAAATCAAGTAATTCTTGAGTCACATTGTTGACCTGATGTATTTTTATACTTTTTTGCAGGTTATCAATGAGGTTTTCTTCTTTTATTCCATATCGAGCATATGGGTTAGCTCCTCGGTCAAGTACCAAGCGCACTGCTGCCATTGCTTCTTCATTCCCACCCAAATTATTTGCTTCAGTAACTAATTGGCCTAAAACTGAATACCACGGGTACATGTTGCCCATTTTGATTTTCCATGTGTAGTTAGGGTCCGCTCTTTGATTTGTGAGTCGGTTAATGAAGTTTCGAATAATTTCTAGTTTTTGTTCTGGTCTAAATACTTTCATCTGCTCATTAAATAACGTGTCATTTAACTCTCTATACTTTCTTGCTATTTCAGTATCAAATTTCGCAGCGATTTCTTGTCTAGACATATCAGGGAATTTCTTTGCCAAAATATCCATCAGAGCAGTGAAATCTTTAAGATTATCGTATCGTACACCACTCAATATGCCTGCCACTTTGATAGCCTCGATTACTTGTTCAAGATTGTTACTTTGTGCTAAAGCATTAACAATTACTTTGTGAAGCTCTGGTGGTAATTGACCAAAAGCTCCCATTTTTTGTTCAGGCTCTGTCCTTCGTAGCTCTTCTACCCATACTTCGCCAGAGGCTTCGTAGGGCACGGGCGAAGTAGGATCCATACCATACAGTTGACCTGCTGCACATACTATGGTGAATAATAAAATCAGTTTCTTCATGTTTTTATTCCTCTATTTTTATCGTTATTTTTGCATTGCCGTTTCGAATAACTTTTTAATAGCTTCTCGTTTTTCAGTCATGGAAGGAGAGCGACTTCCGCCATAGTTTGAAACATACTCAAGCGCTGTCATTCTATTACCAGAAGAGTCCATAACAATTTTTAAATTTGGATTTGCTCCAGCATTGAGTAATAATTTTACTATATTAATATATGGTGACACTGCAGATGCATACTTTGCAGCTACATACATTAATGGTGTTGTATTAGAATATGGATCTAAAACAGGATGACCAATATAATTCACATCGGCACCTTGTTGGATCAGTTCAGCAATCTTTTCTTCATCCTTGGAGAAGGAAATGGCTAATAATAATTCTCTACCTAAAATTTGATAGTTTTCTGCAACCGGTGTTCCAAATTTACCGGCAACATCCTCTGTGCTTGTGTTGAATTTATCAGCTAGCAGATGAACCAATGCGGTAAATCCTTTTGGGATGCCGTATACTTCATTTACTATCGCATTCAATTGCTTGTTTGCTAAACCAACGCCTTTGCTGGCTTCTTTTATGGCAGCAATTGTACCATCCAGATTATCGTTGGTTTGTAAATAGGTAACGATGATTACTTGGGTTTCTCTGGGTAGATCTCCCAAACCAACGTAACGACCACGTTCAGGCCCCATGCCGTACAATTGACCTGCGCATACTATGGTGAATAATAAAATTAGTTTTCCTGTCCGTCGTCTTGTCCGCCGTCCTGTCCGTCGAAGCCTTGGCGAAGTCGGAAGCTTTAGCTGAGGAGGAAGCTTTAGCGAAGATGGATTCATGTTTTTTCCTTTTTTTCAATAATTTTGAACATATCAAATCATTCAATATGTTGTTTCCTGTTTCTCTGAGTAGACCCCTACTCATCCTGATGGTAGCATATAAATTATTCAGATTGCAATAATTTCTTTAAAAATCTTTATTTACAGGAGTGTTTCCAGGGTAAGGACAGGTAAAAAACGGTTATTCTTGTTTTTTTTAGCTACACCTGGAGCATAGCAGCAAGCAGCACCTGATGGGGGGTAAAAATACTCTTTAAAAAATTAAATTTTTCTTTATTTGCCATGATTAGTTCTGTTAGTATTTTAACTAAAGAGGGAGCAGTATAGTCATTATTGTTTAAAAAAAGGATAAAGCGTATGAAAAATAGCAAAAAAGCAATGCTAGGGCTTGTGTGTATGGTATCGGGATTGGGTATCAGCATGTGTCATACGGCTCAGGCGATGGGACCAGGAAGTAATCTTACTGAAGAAGTTATGTTGGCCAGGGCTCGGATCGGGGGTAAGTTTCTTAAGGTTAAAGCGGAATATATAAAGTTTCTTAAAATGTTAAGAAACGACCCGCATTTTTTTAATAATTTAACCCAATTGGCTCAGAAAGAATTTATATCAATGTTTGCAAAAATCGCTTATGAGCCCTTTGCTTGGACCTCGCAGCCTCTGTTGATGGATTATCCAAATCTTCAAAAAGGTATTGATGCATTGGTAGGGCAATTTTCCCACAGAAGAGTTATGCCAAGGTTATTGGGGGAGTACCCGGATACGGCTATTATTTTTCAGGGAGTTTTAATTTCTAAAGGTGGGCGCGATGCAATGCTCATCAAGAAGGCGCCACTGAGAAGTAATGACTATGCGGTTTCAATACGGCTTTATGAGCTTGCTGTTTGGACGTTTGGAACGGCATTAGTATCTTCTTTGGAAGAAGCTAGGCAGTTTAATCTTGTTGAGTCCGTGTTGGATGGATTATTAACTACATCACTATCTGTTAAGAAACAACTATTTGAAGCGGTTAGAAATTCGTTGGATAAAAATAGTGAGGGTCGTAAATTAGTTGGCATTGTTTTAGAGGTTGTAAATGAGATCGAGCTTGAAGGTGATAGGATAAAAATATGGGACAATCTTGAGCGGGACTTCAGAAATCACTTACAAGCAAAGGGGAAGTTGCCTCCGGATGCTGCTGAAGAAAGATAATAGTTGATTGTAAATATTTGATTGCAGTTGATGAGTAATTTGTGTCGCCTTATTTTTTAACGTCATAGTTAAATTTTAGCTAAGTTCGACATGAAGTACAGCTAAATTCGACATGGACCTACCTGATTTTGCGACTAGAGCTCAACTTTTGTGTTTTTTCTCTGTTTTGGCGCATTGTTGAATTTGAGGGTTGCATAATATTTTTTTGTGTTATTTTTTTTGCGTATTAGCATTTATGTGAAAAGGCTTTGTTAGAAGCAAGCTTTTTATTGCGATTAACCAAAATATTTGAATGAAGTTTTCCTTTTGAGAGCCCGATTTGCAGAGAATCCCTTTTTTGTAGTATCCTAACTATATAGTTTGACTATCGTTACCATTATTAGGAATACAAAAATGATGAGATTACTCCGTTCTTGGCGCGATTCACTGCTCTTATTAGCGCCACAAAATTTTAAATTATTTGGATTGGTTACACTCAAATCGACATTTGAGACGTACAAAGCGATGGCGCATGTTTGGTATTTTTGGACGTTGCCAGTGATAGTTGTTATTCAACGATTATATTTTGGCAGAGAAGCTTTTGAAGCACAATTCATAGCGCCATTATCTGTGCCATATTATATCATGATGGGTGTATTGTATGTAGGTTTAGCAGTATGGGTGACCGTTACGTTCTGCTTGGCAACCAGGCCATCAATTGGACAAAAAACATTGCGTTATTTTGATGAGTATAAACGCTCTGTACTTACCCTTGCTCTTGTCGCTATTTTATTATGGCAGTGTATTTTTTGGTGGAATAGATTTTTTGCTTCTTTTCATTATGAACTAACAAGCTTTCGTGCCTTGGGACAAGCATTAGAGTTTTTTACTTTGGTAGACTTTGTGCCATTATGTATCTTTTTTATTTTATTTTATTTGGATTCAGATGGTAGCATCAAACAACTTTGGACTGCAGTAGTGCGTGCAGTAAAAATGACGGTGTATAATCTCCCGTTGTTGTTGGTGTTAATGATAGCAGTTACATTACCAGTGTTCATGTTATTTATACATGCGAACTCGTATCAATGGCCGGAGTATATAGGGTTACTGCTTGATATATTCTTATTAAAACCATTGCTTATCAATCTCTGGACAAACATCTACATTAAAAAATTGCATGAAATGCCAGAGCTCTATTTTAATCAACCAAAATAACGGGAATATCATATGCTGTTGAAAATTATACATAGTTTGATTGCACGCTTTTTATTATTTTTGTTGATGGTGCTCTTTTTCATACCAATTACTTTTTATTTACTGTTACCTGCGCGCATGCGCTATACAAGCAAACTGTTTTTTAAAATCGGACACTTGTTCAATTGGTTAGCACTCAAATGTTTATTTATACCGATTAAATATGTTGGCTTAGAAAACGTTCCAAAAACGCCGGTCATTTTTGCAGCAAACCATCAATCATCCATGGATATTCCATTGTTGGGCATGGTTGCACAAGCTACCCCATACGTCTGGATGGCATGGGCAGATTTAATGAAAGGGCCTATCTTGCGCTTTGTATTACCACATGTTGCCGTGTTGGTTGATACATCGACTCCATTAAAATCAGTGCGTTCTTTATTGCAGACCATGGAACTGGTGAAACAATATAACTTACATGTGATGATTTTTCCAGAAGGTGGTCGCTATGATGACGGTGAAATTCATCGTTTCTTTGGTGGTTTTGCCGTGCTCGCAAGAAGAACAGAACGTCCCGTTGTGCCAGTGTATATTCATGGTGCAAACATCGCATATCCACCAAAAACATTCTGGATGACCGCCTATCCTATTACCGTGATTGTCGGTAAGCCATTTACGTTTGAGCCGGATGAAAGTGATGATGCTTTTAAAAATCGTGTGCGCCAATGGTTTGTTGACCAGGTTGAAGAGCGTCGTGATGAAAAGCACCTGTCAAAGGAACTAAAACGATGACAGAATTCACGTTGCGTTTTGCGCATCTCACCTATCTTTATATTTTAATACCGGCAGTTATAATTGCTTTTTTTGTGCGTATGTATGTAGTCAAAAGACCAGTATATCGGTATGCGCTTGGGAGTATGTTGAGTGCACGTGGTTTAGGCCATTCGCACATGCATAGGTATGTTCTGCAGGCATTACGTTTTATCGCATTGATGCTACTTGCATTGCTCATTGCAAAACCACAGCTTGTCGATGTGCATTCACAAATAAAAACAGAGGGCATTGATATCGTATTGGTTTTGGATGTGTCTGGCAGTATGCAAGTTCCGGATTTTGATGATCAGCGAACCCGTATTGATGTTGCAAAAGCTGAAGCGATACGCTTTATTGAACGGCGTGAAAATGATGCGATAGGGTTGGTTATTTTTGCACAGGATGCAATGTCGCGTGCGCCACTTACCTTGGACAAAAAATTATTAATCGGTA
The DNA here is from genome assembly GCA_963840685.1 of uncultured bacterium. Classification (GTDB taxonomy): domain Bacteria; phylum Babelota; class Babeliae; order Babelales; family Vermiphilaceae; genus CAWIZM01. Next base: position 363,940 of record CAWIZM010000001.1, on the reverse strand, counting down.
TTGTGAATGATCTTAAAATTGGGGTCATTAATCCTGATGGCACCAAACTTGCCACTGCCATTGTGACTGCAGCAAATAGATTGAAGCATAGCAAGGGCGCAAGTAAAATTATGATCGTATTGACTGATGGTGAACCATCTGAAGATGACCTTGATCCATCCGTTGCCTTGGAAGTTGCGAAAAAATTTGGTATAAAAATTTATACGGTTGGTATTGGGAATAAAGAAACAAAATTAGTGCGAGATTTTTGGGGTAACATTATTAAGCTTGGTGTGAATAAAGAGTTGTTACAAAAATTAGCAAAAGAAACAGGCGGACAGTTTTTTATGGCTTCAGATACGCATGACATGCGCGCAATTTATGATACCATTGATCAGCTTGAAAAAAATGAGTTTGATACCCCTGTTTTTACCCGTTATTATGATTTTTTTATACCGTTCGTGTTCATAGTGTTAGGGTTAGTGTTACTTGAATTATTACTTTCAGCATGGGTGTGGTTTAGCTTATGAAGGCAACACTGTTTGGTATTACCTGGGGTGCGGTTGAGCATTCCATCTGGTTCTTTTTATTATTTGTAGCAGGCGGATTGTTGCTGTACCGTTTTATGCGTACACGCAATGTCATTCAACTGCTTGCTGGTCCATGGGTAGAGCGCTTATTCAAGCATGTTTCTGTCTATAAAAATATAGCCAAAATGGTGCTGACGTTTATCAGCGTACTCTTTTTATTGTTGGCGTTATTGCGACCACAATGGAATAAAAAAGAAGAGATTGTTGCGCAAGAAGGACGTGATCTTTTTATCGCGCTCGATATTTCACGCAGTATGTTAGCGACTGATATTAAGCCAGATCGCTTGACGTATGCCAAGCAAAAAATCAAACAGTTAGTGCAACGTCTTGATGCAGAGCGTGTTGGATTGATTTTATTTTCCGGTTCAGCATTTGTGCAATGTCCATTAACGGCAGATCTTTCTGCGTTCAATCTTTATTTAGATCAAGTAGATGTGGAAACCATTTCTTCTGGCAGCACTGCAATTGATCAAGCGTTGCGGGAAGCATTGCGCGCATTTAATCGCGTTCCCGAACGTAAAAATAAACTACTCGTGTTGTTTACTGATGGTGAAGATTTTTCAAGTAATTTGAGTTCATTCAAGCAAGAGGCGCAGAAAGAAAATTTACGTGTCTTTACTATGGGCGTTGGTACACCTGAAGGGGCGCCAATTCCTTTGTATGATCAATTTGGCAAAATAGCAGGTCATCAACAAGATGAAAAAGGTGGTATTGTCATCACGCGATTAAATGAGGGTATTTTACGTACGCTTGCACAGGATGCGGGTGGCATGTACATGCGTGTGACACAAGATGATACTGATATAAAGACATTGGTGCAGCAAGTGCGCATGTTTGAAAAAGAAAAACTTGAGGATAAAACATTTTCACAATTAGAAGAACAGTATCCATATTTTTTGTTGGTAAGTTTTATAAGCCTTGTAGTTGAGTGGTGGTTATGAACATTTATAAAAAATTCCCTAGTGATGCCAAACGGTTAAGAAAAAAAACGATTATCCCTCCGATCGTCGTTGCGAGCCCACAACGTGGGCGTGGCAATCCAGGGTATAAAATAAATTTAAAGCTGACCTATTCTTTGATCAATATTTTTCTTTTATGCGTGATGAATGCACACGCAGATCTGAACACAGAAATTCAGTACGGTCGTGCCATGCAAGAAGCGCAACAGGGCAACTGGGAAAGTGCGCATGCTCGATTAAATCAGCTGGTGACAGATAATCCTGAGCGAGCAGATATTTTGTATGATTCTGGTGTTGCTGCCTACCGATTAAAAAATTTTGAGAGCGCACAAGCCTACTTTAAACATGCAATCCAGTCTGCTGATACTGTCCGCCGACCTGTCTGCTATAGCGAAGGATGACCTCAAAGAACGTGCTCATTTTAATTTGGGCAATACCTATGTGGCCACAAAGCAGTTACAACAAGCGATTGATGAGTATGAAAAAGTATTGGACATTAATCCAGAAAACAAACCTGCACAAGATAATTTACGCATAGTAAAACAGATGCTTGAACAGGAAAAACAAAAGCAAAAAGAACAAGACAAGCAACAACAGAAAAACCAACAGAAACAAGAGCAGCAACAAAAACAAGATCAGGAGCAGAAAGATCAGCAGCAGAAAGACAAAGAGTCGGGTGGCAAGAACGACAAAAAAGATAAAGATTCACAAGGCCAAAATGATCAGCAGGAAAAAGATCAGAATCAACAAGATGAGCAGAATGGTGATCAGAGTGGTGAAAAAGATGGACAAAAAGATCAGCAACAAAAGCAAGAAAAGCAAAATCAAGATCAGCAAAATAAATCTGATCAAAATAAGTCTGGTCAGCAGGATCAATCAGAAAAAGAGAAATCAGATAAAGGTCAAGAACAGTCCGACCAAGGTCAACAAGCCAATGATAATGCCGGCGGCGATCAAGAGAAAAAAGATGGGGAGAAAAAAGATCAATCCGAGCAGTCCGAGCAAGGCAATAAAGAAGATCATGAGCGGAAGGGTGATAAGAAACCACAACGTGGACTTGATAACAAGCAATCCGAGCAAGAGCATGATGGTAAAAAACACGATGAACATGGAGCAGAACCTTCAAAAGAAATGTCTGAGAAACAACCTGAAAAACAATTAGATGCTGCTCATGGTACTCAAGATCAACAAAAAAAACAAGGAGCCAATCAGGGACAAGCAGGTGCTGAATCCGGCTCCGTTGAAAAACAAGAGGAAAAAGAGATGGATCCACATGAACGTTGGATTGCGGGAATTATGAAACAGCAAGAAAAATCTGATGCACAAGCGAATAAGGCATTTATTAGGCAGGAAATTAATAAAGGCGGATCGAGACAGCATGGACAAAAGAATTGGTAAGATATATTTAATTTTTTTATTTTTTATCTGTGTAACCGGACAACTGCACGCAGGCATTACAATGCGCATGGTTGATGGGCAAGGGTACGAGTTGGAGCAAGTTGCAGCAGGACAGCCATTCACGGTGGAAGTGATAATCACCAACATGGGTTCCAACTTCAGCTCACCTTCCATACAAGGAGATTCGCGCATTACATTGCAAAGCAGGGGGCAACAAATTTCAACTATCAACGGTAACACTACTGCGAAATATTTTTATCAAGGACGTATTGACGAGCCCGGAGTGTATGCGTTTGGTCCAGCGACCGTCACGCAAGCAGGTCAATCGAGTAGTTCAAATGCAATGCATATTACCGTTGGCACGACGCAAAAAACCATTGGCAAGCAACGCCAAAAAGATGGTGAAGAAATTTTATTCACCTTGTCTCTTGATAAAAAACGGGTATTTGTTGGTGAACTAGTGATTGCTACGTTAACTTTTTACTATGCAGATGATACGGTATCTTTGAAAAATATAATGCCGCCAGCACTTGATGGATTCACTGTACGTGGTGATGTAAATAAATACACGCAGGGGCAAGAAAAAATTAAAGGCTCTGTGTATCAGTATGTGCGTTGGGAGTGGCAACTCTATCCGACTAAGTCTGGCGCGTTGACAATTCCTGCGTATGGCGCGGAGTATGAAAAGCTGGCTTCACATACTAATCACTTTGGATTTGAACTTTTTTTTGCAGGACGTAATGAACGCATACGTGCCTATTCCAATGCCTTGAGTGTACAGGTTGATCCGTTGCCACCACACAATGGTCCGGTGACTGCGATTGGCTCCTTTAAACAAGTGACTGCTACCATTCAACCATCGGTTGCGCAAGAAGGGGAAGCGCTTGTGCTCGCCATTGAATTTGAAGGTGATGGTGATTTGGATGCGATTAAAACACCCACGTTACGCAATATGCCTGAAGCCGCTTAAATATTATGAGTCTAAGCATTACATAGTGTCATCAGAAAATAGAAATATAGTTCCTAAAAAACGATTCGAGTATATTGTGCAAGGAATGCGTGCGGGGAAGTGGCAAATCCCTCCGCAAGAGTTTGTGATTTTTGATGTTGAAAAAGAAGCGTATAAAACGTTCAAAACGAAACCGCTTACGGTCACCATTACTTCGAATACCGCAATGCAAAATACCGCATCATCACAGAATGCTGCTGGTGAAAAACCTAGCGATCAAGTTAGTGACATGCTTGCTGATGAACTTGTCTCCCCTTGATGAAACAGGGCTTTGGTACCGTGTATCTGAGCGTGCTCCATTACCATTATGGTTGTTCTTGTTGTTGAGCATGTTGCCCGGTTTATATCTTGTGGTTGCTATGCTATGGCGCATGATACAAAGACGTCTTGCGTTGCATGAACCCGCTGTGCGTGCTAAAAAAGCTTTTGTCACTGCGCGTGGTTCATTGGAAAAAGCACAAAAAAGCAATGATGTAACGCAGATACATTCGATCTTAATTCAATTGATAGCAGACCGTTGCAGAGTGCAGAGCAAAGAAGTAACGCAAGATTTTATTGAGCAACAATTACAAGCAGCTGGTGTATCATCCATAGAGCGCACTAAATGGCATGACTTTTTTATGCAGGTAACTGAGGCGACGTATGGTTTAAAAGCAACGGATGGCCATGGTTTATTTGCTCAAGCCAAAATGTGGATTGATACGTTGGAGGGGATATTGTGAAACGCATAATGCAGTTTATCTATTCTAAGTTCACTAAGTTCTACACACCCGTTCGTTGGGCCTATCCTTCGACGGTCTCAGGACGAACGGCCCTGGGCGCATTGCTTAGTGGATCCCGCTGTAATTATTTTAAGCCGTTTGTTCTTTGTGTTATTGCATTAAGTTCGGCATTCGCACACGGCGCCCCGTATCAGGAACTCTTTTTGCGCGCAAATAAGCTCTACAAAGAACGTGCATATGAAAAAGCATTGCAAGCATACACGTCAATGCCAGATAAAAGCAGTGCAGTATGGTACAACAGCGGCAACTGCTTGTATCATCTAGGTAAATATATTGATGCATTAGTGGCATTCAAGCGTGCACAACGCGGTGCTTCACGTGTGCAGCGTAAGGCGATTGATCAGAATATAGAACGTACAATTGAAGCGCTTGGTATATCGCGCGCATCAGTGCCGTACACGCAACAAATATATGCATATTTTTCGCGTGCGTTGGCAACAATGCCATTGTTATTTTTACAACTTTTATTTTTATTTTTTTTGTATGGCGCTTTTTTGTGTATGCGTCGTAGATATGTCTCCAGCCCGTTCGTGCTGATTCTTCGGTGGCTTCCGTCTTCGTCAAGACTTCGCCGGACACGGCAGGGTGAACGGTCGGGTGTCGCTGTTGCTCTTGTCATTTGCCTCATTAGTCTTGCCGTATTGTGCGGTATAGCGCTCGCAATAAAATATCATGATACATGGTATGCACATGGCATAATAATTCAAAAACAGGGTTCCATTTTTGTAGGGCCGGATAAAAAATATGACGTGTCTGGTACCATTGCACTTGCAGATGAATTAACCATTTTGGAAAAACGGGCTGAATGGTATAAAGTCAAAAAAGGCAACCTATCAGGGTGGGTGCCGGCTGAAGCTGTCGCTGAAATAGATTAGGGCATGATGTGATACAAGAAAAAAAACAGGTTCTTACGATATTCTTTTTTGGCATCATGAGCTGCCTGACCTGTTTATTGTTCTGCGAGTATCGCTTTTTTTGCGATGAAACAAAGCGGCTTATTGCACTGCAAGAGCAATATCAGGCGTACATTGAAGAGGCCTATGCGATTTTAGAAAAAAACAGTCAGGAAGATGCAATTGCGTGGGACGACCAGTGGCTTTCAAACGGATATTCACCATCATTTTCACGTGACAACCTTGATGTGACGAACGTCTTTGTGAATCGTGAAGAGCGTTACTTAAAAGAGTCGATGATTGCCCATCTTAAAGAGCAGGGTTTTGAATCATTGTTGAATAGGATTAAGCCTGACGAATCGATCGGTTATTGTAATGATGCGTTGTCTGCACACGTATTGGAGCAACCGAGATCTCAGGTTGCAGCAAAGACAAAAGAAAGATCGATAAAAAAATCACCAAAATCTATGCCGCGCACGTTGGGATTAGCATTGATATGGCCGATAGAACGCAATCGTTTTTGGTTGAGTTCTTTTTTTGGCCCACGTAAAAATCCTGACAATTCATGGGGATTCCATCGCGGGATTGACATGGCAGCATTAAAAGGAACGCCTGTACGCGCTGCAGCTTCAGGAATAGTTGTTGAAGCGCGGTATGCATCAGGGTATGGTAATGTGGTTGTGTTGCAACATGCACGTAAATATAAAACCCGCTATGCACATTTGGATACTATTGGTGTTAAGGTTGGACAGAAAATTATACGGGGAAATGTAGTGGGCACGGTGGGTGATACCGGTTTAGTGCGCAAGCTGGGCAAAGATGCATCACATTTGCATTTTGAGGTGTGCGTATTTGGCAAACAGGTAAATCCGTTGCAATTTTTTACATAAAAAGCGATAGTAGAGAACAAGTAGATGTATTACCATAGTATTTTATTAGAGAAGGATGCGTTAAAATGGCTCGTGATAAAGACATACAAGAACCAGGATTTTTTAGAAGTTATAAGAGCATTACCGAATTTGTAGGCTTATTACTTCTGGTCTTTTTAATTCGTACGTTTGGTTTTGGATTGTATCAAGTTCCTACTGGTTCCATGGAAACAACCATGCTTGTAGGAGAACGTTTTTTTGCAGATAAATTTACCTATCTTTTGAGCAAGCCGCAACGGGGCAATATCATTGCATTTAATGATGTCTTATTTCAGTATTCAACTAATCCGTTAAAACTTTGGTTTGAAAATTATGTGTATGGTCCATCTAATGTTACCAAGCGCGTTATTGGATTACCTGGTGAGCGCGTTCGTGGTGTTGTGGAAAATGGCAGACCGGTGATTTACGTGAATGATGTAAAATTAGATGAGCCATATTTGAATAAATACCCACTCATTTATGTCTACAAAGAAGATAAAGATGTCTTACTCAAACAGATTGATACTGAGTTAAGCCAGATGTTGCGTGGCAGGTCAGTTGATCCGCGCATGATTGATGCATGGCGCAATGAAAAACTTTCTAAATATATTGGATTACAATCATATGATCCAAATGTCTCTTATGAAAATCAGCCATTTTATCGCATCAATCCTAAGTGTGTCGTGAAAGGTCCTTATGGAGAGGTTGAATTGCGATACCCAGGCGTAGCATCTGGTCCAATGCATGAACGTAAAGGATACGGTACCAGTTACTGGGATGGTTCAGATGAGTTTTACGTTGAACTTGGCCCAGATCAATATTGGTGCATGGGAGACAATCGTTTAGGGAGTAAAGATTGTCGTTCATTTGGTCCCATTAAAGAAAAGCTTATTCATGGGAAAATTATTTTTCGTATATGGTCAGTTGATAGTGATGAATCATGGTGGATTTTGGATTTGATAAAACATCCTATTGATTTTTGGCAACGTGTACGATGGAACAGGTTCTTTCAGACTTTGACATAATGTGTAGAGGAAATAATAACGATGGATACAAATTTTTTTTTGGTGAATGTATTAGATCCTCTGTACTATGAAGATTGCCATATTCGGGGTTCAATTAACGTGCCACTTGATGAGATTGAAAAATGGGCAAAAAATATAGATAAAGACTCACACATAGTCGTCTATTGCGCAAGTTACGTATGTCCTATGGCGTTGACCGCTTGGATGAAATTGGATGCGATGGGGTTTGCCAAAGCGTGGGTCTATGAGGGTGGCATGAATGAATGGTATCATATGAACATGCCTGTAGAGGGTCCGTGTCGGCAACCGTATTTAGTTGACATGGTGTATCAGCATCCAATGAACAGTGACGCTGGCATGGAGCAAGAAGTGGCGTTGGCCCCTTCGGTTATACATAAGATTGGCATAGAAGAAGTGAAAAAGATGATCGCTAATTCTTCACTGTAACCCAGCTTTTGAACGCTATGGCGGGCAGGGAAGAGAGATTGTAAATCCAATGTAGTTGTAAGCGCGTAGGCGGAAAGAAAAAACCCTTGCGGGATGTTTATTTTCTGGTACCATTATAATACTTTATGATTTTACACAGGGCAGACGCAAAGACAATGATACAGCTTCACAAAATTCTCCTATTTTTTTTGATTACCAGTGGGGTAGCAGTACTCCCATCGTGCATGTTTGATCAAGCACCGGTGAATGCACCGAAAAAAGATGGTTTGGTGGTGATCAATGTGCTCAAGAAAGAGTTGTATGATGATTGTCACATAGAAGGTTCTGTGTCTGTACCGTTTGATCAAGTCGAAAAGTATGTGCAAACATACGTTGATAAGAATGCTGAAATTGTCGTTTATTGCTCAAATTATATGTGTACCGCGAGTGGTGCAGTGTGTAAAAAACTTCAGGATTTAGGTTTTAGCAATGTGTGTGCGTATGAGGCTGGCACGGCAGAGTGGTATCAACAAGGATTGCCAACTCAGGGACCAGCGAAATCTGCATACTTGAGTCATAAATTAGAAAAGCCAACGCATGATAATGATACCGGTATATGTATTATTACCACGCAAGAGTTGGCGCAAAAGATTAAATTGGAAAAAAAGATTGAATAGAGTGCGGCGGCATAGCCAAGTGGTAAGGCAAGGGACTGCAAATCCCTGATCCCCGGTTCAAATCCGGGTGCCGCCTCCAATCCGCCTTCACCATGTTACGGCGTGATCAATAAAGAAAATCACGTTGCGATGTAGGCGAAGATGGAAGACGGGCAAAAAATTATCTTGATATCTGTGTATTGCCGGGGTGGCGGAATGGTAGACGCAAAGGACTTAAAATCCTTCGGACTTTTGTCCGTACCGGTTCGAGTCCGGTCCTCGGCACCAGCCTTCGCCAGTAAAGTTTTTCGTAGCTTTGAGCGAATGGCAGGCTTCGGCTGGCACGGCCAGCTTTTTAAATGAATCTAATTTTACTCATGTATTCCGGTCATCCTGAGTGTTTTTGTGGAAGTAGAAACGATCTCTCGGATCGTCTTTGCGAGACCGCAACGCGGGCGTGGCAATCCAGCAATTAAACAATTCCATACTCCAGCAACTTGTCTTTCGACATATCCGCTATAGCCTTGCCGTGTCCGCCGACCTGTCCGACGAAGTTTTAACGAAGTCGGAAGTTTTACTGTGTCCGCCATAGCATTTTGCGACGGAGGAACGAAGTCCAGAGATCTGAGCTTGCGAAGATCGATGAGACGAAGTAGGGCAGCCACATCAAAAAAAATCTAGTCTGTTGTTTTTTTACAAAACAATTAAATTACAATAAGCTTGTTTACGAAAAAGTAGATAAGTTTTTGTCTTTTTAAAAACAAAGGAATTGTCATGAACGATACAGTAACGAACATTCGTAATCTTTCTATGGGTTTGGGTATTTCTATTATGTTGCCAGTAGCCGTGTATCTGATTGGGAATATAATAAGCAAACAGCTTGGCTATGTGTCTTTTAGCACTGATACCAAGGCTATTCACTTTTATGTATCAGCAATTATAGGTATTACTTCAATTATTATTGGTTCACTTATGAAGGTCCCATTTTTAGGACTAGGTTTTATTTTAGGTGGTACGGCAAGTCTTGTTCTGGGGTATAGTCTTTATTGGAGTGGTCTTAACGATATACTTAAGCTCATTTCACTTTTGATTGCCATAGGACTTTTAGTTTTTATTGGGTATAGAAAGACTCACAAATCATAAAATATGCTTTTGAGTGATATTGATTTCTCTTTCAGTCAATTGAAAAATTTTCTCAACTTTTCTCTCTTCGGGAGAAAAAATCTCCTTGACAAAAACGATAGTACAGATAATGTACAAGTTAGGTACTAATTTTTTGTTTGCTTTGGCATAGGATAAATCATCAAAGGAAATTTTAATGAATAAAGCAAATGTAATCGAAAACATGGCTAAATTGACGAAGTTGCCAAAGGCTACATGCAAAGAGTGTTTGGAAGCTTTTATCAACACAGTAGGCGTGTCACTTAAGCAAAATAAAAGTGTTGTTTTGACCGGTTTCGGTACTTTCTCAGTGATGAAGAGAAAGAGCCGTACAGGTGTTAATCCAGCAACTGGCTCTAAGATGACTATCCCTGCTAAAAAAGTTCCAAAGTTCAAAGCAGGTAAAGCATTAAAGGATGTAGTAAGATAATAGCTTTTTTACCATATCGTTTACGAACTACAGGAGACCTCTCTCGCAGAGGTCTCTTTTTTTGTGCAATTTTTTTTACGATCGTCGTCACGTAAATTTGTTTTTGGTGCGGTAAAAATTTATACTTTGTTTCGAGTAAAAAATATTTTTTAACGTCAAAGGATTCTCATGAAAAAAATAATTGTAGCGTTGCTGTGTGTCGCCAATGTAACGTGCTTGGCAATGAATAAGCTTGAAAAAGACAAAGCAAAACTTGCATTGTTAGAGCGTTCAACCGAAGCACAAGAGCGCAAGCTGATGCATTAGAACTTCTTGCAATTTCGCGAATTGCTGTTGAATGTGGAAAAGTTTGGGCGTGGACGGATGGTGGCATGCTTGTACCCAAAGCTAAGAGCTACTATGGAGGAGGGTTTGCTGAAAAATTAAATTGCGAGAAAGTATTAACACAATATCATGAGTTACTTAACAAGAATGACAACCACTCATAGGAGTTTTTATAATGAAAAAAATAATTGTAGCATTGTTGTGCGTAGTCAATGTAACGTGCTTGGCAATGAATAATGATGACAGGCGCAAAGTTGATGCGCTTGAACTTCTTGCAGTTTCGCATGCTATGCAGACCTGTATGCAAATTGAAAAACGTAATGCAGAACCTCATCTATTCCAATATGATAACCCTTCATGTTCTTTTTTAAGTACAAAATATGCTGAATTAGCAAAAAAACAGACATGGAAATAATTGTTCCGCGAAATTTTCTTGCCCATAGTCAACGTATAGAACTATACTAAGAAAACTAATAAGAACATAAAATAATTTCGATTTTAAGGGGCGGGACATGTCAGATCAAGAAGTGATAGATTTACAAGAAATGGCAGATGTAGTAGAAAGCCAGATAGCACAACCAGGATGGGCAGACACATTGAGAGAACGAAGCAAATACATAATGGGGCGACTGCATGAATCTCGCGCGATAATACTTGATATACTCTTGTACGGCGGCATCGGATTTTTGTGTGGATTTCTCCTGAGAAAATATGCAAATTACGTTGCTTTTTTAGTGCTTATTGTTGTTGGTGTTATTGCCATGCAGCAATATAACGTAATCAATGTGGTAATTAATTGGACATACATTAATGATCTTTTTGGATTTCAACATGCTCCCGCAATGAACAGTGACTCATTTGTAGCTTTTTGGGCATGGTGTAAAGCAAATGCGGTCATAGTCGTAAGTTGGATTATTGGTTTGCTTATTGGGTTGAAAGTAGGATAGTTGTGGCACCGTAAAAGAAAAGGGAATAGTGTGGCAATTGGAAAAACATACGTAGAAGGCCTGACAGATGTACTGGTAAAGCTTGGGATGTTGCCCGTGAGCGAAAGACTACCAACAGAACAGGCGTTTAAAGATTCTGGTTTGGCAGTATTCGATGATTTTTTAATAGAAGAAGCTCTGATAGATCGTGAAGATCTGCTCAGAGCATTGAGTGTTTATTTTAAAGTCCCGCCCTGTGATGTGGTGGGCTATTTTTTTGATACACAATTGTTGCATATGTTTCCTAAAGGTTTTTTATTGCGCAACGCCATTATCCCTCGTGAAGTAGATGAAGAGATCATGATTATGGTTGCAAGCGAACCGGATTTGCCAGATTTATTGAGTCTGATTGGTGAGCATGTGTCATATGACATTCAATTTGAAGTTGGATTGCAAACTGATATAACTGAGGCGGTAGAAGAGTTTTACGATGAATCTATTACCCAAGTTGCACTCGATGAAGATGCGCGTGAAGAGCGTCGGTTGACCAGAGAAGAGCGTGCGCTTGAACTGGGTGATGATGCAAGTCTGCAAGAAATTGATACTGATCTTATGGATGATGACGAATTTTAATCCTTCGATATAAAAAACACTTCCACTGTCGCTTAAAAGCTAAGGTGGACACGGCAGGACAAACGGTCCTCCTTAATATCAGCGCAGGTGAATTATGAGTATTCGATTGTTTATAAATAATAATCAACCAGTGATTACCGTAGTTGACAACGTATTGCAACAGGCAATAGCGGCGGGCGCATCAGACATTCATTGTGAACCAACGCAAAAAGATTTGCGCATGCGTTTTCGTATTGACGGCGTATTGTTGGATCAAGGGCACATAGACGCATCAATTATGTCACAGGTTATTTCTCGTCTTAAAGTTTTAGCGCACATTAATATTGCTGAAAAACGCATTCCTCAGGATGGTAAATTTAGCATGCAAGTGCAGGGCAAGTTAATTGATTTGCGCGTTTCCACATTCCCCTCATTGTACGGACAAAAGGTGGTTGTACGTATTTTGGATCGTGCAGCGTATACCATGACTCTTGAAAAACTTGGTTTTAGCGAACCGATGTTCAATCAAATTCAGACACTTATGCGTCGACCAAATGGATTTTTTTTAGTGACTGGGCCGACCGGTTCAGGTAAAACGACTACTTTATATGCAGCGCTTGCGGCATTAAATGCAGCAGAAAAAAATATTGTCACGCTGGAAGATCCGGTAGAATATAATTTGGATGGCATTACGCAAGGGCATATTAATCCTGATGCCGGGTTCACTTTTGAAAAAGGAATTCGTGCGGTATTGCGCCAAGATCCAGACATTCTTATGGTTGGTGAAGTGCGCGACAAGCAAACAGCGCGTGTGGCAATAGAAGCTGCGCTCACCGGGCATGTGGTGTTAAGTACCTTGCATACAAATGATGCGCCGAGCGCCATTATGCGTTTGATGGATATGGGTATTGAACCATTTCTTATTAATGCTTCATTGACTGGCGTATTGGCACAACGTCTTGCGCGGAAAATTTGTACCCAATGTCGTGAACAGGTTCGTCCAACTGATCAAGAGAAGCAGTTGTTAGATCGTTTTGAAATACCGGATACTCTGCTGCATAAAGGTGTTGGATGTGGTGGGTGTAATTCTTTGGGATACAAAGGCCGTGTAGGAGTTTTTGAGTTGTTGGGGATGTCGAGCGCATTGCGCGCATTGGTGGTGCAGCAGCCAATTTTTGATGATATTCATGCACAAGCATTACGTGATGGCATGTGTACTTTGCAACAAGATGGTATACACAAAGTACGCAATGGGATTATTAGTTTGGAAGAACTTGTTCGGGCTGTCGCGTAATTGTGTAGTTTTAGATTGCAAAAAACCGTTCTCTTAGTATCCTATTCTTGTGGTAAAAAATAATCAATTCTATTTTTGGGGAAAGTTATCGATGAAGATAGCAAAACAATCTCTCAGTATGGTATCTGTGTTCGCGTTTAGCATGTGTATGTCACTGTCACTGAGCGCGGCGCAAGATGAAGCAAGCACTAAACAACAAGCATATGGACAGGCGTTATATGAACGGACTTGTGTTATTGTTGATGGCAACGACAACAGTGCACAAATTACCGCAGATCTTTTGGTACAAAAAATTATAGCAGATGAATCGATATCTGAGCTTTTAACTTTGGGTGAGCAAGAAGGATATACCGCGGTGCAACTTTTTGGGTTTGCACAAAAGACAGCACAAGATAATGAAGATCAAGAAGTTGCGCAAGTTTTGGAACAAGTGCAAGATGAGTTATCCAAAACATGGCTTTCTAACAATCCAATAGCGCTTGTGGCTGCTGTTGCTGGTGCGTTTGCGGCATATGTACATAGGGATTATTTACAGCAGTTGTTTTTTAATTGCTTGGAAAAATTAGGGATTACAAATAACTCAGGAGTAAATCAGACAGCTCCGGTTGTGGATCCAAATGCTCCAGTCGTTGATCCAAATGCGCCGATCGTTGATCCAAATGCGCCGATCGTTGATCCAAACGCTCCAGTTGTGGATCCAGGTGTTCCAGTGGCAGATCAAGCAGTTCCAGTTGCAGAAACAGTAGTTCCAGAGGTAGATCCAAATGCTCCAGTTGCAGATCCAGCTGCTCCAGTGGCAGATTTAGAAGTTCCAGAGGTAAATTTAGATGCTGAGCAAAAAGCTGAAGCTGAAAAAGTAGTATCTGATCAAGCGCTCAGAGAAGAAAAACTTGGGGTTTTCAATGACGCTGCGCAAACACAAGAAGCAGAAAGAACAGCAGCTGAAGAAGCAAAAGTGCAAGCAGAACCAAAGCATCATTTTGGCTTCCATAATCCGTTTGGACATAAAAAAGATAAGAAAGATAAACGTAAAAAATCAGTAGATATGTCAACAAAGAGTGATGAGCAGCAATCAGAAGTGACTGATGAGCAAGCAAATGCTGCAGATGTAGCGCTTCAAAACCTAGTACAAGAAGAATTGGCAGAAGAGCCAGAGAAAAAGCCATATCTAGGTCCATGTGGTGGCGTGTTCGGTAAATACGAAGTATGCGAATTCGAACCAGGTGATTCAGTAATCATAGATGAAGGTGATACAGAGATGCCAAGCTTTATAAAAGAATCAACGGATCTTCCAGAAGTTGTAATCGAAGAAACTGAAACAGTGACAGTGCCATTGGTAGTAGATAACACACAGCAATCTGAAGACGCGACAGTTACTGAAAATGCTTCTTTTGTTGAAGATGCGCAACAACAAAATGAAGATACGCAACAACAAAATGCTTCTTCCCCTGAAGATATGCAACAACAAACAGTATAAAGAGCCGGATCTCTTTGATGATCCCAGTCTCTTTATCTAACGAGTAAGTAAAAAAAAAGAAGCGTTTCACTGGTGAAAAACGGTGAAACGCTTTCTCTATTTCGGAGGTCAAAACAAATAGTATGCTACATATAGATAAATTACACGTGAACGTGGAAGAAAAGCAGGTCCTGCACAACATACAGCTGCACATAAAGTCAGGTAGTGTGCATGCAATTATGGGGCCAAATGGTTCAGGCAAAAGCTCTCTTGCGTATACATTAATCGGGCATCCCTTGTATGCCATTACACAAGGTTCAGTGATGGTGGCCGACCAAGACATAACCCACTTGTCACCAGATAAACGCGCGCGCGCAGGTTTATTTTTATCTTTTCAGCAACCACCAGCAATTCCTGGTGTCAATGTATTTACCTTTTTAAAAGAAGCACATTATGCAATAACCGGTGTTGCCATGGCAATTGCAGAATTCCGTACACTGGTTGAAAAATACATGAGTCAACTACACATCAATCCTGCATTGGTGCATCGTAATTTGAATGAAGGTTTTTCTGGTGGAGAAAAAAAACAGTTTGAGATGTTGCAGCTTTTGTTGCTGCAGCCCAAAGTGGCCATTCTTGATGAAATCGATTCTGGTTTGGATATTGATGCGCTTAAAGCAGTTGCGCATGGTTTGCACTGTGCGCGCCAAGAAAATCCACAGCTTATTTTAATTCTTATAACTCACTATCAACGTATTTTGGAATATATTGTGCCTGACCATGTACATATTTTGTGTGATGGTAGATTGGTGAAGTCTGGTGATGCGGCATTGGTCACTGAGCTTGAAGCAGGAGGATATCATGCGTATCGACAACTTCAAGGATGACAGTGATTATGTATTCAAAAGCGGCAAGGGTTTAAATCGGGCTCTTGTACAATCTATTTCAGAGCAAAAAAATGAACCGGGTTGGATGACCGATTTTCGTCTTAAAGCACTCGATATTTTTGAACAAAAACCGATGCCACAATGGGGTGCTGATTTATCTGATCTTGATACCAAAGATATTTATTATTATCTTAAGCCGCTTGCGCAACAGCATACGACGTGGGATGAAGTACCAGATGCGATAAAAAATACATTTGATAAGCTTGGCATTCGTCAAGCAGAACAAAAATATTTGGCCGGTGTTGGCGCGCAATATGAATCAGAAGTTGTATACCAAAAACTTAAAAAAGTATGGGCAGATAAAGGTGTGCTCTTTTTGGATACTAGTACTGCATTGCGTGATCATCCTGAACTGTTTAAAAAATATTTTGCAACGATTATACCACCTCATGATAATAAATTTGCGGCGCTTAATTCTGCCGTATGGAGTGGTGGAAGTTTTGTGTATGTGCCTCAAGGAGTGTCCATTGATATGCCGTTGCAAGCATATTTTCGGATTAACACGTCAAGCATGGGACAATTTGAACGTACGCTTATTATTGCAGATGAAGGCAGTCATGTTCATTATGTAGAAGGGTGTAGCGCACCTGCGTATCGCAAAAGTTCTTTGCATAGTGCGGTGGTGGAATTGGTTGCATTACCAGGATCACACATTCGTTATACCACAATTCAAAACTGGTCGAACAATGTGTACAATTTGGTGACTAAGCGTGCAATAGCATATCGTAATGCGACGGTTGAATGGATTGATGGTAATTTTGGTAGCAAAGTAACCATGAAATATCCGTGTATCATATTAAAAGAGCCGGGCGCAAAAGGACATATAGTATCCATTGCAGTTGCTGGTAAAGGGCAGCATCAAGATGCGGGTGGCAAAATTATTCATTTGGCGTCACATACTACTTCAAACATTGTGTCAAAATCGATGAGCAAAGATGGTGGGCGCACCAGTTATCGTGGGCTGCTTAAAGTCATCAAGGGCGCGCAACAGGTAAAATCACGCGTGCAATGTGATGCATTGTTGCTTGATCCACAATCACGGACTGATACGTATCCGACCGTTGAGGTTAAAGAACAGATGGTCGATGTGGGGCATGAAGCATCGGTGAGCAATATTAATGAAGAGCAACTTGTGTATTTGCAGAGTAGGGGGTTGAGTGAACAGGCAGCGCGAGCACTCATTGTGAATGGATTTATTGATGCGTTTGTTAAAGAATTGCCTATGGAATATGCGGTTGAAATTAATCGGTTGATTGCCATGGAAATGGAAGGGTCAATTGGATGATGGAAGTTGCTCAGGCTTGTATGAATGGCGTCACTGTCTACGCGAGATCTGACTTTGTTAAATTGTATCCAGATATATTGCATGCTACGCAATTAATCACCACGCGTACCAATACGCATATGCTTGATAAATTTGCTGATGTTACGTGGCAGTCTGACCAAGTGGTTTATGTATCACAGGGGAGTAAAGTTGTTGCACCAATTCAATTGCAGACGATCGTTGACCATACTCAATCACTGGGTGCTGAACGTATTACTATTGTCGTTGAAAAAGATGCGCAGGTAACTATTCATGATATGCCTGGCAGACAGGTTGACGGACAAGTTGCAAATGTTAGCCCTAATCACGCAACTCGTTTAATTGAAGTGATCGTGCGTGATTATGCACAGGTCACCTTTGTGTCTCACCAAGATCACCCAACATCAGTCAATGATTTTTCTACGCTCTATTTTTATCTTGGCACTCATAGCACTGTACAGTATGCATCCTTATTGACCGGAAGCCATTTCAGCACATCATGGTTAGACGTAATCATGGAAGGGGAGCATGCACATGCTGATTTGTGTGGCGTTTGGTTGCTTGATGGTGCACGTACTATTGATATGACGACCATGCAGCAACATCTTGGTGCGCATAACACGAGTAGGTTGCGCATAAAAAGTGCGGTGCGTGATCATGCACGTTCAGTGTATCGCGGCACGGTACATATTGCGGTGGATGCACATGGCACTCATGCTGCACAAGAAAATAAAAACATATTATTGAGCGAACATGCATCTGCGTATTCTATTCCCAATTTGGAAGCGTTAAATAATGATGTTTATTGCGCGCATGGAACTGCGGTGGGGCAACTTGATGAAGAGCAGTTGTTGTACATGCAGGCGCGTGGCATTGAATACAAGCAGGCACAGCAGATGTTATTGCAGGGTTTTTTGGCTGATGCCATACCGCACTTTCTTGATGAAGCAACACGTGCAGCGTTTATGGCACGTATTGCGCAATGGCTTGCGTAGGTAAAAATATTTTTTTTGTTATGTTACGTCTTCAATATCCTGCGACATAATGGACAATTATCGCTCGTCATCAAAAGCGTGCCATAGCATTCAAGACACATGCATTCATCATGTCTGCCGATACATGGTACTTCAACTATATCGTCTTTTTTATCCATACAGATAATGCAGTTTGGTCGAGTATCTTCTGTAGTATAGGGTATAAGCAGTTGAATCATGTCATTGGAAAATGCATAATCGAGCGCTTTGAATCCTAGCATATCACGTATGTTTGCATCGGCACCAAGAGCAAGTAATTGTGCAGCGCGTGTAATGTCTGCGCGTTTGGTAGCACGCATGAGTGCTGTTTCTCCACAGGCATATATGGCGTTGACATCAATGTCTTCTTGTAGTTCTTGCGCAGTTTTTCCACCGTGATTTCTGAACATGAGGATCAGTTTTTCAAATGCTTCTGGTGCTCTGTAATCCCATTTTTTTGCTCGCTCCAAAGATGCAAAAGCAATGTCAAGGGGCGTTTTTTCACGCCTATCTACGGTATTGATCATTTTTTTAGGTATCGCATTCAGCAAGAGTTCTCCTTTTTTCAAGAAGCGCTTAATATCGTGCGCCCCGTAATGCAAAAGTGATTCTTCTGCGAGAGCATGGAGTATGCAGGATTTATTCCAATAATTTAATATGGAGGTGTCAGCGTTGTTCTTGAGATAAAATTTCATGAGTTTATAGGAATATTTGTCTTGAAGTGTTTGCCATAAAACATTTTCACCGGAATCATAGTCAGTTGCGCGTAGATCGACGTTATTATCAATAAATATTTGTGCTATTTTTACTTTTTTGACAAAGAAGATGATGGGAACAAGCCCACGTACGTGTATGTTTGGATTTGCATGGTGATTTAATAACGTTGCAGTAAGTTGTTTGTCTTCTTTATAAACCGCATCTTCAAGCAAAGGACCTTTCCTGGTCTTAATATTAGTGTCAGCGCCAGCGCAGATTAATATGAGTGCGGGTAAGCGCTTAATTTTGTAATGAACATCATGCATGTCCTCTATTAATTCTTTAAAAGCGTTGTTTTTGGTTTTAGGGGTATAGTTTTTACACAAGTTACCAATTGTTTTAAATGTTAATAATTTATTGAAGCGTTTGCAGGTTGTTTTTAATGCCAGGAAATATTGGATACTTTTTTCAAGTGCCCTTATTGGGTTTTGGTGGGGTGAGTGACAATAGGATAGAACGTTGTTAAAAATTCCTTTAGGTAAGATTACCAGCGGATTAAGTTGATTATATTTTTTTGCTTGGTGGGACGCCATTTTTACGCATTTGTTATATTCACGTTTTGCTTGCTCTTCTTCATACTCAGTGGTGCCCCATTCAGGAAAGGCGGTGTGCCATATCTTTTGCATGCTTTGCGTAGATAATGTGCCGAGTAAGATTACTGACATCCAAATCGCATTTGTGATCAACGTTACTTTGTTCATGGAAAATGCCCCTACTATTTTGGTTGGCCTACCGTTTGCCCCTATGTTTTTAATATGCCCCGGCACAATGGACAATCATCATTTTCCTCCAAATGTGTGCTATAGCAAACAAGACACATATGTTCATTGTCATGTTTATTGACGCATGGTACTTCAACTATATCTTTCTGCTTATCCAAACAGATGATACAGCTTGGGAGAGCTTCTTTTTCTAATTCTTCTATAGTTTTACCCCCATACTCTCTGAATAGTGCAATAAGTTTTTGGAATGCCTGAGGTGTTCCATATTCATTTGACGCTTTTAAAGATTTTTGCGCAACATCAAGAGGTGTTTGTCCATAATTATTCAATACATTGACCATGTCGGGCATAGCATTCAGCATGACCATTCCTTTTGTTAGGAAGTTTTCAATGTTGTCGATGCGCATAGTGAAAGGATTTGCAAATATATGTAACATGCAAGAATGATCCGAGAAATTAATTTTTACTGCATCGATATTATGTTCAAGGTACAGTGCCATGATTTCTGATGGATAGGCATCTTCAATTATTTGGTGAAAAATTTTGGCCTTGCAGTCATTTTCCGGGATATGTGCATGTACCCCTTGCTTAATGAACATTCGGGCTATCTCTGTTGTTTTAATATGGAAAAAAAGTGGGTTCCACAGGGCATCGTGCCCATATTTTACATGTTCTATGAGCATTACATCAGCAGATGCATGATGTTTGAATAGTGTTTCAACCATTTGTATATCATTTTTGAACACTGCTTTTTGAAGTAAGAAATCACTATTGGAAACTTCTTCCTGAAACAAAAAATCGTAATACGTGTTAGTCATGAGATTAGCACCAGCACATACCAATATTAATGCGGGTAGGCGTTTGACTTTATAATTAAGACTAGTGGTTGTTTCTAGTAATTGTTGTAAAGCATCGGTTTTATCAATAAGCGCATAGTTTTTACAGAGTTTGCCAATGGCTTCAAACGTCAATGATTGATTAATTTTTTTGCATGTAGTGTTTAGTCGCATGAAAAATTTAATTTTTTTTTCAAGTAATTCCTCTTCCGACTCCTCTCCTGATAGATCTTCATGCATTTGGCAATAGTAATATATGTGGCCGAGTATTTCATGAGGCATACAAGTCAATGGATTGTTTTGGTTATATTCTTCTGCTTGTAATGCCTGTTGTTTATATTTTTTGTATTCTTCGGGTGCAAAGAATTGCCGAGTGCGTTGTGTCTTTGTGCGCTGCCGGACAGTGAGTTTCATACTGTGTATGCATGCGGTACTGAGTATAAGCGTCGATATCAAAGTTGCGTTAATGGCGCGCGTTAATTTTATCATGAAGAGCCTTTTTTCTATTTTTTTGTTTTTACGCTTATTTTTTTTGCTCGGCAGTGCGTACACGTGTGGTATTTGTTTATGTGGCACTGATATCGCCTTCTTTTTTTAGCTCTTGTGCAGTTTTACTGCCATAGTGCTTAAATAATGCGATTACTGCTTCAAGCGTTTTGGAGTTGATATTTTTTTTGTGATACGCTGCCAATGCGTTGTATGCCAGATCAAGAGGGCGTTTCTCCTTTTTTATTTAATGTGTTGATCATAGTCGGGAATAGCCTCCAGTAGTAGTTGCGCTTTTTTAAAAAAATTATCATCTATGTGTAAACTTGACCATGTAAGTTTATGAAATAAGCAAGAATTATTTAAAGGGTGTAGCTCTTTTGCATCAACATGATGTGCAAGATAAAGCTTCATGAGTTCTGATGGATAGTGAGTCTTGGTTACTTCCCATAGAACATTGGTCTGCGGCCAATGAGTAATCACGTGTAGATTAACGTTCTTTTTGATAAATTCCTGTGCTACTTCTACGGTTTTAATGCGAAAGAAAATGGGAATAACTCTGTCGTATAAGCGGTCTTGTACATTTGGATCTGCATGATGTTTGAATAAGGTGGTTACTCGTTGTGCATCATTAGACTCCACTGCCTGCGCAAGTAAGCAGGTTAACTCCTCTTCGATACTGGCGGTATCAATGCCGGCACAGAGTATTATGACTGCAGGAAAATGTTTGATTTCATCCCCAGGAGTAGAGGTTGGTTGCATGAGGTTTTGAAACAGGTAGAGTTTGATTTCATGAGGATAGTTTTTACAAAACGCACCGATTTTTTCATGCGTTAATAATGTATGAGTAAGCTTGCATGTAGCACTTAATTGCATGAAGGTTTTGATGCTTTTTTCAAGTGCTTTTATTGCGTTATCTCTTTTTGAGAGCACTTCCTCATTTGTAGCCTTGGCGAAAGAGGATGCGATGGTGGATGCATTGGAAGGTACGTCATGTTCATGGCAGTAAGACAGAATCTGCTTAAAAATATCGTCGCATAATGCAATGAGCGGATTATACTGGTTATATTTCTCTGCTTTCTGTATTTTAGTCTTACAATTACGTTGTAGATAATCATTGTAATCTCCAGGTCCATAGTTGGAATCAGACATATGTGTGTCATGGTCAAACATAGCATGTACGTACATGCTATTGAGTAACACAGTCGAAATTAAGACGGCGGTAATGGTGGAAGTTACTTTGTTTATCATGCCAAACCCCTTGTGTGGTGTGTCGATATGCGTATCTATTTTTTAGTAATTAGTTGGTACAAGATCCTACCGCCTCTGGGATTAAGTGACAAGTCTTTTGTGCTTTTGGACAAACGGCACGCAATCGCATAGTATTGTTTGTACGAGCTCAGTATGTCTGATCATCGTGCGCTCTCTTTTTTAAACTGAATTATATTTTACCTGAGGATTGAGCATGGAAACAAAACGTGCAGATTTTCCCATTTTAACACAAACGATCAATGGCAAGCCGCTTTGCTACCTTGACAATGCAGCGACCTCACAAAAACCACAAGCAGTTATCGATGCCATCGTTGATTTTTATACCACCAAAAATTCTAATATTTATCGCGGTGCACATTTTTTCAGCGAACAAGCAACCGCATTATATGAACAGGCGCGCACGCGAGTGGCGCAGTTTATTGGCGCCAGAGATGCGAGTGAAATTATTTTTACTAAGGGCTGCACTGAGAGTATTAATTTTGTGGCGACTGCTTGGGCGATGAAGCATATTAATGCGGGTGATGAAATTGTCATAACCGGTTTGGAGCATCATGCAAATATGGTGCCTTGGCAACAGGTTGTGGCAGCACGTAACGCAATTTTGAAGGTTATTCCGGTGCATCCTGATGGTTCTTTAATTATGGATCACTTGAACGATATCATTACGCCTAAAACAAAATTGGTTGCCTGTGTCCATGTTTCCAATGCATTGGGCACGCATGTTGATGTCGCGCGTCTGGTTATGCATGCAAAACAGGTGGGGGCATATGTTCTTATTGATGCAGCGCAATCGATTGGACATCAACCGGTTAATGTGGTTGACCTTGATTGTGATTTTTTAGCTTTTTCTGGGCATAAGATGTTGGCGCCGACCGGTGTTGGCGTTTTGTACATCAAACAGGAATTACATGATGAGGTAGATCCGTATCAATTTGGTGGCGGTATGGTATTTGAAGTTGATTATCAAACGGCAACCTACCTTAAAGCACCTCACAAATTTGAAGCGGGAACGCCACCTATTGCGCAAGTGATTGGTCTTGGTGTTGCTGTTAACTATTTGCAGCAGATTGATTTTGAGCAATTGCGCGTGCATGAAGCGCAGTTGTGTGCTCAGCTTATTGACGGATTAGCTACCATTGAACAGGTGAGAATTTTGGGGCCTGTTGAGCAGCTCAAAAAAAAGGGGCATTTGGTTAGCTTTGTTGTTGACAATATTCATCCGCATGATGTGGCTGCTTATTTGAGTCAAGAAGGTATTTGTGTGCGGGCCGGTAATTATTGTGCGCAGCCATTGTTCAAAAAAATGCATCTGAGTGGATCAGTGCGCGCTAGTTTTTATCTGTACAATACTGTGCAAGAGGTTGATAAGCTGCTTGACGCGGTTGATCGCCTGGTAAAAGAATTTAGATAATTTTTTTACACGCAAAAAAGAGGCGATTTTACTCGCCCCCTCTTTTGTATGGTGATTGGAGTTAATTTTTTATTTTTGTTATTTCTGCGGATATTTTTTCATTGCTTCTTCAAGCATCGCCTTGATGATTGCTCTCTTTTCAGCATCTTCTTTTTCTTCTGGTTGATCAAATAATGTTGGCATAAAAAACCAATTTTTAGCGAATGTCGGGTTTGCTCCAGCATTCAGCAATAATTTTACTCCCTCAACGTTTAAGTTCCTCATTGCTTTGTATAATGGCATATCACCGCTAATAAAATTAACGTCAGCACCTTGCTGGATAAGGTCAGCAACTTTAGCATGTCCAACTGGGGTGTTGTCACCCAGAGCTTTTATTAAAGAATAGCCAAGAGTTGAATACGTTTTTGCTGCAGGGGTTCTAAACTCATTGGCAATAATGTCTGTTCTGGTATCAAATTTATCTGCGAGCAGGTGTACCAGTCTTGTGAAGTCCTTAAGGTTATCGTACTGTACTCCATGCACTGCACTTGCAAATTGGATTGCTTTAATTGTTTCTGCAGGGTTATTACTTGTTGTGAAAGCCATCTGAATAAGTTGATCATGAAGTTCTTTTGGCAAGCTGCCTATATTCTCTGCTTCCATGCCATAGAGTCGGCCTGCGCATACGATTGTGAGTAATAATGCTATCTTTTTCATAGTTTTTACCTTTGTTTTTATTTTTTTTGTGGATATTTTTTTATTGCTTCTTCAAGTAAATTTTTAATAACTAGAGCTTTTTCACCTGATTCCTTATTCCTTTTTTCCTGTAAGAACGATGGAATGAAATGCAACAGCGATTGGGGGTTTGCTCTGGCATTAAGTAATAAATTGACACCTTCAGTATTTAATAACCACATCGCTCTGTGTAATGGAAAAACATAGTTATAGTCAATGAAATTAACATCAGCACCTTCTTTAATAAGGTCAGCAATTTTATCGTGCGCAGCTTGGGTATCGAGACGTACAGCTTCTGATAAATTATGGCCAAGCATTAAATACTTTTCTGCGGTTGGTGTATTAAATTTCATGGCAATGCGGGCTGTCGTAACTTTAAGTTCTTTGTTTAATATATGTACTAGGGTTGTGAAGTCTTTAAGGTTATCGTATTGCACTCCATGCAATGCACTTAAATTCTTAATCATCTCAATCTTCTTACTAAGCTTCTTATTTGTTGCTAAAGCCGTGTTAATAATTTCTTGTTTAAGTTCTGGTGGTAACGTTTCATAGGAAGGTTCTGGCTCCATACCATAGATACGCTTCATCGTATAGAGTTGACTTGTACATACGATTGTAAGTAATAATGCTATCTTTTTCATAATTTTTTTACCTTTGTTTTTATTGTTTTCGTTCTTTTTTCATGGCTTCTTCAAGTAAGCGTATTTTTTCATTTAGTTCCGGATCATTTTCTCTTCTTTCAGATTTCATATAATCTAGTGCGGTCATACTTTTGTTGTTCTTAATGAAAGGATCTGCGCCATAATCAAGCAACGACTTTATGAGGTTGGCATGACCATCAACAAGCGCTAAGGCCATTAATGCAGTAACTCCATAACTGTTTTCTTGTATATTTGGATCTGCACCTTTACTTATTAATAGAGTGAATAGCGCATTAAATTCTTCTTCGCTAAACAACTTTTTATAAATAAGCATCATTATAAGACGGAATAGAGGTGGTATTCCCACTCCCAGCAAAGCATCTGCCATTATTGATATTAGTTCATTACCATTTAATAGGCTGTATAAAATAGGATCATAATAAGGTAGTAGTGCGTGTTCGGCAGCATCAAAATATGAGTTTGCTAGGTTTACGTTTATTCCGAATCCATTGAGCTTGCGGAGTGCTCTATCTGTTTCTTCATTTAATGTACCTTTTTGATTGATATTTGCTCCATTATTGATTAACAGTTCGGCCATTTGTGGTCTACCCATACTCATTGCCATTAAAAGTGCGGTATCACCTGCTCCCATAGTCAAGTTCAGATTTGCTTTGTGTTTGATGAGCCATTCTAAAATGGTAGGTTGATTGGTAGCTATAGCATACATCACCAATGAAAAGTTTGCGCCAATAATACATGTATTTGTCTCTTTTCTAATAAACACCAGTATGCCCTTGTATTTTGTGGGCTGCTGTAATGTAACTATATCAAGGGCTTTTTGTAATTTACCTTTACTTATTTCTTCTGATAATTTCTTCCATTGTTTATCATTTGGGAAAGTATTTTTTAGAAGTTGTACCGTTGCTTGCAAATCTGATTGCGATTTTTTCACACTTTCTTCAAAATGAGCGAGCAACTCTTGGCTGTATTTTTTTGATGTAAGTAACTTTTGTTTCTGTTCTTCCTTCGATAGCCTTCGAAATTTGTCCATCTCCATGAATATGGATATCACCTCTTGGGTTACCTCTTTTTCTAAAAATTTTGGTTGTTTTTTTCGATGGATGTAAAGTTCTGGCCATTTCTTGAACGCTATTTGTTTTATGTTCGCTATGATCTGTTGTGTTTCAATAGTCTGTGGTAAGGATGCTGCTAGTTTTTCTAGAGCATATATTACTGTTGGATCTATATCATCACTTGACCCACAAACCATGGGGTATGTATCTGCTGTTTGAAAATCAATATCTGCTCCAGCATTAATTAAATCTTCTGCTGATTTTTCGATAGCATCAAAATAGTGAAAGTGTGCCCCTTGCCAAAGGGTCGCTATTAAACTTTTTGATAAATCTACGTATTGTTCAGATCCCTTGGTACTCAATTGTTGAGCAATATATTCACTTGGCGCATTAAATTTTTGTGCCAAAATACGAATGATTGCACGGATTATTATCGGGTCATTAGCGGCGATATTGAATGCTGTATCCGTTTCTGTCAGCGAGCGGATTGCTTGAATTGCTTCTTCCATTGTGTCTGATTGTGCCAGAGTTAATACGACAAGCCCTTTGATATCTTGCGGTAGATCTCCAAAACCTTTGTAGCGACCACGTTCAGGCCCTGTCCTTCGTAGCTCGTAGAGCGAAGTAGGATCCATGCCATAGAGTTGACCTGCGCATATGATTGTGAGTAATAATGCTATCTTTTTCATAATTTTCCCCTGTCCGCCATCATGTTCTTCGTAACTCGCAGAGCGAAGTAGAAAGCTTTATGCGAAGGCGGATCCATTTGGGCTTGTTGTTTTTTCATTGCTTCTTCAAGTAATTTTTTAACGGCCTTTGCTTTTTTAAGTGTATCTGGATCATCTTGATAAAGGGCTACTATTTCTTCAGCTTCATCTAATTGCGATTTTGTGGGCTTTGCTCCAGAATCGAGTAATAATCTTACGCCTTCAGCATCGAAGTTTCTTACTGCCAATCCCAATGGTGTAAACTCGCTACCGAAATCAACATTGGTTTCCTCGAAATTAACATCGGCTCCTTGCTTGATAAGGTCAGTCATTTCATCATATGCAGCTTGGGTTCTGTCTCCTGAAAGGTTTAGTAAAGAAGAGCCAAGTTTCACGTAGGTTTCTGCTGCAGAGGTATTAAATTTATTGGCAACATTCTCTGTGCTTGTGTTGAATTTATCTGCGAGCACATGAACCAATGCAGTAAATCCTTTTGGAATACCGTATACTTCATTCACTATTTCATTTAATTGCTTGTTGACTAAACCAACTCCTTTGCTGGCTTCTTTTATGGCAGCAATTGTACCATCCAGATCATCGTTGGTTTGTAAATAGGCAATGATGATTGCTTGAACCTCTCTGGGTAGATCTCCAAGACCAACGTAATGGCCACGTTCAGGCTCCATCCCATAGATACGCTTCATCGTATAGAGTTGACCTGCGCATACGATTGTGAGTAATAATGCTATTTTTTTCATTGTTTCCCCATTTTTTGTGGATAATTCTTTATCGTTTCTTCAAGTAATTTTTTAATAGCCTTTGCTTTTTCAAGTCCATCTGGATCAAGTCTTAACAAAAAGAGATTTCCACTTTGATAATCTGCTACTATCGCTTTAGCTTCATCTAATTGCAATTTTGCGGGTTTTGCTCCAGAATTGAGTAATAATCTTACGCCTTCAATATCGTCGTTTCTTATTGCCATTTCCAATGGTGTATACTCGCTACTGAAATTAACATCGGCTCCTTGCTTGATAAGTTCAGCCATTTTATCATATGCATCTTGGGTTCTGTCTCCTGAAAAGTTTAGTAAAGAAGAGCCAAGTTTCACGTAGGTTTCTGCTGCAGAGGTATTAAATTTATTGGCAACATTCTCTGTGCTTGTGTTGAATTTATCTGCGAGCACATGAACCAATGCAGTAAATCCTTTTGGAATACCGTATACTTCATTCACTATTTCATTTAATTGCTTGTTGACTAAACCAACTCCTTTGCTGGCTTCTTTTATGGCAGCAATTGTACCATCCAGATCATCGTTGGTTTGTAAATAGGCAATGATGATTGCTTGAACCTCTCTGGGTAGATCTCCCAAACCAACGTAACGACCACGTTCAGGCCCTGTCCTTCGTAGCTCGTAGAGCGAAGTAGGATCCATCCCATAGATACGCTTCATCGTATAGAGTTGACCTGCGCATACGATTGTGAGTAATAATGCTATTTTTTTCATTGTTCTTTCCTTTGTTTGTTATTTTTGTTCTTTTTTCATTGCTTCTTCAAGCAAGTGTATTTTTTCATTTAGTTCCGGATCATTTTCTCTTCTTTCAGAGTTCATATAATCTAGTGCGGTCATACCTTTGTTGTTTTTAATGAAAGGATCTGCGCCATAATCAAGCAACAGTTTCACGAGGTTGGCATGGCCCTTTATATGCACTGTATGGAATAATGCGGTATCTCCATCTCTATCTTGCATATTTAGATTTACACCTTTGTTTAGTAGCAGGGTGAATAACGCATTAAATTCTTCTTCGCTAAAATTCTTTTTATACACAAACATTGCTATAAGCTGGCTCAAGGGTGACGCTCCTAGTCCTATAAATGCATCTCCCATTATTGATCCTAGTTCCTTTAGATTTAATGAACTATATAAACTAGGATTATAATAAAGTTGTAGTGCGTGATTAGTAGTATCAAAATACATGTTTAGGTAGACTAAGTGTATGTTGAATCTGTCTAGTTTGCGAAGTATCGTATCTGTTTCTTCATTTACCGTACTCTTCTGATTAATGTTAGCTCCATTATTGATGAGTAGTTCAATTAGTTGTCGATTACTCATACTCATTGCCATTAAAAGAGCCGAAGCACCTGCTCCCATAGTCAAGTTCAGATTTGCTTTGTGTTTGATGAGCCATTCTAAAATGGCGGGTCGATTACTAGCCATCGCATACATTACCAATGAAAAATTTGCGCCAAGAATACACGTATCTTCCTCTGTTGCAAGAAATACACGTATACCTTTGTCTTTGACAGTCTGTTGTGATGAGACTAGATCAAGAGCTTTTTGGAACTCACCTTTATGCATTTTTTTTGATAACTTCTTCCATTGTTTATTATGTGGAAAAGCATCCTTTAGAGATTGTATCCAAGTTTGTGCTTTTGATTGACCCACCTGTAAATCTTCTTGAAACTGCGCGAGCAATTTTTGGCTGTATTTTTTTGAAGTAAGTAACTTTTGTTTCTGTTCTTCTTTTGATAACCTACGAAATTCGGACATCTCTATCAATATCGGTTCCATCTCAGCTTCCTGCTCCAAAAATTTTGGTTGTTTTTTTCGATAGATGTAAAGGTCTGGCCATTTTTTGAATACTGTCTGCTTTATTTCAGCTATAACTTGTTGTATTTCAATAAGCACAGGCAAGAATGCTGCTAAGCGATGTAGCTCAACTATTACTGTTGGATTCAATTCATCACTTGGTCCACAATGTATTGGATACGTATCTGCTGTTTGAAAATCAATATCTGCACCAGCGTTAATAAAATGTTCGGCCATAGTAAAGTCTTCTGCTTGCCAAAGAGCGGTTATTAAATTTCTTGATAACATTACGTATCGTTCTGATCCCTCTGTGCTCAATTTTTTAGCGATATATTCACTTGGTGCATTAAATTTTTGTGCCAGAATACGAATGATTGCACGGATTATTATCGGATCATTAGCGGCGATATTGAATGCTTTATCCGTTTCTGTCAGCGAGCGAATTGCCTGAATTGCTTCTTCCATTGTGTCCGATTGTGCCAGAGTTAATACGACAAGCCCTTTGACATCTTGCGGTAGATCTCCAAAACCTTTGTAGTGACCGCGTTCAGGCCCTGTCCTTCGTAGCTCGTAGAGCGAAGTAGGATCCATGCCATAGAGTTGACCTGCACATACGATTGTGAGTAATAATGCTATCTTTTTCATGGTTTTTACCTCGATTACTTCCATTAAATTTATCTATTCCTATACAATTCCAGTATTACAAATAGAAAAGAAAAAGTCAATAAAATTATTAAAAAAGGTTTTGTTACAGCCTGCCCGCCGAAGCCTTTCTACCCTGTTGAAGCTTTGAAAAACAGGTTGGCGAAGGAGGGGCCTGTCCGCCATAGCTTTAGCGACGGAGGAGGTAAAAGGGAGTAAAAGGGGGGGGTGAAAAAATAATATGAAAGATATGGGAATAGGGGAGTTTTTTGATTGGGGGGCCATAGTTTTGGTCTATAGCCCTTTATTTGTCGATATCTTGATGGATGGAGAGCAGGTGTTTTTTGGTCTTAATCCAGGAAAAGATTAAGGTCTTTTTTGAAAGAGGCAGAAGTTTTTTATGCTTTCACCCATTCACGATTATTTTTTTTGTTGTTTGTTTCTTTTTTCATCTCACCTTGCAGTTTTTCTTGTTCTGCTAATCCGGATAGCGCCTCTTGCAGCTTTCCTTGTGCTTCATTGAGTTTTTTTAATGCGTCTTGCACGTTTTTGAGCGCATTATCAGCAAGAATCCTACTTTTTTTTATTGTTTCGCTAATTCTTTCCATATGCCATCCTGGCCCTGGGTCAAAAGCGTGTGTGGTAGTACAGATTCCGCCGATTAAAAATGATAAGAGCGTTACCAGCATGCATTTGGTATGGTTCATAGTGTGTCCTTTTGGTTTTTAAGTAAGTATGTTTTGTTTGATAATAATGTTACTGATACATACATCTAAAAAGCAATAGAATGATATCCGGAAATTTACCGGCATGCGCAGAAGCTTACTTTTTTTAAATCAACATTATTTTTTTATGCCTAGCTTGGCCAATTCTTTTTCCGCTATACGTTGATTTTTATATACAATACCATTAAATCCTAATGCACGTGCCGCTTCTATATTGTCTTCTTGATCATCAATAAGCACCGATGTGTGTGGTGATAATTGGTATATATCAAGCAGGGCATGGTACATGGGGGGATAGGGTTTGAGTTCTTGCACGCTTGATGAAAGTATTGCTCCATCAAACAGCGTGAATACGTCAGGATATTTGTCCATCAATGCATGGAAGGTATCTTTGCCTACATTGGTTAATAAAAAAAGTTTATAGCCAGGTTTGTTTTTTATGTCACGCAAGAAATTGATTAACGGCAGATTTGGACACATGTTTTGTTTGATCAGGTTGAGATTAAACATGGTTTCCATGAGTGATATGATAAGCTTTTTTTCTTGCGCGTCTTTAAAATAGTTTTGCGCGTCAAAATCATTGATAGCCTTTTTGACGATGGCCAATACTTCTTGTGTGGAAATCAATCCAAGTAGATTTGCAACGATACAGTCTGGCATTTTATAATTTTTATAGCTTATAAGCGGGTACCGAGGTGATGATGCGTTATGCATTGCATCAAGGAATTTCAAGGAGGTCGTTTCAGGATTTCTCCATTTGGTAAGCGTATACCAGACGAGGTTGCAAATGCCGACACTTTTTAATATGGCTCTGACATTGATGATGAACAGAACGTTGGTGAGATCAACGATGATATTGGTAACCGGTGTCTGACTTTGTTTTTCCATTGCTTAAACTCCCAGTTTTTCTAACGACGCACGTGTTGCCCGTAGGTTTTTGTGCCAAATGCTACGCATACCTTTTTGTTGAGCAGCTTCTATGTTGTCGTCTTGATTGTCGATATATACACATTCTTGCGCAGTAAGTTTATGTGTGTCCAAGAGATGCTGATATATTTCTTGATTTGGCTTAATTATGTTGACGTGTGAAGAAACGATAATGTCATCAAATAATTGTGTGATTTCAGGGTACGTCTTATGAAAAAGGTCGTATTGCTCTTGGGCGAGATTAGAAAGAATAATAATTTTATACTTACGGCTTTTCAGTTCTTTTACTAATTCTATCATGGCAGTAGCTGGTTTTACAATATCATTCAGGTGCTGTGGGTCAATACCGACATCAAGCATGCGCAGTACAAGTTCCTTTTCTTGGCTATTTTTGAAATGATTTTTTTGTGCAAGCATCTCTATCTGTTGTTTCAATTCATTAAGTGCGTGCGCATGTGATGTGTGGCCCAATTGCCAGTCTATGATGCAGCATGGCATTTTTTTGTCGCGCAGTAACAGTGGCACGCTCGGTTGTCTTGATTCTTGCAAGCTGATGGTGTGTAGCGCATTCAAGCAAGTTGTTTCTGGGTTTGACCAATTGAATAGGGTATATTTGGTTAATTTCCCAAGGCCAACTTTTTGTGCAAATGCGGTTTTACTTTGTTGGAACAGTACACCACCTAGATCAAAAACGATAGTGGTGATTTTGGTGGATTCATTTTCACTTGCGGTCGTTTGTGTAATGCCTGCGCAATAGATATGACTTATGAGTAGTAATGGCAGCAGTCTGAATGTGCTTAGTATGAGTTGCATATAATTCTCCTTTTTCTTTACGATGTGCTTCAGTAAATGTAAATTGAAAATTTTATTATCACTATGAGCATAGCTGATATTGTTTATACTAAACAAGAAAAGTCTCTTTTTTATATTTTGTATGAGTAAAATAAGGGCGTTGTACTTTGTAGATTATATTGATTGTTTGTATTTTTTAGAGCGTATTTGGTGCGATTTTATATTTGCCGTGCCCGCCGACTGTACCTTTACAAAGGCCGCGGGGCGAAGGTAGGTTCTCGGCCGTTTGTCGGCTGTTTCTCGGCTGTTTCTCGGCTGTTGCCTATATTCTAAGGGTTTTTAACTACGTTATTAACGCGAGTTTGACGTAAGGAAATTATCACTTCACAAAAATAAGTAGGAATGAGATTAGTACCGCATAGATTGCACATGTTTCAATAAGTCCCTGTGCAAACAGGCTCACCCGTGACAACATGCCATATGTTTCTGGGTTATACGTAATCTGTTTGCATGCCGCCGCAGCAGTTCTACCGGAACTAATGCCAGGCCCAGTCATGCCAAGACCAGTGCAAAGACTTGCGGCTAAAAATGCTATGCCTTGTATCGAAGATGCATCCGTAGCGGATGTCATAACGAGCAATGCCATAGAAATGACGAATGAAAAAATGATTGGCGTTTCAATGATAGTCTGACTAATGAGTGCAAATGAAAGAATTTTGGTGTAGGCCTGGGGATTGATACCAAGTGCGCGGCATGCACTCTGTGCAAAGATGGCAAGACCTATTGATGGCCCAACGCTGCCAAGGCCAATGCAAAGTCCGCTTGCAATAAGACGTAACCCATCACCCAAGGTCTGAGCGCTTACGGCTTGATATTTAATGATCAAGGCGATAATAAAGCTGAAAATAATTGGGCCTTGCAACAGTGATTGGGTGACGAGCATGAGGCGCGTTATTTTTTGTGCAAAAAATGGTTGGCGCGCAATGGCGCGGCATGCAGCACGGGTAGGGAGTGCAGAAACAATGCCTGATATAAATCCGGTAATGCCCATGGCAAATGCTATGCCTAGTTCGGCAAGATTCATATAATAATTGGGTTCTAATGGTCTTTGGCTGAAGAGTAACATGACCGCAATAACGGTGCCTAAAATTGCTGCGGTTTCAACAAGTGCCATACCAATGATTGCAGTGCGTGCGATATCACCACGCGCATGCGGTTGTGTGTTAATTGCTTGTAGTGCGGCGGTGCTTGCAAGAGCTTCACCAATGCCAACGCTGACCGATGTAATACCCACCACAACGGCTATAGTGCCAAAATGAATGAATTCGGGTGTTGCGTGCATAGGTATATACTCCTTTGTTTAATGGTCTTCGCCTTGTATGGCAATAGAAAGATAGGTTAATGAGAGCATAGTAAATACGAATGCTTGTAAGACTCCTTCAAACAAACTGAAAAACAATAGTATAAGCATATTCAATCCGGTAACTAATCCAATGGTTTCGTACAACCAAGATCCGTGTATGGCGCTGAAATAGATATTGGAAATCATATAGCCACCAAAAATATTACCAAACAGGCGGAATGAAATTGACATGATTGATGCAAGTTTTCCAACTACATGGAGTGGGAACATGATAAAAAATGGTGCAAAATATTCTTTTATATAGGCGAGCAACCCAAATCTTTGTATGGCGGTCGCCTGTGTGTAGATAAATGCAATTAATCCAAGAGCTAATGTGGTGTTTAAATCTTTGGTTGGTTCTTCAAGCCAGGGTACAATTGAAATAGTGTTGCAGAGCATGATAAAGGTAAATAACGTGGTAATAAAACAGAAATGGGTAAATGAAAAAAATCCGATCGATTGATTGCACAGATCAACAAAAAATTGTACATACGATAGTGCAAGGAAATGGCCAATTCCTTTTTTTTGCACTAAAAACCATCGGGCTATAAGTGCACATGCCATAAGTACTGCTAAAATGATCCATGTGTGTACGAGAATCTGCCCATCAAACATGAGTAATGGGTGTTCGAGTCCTATGAGTGGTCCAAGTGACCATTGATGATTGGGAGAAAGATCAAGTCCGTTCATACGGTAATGCCCTTTTGCTGAGAATAACGAGCCAAAATCCTGCAATAAATGCAAGCGTAGCAATCAGTATATGTCCAGTTGAGGGCAAGTGCAATAGATGATAACTAAATATTCCTATGAGCATAATTCGTAGAAGGATAAGGGTAAGTATTTCGGGCCGTTTTTGTCGTTCAGAGAAAAGAAAAAGTCTCCTTTGTTGGATAACAAAGGAGACTGCATATACTGAACCGAATAGAAGTCCGAGAAGTATTGAAACTAGCATGGGTGTTTATTATTTTCCTGGGTCGTCTGATATGTAAAGGGCCTTATCCTTCGATACATTTTTGCTTTGCAAAAACACTCAGGACGAACGGCCCTTTTTGAATCGACTTAGAGCTTCTTCATGCCTTTATATTTCCAGTACTCAGTAATCAATGAAGGAGAACCGGTAATTACCACAAGACCATGACGTTCATCAACTGATTTTTGTGCAGTTTCAAACGCGTCTTTGAAGTTCTTGCTCGATTTTGCCTTGATTTTCATACTCTTGATATCATTGGTTATTTTTTCAACATCCCAAGAAGAAGTACCTCTTTGTCCTGGCATTGGTTCTGCAGGACATACGATAACTTGGCCAGATGTTTTCTTGAAGAAATAACGTAATAACTTGAGGAATTCTTGTAAATTAAGATCTATTTGATTGCAACCAAGTACAACGGTAAGACCTTTTAATGGACGTTGATAATGCAACAGGCGAATGCCAAGTAATACATTTTCAAATGCGTCAAGGTTACTTGCGTTATCAAGTAAGATGCTTGGTTTTTCTTTATCAAGTAGTTGGAAGCGTCCAGGAAGTGTGTTGTGCACATCTTTCCAGAATTGCTCCACGGTACGTTTTGGATTTAACTCGGTGTGTCGTTTTGCTTCAAGCGTTGGACGACCACGTTGTCCTTTTTGTTTGGTGAGCAAGCTGTTTGCAAGAACGGTTTCGCCTCCGTTATTTACAAATGTATTGATGTAAATATACGCAATACGTTCAGCAAGTGCCGCGCAACGACCATGTAATTGTTCAAACGGATAGGTTAATGGAGCAAGTTTGCGAATAGGCATAGCCCATACACCGTTTTTGCTGGTTACCATATCCTGCATGGTTTGTAAGTTTAATTTGCTTTGATCAGCTGAGACTACATAAGTTCCCGGCTTTACTAAGCTGAGCATGGTGTTAATAGTTGCTTGATCAGCATGGTCTTTATTTGTTTTATCTATGACGCGCGTAATAGCTGCAATTTTAGGGGTACAGATATTAGTTGCATTTGATGGGCTTGGATCACTTACTTCCAGAATAGCCACGTCAATGTTATTTTTCTTGAAATAGAGCAGTCCCATAACGGTGAGGATTTCATATGAGTTAGGAGTAAGTCTGAGGGTGTCTGCCATGGTAAGCACTTCATTTGCTATTTCAGTGAATGCTTTATTGGTGATTGTTTCATTGTTGATGCTAAAGCGTTCGTTATAGGTCAATATGTGTGGTGAATAGAAAGCACCGACGTTAAGACCTTCTTCTTGAAAAAGCTTAAGGGTAAAGTGAGTAGTTAAACTTTTCCCGTTGCTGCCAGATACCAAAATGGTATTGACCTTTTGGGATACGTTGTCAAATGCATTATCAAGTTGTTTGATACAGGAGAGTGTTGTGTCGCTTAAGTTGCTTGTCCAGTTTTTATCTAAGAAGTCTACAACTTCATTGTAGCTGTACTGTTTTCCAATTCCCAGGCTATTTGTGCCGGATTGGATTATGTTTTTTTCTTTCATAATACTTCCCTATGGTTAAGGTGGTTTCCACTTGTTTTCACGATTCGGATCAATTGTAAGTAAAATGTTACTTTTGAAACTAATCGCCAAGTCTTTTTTAATGACTTCTCTCTTAGAATACGCTATATTGCAATAATGTCAATCGGAAAATTATATTAACTATTGTAGGCTCTTATTTACAAAAGAAGAATGGCTGAAAGGCAGGGTAAAATATGCTCTATTGGGATGATGAAGGTACTATTCATGAAATTCTTTCAATAATGCGATCTGGAGAAGTAATTGTTGGGTCATCAGACACCGTTATTGGTTTATTGGCCCCTTTGACCCAAGAGGGGTTTGAAGCTTTGAATAGGATAAAGGGCAGGCAGGAAAAGCCCTATTTAATTCTGGTTAAATCACAATCTGAGGCAGAAAGCCTCATAGATCAAGTTTTTTCAACTCAAATAGCTCATATTATGGCCTCTTGTTGGCCAGGCCCCTTAACGTTGATTTTTAAGGCCAAATCTGACCTTCCTGATTATCTCAAGGGTCCCGGTGGCACTATAGCCATACGGGTACCTGCTCATACAGGTTTGCAGCGCTTATTGGCTCACTGTGATGGGTTGTTTTCCACGAGTGCCAATAAAACAGGTAAGCCGGTTCCGGCATCATTCGATGAACTTGATCCAGAGATTGGCAAACAGGTACGCGCAACGGTGGGGGATTATCCTGGTGAGTCTTTTCGGGAAGTAGTACCATCGACGATTCTTGATTGTTCTGATGGCACCATAAAAGTGGTGCGTGAGGGGGCGTATTCAGTCAAGGCATTGCTAGAAAAAGCAAAAGGGTAGTTAT
Source organism: uncultured bacterium (assembly GCA_963840685.1). GTDB lineage: Bacteria > Babelota > Babeliae > Babelales > Vermiphilaceae > CAWIZM01. Next base: position 326,844 of record CAWIZM010000001.1, on the reverse strand, counting down.
ACTAAGAATATAAACAATAACTTGTGGGATATTATGATCAAAAAATTATCCAAACATGGCAATAGTTTAGCTATTTTAATAGATAAACCGATTCTTGAATTACTTAATATAAATGAGAATACTCAGTTTAAAATCAGGATCGATGGAGGCAATATTATTTTGGAACCTGTTCGCAAAGAAGAAGTTTTTATAATCAGCAAAGATGAGAAGCTACAAAAGGCATACGAAGAAATTGTAGAAAAGTATGATGAGGTTTAAAAAAAATTAGCCAAAAATTGATCAATCAAAAGGAAAGTGAGTTTTTATTCTAATCAGGGGGTGTAGCAAATTTTGTGTAAACAGCTTAGAATAAATACATAAACATAAGGGTTACACAATGATTATTGATAAAAAGCTACTGGATGATCTTCTAAAAAATGCAAAGACATCAGAAGACTTGTTTGGAGAAAAAGGGATAGTCAATCAGCTCAAGAGGGCAATGGTTGAACGAATGCTTGAAGCAGAAATGTCTCATCATTTGGGGTACGAGAAGCATGAAGCTGGAAAAAGCACAGGAAACTACCGCAACGGGAAAACGAGCAAGAATCTCATTACCGACACAGGCGATCTAGAGGTAGATATCCCTCGGGATCGGACAGGAACTTTTGAACCAAAGCTAGTGGGAAAATATCAAAGAAGGCTACCCGGATTTGATGATAAAATAATCTCACTTTATGCCCGTGGCATGACGGTTAGAGAGATTCAGGGTCACGTAGAAGAAATCTACCAAACAGACGTTTCCCCAGATTTAATTTCAACCATTACCGATGAGATTATAAGCGAGGTTGAAGCATGGCAATTGCGACCCCTGGATAAGGTTTATCCGATTGTTTATTTAGATGCTATCGTTCTCAAAGTAAGAGATAATGGACATGTCAAAAACAAAGCTTTATACCTCGCTATTGGTATTACCATCGATGGAAATAAAGAAGTCTTAGGTATGTGGATATCGCTTAATGAGGGAGCAAAATTTTGGCTCTCGGTGGTAAATGAGCTTAAAAATCGTGGTGTTGAGGACATTCTAATCGCATGCGTAGATGGATTAAAAGGCTTTCCCGAGGCAATAAACACTGTCTTTCCCCAGACTCAAATACAACTTTGTATCGTGCATATGGTCCGAAATTCACTCAACTATGTGCCATGGAAAGATAGAAAGATGGTAGCCGCAGATTTAAGGGAGGTCTACACCGCATGCAACGAACAACAAGCATTGCTTGCCTTGAGCGCATTTCGAGCTAAGTGGGATAAAAAATACCCTACTATTGGGGACATTTGGGAACGCAATTGGACAGGCATCATCCCGTTTATGGCCTATCCTGATTTCATCCGAAAAGCTATCTACACCACTAACACCATTGAATCGATTAACTATGGTATCAGAAAGGTAACTAAAAATCGTACAATTTTTCCTGATGACAAAGCTGCATTTAAATTGGTATACTTAGCATTAAGAAATTTAGCAAAACGCTGGACCATGCCAATTTTTCATTGGAAAGAAGCGCTAAATCAGTTCGCCATTATCTTTGGTGAACGTATCACTAAGGCATTTTAATGAAATGCTGTTTACACAAAATTTATGACACGCTCTCTAATCAAAGTTATAAGGCTCAAGTTTACCAGCCTGTGCTTCTTGTTGAGCAACCAGAATGCTTCTGATTAAATCATAGGTTAAATCAGGATTTTCTTCTGCGATTCTGCCTATTTTTGCCCAATGTTCAATCTGGCCAGCCACCGAACGATTAAGTGCTTTGGACATGATTTTTGCCTCTGAGATGATTGCATCAGATAATTTAACAGCTGTTGCCATTTGATTCCCTTCTTAATGATCAGTCAATACAATGAGTTTCTTTAAGATTCATTGTGTGTCAAATAACAACCTTTTGCAACCAGCTATCTTTTTTAAAAATAGTTGATAAAACTAGTGTCGCTGCACTGCTTGAAAAATCAAATGAATAGTGAGATCTGAAATTACTCTTGACGAGCTCCTCTTTGGTTGTCCTATGATGAGTGACAAATAGACCATGTCCTTAAGGGAGATTAAAAATATGAAATCAAACGGATTTACACTACTTGAATTGATGATCGTAATCGCCATTATCGCATTTCTTGCCATGATAGCAGTTCCAAACTTTTCTCGTTTTTTAGCCAAAGCAAAACGCACTGAGGCATACATGAATTTAAGTTCGGTGTATGCAGCACAAAAAGCATATTGGGCCGAACATGGTCGATATTCAGATGTGTTGTTTGGTGAAGGTGGCATTGGTTGGAAACCAGAAGGGCAATTCAATTATACTTATGGATTTGGGAGTGGTGCAGAAGGAGTCAACTACTTTACGGGTAAGCTCGGCACGCCAAGTTCTGCATTGAACATAGCAAAAGCAGATGCTAATAGTTTTATCGTTGCTGCAGCGGGAGACATTGATGGTGATGGCAAGCCGGATGTTCTTGCGGTGGATGAAAATAATCGTATCTGGGTGGTACAAGATGATTTGGCTGATTAGCTTATAGCCCAAGTAAAAAATACGCTATCGGTTCTTGCCAAAAAACATAACAGATCGCGCCAAGTGCAAGAAATGGACCAAAGGGAATTTTGATTGAGTTTGGTGAACGTATGCCTCGCATGTAAATAAGTCCAAGGACCGATCCGGTAATTGAACCGATCAATATGGTTGCCCAACAGCCAATGATGCCGGTGAATGAACCGATGAGTGCAAGCAAATCAATATCACCCTGTCCAAGACCCTGTTTTCCGGTGAGGCGAAAAAATGTATACGCAATGAGGTAAAGTCCACCAGAACCTACCAAGCAGCCGGCAATACTTTCTGGTAAGGTTATAGGAAGTAATCCGAGTGCACTGAATAGCAGTCCAAAGGGTACCAAGAATAAGGTAACATAGCGTGATATGAGCATTGTTTCTAAATCGGAACGTATGGTCACAATGAGTGCGGAAATTAAGATAAAATAACTGAAAAAATAGGTGGGCGGCACCGAGTAATACAATGCTGACAGAGTGATGAGTGTGAGCAGTTCAATGAATGGATACAAAAAAGAAATAGATGCATGACATGTGCGGCATCTGCCATTGAGTATAAGATAAGAAACAACCGGTATATTGTCATACCACGCAATAACGTGATTACAGTGTGGGCAGCATGAACGTGACCAGACTACATCTTGACCGCGAATGAGCCGAAACCCTAAAACATTTAAAAATGAACCCCAACAGAGAAAAAAGGGGAATAAGTATAGTAGGTTTTCAATCATGGGTATGCTGAGTTAATTAGAAGCTTTAAAAGTAGAGGCTTTAAAAAAACAATCTTTTTTTATTGATAATACAGGCTAAGACGACTCTTCATCTTCGTGGTGTAATTGTTCAAGTAAATCATCAACTTTACGCTGTTTTTCATATTGCGCGTCAAAATCAAACACAAGATCCGGGGTATATCTACCATGGAGTGTTTTTGAAAGCGCGGTGCGTAGGGTTGGTTTATACATCACCAGAATGGGACGTTTTGCTTCATAATCGGTGATGCCACCAGGAGTATAAAAGAAAATGGTGCACATGCTACGATTAGCGCTCAGTTTTACACGACTAATGTATATTCCCTGTAGGCGAGGGTCATCAAGCGTAATGCGCAAAAAAAAGTTCGATACTTCACGTAATACTTGAGCTTCTCTTTGCGCGTGCTTTATTTCGCGTAAACGCGGGCTGTTATTCATAGACCGGAATTATCTGGTACATAGGTACCTTGGGTGATCATGCGCATCATGTTTTGTTTAATTGCGCGGACAAGACGTTTGCGACGCTTTTGTGTTTTAGGTTCAAAATAGACACAACGCTTCATGTCGCGAACAACACCTTCACGTTCAATTTTTTTCTTGAGTTGGCGTAGGGCGCGGTCGACATGACCTGAGACGGAGATGGCAATGTTAGTCTTCTTTTTTGACATGGGATATAGTCACTCATTTCTTTTAAAAGGTTGAATAGATAATTTTTTATGAATTATGTACAGTATACGTTTTTTCTGCACTATGTCCAGCAGATACAAAAGGTCCATTTATATGGCTTTTTTTGTATGCGTTGGCATGTGTCTCTTTAAATCGCCTTTCTGTGCAAATGATTTGCCGCAGGTTTCGCATACGAAAGGCTTTTCTCCTGTATGTGTGAGTTTGTGTTTGTCTAAACCGCTTTTCTGTGTGAATGATTTGCCACATCCTTCAACGGTACATACGTGAAGGTTTTTTCCTGTGTGTGTGTGCATGTGCTCGGTCAAGATTCTTTGCTGTTTAAATGATTTGTCGCATTCTTTACACTTGAAAAGCTTTTCTTTTGTATGTGTATACATGTGTGTATTTAAATTGACCTTCTGTGCAAATGATTCACCGCATCCTTCAAAGGTACATATAAAAGGCTTTTCTCCTGTATGTAGGCACTTGTGAATTATTAGAGTGCTTTGGTCCGCAAATGATTTGTTGCATCCTTCAAAGGTACATGTATAAGGCTTTTCTCCTGTATGCATTAGCACGTGTCTCTTTAAAGTGCTCTTACACGCAAATGATTCATTGCATTCTTCAAAAGTACATATGAAGGGCTTTTCTCCCGTATGCGTGCGCATGTGTGCTGTTAAGCCGCCCTTGAATAGAAATGATTTGTCGCATCCTTCAAAGGTACATTTGAAAGGCTTTTCTTGTGTATGTGTGTGTTTGGCTGCTATGTGTCTTTCTAAAGCGATCTTTTGTGTAAATGCTTTGTCGCAGGTTGCGCATTTGAAGGGCTTTTCTCCCGTATGCGTGCGCATGTGTGCTGTTAAGCCGCTCTTGAGTGGAAATGATTTGTCACAGAAGGTACAGGGAAACTTTTTGAGTATTTTATTTGCAGCAGATTGAGCTACTGTTTTTTTCAGTGAAATTTCGTCTTCTGAATCAGAATCATATTCTTCTTCGCTTGATGTGTCACTTGATATGTCGCTTGTATATATTTTTTTATTAAACGCGCAAGGGACTTGGTAAGGCATTTGTGGTTGAGTGTTAGGTGTGATTATGGTTGATGCTTTATATTCGTTATTATTATTGTTATTGTTGTTACCAAAGTAAACGTTGTTAAAAGAGTCAATTTCAGAGTAGCTTTCTTCTATTTCGAACTGTTCAGCTATAGAGCCTTCTGAATCCGAATTGTATTTTTTTCCTTGCGCAAAGTCTGAAGAAGGTATTGTATTTCCAGAATAATAAGATGATGGTGTCTCTATATCCATGCCATTATTATCCATGCCATTATTTGCGTATCTTTCTTCCGATCCTGAAAATATGGCCGCATTATTGTTGGTTTGATGGCATTGTTGTATGTGCATATTTAAATTAGATTTGAGACTAGATGACTTTTCGCAGTTTGGATAGGGACATTGATAGGTGCACAAAGCGCGCGAGATTGCTGTGCGATCCTTCGAATGCGGGCGATCCATTGGATACAGTACATTGGCTGATACAATTGCAAGTAATGAAAGGGTAAAAATAATGTTTTTCATAGTTTTCTCCATTTCAAATTTATTATTTCTTTGTTTGGCTATGTTTTGATTTCTTTTTTATTTGGCTATGTTGTGTTCCTATATGTCTGTTTAAATCGTATGCCCGTGCAAATGCTTTGTTGCAGGTTTCGCATGCGAAAGGCTTTTCTCCTGTATGTGTGCACTCGTGTCTACTTAAATGATCTTTACGCGCAAATGACATATCGCACCCTTCAAAGGTGCAGGGAAACTTTTTGTGTGTTTTATTTGTGACAGATTGAGCTACCCTTTTTTTCAGTAGTGGATGCGTCTGTTTCCGTAGTGGATGCGTCGAAGGTATTTTTTTCCGTAAGGGGGCTTGGTCTTCCGAATCAGAACTATATCCTTCCACTTCAAATTCTTCAGCGTCAGAACTATTTTCTTTTTCGCTTACTGTGTCATCGTTTGCGTATATCTCTTGATTAAACCCGTGAGGGACTCTGCACGGTATTTGTGGTTGCGTATTATGCGTTATTGCAGTTGATGTATTATATTCGTTACCGTCATTATTGTTGTTGTTATTATTGTTGTTGTTGTTTGATTGTCTGATTTTTGTTAATAGTTCCACAACAGGAACGTTGCCAAAGAATCCAGGGGTAATATTTTCTTCTATTTCAAGTATTTCCGTCTCAGAGTCACTTTCTTCCATTTCGAATAGTTCAGTGACTATACCTTCTAAGTCAGAATCATATGACGTTTCTTCTTCCGTTATAGAGTCCGTAGAAGACGTTGTATTTCCAAAATGGTAAGGTGACGGTGTTGTTTCGATATCCATGCAATATTCCTCTTGAAATTCAGATTCGATATTAACGCAATATCCCTCTTGCAATTCTACTTCTGAAAATACGGGCGCATTGTCGCCTATATGGCATTGGTTTATGTGTGTATATACATTAGGCTTGAAGTTGAATGCTTCTTTGCAGCTTTTGAATGGGCATGGATAGGCATACAAAGATTGCAAGACTGCTGCTGCGTGCTCCTTCGAATATGGGCGATCCATCGAATATGAGTGATTTGTCGGATGATATAGGCTATCCATCGGATACAATACATTGGTCGATACGATTGTAAGTAATGAAAGAGTAAAAATAATGTTTTTCATAGGTTTCTCCATTTCAAGTTTATGATTTCTTTTTTGTTTGTTTATGTTTTGTTTTCATGTGGTTGGCTAACTTTTGACTGTGGGTAAAGGCTTCGTGGCAGCGTATGCAGGCATATGGTTTTTCTTCTGCATGTTCTAGTCGTATATGTTTCTTTAGATCACGCTTTAGCGTAAATGTTTCGTGGCATCCTGCAAAGGGACACTGGAAAGAGGTGTTAGAGATTGGTTTGCGTATTTCATTGGCAGCTAATTGAGTTATTCTTCCTCTTAATAGTGGATGTATTGCGGGAATTTCGTATTCTGATGAATCAGAACTATATCCCTCTACTTCAAATAATCCATTGTCAGAACTATTTTTTTCTATTTCGAACGATTCGGTAGTATCGTCGTTTGCTTCAGAGGTAAAAGTTTGATGCATGGGCATGTGTTGCTCTACACTAGGATTTACCGCAAAGCATGTGTTATATCTGTTATAGCGTTATAGAAATCTTGGTAACGTTGTTGATCCGCATAGTTTTGATAACGTGATTGATTCAAAGGTTTGAATGCCCCTTTTTGGTACTCTGGATTGAAGTATTCGGGCATGGTTGCTTGCCATTTTTGATTAAGGGGCTCGAATGCGCCTCCTTGGTATCCCTTTGGGTACAGTATTTGATCTTCTTCTTGAATACCATATCTGATTTTCCATTGGATACAGCATGCTAGCCGATACCAGAGCAGATAATGAAAGAGTAAAAAGAATGTTTTTCATAGGTTCTCCATTTAGTTACAGGCTTAATAAAATTCCATTTAGAATTGTGTAGATATAGTTGACTATACCATAAAAACACCGAAAGTCAAGGCTAAATGCTTATATTTTTTCAAACTGAAAGTATTTTGCTGTGATGGGTGGATGGGGTGAGATAACGGTGCAAGGTTATTGAGGTTAATCTAAAAGCTACCTATGCAGATTTTTTAGGTAGGGTTTTTAGCCTGTGTGTGTTCGCATGTGCGATTAAATGGCCATTCTGTGTAAATGATTTGTTGCATCCTTCAAGGGGGCATTTAAAAGGTTTCTCTCCTGTATGTATTCGCATGTGTACGATTAAGTTAGAATTTTGTGTAAATGATTTGTTGCAACCTTCAGAGGGGCATTTGAAAGGTTTTTCTTCTGTGTGTGTTCGCATGTGTGTGATTAAGTCACAATTCCGTTTAAATGATTTGTCGCACGCCTCAGAGGGGCATTTGAAAGGTTTTTCTCCTGTGTGTGTTCGTATGTGTACGATTAAGTCACAATTTCGTTTAAATGATTTGTTGCAACCTCTAAAAGTGCATTCAAACACTTTAAACGGGTATTCACATTGATTATGTATTTTTTTTGTAGCGGATATCGTAATCATTTTAATTGATTGAGACGATTTAATCTGTTTTTCTTCAAACGTAGTGTTGATTGACGTTTCTGGGGTTATCCATGATAGTTCTTGAAAGAGATCATCTTCTATGGTGGTGGGTTCCGGCATGAATGGTGTATAATGCATATCCAATTGAGAAGATGTAGGTTCAAATGTTGCTCTTGAACGTTTCATTGGATGTAGTGTACAGGCTGATAGAATAATTAATAATGATGCAATATAGGTAAAGTTTTTCATGAAATTTTTGCGTAGAAAAATGTTAATACGGTAACCAAGCTGTTTAAAAGAACGCATTGACGCTGAATAAATAGGTTGTGCTGCGGTAACTATTGCGCACTACAAATGGCGCTTGCCATAAAAAGCCGATAGAAATGCATGGTGTAATGTCATAATTTAGGGTGAAGTTGCCAAATTGTGATTGGAAAGCGCTGCGTTCTTCAAGCACGTGTGGCTTAAATGCAGGATCACCGTTGATCACGCAAATATTATCTTTTTTATGGTGTACAATCACGTATTGGAACCAGAAAGAAAGACATTCAAGGAAATGGTACGCGCTCAATTTTGCTGCAAAATGCCAGTTGTTGCCAGGGTGTACTGACACCGCTGTAGAAAAAGGAAATATACCAGTTTGACCTTCAAAGGTTGGCACGCGGAAGTTACAGAAATCTTCTTTGAAGAAGTGGGTAAAGCCACCTTCTAATCCAAATTCTACCGTCTCAGGGCAATCAAAATTGATGCCCGCGGTAAAAGCGACTGAATTAGAGCCATTATTACCAAACGGTAAAGAAAATGCTTTGTGAGGTTCTATTTTTTTGCCAGTGCCAAGGCTCCCTTCAAGCAGAAAATAGGGTATGACGAGCACGTCGGCAGAATCGTTACATCTTCCTGCGGGATAGGCATGGCGCCAGTACAAGCGGAGACGAACATCTTCTATCGAGGTTTTGTCAAAGCTGCCAACGTCGAGGCCAATTTCATGAGCAATGCCGAATAAATTATTCATTAAAGCACAGTTTACGTCGGCAGCAGTAAGATCTGTGCATGGAAATACGCATCCTTGGCCTTGCGTGCTTGTTGCGCTGCATGACGTCGATCCTGCGCATGCTGGAGTTGGTATTGGACCGACAATTGGACATATTGCGGTATCAGTGCATGTATTGCCGGCAGCACAGGTTAAATTTATAAAGCCAAGTCGTCTGGTATCATAAAACGTACCTGTTATTGGTGTAATTGTATCAATGGTGCCGGTATAGACAAATGTTTGTGGCACACATTGCGTGATATCAGCAACACCTACTTGAATCCCTATGCAGACATCATCACAGATATTGGCTTCCAAATCAAAGCGTACACCCTGTTTTTTGTATTTGAGTGGTACAGAGAAACAGCCAAAAAGCTGTTCAGGATCAATCGCATTAATGTCTTCAATTGTGGGAGGACCGTTAAAAAGAGTGTTTTGTGCTTCTTCCAGCAAGGGTGGTAGTTCATCTACTCCCTCTGGCAAATCACCAAAAAGGAGCGCGATCATATTCCAGCGTCCGGCAATGTCGCCCAGTTCAATAGGAACAGGTCGACCAATGGTGTCACAGGGAGTTGGGTTGCAACGATTATCAATACCGCGAAATCGAGAGCCGCAGAAGTCTTTACCGCAGCGAGCATTTTGCGAGAAGGGAGAAGCAGAAAAGCTGACATGTTCTTTCCAGTAGTGTTCTTTGTCAGTCATGCCTTTTAACAAGAGTTTGTCTTGAGTGTAGAGAAATTCTTGCGGATCAAGTGTGGTGAACATAGGATAGGGGTCATTTTTTGCAAGAGATGATATGCCTTGTATGTGCACATGACTTATTAACGCGATAGTTGCTAAGATAAGTAGTGCGTATGCCTCATTACGTACTTGAACCATGGGTCCCCTTTCTTGAATCACAAATTTCTGAATAATGTATAGCACTGTTTACCAGTACACGTCAATCAATAGATGAGTTTCTTCAACTCCTGTATAACTCCCTCAAAAGCAAAAAATAGAATTATAGATGCAGCAAACACGCCGATTGTGTTGAAAGAATAATGAGGTGTGATACTATTAAAATATAGTTGCACATTATTTTAGATTTAACAAGAAGAGAATCTTGGCATGTACAGTTTATATTATCAAGCGTATGTAGATCCCGCAATGTGCTGGTTTGTCACCTCAGCACTTAAAAGTTATGAGCATTTATTGTTTGACCGCACCATTGACGTACCCAATAGCATTTTTGAATTTTTCGTTGCACCTTCGGCCGAACCGTGGTTTTTAGAAATTATGGCATACATGCAGGAGCAGGGGTATGTTGGTGATCTTAAAAAGTTACCAAATCGGTTAATGGAGCCTGATTCTGTTTTGTAAAAAGGGTGGTTCGTACTGCTGTGTCAGATGAAGTTGGTGAGTCTCGACTTGCTATTTTAGTAAAGTGGGAAGTGTGTCGAGACTTCTTTTTGATCTTGATTAATATAGCAAGACTCATTAAGTTATACACACCCGCTTGTTGGGCCTATCCTTCGACCCAGTCTTCGCCAAGGCTTCGACGGGCACGGCAAGCTAAGCCGCAAGTCCGACGTAGTTTTAACGTAGGCGGATCAGGGCGAACGGCCTATAAATATCATCCATGTGTATTGTTTAATGAGTCCCGCTATAACCAATTTTTGCATAATCAATTTGCCCAATCAATTTATCCGGATTTAATCCTTTCTTTTCTTCAGCACTATATTGTCTGGTAATTTTACCATTCTCTAAAATCCAAATCTTATTGCCGATACTTAATGCAATATGTGGATCATGCGTTATTAATAAGGTTGTGATCTTGTTCTGCCTAATAAATTGTGTTGCGTATTGTAGCAGTTTAGTTGCCGCTTGAGGGTCAAGTGCGGCGGTAGGTTCATCAAGCAATAAAATTTTAGGTATATGGCGTGTTGCCATTACAAATGCAATAAGTTGTCTTTGTCCACCAGATAATGCTTTCATTGGTCTTCTTGCAATTGATCTATCCATGCCAAGCTCACCTATTATTTTTTCTGCCAGATCGTTTGGCATCACGCGCATACCATCGACCAGTCTCGCATACCGTTGGCTATAGTATGCCATGGCAAGATTTTGAGCAACCGTTAAGGATCCAACAGAATTTAATTTTGTATTCTGGAAAAGGCACGTGATCATACAGGCCCGGTGTTGCTCATCGAGTGCGGTAATATCTGCATTGTTTAATTCTACGGTACCGTTAGTCGGTTTATTTTTTCCTGCAATGATATTGAAAAGGGTACTTTTTCCTGCACCATTAGCACCTACAATAACAATGAAGTCTCCTGGTTCTACACTGCATGAAAGATCTTGCAATATATGACTATTACCAAACCACACATTAATATTTTTAAGCTTTAACATATTCACCTTACTTTTTGTTTAACCATTGTTTGATAATTATCAAAAGGACAATGAGTGATGCCGTAATTAATTTATTCCAATCTTGGTTGAGTTGCAGTTCAAAGGTTAATGTAATGATTGCTTGATAAGCGATCGAACCTATCAAGAGCGCGATGCCAAAGTTAGCACTAAATATTTCGGCTAATATCATGCCGGCCAAGCCGATAATCAGAACACCAACACCAGTCCAAATCGAAAAATAACCGGTATATTCGACAAACAACGCTCCACTTAATGCGGCAAGGGTATTTGAAAGGGTTAATCCAAGAATAGTGTAACCTTCTACACTTTTTCCGACGTTAGTTACCATTTGTGGTGTATCTCCAACCGCATGCAACAAGAATCCGACTTCAGTGGTTAAAAACCAACTGATTAAAGAAAAAATTAGAGCGCAGAGCAATGTGAGTACGATCAATTGCTGATATGGGGCTACAATAAGGGGCATGGAAGAAAAGATAGTTTCTTTGCCACTCAAGGTCATGTTCGATCCTGCTATGATAAGAATTATGGAAAACAGTCCTGTGGTGACGACAATACCACTGATTAAATTGTTTAATTTTAACTTGGTATTAAGAAGTCCTGTGACAATGCCAGACAGCCCACCGACAATGGTTCCGCCAATAAGTCCAATCCATGGATTTATTCCCCAGCTGATTAAAAGAGCAGTGAATGCGCCGCCTAATCCAAAGGCTCCTTCAACTGCTAAGTTGTCAAAATTAATGAGGCGTGAAGATAAGTAAACGCTTGCAACAACAAATCCAAAAATACAGCCACGCTCAATAATGCCTTGTATTATTTGTAGTAATTCAATCATTTTTTTGATCCTTATGAAACAAAGACAACGTATTTTTGCAACTCATGTGGAATGGTTAATCCCAATAAGTTTAACGTTGCTTGATTAATAAATATTTGTTCACTTTTTGCTTGTTCAACGGGTAAGTCGTATGGTTTTTTGCCTTCAACGATCACTTTATACGCGATTTGTGCGGCCTGTTTGCCACCAGCATTATAATCAACTCCGCGTGAAGCAAGTGCACCGAACTTAACGAGCATGTTATCGCTGACGATTAATGGCTTTTTGTGTTTTAAGGCAATAGCGGTAATTACGGCAATTGCTGAAGCAATGGTATTGTCTGTTGGTGCAAGAATAACGTCAGTTTTTCTGCATGCTAATTCGACCATGGCATGTAGATCGGTTTCACTGCTAAATGCAAAATCGGTAGCAGTTAATCCACGTGCTTCAAGTTCTAAGCGCATTTGTTTAACGAGTGCAATAGAATTCGCTTCACCTGATGTGTAAATAAGTCCAACGTTTTGAGCATGAGGTACCAATTTGATGAGCATTTCTATTTCTGATTGTACATCGATCATGTCTTTGGTGCCACAGACATTTGTCATTGGATGGATAAGTCCTAAGGCAGACGGATCAGTTACTGCGGCAATAATTATAGGCCTTTCTTTTTCCACTGCACTCATAGCTTGTGCTGCAGGAGTAGCAATGGCAAAAAATCCGCGTATGTTTTTGTTGGCATGAAATTGTTGAGCCATTCCATGTGCTTGAGCAATTGAGCCTTGTGCGTTTTGAATGACAAATGCAACGGTACCATCCATCTTGTTTTTTAATTCTTCGATGAATCCGTCACGGACAGCATCAAGGGCAGGATGCGATGCGGTTTGCAATATACCAACCGTATACGCTGCAACGTTTGTTGGCTGCTTTGTGCGTTTGAAGATGATAAGACTTGCGATGATTGCTATGGTGATGACTACGATAAAAACTATTTTTTTCATATTGTTCCTTTGTTTGTTCCATGTATTTTATTCATTGGTAAAGTTTCCTCTTACAGTTCACTATAAATTGATCCTTTCGGTAAAGTTAATATTTAAAATTTTAGCAATAAAAAAACCCCGGTTTAGAACTGGGGTTTTCGCAAATAGCCTTATAATCTTAGACGTTGGTCATTTAGGCATACTGCGATCCCTTATAAAAATAATAAAAATATGCATAGGAAAGGACGCAGTTAAGACCTTGGGCGCTATTGAGGCCGGAAGTTTTGATGTTCGCTAATGAATTGTTAAAAGAGAGTAATTTGATCTTCATAGTATTAGTTGTAGCATAGAATAGTAGAAATGACAAGCACCCCTGCCTTATAAGAAAGTTTGTATGTTGTAAAAATAATATCTTTTTTGTACCATTCTTGTGTAGTATGTGAGCAATAATTTTTTATTTAATACGCAAGGAGAGTGGGTATGAAAAGTATGTCTTTATACGGTTTACCGTTGCATTGCTTAGTCATCGCATGCTTAATATTAGGAATTTCATCAACGTATAGCTACGCAGTGTCTCAACCACAAAATCCCTCTACTTTGCTTTATGCGTTAGATACATACATACAAGAACTTCAATCTGGTTCTACTTCAGAAGGGCACAAACAAGCAGTTAACAATAGCGTGAAAAAGAAAGATACGTGTAATTATTGTGGTATATGTGATAAGTGTCGCAAAAAGCGTGGCGCTACCGGTGCAACCGGCGCGACTGGCGCAACTGGTGCTACCGGTGCCACTGGGCCAACAGGAGCAACTGGATTGACTGGCGTAAATGGTATCACAGGTGCAGATGGTACTACCGGTGCAACTGGTGCAACGGGCAATGTAGGACCTACGGGTAATACAGGACCAGCTGGCGGCGCAACCGGTAATACTGGTCCAACTGGCAGCACTGGATCAACAGGTGCAACGGGTAATACGGGCACAACTGGCAGCACTGGAGCAACAGGTACCATTGCAACTGACTATGCATATATTTTTAATATTCGTGCACAAACAGTCCCAGTAGAAAATCCGGTTATGTTTGATAGCAATGGTATTTTGTCAAGTGGCATTACGCATACAGTCGGTTCTCCTTTTATCACTATTCTTAACACGGGTGTCTATTTAGTGAGTTATTCGGTAATCACCACTGAGCTGACTAATCAATTTGCATTATTTGTTAATGGCGTTGCACCAACAGTGACGTATGGCACGACAGAAATGAATAACGCTGGACAGGTTATGCTTTCTATAGCTGCTGGTAGCGTTCTTGCGATTGTAAATTATATTTCTTCAACATCAGTTCATCTTCCGACTACCATCGGTGGCATTGTACCTACGGTTAATGCGTCGGTTGTTATAACGCGAGTCATGTAGTACATATTCAGACAAGAACTTTTTAATAAAGAACCATAGCTGTACGTGATTTTTTTACTTTGTAATCAGATTGAGCGCTGCGTGTAATCTTTCTTGTGAGTTTTCAGATCCAAGCATAGACAAGAGATCATGTATTGCCGGGCCATTAGTTTTTCCTGTTAATGCAAGGCGTACAAACCAAAACAGTTCTTTTAATGGAATTTTATTGTCTTGTGCTGCTTTTTTGAGCGCATTAACAAAGAGGTTATGATCAGCAATCAGATTAAGATTTTCACTTACGATAGTTTTAAGTCCATGTATGTGTGCTGAATCAATGACCGCTTCTATATCAACTTTTTGTAGCGCTGGCGCTTCAAAATAAAATTGCAGCGCAGTAACACTGTCAGTAAGGGTCATAAGATCAGTTTTAATTGTTTGCAACAGTTGTGATAAAGTTTCATCACTGAGTGATGTGACGTCAGGGTACGCTTCTTGCAAGAATGGTCTGCATGCGATTGTCAGTTCACTCGGGCTATAGCGTTCAATCCATTTGTGGTTCATCCAGCGTAGTTTTTCAACATCATATTTTATATGACCGGTCGTTTGCATGTGATCGAAATTGATTGCCTGAGCTAATTGATTAAGTGACATGACTTCTTGTTCAAACGATCCGCCTATAATGCCCAGATAGTTTACAATAGCTTCATGAGTGAAGCCTTCTTTTTTTAAGTCGCGTAATGAAAAACCAAAATCACGTTTGGAAAGTTTTTGGCCGTTTATGTTGCACAAGATAGGCATGTGGAAAAATATTGGTAATGGGGCGTCAAATGCTTTGTAGAGGGCTGCTTGTACAGCGGTATTGGTTAAATGATCTTCTCCGCGGAATACATGGGTCATTTTCATGGTCAAATCATCAACAAAGTTTGCAAACACAAAGGTAAAGCTGCCATCTTGACGGGTCAAAGGAAAATCAGAAAAGTTTTTCATTTCAAATTTTATGTTGCCATGTGCAAGGTCAGTAATGGTTATTGCTGCATCATGATCAAGTTTAAAACGCCAGATGAAGGGAGTGTTATCTGCAAGAAGTTTTTGAATTTCTGCGCTGCTGCGATGCAAACAGGTGCGATCATAGCGTGGGGGTAATTTGAGCATGCGTTGCCGTTCACGCTTTACTTCCAATTCTTCTGGGGTGCAGAAACAGCGGTATATGCAATTTTTTTCTTCTAATTCGAGTGCTTTTTCTTTGTATATATGGTCACGTTGTGATTGAAAATAGGGCGCATAGGGACCGCCTGGACCAGGACCTTCATCAAACATAAGGCCAAGCCAAGTGAGATCTTCAGTGATTTTTATAGCCTGTGGGTCAAAATTACGCTCTTGATCAGTGTCTTCAATACGTAAAACAAAGGTACCATTTTTTTGTTTGGCAAAGAGGCAGTTCATCAGCGCAGCACGAATATTGCCTAAATGCATCATGCCGGTTGGTGCTGGAGCAAAGCGAACACGAATTTTCGAAGTGGTCATTGTCTATTCCTGGGATAAATTAAAAATTAATTAGTATTAATATAGCACATAAAATCGAATTTAATAAAGCTTCATTGTAGGATGTGCCATATAACTTTTGACACCGCTCCTTATGATTTGCTACTTTTTTGCTGAAGCGCAAAAAAAAGGATCCGCCTTCACTACGTTACGGCATGGTGAATAATAATCACGTCGTAGTGAAAACGAAGACGGAAGACGGAAAAAAAAGGAGAACGTGATGCATAAATGTTTAAAAATTACTTTTAGTGCCGATTTTCCCGACGGTTTTTTACATGATGTAGTGCAAAAAGCTGCTCAAAATCTTGAACTGGAAGGCACGGTCCAGGTGGTGAGTGTCAATAACAAGGCACGTATTGTGGTGTGTGGGCCTAAAGAGAAGGTGGATGAATTTCTTGATATTGTCCATAAGGGTACAGCCAAATATGTGCCAGAAGAGGTTGAAATTGAGGCATTTGTTAAAGACAAAGATTATCGAGGTGTGTTTCGTGTGATTGAATGATTTTATTCATCTGATGTCGTTAGTTTGTTCAACAGGCGGATAGTAATGGATGCCGCCGCTTGTTGAACAATTACTTTTATTGGAAATGGGGTTATATCTGTTTTTTTAAGCCTTTCTACATTGTAACTTACTCTTTTTACTCTTTTCTTTTGGTTTTCTTATTTTTCCATCAAAAACAATCAATCCTCATGTTATTTTTCCCAAAGAAGCCTCGACCAGCACGATGTTCTGGCTATAACTCTGATTATTTTTAAGCGATCTATTGCACTGTAGCTTTATTTTCTGTTAGAATTAAATTATGAGATTAAAGACTAAGATTAAAGAATTCAATTATATAATCCAAAAAGAAGAGGTTACATGAAGAACAATAAAAAACAGTTATTAGCGCTTGCAATGCTGCTTTCATGCATAGGCGGAGTGCTTTTCAGTGCCCGTACCGTGCAGGCTATGGAAGAGACTATTTCTCCCGCTCAGATTGAGAAGATGAGCAAAGATCAGGTTCTGCGTGAACTTGCAGGAAAAGTCAAAAAATTAGAAGGATATGATATTTATGTGGGCGCAGGGTATTCAGCTGCAGGTGAGCCAATGTTCTTTGGCATGGAAAAACTGGATGATCAACGTGAGCAGATCTGGAGAAAGTATGCAGATACCATTGAGCAAACTGGTGGGATTATCAGGTCATCTTAAAGGATTAACTATTTACTGCGCATGATAAAGAAAAACGGAAAGAGCTTGAAGACAAAGGGGACTTTTACAAGATAGGATTAATGGATATCATGTGTCCTAACAAGCAAAAGCTTGCTACTGTGTTAGACGGAAGCCGTGCGGGGATAACTGGTTTTAACGAAGTACTTTCTAGGCAAGCATATAGAGAAAAAGATGAAGAAGTTTTAATTTATGTTGCCTACGCGTCAACGCAACCTATAACCGGTCCATTTAAACCTAAAAGGGAAATGAGTTCTGAGGGGTATCCGAGTCTTGAAGAATTTGAAGAGGCGTATCCTGATATCATCATATCCGTTGGCGTTGACATGAAGCCAGGAACTTCAAGTAACAGAACATAGAGGTATATTCAAAAATCCTTTCTTTGATATTCACGGTACTGTACAGGAATGTAGCCTGAAATTGCATGGTTGGGCTGGTACCGTGGAAGAACAAATATTTCATAAAAAATATATGACGGTTTACCCGATCCCTTCAGCGGCCGAGTCACTGCATAGATTTGTAAAGCCTGGCAGATATGTACATTGGGATTGATACACCTCCCTGAATCCGAATATGGTAATGATGAAGAATTAGGAAAAAAATTTCCTTCCATTAAACAAGAGCTTATTGGCAGAATCCGCATCACCTGCGTCCTATGCAGGAGAGCCTGTGCATATTTTTGGATTGAATGTTTTGTCAAAGTATTATACTGAACCGTCTGAGAAGAAATAATGATAAAGGAGCTTGTTATGAAGAACAGTAAAAAACAGTTATTATCGCTTGCAATGCTGCTTTCATGTATAGGTGGAGGGCTTTTCAGTGCTCGTACCATGCAGGCTATGGAAGAGTCATCAACTATTTCTCCCGCTCAGAATAGGGAATGAGCAAAGATCAGGTTCTGCGTGAACTTGCAGGGAAAGTCAAAAAATTAAAAGATATGATATTTATGTGGGCGCAGGGTATTCAGCTGCAGGTGAACCAATGTTCTTTGGTATGCAAAAACTAGATAGTCAGAGTACGCAGGGTTGGCAGGATACGCAGGTTTGGATTAACTATGCAGGTAGTCTTTTTATAGAGGGATTAGGGGGAGAGGCACTTGTAAGGAATCTTGAGTCTTTAAATTTGCATTGTGATAATCAAGCACTGCGGCAAGAATTTAAAGAAAAAGGTGCTTTATACGATATAGAATTAATGGATATAATGTGTCCTAACAAAGAAAAGCTTGCTAAGGTACTACGAGGAAGCAAGTCAGGAATATTAGGTTTTGACGAGATGATTAAACGGGCAAAAGGGCAAAATAATATATATGTTGCTTATGTTTCAACCGAGCCTATAGTGGGTCCGTTTAAGTCTAAAAAGCAAAGTTTTAAGAAGGGGATTTCGCCGTATAAGAAATTTGAAGAGAAGTATCCTGATATCATCATATCTGTTGGTGTTGAGATGGGGGTAAAAAAGTTCGTGTCATACGAAAATAAGTTACTCAGCAATACGCTTGCAAAATGGACAGAGCATAGAGGTATATTTAAAAATCCCTTTTATGAAATTCGCGGTAAGTATAAAAATATATCCATGATGCTACATGGTTGGGCTAGTGCAGTGGAAAAGCAAATTTTTAATAAAATATATGTGATGATTTATCCGACTTCTGACGCAGCTGGATTATTGCACCGGAACGTAAAACCTGGCGATATGTACATTGGAGTTGATAAAGAGGCTTATCCCTATAAAGATGAAGAATTAAGAAAAAAATTCCCTCCAATTAAACAAGAGGATGTTGGTGGTCCGGCGGCTGCAGGTCTTGACGTTCATTCCACTGATCCGGCAGCGAGTGGAGAGATATTGCATATTTTTGATCTGAACGTTTTGTCAAAGTATTACACTGGAAGTACTGAGAAGAAATAAGAGAAGAGGATCTTCAATTGTTGGCTTTTTTGAACTACAGGTGCTTCAAGTTTGAAAGGCGCCTTTCCCTTTGTTGAGCTCTTTTCAGGGTGGCCATCATTTTCCGTATTATTTGCTTTATTTATATTCAATATCTGATATCATAAAAACCAGCTCAGTTTTTAGCTGAGAATATAGGTTGTGGAGGATGTCTAACGTGAAAAAATGGGGTACCCATGCATAATCATAGTCATATTGAAGATCATAAACACGAACATTCGGTGTACGGCGAGTTGATGGAACATTTTCCTCTCGCTGTTTTTTCTGTCGCATTCGGATTGGCTTTAATCAGTTTGATTGGCGCTCAATCGGTCGGGCAGGAAGCAAATGTAAAATTAGTTAAAAAAAGCGCTCATATCCTTTTCCATAGCTTCCACTTCATGCATATCGTCTTTGCAGCTACCGGTACAGTGATCACCTTTATGCGTTTTTCCAACAGCATACTACGCGCAATAGTGGTTGGTTTAATTTGTCCAACCATATTTTGTATACTTTCTGATGCAGTACTTCCGTACTTGGCAGGCTGTTTGCTGGGCGTGCACATGCATTTCCATCTTTGTTTTTATTCTGAACTTGCCAATGTATTACCATTCTTGTTTGTAGGAGTTATTACCGGCTTGGTGATGAGTAAAAATTCTAAAGGTTCTTCAGTGTATGCGGTTACGTCTCATGTGGCACATATTTTTGTGAGTTCGCTTGCATCCACTTTTTATTTGGTTGCGCATGGCTTTTCTCATTGGTATGACCATATTGGGCTTGTCTTTTTATCCTTGATCGTTGCGGTGGTTATACCATGTACATTGTCTGATTTGGTAGTACCCATGACATTTGCAAAGGCGGGACGCGGTAATGAAAAACATAAAGCTTAGCGATATAACGAAAACATTTCATGGCGAAGCGGTCTTAGAGCATCTTTCATTGACCATTCAAAGCGGTTCTTTTTTTGCCTTGCTTGGGCCGAGTGGTAGCGGAAAAACAACATTGCTTCGTCTTATTGCCGGTTTTGAATCGGTAGATTCCGGTTCTATCTTTTTGGGAGACAGAGACATTACTCATGTACCTGCTCATGAACGCCGTATCAATACCGTCTTTCAAAATTATGCATTATTTCCCCATTTGGATGTCTTTGATAACGTTGCCTATGGACCTTCTATTCGTGGTGTGCCACGTGATGAAATAGAACAAAAAGTCATTAAAATTTTAAAAACATTCGGATTAGAAAAGCATATTTATAAAGCAATTAGCCAACTTTCTGGTGGACAACAACAACGTGTGGCACTTGCGCGTGCTATGATTAATGAACCAGACGTATTGCTTTTGGATGAACCTTTGGCGGCACTTGATTTAAAACTACGTGAAAAAATGTTGCTTGAGTTGATTGAGTTACAAACAAGTTCTAAAACCACCTTTATTTATGTTACCCACGATCCACTTGAAGCATTAACAGTTGCTGATACTATGGCAATTATGAATGAAGATGGTGAGATTGAACAAGTCGGCACACCAGAAGCCATTTACGAGTTTCCGGTTTCATCATTTGTTGCACGATTTGTGGGTATCACTAATTTTTTTAAGGGTGCGTTACGCATCGACGGTGAACGTTATTTTATTGATGTACCTCATCTTGGGTTGTTGGAAGTTGGTATGAATAAGCCAGCACCATGGATGTCTGACGGTTCTATGGTAATCATGAGTTTGCGACCAGAAAAAATTGAAATTAGTAAAACGCCGACAGAAGGATTTTCAAATTGTCTTCGCGGTGTGGTGCAGGCGATTGTATACCATGGGCGTTCAACCCAATTTAACGTTCGCTTAGCAGATAATTTTTTGGTGCACGTCTTTGAGCAAAATGAGGAACATTTTCCCAAAGAAAGTATCGATTATAATGATGAAGTTTATTTGTATTGGCAAAAAGAGAATGTGGTGTTACTTGAGCGATGAAAAAACTATCAACCTTACGTGCAGTACTTGTACGTGAATTACCTTTTTTATTTTCACTACCAGCGTTAGCGTGGCAACTGTTTTTTTTATGCATGCCACTCGCTATAACTTTTTATTTCAGCCTTGTTGGCGATGCTGGATTTTCTCTCGATTATTATAAGCAGTTATGTGATTTGGTTCATGTGCGGGTTATAATGCGTTCTTTGGTGCTCGGTTTGAGCACATCTTTTGTTTGTTTATTGTGTGCATATCCGGTGGCATATTTTTTGGCGATCAAAGCAGGTCGTTGGAAAAATTTTCTGATCGCGCTGCTTATGGTGCCATTGTGGACTAATTTTTTGATACAAGTGTATGGATGGTTTTTTTTAATTGAGCGTAATGGATTGATCAATTTGTTGCTTGTGAAGTTGGGTATTATTGCAGAACCACTCGCATTAGCAAATAACTTAGTTGCGGTATTTGTGGTTATGGTCTACTGTTATTTGCCGTTTATGATCATGCCTCTCTATACCATATTGGAAAAATTTGACGTTCGCCTTTTGGAAGCATCTGCTGATTTGGGAGCATCTGTATGGAAAACTTTCTTTACCGTTACGCTTCCCTTAACCGTATCTGGCATCAGAACTGGTGTGTTGCTTACGTTTGTTCTTGGATTTGGTGAATTTGCTATTCCGGCATTGGTAGGTGGTGGCAAATATATGATGGTAGGATCTCTTATTTATTATTATTTTTTAGTTATGCGCGATGATTCATTGGGTTCTGCATTTACATGTGTCAGTTGTCTTGTGTTATTATTCGTATCGCTTGCGGTGTATAAATATTTGGGTAAGTGGTGCGTGCATGATAAGGTGGTAAAAGTATGAGCAATAATCAATCTATCATTGGAAGATGGTTGTTTCCAGGCAGCATTCTGTTGATTTATCTTTTTTTGTATCTTCCTATTCTGGTGCTTATTCTTTTTTCTTTTAACGTAGATCCTCAAGTATTTTATTGGAAGGGATTTACTACCAAATGGTACCTTAAATTATGGAATGAAGTTGAAATATGGGATGCGTTTAAAAATTCAATACTCGTTGCGTTATCTTCCACCTGTTTTAGTGTCACCATGGGTACCATGCTTGTTTGTTGTGCATCTCGCAACACATTGCGCAATGTTCAACCATTCTTTTTTGGCATTTTGGCTATGCCTGAAATTGTTATTGCAGTCAGCATGTTGAGTATCTTTTCTTTTTTTGGCATATCATTTGGTTTTACAACATTAATTGCGGGTCATACCTTATTGGGTTTAGGGTATGTGGTGCCGATTGTGTATAGTCGGTTTATTGAATTAGATAAACGCATTATGGAAGCGGCATATGATTTGGGCGCAACGCGTGGTCAAGTTATACGCACGATTGTTATTCCTTTATTGCGTCCTGCATTACTTGCTGCTGGACTTCTTACCTTTATTGTTTCATTTGATGATTTTGTTTTTTCATTTTTCTGTGCGGGTGGTTCTGCGCAAACATTACCCATCTATATTTTTGCAATGATTAAAACGGGAGCGTCACCAGTGGTGGCGGTGCTGTCTACCTTATTATTACTCTTAAGCAGCGTGTTGGCATGTATTGTTTCTCTTCTGCACATACGAAAAGTAGGAGTGATACGATGATACGTGACACCATAGTTGTTCGTACGCTCATACGATTTGGTATGATTTGTATAGTTACATCTGGCATTGCATTTTTTTTGTACAGTCCTGATCTTTTCCATCTTTTTTACGTACCAAAGAGTATCAATGTGTTGGTTTGGCCAAATGAAATTGATGCTGAATATCTTGACGCATTTGAAGAAGAAACCGGTATAAAAGTTCATATAAATTATTTTGAAACGAATGAAGAATTGTTTGTCAAAGTGCGTGGGTCACAGGGTAGTGGCTATGACTTAATTACCCCATCTGATTACACGGTTGATTTGATGATCAAAGAAAATTTATTGCAACCACTTGATTGGTCCAAGTTAAACTTTTATGATCGATTGTATCCTGCGCTACTTGGTCATTATTTTGATCCAGAGAACAAATATAGTATTCCCTATTATTGGGATCTGTACGGCTTAGGGATAGATACTGATTGTTTTGGTGGGAAATCACCAGAAGTAAGTTGGGCACTTATTTTTGATCGACATAAAATACCCGGTAAAGTTGGTATGTTTGATGACGGACGAGAAATAATTTTACTCGCAGCGCAATATTTATTTGGTTCCATTGATGCGCTACGTGATCCGATTAATTTGCATATCATTGCACAGTTGTTACGCCAACAAAAGCAGTGGGTTGAGATGTATACCGAGATGCGTTCAGCGTATCTTATTGGTGCAAAAATTACTGCAGTATCAACATTGGTTATGACTGACGTCCCACGTCTTTTGTCTGAATACCCTCACATTGAATTTGGTATACCTAAAGAAGGAAGCTTTGCACTTATTGATAACTTTGTGATACCGCAAGGAACTACAAAGCAAGAGTATGTATATGCGTTCCTTAATTATGTGTATCGTGCAGATATTAATCAAAAATATGTTGATAAATATAAAACCTCTTCTCCACTAAAAGATGTACGAGTTGATCATCTTTTACCTCAGTATGCGGTCCCCACGCAAAAGCTTTTTAGTATGCTTGATTTCTTCCGTAACGTAGTCGATTATCAAACGCTCAGTCGACTTTGGGTTGAAATTATCTCTTAATTAAAACTTTTTTAAAAGCTGTTGACATTGTCATATAAAATGAGTAT
This sequence comes from uncultured bacterium, assembly GCA_963840685.1. GTDB lineage: Bacteria > Babelota > Babeliae > Babelales > Vermiphilaceae > CAWIZM01. Next base: position 302,757 of record CAWIZM010000001.1, on the reverse strand, counting down.
GAATCTACATGTGTGATTACTTCTATCAGTTGCGAAAAACAAGGAGTAGTGATAGCAACAATGAATAGTAATCATGGGGCTAATGGTTATTTCTAACCTTCAAAAAAAAGGATGCGTGGATGAAGACAACTCAGTTCAGATTTCCCATCATGTCTGTTTTCTCTTTATTATTTCTTTGCACAAGTTCTCTTACTGCAGATGTAGTTCGGGATAGTGCTTCTTCTCCTTCCCGTATGATTTCTTCATCGGATGGAACAAATCTCATTGATGGTAGTCGTGACGATATTGTTTTGGGTAATGAAGATATCAATGCATATGCTGATACATCAGATGGTGATGTCGAGCTACGCAAAAAAGTAGTTTGGGAAGGTGGTCATTCTCCTGCGAATGTCTATGGTGGCAAGCTCATTATAGATGGTAAGCATGGTGACATTGTTCTGGATCCGGGAATTACCAAAATATATGCCCGTAAGTCAGACGTTGTGGTTAAGTTACGTGATAATCCTGTTGTGCGTGCAAGTAAGCGTGGCGAATCACAACTTGTTTTGCATACGACTCCAGAAACAAGAATTATTTTTCTTGTGGAACGTGATGATTTGACTTTTAAAGGTTCACAAAGTAAAAAACGCCAAACACCATTGTTGTTATTTGTTGTACCAGGAAGTAACGTTGATTTTGTTATCAATGGTAGACATGATGTTTCATTTACCGCTGACAAAAGTTCTGGCGGCACCTATGTTTTCGTAGGCATGTCAGATGAGAATCCAACAAATGTAGCATTTATACGTAATCCATTTTCTTTCGACGTTCAGGACAATGTGGGTATTCATATTGGAAGACGTTCTGTGATGAGTTTTGCAAGTCAAAATTGTCATCAATCAGGTGCGATCATTTTTGATCCAACTAATCAAGTTGGTAGCGCGGGTCGCATGGTTTTGAATATTGCACCAACGGGTGGTTTTATTGTACGCCCAAGTACTATTAAGGGAATCTTCCGTGACTTTGTGCACCCGACTCTTGCAAATATTGACATGGCAATTCTTGGTGGCGGAGAAAGTAAGGTAGAAATTATTAATACGGGTAATGATTCACAAGCAAGTTTGCAGGTAGTTAATGCGAACGATCGTCTTTTCGATCTTTTAGCTGATCCATTTTTAACATTGGATGCGCGTAATGACGTATTTGATTACAATGGATTGTTTTCAGGAGTACAGCATGGTTTTGTACTCGGTGCAAATGGTATTTTAGATATCAATGACAATGCATTCCTTGATTACGTTGGTCTTGCTAATAACGTATGTCCTTTGAGTCTTTGTTTGACAAATACTGCACCAATCGATTGTTGTGATTGTTGCATAACGAACACCGCATGTCCTAGGATACCTTGTTTTGAAGGTTGTGATCCTGAATCACTTACAAAACAACGTAATCCATCAGCATTTTTTGTAGACGGTTCATTTGATCCTTGTTCTACGCCAGCACAAATATTTTTAGGTGAACAATCAGCTATTTTCTTCCGTTCAGGTGTTGATTGCGCTGGTTTTGTTAAGAATCCATTCCCACCATTTCAATTCACCGTCAATCCAAATCGCAAAACAGCAGGCGCTGGTGAGATTGTGTTTGATGTAGAAGGTAAATTGCAAGTGCATGGTAGCAATGGTGAATGTAGCTTATTGAGCAAATTGGAAATTTTATCACTCGAAGTAGCATCTACCGGTGGTCCATTATTTTACAATGGTGATGAAGTTATTTTCCCAAGCCGTACCTGCAATATGGTAGATTGTTGTACTTTCCGCGCATATAACAGTGCTTCATTCTTAGTTAACAATCGTCTTGAATTATTTGATACAGTATTAGTGCATACTGATCAAAATCATAAAGTGATTAGAAATAATGATATATGTTCAGAGCCAACCTATGTTGGTGGTGAAATTGCTCATTTATTAGAATGCTGTGTTGCACGTCCAAAGATTGTATTCTACAATTCACGTTTGTTTGTTCACACAGACGTTGCATTTACTGGGCTTGACTTGGTAATACCAAATCTTACTATTCCTGATGAAACAACACTCAGAAAACATTCAGCACCTGATGCGTTTTGTGTTGATTTGTTTGATTGTGATAACTGTGATGTCGTTGAAGCATTCCCATTACCTTGTCTGAATAACGTGAGCGAATTTAGATTCTTCTACAACGGTAATAAACTGGATAATGGTATTGGTCGTCAGATGATACTTGGCACACACGTGGGTTCACTTGCATGTAATGAGTGCAGTTTGATTTCTGCAGATACTCATTTGGATGTTGTACCAGAAGGATGTTGTGATGCGAGTGGTAGTCAGGTAGATCAGATTCTTTTATTAACTACTGCAGCAAATAACGGTGTGATTATCTGTCCATTAGATGGTGAAGATGTTACTGGTCAATTCTCACAACAAACGATCTTTTTAGGCAACGGAAGCAATATTTCAATCGGTGAACAAATAGATAGTCAAGCAAACTGTTTCTAGGAATCTATTTTTCTGGATATTTAAAAAAAGGAAGTTCATATGTACACATCGAAAAAAGCAGTACTTGTAGGAATACTACTAAGTATGGTTGCTTGCGGGACAATCAAGGCGGAATTTAAGGCGGATGATGGAGAGTTTAGGTTTGCATTTTGTTCGACAAATAGTTGTACTGAAACGCATCCTGAATTGCAAATTTGCGGTAACTTCTTCTCGATTGAAACAAAAGGTGGCGAGTGCTGTAATCCAGCTTTAAGCTGTATTTCAGGTCAAGGCGGTATCTTTGTAGATAACAATGGTACGATTAGCATTGGCACTGCAACGCGTGCAAGCATTTGTGCTATGATTACCAGAAGTGGTAACGGTGTTATAGACTTGCCAGCAAATCAGGTTTTCTTTAATAATTGTGTAGGTATTACCAATTGGGATCTTAATCTTCATGATCCTTTACAAGAAGTCATTATACGTGCGGATGAAAATTTGGCACAGTTTACGCTTGACTGGCAAAAAACGTGCAAAGATTTTGATACGTTCTGTCCATTTGTAGTTGATAGCGTTAATGCATGCACATGTCCACCAGTTCTTCCATGCAATGTGACCGGTGTACCAACAATTGAAGGCTCAGTTGGTCGGTTGTTGCTTGCAGGATCTACAATCGCTTCACCAGTGACGGTTAAAGTGAGTGGTGGTAACGTTGGCGAACTACTTTTCTTGTCATGCGCAGATGCATGTACATTGCCAATTGGTGTATTGATTGTAGAAAATAATGCGCGCGTTAATTTTGGTACCGATGAATGTAATGCGAATAATCTTTGCGTTGCAACCGGACTTGGCGTTAACGGGTTAAGCATTATTGCAAATGGTGCTGCGTTCATAACGCTTCGCGAAGACGTTATCATTGATAATGTATGTAGCATTCTTAAAGGTCCTGATTTTGCAGCTGGCGATGTGTTGAGTTTCAGCTCATCAGGTTGCTGCCGTACGATCAGAGTAACAGACACTGGTACTTTGGATTTACGTTCATTCGATCCAGGAGATGTCATCCAATTTGGTGGTGATCTGAGAGTCGTGTTAGAACCAGGTGCGCAAATATTAATGAGCGGTGTTACCTTGCGTGTTACCGATAATGCGTGCATAAAAGCAGAAACATATTCATTGGCACAACAAGTGTTTGCAAATGGATTTAGTGAAGACGTTATAGCAACTGATGCTTTCCGCGTTAAATTAATTGGTGTTGGCACCATAGAACTAGATGAGTGCGCATGCTTTACAGTAGAACCAGATGCCTTTGTTGGTGTGGAAACATTGTTTGAAGTTACCACTTCAACCGTATGTCAGTTTGCATCTACCGATCCTAATAATTGTGACATGGTGTTTACACAAACGTGTGAAATTCCACTCACAAACATTACTATCTCAGTCCAAGACAATGCACGCTTTATTATCGGTACTGATTGCCCATCAGAGTTGGGTGGATCATTCCAAGTTGGTAATACGGTAAATCGTCCTGGTCATTCAGTAAGCTTTACGCTTTTTGTGAATGGTGATTGTGCAGAAGCGATTGTCAGATCAGGCGGATTCTTTGGCTTGAATGAAGGGATTGTAAGCAAATCAGGTGTGCCAAGTAATTGGTTAGTTGACGTATTGTTCAATGTGAGTGAGATTGCGCTCGACGTAGCAGACGGTGTTTTTGTACATGATCGTATTTTCGATACGGATAGTTCTTATTCATCTATTCTTGCCATCGGGCAAAGTGCTGATGATGCTCCTGAATTTAGTCTTTTATATACCAGCACCGGACCCGGTGCAATTTGTGGCGGTGGTAACGTAGTGTTGCAACCAAATACCTGTGTAGGTCCACAAAATCCTATTGTGCGTGCTGATAATGGCGACAATGCAGATTCATGTTTGCTTGTAGGTATTTTGGCATCAACACAATTGTTACCATTCAATGGTATAGCTGCAGAAGATGCGCTGGCATTCTTTAATGATATTACCGCACAAAATATTTTGATGCCTGGTAGAAGTCAAAGTCTTGCTGACATAGCAACACAAGCAGTGCAGTGCAGAAGAACGCGTAACAGTGTACGTGCAGGATTCATATTTATGGATCAAATTGTTCGTATGGACGTAATCGATATAATAGGCGTGTGCGGTTGTGGAGATTTAGAGCGAGCGCTTAATAATTGTGCAGCATTTGTACGGGTTACTGATCTTACTAACCCTGCACAGAGTGCATTCTTTTCAAATTTACCATAAAGGTCTTTGTGATGGTGGGCTTTAATAACCCACCATCTGTCCCATAGAGATGAGAATTTAGATGTTTGAAGCAGTTTAAAAAAAGGAGCACGATGAAAAAATTAACAATACGCATTGCGGCATTATGCAGCATAGTCAGTGGTAGCATGGTGCATGCTACAGCTGAATTTAGGTCCCCCATCATTTTAGAACGCGGTGAAATGCATTTTAGACTTGCACCACTCAAAGAAACATGGTGGTATGATGCGGTTACTGCTGACGTAGAAAGTTGCCGTGAACGTTGTAACGTAGTAGATTTCTGGGCAGGCGCATATTCGCGTTGGGCTGATAGATCATTTTTCAAAGATGAAGTAGATTGCGATGGTAACAGAAACCATGGCACCACAAAGAAGACTACTGGATTATCACACCTTTGGTTTGGCAAAGAAGCATTTAAAGGTGTAGATGCATTTGCGGGAGATAGCGCGACACCTCAGTTATTAGCAACAGCACCAGTACTTAATTTTGCACGAATTTTCCCTAATTTTACCTACAGTGAACAAGGTGTTTATTTTGGTCTCTACACCCGTCGTGATTTTGGTTGTGAAGACAAATGGCACGTTGGTACACGTATCAGTATTCCATTCAAAGTGATTGAAGTACAACAACGCGGTTGCGTGTTGGAAGAAGGTCTTGATGATGTATATGTAAGACGCACAATGGACCTTGATTCCGGTGCTACAGCAGGTCAAATTGATGAGTATGCTGCTCGTCTTGATTTTTTAAGTTCATTAGAGCTTCCTACAATAACAGGCGGTGTTGTTGATGGCTTAGTGCCATTTGTTCAATATGGCAACGGTGTACCTGCAGGCGCTAATAATGGACGTACGCTTATAGGTGCGTTGTTGGTTGATGCTGCTACTCCTTTTGGTCCTGTTGATGATGCAGCACCAGGTGCGCAACCGCCAGTATATGCGATCAGACGAGCTGGTGGCGCTCCATCGGTATGCGGTCCCGTTGATGGCACTGTACCAAATGCTCCATTCCGTAAAACAGCAGATGATGTTACTGGTGCAATCGCAGGTGATGGTTCTGGTGGCGTTAATAATTCTGTTCTATTCTTTGAACTTGGTACCGATTACGCAGATGGCTTGGGCGAAGATAATGCTGCACAAACTGATTTATGGATAGTTCCAAGACGTCAAATAGCAGTTGATGTATTAGTTCCTGGCGCTGTGGCTATTGGTGATGCTATCGCTAACGTAGTTGCTGATGATGAAGGACTTTTGGATGCAAGTGCTGTTGAAACACTTTGTAGACTATGTGACATAAATCTATGCGCAGACAGACGCGTTGAAGGCCTTGGCGACTTGATGACCGAATTTTACTTTGGGTATGGTCATCCAGATGAATGCTTCCTTGATGGGTTAATTGCAGTTTTATGGCCAACCGGCAAAAAGCAAAAAAATGCTGGCGATGTATTCTTCCAATCAACCGGACACTGGCGCCATTTCGAGCTTAAGCTTGGTATGGAAGGTGGATGGAAACCAATAGAATGGTTCGCATTCCAGTTTGAATGGATTTATAATCACGCATTTGAACGTAGACAGCCAAAAGCAGCTCCATTTAAGGGCGCTACAGTGCGCAATATCGGTCCTGATATTGATGCAAAAGTGAAGTGGGATTATTGGACATTCAATGCTGACTTTAACTTCTTCCATCCATGCAATCCTGAGCTTGGTGTTGTAATTGGGTATGAATTATTCTCAAAACAGCATGACAGAATACACCTCGCATGTTCAGATATTGGCTGTGGTGGCGGATTCGCACTTGATTGTTTAGGCAACCTTAATGAACTTGATTTTGCAGTGCTTGAAAATGGCACGAACAGTTTGACTCATAAATTACGCGGTGAAATATTCCATCGTGTGTCATTCTGGGAAGTGACGGCAGGTGCATCACGTGTGGTTGCAGGACGTAATGCAATGCAAGAAACAGAAATTCATCTTGCGTTGAGACTATACTTCTAATTGTACGCTATAGATACAATAAAAAAACAGGCTACTCACATCGAGTGGCCTGTTTTTTTTGTGCGGTTTCATTTTTTCTATATACTAAAAATATATAGTCATTATTTTTTCATTATCCGGTAGGTATTATGTCATCAAAAAATAAATTTTATGTAACCACTCCCATTTATTACGTTACGGCCAAGCCACACTTAGGTTCTTTATATTCAACGCTCATTGCTGATGTACTTGCTCGTTGGCACAAGCTAAAAGGTGAAAAAGTCTTCTTTTTAACTGGGACTGATGAGCATGGACAAAAAATTGAGCAGGCGGCGCAGCAAGCGGGCAAAGATCCAAAAGCATTTGTAGACAGTTTTATTCCGGCATATCAAGAGGCGTGGAAGACGTATGAAATAGATTACAATAAGTTTATTCGTACCACTGATCCGGCGCATATCATGGGCGCACAACAGTTTGTGCGGCTTCTTTTGGCAAAAGGCGACATTTATAAAGATAGTTATTCTGGTTGGTATTGCACCCCGTGTGAAACATTCGTTACGCCAAAAGAAATGCAAAAAGATGAAGAGCAACCACTGTGTGTTTCATGCACTCGAGTGACGGCTAAAGTTGCTGAAGAGACCTACTTCTTTAAGTTATCAAAATATCAAGACAGATTATTAAAATTTTATGCAGACAATCCTAATTTCATTATGCCAAAAGAACGGTTACATGAAATTACCAGTTTTGTGGAATCGGGATTAAAAGATTTGAGCATATCCCGTACCACCGTGCAATGGGGTATACCGTTTCCCGATGATGTAGAACATCGCATTTATGTGTGGGTAGAAGCATTGTGTAATTATATTACCGGTGTTGGGTATGGACAAGTCGGCGGTGAAGATAGTTTTGATTTTTGGTGGCCGGCTGATGTACAAGTGCTTGGCAAAGATATTATTCGGTTCCATGGAGTCTATTGGATAGCATTGTTGATGGCGGCAGATTTACCATTGCCAAAACAGATGTTGGTACATGGGTGGATTAAAGTGAATGAACAAAAAATGTCAAAGTCGCTTGGTAATGTGGTTGATCCGATTGCCTTGCAAAATACGTATGGGGTTGATCCGGTACGTTATTATTTAATGCGTTACATTCCGATTAATCAAGATGGGGAATTTAGCATTGAGAGCGTGGAACGCGCTATAGAAAAAGATTTGGCAAATGATTTGGGAAACTTGCTTAATCGCATGCTTATTTTGGCAGAAAAAAATAACATGTACACCATACATCCTTGCACGGTATGGGAGCAGTCTGCGGTGGATTTACGTGATGAAAGTTTGAATATGCTTACTGATGTGCTTAATTATATGGAAGATTGTATGTTCCATATGGCATTAGCACGCATATGGAAATTTATTCATCAAGTGAATGTGTATTTTCATGAAAATGAACCGTGGAAGTTGGCTCAATCTGATGTGAAAAAATTTGAACAAGTTCTGTCTGCTACCTGTCACAGCTTGCATATTATAGGTCTTCTTTTATGGCCAACTATGCCAAAGAAAATGGAAGAATTGTTGATGAGTCTTGGCCTGTCGGTGAAGCTTGATGGATCGATAGTGCAAGAATTGACACAAGACGGTTGGCATCAAAAATTTGTTTTATTAAAAACTGCTGCATTATTCCACAAACCTGAAACGGCAACAAATATGGCACAACCAGTTGCTCAAGCAGTTGTTCCTGAAAAGCAAAAAGAGCAAGAACAACCGACTTATATCACCATTGAAGATTTGATTAAAGTAGAACTGGTTGTTGGTATGATTGAACAATGCGAACTAGTGGAACAATCAGATAAGTTATTGAAGATGCAAGTTGACTTGGGAGATAAAGGCAAGCGACAAATTTTAGCAGGAATTAGACAATCATATGTGTCAGAAGAGTTGGTTGGAAGACAAGGATTATTTGTGATCAATCTCAAACCGCGCAAAATGGCTGGCTTAGAATCACAAGGTATGATGTTGATTGCAAAAGATGCAACAGGCAAAACACAATTGATGAGTCCTGCGCAATTAGTGCCAAATGGTACACGCCTGCAGTAATTTTTTTTAAAAATAGAGTATCATTACGTGTTATGCATATATCCGGCTTCGGCCGGATTTTTTTTGTTGACCTGATAAATCGTATATGTTAAGACATGTAATTAAAGTAGTAAGAATTGGTGTCTGTAGGAGAGTAGTTCCATGATGAAGCGCATGTGTAATCTTATCTTATTTTCTTTATTTGTGATGAGCGGATTTCCCATTTCTGGCGACATAGAACGGGGTAAATGTTCAGACGCCTGTGTAAAACCAACTGCTGTTTCTGATTGTGTATCGCTCTGTGATGCACGAAATATAGAAAGAACACTTTGCTGTGTTAATAATCAAGTCATTTTATGTTGCGATAGATTGGAAACTGATATTAACGATTGTTGTGACAGATTAGAGATTGATATTACTGACTGCTGTAATGAAATAATTCATACGATAACTGAAGGTAGTACGTTTGATTTTCTCATTAGCGCAACTTCATTGAATACCGGTGCGACAACGAATATAAATATAGGCGGCACTTACTTGTTAGTGGGTGGCAATATCACCATCACCAATCCACCACCGTCTGGCATCTTAATCGATATTACCACCGGTTGTGTTACATTCGATTTGGGTGGAAGATGTATCGATGCAAATGATTTAGTTAATGTCGTATTTAATGTATCAAATCAAGACAACGTTGTTATTAAAAACGGTACAATCTCAAATGCGACACAACATGCGATCTTTATTAACAACTCAACGAATGTAACGCTTCAAGACCTTCTTATTGAAAACATTACTGGTGGCGATTCGATTTTGATACAAAATTCTATCAACGTTACATTGGATAACGTTACGGTAGTGAATAATCAGCAAAATGGGATTACGTTCCAAAATGATATTGATGTTTCTTTGACCAATTCTTCAGTACTTATCACCAGCATTGCAGTGACTAATCAAATTGGTGTCAATGTGGTTGATACCGCGAATGTATTTATTGATAATGTGAAAGTTATCAATAATTTTAATGGGTTTGAGTTCAATAATAGCGTTGATATAGTGATTGATAATTCTATAGCAGAAAACAATATTAACTATGGCTATTTCTATACCGGTACGTCACGAAATATTATCTTTACGAATGATGTTGCCATTAACAATACGGTTGGTGGATATTATTTCAACGGAATAGATATCATTATGAGAGGCTCTACTTCAGTTGGTAATGGTACGTATGGTTTCTTCTTTGATCAAAATACAATGAATGTGGCAATGGATACCACGATATCGAGCTTCAATCAAATAGGTATCTTTATTAATCAACTTGCTCAATTTATAGATTTTTATTCGAGTCAATTTATCAATAACGCGAGCATAGATATACAAAACAATAGTGTGACAACTAATATCTCAGATAACCGTGTGATACAAAATATTATCGCAGGATCAGTAATATCTGTTTATGATCAAACAAATTTTACGACTACCGGTATAACGATTAATGCTCCTGGGGTCTACATAATAGATACTGACGTTACTTTTAATATAGCAGGCTCATTTGCAATAACGGTTAATTCCAGTGATGTGGTAGTGGACTTGGGTGGACATATCATCGATATGAACGGCGTTGGGTTAGGTGGTATTGTCGTTAATAATTTTAACAACGTTACCATACAACACGGTAGTATTATCAATACGGTTGGCAACGCGATTCAGATTAATAATTGTAGTGGTACCATTATTAATAACATGACTATAGATAACGTCACGACTATCAATACAAGTTCTGTCGTAGTAAACAATTCGACCAGTACCGTAATCCAAAATACTCATGTGAATAACAATAGCGGCGGTAGTTGTTATTTTATTACCAATTCGAGTGAGACCACCGTACAAAATTCAAGTGGTTGCGCGAGCAGTAACTCAGGTGGTGGTTTTCCATTTGGTGTAATAACTTCCTTAATAAGTGATGCGACAAGCGTACTTGATTCAGTACTGTGTTCCAAGCCAACATTTTCTATTCCTGCAATAGGTATAGCAGCATCTGGTGGTGTGGGACTTATCGCAAACAATGTGCAAATGATACATAATGCTGCAGCTATTTCGGCGATAGGAGTTGTAGGAGCTGTAATAAGTAATATTGCGGGCATAGGGCTCGGAGCTGGCGGTGGTATTATTGTAGGTGCGGGATGTACCAATTTTGTAATTATAAATTCTATTATTAACGGATCTGGTGGCGTAGCTTTTTATGCGAATGCAGTGAATACAATCTTTAATAATTGTATAGCCATTAATAATATTGTTGCAGGATTCTCATTTGACGTTGGTGCCATTGATGCAATTATTAAGTTGTGTACATCTATGGGTAATGGTATTGGCTTAGCAATTGCTGCAACGGCAGAAAACATACAAGTGATTGATACGACAATAAACAATAACACATCAATAGATATTCAAGATAATAGTACATCTTCGAATATAACAAACGTTAATATCAATACGGTGCAACATATCTTTTCTAGCAATGTGGTGACGACATTTAATCAGACAAATTTTAACGTTACTGGTCTCACGATTGATGTTCCGGGTACGTACATAATTGAGCAAGACATTGCATTTACCACCGGTGGTTTTGCAATAACTATTAGTTCTGATGATGTTACGGTGGATTTAGGTGGACAGACTATCGACTGTAATGGTACGGGTAGTGGTATTGTCATTAATAATTTTAACAATGTGAACATACAGCATGGTAGCATTATTAATACGGTTGGCAACGCCATTCAGATTAATAATTGTAGTGGCACCGTCATCAACAATATTACTACCGATAATGTTACGACTATCAATACAAGTTCTATAGCAGTAAACAATTCGACGAGTACGATAATTAATAATACGAATGTGAATAACAATAGCGGAGGTAGTTGTTATTCTATTAATAATTCGAGTGAGACTACCGTACAAAATTCGAGTGGTTGTGGCAGCAGTAGCTCGGGTGGTGGTTTTCCCTTTGGTATAATAAGCTCTATAGCAAGTGATGCAACAAGCGTACTTGATTCAGTACTGTGTTCCAAGCCAACATTTCCTATTCCGTCAATAGGTATAGCAGCATCTGGTGGTGTGGGACTTATCGCAAACAATGTGCAAATGATACATACAGCTGCGGCTATTTCGGCAATAGGAGTTGCAGGAGCTGCAATAAGTAATATTACCGGTATAGGGCTCGGAGCTGGTGGCGGTATTATTATAGGTGCAGGATGTACCAATTTTGTAGTTATAAATTCTATTATTAACGGCTCTGGTGGCGTAGCTTTTTTTGCAGATGCAGTGAATACGATCTTTAATAATTGTACCGCTATTAATAATATTGTTGCAGGATTCTCATTTGACGTTGGTGCTATTGATGCGATTATTAAGCTGTGTACATCTATGGGTAATGGTATTGGCTTAGCAATTGCTGCAGCGGCACAGAATATACAAGTAATTGATACGACAATAAACGATAATACAATAGATATTGAAGACAATAGTACGTCTACAAATATAACAAACGTTAATATCAATACGGTGCAACATATCTTTTCTAGCAACGTGGTGACGACGTTCAATCAAACAAACTTCAATGTCGGTGGTCAAACAATTAATGTCTCTGGTACCTACATAGTAGAACAAGACATCATGTTTACCACGGGCGGTTTTGCAGTAACTATTAATGCTAATGATGTTACGTTTGATTTGGGTGGACAGACGATCAACTGTAATGGTACGGGTACCGGTATCGTTGTTAATAACACAAATAACGTGACGATACGTAATGGATTTATCACCAACACGGGTGGCAATGCTATTCAAGTGAATAATGCTACTAATACCGCTATTAATAATATGAATGTAAGTAACATGATGGCGATTACCACTCCTTCTGTAGCGGTTAATGGTTCTAGTTTTACGACGATCAATAATACATTTGTAACGAATGAAACTGGCGGTCCATGTTATACCGTTAACAATTCGAACAATACAACGACACAAGATTCAGGCGGTTGTGGTGGTAATGGTGGCGGCGGTGGCGGTGGTTTTCCACTCGGCCTTTTCCAGGCAATAGCAAGTACCGCTACAAGTGTGATCGGTTCAGCGTTCTGCCAACTACCAGGCGCATTAGATTCTTTAATAGGACTTGCAGGACAAGGCGGAGAGGGCTTATTGGCACAGGCAAATAGGTTTACCGGAACGGCTGGTGGGATTGTAACGGACGGCATGGATAATGTAAAACTGTTAGGCAACCTGCTTGACAAGATTGGTCCGCTTGAAGGAATAGCTCTTCAAGTTGGTTCAGATTTTCTTGCAGACAGTAACATTATGACTCAGCTTGCTGGTCCTGGTATGAAGATAACAGCAGCAACTGCAGCGTTGTCGCAAGCAAATAAAATATTTGGTCCGCTTGCTGATGCATTTACGTCGAGTGGTGTTACTGGCCTGATCCATAATGGAGATCAAGCAATTGGTGCTCTTGGCGCAGGATTTAATATAAGCAATGTAACGAATGGTTTATTGCAGGGTTGTAAAGCAATTAATTCAGGCACGCAAGGTATGTCCATGGTGTCATCTGATGGGATGTTGATAGATGGTTGTGATGTTGCGGGTGCTGCATTAGCTGGTATTGATATTACAAGCTTAACGAATAGCGCAGTGAAGGGTTGTTCGGTAGCTAAGACAGGAGGAGCAGGTATATCAATGGTAACATCTGATGGTATGTTAATAGATGGTTGTGATATTTCTGATACTGCGTTAGCTGGTATTAATATTACAAGTTCAACCAATACGCCGATAAAATTGACATCAGTAGCCAAGACAGGAGCAGCAGGAATTGCATTACAAACGTGTGATGCAATGTTGATAGATGGTTGTGATGTTACCGATACTGCATTAGCTGCAATTAGCATTACAAGTTCAACCAATACGCCAGTAAAATTGTGTTCAGTCGCCAAGACAGGAGCAGAAGGAATTGCATTGCAAACGTGTGATGCAATGTTGATAGATAGTTGCGATATTACTGATACCGCACTAGCTGCAATTAGTATCATAAGCTCAACTAATAGCGGCGTTTCAGATTTAAACATTACAAGTCCTTTTACTGGAGCCCTTGTAGATCTAAGTGATAACATTAACCTTACTGGTTGCGATGTTTGGAATCCTCAAACTGACGGTATTATGTTTATGAATACCCAAAATTCGTCGGCAAAACTTTGCTCAGTGGGTAAAGCGGGAGGAAATGGCATAGCATTGCAGACGTGTGCGCAGCTGATACTAGATGGCTGTACTGTTCAAGATCCGGTGCTGGCTGGCGTTAGCATTATCGACAGCTTAAATATTCCGGTGCGTAATTCTACGGTAAACAGTGCAGGAACTGTTGGGTATGAAATAGAAGGTGTGTTGAGTATTCTGAAAGGTATATCAGTTGAAAATTCTTCTGCATCAAATTGTGGAGGAGATGGATTTGCGACAAACTTTGTGGATAATCCAACGTTTGCTCATGCGAGTGCAACTGAAAATGGTGGGGATGGATTTGATCTCGTCAATACAAATGATGCGTTATTGTGGGAATGTCTTACTCATGAGAATGCGGTAGATGACGTCTTTATTGATGCAACATGTAATAATACGAATATTAATGATGGTTGTATTGAATGTGCCAATATAGTGGATAATGGTACCAATTCATGCATCTTTTTACTTGAAGAAGCATTTAATAAGCTTTTTACGTTATTTGATTTGTGTTGTAATGTGACACCGCCTTCAGATTGCGCATGCACATCGTGATAAAGTTTAATCTGATATGTCCAACTATGTAGAGTATTAAAAAATATAGGTAGAGTAGTAAAACTGTTTTTTTTGTAGGAGAGTAGTTCCATGATGAAGCGCATGTGTAATGTAATCTTATTTTCTTTATTCCTGATGAGTGGATCATCCATTTCTGCTGAGGTAGAACGGGGTCACCGTCCAGATACCTGTGTAAAACCGATTGATGTTTGTTGTCCTCCTGTAGTGCCATCTGGTGTGCGGAATATAGAAAAAAAAATATGCTGTGTCAGTAATCAAATAAATGAATGCTGTGATAGATTAGAGAATGATATTAACAATTGTTGTGACAGATTAGAGATTGATATTACTGACTGCTGTAATGAAATAATTCATACAATAACTGAAGGTAGTACGTTTGATTTTCTCATTAGCGCAACTTCATTGAATACCGGTGCGACAACGAATATAAATATAGGCGGCACCTATTTGTTAGTGGGTGGCAATATCACCATCACTAATCCACCGCCTTCAGGCATCTTAATCGATATCACCACCGGTTGTGTTACATTCGATTTGGGTGGAAGATGTATCGATGCAAATAGTTTGGTTAATGTTGTATTTAATGTATCAAATCAAGACAACGTTGTTATTAAAAACGGTACCATCTCAAATGCGACACAACATGCGATCTTTATTAACAACTCAACGAATGTAACGCTTCAAGACCTTCTCATTGAAAACATTACTGGTGGCGATTCGATTTTGATACAAAATTCTATCAACGTTACATTGGATAACGTTACGGTATCGAATAATCAGCAAAATGGAATTACATTCCAAAATGATATTGATGTTTCTTTGACCAATTCTTCAGTACTTATCACCAGCATTGCAGTGACTAATCAAATTGGTGTTAATGTGGTTGATACCGCGAATGTATTTATTGATAATGTGAAAGTTATTAATAATTTTAATGGGTTTGAGTTCAATAATAGCGTTGATATAGTGATTGATAATTCTATAGCAGAAAATAATATTAACTATGGCTATTTCTATACCGGTACGTCACGAAATATTATCTTTACGAATGATGTTGCCATTAACAATACGGTTGGTGGGTATTATTTCAACGGAATAGATATCATTATGAGAGGCTCTACTTCAGTTGGCAATGGTACATATGGTTTCTTCTTTGATCAAAATACAATGAATGTGGCAATGGATACCACGATATCGAGCTTCAATCAAATAGGTATCTTTATTAATCAACTTGCTCAATTTATAGATTTTTATTCGAGTCAATTTATCAATAACGCGAGCATAGATATACAAAACAATAGTGTGACAAC
This sequence comes from uncultured bacterium, assembly GCA_963840685.1. Taxonomy (GTDB): domain Bacteria; phylum Babelota; class Babeliae; order Babelales; family Vermiphilaceae; genus CAWIZM01. The sequence goes on along the minus strand of CAWIZM010000001.1, from coordinate 286,780 downwards.
TAATATCTCAGATAGTCGTGTGATACAAAATATTATCGCAGGATCAGTGATATCTGTTTATGATCAAACAAATTTTACGACTACCGGTATAACGATTAATGCTCCTGGGGTCTACATAATAGATACTGATGTTACTTTTAATATAACAGGCTCATTTGCAATTACCGTTAATTCTAGCGATGTGGTAGTGGATTTGGGTGGACATATCATCGATATGAACGGCGTTGGGTTAGGTGGTATTGTCGTTAATAATTTTAACAACGTTACCATACAACACGGTAGTATTATCAATACGGTTGGCAACGCGATTCAAATTAATAATTGTAGTGGTACCATTATTAATAACATGACTATCGATAACGTCACGACTATCAATACAAGTTCTGTCGTAGTAAACAATTCGACCAGTACAGTAATCCAAAATACTCATGTGAATAACAATAGCGGCGGTAGTTGTTATTTTATTACAAATTCAAGTGAGACTACCGTACAAAATTCAAGTGGTTGCGCGAGCAGTAACTCAGGTGGTGGTTTTCCATTTGGTGTAATAACTTCCTTAATAAGTGATGCGACAAGCGTACTTGATTCAGTACTGTGTTCCAAGCCAACATTTTCTATTCCTGCAATAGGTATAGCAGCATCTGGTGGTGTGGGACTTATCGCAAACAATGTGCAAATGATACATAATGCTGCAGCTATTTCGGCGATAGGAGTTGTAGGAGCTGTAATAAGTAATATTGCGGGCATAGGGCTTGGAGCTGGCGGTGGTATTATTGTAGGTGCAGGATGTACCAATTTTGTAATTATAAATTCTATTATTAACGGATCTGGTGGCGTAGCTTTTTATGCGAATGCAGTGAATACAATCTTTAATAATTGTATAGCTATTAATAATATTGTTGCAGGATTCTCATTTGACGTTGGTGCCATTGACGCGATTATTAAGCTGTGTACATCTATGGGTAATGGCATTGGCTTAGCAATTGCTGCAACGGCAGAAAACATACAAGTGATTGATACGACGATAAACAATAACACATCAATAGATATTCAAGATAATAGTACATCTTCGAATATAACAAACGTTAATATCAATACAGTGCAACATATCTTTTCTAGCAATGTGGTGACGACATTTAATCAGACAAATTTTAACGTTACTGGTCTCACGATCGACGTTCCGGGTACATACATAATTGAGCAAGACATTGCATTTACCACCGGTGGTTTTGCAATAACTATTAGTTCTGATGATGTTACGGTGGATTTAGGTGGACAGACTATCGACTGTAATGGTACGGGTAGTGGTATTGTCATTAATAATTTTAACAATGTGAACATACAGCATGGTAGCATTATTAATACGGTTGGCAACGCCATTCAGATTAATAATTGTAGTGGCACCGTCATCAACAATATTACTACCGATAATGTTACGACTATCAATACAAGTTCTATAGCAGTAAACAATTCGACCAGTACGATAATTAATAATACGAATGTGAATAACAATAGCGGAGGTAGTTGTTATTCTATTACCAATTCAAGTGAGACTACCGTACGAAATTCGAGTGGTTGTGGCAGCAGTAGCTCGGGTGGTGGTTTTCCCTTTGGTATAATAAGCTCTCTAGCAAGTGATGCAACAAGCGTACTTGATTCAGTGCTGTGTTCCAAGCCAACATTTCCTATTCCGTCAATAGGTATAGCAGCATCTGGTGGTGTGGGACTTATCGCAAACAATGTGCAAATGATACATACGGCTGCGGCTATTTCGGCGATAGGAGTTGCGGGAGCTGCAATAAGTAATATTACCGGTATAGGGCTCGGAGCTGGCGGCGGTATTATTGTAGGTGCAGGATGTACCAATTTTGTAGTTATAAATTCTATTATTAACGGCTCTGGTGGCGTAGCTTTTTTTGCAGATGCAGTGAATACGATTTTTAATAATTGTACCGCCATTAATAATATTGTTGCAGGATTCTCATTTGACGTTGGTGCTATTGATGCAATTGTTAAGCTGTGTACATCTATGGGTAATGGTATTGGTTTAGCAATTGCTGCAGCGGCAGAAAATATACAAGTAATTGATACGACAATAAACGATAATACAATAGATATTGAAGATAATAGTACGTCTACAAATATAACAAACGTTAATATCAATACGGTGCAACATATCTTTTCTAGCAACGTGGTGACAACGTTCAATCAGACAAACTTCAATGTCGGTGGTCAAACAATTAACGTTTCTGGTACCTACATAGTAGAACAAGACATCATGTTTACCACGGGTGGTTTTGCAGTAACTATTAATGCTGATGATGTTACGTTTGATTTAGGCGGGCAGACGATCAACTGTAATGGTACGGGTACCGGTATCGTTGTTAATAACACAAATAACGTGACGATACGTAATGGATTTATCACCAACACGGGTGGCAATGCTATTCAAGTGAATAATGCTACTAATACCGCTATTAATAATATGAACGTAAGTAACATGATGGCGATTACTACTCCTTCTGTAGCGGTTAATGGTTCTAGTTTTACGACGATCAATAATACATTTGTAACGAATGAAACTGGCGGTCCATGTTATACCGTTAACAATTCGAACAATACAACGACACAAGATTCAGGCGGTTGTGGTGGTAATGGTGGCGGCGGTGGCGGTGGTTTTCCACTCGGCCTTTTCCAGGCAATAGCAAGTACCGCTACAAGCGTGATCGGTTCAGCGTTCTGCCAACTACCAGGTGCATTAGATTCTTTAATAGGACTTGCAGGACAAGGCGGAGAGGGCTTATTGGCACAGGCAAATAGGTTTACCGGAACGGCTGGTGGGATTGTAACTGATGGCATGGATAATGTACAACTGTTAGGAAATCTGCTTGATAAGATGGGTCCGATTGGCGGAATACTCATGCAAGCTGGTTCAGATTTTCTTGCAGACAGTAACATTATGACACAGCTTGCTGGTCCTGGTATGAAGATAACAGCGGCTACTGCAGCATTGTCTCAGGCAAATAAAATATTTGGTCCGCTTGCTGATGCATTTACGTCGAGTGGTGTTACTGGCCTGATACATAACGGAGATCAAGCAATTGGTGCTCTTGGCGCAGGATTTAATATCAGTAATGTGACGAATGGTTTATTGCAAGGTTGTAAAGCAATTAATTCCGGCACGCAAGGTATATCCATGGTGTCATCTGATGGGATGTTGATAGATGGTTGTGATGTTGCGGGTGCTGCATTAGCTGGTATTGATATTACAAGCTTAACGAATAGCGCAGTGAAGGGTTGCTCGGTAGCTAAGACAGGAGGAGCAGGTATATCAATGGTAACATCTGATGGTATGTTAATAGATGGTTGTGATATTTCTGATACTGCATTAGCTGGTATTAATATTACAGGTTCAACCAATTCGCCGATAAAACTGACATCAATAGCCAAGACAGGAGCCCAAGGAATTGCATTACAAACATGTGATGCCATGTTGATAGATGGTTGTGATGTTACCGATACCGCGTTAGCTGCCATTAGCATTATAAGTTCAACCAATACGCCAGTAAAATTGTGTTCAGTCGCCAAGACAGGAGCAGAAGGAATTGCATTACAAACATGTGATGCAATGTTGATAGATAGTTGCGATATTACTGATACCGCACTAGCTGCAATTAGCATTATAAGCTCAACTAATAGCGGCGTTTCAGATTTAAATATTACAAGTCCTTTTACTGGAGCCCTTGTAGATCTAAGTGATAACATTAACCTTACTGGTTGCGATGTTTGGAATCCTCAAACTGACGGTATTATGTTTATGAATACCCAAAATTCGTCGGCAAAACTTTGCTCAGTGGGTAAAGCGGGAGGCAAACGGCATAGCATTGCAGACATGTGCGCAGTTGATACTAGATGGATGTACTGTTCAAGATCCAATATTAGCTGGAATCAGCATTATCGACAGCTTAAATATTCCGGTACGTAATTCTACGGTAAACAGTGCAGGGACTGTTGGGTATGAAATAGAAGGTGTATTGAGTATTCTGAAAGGTATATCAGTTGAAAATTCTTCTGCATCAAATTGTGTAGGAGATGGATTTGCGACAAACTTTGTGGATAATCCAACATTTTCTTGTGTGAGCGCAACTGAAAATGGTGGTGATGGATTTGATTTTGTCAACACGAATAATGCGTTATTGTGTAACGGTCTCGCTCATGCAAATAGTGGTGCTGCAGATGTCTTTATTGATGCAACGTGTGATGGGACAAGTATCTATGATGGTTGTATTGAATTTTCAGACATAATAAACAACGGTACCAATACGTCTATCTTCTTGGAAAAAGAAGCATTTAATGGAACCTTTACTGCAATTGCAGCAATACCTATCAAGACATGTGGAACTGACAATATTTTTGTTGGTTTTAATGCGGGCAATTGTACGCTGACAGGTATTCAAAATTCAAGTGTTGGAGTGAATACATTGACTAACCTTACAACAGGTAGTTGTAATACTGCAACGGGCTATAATGCATTGTTCAATAACACAACAGGTAATGATAATACGGCAGATGGATGTAATGCATTGTTTAGCTAACACAACGGTTTCTTCACTTACTGCAGTTGGCGCAGCAGCGTTGCAAAGTAACACAATGGGTACTTTCAATACCGCATTAGGTTTTCAGGCGCTTGCAGATAATACAGCCGGTAGTAGTAATACCGCGGCAGGTTATAATGCACTGACGCTCAATGGAACAGGGAATGGTAATACCGCATTGGGTTATCAGGCAATGTCAATGAATACAGCAGGCGCGAATAATGTTGCTGTTGGATTTGGTGCACTTTCAAATAGTACAGCAGATGATCTCACCGCTGTTGGTTCAGGTGCACTGTTCAGTAACACATCTGGTACTCAAATTGTGCATTGGGTGTTCGGCGTTGGGTGCAAATACAACGGGTGATAACAATACGGCAATGGGGTTTCAGGCACTAGCTAATACAACGGGTGTTCAGAATACGGCATTAGGAAGCTTGGCAATGCCTGATAACACAATCGGTAATAATAATGCATTACGAGACAATACAATGGGTAGTAGTAATACTGCATTAGGAAACTTGGCACTGAATAATAACACAATGGGTTTTCAGAATACCGCAATAGGACTAGAAGCGTTGATGAGCAACACAACAGGTGAAGATAACGTGGCGATTGGCTTTAATACACTTTCCACTAATGCAATGGGCACTTTCAACGTTGCTGTTGGTGATAATGCGCTTGCAAATAGCACGGTTTCTTTTCTTGTAGCAGTTGGTGCGAATGCGTTACAGAATAATACAACAGGTACCCAGAATACAGCATTAGGGACTCAGGCATTGACAGGAAATCAAGCAGGTATGAACAATACGGCAGTTGGGTATCAAGCATTGGGAATGAACACAATGGGTTCTGGCAATACGGCAGTTGGTTCAGGTGCATTGTTGCAGAATACAACAGGTAATTGTTAATACAGCAACAGGGAACCAAGCATTGGCAGCGAACACAACAGGTGGTGGCAATATAGCCATAGGAAACTTTGCGCTAAATGCGAATACAACAGGTACCAGCAATACGGGAATTGGAAATCAAGCATTGCTAGGCAATACAACAGGTTTTTTCAATACAGCATGCGGAGGTAATGCATTGTCACATAATACAACTGGCTTTGAAAATACGTCAGTTGGTTTTAACACCTTAACAAGCGTTACAACAGGTGCCAGCAACATTGCAATTGGTTATCTTGCAGGTACAAGTTACACTACTGAAAATAACAACATTTGCATTCTTAATACCGGAGGAGTTGGTGATAATGCTTTTATCAGAATTGGAGAGGCTAGCTTAAATACGAATTGCTTTATAGCAGGTATTGCTCCCGTTTTTCTATTTGGAGCTCCTGTTGTTATTGATTTATCGACCGGACAGCTTGGTGCTGGTCTTTCATCAATGAGATATAAAGAAGACATAAAAGACATGAATGAAGAATCATCGCCAATTCTTAATCTTCGTCCGGTAACATTTAGGTACAAAGGAGATGGGAAGCCACAAATAAAACAGTATGGCTTGATTGCTGAAGAAGTTAACAATGTGATGCCTAATCTTGTGTTAAGAGGCGCAGATGGTCAAATAGAGGCGGTGCAATATACTGAAATTACTTCTCTGCTTTTAAATGAAGTAATCAAACAGCATCGAATTATAGAAGATATGAAAGTCCGTTTAGCAGCATTGGAAGCTCGGGCGTAATCCGCCTCCACCCTGTTTCGCCATCGTGTCCTCCGAAGCTTTAGTGAAGGAGGAAGCTTTAGCGACGGCGGATGTGTTACGGCGTGATAAACAAGCAAAAAAGAAAGCTTCGTCATTAAAAACGGAGCTTTCTTAGCAACATCTTTTTAGTATAAAAATTGTATGTTTTGCCATGTAATTTTAAGGACACATATATGTTGACACGTTAGTTTTTTTCTTAGTATGAAACATGAGAATGAAGTTACTGTTTAATCTTTCTAAAAAAAGGGTCTCTATGAAAAAAGTTTTTGTATCGCCATTGTTTTGCTTGGCATTCTTGTTAGGGTTGCCATTATCCAGCGTCGCGAGCCTGTCCGCCGTAGCTTCAGCAAAGGAGGAAGCCATCGCTAAGGATAAAGTAGACAAGCAATCGTCCACGGCTGACAATCATATCTACCTTGATGAAAATTTTAGTGAATTGGCTGAATTTATAGCAAGGCTTAGCGCATTTGATGATGATGAAAAGTCTCCTATCCATGAACTTAATAATCAACTTGAAAATGGCAATTTTATTGTATTGAAAAAAGATGTTTTGAAGGCATTTAAACGGGCTCATTTGGTATTGGCTGAATATAATGATTACTTTTCAGATGATGAGCTTTCACGCATGCAGGCTACAATGGATGAGCTATTGGATGCAGTTATCAAACGTTGTACGTGATGAAAAAATACAAGATTTAAAATTGAGCAGAGGTTGTGTGAGTAACACTTCTAATGCATGTAGCACTATTTGTTGTGTAGGTCCTCAAGGAAAAGATGGCAAACGCGGGAATACAGGGGCAACTGGTCCAGTCGGTGCAACTGGTCCTCAAGGGGTAATGGGCCGTACTGGAGCAACTGGTTCAATGGGAGCAACTGGAAACACTGGTGCAACTGGTCGTACTGGGGCAACTGGTCCAACTGGTGTTGGTTCTACCGGTGCAACTGGAGCAACTGGAAACACAGGAACTACGGGTAACACCGGAGCAACTGGGTCAACTGGTTCAACTGGAGCAACTGGACCAACTGGTTTAACTGGAGCAACTGGAGCAACTGGAAGCACAGGCTCTACGGGAACTACAGGAGCAACTGGTGCTGGTTCAACCGGTGCAACTGGGGCAACTGGTGTAACGGGTCCAACAGGTGCAACGGGAAATACAGGGGCGACAGGCGCAACAGGTACAGGAGCAACGGGATCAACAGGAGCAACTGGTCCAATTGGTTCAACAGGAGCAACGGGTCCAACTGGTTCAACAGGAGCAACTGGTTCAACAGGAGCAACGGGTCCAACAGGAGCAACGGGATCAACAGGAGCAACTGGTCCAACAGGGGCAACTGGGGCAACTGGTCTCACGTTTTCAGGTACCATTTGTGATTTAATAGTGACGTGTACAGCGACTATACAATATCTAGAAGTGTTAGGCACTGCAACAGCAGATTGTGATCTTGGTGTTGGGTGCAATCTTTTGATGAATGATTCACTCAGTTCTACAGTTGGTAATGTCTATAAAAATGGTATACCTTTTATTCATAATTTTGGATTGAATAATACTTTTGTTGGTGACAATGCGGGTAATTTTACCATGACAGGTGCAAGTAATGCAGCGCTAGGGGTTTCGGCATTGTCTGGGGATACAACAGGTGTTCAGAACACCGCATCAGGAGTTCGGGCACTAAATAGTAACACAGCAGGTAGTAGTAATACTGCATTGGGGTATCAGGCACTGAACAACATTACAACTGGCTCTTTTAATATAGCAGTTGGTGCAACCGCAGGATCAAGTCTTACTGCGGGAAATAATACTAACATCGATATAGGGCACGTTGGAACTTCTGGCGACGTTGGAGTAATCAGAATTGGTACAATCGGTATACATACAACGGCATTTATGGCGGGAATTTCTGGTGCTGGTCCAATCACTGGCGCAGCCGTTTTAGTTGATGCAACTACTGGACAACTTGGTACTGTATCATCGTCAATCAGATACAAAGAAAACGTAGCAGACATGAAAGACGAATCATCACCAATTCTTGGCCTTCGCCCAGTAATTTTTACCTACAAATCTGATCCTACACACACAAGACAGTTTGGTTTAATTGCTGAAGAAGTTAATAAGGTAATGCCTGCTCTTGTGGTAAGAGGTGCTGATGGTCAAATCGAAACAGTGAAATATCATGAACTTGCTACGTTGTTGTTGAATGAGTTCATCAAACAGCACGCAATTATAGAAAAGCAAAATAATGAATTGAACAAACAGCATGTCATGTTAGAAGAACAAAGTCGTTTAATACAAAGTGTTAATGCACGTTTGGCAGTTTTGGAGGCGCCAGCCGTCGCTTAACCTGTTCTGTTTGTTAATAATAAAAAGAAGCTCCGCATATAAAAAAGCGGAGCTTCTTTTTCGATGTAAAAATTGTATACACGTATGAATACAAATTTTATATTGACACTTTAGCTCTTGCTTTGGTATGAAACGTAAGAATGAAGCCATTGTTTAATTTCTCCAAAAAATCTTTCCAAAAAAAAGGATCTCTATGAAAAAAGCTTTTGTATCGTCATTATTTTGCTTGGCACTCCTGTTAGGGTTGTCATCACCCACCATCGCTCAGGCAAACAAACAGTCACCTATGGCCGCTCGTCAATTATATCTTGATCTTGATGAAAATTGGAACGAACTCGCAGAGTTTATTGCACGTTTTAGCATGCTTGATGAAGATGAGTCATCTCCTATTCATAGACTTAACAATCATATTGAAAATGGAAATTTTATTATTTTAAAAGATGACGTCTTAGCCGCATGTGCTCATGCTGAGTTAGTACTTGCTGAACATAATGATTACCTTTCTGATAATGAATTTGCATACATACGTGGCGCACTCGATGAATTAATCGATATAGTTACTGGTACATATGCGGAAAAACCTGAATCTAAATTTGTTAAACTTATGGATCCAGCCGGAGCAACTGGCGCAACCGGAGCAACGGGTGCGAGAGGTCCGCAAGGCAAAAGAGGTAAAGAAGGTAAAAGGGGCAAAAGAGGTCATACTGGACCTACCGGCGCAACCGGTAATACTGGCGCAACTGGCGTAACGGGAGCGACAGGTAACACTGGCGCAACAGGTGTAACGGGTAATACTGGTGCTACGGGTGCAGGAACAACAGGTAACACTGGTGCAACAGGAGCAATGGGTGCTACTGGCCCAGGTGTAGGTGCTACAGGTGCGACTGGTGCTACCGGATCTACCGGCGCAACAGGTGCAACGGGTGACCCTGGTTCTACCGGTGCAACCGGCGCTACGGGTGCAGGTACAACGGGTACCACGGGCACAACCGGATCTACCGGCACAACAGGAGCAACTGGCGATACTGGACCAACTGGCGCAACAGGTGCTACAGGCGCAGGAACAACTGGTACCACGGGTACAACCGGATCTACCGGCGCAACAGGAGCAACGGGTGATACTGGACCAACTGGCGCAACAGGTGCTACAGGCGGAGGTACAACAGGTACCACGGGTACAACCGGATCTACCGGCGCAACAGGAGCAACGGGTGATACTGGACCAACTGGCGCAACAGGCGCTACGGGTGCAGGTACAACAGGTACCACGGGTACAACCGGATCTACCGGCGCAACAGGAGCAACTGGCGATACTGGACCAACCGGAGCAACTGGCGCTACAGGCGCAGGTACAACTGGTACCACGGGTACAACCGGGTCTACCGGCGCAACAGGAGCAACTGGCGAATACTGGACCAACAGGAGCAACTGGTGCTACAGGTGCAGGTACAACAGGTACCACGGGTACAACCGGGTCTACCGGCGCAACGGGAGCAACGGGTGATACTGGACCAACTGGCGCAACAGGCGCTACGGGTGCAGGTACAACAGGTGCTACTGGTGCAACGGGCGCAACGGGTGCAATGGGTAATACTGGCCCAGGTGCAGGCGCAACCGGGTCTACTGGTGCAACGGGTGCTACAGGTGCAACATTCTCAGGCACAATTTGTGATTTAACTGTGACATGTACCGCGACAATACAATTTTTAGAAGTATTAACCACCGCATCAGTAGATTGTGATCTGTATGTTGGATGTGATATCTTTATGAATAATTCAACAAGCTCAGCAATAGGTAATATTTTTAAAGGTGGCGTTCCTTTCTTAAATAATTTTGGAACAAGCAATACTTTTGTTGGTGCTAATGCCGGTAACTTTACTATGACAGGTTCTACGAATACTGGTTTTGGTTCAGGAGCAGTGCTAAGTTAACACGACCGGTAGTGGAAACACTGCAACTGGTTTTCAAGCATTGACAGCGAATACAACAGGCAGTAACAATACAGCGTATGGTAATTTCGCATTGTCAACTAACTTAACGAGCGCTCAAAATGTCGCAATTGGTGCTAACGCACTGAGACTCAGCACAGCCGCACAACTTGTTGCTGTGGGTACTGGTTCACTAGGATCAAATACAACGGTTACGCACAACGTTGGAACTGGTCATCAGACATTGAGCGCAAATACAACAGGTACTGATAATACGGCAATTGGTTATGAAGCATTGTAGTCAATAAATCAGTGGTACCAATCGGCAAGTTCTCTAGCATTAACAACTAACCAGTAGGTACTTGGTTCTGGTGCAATTGCTGAATCAATACAGTCTCACAACATACCGCAGTTGGTTCTGGTGCATTGCAAGCAAATACAACAGGTACTGCAAACGTTGCAACTGGTTATCAAGCGTTAACAGCTAATACAACAGGCAGTAGCAATACGGCTTATGGTTATCAAGCATTAACTATCAACACAACAAATTCTAACAATACCGCAGTTGGCACTAGTGCATTGTTGAACAATACAGGTAGTCAGAATACCGCAGTAGGAAGTGCAGCATTAGGAGCTAACACAACAGGTATTAATAACGTGGCAGTTGGCTATCTGGCACTGCATACCAATACAACCGTTTCTCAACTTACTGCCATGGGTGCTGGTGCATTGCAAGCTAACACCACGGGTACTCAAAATGTTGCAGCTGGATATAATGCACTCAATGCAAATACAACTGGTATTGACAATACAGCGGTAGGATTTGAAGCATTGCAAAGTAACACAACAGGAACTGACAACACTGCAATAGGTAATGGCGCATTACTTAATAACACAAGCTCTTCCCTTACTGCAGTCGGTTCTGGTGCATTGGAATTTAACACATCTGGAGTGCGCAATGCTGCTGTTGGTTTTTTTGCATTATTGCACAACACAACAGGTGGTGACAATACGGCAGTTGGCTTTGGAGCATCGATGCGAACACAACAGGCGGTAACAATACGGCAATTGGTTCTGAAGCATTGACTTAAAGTACAGTTCTGGGCTTACCGCAGTTGGTACTGGTACATTGAACTAACGCAACTGGTACTAAAACGTCGCGTTGTTGAACAGTACAGTATTCCGGAGAACATACCGCAGTTGGTAATCTGGTGCACTGCAAGCTAACACAACTGGTACTGACAATACCGCAATGGGTACAGGAGCATTGCAAGCCAATGTATCTGGTACTGACAATACTGCAGTAGGTAATGGTGCACTGACGGTAACGCACAGTTTCTGGACTTACCGCAGTTGGTTCTGGTGCATTGCAAGCTAACACATCTGGTACTGGAAATGCTGCAGTCGGTTTTGCTGCATTGTCGCACAATACAACAGGTAGTAGCAATACGGCAGTTGGTTTTGCAGCATTAGATGCTAACACGACAGGCGGTAACAATACTGCTCATGGTTTTGAAGCATTGCTTACTAATGTAACAGGCACTGACAATACCGCAGTAGGTAATATGGCATTGCTTAACAATACAGTCTCTGGACTTACCGCAGTTGGTTCTGGTGCATTGCAAAATAACACAACGGGTACTGCAAACGTTGCAGCCGGTTATCACGCATTGATGGCAAATACAACAGGTTTGCAAAATACTGCACATGGTTATCAAGCATTAGTTACAAACTCAACAGGAACGAGTAATACCGCAGTAGGCTAATGCGGCATTGTCTAGCAATACAGTCTCTCGACTTACCGCAGTTGGTTCTGGTGCATTGCGAGCTAACACAACTGGTGCTGGAAATGCTGCAGTTGGCTTTCAAGCACTGAATGGTAATACAACAGGCGGTAAGAATACCGCAATTGGTCTTGAGGCATTGAGGTAATAATGTAACAGGCTCTCACAATACAGCAGTTGGCTATCAGGCGCTACAATCCAACCCGGCGTCTCAGAATACAGCAGTAGGAGCTTTTGCGCTGCAAGTTAACGGATCAGGTAGCAACACAGCAGTAGGTCTTTTGCCCTGGTTTCCAACACAACCAGTGGAGAGAATATGGCAGTCGGTGCTCGAATGCGCTAGTGTCAAATACAGGAGGAAATAACATCGCGATTGGTATAAGTGCAGGTGCAAATCTCACTGATGGTGAAGCAACAACATTGATATTGGCAGTCCCGGTGTTACTGGCGAAAGCGACGTAATCAGAATTGGACAAGTGGCACACAGACAGCTAATTTCCAAGCAGGTATCGCCAGTGTTACGATATCTAATTCAGCATCAGTTCTAATTGATACCGCTACTGGACAACTTGGTACCAATTCTTCATCAATCAGATACAAAGAAAATGTATCAGACATGAATGAAGAATCATCACCAATTCTTGATCTTCGTCCCGTAAGCTTTACCTACAAATCTGATGCCGAACACACAAAACAATTTGGCTTAATCGCTGAAGAAGTTAATAAGGTAATGCCTGCTCTTGTGTCAAGAGGCGCTGATGGTCAAATCGAAACAGTAAAATATCATGAACTTGCTACGTTGTTGTTGAATGAGTTGATCAAACAGCATGCAATTATAGAGAAGCAAAATAAAGTGATAGAAAATATCAGTGCTCGCTTGGCAGATTTGGAGGCACCAGCCGTCGCATAATCCGCCTTCACTATGTTACGGCGTGATAAAGAAGATAAAATCACGTCGTAGTGTAAACGTAGACGGATTGGTTTTAGAATAAATAAAAAAGGCTCCAAAAAACGGAGCCTTTTTTACTTGAGTAGTTTTTGTTGGTTGTTAAATGTTGGTTGTTAAAATTTTTAAAATAGATACGCTTTTTTCACCGAATAATCACATTCAATTAGTGAGTCTATTTCTATGCTAAGTAAACTATCGTATTACGTGAAAAAAAGTGCTCGTATTGGTTTGCATCAATGTCATTAAAATTGGTTATATGCGCGCACGATTTACCTGTATGAATAGATATTGGCGTTATCGTATTTTGCAAGATAAACAAAGAAATCGCACGTATGATAAAAATTTTATCGGTTCAAAATCAAAAAATTTATCCTCTATACAATCATTGTATGATGTTGACATAAGCAGACAGCAGTGTATTGAAGAAGCACAATTATATGTGCGTAACCAGTTTTCTTTTTTAGGTTCACATGCACAGCAATATGATCAAATCCCATGGCACAGAGATTTTCGATTGCAGCAACAAAATAGTGGTGTTGATACCATGTTTGATGCTGGGTCTTTTTATAGCGACCTGCGCATTCAGCAAGGAGCCAAAGATACCTATGTTAAAGATATAAAAGTACCGTGGGAGCTGTCACGTTTTCAGTATTTGTACGTTTTGGGAAAAGCATATGAATATACCAATGAGCAGATGTATTCAGATGCGTTTCAGCGGTATGTGACCGATTGGCTTGATAGTAATCCGTATTTATGTGGTATTAATTGGCTATGTCCTATGGAAGTAGGTATTCGTGCGATTAATTGGATAGTTGCATGGGGATTTTTTAATCCGCCGTTGCATAAGATGGCGGGCATGACAAAGCATAGATGGACAAATTTTCGTGAACAGTTTATCAGTAGCTTGTATGACCATATGACCTACTTGGAAAACAATTGGGAATATTACGATTCACGCACCAATAATCATTATCTTTCTAATCTCGTTGCCTATCTTTATTTGTGTTGGTTTTTTGGTGATTTACCGGGAATAGATAAAAAACGTGCGTGGGTGGTTCAGGAAATTCTGAGTGAATTTAAAAAACAGGTTTTTGCTGAAGGTACCAGTTATGAAGGTTCGACTCATTATCATGTGTTGGTAACAGAGCTTTTTTATCATGCACATCTTTTGTTTCAGGAAATGAATATTCAGGTACCGGAACATTTCCAGACAACGTTGTCACGCATGTTTGATTTTATTAATTGGTGCACGGTGAATGATGGCATGATAGTTGCAATTGGGGATAATGATTCAGGCAAGGTATTGCAGTATGGGCTTACGCCAACGTATTATTGCACACATGCACACATCTTCAGTTGTAGGTACGTCTCCGGTCAATTCATCACCTGCTGCCCATTTTCCTCAATTTGGATTATCAATTGTCAAAACTAATAATTGGCACATTACCCTACGCCATCATGCATATAATGCGCTGCAACCAACTGGTCATTTTCACAATGATATTGGGAGCATTACGCTTGCGGTTAATGGTATTCCGGTGATAATTGATCCTGGTAGTTTTGTGTATACACCGTCAGCTATGTGGCGTAATTATTTCAGGTCAGTTGCTGTGCATAATATGAGTTGTATAGATGGTATAGAACCAGTTTTGTTATCTGATGAACTATTTGTATTGCATGTACCAGAAAGATCTGTCTGTGAAGCTCCTCTTGTTCGTGACGACACTATATCTTTACAAGCGCAACACACTTTGTATGCACGTTTGGGGTTGCAATGTACGCGTCAAGTAAAAGTAGATGGATACATGCGTGCAGATTAATGACATATGGATTGGTGGTAACGAACAACAAAAACTCACATGCAATTGGAATTTCACACTAGCATCAGATATTGTTGCACATACACATGGCAACGGTTTGCTTTTGACGTATCAACAAATACCATTATTGATACTTCAATCAGATGATTTAGTATTTACGGTGCATCAGACTTGGGTTTCATACAGCTATGGTCAAAAAGTAGTGACGCAGTGTTTGCGTGCATCACGGCCATTAGATGATAAAAATGTAGTGATCGAAATTATAAAAGCGTAGACCAAAGTATGGTGCACATCTTGATTATATGGTCATTTGCCATTGGTAAGCTGCGTGTACAGTTCGATATGCTTGCTGATCATATGCGTAGTTTTAAAAGCACCTAAATCATCCGCATGTTTTTGCAGCTTTGCATACAGCGTTTTGTCATGAGTAATGGCGAGCATGCCATGACCAAGTGCGCGCCAATCTTTTTGCGAGTATAATAATCCATTTTTTTCATGAAGAATAATATCCTTGATGCCACCGGTGTCATAACATATCACGGGAAGCTTAAGAAGACGTGCTTCAATAATGGCGCATGGTAACCCTTCCCAGAGAGAACTGAGCGTAAATGCATCCCAAGTTAACATAATGGGTGCTACCTGTGCTTGCCAGCCATGTAAAGTTATTACTTTGGTAAGGTTATGTTCTTTAATCCAATCTTCAATCGCCTGACGTTGAGTGCCATCGCCAATTATTTCAAGACGAGCATGCGGGTTATGCTGATGGACAAAAGCAAACGCATTAAGTAAATCAAACAGATTTTTTTGAGGCTTAAAACAGGAAATTGTGCCAAAGATAAAAGTAGATTTGGTAGATGGGTTTACTGTAGGTTCTTCCACCGTAGATGCACGCATCGTAGATGTATCCATTGTAGATGTACTCATCACAGATGTATCCATCGTAGATTCATCCATCGAAGTTATACGTGCAGGAATATAAAATTGTTGTTGATCGACTGCAGCACGGATAAGAGAATGTTTACGTGCAAAGAAGGGAAATAATCGCGTTCCGGTTGCGACATCTGCTGATGAAACGCAAATGTAATGGGTGGTAATAATGCTTGTAATTAATTCAAGTAAGTACAAAGGGATCCAGAGCAACCATGATTGATGATCATGAAATCCATAACCATGTATGGTATGTATGCGTGTTTTTATGCCAGCACACCAAGCTGCCCATCTGCCGATAATTCCTGCTTTGGTGCTGTGTGTGTGAACAATGATGGTAGGATGTACTTTTTTGAGAGACCGTAATTGTATAATCAGATTCCAGAGGCAACGTAGCTCATGCAAGATAGTAGTGAGTGAAAATTCTCGTTTAAAGTTGTCGAGCAAAATAACCTGCTCATTTTGTTTTACCGTATCAACCAATGTACCCTGTGCGCCAGAAATAAGATGAGAAGATATCTGTCCATTTTGTAATCCATTAAAAAGTTCGAGACATACTTTTTGTGCACCACCAAGTTCAAGTTTGGTGATTATGTAGACAACGTGGATATAATTTTTTTGCTTCATGAAGAACCCAATTTTTTGTGTAAGGGCCTAGTTCTTTTTGTGATTGATACGTTAGTTTTAAACCTACAAAAAATTTGTTTAAAAAGTAACTTTTTTATTGGTGCTTGTAGCCTTGCATATAAACTTGCTATACACTACTTGAATAAACTATAAATAAATACAATGAAATCTACTGCTGCGAAAGGGTATGTATGTATAGTAATGTGATTAATGCAATTGGTAACACACCGCTCGTGCGTATTAATTTTGATACACCTGCACCAGTATATGCAAAATTAGAATATCTCAATCCAAGTGGGAGCGTGAAAGATCGTTCAGCATCGTATATGATCGAATATGCTGAAAAACATGGTCTACTCAAACCAGGTGGAACCATTATTGATGCGTCTTCTGGTAATCAAGGCATTGCAAGCGCCATGATCGGTGCCGCAAAAGGATATAACGTTATCATTTGTGTGTTTGAAAAAATAAGCAAAGAAAAACTAGAAACGATTAAAGCATATGGTGCACAAGTAGTCGTGTGTCCTCCAACAGAATATATTGAAGATCCGCGTAGTTATCATAGCGTTGCGCGTAGAATACAGGCAGAAACACCAAATTCATTTATGCCTGATCAGTACTTTAATCCAATAAATGCACTCGCACATTATACATTGCTTGGACCAGAAATCTGGCAGCAAACAGAGGGTAAAATTACTCATTTTTTTGCATGCGCAGGCACCGGTGGCACCGTGAGTGGTGCGGGTAGATATTTAAAAGAACAAAATCCAGACATTAAAGTAATTGCACTTGATTCTACCAATTCATTCCGTGCTACCAAAGGAAATCCAAAGCCATATAAACTTGAAGGTATTGGGCTAGATTTTATGTCGCCAGTAATGAGTTATGATCTGGTAGATGAAATTATTGAAGTATCTGATGAGCAAGCGTTTGCCATGCTTAAAGTTTTGGCGAGAAATCATGGATTGCTTGTAGGATCAACAAGCGGTGCAGCTGCGCACGCTACGTATGAATATGCAAAAAAACTAAAAAAAGATGATTTGGCGGTTATGATCTTTGGTGATTCTGGACGTGCATACTTGTCTAAAAATTTTTACTAAGAAAAAATCTTTAATGCTTTAGGGCGAACGGACCTTAGTTTGTGGGTGTCGTATCAATAAATTGATCTATCGCATGCAAGTCAACTGCCTGTGGCTTAACACAATAGTTTTCATCAATAATGCGTGAACCTATACAGCTGTTAAGGTTATGGTCTTGAACATAGGCAACGGGAGTATTGTAAACCCGTTTGTAGCCATTTTTTTCTAGTAACTCACAGACATTATTAACATGTGCACCTCCTGCAATAATGACTATGATGTTTTTATCACGTGCTTGTAATACTCCATGCACAAAGTTCATATCAAGTAATCCGCTATCAAAGGTAAGTAAGCGCTTAAGTGCATCTGGTCGCATCACGGGAGTGGTTTGCTGTGTAAGATAGCTCGCAATACTCGTGTGAGATGTGCCTTGTAAATGCAAGTCTATTAGTTCATCAAGCACATGTTTTATAGCTTGAGCATATTGTTTTTGTAAATCTGGATCATCACGAAATGATTGTACACGTTCTATTGCGTGTTTTATTTCAGCATATATCGCATCTATGCTAATTTTATTAGCGGAATCCAAACTAGTTGGCGATAGGTTTGGGTGATTTAATACGGGGCCGAATGCAGCTACTCGGCAAAAACGGTATTCAACATTTTCGACCGGTATTTTTTTTTGTTTACACGTTGTGCTTAACCCACCGAGTATGCCGCCACGTGAATCAACAGAAAAATTGCCACATCCAGTTATGCCGGTGTTTGTGTTAGGAGAGCTTAAATCTTCAACGAGCACATACGCGTTTTTTTTCACGAGTTGATCTAACAAGTTGTCTACGTATTTTTGTTGAGGATGTGTTTCTGGATGAGTTTTATCATGAAAGTCACTTAAGCATAGTATCAGTGGATGTTGGTTGTGTATAGGTCGTAATGCATCGATACGATAAATAAATGCGTGGCAAGGTGCGCAAGTAAGCAGACTATAGATACAAATTTTTATGAGATTTTTCATAGTGTTCTTTCCTTGATAAAGGAGTACAAATTGTTACTCATACAATTATTTTAATATGGCGCTATATTTAAAATCAACAATTTGGCATTTTTAGAACAAATTACCGGTGCTGATGCGTCGACGTTGATGTGTTTAGAGTAGGAGTATGTTGAAAGCTTGGGGTGTAATGGTATACTGCAAATACTGAGAAAGTTTTTTGCTTAATAATACAAGGTATCTTTGATGAATAAAAAATGTGGTAAAGTAATAGTTTTTTCTTTGTTTTTAGCGGGTGTTATATGCATGGCTTGGTACTTTTCTCTTCCAAAATATTTTTCTCTTGAACGAATGAGAGATAATCGTGCCTGGTTGATGGACATTGTAGATCAAAATTATGCAGCATCTATTGGTATTTATATTATTTCTTTTGCGTTCATCATTGCTATCGGCATGCCCGTAGTGGGCCCATTAACGTTGCTTGGGGGCTTTTTGTTTGGGACCTGTTTCGGTTTATTATATGCATTTGTAGGGGCAATCACCGGCGTTACTACATTGTTTTTAATAGTACGCTATATTATTTCCAATACCATTCGTCGGCGCTATGCAGCGCAGTTGGCACAATTTAATGCTCGTGTAAATTCTTACGGATACAGTTATCTTTTAACGATGCATTTAATGAGTGTGGTTCCTTATTTTGTGATAGCGACGGTTGCGGGTCTTACCGATGTTTCAATAGTTACGTTTGTATGGACGGCTGCGGTTGGTTCATTGCCATTGTTGGCAATATATGCGTTTGCTGGCCAGCAATTAGGTTCTATTGGTTCTATGAAAGATATTCTTTCACCTCAGATTATGTTGGCGCTTGTGTTACTCGGATTGTTGGCATTGCTACCTATTCTTATCAGACGAGTACGCGAAACCATAGAAATTTAAAAGCATTCTTAATTAACGTATGTCATGCAAGAGTTTTTTTCTTTTGCGGTATAACGTACCCATGCAATTATTTCTTTTTCAATTGCTTTAAAGTTATGACCATCTTTAGAATGGTTTTCAGAAGATGCGTAGTGAATGCTATGAATGTCCAACGCGCGCGCAGTTTGTATGTTTTCTATGCGATCATCAATCATAACGCAATCACGGGGGTGTAGATTAAATCTGTTCAGGAATATTTGATAGAGTTCTGGGTTCGGCTTTAGGCAATTGTATTGGCCAGAGATAACGATGCCATCAAATAGATTAAAAACAGATGGATTTTGTTCACGTAATAGCTCAAATGATTCAACGTCCCAGTTGGACAGAATATATACTTTGAATCCTTTTTCTTTGCACGCTTTGACCAGATGTATACCTTTTGATATGAAGGTGCGGGTTGCAATAAATTTTTTGGGAGTAAACATTATTTCTATGAGTTTTTGTATGATAATTTGTTCTGCATGATTGATAAACCATTCTGGATGCAGGGCAATTGCATGGGTAAGTTTGCTTAGAATTTGCTCATTAGTCTGTCTTCCACTCAGCCAGTTGTACATGAGTGAAGGTATAAGCAATCCTGCATCATCATAGGCGCGAGGGGTATTGTCATACCGTCGTTCTACAGAATTCATGACCGTATATAATGTTTGCCTGAGTGCATGAGGGCTTTTGCCGGTAAAAAACCAGTAAAATGCCAATCTTTTAGGCCCTAAGCGCCACACGAGGCTTGCTTTTTTTGTATCGATTAATACGCCGCCCAAATCAAATATAATATGCGCGGTCGTACTTCTGGGTAGTTCTGCAACGCGAGTTACTTCATTTGAAGTTTTAAAACTGGGTGCTGTGTCGTTGGCTGGTGCGGTAAGAGGGTGATAGGATGTGCTTAATAAAATGAGAGTACAGTAGAGCAGCGCGTTGCGTATTTTGTACATGAAATGCGACCTTTGATGATAAATGTGAGTGTGTATAGCAGGTATGTACTTTAGCAGGGGTGGAAGAAAAGCACAAGGACTGGTAAAGCCAGATATTGCCCGAGCAGGTGCTGGTCAACCGCCCTAAAATAAGCTAAAGTAGAAGAGAATAAGGTTATTCTTTTTGAATCATTGTAAGGAAATCATGGACCTCTACCAACAAACACTCATGGATCATTATCGTTATCCGCGCAATCGCGGCACGCTGGACAAAGCAGATTTTAAGTCCGGAGTGTACAATCCGTCCTGTGGGGATAAGGTTGCCATGGAGGGGTGTATACAAGAGCGTGTACTCATTAAAATAGCGTTTGAAGGGACCGGTTGTGTGATTAGTCAAGCAACCGCATCTTTGTTGACAGAATTAGTTATTAATAAATCGATTGATGATATTGCAGCGCTTAACAAGGAATTTTTGCAGACGGTGCTTGGCATTGAACTTGGCCCAATACGGCTTAAGTGTGCGTTATTACCGCTGCAAGCATTACAAGAAGGCGTGGCGGCATTCATAAAAAGTAATTATTAGGACCGTTCGCCCTGAGCTTGTCGAAGGGTAGGTCCTCGTTTATGCTTCGACAGGCTCAGCACGAACGAGATTTTCAATCTAAGGAGTAACCATCTATGCTCAACCACGCAAAACTTATGCAAGCCCTCGAGCAAGTAGCAGGTAAGCTTTTTGCTGATAATACACAGGCCTACACTATTGCACGTGAAACATGGGTAAAAATCGCTAACGATCCAACCTTTGTCTATAAAATTAGAGAAATTACTTCCCCTTGGCCATTACCATCTTGGCAGGGTAGATTAGATGAAGCTATTCCGGTTACCATGCCCACACTTCCTTATCATGTTATTTCCGTTGATGGGTCGCAAATTTATCCAGATCGCCATCAAGGTAATTCTTGTTTTTTGATTAATATTGGTTCAGTTGTGCTGCACTATGGCGTTACGGACAATCCTGTGCTGTTTGCATGCGAACCACATGTTTTTCCTGAATTGGAATATGGTGAACAGGCGCAGGATACGGTGAATGGCATTCGTCAAGACTTGGAGCTTTTTTCAGGGCTTGATATGGCAATGCGGGTGAAAAATGAACTGCTTGATGATGGGCCATGTGTGCTGCTTTTTGATGGATCGCTTATCTTCTGGCACCTTGAAGCAAAAGATACTACGTTACGTGAACTTTTCTTGCATAAATATTTGGCGACGCTTCATCAGTTGTATGATGCGCGCATTCTGAATGCTGGTTATATTAGTTTGACCAAAAGTAAGGAGTTGGTGAATTTAGTGCGCATTGCGTTGTGTAATTTTGATGTAGCGCAACAAGATCTTGGCAAGGTTGTAGACAAAGTTGTTGATGCACAGATAGCCTCATTTTTTTTATCTGATAATACTCGTTCCATTGTATTTCAAAATCATTCAGAAATTAGTTCTTATTACCCCAAGGCATTGCGTCCACACTTTTTTTATTTGCATGTGGGTACAGAAGTTGGTCGCGTAGAAATTCCCGGTTGGATTGCTCAGGATGAAAAACTGGTTGATAAGGTTGCACAAATCATACTTGATCAAAGCATTAAAGGGCATGGATATCCAGTTGTGCTTGCTGAAGCGCATGAACAGGCGGTTGTAAAAGGTCCTGATCGAGAATTTTTTTATCAAATGTTGCATAAGATTGGCATGACACAGCAGCGTTCAATTGGTTTGTCACAGAAGGTTATTAAAAAACGAAGAATTGGGATTTGAAGATATTATGATGAACTGATTGTTTTTTTGTAGAGAGTATGTCAAATTAATATGATTTTAAAACACAAACACGCACAATTAAAGGATCGATCGATGTTCAAAAGAGATTTATTTTTAGTAGTTGTTACATGTACCATCATTGCTACTGCTCAGGCAATGGATAATGCGAGTACCTTGCCTTTAACCGTAAAATTGCCTTCAGCGGAAAAAATAGGGGCATATCTTTATAATGGTGGATTTGAGGTGTTTGTGAATATGACTCATCTAGATCAGTTTTTGGGTAATAAAGAGGTGCGTCCGGTATGGCTTTTAAATAAAATTGGTGCATACGTGGACTATTACCCTCAGTATTTGCGTGATGAAGCAAAGCGTCAACGACAGGGTGTAGGGATTCAAGTAATAGAAGATTTTGCACCGTTAGTAAAAGAACAAGTTTTGAAGTGTATTTTGAGTGAGTCACCGGAGGTATATGAAGCATTACTTGCCCTTGAGAAAAGAGTAAAAGACAATCAGCAGCAGGCGAAGTTATAGTAAAAAAAACATTCTAATTTTTAAAGCGTTATCTTGGAATATTTTGATGATACAAAGGAATCTGTTTTTAGTCGTCGTCTTATTGCATAGTGGTGTGATGGCACATGCAATGGATGAAGAAGCCAGAAAAGTGATGAATATTCAGATTTCTTTACCAGAAAGGGCTGAGATTAAAAAATCTTTGCGCGATGCAGGATTTGGTGATTTTGTTTTCAGAACAAAGATACATAGATATTTCAATGAGCTTACTGCATCTTTAGCAAAAATTATTAACGTTGTTGACCAATGTATACGCGAGTATGATCGCCCTCCCTTGGCATGGATAACTGAAAGCGAGAGAGTAAAAATTGTAGAGTGCATTTTGAGTAGAGCACCGGAAGTGTATCAGCGGTGGCTCATTTTAGAAAGAACACAGTGTGCTACGTCAACGTTGCATGAACCAAACCAGATGTTGTTTGTTTTTGAAAAATCAACGTATGCTATGCAGGCAAAATTATAAAAAAAGTAACCACAAAACAAAGGATAAGACGTATGATTAAGAGAAGTTTATTAACCATTGTTGCATGTATGAATGTAAGTATGGTTTACCCAATGGGGCCAAATCGAGTACATGGCCAAGAGGCAATAAGTACGCCGCTAGAAAAAGGATATGAAAATGCTTTGAAACAAGTAGGTTGGGATGTGCCATGTACAGAGAGAGCTTTGGTATATGCTCAATTTGAAGACGATATTATCAGGATTATTGATAGCGATATAGCGGAGTGTAATGAAGGTAAGGATTATGTGAGCTCTTTGTACGGTTATGTAGACAACGTTAAACGAGAAAAAGTTATACAAGCTGCTCTCAAAGTATTTCGGACGCATGATAAAGGTGGAGATTTAATTATTGCTTTACCTGGTCAAGTAACGATTAAGAATGCTTTGTCTGACGCTGGATGTGCAAATATTATTGTTGGTATAGAAGGGGCATTGGCTCGTGAAACTCTTGCTAAAAAAAAGCTTATTGGGTTAGTACATACATGGGCAGATGACGTTTCTAAACGTAGACGCGGTATGTTTTCTGATATAACTGAAGAAGAAAGAAATAAAATTTTGGAAGTTCTTTTTTCATTGAATCTTAATAAGCAGCAGAATAAGCAACAGGCAAGATTATAATGGCAATAAAAGTGAGTATTGAACTGCACGAACGAGAAAGTATACTCATCCAAGCAAATGAAGCTTATGTCATTCAAAAAGAAGATCCTGAATTCCAAGAGGAAATTGCTAAGTGGGATGTAGCATTGTATGATGGATTGGATGATGATTGATAAGAGAAATTTTTAAACAATCCTAAAAAAAAGGACAAACAGATGAAAAATAAGTTATTTTTAGTGGCGGTATTGAATATCGGTGCTATGACATACGCTATGAATACTGAAGTTCAATTACCTTCAGCAGAAATATTAGCCACCTATCTTTCTACGAATATTCGTCTGCCATTTTTGAATGAAGAAATATGTCAAAATTTTTCAGAGCAAAAGACCTCTCCGGCTATGTTGTTGACATTTATTAACAATAAAATAGATGAGAGATTCGGTGATATTAGGTATATGTCAATAGGCAAAGACATAAGAACTGTAGTAAAGCTTACTCTTCAAGATTATCCTGAGTTATTAGAAGAGGTATATAAAAAAACACCTTCTGAAAAACCTTTCTTTTTAGAATTTTAAAATAAAAAATATTAAAAAAGTCCCGGTTTTAAGGCCGGGATTCTTATTTACTCTGGAATTTGTTTGGTGCCTTGGATACGGAGTAAATCTGGCTTTATATTTGCACGAAATTCAGCAGAACATGCATTCCAATCAACAATATCAATCGTGAAGGGCAAATTAGATTCTTCAAAGTCTTCATTAATATGGGAACGAACATTCCATGGTATGTCTTCAAAAAAACACAAATCAAGATCAGATAGTGGTTTAGGATTGCCACGAACTCGCGAACCAAATGCATAAAATGTGTATGGATATTTGGATAAGATATTTTGAACAATTTTATAGTGTCTTGGTTCCATAATAAGCATATTAGGCCCCAATTTTTTTAAGAAACTTTTGTAATTCTGCTGAAAAAGTTGGCAGAGTATTTACCACTTTCAATGCATTCTCTTCTTGGTAGGTATGAACGGTCAAATTTCTTTTTTCAATAAAATCAAACCATATTTCTGGATCAGTTATAAATCCTTCAAGGGCAGCCATACGGAATGTTTCTCGTGGTGAATTTACTATTTTTCCACGTACAGCCAATAATTTTCGCATATACTTCCACGACAGTTCATAGCAATATTCAAATGCTTGAATTGCACCGGCTTGTTCTTGTTCGGTGTTTAAATTTTGCCTAAAAGATTCAAATTTTTTAAATGCTTTCAATAGGGGTGTTATGTCTACATTATCGATTATCATTTCTTATGCTCCTTATTTTTTACCGTAAAAAAAGTCCCGGTTTTAAGGCCGGGATTTCTATCTATCCTAAAAATTTCTTAAATAATCCTGAAATAAAACCACCACTTTCTGAACTTGTATCCGTGCCGATAAGATTTGAATAATCAGTGAGCGCTTGTTTAGCTTCTTTTGATAACTTCTTTGGAATGTGGCATTCAGCAATGACCACCAAATTACCACGTACCGCACTGCGCAGTTTGTGAAATCCTTTGCCTGGTACAATAATTTTTTCATCGACCGCACAGCCACGGGGAACTTTGATAGTCTCCATGGTGCCATCAATGCTTTCCATTTCAATTTGAGAGCCAAGAACCAGTTGCGGATAGGTCAACATAAGATGACAAACTAAATCGTCTCCAGAGCGGCTAAATTTTTTATCTGGCAGCACTTGAACGCGTATGAACAGATCTCCGCTGCTACCACCATACACACCAGCATCGCCTTTTCCGGGAATGCGTAATTCAGCACCATCAGTGATACCCTGTGGAATGGTAACGCTAAATTTATCGTATTGTTGAATGCGTGATTGTCCGCTACATGTCGCACAGGGGGATGGTATAATGTATCCGAGTCCGCCACAAGTGTGACATGCTTGGGTATACATGAAAAAGCCTTGACGGTGTTGAATTTGACCCGCACCTTTGCATGTTGAGCATTGTTGTGTGCTGGTACCTGCTTTTACCCCTTTACCCTTGCAGGTTTCACAGGAGAAAAAGTGATAATAACTAATTTCTTTTTTTGCACCAAGGAATGCTTCTTTGAGGGTAATGGATAGTTCTTTTGCAAGATCATGTCCGCGTTGCGCCTGAGGACCAGTGCGCGTGCTTTTGCGCTGTTGTTGTTGGCCAAATATGTTGCCAAAAACATCGCCAAAGCTTTCAAAGATATCATCCATGTTCATGCCGCCATGACCACCATGGCCACCCATGCCGCTTACGCCCTCATGTCCAAATTGATCATACGTGCGTCGCTTTTCAGGATCGGAAAGAACTTCGTATGCCTCTGCAGCTTCTTTGAATTTGTTTTCAGCTTCTTGGTTGTCAGGATTGCGATCAGGATGATATTTAAGTGCAAGTTTGCGGTATGCATCTTTAATTTCATCAGCAGATGCTGTTTGGGCAACACCTAAAATTTTATAATAGTCTTTTTTGTTCATAAGTATGCAATAGAATAAATTGTGGGTTGGATAAATCGGTCTCTACAAATAAGAGTATAGCACGTTCCAATTTTTTTTCTATTTCTTGCTCAGCATTTTTATTGGATCAATGGGGTTTTTATCCTATTTGTACCGTGGGTGATTTTTGTGCAGTGGTGTGCCGCAGGGGGCCAAGAGCGTTAGTGGCGTGAGGTGAGCATATGTTTTTATATTTTGAGCAATCGGCGCGTGAATCGGTAACGTCTCCTGCGCGTCTTGGCTCAAAGTATATTTCTCCGGTGTAATTTGGGTGTTGCTTTTTAAGTTGATCGATCAAGGTTAACAAAGAAATACTGGTACCGGTTGCGATATTAAATAGTTGACCTTGGGTGGTTGTGGGATCCAATTGGGCAAGAGTAAGATTTGCATCTACCACTTCACTGACGTGGATAAAGTCACGTGTTTGTGTGCCGTCACCAAAAATGGTTATGGGTAGGTTGTGTGCCATTTGGTAACGCAATTTTGTTACGACGGCCGCATAGGTGCCATGGGGATTTTGGTTGTCGCCATAGACGTTAAAGTAGCGTAATCCGATAGTGTTTAATCCAAAGTTATGCGCATATTGTTGTGCGTAGATTTCATTAATTAATTTTGAAAAGCCATAGGGTGAATTTGGGTGTGGTTGCATAGTTTCATCGCATATACCTTCACGCTGCCCGTATATTGCCGCAGAGGATGCAAATACAAATCGTTCTACACCATTTTGTCGCGCCGCTTCAAGAAGATTAAAGGTGCCCATAACATTTGTTTCATGGCATAGGGTGGGATTTTCAATCGATCCCGGTACAGAAATGTACGCAGCATGATGGAAAATAAATTTTTGTTCTTTGCAAGCATGCATACAGGTATCTGAAGTCTACAATGTTTTTTTGTATAAAGTTAATCTTGTGCTTTATGTTTTCAATATTGGCGAGGCTACCGGTTGATAGATCATCCAGAACGGTTACCTTTGCGCCATATGCGACAAGTCTTTGTGTCACGTGTGAGCCGATAAATCCGCATCCACCCGTGACTAAAATGGGCATATTTTTGTAGTATTCATGTGTTAACATAGAAACAACCTTCTCTTTTATTTTTGTTCAATTTCTGGCTTGTCTACGATTTCGGAAGATGGCGTTACAACCGTTGACGTACTGATATCTTGCATAGCATGTAAACGTCTTGCGGGTATTACCGTAAGGGTATTCGCAATTTTTTTGCCATCAAGCACTGCTTCTTGCATGCTCGCATATTTCCACTCGCCATAGCGGCCAATTGAATGGACATGCTGTTCTTGTAGTTTTGTCAGTAGTTTTGGTAGATGTTTTTCTCGCCAAAAATCATAGATAACATATGCATGACTAATCGGCATGATGCATTCGGTCGCAATATCGGCATCACTGATGGAAAATAACTTTTTTGTAGCGATAATCGCTTCTTTAAGGGTGCGGTTAATCCACGCAGGTGATTTGTTGATATGTGAAAATTCTCCATACAAAGAACTGTGTCCAGCGGGCGCCATATGTTCAGAAAAATTATGGGGAAAACCAATTCTATAAAATGGATACTGTTTTTCAGGGAAATAAATCCAATGTTTGTCTGACAGATCAGGATGATTTACACCAAGATTAAAATTGATGACCGAATTGCAGAGCAGATGTTTGCGCGCGGTTTGTAGTGCGGTGTCTGTTTTTTCTTGTAAAAGGCCGAGCAGTGTATCAAGTGGCATAGTGGTAATGAGCTCGTCAAAGGGCTCAATGTGTCCATTGGTGAATGATACGATTTTGTTTTTAAGATTAATCTGCTTCACGCAAAAATTGGTGTTAATTGGTTTTGTGATATAGGTGGCAAAGGTGTTGACCCAAGAAAAAATGCCCCCTTTTTTTGGATACAGAAAGTTGGCATTATAGCCTATTGATTCGTGAGTTGGTTTTTCCAGTGCGCCATGAATAATTTTATCTAATGAGGTGCTTGGCACAAAACGTCCTGTCCAGCTTGCTGAAAGTTTGTGAGGATCATAGGCAAAAATTTTTCGTTGATAGGGTAGAAAAAAATGCTTTCCAAATCCTTTACCGAAATTATTATTGACCCATTCAGGAAATGTTTTTGGCGTTTTTTTTGTGATTGGTCGTTGTACGTAGCCAGTTATGCAGTCGATAATGGTAGCGGGAGGCAAGCCATGTAAATTAATTTGATACGGATAATGGGTGTAGGTATTTTCAGAATAGACAAACGAGCGACGTTCTATTGCATTGAGTTGTTCAAGGCCTACCAGTTCTTCAAGTAGATTGCGAAAATACGTGTCGCTTGTGTGGAGTAAGTGGCCAGTAAAATCGAAGGTGAAACCATCTTGCAACGTTGACCGACAGAGGCCGCCTATGGATGATTCTTTTTCAAAGAGTGTGTAATCAAAAAAACCTCTTTTTTCTAGGTGATACGCTGCTGAAAGGCCAGTTAATCCTGCGCCGATAATAACAAATTTGGCCATTATACTTCCTTTATTTATATTTCCGAGTGGAGAATTGTTGACCAGTTATAAAAAAAAAGTGTCCATATGTCCACCCATTCTTTTGTTTGTCTTTCTATCGATGTTACATTTTGTCCTGGTTAATCACGTCATCATGCCCGTCGAAGCTTTATGTGTCCGTCATAGCCTTGCCGTGCCCGCCGACCTGTCCGCCGAAGCTTTAGCGAAGGAGGAAGTTTTAACGAAGGTCGGGGCGACAATGGAACGAAGACTGGAAGCGCGAAAGTGCGACGACGGATTATTGGCGTATGGTGTAGCCAGGAGGTCCTTCAGGTAACCTAATTTCATCGAGTGTACAACGTATGGAACATATATCATGGCTCATATAATCCGGTATGGCAGGGAATGATGTGCTTGCGTCTTGGATAATGAGTTTAATGTAGTTATCTATCGATTGATTTCCGCTTGATTTATCAATGTTAACTTTGTTTAGGGTGCCATTTTTGTTAATGACAATCGTGAAATGTATACTGATCATAACCGGATGAGATAATGGGTAACGGTTTATGTTACCTCTCCACGCATTTTGGACGCATCCAATAATTCGTTGTAAAAAGCGACCAATTTTAAGTTGTGATTCAGTTGCTTTTGCGCTGTCATTACCGGACATAGAAATTGTATAATCACCTTCATGTTTCATGTGGTCGGTAAAGCCTTGTGCTAGTTGCGCGAGTGATAGCTTTGGTTGAGAGGGTTGCGGCTGCCGCGGTTTAATGACGGCGGGTTTTTTCGGTGGAACGTTTGGCTTAGCAGGTGTCGGTGTTGGTTTTTTTTGTTGTGTCTTAGGGGCAGCTTTTTTTTCATTAGGTGATTTAGGGCTTGGAGTTTCAGTGGGTTGTACGTCTGCAGGCTTTTTTTCTTTTTTTTGTTCGATTAGGCGAGTGCCTTCGTGTTCTGGAATATCAATTAAGGTTGGTTGCGGTGTGTCTTCACTTTTCAGATCTTGATCGGATTCATTTTTTTCTGTAGATTCGGGCTCATCTTGAATTGGATTGTCTTCCCTGTATCCGCTCCGTAGCCGATTCATCCTTGTCATCATCAACCAAAATAACCGGTGCACTCATCTGTGTTGCGCGAGATTTGAGCGTGCCCCATTCTTCAGGTTCTTCATCTTTTATTTTGTGCACTTTTTTATGTAACTCTTTAACTTTTTGTTCGAGTGGTGACTTTGGTAAAAACGTAAATTCTGTGGTGATAAAAGGGATTAATAAAAGGAGATGCAGCAAAAGTACCAGGAGAAGAATGATAATTTTTGTTTTTCTGGAAAGTGGTGGTGGTGTGTTGAACATACTCTCCCTAGACAATTGGATCGTTTAAGCTCATTACTTTTCCATAGTGTACCGCATATAAGTTTAAAGGCGAAACACTTTCGCAAAACTCCCGATCGTCTTTGCGAGCCCATCTTTATGGGCGTGGCAATCCAGATTCTCTAAATAATTTCCTTGTAAAGATTGGTAGGAATTGTAGCTTGGATGGTAATCCATTCCTTTTCTTTGATCAGCATCCAATTGCGATGAATCATATGTTTTTTGCTTCCCGATTGCTTACAAAAACGAATAATTTCCTGTAAAAAGCTTTCTGTTGGTGTGAATGGTACGCGAGCGCGTATGAGCCATTCCATGATAATGCGGTGTTGCATGATGGGATGTAAGTTCAACAATTGGTTTACATTGAGCCAGACAAAATCGTTTTCAATGCGGGTGCATTCTTTAAATAGTTGCTGAGTCTGTTCGTTCAAATAATCTTCTGTTGCGTGTAAACGATTGAGTGTTTCCAAAAAATTCTGATCAAATCGGCTGTCACAATTTTGTAATGCGGGTAATACGGTGTTGCGAATGCGGTTGCGCAAATATTCCGGTGAAGTGTTAGTCGGATCAGTTAAATAGGCAATGTTATTGTGTTCAAGATATGCAATGATATCGCTTTTGTTGGTTTGCAACAAGGGGCGAATATAAATGCCTTGTTTTGGGTGCATGGCAGTCAATCCTGCCAGGCTTGCGCCACGTATAAGGCGAATAAAAAAGGTTTCTTGTTGATCTTGTGCATGGTGTCCCAGTGCAATGAGGTTTGCATTGTGTGCTTTGGCGACATTGGTCAGAAATTGTCGGCGCATGGTGCGGCCTAATTCTTCCAAGGAGCCGTTCCATTTCTTGTCTGGTGTAAGTTCTGATGCTTTGCCGACTATCAAAAGGATGCCAAGCGCTTGTGTCGCCTCAAGGCAAAATTGAACGTCTTTGTGGGAATTTTCTCTCCATTGGTGATCCAGATGTGCGGCGATCAAAGAGATTGCGCCTTTTGTATGGAGTCTAGCCAGCAGATGCAACAAGAAGAGTGAATCTGGGCCACCAGAAAGGCCCAACACAATGGTTGAGCCTTCAGGTATTAAATTATGTTGCTGAATAAATTGTTCTATTTGTTTGATGATCATTGGGTTATGTGCGTTTTATGCCTTTGCTTGTGCGATGTGCGCATCGATTGCATCAAGGTTAGTAAGCATGTTTTGTAGATGTTCTTTGTAGTTCCAACCAGCTTTGAATGTTTTAAGGCCATATGGAATGCCTTTGTAAGCGGCGCCAAGGCAAGCCAGAGCGATTATTGCCCCGATACTACGGTTAGTAGTTATACTTGTAGCGCTATTCTTAATTTTTTCAATGCCATGCATAATGATCATGCAAGGTATGCCTACTGGTAATACTGCTGCTACAAGAAACATGATTAAGGCGTTATTCATTGATGCTGGATCGAATAATATCATGGCGCCAGTAGCAGGAGCGGCTAATCCAGCCCATCCGCTAAGGAAAGTTGTCAATCCGCCCTTGACGATCTTTGACCAACTCTTGGTCTTGTCACCTATAGCTTCCAACTCTTTGGTAACTGTTGTTTTTGTCTCAGCTACCGTGTTTCGTAAAGCAGCGATAGATTCAGTTGGCAGGGTTGTCCCATCAAATGCAGGTTTAAAAGATTCAATATCTGCATTTTGGATGAGTGCTGTCAGGTTATCGTATTTTTTTTGTACATCTGCAGGCAAGTTTGTGTCCATGCCGTGAATGGCAGGAACCAATGCGCTGGATAGGGCGATAAGAGTAAAGAACTTTTTCATAAGGAACTCCATTAGATTTGTATGTGAAAATATTAAAACATTACGATTCTCCTTTAGTTTAGCAGGCTTGAGGCTATTTGCAACGGGGGTGCCTAAGCCTGCTCTTGATCTTATGTTTGGGGATAGGGTGGTATGAGGCGTTAACTTGAAAGAGAGAGAATTAGTCTATTGTATAAGGTTTTTTACCATTTGCTCTGTTTTTATGCTTTTTTTTGGGCATAGGGTGTCGCTTATTTTTAGAGCGTTCCATTTTTTTGTACCTATTCAAATCTTTTTCTTTTTGGTAGTTTTGCACTAAATCGCTATCATCATCCCAGTGATTAGTCTTATCATTCATGGAGTGTAATGCATTTGTTGCATTGCACAATAAAAAGAGCATAAAAAAACGAGATAATTTCATTGCTGCGTCCTTATTTTATATTTTTGTATTTGTTTTAGAAAATTCTCAATTTTAATGCCGTTTCTGTAGGTGTCAAGATATTTTGTAAAAACGACGAGCTCATTCTTCTTTATTATGTGAAGAATGAGCTCGTTTATTATTGTACAAGTTTGATTGTTATATCAACTATACATCCAAATTACGTACAAAGTGCCCGTATGTTTCAATGTATTCTTTGCGACCAGAAACATCATCACCCATGAGCGTATTAAACCAACGGTCAGCCTCAAGCGCATCTTCAATATTGACTCTAAGTAACATGCGCACTTTGGGGTCCATTGACGTTTCCCACAGTTGTTCAGGATTCATTTCACCCAACCCTTTGTAGCGCTGTATGTTCATATACGGCCTGCTGATTGCGGTAATGCCGTGTGTCAATTGAAGCGTGCCTTTGCCCATGATAAATTTCTCTTTACCAGGCATTTGTAATTTCCAGGTGGTGTCTTCTATGTGTGCCAATGTATTGAGTTCTTTCATTAAAGTCTTCAATTCATAGGAACTGAAAAATTCAAGTGGCACTGTCCAGGTTAACGTAAGTTGCTTAAATACGATTTCCGGTTGTTTTACTTGTTCATCTGCGCTTTCTTCTTCTGCAGATGCTACGGGTGCAATTTCAGAACTGATAGTGTAGTTCGGGAATGATCGTTTTAATCTTTCAATTAATGCATCGATCCCATCTTCAGGATTCCATGTGTGAGTGCGCATCGCCGTGACCAAATGATGGCACTGATCATGTGCAAGGCGGAATCTGCCACCAAGTTCTGATAGTTGAAGGTCATAGACTAATAGTTTTGAAAGGGTATCTTGCCATGCTGCTTTATCGAGTGGTTTTTCATCAAAGAGTAACTCTGTTTGTTCAAGGGCCCAGTCAAATAAGAATTGCGCAAACGCTTTGTCGTCTTTGAGGTATTCTTCTTTTTTGCCGATCTTCGCCTTGTACAATGGTGGCTGTGCTATGTACAAATAGCCTTGTTCGATGAGTGGTGCCATGTACCGGAAGAAGAAGGTCAGCAACAATGTACGAATATGTGAACCATCGACGTCAGCATCTGTCATTAAAACTATTTTGTGATAACGTGCTTTTGCTGCATTAAAATCATCGCCAATGCCAGCGCCAATAGCAGATATGAGCGCTTTAATTTCTTCGTTTGAAAGAATTTTATCAAGGCGTGCTTTTTCTACGTTTAAAATTTTACCTTTGAGTGGCAAAATTGCTTGATTCATACGATCGCGCGCACCTTTAGCCGATCCACCTGCAGAATCACCTTCTACGATAAATAATTCTGTTTTTGATGGGTCTTCTTCTGTGCAGTCTGCGAGTTTGCCGGGCAGAATACTGGATTCAAGTACCGTTTTTCTGCGGGTTAAATCACGCGCTTTTTTGGCAGCATCACGTGCACGTTTGGCAAGATCTGCTTTTTGTAAAATCAGTTTAATGATAGCGGGATTTTCTTCAAAGAATGTATCAAGATATGCAAATGTCCATGAATCAACAACACCTTTCAATTCATTGTTGCCAAGTTTTGTTTTTGTTTGGCCTTCAAATTGTGGTTCTGGTACTTTCAGGTTGATAACGCCGACTAATCCTTCACGCACATCTTCGCTCGAAAATGCTTCAGCGCCAGGTTTAAGTACGCCAAGGTCTAATGCTTTTTTATTGCACACTTTTGTGAGTGCGGATTTAAAGCCAGAAACGTGTGTGCCGCCTTCTACCGTATTAATATTGTTCACGAATGAAAATAACTGTTCGCCGTAGCCGTCATTGTATTGCAGAGCAACTTCAAGGATATACTGATCATCAGATTGTTCAAAGGTGATTACTTTGGGAAATAAAGGAATTTTCTTTTTGTTGATATGTTCTACAAAAGAAACTATGCCACCTTCAAAATAAAATTCATGGTGCTTGTTTACGCGCTTGTCATCAAGAGAAATGCGCAATTTTTTATTGAGGAATGCAAGTTCGCGTAAACGTACTGACAATGTTTCAAAACTGAAGTTAGTTGTTTCGGTGAAAATTTTTTCATCAGGCATAAATTGGACAAGCGTACCACGCTTTTTTGTTTCGCCAACCATGGTGAGTGGACCTAGTGGTTTGCCTCGTTCATAGGTTTGTTCATGAATTTCACCATTTTGATAAACGGTAACTTTAAGCCATTTGGAAAGTGCGTTTACTACAGAAATACCTACACCATGTAAACCGCCAGAAAATTTATAGGCTTCTTTTTCAAACTTGCCACCAGCGTGGAGTTTGGTCATAACAACTTCAGTTGCTGATACGCCTTCAGTTGGATGGATGTCAGTTGGAATACCGCGACCATTATCTTCAACGGAGCAAGAGCCATCTTCATTCAATATTACGTGTATGGTATCGCAATAACCAGCGAGTGCTTCATCAACAGAGTTGTCAACGACTTCATATACAAGGTGGTGGAGTCCATTAATGCCGGTAGAGCCTATATACATCGCGGGACGTTTGCGTACCGCCTCAAGGCCTTCCATGACCTTGATCATCTCGGCTTTATACTCTTGCTCAATTTTTTTTATGGGTTTATCTGCCATGGTATCTCCTGCGGCTGGCTTTTTATAATCATGATTTTCTTGATAGTAGGTGAATTCATAGAGCGCATGTATTAATTATTTTTCGTAGAATGCGTATTGTGACGAATACCATTGTTGTTGAATTCCCGTTACTAATAGTATAATGAATTATATGTTTTTTTCTAGGTATTAGACTTGTTTGATTATTCTGATAAAATTGAGGCCTTCGATGCAAGAAACTATTTTTGGACACGAAAAAGATGCACAGTTAATGAAGTATGCGCTCGAACAAGCGCAGCACGCGTTTGATTTAGGTGAAGTTCCTATCGGCGCTATCTTAGTCGATGCACACGGTACTATTATTGGTTCTGGTTTTAATCAAGTAGAACAACGGCACACACAATCTGCGCATGCTGAAATGATAGCAATTGCGCAAGCAGGTCAGGCGCTTGGCGATTGGCGTTTGAATGGGTGCTGGCTTTATGTGACGCTTGAGCCGTGCAGTATGTGTATGGCTTTAATTCGTTTAAGTCGTTTGCAGGGAATGGTTTTTGGTGCTGATTCACCATTGTTTGCGCATCGGCTTGACAACGTTGACGTGGTTTCAGTATACAATAAAGATCCGTTGTTAACGGTAAAAGGCGTACATAAAGAAGAGTCCAGTGCATTATTAAAACAATTTTTTAAACAAAAAAGAGAAAAAGGGTGAGCATGCAATTTAAAAATATTGAAACAATTAGACGAGAGCTTTTAGATCGCAAACGGGAACTTGAAGAAAAATTAACACGTATGTCCAGAGAAAAAGTTACCGATGACCAAGTGCAAGACCCTGGTGATCAGGCACTTACTTCAACATTGGAGTCACTTAAACTCTCGTTTCAGGATACTGAAATTGAAGAAATTAATCGCATCGTTAAGGCTCTTGGAAAAATTGAAGATGGTACGTATGGCATTTGTATTGACTGTCAGGAACCAATTTCAGAAAAAAGACTTAAATCCTATCCTAATGCAGCGCGTTGCTTGATGTGTCAGGAGTTATTTGAAGAAAAAGATGGTAATTTGTAAGTCGGGTATTTTCAAGTAGCGTGACGTGTCTGATTGTGGTATAGTAATGGGCATTACCTCACCTTGACATATACGCCGATGTAGCTCAGTTGGTAGAGCAACTGATTCGTAATCAGTAGGTCGTCGGTTCGACTCCGATCATCGGCTCCAGCCTTCGCCAGTAAAGTTTTTCGTAGTTTTGAGTGCATGGAAGGCTTCGGCTGGCACGGTCCGACTTCGCCAACAAGTTTTTCGTAGCTCGTAGAGCGAAGTAGAAGGCTACGACGGACACGGCCATTTTCTTCAATGAATATATTTTAATTGAAGTTTTCATCCCTTAGAGCGTTTCTATAAATGGGTTATAAGAATTCTGTTAGAAATTGCTACCGGTCGTCATCACGAGCGTAGCGTGGTGATCCAGCATTAAATGATTCATTAATTCATCAGGGAAAGAACAGCATGAAAATTCACTATTGCTCCATGAAAAAATTAATTATTATCTCGTCTTGTTTTATCTCTTTCTTACATGGCATTGAAACCAAGCAAGAGTGTGGCATAAAAAAAGCGTTACGCGAAAAGGTCATAGCTTGTGTTGAGCAAAAAAAACAGGTAGCTTCAGATTTTCAAATTTATCAACTTTTATCAGTTGCTACAGAGAATAATCCTGAACTATACCTACCTCGGGAGCTCATTCAGCGTATCATATTTGAAGCAGAGTCTAATTCCTTACAAACGATTTTTGATGATTGCGAGATTCGTGATGATCGATCAGATTATTTAGATAATCCATATGGCTACTTGGTAGAGCATCTACAAAAGAAAACTTGTTTTGAGCTTGAAGAGTTATTCGATTCTTTAGCTGGTCAAGAATCAACGCTGAAAATGGCACTGAGAATGGTGTACGGTAAAAAAGATCTCCCTTTAAGAAAGATCATGGTTAAGTGTCATAAGCTATCAGAGCCAGTTGAAAAGGCAGACAAGAGAGGGTATGATCTTGATGATATTACATGTTATTTTTTCTTCAATGGTGGTGGAATAAGAAGAGATCAACGCATTGAAATATATAATCAACATTGGTTTGGTGGAAAAATTAAAAACAACTTAAAGGATTTTTTAGCGTTATTGCAACCATTACTTTGCTGGAAAGTGAGAGCTTTAATTATTCAAAAAAATGAGATTTCTACTATTCCGGAAACGCTTGGTTGGTTTAAAGACCTTAGAACTATTGATTTTTCTAACAATAATTTGACATACGTTCCCGAATTTCTTGGTCGACTTAAAGAGCTATGCTTTATTCGATTGTCTGACAATCACTTAACAAAAGTTCCTGAAGTTATTAGGCATTTTAAGGGTTTAGAGGATCTTGACTTAGATGGTAATAAGATACTCGCATTGCCTGAATGGCTTGTTGAATATTGGAGCAAGCGATTAACAATCGCCATTGATAAAGATGTCGTAGTACCGTGGGATACAAAGAATTATCCAAAGATATGGATTAGAAGACGGATATGTGAAGTCCATAAAAATGGCGATTTTGAGTATTCTACTATTCATTATGCTTATGATGCATGAAGCGGTATTTGGAATAAATAACAGTTGCTTGCTGGGTTTAATATACAAGATTTTAATTTGACTATTTACATCAGGAGAAAAGCAGAAATGAAGTCCGCTCTCTTAACCATACTTACCCTTGTTGTCACGCTACCAATACATGGTATGTTTACCAATAAATTCTATCGCATTAAAAATTTGAATAAATACTCGCGACAAAGGCGAGATAAAAATAATTATGAGGCCCCTCGTGATCCACTTATGCAAAAGATAATGGCGTTGTCTGTAAGCAGTGAGCATAAGCGTTATCTGTGGGAACAATTAAATGACGATGACGAATCGGTAAAAAAATATATACATTTCGTATGTTCTTTGCCTTGGGATAAGACAACACAAGATACACTAGATATCGTCCGTGCGCGTGAAATATTGGATAGAGACCATTATGGTTTAGAAGCAGTAAAAGAGCGTATTCTTGAATTTGTGGCAATAAAAAAGCTTAACAAACATAGTCGCTCTCTAAACGCATTGTGTCTAATTGGAAAACCAGGTATAGGAAAAACTTCTATCGCGATTTCAACGGCAAAAATATTTAACAGGAAACATCAGGTTATAGGGCTTGGTGGCGCATCTAATGCTATGTATATCAAAGGTTCAGAGCGTGGTTGGGCAGGAGCTATTCCAGGTCGCATTATACAAGCCGTACAGTTTGCGCAATCTAAAAATCCGGTTATCGTTTTGGATGAGATTGATAAAGTATCACAGTCTTCTCATAATGGAAGTCCTTCTGCAGCCTTACTTGAGGTTCTGGATCCGCAACAAAATAAAATTTTTACCGATACTTATGTCGGACTTCCCTTTGATCTTTCACAGGTTCTTTTTATTGCGACAGCAAATTATAAAGATGAGATTCCAAAAGAATTATTAAATCGCATGCATGTCATAGAATTACCATCTTACACCATAGAAGATAAAATACAGATCGCGCAAAAGTATTTGATAAAGCAAGTCGAGCATGAAGTAGGGCTTGCTGCTGAATACTCAAAGTATCCTTTACTCCTTACGCCAGAAACACTCGCGGTTCTTATTGGCGAATATACGAATGAAGCTGGTGTTCGTGAGTTGAAACAGGTACTCAGTAGGCTTGGTGCTTGTATGGCACGGTTTATTGTTGGCGATCCGTCAATAAAAGAGCGGCCGGTATTTACTGAAAAAACTTTGACTAAATACCTTGGCAAAGCGAAATGTAATAACGACATGTGGAAACATATCTTGGTCAATAATAAAGAATGATTACTTTGCTTAATTTAAAAAAAAGGACCGACTTTTGCATCGATCCTTTTCTTTTTCTGTTTTGTACAATCTTAAATCTGTGTGACTTTAGTTTCTTGCTTCAGTTTGCCTATCATTGTTTCAGCTGCGCCTCTCATAAACTCTAAGGCAGTAAGAAGCACTTCTTGGGCATTTTTTTTGCCCGGAATATAGTAAGTTTCTTTTTTTAATGGTGCTTCTCTTTTTGTTATATCGTCCTTGATTTTCGTCAGCGCAGTAATCGCATTTTGCATTCCATGGAAATTAGCGGACGCATAGTTGTTGCGTGCTGCTTCAAGCGTTGTTTTTAAAGCAGAACTAATACTTTTTGTCTCAGCGAGTGATTCTTTGAGTAATTTGTCTGAAATGCCGGCTACGGTACCGCTTTGTGTAACATAATTAGAGAATGAACCATGTATGATGGTGTTCCACGTTGATAGATCTGTGTTGGTTAAGATTTTATTTGGCATGAAATTATTCACATAAAGCGTTTTAAGTGAGCCGGTTATGGCGATGCCATTTGTATCAAGTGCATTGCTTATTTGTGGAATTGTTACGAGCGCTATTCCAAGTGTCATTATTGTTTTTTTGTATGAATTCATGAGAATCTCCTTTTTATCACGCCGTAATGTTCTGAAGGCGGATTGTTTAAATATTATTTAAGCCATTGACCATTCATCATGCTGGATCGGATATTTTCTGCAGCATTAGATAACGTTTGTAATGCATCCATGAGCAGCATAAATGATTCTTTCTGCCCGATTGACGTGTACTTGTTTGCCATTGGCTGCAGTATTTCCTTGATGGTTGCTATTTTGTTTTTTAGGTCACCAAAATTAATGAAGAAGACTTGCGCTTCTGTTTTGCTTTGATGTTCTCCTGCCAAGTTCTTTGTCTTTTTAAGGCGCTCACTCATTTCATTGAGGTTTGCCATTAACGCATTCGTTTCAGTAACCAAAGATTCGTTTGTTTGTGTGAGTATGCCAGATTCAAAAATCATGCCCTTACTATTATTTTTTACAAACAAACCGATGTCCAATAATGCTTTGTGAAAATTATTTAACTTTGTCTTAATTTGAGCGTCTTTTGTAAGTTTGGTAAGGATCGAGTTCGCTGGTTCGAATACCGGGTTAAAAGTTTCTGCCATTTGACTTTTTAGTCTGTCAAATTCTGGTGTTGCGTGACACGCCTGGAAAGCGAGTAGTGCTATGCCAGATGCTATGACCGTTTTTTTGTATGAATTCATGAGAATCTCCTTTTTTTTATCACGCCGTAACATAGTGAAGGCGGATGGTTTTTATTCAATGAGTTAGTACGGTGTAGGGAATTTACTAACGATATCTTTTTGGGCTTTGTTTGATATAAATGAAAGAAGTTCAGCAAAGGTCGCTAAAATGTCTCGCGCTTCTTTTTTTCCAGGAAGATAGAATGTTATTTTATCTATGGTAAGTATTATGGTTTTCATATTTGTTTCAAGAGTTATGAAATCTGAAAGTATTGAATTTGCTGCTTGGAATTCTTGTACGTTTAGTTTTTGATAGCATTCTTTTATACCGTTAATTAAAAGATTTGTTGCATTTTGAGTATGTTGAAATGCTTTCATTAAATCAGAATCACTCTTGCCAGTAGTTTGTATAAATTCTTTAACCATGGTTGCGGTAGTAGCTAAGTTATTGAAAAACGTAACGGGTACTTTTTGAGCAAATAGGTTGTTGACCGTAAGTTTTTGAAATGGCTGTGTTACGTCATTTGCTATAAAAGTTTTGATCTCGCCAGCGGTGAGACCATATGCTTGTACTGTCATTAAAGACAAGCCCAAGGTTAGTAAGGTTTTTTGATATGCATTCATGAGAATCTCCTTTTTTATCACGCCGTAAGTGGGCGGATGGTTTGATTAATTATTCTATTTTAAAAACTGCCTCGTCCTTCTTTGATCCATAAAAGCTTATTTCTATAGGCCTTAATCTGTTTAATTATGGCCTGAGTCATTAAGTGGGTCATAGTAAACGCACGAACTAATATTTCTTTTGCTTTGCTTTTTTTATCTATGTAAAAAGATAGGCGTTCTAGTTCAGGCTGTATCTTTTGTATAGTCTGTTCAATGGCTTCAAAGGGCTTTGCTATATCTTCTGTAGACATATAAAATTTATTAGCGTCATTTTTGTCACCAGGTGTTTTGTAGTAGTCTGGCATCGCGTTAATTTTTTGTAGTAAATCATTATTAGTTTGTAGGAGTAGATTCAGATTGCCAATGAGGTCTTTGTCTTGTGCGCTCATTGCTGTGCTGTAGTCTTGCACATATGCTTCTACATTTGTTTTTAATAAAAAATTCCATTCTTCAAACGTTTCAATAGCTTTAGCTTTGTTTAGTGGATAGATGGTTGTATTGATAAAATTTTCATAAGCGCTTGTAAGGTCGAATGCAAGGTTGATTCCTTCTTGGTCAAGTTTGGTCAGATTACCATTTGCAGCATGTGCTTGGGATGCAATGTTGAGTCCTATTACAAGAGCTTGTATTACTTTTCTGTATGTATTCATGAAAACTTACCCTTTTTATGTTTTTTATTAATTAAGCTATCTCTTCAATTATCATAATAGAAATTATCTTAATCAAAAATCAAGAATTTAATCATTTTTTGATAAAAATCAGGTTTGGGGTAGGGGTAAGTTTGTGGAAAAAAATTGTTGAATTTGACATTTTTAGGTCTCGTGGGCATACTAAATAATGCTTTTCCCAAGGTATTAAAAAATCAAGTAAAATCAGGCTTAAAGAGGTTTTCAAAGTCTTATGACAGACAAAAAAAACATAGCAGTAAAAGCTCCCGTTCAAGCGAAAGTAGCTCCCAAGGCACTTGCGCCAAAAGGTAAAGCTACCCGTTCAATAAAAATAGGTTCTCCACTTGCCCAAGGTGTTGGTCGCAGAAAAAAATCTGTAGCACGTATTTGGTTACGTCGCGGTTCAGGTAAAATTTCTGTCAACGGTCTTCCCCACATCGAATATTTCGACAACAGTATAACACGTGATGCTGCGGCAACCCCGTTTCGCATATGCCCTGTTGGCGCTAATTACGATGTTATGGCAAACGTACAAGGCGGTGGCAAAAATGGCCAGGCCGATGCGGTAAAATTAGGTATTGCACGTGCCATGGTGGAATTAGATGAAAATTTACGTGTGGTAATGCGTAAACATGGTTTATTGACGGTAGATGCACGCAATAAAGAACGTAAAAAATACGGTCAAAAAGCTGCTCGTCGCAAGTTCCAGTTTGTAAAACGTTAAGAGTATTGCATCGTTCGTTGGGGATTACCTGCCGAGCGATGGTATACGAGTGAGTAAAAAAAGGTGAGTATATGTGCAGCGTGGTGGGCTATATTGGCAAAAATCCTAGTCGTTCATTTGTGCTAGAAGGATTGCGTAGACTTGAATATCGAGGCTATGATTCCGCAGGGTTTGCTTGTTTAGATTCATCCGATCAACGGTTGTTTTATGCCAAATCAGAAGGGCGCCTAGAAAACCTTGTTAATGAGCTTGATAGGGTGCCAATTGATGGGTTTTCAAGCATAGGCCATACTCGTTGGGCTACACATGGCGTATCATCACGTCAGAATGCGCATCCGCAGTTTGACAGTCAAGAAAAAATAGCGATAGTCCATAATGGCATTATCGAAAATCATCGTGATCTTAGGGCCCAGCTTCAAAAAGCTGGGCATATTTTTTTATCCGAAACCGACACAGAAATTATTGCCCGTCTTGCCGAAGATTTATTCGCAGCGCATAGCCATCAAGAGAATGTAGCCAAAAGTGCTCTCATTGAGCTTTTGGGTATGCTTGAAGGGGCATATGCCTTTGTCTTTCTTATGCAAGATTATCCAGATCAGATTATCATGGTGCGTAAGCGTTCACCGCTGTGTGTGGGTATTGGTGATGGTGAAATGTTTATTGCTTCAGATATGCTTGCATTCGCAGGCAAAACAAATAAAGTAGTTTTCTTACCTGATGAAAGTTTTGCGATTGTGCGCAAGGATACCATTGAGCTTTATGCATTTGATGGTACGGCATTGCAGTCGCAGATTCAAGAAGTTGAATCTCATTGGGATGATCAGGGCAAAAAGGGACATAAGCATTTTATGCTCAAGGAAATTTATGAGCAAAAGGGTGCAATCTATGACACGGTGTATGCATTACGTGCATTACAGGAAAAGATTTGGGACCAGATAGGTTGTTCACAAGACTATATACAAAAACTTGATAGCGTTGTTTTGATAGGCTGCGGTGCTTCATGGCATGCAGCTCGTATTGCGCAATTTTATTTTGAACACGTGTGTATGATTCCTGCCCAGGTGCATTTGGCATCAGAATTTCGGTATAAATC
Organism: uncultured bacterium; assembly: GCA_963840685.1. Taxonomy (GTDB): domain Bacteria; phylum Babelota; class Babeliae; order Babelales; family Vermiphilaceae; genus CAWIZM01. The sequence goes on along the minus strand of CAWIZM010000001.1, from coordinate 243,292 downwards.
ATTTTTCCCTGCATCACATAGCCTCTATGTTTTTATTTCACAGTCGGGTGAAACGGCCGATACGCTTGAAGCGTTACGCTTGGTTAAATCGCTTGGGTTGCCCACTTTGGCACTTGTTAATGCACCTTCCAGCGCAATGGTAAGAGAAGCAGATGGTTCTTTATTGACCCATGCAGGAAGAGAAATTGCGGTTGCTTCAACCAAGGCATTTTCTACGCAGTTGGCGGTATTGTATTGGTTTGCACATCGCATTGCTTTGGCGAAAGGGATTCTGAATGAATTGTACCTTGAGCAGGCAGAAAATGATCTGCTGCGTGCTGCTCAGGTATTGGAAGACAGTTTGGAAAACTATAAGTTTGACATAAACCATACGCTTGCAAAACGGTATGCTGGGTATAGCAAAGCAATTTTCCTTGGTCGCCACATGAGTTATCCATTTGCTATGGAGGCGGCACTCAAATTTAAAGAACTCGCGTATATTTTTTCTCAGTGTTATCCCGCAGGCGAATTAAAACATGGTCCGCTTGCATTGGTGGATAGCCAAACGCCTATCTTTGTTTTTTCTTATCAAGATCCCCTTATCTATCAAAAATTACTTTCAAATGTCCAAGAGGCAAAAGCGCGCGGTGGTCACATTGTGGTATTTGCTTTTGAAGGGCAAGATGAATTGTGTGAGATTGCCGATTGTACGTTTATCATACCACGACTTAATCCTCTGCTTGGCCCGCTTGCAATGACCGGGTTGATGCAATTTTTTGCCTATGCTGTTGCGGATGAGCTTGGGTTGCCTATTGATACACCGCGGAATTTGGCGAAGTCTGTAACGGTCGAGTAGTTTCTTTGCGAATAAAGGTTTATTAGGGCCGTTCGTGCTGAGCCCGTCGAAGCATAGGCCCGACCCTTCGACAAGCTCAGGGCGAACGGGCCAGAAAATAATTTTATTGAAACACGAATATGTTTACGGTTCAACCAATTCAATCGTCAGCGTATTGTCATCAGTAATAAGATGTTGCTTCATGTATGCAGCAGCTTGATTTCGCGTGCAGACTTGTTGCGGACATGTTTTTTGTGCGCTGTGAAACAGGTTAATAAGTTCAATAGTAGCATGCAGCTGATTATCTTTTTGCAACATTTCCCGTGAACGGTCAGTCCAGCGTTTGATGGTTTGCGCGTCATTGGTAGCTTTGGTGCCATCTACAACTTGTTTAGTATCCTGTGCGGTAGGTGAGGTAAGCACTTTGATATGATTTTTAAATGCATGTTCGCGGCCATAATTTTTGGTGAACCAGCGTACTTGTTCGGTTAACGGTTGTGTGCGTTCCACCACAAAGTCAGGTTGGATTCCTACCCCTTGTATGGTGGTATCATTTGGCAAGAAATAAAGTGATGTGGTTATTTTGATAGCGGAATTGTTGCTTATGGGAATAACTTCTTGCACGGAGCCTTTACCAAACGTGGTTGTGCCGACTAAAAAAACCATCAGCTTTCGTTTGCTTTTTGATTGCGCAAGTTGTTCAGAGTGTATTTTAAGATCGCCTGCTAAAATTTCTGCAGCAGATGCGGTATAGTTGTTCGTTAAAATAAAGATGGGTAGGTTGCCTTTGACAATAGGATTGCGCGTGGTTTTATACGTCTGTATTACTTTGTTATGTTTATCTTTGGTGGTAGCGACAATGCTTCCTTTATCTAAAAAAAGACCGGCAATATCAACCACAGAACTGAGTAGTCCACCGGAATTATTGCGTAGGTCTAAAATTATACCTTTGTACTGATTTTTATCAGAAGATTGCAATAACTGTTCTACTTGTTTGACCGCATTTTCAGAGAATGTGCTCAGTGAAAGATAATAAATATTTTGATCTTTTAAATGAAAAGAGAGCGAATTTTGTTCTTTGATGACGTCGCGCGTGATGGTAAAATCGAGTAAGTCACCACCTTCTTGGCGCATAACTTTAATCTTTACTTTAGTATTGCGTGGGCCTTTGAGCTTGGCAGTTATTTCTTCTGTTGATTGGCCGGCAAGTTTTTCACCTTCAATTTCAACAATTTTATCCATCAACTGTACGCCCGCTTTATCTGCAGGGCCACCGGGAATGGTATCGATCACCGTCAGATGACTGTCTTCTGGTTTGCGGGTATTGTCGATGACAATGCCAATGCCAAAAAATTCGCCACTGGTACTTTCCATCATGCGTTGGTAGGTTTTTGGTGCCAAAAATGCAGAGTGTGGATCGAGGTTGTTGAGGAATGCATCGATTGATTTCATCATAGAGTCTTCAACGTTGTCTGGCTTGTAGTGTTTTTGATTGGTGAGTTGTAAGACTTCTGCAAAGGTGCGGGACCAGTTGTAGGTTGCTTCATCAAAGTTTGGTTTGGGTGCGGATGGCCTGTCCGCCGTCGTGTCCGCCGTAGCTGGTGAGCCAAGGCTCACTATTTTAGCGAAGGAGGAAGCTGCTGATGTTGTTTCTGTATCGCAGGTGGTGATGGCATAGGTGCTTGTCATGAGTATTATTATTAACCACGCCGTAATAGTATGTAGGCGGGTAGTTATGAGTATATGCTTTTTCATTATTCTTTCTCCGAATATAGATCTGATGAACACGGTTGTTAGTAATAATTTACCTTCTTAGTTAAAACGAATTTATGTCTTTCGTGTCAACAGAAATGATAATCTGAGCCATATGGAGCAGGTGTAGCATTAAAAAATAAAAATCTTGGTTGTAAAAGGAGTGTTTTGATGAAACGATCTATTATTCGTGTTTTATTTTTCGCTGAAACAGTTGGTTTTTTATGCATGCATATTTTTGGGCCACAAGGCATACGGGTATTTCAGCAGCTCACGCAAGAAAATTCGGTTATTGAGCAATCTATTCAACGTGTGCGTTCTGAGATCGCGCAGTTGGACAGACGCATTACCGAATGTAAGTCTGATTCGTTTTATAAAGAAAGAATTGCGCGTGAGCAATTGCAGATGGCGCGCAAGGATGATTTGATCTATTATTTCGACTAACCGCAAAAAAAAGGGCGAGGAATTTTTCGTTCCTGCGCCCAATTTTATAAGTTACAACGTTAAGTTAATGCTTACGCAACAACTTCTGCGTTTGCATCAGCTTCAACAGTTGCTTCAGCATCTGGTCTGAAGTGTTTGTAGCCTTTGTATAAGCCAGCTACAACTGCAGTAGCTGCAGCGGTAATAACAGCAGCGCGTGCATAGCCATTATTGAGGTAAGGACGAAGGGTGCTGAAAGGACGGAATCCGCCTTTGAATTGGCCAGCGTTAGCATCATCTGTAGGTACATTAAAACGCTCAAACGCACCGAACAATGTTTTGTCAGTAGTGTTTACAGCATTTACAACTCCGTTTTTAGCAGATGTTGCATACTCTTTAACTGTGTCGACAAAGCCAGCATTTGCTGAACCGACAACAACTACAAAAGATAAAGCAAGTGCTTTCATTGAGAATGACTTCATATGAGTCCTCCATAAAATAGATTGTTTAGAGAAAATATTATTGTTCTTCATGTACACTAGTTTGCACTAAAAAGAATTGTTTGTAAACCGGGTCAACAAAATTTCCCGTGTATTTAGTGGCAAAAACAAGATGCTGGATTCAGTTTGAAATATGTGAGCGTTCGATCCTGTGGTCACGTAGTATGCGCACATACGATTGGCACGGTGATTACGCATTATTCGGTGCATAGATACTTGTTATTTTACGCACATATGAATATAGTGGTGAGAGAAGAAAAAACCAGTGTTATTTATTACAAAGGGGAAAATTATGCCATTTACGCTACCGCCATTGCCATATGCTTTTGATGCACTTGAGCCATATATTGACGCAAAGACCATGGAAATTCATCACGACAAGCACCATGCTGGCTACGTTAACAAATTGAATGAAGCCTTGGAGAAATATCCAGACTTACAAAAAAAATCGGTTGATCAGTTATTGCAGTCACTTGATACGCTACCAGAGGCGGTCCGTACTGCGGTGCGCAACCAGGGTGGTGGGCATGCAAATCACTCAATGTTTTGGTTACTGATGAAAAAAGATGGCGGTGGCCAGCCAAAAGGTAAGGTTGCACAGGCGATTGATAAAGCGTTTGGTAGCTTTGATGCTATGCAAGCGACGTTTGATACGCATGCAAAAGCAGTTTTTGGCAGCGGTTGGTCCTGGTTATCAGTGGCACCTGATGGACAACTGGTGTTGAGCTTAACCTCAAACCAAGATTCACCATTGTCGCAGGGCGCACAGCCAATTTTTGGTATCGATGTATGGGAACATGCCTATTATTTGAAATATCAAAACAGACGGCCTGATTATATTTCTGCATGGTGGCATGTGGTTAACTGGGAACAGGTAGAAGAAAATTATCGCGCCGTGATCGAGTAGGGTGCAAAATATATTTTTTTTGAGTCATACTCTTTACATCAGGATGTATGTTTATTGTACCGGTAATCGTGTAATTATCGCCGTAAACGTGCATCCTTCTTTATCATCAATAAATTGAATGTGTGGCCAGGCTTTAAGCGCTCGTCTGATGCCCGTTCCAAGTCCGCGATAGGGCAATAAGCCTTTGGCAACAAATAAGACTAACGTAGGATTGCGTGGAATAGAGGTACCTGCTTGAATTTTTTGAATGGTAAGATGGTTAGGAAGAGCGCCGGGACTAATGATTTCTATGCGATCAGCAAACACAAAAATTCTTATGGGCGCGGTGATAAAATAATCGCGATGAATTAATGCATTGACTAACAGTTCTTGAAAGACTATTCGTGGTATTTCTGGATCACCAATGCTATTGACGCTTTTTTGGTTTTGTACTTTGTGCAAATTACGCATAATAAATGCGAGGGCTTCTTTAAAGATAGTTGGAAAAGCCCCCTCAAAATCTTCACTGTCTATATAGCGATCGGTAATATCTGTGCCAAGAAAACGAGCTGCTTTAATGATGTATACGGGTTTATGAAATTGTGGTTTGCTACCAAATAAAAGAAGTCCGGCTAAATTGAGGTGATTATTCTGTGCCAGATTCATATTCTCAAGCAATTGCAGTTTTTGTTCTGGGGATGTAGGTAGTCTTTCTCCACAAACACGCTCAAGGAAATTTGTAAAAATCTCTTCATTCAAAACATCTATTTTTGCCTTGGTTGGCATTTCATCTGCATGAAGAAGGCCGTCATCCTGTAACATGCGTAAGAATGCTTCTTTGGAGATCATAATACCCTTTTGTGTTTTGGTTTATAGTAGTGTAGCGTACGAGGGTGAGGTTTGTAAACCATGATAACCGGTTTGAATAGGTAAGCATTTTTGGCAATTTTGTAATCTTGGTCCATTTGAATATGATGATCAGATCGATCATTTGAATTAAATTGGACAAATTTGCATTTGGAATGTAAATTTGTCCATATGTTTAAATGCAAAGGAATATCATGATCAAAAGAGATATAACTCAGAAATTAGAGCAACTGGCCCAGCAATTTCCTGTGGTTGCCGTTGTAGGCCCGCGTCAATCAGGAAAAACAACCATCACACAAATGACTTTCGGTAGCCATGCCTATGTATCATTAGAAGAGTGGGATGTTCGCGAATTTGCGCAGAAAGATCCACGAGGGTTTTTGGATTTTAATCGCAATGAGCATGGCATTATTTTAGATGAAATACAGAATGCTCCTAGTTTGCTTTCATACATCCAAACAGAAGTTGATCGTACGAAAAAAAAGGGATTTTTTGTCATAAGTGGATCGCAAAATTTCTTACTTAATGAGGCGATTACGCAAACGCTTGCTGGCCGGGTTGCCATTTTAACACTCCTTCCACTTTCTCTGCATGAAATTAAACAAGCAGGCTTACTGGTGGATGATGAATCAGAGATAATGTATCAAGGCTGTTATCCGCGTATATATGCCGATGGTGTTAAGCCGATCGATTGGTATCCAAACTATATTCGTACGTATATTGAACGCGATGTTCGTCAAATTAAAAATGTATCAGATCTTTCTGTTTTTCAGCGCTTTATGAAATTATGCGCAGGAAGAATTGGGCAATTGCTCAATATTTCTTCTTTGGCAAATGATTGTAGTGTGAGTGTGGGTACAGCAAAAGCATGGCTTTCGCTTATGGAAGCAAGCTACATTATTTTTATGTTGCATCCACATTATAAGAATTTTAGTAAACGCCTTATAAAATCGCCAAAATTATATTTTTATGACACCGGTCTTGCATCATATTTGTTGGAAATTGAAACTGCTAAACAGTTATCAACTCATTATCTACGTGGCGGATTATTTGAATCTTTTATTGTAACGGAACTGATGAAAGGACTTTTCAATAAAGGCCTCATGCCACATTTTTATTTCTGGCGGGACAAAGTGGGTCATGAAGTTGATTGTATTATTGAGCGTGCAGGCATGATGTTTCCGATTGAAATCAAGGCAGGAAAAACGATAACACAGGATTATTTTGCTGGTCTTAACTACTGGAACGAGCTCACTGAGTCGCAATCAAGTAATAGCTTTGTGGTGTATGCAGGTAGTGAAAATCAGACGCGCACGCAGGGAAATGTTGTTGGATGGCAATCGGTTGACCAGATAATTAAGCATACTGAGGTGGGTTTGTAACTCTTTGATTAATTAGATTTTTTCTGAAACTTGTCATTTTCTATTACCGTTGTGTAAGTGGAGCATATACTGCACAATATATTTCCTGACATCGCGTGGTAGCATGGATAAATCACCAACGTGATCATCATTGTGCAATAAAAGAGTCATAATTTTTTTTGGTAGTTCTTGTGCGGTTAAGCCACCACGTTCTTTAAAAAGAGCAACGAGTCGCTCAACTGCTACTACAACAGGAAGCCCCTGTTCTTTTTGCATGTTCATTAAAAAGCTTTGAGCTCTGTCGAGGGGTGTTGTTCTGTATTTGTCCATACGAGCATATGTGTGACATGTATTGATCATGTCTGGCATCGCATCAAGAAGTATAGTTGCTTTTTTTAAGAAATTATCAATGTAGTTGTTTTCGTTGTCGTATCCGTCACGTTCGCGTCCGCCATGTGGTGCTGCAAGTTCATGTAATAGGCATCAGTTATCTAGCTTACATTGTTTTGGATCAGTGCCATGCTTAAGGTAGAGGGCTAGAAGCTCTGCAGGATACGTGTAATCTATAAGCATGTGCCATAAAACATTAGTATACGCCATGGAGGTTGCATCGAGTACATTTAGATTGGCTCCATGATCGATAAAGAGCTGTGCTGCTTTCACTGTTTTGATATTGAAGAATATTGGGCGACCATTGTAATCGGTTACATGTGGATTTGCCCCATGTTTGAGTAACGTTTCAATTAATTGTGGATCGTTATAGGTTACTGCGTTAAGAAGTAAATTTTGATTCCAATTACAACCAATATTTGGGTTGGCGCCAGCATATATGAGTATTAATGCACGTGGACGATGGGATTTATAAAACGAATTTATCCACTCTAATATCTCACGTAATGCTTGGTCTTTATCGCTTTGCATATAGTCTTTGCAGAGATTGCCCATAGCTTCAGGTGTCAATAACGTATTAAATTTTTTGCATGTGATACCTAATCGTTTGAAGTTTTGGATAGTGCATCCGATTGAAGCGCTCGCAATAGTTTTGTATACACTAAAAGGATTGTCATAATAGCTATCCCTGTACTTTTTGCTGTAGCCCCATTGCATGCAACGTTTGTAGGTGATCTGCAGTGATGGTAATTTTCTTGTCCGCCCATTGCTCAACCATCTTAAGTGCAGCATAGTATGCCTTAATTTCATTTTCATCGTGCTCATGGCCGGGAATATGTTCTTGGTGCGTTAACAAATTTTCAATCTGTTTGGGTTCACATTTGTTTCCTGCCATCTTTGTTGCATAATGTGTGCTGCGCAAGCGTGTTGCTTCATGCAGAGATGTAAGCACAGTGGGCGCAAGTGAGGTATGTGCAATTTTTTCTTTTGTTGTTTCAATGCGTGCAAGGGATTGGGTTATTTTAGGAGTAATTGAATAGCGAGGTGTAAATTGTGTTTGCATGGTATTATTCGCGTTTGTGTAGTGTCATAGGTACAAGTAACTTTTATTCAACAGAGCAGTATACCTTTTTTTGATATTTTGTGAGAAAAAATTGTGTATCTTTTCCCTTGTGACATTTTTATAGTCACATGCACCATTTTATCTTTTCTCGGCGGTTTCTCGGCGGTTTGTCAGCGGTTTCTCGGCGGTGCGCTGAATTATAAGGTTTTTTTCACATCTGATTTTTTATAAGGGTCAACATAGAGATGTCTAAAGCGAATGCTTATTTTTCTGCTTTTCGAGATCTCACCGCTTCTGCTGCATGGAGAAAATAGTTTGCATGAGTTAAATTTGAAGTGTGGTAACTTCAGGCCAAAGGGTTATGATTAGATCTATATAACTCTTAAAGAGCGGTCTTGAGTAGCAAAATTATTGCTAATCGCGTATACTGTTTTTAGTGTATATATTAACTATTTTATATCCCATGAATGGACCAAAATCATGCATGAAGACCGCAGTGAAAATCACCATATCAGTTCAGAAGAACACCGCATTAGAGTTGAAAAAGTTAAAAAATTACGTGCCCAGGGTATTGAGCCGTGGCCACAATCCAAACCAGTAAATGCCACTTGCCAACAAGTAATTGATGAGTTTGACACCCATGCGGAAGCAAAAGAATATCAACTTGTAGGCCGTATCATGGCATTACGTGAACATGGTAAAACCGCATTTGTTCACATACAAGACCGTAGCGGCAGATTGCAATTGTATATGCGTAAAGATGCACTTGGTGATGCGGCGTTTGATGAATTATTGCACTTGATTGATGTGGGCGATATTATCTGGTGTTCTGGTCAATCATTCAAAACAAAAATGGGTGAAATTACCCTCAAAGTTACCAGTTACACATTGCTGAGCAAATGTTTGCATCCATTGCCAGAAAAATTCCATGGCATTGCCGATGTCGAAATTAAATATAGACAGCGTTATTTAGATTTAATTGCATCACCTGAAAGCCGTGAACGCTTTAAAAAACGTTCGCAAGTTATAACCACGATGCGTCACTTTTTTGAAAATCATGATTTTATAGAAGTTGAAACGCCTATGTTGCATCCTATAGCAGGCGGTGCAGCAGCACATCCTTTTGTAACGCATCACAATGCGTTGGATATGGATCTGTATTTGCGTATTGCACCAGAGTTGTACTTAAAGCGACTTGTTATTGGTGGCATAGAACGGGTGTATGAAATTAATCGTAATTTCCGCAATGAAGGTATTTCAACGCGTCACAATCCAGAATTCACCTCAGTTGAATGGTACATTGCGTATGAAAATTATCTGTGGATGATGACGTTCACCGAACAAATGCTGCACGCAGTAGCGCGCACCGTATGCGTTGATGCATCAAAGGTACCGTATGGTGATTTGGTGCTTGATTTTGCATCACCATTCAAACGTATGACCATGATGGAAGCGGTCATGCAGTATGCACAATGCACAGAATCAGATTTGCGGGATGGTGCAATTGATGCATTGCTCAAAAAGCATGCGATTACGTTGGTTCATAAAGAAGCAACATGGGGGCACAAATTATACGCACTTTTTGAAGAGTTTGTTGAACCACAATTGATTCAGCCAACGTTTATCACACAATTTCCAGTTGAAGTTTCTCCACTCGCAAAGCGTAATCCAGACAATCCGGCACTTACTGATCGGTTCGAGCTTTTTATTGCGGGAATGGAATTGGCAAATGGATTCACTGAGTTAAATGATCCGTTTGATCAAGAAGCCCGTTTCCGGGAACAGGTTGAAGCAAAAACTGCGGGAGATACTGAAGCACATGAATATGATGCTGATTTTATTCAGGCGCTTGAATATGGATTACCTCCTACCGTTGGTGCAGGTATCGGCATTGATCGGTTAGTCATGTTGTTGACAAGTACTACGTCGATTAAAGATGTGATTTTATTCCCGACGCTCAAAAAGAAATAAACGCACACGTTGCATAGTAGATTTTTTTGTTTGAACGATACGCCGATAGGTAAATAATTGCATATCGGCGTTTCTGTTGAGTATCTTCAACGGTAGATTATTAATCCATGGTTGGAGATGTGTATGAATGTAAGTAGGTATGTTTTCTTTGGTGTGGTGATTGCAAGTAGCGTTAGTCAGTTGTTGGCAACAGTGACTGTGTACAACACGACTGATAGCTGGCTATTTGCGGGCGTGTATTACTATGAAGATCGCCAAGATGCAGAATTGCAATCTGATATGATAATTATTGCACCGCATGGAACTGGTAAGTTGCAAGAACCATCAATTTCATGGGCAAAAGATAGATATCTTATTTTTGATACAATTTCTCTTAAATCCGTAATTCCTTATCTGGAATTTGCAACGATTGGTTCTAAGCGTGTTCGCTTTGCCGGCGATTATTACGTTGTTGAAAAAGATGGCCGTTTAAAGGGTTATTCTTGGCTGGAATATACGATTATAAAACCAACTCAATCGACGGTTAAATCAACGGTTTCGTTTATCATCGATCCAATCACCTTAAGAATTATACAAAACAATCCAGCATTTTCGGAAAATGTGTATCAAACTATACCGGCACACGTACGGATTGGTAATGAGCTTGTGCGTGAAGAACGTTTGTATCTTAAAAAACGATTGCCCAAGGTGCAGAGTGCTCTTGAAAAATTGTTAGATCGTCCGTTAACTGATGCGTATATTCCTAAAATTGCTTTGATTGGCAGCGGTGGTGGTTATCGTGCGATGCTGTGCACAACCGGGTCACTGGTTGGAGCTGATGCGATTGGTTTATTAGATGCAACTACGTACATCACAGCACTTTCTGGTTCAACGTGGGCAGTGGGTCCATGGATGGCAGGTGGATTATCTATTGCTCAGTTCAAGCAAGAATTAATTGGAACTATTCATACGGGTATTTTATCAGTGACGCCTGCAGAAATGGGGTTGATTAGCGATGCGTTATTGGTAAAAGCAGTACAAGGGCAGACGCTTACGTTGGTAGATTTGTATGGAGCACTTTTGGCCAACCGGTTATTGCGCAACTTTGGTGATAGAAGACATTTAGTATGCCTTTCGCAGCAGGTAGAATGGATAAAGCATGGCGATAGGCCATTTCCTATTTACACCGCAGTTGATGGTCGAGCTTCAGTTGTTAAAGCGCCGCCTTGGTATGAACTTACGCCGTATGAAGTTGGTAGTCCTTGGCTTGGGTTATATGTACCTACGTGGGGATTTGGTAGAAAATTTATTAACGGTACTTCTGTTGATTTTGCGCCAGAGCAAGACTTTGGATTTTTGTTGGGTATTTTTGGATCTGCATTTGCACTGAGCCTCAGTGATGCTTGGAAAGAATTGGAAGCTGAGGTTGAAAATAAAATGGTGAGGGCAATCATAGAGTTGCTCATAGAGCCAGTTCATGATAAACGTGCAAGTTGGGGTGCGGTGCATAATTTTTCGGCTGGCATGATGGCGAGCAAAATAAAAAACGACAGAAATATGCGTTTGGTTGATGCTGGTCTTGCGTACAATTTACCGTATGCGCCGGTGAGTGGAGATCGGCCAGAACGTATTGCCGATATAATGATTTTTTTGGATGCAAGCAAAGAGGTTGTTGGTGGAAAACAGTTGCGTAATGTAGAAGCATATGCGCGTCAGTATGGGCGTAAATTTCCGATTATTGATTATGAAGGGATTGATGAACGAGTAATCAGTGTGTTTAAAGATGCAACTGATTCATCCGTGCCAGTGGTTATTTATATGCCCCGCATTAATGATGCAAACTTATTGAGTAGCTATAATGATGCTCCTGGCTTTAAAATTCCGCAGGGGTATCGTGCTGATTTTAATGTGGAAACCTGTGTGCAGGATGAGTTTTGTGGCACCTCAAATTTTGTATATTCTGCCGAGCAAGCATATCAACTGACGGCAGTAACAGAATTTAATATGCGTGCAAGTAAACAGGTCATTGTGGATGCGATTAATTGGGTGATAGAACATAGGAAATAGTGGTAAGGAAGTTACCCCGTTCGTGCTGAGCCTGTCGAAGCGTAAACGGGGCCGACCCTTCGACAAGCTCAGGGCGAACGGCCTATAATAATAATCATGTCGCACCTTTCCTTTTTGCGTAAAATAGGCTAGTTTTAATGTACAATTTGATTATATCTATATTTTAACTAACCGGACATGATGGATACACAATTTCTTCAGGGTGAAAAATATTTATGGCAATTGCCACCAGTAAATCAACAGGCCATAGCCGATGTTGCAGCGCGTTTTAACTTATCATTCCCTCTCGCACAGACATTACTGACTCGTGGTTTTGCCACGCAGGAAGAAATCGATTCATTTTTATTTAGTACGTTTGAAAAAGACGTTGCACACCCATCATTATTGAAGGATGCGCAAAAATCGGTTGATCGTATTGTAAAGGCGATTGATGCAGGCGAAAAAATATTAGTTTTTGGTGATTATGATGTGGATGGCATTACCTCATCCGCTATGATGATGATCTGTTTATTACCGCTTGGGGCACAGGTTAACTTCTTTTTGCCACACCGTGTACGGGATGGGTATGGGTTATCGGTAAAAGGGATAGAACGTGCCGCGCGCAATGGCTACACGCTCGTTATTACCGTTGATAATGGTATTACCGCTTTTGAACCTGCAAAACGGGCGAAAGAACTTGGTATCGATCTTATTATTACCGATCATCACCGCGCACATGACCATGTGCCAGATGCATTTGCGGTGGTCAATCCAAATCAGCCAGATTGTTCATATCCGTTTAAAACATTAGCGGGAGTTGGTGTTGGTTTTAAATTACTTTCACTGTTGTATGAATTAAAGGGCTTGAGCATGCCACCAAAGGCATATGAATTACTATTGCTCGGGACCATAGCTGACGTTGTGCCCCTACTTGGTGAAAATAGATTTTGGGTACGCTATGGATTGAGCTATGTGAATAAATTTGAAAGTTTATCGTTACAAGTCCTCAAGCAGAATGGCAAAGTGACCAAGCCAATTATGTCTGCAACGGATATCGGATTTTCTATCACACCACAAATTAATGCGTTAGGTCGTTTGGAAGATGCGCGTCAGGGAGTAAAATTTCTGATCGGGACCAACATCCAAGAGGTGCGTGAAGTAGGTACTATTTTGCGCGAACTGAATGATGCACGCAAAGATATTGAACGTGGCATTGTGGAACAGGTGCATGCAGAAATTGAGCACAAGAAAATTGATCTGGATGTTGAAAATTGCATCATGTCTTCAAGCAAATCATGGCCGCCCGGGGTGATTGGATTGGTTGCATCACGTTTAGTGGGCGCATATGGAAAACCGACTATCTTATTCCATTTGACGCATGATGGGCTTGCCAAAGGATCGTGTCGCTCTATTCCCGGATTTAATATGTTTGATGCATTGCATGCGAACAAAGATTTGATTGCGCAATTTGGTGGTCATCCTATGGCCGCAGGTTTATCGCTCAAAGTAGAAAATGTACCTCTCTTGAAGGCGCGCTTGGAGGCGCTGATTGCGCAACAGCTGACTGCGTTTGATCTTAAACTTAAACTTGTGCTTGATGCACATGTCATGCTTGCCTGAGCTTACCAAAAAATTTGTTGATGACATGTGTCATTTAGAACCATTTGGTAATGAAAATCGGGCCCCATTATTTTTTATAAAAGACGTTGTTTTATTGCAAAAGCCTACCTTGCTCAAAGATGCACATGTTAAGTTACAAGTGTTTGCTGAGGGTGTCGCTAAATCGGTTATGTTTTTTAATCGCCCAGAATTATTTGAATTATTGATGCAACGCGAACAGGAACTGTTTTCTATTGCTGCGAATGTTTCAGAAAATCATTGGAATGGACGAGTTAATATTGAATTAATAGGTCTTGATATTGCTTTTGCGAATGAGTAGCGAGAAAGTATTATGGCCCAAAATAAGAAAGTCCCCAAGTAATTTTACCTGAGGACTTTCTCTAATTTTCTTGAAAATGACAAGAAATTATTTCATTCTTTTAACTGGTGCCATGTCATCACGCATCATTCTGTCGCGTGGCGCCATGTCTTCATCCATCATTTCATTTTTATCACATTTCTTTTTGCATCTGAGCCATCCACAAGGATCGCATTTTTTCTTCTTTTTTTCTTTTTTTGGTTTTTCTTTCATTTCACCATCGTCACATTTCTTTTTGCATCTGAGCCATGAACATGGATTGCATCCTCTGTCTTTGTCGTTGCAATCTCTTTGTTTGCAAGCAGGTATTGCTGCAACAAGTGCTAAAAGCACAAGAGCTAAAAGGCCTTTTTTCATTACCATTCTCCTTAAAATAGGCTGAACATTTTTTACGTTAACAATATATTAGTCAGAATGATCATATAATAGCAAGCATTGAATTAATTTTTTTTGTTATGGATAGGTAAAAGCAGTAAAAAGCCCAGTTTCATGCGCGTGCATTCACTGGGCTTTTTATTATAATTCTTTGGTTAAATTTTAACATTTAACATTTTGTGATGACACCGTTTCATCTGGGATTACGCAAGATAACTCTTCTTGTTCTGACGTGTTAACAGAATCAATGCGCGTTGCGGGGCATGTATTGCTTTGTTTGCAGCCAGGAGCAACTACAAGTAAAGATATAGTTAAAAGTGATGTTATTACGATTTTCATATGAAAAACTCCGAAGATGTATAATTAAGTGTTAATTAGTTTTTTTGATGGTGGTTTTTTTTGTTTTAGTTTTCTTTTTCATAGTATTAATTTTTTTGAATGGTGTTTTGACGAATGATTCGGCTAAAACTTCATCCATAGTGCTCACATAGACGATGTGTAAAGGATTAAGGCTGATTTCCTTTGTAATCTCTTGAATATCATCATAATTTTCTTTTGGCACAATAACTTTCTTCATGTCATGTTGTTTTGCAGCCAAAAGTTTTTCTTTAAGTCCGCCAACTGCAAGAACACGTCCTTGGAGCGTAATTTCACCGGTCATAGCAAGTCCTGCCTGAGTTGGATTGTTAGTCAGTGCAGAAACAACTGCAGTACAAATAGTGATACCCGCAGAAGGACCATCTTTTGGTGTTGCGCCTTCAGGAATATGAATATGAATATCTTTGTTTGCGTAAAAAGAAGGTTTTAAGCCAAGGTCTTCAGCGCGTGATCGAATATAGCTGAGTGCTGCTTGAGCAGATTCTTGCATAACATCACCAAGTTGGCCGGTGAGTGTTTGTGCGCCTTTGCCATTGAGCACCGATGCTTCAATTTCCAGTACATCGCCCCCAACTTCTGTCCATGCAAGGCCAGTTGCAAGACCAATACGTTTTATATTTGGATTGAGGCTTGTTTTTTTGAATGTCGGATTACCAAGCCATTCTTTGATAAGTTCATCAGTAACCGTGACACTTGTTTTCTTTTTATCTTTCAACAATGCTTGAATTGCTTTGCGCATTAGTTTTGCAACTACACGTTCAAGTTGGCGAACACCGGCTTCTTTTGTGTACTCAGCAATAATGTGGGTTATGACATCGTCGCTTATTTTAAATTGAGTTTTAGTCAAACTATATTCGTTCAAATTTTTAGGAATAAGAAACTTTTTTGCAATTTCGAGTTTCTCTTCTTCGGTGTAGCCAGAAAGTGAAATGATTTCCATGCGATCAAATAGTGGATATGGAATACCTTCAAGAATGTTTGCGGTTGCGATAAACATTACTTTTGATAAGTCATATTCTAAATCCAAGAAGTGATCAACAAATGTTTTGTTTTGTTCCGGATCGAGTACTTCTAGTAATGCGGCTGCAGGATCACCGTGCATATCGCGAGACATTTTATCAATTTCATCAAGCAAGATAACCGGATTCATGGTATTTGCTTTTTTCATAGCCTGTATTATTTTTCCTGGTAATGCACCAATATAGGTACGGCGATGACCACGAATTTCTGCTTCATCTCGTATACCACCTAGTGAAATACGCACAAACTCTCGCCCTAAACTTTCAGCAATTGATTTGCCTAATGATGTTTTACCAACACCAGGAGGGCCAACAAGACAAATAATAGGTGACCGTTCGAGCTGTTTGGAGAATTTTTTTGCTGCTAGAAACTCGATAATGCGATCTTTTGCTTTTTTTAGACCAGCATGATTGGTGTTTAAGATCTTTTCTGCCTGTGTTAAACTGATGGTATCTTTACTGGTGTTGTGCCATGGCAGCGATATAATCCAATCAATGTAATTTCTGCTTACTACGGCTTCAGATGAAAGCGGTGGCATTTGCTCTAGGCGTTTAAGTTCTTTCTGAACTTTTTCTGAGGCTTCTTTTGGAAGCCCTAATTTTTTAATGCTTGCACGTATTTGTTCTACTTCTGATGAATTATCTTCTCTGCCCAATTCTTTTTGAATAGCCTTTAACTGTTCGTGCAAATAGTATTCGCGTTGGCTTTTTTCTACTTGTGTGTGAATGTGACCTTGAATGCGTTGTTCTGTTTGTAGAATTTCAATTTCTTTTTTGAGCAACGCGCAAAGGGCAAGCATACGCTCTCTTAAATCAGGTGTCTCAAGAATCGTTTGGCGATCATTAAAAGTAAGGTTGCTGTGTACGGCAATCGTGTCAGTAATATAATCCATATCAGCGACTGTTTTTACTGGCGTTAGGATATCAGTAGACGCTTTGTCATTGAATTTGGCATATTCTTGATACAATGCACTTAATTGACGCCAAATAGCGTTAAGTTCTACCGATAGGGTATCATTGGGGGTTGTAAGGTCAGTGTAGGCGACATTTAAAAAACCATTAGCTTGTTCAATACCAACCATTTTTGAGCGACAAATACCTTCAGCAAGAATTTTAAGTGCTCCATTTGGCATGCGCATTACTTGCAATATGGTCGAGCGGGTTCCCACCTGAAATACATCATCAGCCGTAGGATCTTCCGTTTTGGGGTCTTTTTGGGCGGTGATAAAAAGTGAACGATTATGTTTAAGCGCAAATTCAACTGCTTTAATTGAAAGGTCTCTACCAACGATTATTGGTATGATGCTTTTGGGCAATATGACCACATTTTTCAGTGGCAAAAGGGGTAGTGTTTCAATATTTGTCGTTGCTTCGATCGGTTCCATCGCTTCTATGATATCCATTTTTTATCCTAATAATCGGTATTATTTGATTTTTTATTGCTTTTTAGTTATTAAATTAAGGGTGCAGGATTAAAAAATTGCTTTTTAAATACCTCCCTAAAGTCCCTATCTTTAGATGTTAAGTGTAGCAAAAATATTAATAAAAACCGAATTTTCCTCTACAATAGTTTCTTTTTTATTAATATGGGTAGTGGTGGCCTATTATAAAGTTCAAATGGAATATTTGGGCAGGGTGCGCGGTTAAAAACTTGCTCTACTTTTTTTCTCCCTGTATTATGGTGGATGATTTTTAATTAAAGGCTTGATAGTTTGGAGCATTTTAAACTTTTTCGTTTGCAAGATAAAGGAGAGCTATAGAATAGAAAATATGTGATAAATTAATAAAAGAGCCCAACTTAGTTTTTACAAATGATTAATCTTTTATTACAATAGAGAGTGGTCTAGTTATTTTCTTCAGTTTATTTTATCCAACAAGGATAAGTAAGGAATCTTCTATGTTAAAACGTACGTTGAAGCGTATCGCCCAGAAAGTTTGGGGCAAATTCGAGAGTAAAGATGAAATTATTAAGTTTAGTCTACTTGGTCTTATATTCGGCCTCATCATAGGTTGTTATTGGAGCCTTAGGCCTATTAAAGATAGTATTTTCGCCGCGATAGTAGGTGATTGATTATCAGCCGATGGCTAAGTGGCTTTCATTAGTGATACGTTATCAGCATTGGTTCTTGTCTATGGTAAATTAGTTGATACTTTTTCTCGTGATCGCGTTTTTTATATTTTAACAGTGGTTTATGCGCTTGCAGCATTCAGTTTTGCATGGGCATTCAGTGATCCTGAAATAGGATTACAGTAACACAACGCTTGACCCAATGCGTATAACTGGTTGGTTATGGTATGTGTATGTAGAAAGTTTTGGTTCACTCATCGTAGCGCTCTTCTGGTGTTTCACTGCTGATATAACCAATGAAAGTTGCTGCTAAACGTGGGTTCCCATTGATTGCCATGCTTGGTCAACTTGGTAACATTCTCGGACCATTGTTTTTACGTGCAGAGCGCTTGGGTTATACTCACATAGTGGTCCTGTAGTAGCAATCGGTGGCGTTATGACCTTGGCTATTGGTGTTTTGATTTGGGTATTTATGCGTGTTGTACCAACATCTCAACTTGCTGGGTATGAAGCAAAAAGACTATCACATGACATAAAGCATGAAGAACCAGGCTTTTTTGAAGGTCTTAAGACTTCTTGTTACTCAGCCATATTTGCTCGGTATCTTCTTAATTATTACGATTTATGAAATTGTTATTACCATTATCGACTTCCAATTGAAGTCTGCAGCAAGAAGCGCATATCCGCTGAAAAAGAATGGCAGTAACTTCCTTGCTGATTTTGAGTTATGACTGGGATATTTCATGTTGTGCGTGTTGCTTGGTATCAATAGTATTCAACGTATGCATCGGTACCACTGCATCATTGGTATTAGTGCCAGTATTGGTGGCAGTGGGTGTTGTTGCGGTTTGGTTGACATCCAACACTATTGGCTATTCTGTTCTGGGTAATGGCTATTGGTAAAGCCGTTAACTATGCGCTTAATCAGCCAACTATCAAGCAACTTTACATTCCAACTACTAAAGATACTAAATATAAAGCCAACTGCTTGGATTGAAATGTTTGGTAGTCGTGGAGCTAAAGCAGAGTGGTTCAGCAGTCAATGCATTTAAATTATTCTTGACCAAGAAGTATGGTCCTGCTGGGCTTGCGATGTTCCTTAACGTAAGTGTTGGCGCATCATTAGGCTTGATTGGCGTATGGTTATTAATTGTAGTGTATGTAGCTCGTATCTATAACAAAGCAATCGAGAATAACGAAGTTGTATGTTAAAAGAACAACAGGTGTTATTGAATTAAAACAGATGGGAAACTTTCATGAAAATATCACTGAAGGTTTCCCATCTACGGTTTCAAGAGGGATCCGTCTTCGCTAACGAGTTCTTGGTGGCTCGTAGAGTGAAGTAGAAAGCTACGACGGACAGGGTAGTGTGCAAGAGGGGTGTGCTATGTATGGTATCTTACGATAAAGGGTGATCGAGATGGGATTGGGGTCTAAGATTAGATCAATTGCAAGTAGGTTGTTTGAAGTTGAGCCGCATGAACGACTAAAGTTATTTCTTTTAACAGCAGCATTTTTTTTAGTAATTAGTGCGTATACGATAGCGCAGGCGTTGAAAGATACCTTCTTTTTGAATATGGTCGGCAAGGAGTACCAGCCAATCGCAAAAACGGTTGTGATGGTTGTGTTGATACCTGCAATTTTCTTGTATTCAAAGTTGGTTGATAGGTTAAGGCGCCATCAGTTGCTATGTTTTTTCAGTTTATTGTTTGGTTCTGTTGGACTTGTTTTTACATATCTTCTTGGACATGAAGCTATAGGGTTGCCTAATACTCATGTTGGTCCGCATAGATTGTTTGGTTGGATTTTCTATTTCTTTGTTGAAGGGTATTCTCCTTTCTTGGTAAGCGTTTTTTGGGCATTCGCTAACTCGGTTTTTTCCTCAGAAGAGGCCAAAAAGAATTATGGCCTTATGGTAGCAGGTTCAAAATTAGGTGGCTTGATGAGCGCCTATCTTGGATGGTTTGTTTTCAGTTATGGTTTGCCAAGTGTCTATTCACGCGTAGCAGATATTCGCTTGCATCAATACGTGTATGGACTTTCTTCGTTTGTACTACTTATCGTGCCGACAATTATATTATTGCTCATGAAAAAAGTACCGCATCGTTATCTACATGGTTATGAAGCGGCATATCAACTTGAAAAAGACAAAAAGCGTACGCATAAGGAATCGGTTGGCGCGTTTGCTGGGTTGCGTGTATTGATTGAGCAACCGTATGTTATGGGCATTTTTGGCATGGTTTATTTTTATGAGGTTGTGAGTACCATATTGAGTTATGTACGTCTTGGCGTTGCAGAAAAACAAGCAACCACGCTGAGCGGGGTGAGCGCATATCTCCTTGTGATTATGATTCCTGCGCATGCGATAGGGCTTTTCATTTCATTGTTTGGCGTGCGAGAAATGCTTCAACAGCTTGGGACGCGTATATGCTTAATGATCATACCGGTTTTTTGTGGAACGGTACTTGCGTATATCTTATTAGATGGTTCTCCTTATGTGTTTGCCATGGCATATGCTTTGCTTAAATCGGTTAATCTGGCGTTTAGTTGGCCAGTGCGAGAAAGCTTATATATTCCAACGACTAAGGAAATTAAGTTTAAATCTAAATCGTGGATTGATGCATTTGGCAGCAAGTTTGCAAAAGCAAGTGGTGGTGCCTTCAATTGGACAAGTGGGCAATTAGCGGCGTCATTGGTGATGCCATTTCATGCGTTCTTCTTTGCGGGCATAATTGGGGTATGGTTTACGACTGCTTATTTATTAGGTCGTCGGTATGAGCGTGCAGTGGCAAATGATGAGGTTATTGGGTTAGAGACAAGTGAGGGGTAACCCGTCTTCACTTTGTTACGACGTGGTATCAGGCCATAGTGTGTTACGCACGACGGCGGATAGAGGCAAGTGAGGGGTAAGAGTATTAATTGCATTTCTAACGGGTTTTGTTACAATTTAAATTGGTTAATAATAGGCTAAATATAGCTACGAAAGGTATTTGAGGGAATTTGCATGATGGATTTTCGAAGGTTAGTTAAAGCTGGTGTTCACTTTGGTCATCAGACATCACGTTGGAATCCTAAAATGGCGCCCTATATTTGGGGTTTCAAGAATAAAGTCCATTTAATTGATGTTTCAAAAACAGCATATCAATTAGAATCTGCAGCAAAATTTTTAGAGTCAACGGTAACTGATGGTAAGACCGTATTGTGGGTTGGTACAAAAAAACCTGCACAAAAAATTATTGAATCAGTAGCTCACAAGCTTGAGATGCCATATGTGAGTCATCGTTGGATTGGTGGTACGTTAAGCAATTTTGAACAGGTAAAAAAAGCAAGAACTAAATTGCTTCATTATGAAGACATTCTCGCAAAATCTGAAAAAACTGCCTACCACACAAAAAAAGAGCTCGTTGTTTTTCAAAAAATGGTAGACCGTCTAGAAAAAAGTGTCGGCGGAATTAGAAATCTAAAGTGGCCAGTTGGCGCAATTGTTATTATCGATGCAGGCAAAGAATATTCTGCGCTCCGTGAAGCGAATGCAATGGGTGTTCCGGTGGTTGCTTTGGTCGATACAAATTGTGATCCATCCTTGGTTGATTATGTCATCCCAGCGAATGATGATGCTTCTAGCTCTATTCAAGTCATCGTAGATTATCTTGCTGAAGCGGTTGAAAAAGGTAGATTATTAGCTGCCAAAAAGGCTGAAGCTAAGGTCGAAGAAGCTAAGGTAGAAAGAGCTGAAGAAGCGGCCAAGAGAGAAGCAGCGCGAGCGGCTATCAAGGCTGCAAGCGCTAAGAAGCTTGCAGAGAAAAAAGCTGCAGCTACCGTTGTTGCTCCCGTGGTAGAAGAAGTTAAAGTCAGCGAATAGTTATCCCTGACTATGCATCAGGGTTTGTCGCAGGAGAGGTGTCTGAGTGGTTGAAAGAGCACGATTGGAAATCGTGTATGTCTCGAAAGGGGCATCGAGGGTTCGAATCCCTCTCTC
This sequence comes from uncultured bacterium, assembly GCA_963840685.1. GTDB lineage: Bacteria > Babelota > Babeliae > Babelales > Vermiphilaceae > CAWIZM01. The sequence continues at coordinate 221,443 of CAWIZM010000001.1, read as the reverse complement.
TCCACCATACTTCGCTCCTTCGGAGCTTCGTATGGCGGGCCAGCACATAAGGTATTAATCTTAAAGAAACTTTGGCAGCACAAAGCGAAGTATGCCCTTCGAAGTCCAGCGACCTTGTAGGTCGGTGAGACGAAGTAGGGCCAAAAAAGCTACGTTTTACCAGTTTCTTAACTTAAAGACCTTCTTTTCCAAGTTGTCGGCTGATCGTGTCCGTCGTAGTGAAATCTATTTCGGATGAAAAAATTGACATAAAAAGCTGCTCCCCTAAACTATATAGAAGGTGAGTGTCTTAAGGTAGTGATAAAAGATTTTTCGTTGAAAAGCGTGTGTCTCGACCCCTGATAAAGCTTCCAATTTTGGATCAGTACGGTGGGTTGGGCACAATAAAGCTTGAGACGAAGCATAAATTTGAGGAAGTAATTAAGGAATCGTTATCTAATCTGTCAGGTCCGAAAGGAAGCAGCAGGGGTAATTTGATACCTGTACTTACTTCCTCAAGTAAATTTTACGTAAATACAAATACACAGAACCTTCCTATCCGATAGTAGTTGTCAATGAACGAAGTTAAGTTGAATCTTGCGCGCAAGTGGCGTTCCAAAAATTTTAATGAAATTGTTGGACAAGATTTGCCCGTGCGTATGCTCAAAAATAGTCTTTATCGACAACAGTATTTCCCTGTCTATCTTTTTTCAGGACAACGTGGTTGTGGTAAAACAACAACTGCGCGTGTTTTCGCAATGGCGCTCAATTGCGCGTTGCTCAAAAAATTTCAAGAAGAACCTCAATCAATAGTTTTGCCTTGTTTGCAGTGTGAATCATGCGTCGTGGCCCTGAGCGGTAAGCATCCAGATTTTATTGAAATTGATGCAGCATCGCACACCGGCGTTGACAATGTGCGTCAGATTGTAGACGCGGCATCCTATCTCCCTGTTTTGGGATCCAAAAAAATATATCTTATTGATGAAGCGCATATGTTGAGCAAAGCGGCATTTAATGCGTTGCTTAAAATTTTAGAAGAACCGCCGCAATCAACGTTGTTTATATTGGCGACAACGGATTTGCATAAAATTATAGATACCGTTCAGTCACGTTGTTTTCAACTATTTTTTTCACCTATTGCCAATACAGACCTATTGGGACATTTGCAGAATGTGTGTCAGACAGAAGAGATATTGTTTGAAGATAATGCGCTTTCTCTTATCGTACAAGAATCAGAAGGATCAGCGCGTGATGCACTGAATCTTTTGGAGCAGGTTCGATTTTCTACCGGTTTGGTCACCAAACAAGCAGTTTTACAAGTCTTAGGTCATCTTGATGATGAACAGGTGCTCGCATTGTTTGAAGCGATTGCGCTCAAATGGCCAGCAGATGTTTTGCGCCTGATGAAAAATATTGATTTTGGCTCTCATGATCCAGAATTTGTTTGGCAACGTTTGCTTGATTTAATACGCGCTCTGCTATGGGTTAAGCATGGTATTACCCCAATCGTATTTGCAGAACATGGTCAGACGCTTACTCGTTTGGCTGCACAGTGTTCTTTTTTGCAGTTAAATACGATGCTTGAAATTATGTGCAGTAATGAAAATGCTTTCCAGCGAGCGGCGGGAAAGAGTGGATTTTTTGAAATCATTATTTTGCAAATGTGTAAAAAAAATATTCCAGAATCAGATTCCAACAGTGGCACCTCTTGCGCGCAATCATCTGCCAGTCCAATGCAGGATGCTGCAATAGTATCGGAGCAACAGGATGATGAAGATGAAGAACAAGATGACGAGCCAGCTGATCAAGAAGAAAGAGAAGAAGTAGTAGAAATAGATAAAAATAACTTTCGTTCTGCATGGGATCTTTTTGTTAAAGACATCTGTACGCTTAATGATCCACTTGTTGCGTCTGTGATAACACAAGGCACGTACCTTAATTTTGATCCGGTATCGGGCAAGCTTGACATAGAATTTTCTAGCGAATTAGCATTTTTTAAAACATTGCTTGAAGATACGCATAAAGTATGGTCCCCATTTCTTCAGACAAAATTTGAACGCTCCTCCTTCGCTAAAATAGTGAGCCTTAGCTCACCAGCTTCCGACTTCGCTAAAGCTTCGACGGACAGGTCGGCGGACAGGCTCGTGCAGTTACATCCATTATTTACGGGCGCTTCTCAAAAAAAATTGACACCACAGGTACCTGAACAGACATTGTCATCAAGGCCAATGAGTAGTTTATCTACGGGCCAAGGTGGTGTTTCAGCAGCGCCTCTACGGCCAGCATCACAAACGCAAGTTTCACAAGCGAAAACTTCTCAAGCGAATGTTTCGCAAGCGAAAGCTTCGCAAACGCACGCTTCATTTCATGCTAAGCCATTTGAAAAGAAACAAGAAAAGGCATTCACGCCTTTTAATAATAATAAATATGCTGGGCGTAAAACTTCTAGCTTGGCATCACAGAGTTCAGTTATTGATATATCAGATATAGCGGTTTGGCAAACAGCGCATATGATTATGCGTCATTTTCCAGGAACCGTTCGCGAAATTAGAGAATAAATAATATGCTTAAGCTTCCACGTGTTTTAATTGTTGGTCGAATGAACGTTGGTAAATCAACGTTATTCAATCGTTTATCTGTTGATGTTAAAAGTCTCGCATTTGATTATGAGGGTGTGACGCGCGATTTTCTTAAAGATACCGTCTGCTGGCAAGATCGTTGTTTTGAATTGATCGATACTGCTGGTATTAGTTCACAAAAATCACAAGATCCGGTGGTTGAGGCTTCACGTTTACGTGCTCTAGATCTTTTAAATGAAGCAGACCTTGTATTGTTTCTGTGCGATGGCAAAGTTGGTTTATTGGCAGAAGATCGTATGTTGATAAAGTTGGTGCATAAATTAAAGCGGCCAGCGCTTATGGTGGTAAATAAAATTGATGCACATGCTGCACAAGAGCAACTGTATGAATTTGATCAAGCTGGTTTTAAAATAGTCATTCCCATTTCGGCACAACATGGTACCGGTATAGCAGATTTATTAGAAGCGATTGTTCATGCGCTACCAGAACAAAGTAAGATTACTGAAGAAGAAGTGCCTTCATGTAAGGTGGTTATCTTGGGTAAGCCAAACGTTGGTAAGTCATCTTTGTTGAACGGGTTGTTAAAGCAAGATAGAGTGCTTGTGGCAGATATGCCGGGCACCACGCGAGAAGCAATATCTGAAAAGATTCGTTTTTTTAAGGAAGATATTGAAGTGACCGATACGCCGGGGTTGCGCAGGCAACGTGGCGTTACGCAAGAGCTTGAAGGCCTTATGGTGCGGAGTGCTTTGCGTGCGGTTGAATCTGCCGATATTGTGTTATTGGTGATTGATGCATCTGAGGGAAAGCTGGCTGACCAGGAACTTAAGTTGGCATTTTATGCGTTTGAAGAGCTTTATAAAGCAGTTATTCTTCTTTTCAATAAGCAAGATAAGGTAGAGGAATATGCGCAGGAGACGTTCAACTTCCACTTGGAAGAATATGAGCATTTTATGAAAAAAATAATTTCTCTTGATATCTCATGTCTCACCGGTAGAAACATTGGTAAAATTATTCCTTTGGTGAATAAAGTTTGGTTGCGGTATACGCAAACGTTGCCAATCGATAGTTTGTCACTCTTTTTCAAAGAAGCATTGCAAAGAAAGCCATTGTATTGGAATAGACAGTTGTTGACGGTGCAAAAGGTAACACAAATTTCAAATGCTCCCATCACGCTTGTATTGCACGTTAATCTGCCGGAGCGTTTTGGCGCAAGTCAGCTGAGCTATTTTGAAAATTTATTGCGTAAAGAGTGTGATTTGCAAGGCGTGCCAATTAAATTTATTGTACGTAAAGCAATGCATTGATCTGAGCCTTCTGTTTAGGTACATTAATCAAGAAAGATTTTTGTGTTCTAGATTATTGTGGCAAAGGAGTTAAAAATGCATAAACATATCGTTTTTAAAAATACTGAGCATTCATCCATCATGGAAGATTACGCTAATCAACAGTTGACTAAAATAGAAGAATTTTTGGCAAGTTCAAATATCATGGATCATGCACCTGGTGGAAAAGCATCAGAGGTTGCAGATAGTGATGCGTCGATTTATATCAATTTAGTGATAGAGCCATCAAAAACGCGCGCTCATCATTACGTTGAATTGCGTGTTAAGGGACCAGGATACGATCTTATTTCTGAATATGAGGGCGACGAGCCCTATGATGTGCTTGATCGTGTTATTGATGTGATGTATCACCAATTACATGAGTATAAACAAAAAGAAGTTGATATGCGTAAATCGCGCGGTCGACATGAAGAATTTAAAAAGCAACGATAATAAAAAACGCCCGTTTGAATAAAGCGGGCGTTGTAATCTTTTGATTTCGCAATTTTTTTATTGCTGAAATAAAACAATAAGTATACCATGTAGCAATAGAAACAATGTGTACTATTTTTTTGCTGCGAGGAATATTAATGTTCAGTTTTGTTATTTTCTTATGTTTGGTTACGGCTATGGATATGTGTGCGATGGAACCACAACTTGCAAATTCAGGGTCGTCATCTTCTCTGAGTAATGTACTTGGTAATGATACCACCAAACCATTAATATCTGCAGAAGCATCAGATTCAGAAAAACGGGTACAGTTTAGTAGTGGTCGATCTCTGAGTGAGTCGCTATCTTCTCCTAGAACTTCACAAGGGACATTGAAAAAAAGTTCAAAACCTAAGAAAGATACATACCGGGAGTGTCAGAGAAAAGAATTACTGGCCCTTATGAAAAAAAATAATACACAAGATATTATGTGTTTTTTTCATCCTGATGTTAACGTTTCTGATGAGGAAGGTAGAACTCCTCTGATTCTTGCAATTCAAAATAATAATAATACGGTTATCAATGACCTGCTTCTACGTAAAGATATTGATGTAAATATGGCAGATAAATGGGGGAATACACCTTTGCATCACGCCGCTTTGCAACACAATAGTGTCATAATAAAATCTTTACTCGACGATCCTCGCGTCAATTCTTTAATTACCAACGAAGACGGTACTCGTGCTCACCAATTTCTTGATAAACAATTTCATCAAGACTTTTTAGCCCTTAGATCACTTTTTTTTGTGAGATCACGGTTGGAGTCGGTCGTTGATAAAACAATACCTTCTTTACAAAAGCAATTAAAGGGAAGCGCCTTAGATGATGCCGTTAATGAGATAAAAAAGCGTATCGCAGATGACGCTGGCAAACAGGGAGACGAACCTTTGCCTGAGAAAGTTCAGTTGCCCATTAATGATATATTAATAAAGCAAATAATCATATGTCGCTGGGTCAAACAAGGCATCCCCACAGTGCATGATACTGAGCTCGGTAAGAATGTAAGTAGTGTGAAAAAGTGATTCATAAGAAATTTTTTACTCCTGTGCCCCGGCCCAGCCTTCGTTAAAAAATTTTCGACTTCGTTAAGGTTTTGACGGATACTTCGGCGGACATGGCCATAAGTAGTAATGCCTTGATTTCTTGGAAATTAACATATTTATTCTCTGTTAATGGCTGAAAAATAGGTTCATTCATTTCTTCATTAAAACCAATAGCTTCTCCTTTGAGTAATGTATCGTTGATCGACCATAATGAGGTATGGTTATTTGCGTCTTTTGCATGTACATCGGCACCATGCGCGATCAGCGCTTTAACTATTTCTATGTGTCCGCATTGTACCGCCATGTGCAATGGTGTGAGACCAAAAGATTTTTCGCATTTTCCATTGATATCAATAGATGTATTGGTACATAAAAAATTAATGACTGAAACATATCCGGCACATGCGGCAGAGTGTAATACGTTAAAATCTATTCTGTTTTTATTAATCACCTGGATATTTTTATGAGTAAGTAAGAGCGCTATAGATTCTACGTAACCAGCATAGGTTGCACTGAGCAGAGGAGTTTCTCTCTTATTGTTTTCTTCGTTAACGTGAATGCCTGGATGCGTGAATAGAGCTGAAATAACCGGTATGTGGCCATTTCTTGCTGCCAAGTGTAAGGCGGTGTCACCATTCGTGTCCTTTTCATTAATGTTAATGTTCGAATAATTGAGCAAAAAATCAACAACGTGGACGTGGCCATTTTTTGCCCCAATATGTAAGGCAGTAAGGCCTGTGTCAGTCTTTGTATTAATGTCAACATTTGGATATGCAAGAAGATATTCAATAAAATGAGCTCGTCCTCCTTGTGCTGCGCAATGTAAGGGGCTGTGTCCGGTATTATTTTTTTTATCGATTTGTGTCGCATCTTGTGCGAGTAGAAGTTTTGCTATTTCTATATCACCATTAAATGCCGCACTATGAAAAGCGATAAAGCCGCTTATGTTGTCTTGCTGATTAAGATTAATAGCAGGGTCAGCAAGTAAGAATTTAACAATTTCGATAGCGCTATTTTTTGTAGCTATGTGTAAAGCAGTGTAGTCATCTATAGTGAGCGCATTAATGTCAATAGAGTGACATGCAAGTAAATGTTTAATGATCGGTAGGTAATTGAATGCGGCAGCGTAGTGTAAGGGAGTCCAATTTTCATTATCGTGCGCATTAACATCGGTGGCATTATAGGTAAGGAGAAGTTTGACCATAGGTAAGTGACCTTCTATGGTCGCTTTATGCAGCAGTGTGTGCCCTGCATCGTCTTTTGTAATATCTATGTCAGTTTGTGCGAGTAAGAGTTTGGTCATTTCTGTGTGGCCTCTTCCTACTGCAAGATGTAATGGAGTGAGCCCTGTATCATCTTGTTCATTGATGTTGATATCAGTATGTGTAAGTAAATATTCAACTATGTATATATTGCCCGTATATGCTGCATAATGTAATGCGGTTTTTCCCATATTATTTTTTTCGTTAATGCGGATAGCATCACAGGTAAGCAAAAATCTCAGTATGTCTATATGTCCGTTATATGCTGCAGTGTGTAATGGTAAGAACGTGGGATTATCTATGCTATTATGCTGGGCATAATGGTTTTTGAGGTATTCTATATCTCCTGTATATATAGAAAGTATACAGGGTGATGGAACGTGTTTTATCGGTATGGTTTGTGCGCCATGGTTACGCAGCAGGGTTGCGATTGCCTTATGTGCAGTAAGTTCTGCAAGGAATAATGGTGGTATTTCTAGGATATTAAATTCGTTCGGGTTGATGTTCATGCTGAGTAGATTTTTTACTAAATGGTATTTGCCTTTTATGCAGCCCGTCAGTAGATAATATGTTGCATCCATTTTACTTATATTCAATGGATTTTGGTATACAATAGCTTCATTTTGTTTCGATGCAAGGTAGTGGAGTGACTTTGATACTTTCATAAGTCTGTTTCTGGATGCTGAATTACATGCGGCAGCTATATAGGTTATTTCATCATCGGTTAGGATATGCCATGCTGACGCCGGAATATCCATCGTATTCATAGTGCGTGTAGTGGTCATACAGATGAAGAAGATGCATATGCGCATTGGTGACATTTTTGACCCCTTTATTTTTCATGATGGATACAATGCATCCAAAAGAATTTTTGGTGAGAACTTTGGCATGTACATGTTCCTATTTTTACTTGTGGAAAAAGCATAAGTAAATAATATTATTGTACGATGATGTTTTCGTTATTCTGAGTTCGTTGCAAATGATCTTATCTAGTATCAAAAAAAAAGGGATTTCTATGTATCAGCAAGGTAGTATGATAACGTGGGTGCTTTTATCTATAGCATGGGCCATGAGTGGTGGCAATATTAACGAATATGTTGATGATAAAAAAGGTTGTACTGATCAGTCAAAAAATACATATGATTGTGAAAAACTTACAAAAGAATTTTGGTATTTAGAAGGTAATTCGCAGAAGGTATTGGATGGCGAGTTAAATGAAGAATTGCAAAGGTCTTTGGTGTGGGACAATAATAAGATGGCTCGATCGTCAGATAAGACAAAAAATCGTTGTCAAAAGATTGCTGCTCTTATCTGTTATGGAGCCAATCCGAATCGAGTAGCTTGTGGGAACGGTTCGAGATCATATTTTAATGATCATAAAGCACGGGGAAGGTTCATATGTCCATTGGAATATGCGGTAGATGTTGATGATCCAGATTTAGTGTCTTTTTTAGTAGAGCGTGGCGTGCAGACAAATGTTGCTCGGCTAAAGTGGTTTGCAGATATAAAAAATAAGATGAAGAGTCTTTTCTTTGGGTCGCTTTATCATATGGGTAGCTATGATAAAACTCCGTTACTTTTTAGCATACGTTCTTTGCGCGTAGCACAACTACTTGTTCCTCATATTGGCATACAAGATAGAGATTGGTATAAGCGCACAGTGGCGCATGAAATAGCAAAAGATCCAGATAGAAGCGATGAACTTTTAGCTTATTACTTGGAAACATATCCTGATGGGACTGGAGATGATCTTGATTTGGCTAATGCGACTGACAAGATGGAAGAAACGCCTTTGCACGAGTTGGGAAATTATTGTCACAACTATACGGTAACAGGGATACAAACAAGAGCACCATTGCTCATAAGAAACACGAACAACATTAATGCAATAAGTTTGTATGATAGAACGCCGCTTGATGCAGCAATGAATAAAACATCAGAGGATGATGCTTGTGCAGAGTTGATAAAATTATATAGGGCTGCTGGTGGAAAAACGAGCAATCAGATGTAATAAAAAATGGAAAAAAGCTCTTGCTTTGGCTTGTTGGCAGATTAGTTTGTTGGTATACTTTTTTGTATGTAGTAATGCTTATTTCTTTAAATGTAATCGACTGTAATCAATTAATTAATTTCAGGAAAAATATATGGATACGCAGCTGGTTGGCGATGATTTGTTTTGGTGTGGTGTTAAAATAGTTTTGAAAAATTTTGACAATCAGATTCTTCTGCTGAAAGGCGAAAGAAAAGAGAAATCTTTTTGGGAATTACCTGGAGGCAGAATTAAGATTGGTGAAAGTGAACTTGATGCATTACATCGTGAAATGGCAGAAGAGACAGGCATAACAGCCATAGATAATGTACAACCTATGACTATGAACATATCAAAGCATCGTTTTTTTGTGAGTGATGATCAACCAGTAGGTTTGATATTTTCAATATTTAGTGGTTCGGTTCGCAGTGATGTGGTCACATTAAGTGATGATCATAGTGATTATGCATGGGTTACTCCAGAACAAGCAGCACAATTAGTTGGCGATGCGTATGGAAAAATTTTTGAGAAAGTATAGCATGTTTTGAGCTTTGATTTTTTATTCAATGGGCTATGTCGCAAAAGCACTTTTTACATATGCACGTATCAGGAAGCAGTAAGGCTTTAATTTCTTGGTAGAGAGTGAGATTAGCAGCTCTCCATTTTCTCCGCGCAGTGTCCAAGGGAGTTTCCAAGTCTACATCTTTTACCTTAATATCAATGTCCGGACGTTGGAGTAGAGCTTTGATAGCATCTATATTTCCTTTCCGTGTTGCGATATGTAAGGCTGTGCAACCATAAATATCTTGCGCATTTACGTTAACGTTGGGTTGTTTGAGTAAAGCTTTGATAGCATCTATATGTCCTGCCTGTGTTGCGATGTATAAAGCTGTGCAACCCTCATGAGTTTGCGCATTCACGTCAACATTTGGATAGGTAAGAAGATATTCAATGCAATGAGCCTGTCCATTACATGCTGCGGCATGTAATGCTTTGAATCCTTCAGCTTCTTGGTCGAGTTGTGTTTCATCGTAGGTGAGTAGCAGCTTGACTATCTCTAAGTAGCCCTTACATACTGCAATATGAAAAGCGAGAAGGTTTTCTAGAGTTCTTTTTTCATGAATGTTAATATCAGAGTGCGTAAGCAGAAGTTTGACTATGTTTGTATGGCCATATGTTGTAGCTATATGTAATGCATTATTTCCACTAACGTCTTTTTCGTTAATCTGAATAGTATCACTGGCAAGGAAAAATTTGACCACGTCCTCATATCCACGACGTATCGCGCAACTTAAAACAGTAAACAATCTAAGATTATCCATACTCGATGGAGGATACTGTTCTTTGATGTAGTTATCATTAGACGTGGTAAGAAAGAATATATGTGGATTTTTAATATTTTCGATTATGGCAAGGATATAGTACGACGATGAATCGCTTAAGGATATTGTTTCTACGTGATAATCAGCCAATAGATTTTGGATTATGGTTTTTGTAATTGGCTCTGTTGATGATAATGCTTGATTTGTGAATAGATTTGATACATGTGGATTGATATTATTGTTCAGTAGATTGTCAAGCAACGTAAAATCATTTTTTAGACTGCCGATAATCAGATAGTATATGGTATCTTTTTTACTGATATTGAGCGGATTGCAATGCAAAATATTCATATTTTTTTTTGATGCCAAATAGCTGAGCGCTTTAGATACCCGCATGAGTTGATTTCTTGATTTAGAATCACACAGAGCAGCAATTTTGGTTATTGCATCAGGGGTGAGAATATGCCAGCTTGATGTGCTGATTTCCATGGCATGCAGACTAACCGCATTGATTATCAACAGAGAAAAGACGCTTATTTGTTTTATGTGCATTGTGTAACCTTCATTCAAGTGTAGGCTTTTTTTGTAAGCATTATGCGTATATTATATTTTTATGCATGCATGTACGGTGCAAGTTCTGCCACAAACGCTTCTGCTGAAGTATCATACAATTCACCACCCCAACGTTTTACAATCGTTTCTGTTTTCGGGTCAACCAACAAGAATGTTGGCACACCAAAAACATCGAATTTTTTAAGTAGATTTGTGTGTGTAGCGTTCGTAGTGTCTGAACTATCAATACGTACAGGTACCAATTCTTGCAGCGCATGGGACACTTGATTATTGGTGAATAATTTTTGTTCTATCGCTGAACATATTGAACAATAAGGGGCGGTGATATCCACAAAAATATAGGCATTATTTGTGTGTGCTTGTTGTAGTGCGTCGTTATAATTTGCAAGCCACAGAGCGTGATTTATATCCGTATCGGTAGCGGCGGAGTGCCAAGTAGTCTTGTATGCGTGTGAACCAGCGCCAACAGTAGCTGCAAGAAGTATTGCATACATGCCATAGTTTATTAATCTACAAGAACTTGTTGCTGAGCGTTGCGCAGCGCGTAAATACAGTGGTGCTAAAATGAGTGTAGTTGCTACGGCAAGCCATAAGCACGATAGATAATGGCATAATGAAGTGCAAGAGATAAAAACACATACCGAGTAGCAATAAGCCGAATATTTTTTTGACTTCAACCATCCACATGCCAGCCTGTGGTAATAAATTGAGTGAACTGGAAAACGTTCCGATAATTAATAGAGGTATGCTCAAGCCAATGCCAAAAGTGAAGAGCATCAGAAAGCCGAGTAGCTTATTACCAAGTGCGGTGACGATGCTTAATATCAAAATTAATCCCGGAGAAAGGCAAGGAGAAGCAACGGTACCGCTTACGGCACCGAATAAAAAAGCACCACTCAAAGAACCACCACGTACAGCTTTGTTGCTGGTCAAAAATTTGGGAGTATACATTTCATAAAATCCCATCATGGCACATGCAAGGTAGGCGAGCAATGCAACGAGTGAAAGTATGACTATCGGATTGCTCATCAGGTTACCAAACATTTGGCCGGTAAATGCTGCAGCAAGACCGAGTGCTGCAAAGGTGCATGCGATACCCATTGAATAGGCGAGTGCAAGGGAGAAATTACGGAGTACTGAGGTGCTACTTTGTGCTTGTAAAATACCTACGGTGATAGGAATCATTGGATAAATGCAGGGAGTTAAGCTGAGCAGTAGACCGAGTATCAGTACAAAGAAAAGTTTCAAAGCTAATGAATCGGTTGTTTGTACAAGGGTTGAAATGTAGGATGACCAGGAGCTGCTTTCTGCATGCAGTAGTGTGTTGTATGAAAGTAGGCAGAGAAAACTTGCGAGGGCAGTAATAGTGTAGTTTTTATGTGCTATGTGTTTGTTCATATGAATCTCAGTTTCTTGTGTTTTTATAGGAAAATATTAGACTAATTGGAGTAAGATAATAATGGAGTATTTCCTAAAAAAATCAAGTAGCATACGCGTATAAATTGATAGTTACGTTCTTAGAATTACATGCATAAAAATTATGTGGGGTTATAGCTTCCGTCTTCGCATGAAGCTACGACGGACAGGCAGTTGGTAGAGCGCATGCATGGCATGCATGAGGCCACCGGTTCGAACCCGGTTAACTCCACCAGACTTCGCTAAAGCTTCGTATGGCAGGCCAGTTTTTTTACGGAAAAATTATGATATTCATGACACAGGAGATAGTTAACTAACCCTGCCACTTAATTTGAAAGCTCCATCCACAGCCAAGACATTTACCTTCTATCGATATCACTGGAATTTTTCCCGGATTTAATTTTCTTCCTGCTATTACTTGTTGTTCTAGATCTACATAATCAGGCTCAAACCAACCGGATACCTTTGAATATACTTTGAATCTTTTATTTTCTTCAAAAAGTTCAAATCTTTGATTCATTGGTAAATTAACAGGATTTCCAACTTTTATACCTTGTTCTGCCATTTCTCGTGCATACAAAGAGTTGGGGTCAACGATTTCTTGAATTTGTATTTCAGCTCCTGTGTTATTTATCACCCAACTCCAGGGATAGCGCACAGTGCCGGTTGAAATAGTATACTTCCATGTATAATCAGTGTTGCTTGTAGGCGCCTTCCATTGAACGGTTATGATCATGTCAGGACCTGCAGGTTTTTTGATATCATTTACGAATGTAAGAAAGTCGTACGTTATATCATCAACGAAGTAACCGAGGGATTTTACTCCCTTTTCTAGTAGTCCAGAGACAGTATATTCATTTGGTACATATCGTTCTACCTGTATGTTAGTAATTGATTTGATATCACCCAACAACTGTTTTTCCCCTCGTTTCGCCACTATAATTCCTTTCTTACTGCCATCTTTATGCGTAACCGTAGCTTTAATTTGATGTTGTGCTCCCAGTCGTGAAGTCAGTTGATTCTCTAAATACACTCTTTCCAGAAGAGTAGGTCTCATACCAATTGCTGCACCAGTTGCAAAAAATAACACTAAACTCGCTAACCTTACGCTACGCTTCTTCATAATCTTCCCCTTTTTTTGATAAATACTTTCTGTCTTAGACCATCTATTTATTCTCATATTAACAGGTTGTTTATTCAGATTGCAATAGTTTTTTCTAAAAGCTTGATTTTCTGATTCCATATTCGTATCATGCATATTATTTGTGTATAACAAACTTTTTACCTGCGAAAAATCACATGATTGATGTATCTATAAAAAAATCACTACAAACTATTCTCGCTGACGACTATCCCCAGGCTTGCACTATTATCGCCGCAATTCATGCGCATGGTGGCAAGGCGTTATTAGTTGGCGGCGCGGTGCGTGACCTCCTGCTTGGCTTACAAGTAAAAGATTTAGATGTTGAGGTATACGGGTTAACCGCTGAGGCTCTTGAAAAAATTTTGCGCTCTTTTGGGCCAGTGAGCATAGTGGGTAAATCATTTGGTGTGTTGCGTCTGCACGGCCTTGATATTGATTGGTCGTTGCCACGCGCAGACAGCGCAGGAAGAAAACCAACGGTGGTGATAGATCCAACTATGTCTTTTGAGCAAGCATTTAGGCGGCGCGACTTGACGGTGAATGCTATGGGCATCAATTTGCATACCTATGAATTAATCGATCCATTTGATGGGCAACAGGATCTTAAAGATAAATTATTGCGACCAACCGATATACGCCTCTTTGAAGAAGATCCATTACGTTTTTTTAGGGTGATGCAGTTTATAGGACGTTTTGAAATGGAACCAACTGAATCCCTGAATGCATTATGCAGAGTGATGGATATCAGTCAGGTTTCAATTGAACGAATCGAAACAGAATTTGAAAAGTTACTGCTGAAATCAGTGCGTCCGTCGCGTGGCATTCGTTGGATTGCAACGCTTGATCGGTTGCATAGCATAGTGCCGGAGTTAGCGGCAACGTCTGGTGTAGCACAAAATCCTGAATGGCATCCAGAGGGTGATGTGTTTGAACATACCATGCAAGCATTGGATGCAGCGGCGGCTATAGACTATGCAGATAAAAAAATTAGATTAATTGGGTTATATGCTGCATTATGCCACGATCTGGGCAAAGCAGTTACCACAGAGAAAATAGCGGGTGTATGGAAAAGTCCCTTGCATGCTCAGGAGGGAGTTCCTCTTGCAAAGTTCATGTTGCAGCGTATTACCAACAATAAAGAGTTAATTGATACGGTGTGTAAAATGGTTAAACATCATATGGAGCCGTTACAGTTTGTGCAAGGTGGTGCAAAAATGGCAGCATACAAGCGATTGGCAAATAAGTTAGCGCCACAAGTGACCATTAATATGCTTGCTGATCTTGCATTGGCTGACAGGCGTGGGCGTAATCCATTGAGTGGTGAACCGCTTACGTGCGCAGAGCCTGGTGTGGAAGAGTTTCGCAACCGTGCGCTTGAAGCACAGGTATTACAATCTCAGGAAGAACCGGTATTGCAGGGCAGAGATATCATTGATCTTGTTGCGCCTGGCCCGGCTATGGGCCGAGTTTTACGCAAAGCATATGAAATTCAGATTGAAGAGGGTATTACCGATAAGGATGAGCTCAAGCGTCGTGTTTTAAAGTGAGCGTTGATTATTGCACGATACAAGTTTCCATGAAAGATTTTGGCTGATCTGCTTGAGTTGCCAGTAGGCCTTGCGTGATTTCAAGAGGGGTGCTGGTTTGAGGGTACTGATGTTCCTCTGATTGGTACAGAGATTGTGCCCCAAGGGTGCCCAGGATGCTAAAAACATCTCGCATATGGGAGCGACCAGCAATAATGACTATATTTTCATGTTGAGACTGTAGTATATTTTGCATTATGTGTAGGTCGAGAAGAGGACTAAATATAACTTGTATATGGTCAGCAAGTGCCGCTTTTTGTGTATAATCCCGTTCTTTTTTAGCATACCTTAAGATTGAGTTGTATTGGGAATGTAACTGTTCAATAGTCTGTTTGAATGAGTCATAGTACGTGTTCGAATAGACTATGTGTCTTGCATACACATTGGTTATTTCTGTGTTTTCATGCTGCAGGTAATAGCTAGCTAATGATTGTTTAACTATATCCAACTCATTGAGTATGTCCTGGAAATTAAGTGCCCCAATGGTTTTTGTGCTGTTATCTATGACGTATTGTGTATGGTAGTTGTAATCTCTTGGGTTATTTGAGCGCAACAGACCGCATGCTATAATGGCTGGGTACCGTATCTCTATGTTCTGAAGAGTAATATTGTTAATTTGTGGACGTGCTTGTCCTATATTTTCATCCAATTTATACAGTATTTGGAATTGGGATGCGGTAAACACTTTGGATGCTTGTTCAATAAGAATATGGTAGGGGGTGTTGGAGTTTTGGAAAAATTTTATTAAACAATTCGTTTGTTCTTCTTCAGAAGGTGATTCATCATGATGATCGCACAGAGCAATGATCTTTTTTTGCTTAAACAGTTCGGCAGTCTTAACTTCAATAAGGGTAGAAAATAGAGAGGTTGGGGCAATGCCCAATGCGATTATAAATAAGATGAATTTAGCCTTCATAAAATACCCTCACGATTTCAGTTTGGACATATAATTTTATTTTTCTACCTATTCCTTATGCAGCCTCTTTATACGTACAAAGATGCCATATATTAGGATTAAATCAATAAGAACCCCTCTTTTTTTTAAATTATTTTAAATAAATTATTGCAATCTGAATAATTTGTATGATAAATTGAAGATAGAATAGGTGTGCTACAGTGTATTAAGAGGTTATTGGCCTGCCTAAAGGTATATTTCAGTAAAAGGACCAGTTTTTTCAATATGTAAAGGGGGAAGGGGCAAAGAAGGGCTGTTGGCGAGAATTTTTAGGGAAAAAGTGATTTTAGGGATAAATGATATATAAAATGCAAACTAATAAAAAAAGGAAATGATTATGAAGAATTTTAAAGCGTTATTATGGATAGTAGTTTTTTCGATGATTTCTTCTGGCATTATTGCCATGGAGTTTAAGCCAAAGGTATATATAAAAAATAAAAATACGTATAGCCGTAATCGTAGCGCGGGTGTTTTATGTTTAATTAATGAAGGTACGGCAAGAGAGAATAAGATTTTTGTGAAAGAGGGTCAAGCACAAACTTTGATTGGTATATGGGGAAAAAATTATCATGCCAATGAGATACAAACGTTGACGCTGCGACCAAGTTCAACGGGTACAGGTGGTGTAGGATGGGTATTTTCACCCGAGACTTTTTCATTAACAGATAAAATTAACGCGGAGCTAGGTTCACATCCCGGGCAAGATATAGTGATTGTGGTTGATAATAATGCTTCTCGTCTTGGCGCTTGGACTATTACCTATGAGTTTGTAAAGCCATCAAATTCAGAGTCAGTGCCAATCGGACAAGTGGGTGGTAACCCGGTTGTTGAAAAATTAAAGAGAGCATACGATGAATGGAGAAAGACTCACGGGAGTGATTCATCTTCATCAGAAGAGGAATCATGGTAGTTAAAGCTGAGAGCAGTTTTTCAGTATAAGAAATAGAGAATTAAGCAAGGAAGTAATTATGAAGAGTTTTAACGTGTTACTATACACATTGGTTTTATCGCTTATTTCTTCTGGCATCGTTGCTATGGAAGCGTATAAACCAAAGGTGTATATAAGTAACCATAATACAACAAGTTTAGTAGGGGCTAGTATTGGTATAAAGTGTATCATTAATGGTGTGAGTCCTAATTTACAGGATCCAGATGGGATGGCCTTTTTTGTGCCAGTAGGTGGGGATAAAGCGATTGGTCAATTGGGAGACAATCCTAAGACTGACATAGTCTCATTAGATCTTCAACCAAGTTCAGCGGGAACTGGATATTTGAGCGGAATAGGTAAGGCAACAGTCTATCCATTAACCGATCAACTTAATGGGATGCTTATGCAACTGAATCAACATCCTAATCAGGATATACTGATTGTGGTAGACAACAATACCTATTCTGGCTATTGGCAGTTTGAGTTCTTGTGGAGAGCGCGAGACTTTGCAGAGGCAATGCCAATTGGAGAGGTTTCAAAAGTACAAGTTAAACGACCAGCACCCACGCATAAACCGGCGACTCACATTGGCAAAAAGCGTGAGATGGTAAAAATAGATACGGTTACAAAACCAGTAGTAGGACAAGGTAACGGTTCAATGTGGCAAGCAATAACTTCATCAAATGTCCAAGAGGAAATGAAGGCGGCATTGCAAAAAAGAAAAGCTGCTTTAGAGGGCAAATAAAGAATCGTTGAAGTGTAAGTCAATTTAAATAGGGTAATTGCTGACAAGATCTATTGTAGGATTTTTGTAAGTGGTTACCCTTGTCTTTTTATCTCGATTTCACGACACCCTTTTTAGGACACAAATTTGAAATGGGGCAACGTGAGCAAAATGGTGAAATTGCCACGCATATATTTTGGCCCCACATGACCAGTAAGGGATTCCATTCAGACCAATATTTTTGAGGAAGAATTTTTTTAAGCGCTTTTTCAGTCGCTTCCGGTGTTTTGGTATTCACTAGTCCTAGTCGATTGGAAATGCGATGCACATGAGTGTCAACGCAAATAGCGGGTATTTGAAATGCCTCTGAAAGTACTAAGCTTGCTGTTTTTATTCCTACCCCTTTTAATGAGCGTAGTTCTTGTTCTGTGGAGGGTACTTTACTGCCAAATTTTTGAATTAATGTTTGGCTGATAGTATGAATGGTATGTGCTTTATGGCGATAGAATCCAACGCCACGGATGACTTTTTCAATCTGTGTTATTGGCAAAGCGACCATCTCTTCTGGTGTTTTGGCGAATTCAAATAAGCGCAATGATGCAGGTAGGGATACGGTGTCTCTGGTGCGTAGGCTCAGTAGACAGCTTATGAGGATGAGATAAGGGTTTCTGCCGAATTGTTCAACGATTTGGGTGGCCGCCGGTTTGGTCATGGTGCGTGTGGCAGTACGCAGCACGTGAATGATGCTAATAACGCGGTCTTCTAATTTTTTTTCCGACGGCATAATTCTAACTTTCTCAATCTGGGCCAAAAATTGAGTAATGATGATATTTGTGTTAGGTTGAATGCTAATTGATAGGTGGAAAGTCCTCACCAGTGATAAACATAAATATAAATGCAAAGGCTCCTAATAACAATTTTTCATTACGTGTTACAAAGGTTAAACAACGTTTCGTTAGACTTGGCATAAAAGCCTCCTGTTTAAAAATGCGGTAAATAAACATAAACTGGGCATAAGTATACCGACTCTATATGCGAAGATCAATAAATTGATGGAACAAATATTACAATTGCTTAGAACTCTAGATTCTCTTGTGGGCAGCCCACCATTTTTGCTTACTGTTTTCATTTCACTTTTTATATTTAAATTTGGCATGCTTATCTGGTTGATTAGAAAAAGCAATATAAAACAAAAAAATCCTTTGCCTCTCATTTTTTTATCTATAATTTTGATAAGTTCAATGTTAATGAATTCAGCATGGATTTTTAAACTAATCCGTCAACTATGGATTCCGTCATTGGATTATCGTATATATTTATTCTGGTTGCGTATTGCATGGGCATTTCTTATTGTACAATATCAAGCGCTTGCATTGTTTATTGAAAGTTTAGTGGAAAAAAAATATCCCTTTAAATTGCATCAAAAGATATTATGTACCTTAAGCATTATCATATTTTTGTCCTATCGTAGGTATCGCTATTTTCAATTTTAATTGTCTTAATTCGTATGATCGACCTGCTATCGAATGGACGATATTGTATGGAGCGACTCTTTATGCATTATTTCCGCTTGCATTGTCGAGCATCTTGTTTGCAATTCGTACGACTAGAAAATTGTCCTTCCACGTGTCTTAAGAAAACAACTAAAATTATTTTTACAGTATGTTTTTATTCCCTATTGGTTCTCTCGATTTTCTACAAGTGATACCATCTGGATTTTCTCCGACATCAATAACGAGTAGTTATGCTTTTACAAGTATTTCAAATATTCTTCTGACTTTCGCCGTATATTTTTGCGCACGCAAAATTATAGGCTTACGTTTCTTAAATTTACACAACAATATTCAATCACCAGCACGCGTTATCTTTATGCATGACTTCAAGCATATTTTAGAGCAACTCAGCTACGTAACCAGTGCACATGAACTACGACACATCACCCAAGGATTTTTCAAGGAACTGTTTAATATTCCACTGGGCAAAACAACCTTGCATGTACGCAAAACGCAAACAGATAACAATCTTTGCTTGAATGAGCACGATGGGCTTGAAAATTCATTGATAGAGTCTTTTATCGGTGCACATGACGAACCGATATTAAATTTCATTAAGCAATCAAAAATACTTGTTTATGATGAAATTGCCTTCAGCAATTTTTATGAAGAGATACCTGAAAGAAATGCTATTTTATCTTTCCTTGAAAAAATAGATGCGGATATTTTCTTACCTATTTATGAAAAAAATAATTTGGTTGCGTACATTGTCATTGATCGTCATGCACGCTTTAATGCTTTTTATAGTCACATCGAACAAGATGAGATGCTTATATTTGGTCGCTATTTAGGTAACATCATTAATCTGTTACAAAATAAAAGTCTTACCAGTTTGGCGCAGCAGACGAAAGACCTGCAAGAAGAACTGTATCGCAAACATCAAGAAATTAATCAGTATAAAGAAAGTATTAGATCATTCTTGCGCACGAATAAACAAGAACACATTGGTATTATTTTTTATAAAAATAGAAAGTTTATATTCGGCAATCAAGCGGCAAAAGAGTTGATAACCATCAATATCAATGCGCAGCCGGGTCATCCATTTACAAAGAAAATAAAGAGTTTGGCGCAGCTGGTTGAAACGTATAAAGCACCACAGACAATGTTTGCGAATGATTCACACGGTAATCAATTGATACTTTCTGGCGTGCAACATTTGGACAGCAATCATGTGATTATTCTTATTTATTATCCAGAGGTGTCAGACGTTCTTAAAAAACATGTGAGTTTGCTGCAAGATCCATCAGAGTGGGATTATCTACTGTACCTGGAAACTACTCAATCAGGTAAGCTCATCAATCAACTTATACCAGGGTCTGGCCATGTGCTCTTGAAGTTCAAGATTGAGCTTCTTAAACTTGCTTTGAGTAAAAAAGCTATTTTACTTGATCTGCCAGATGAAGATTTGACGGCAACTGCTGAAATTCTTCATCATATAAGTTTGCGTGAAACTATACACGTGCTTGATTTGCAGGGGCCGGTGAAAGGTTTTGAAGTTGCTATAAAACTTTTTGGCATGAATCCAATTTTTGGTCTTGCTAAAAATAATGATAAGCCGCTTTTGAGTACGCTGGATGGTGTAGGAACGCTATTTATAAAAAATATTCATTTCCTTGATCTTGAATCACAAGAATATCTTGCTGATTTTATTCATTATGGTTTGTATCGCATTTTTAAAAGTGATCAAAAAGTCGCGAGTAATGTGCGTGTTATCTGTTCCAGTAATCAGAATTTACATAATCTTGTGCAAGCAGGTAGATTTTCCAAAGGACTATTTGCTGAACTCAAGCATACCACCATTGCTATGCCATGCTTGTTAACCTTGCCAGATGAAGAATTACTCAACCTTGCGCAAGGATTTTCTGAACAGGCGATAAAAACGCAAACGTTTGAGCATCTGCTTGCGCTGTCTGAGCAGGATAAAAATAAGTTGACCATCAATCGACCAAGTAGTTTGAATGAATTGAAAAATAAGGTACAACAAATACTGATTAAAAAATCAAAACAGAATGATGTGTATCAAGAAACCACCTTTAATCCTGCATATCAAGTGACTGATCCTGAGCTTGCTGCGGCTGCTCGCCTTGGCAAACAAGCGCTTAAAGATGAAAAAATTATGATAATGTTATGGAATAAATTTAAAAGTCAGAATAAAATTGCTACCTTTTTAGGAGTGAATCGTTCGTCGATCAATAGAAGATGTAAAAAATATAGCTTGGAATAGAGTAGTAGGGGGTAAAGTGAAGCTGGAACAATTCAGGGAAAAAGCAAAAGAATTCATTACGCATCTAGAAGTAGAACGGCATCTTTCCGTGCATACCTTGCGTGCCTATGAAAGCGATTTGCATCAATTTATTCTTTTTTGGGAAGATCTCACCGCGCAAGAACAGAAGCTGTTAACCCTCAGACAAATCATTGAACGTTATTTGGTAAGTTTATTTTATAAAAATATCGACAAGAGTTCTATCGCACGTAAATTTTCTTGCTTTAAATCATATGCTGCATTTTTACGCACGCACGGCATTACGTTAACTTTGCATCTCAAGCGTCCGCGGCTTGATAAAAAATTGCCAGTTTATCTGAGTGTCGATGAAGTATTCCATCTGCTTGATACGATTAAAGACGAAGATTTACCAACGAAATATCCTATACGTGATAAAACAATTTTCGAGCTTTTATATGCGACCGGTGTGCGTTGTTCTGAGCTGGTGAGTATTCGTATGTGTGACATTGACATGCATAATAAAACGATACGCATACTCGGGAAAGGCAACAAAGAACGGATTGTGCTGTTTGGCCAAAAAGCACAAGAAAGAATTGTGCTTTATTGTTCTCAGGAGCGCGGTGATCAAAAAAAACAGGATGAGCCGCTTTTCTTAAACTATCGCCGAGAAAAATTAACGCCACGTACGGTGCAACGAATTGTGGAACTATTTCGTAGGTTTCTTAAAATTGATCGTCACATTACGCCACATAAAATTCGTCACTCTTTTGCCACGCATTTGCTCAATCAGGGGGCTGATTTACGGGTTGTACAAGAACTCTTGGGGCATAAAACATTGGCAAGCACAGAAAAATATACGCATGTGTCTCTTGATGAACTTGCGCGTGTCTGTGAATCGGTACATCCCATCAAAAACATTCTTAATGGAGACAAATCATAAGTGATGCGCAATCAAACTAACTATCGTAGTATTAACAAAAAAATTATTTTTTTATTGGTTAGTATTTGCTGTATAGTCAGTGGCATTATTATGCGTTTGGTATACCTACAAATTAATCGTACTGAAGATTTATCTGCGCGTAGCAAAAAAAACTTTTTACAAATGAATGCGATTGCTTCGCCACGCGGTAACATTATAGATCGTAACGGTAATTTGCTTGCGACCAACAAACCAACTATTCATTTGTTTTGGTATGGCAGTGGTAATAATGCTTTTACCGAAGAACAATGGGTCACATTGCAGACATTAGAAACGATATTACACAAAGATATTGTCGCCGATCAACCACTCATGAGCGCGCTGAAACGTGCTGAAAAATATCGTAAAAAAACCCGTATTGCGCAAGAAATATCATTTCAACAATTGAGCCAGATTGTTGAACAATTTCCGTATGATTGCAATCTCACCATTACGACTGATTTCAAACGTTATTATCCCTATAAATCATATGCAAGTCATTTACTTGGCTATCTTGGCAATATGGGCATTGATAGTTACGGCAAAATGGGTTTGGAAAATCTTCTTGATGATTCGTTGCAAGGGGAAAAAGGCTCGGTATTAAAAATAATTGATTCAATTGGAAGAAGTGTTACTGAAACCACGCTCAGAAAGGCATTGGTTGGTCAGCATACACGGATTACGCTTGATATTAATATTCAGAGTATTTGTGAATTGGTTTTTCCAGAGGATCAATCTGGTGCCATTATCATCATGGATCCGTACGATGGGTCTATCTTAAGCTTATTATCGCGTCCATGCTTTGATCCTACTACCTTTTTAGACCGCATTAGTAATGATCGTTGGCAAATGTTACAAGAAAAAAAATCTTTTCTGAATCGCGCGCTTAATTGTAGTTATCCACCAGGGTCTATTTTTAAGTTGGTAACGGTAAGTGCTGCGCTGGAAAATGGGTTTATTCAACCTGATGCGACGGTTAATTGTAAGGGCTTTTATTATTTTGGTAGAAGAAAATATTGGTGCAATCGCCGTAGTGGACATGGTGAACTTACTTTAACGCAAGCATTGGCCCATTCATGTAATCCGTTGTTTTTTGAATTAGGTACCGCAATTGATATCGATATATTGGCAGAGTATGCGCATAAATTTGGTTTGGGGCAAAAGACCAATTTCTTATTTTCTGAAACAAGTGGGTTGGTGCCGACACGAGCATGGAAAAAAGAAAATAAGGGTGAGCGTTGGTGGACGGGAGAAACGTTATCGGTGGCGATAGGCCAAAGTTTTTTACTGACCAGTCCTATTCAAATTGCGCGCATGATATCAGCTATTTTCACCGGGTATTTGGTTACTCCACGTATTTTAATGCATGAGCCGGTTTGTAAGCAGCCGCTTGGTATCACTGCAGACACGCGTAAATTTTTGCAAAAATCAATGAAGCAGACGGTCAAGCATGGTACCGGTAAAAGTCTGCAGAAACTTGCTGAAATTAAAATGTATGCAAAAACGAGTACCGCGCAAACGAGTAATTTGGACAAACGAAAGTTAGGGGCCGATTATCTGGAGCATGGTTGGTTTGTGGGCAATTTTTCTTACAAAAATAATAGTCCATTGACGATGGTTATTTTAGTGGAGAATGCAGGGACTGCTCAAGTGGCGACTAAGGTGGCAAAGAATTTTTTGCTTAAATATAAGCAGTTTGTGGATAAGCAGGAAGTCCGGTGTGCCTAGATTACATATGCACGATAGTTTGGATTATAATTATCATGATCGAGTGCCATTGTCAGAGCAAGACAATTACGACCCCAGCATACACCGCACGCCATAGGAGCGATTATGCTTTGGCCTAAGGCGCTATATACAATAGCAGGGGGCGACCACCCGCCGCATGCTATTATTGCTGCAACTGTACCACTGAGACATCCATCATAAAGTCCTGCTAAACAGAGTGTTAATACAGTTTTGACTACTAGTTTTTTAGGATGACACAAATCATTGTGCGTTGGTGAACAGAGCGTTTGATTATTTTCCAAAATTATTTGGTCCATTAAACTTGGCTCAGCGTCTATGTGTTTTTCATATCCAATTATGCGTTTTTCATATTCAATTGATGTGTGAGAATGCAATTGTTCGTGAATACTGCCACGTGCCTCTTCTGTTAATCCATCATTTTTTATCAGTGATACTTGAGAAAGTAATGGAATTTTTTCTCCGTCTATTTCCATAGATTGTAAGTGAGTGTTAATGCATAACAAAAGTGGCAAGATAGATAAATGCTTCATACATATTCCTTTTTATGATGACCTTATAATAAATGTAGCCGTTGCATACTATAGCACAAGCGTTGCAAACAGATCTATTAAAAAAAGTGGGTTTTCCACTAACGATCTGGAAGTACAACGATGAATAGAGGGCTGTCGGCTTGAACTTATGTATGTATAGTTATTGTAAATTCCTGGCTGTTTTCTTTTGTACGTATATTTATCATACGTTCCCGGTTGTTTCCTTTGTGTTTATATTGTATGCGGTATAAAAGCATGTTTTTTATAAATTCATCAGTTGCATAAGGGAGTGATTTTATACATTCATCAATTGGATAAGGAAATGATTTCATTTTTCTTGGGGAACATATGCCTTCCCATATATATTTACCATAAGTTTCAATGCGATCTTTTATTGTATTAATTGCATTATCAATATTGATGGAATTAACATTGTTAGACTGTAGCATGCGAGCTTGTTCTGCAACAGCACCATCTAGCACCGATCTGGCATATAGAATATTTCTCATTAAGTGTATAAAAAATTTTTTCAATGGTTGTTTTGATTGGCTGCAGGTATCGGATTCATCTAGATATGCATGCGCAAGTGTATGATTAATGTTCGTTAATAAAGTATTAACACGATAATCCTGTAACAACAATAATAGACTTTCATCGCATTGTGTATTCAATAAAAGAAATGTAGCATGATGTAAAGGAGTAAAGCCGAGTTCATCTAATTCGTTTACATTAATATTTTTTTGTCTAAGCAATTCTTCAACAAAAGCAGTATTGTTATTTTGTATGGTAGTTGTTAAAAGAGTTTTACCATTAGGACGCGCATTTACATTAGCACCCATAGCAATCAATAGTTTAAGAAATGGTACAGAGTCAGTATCACTATACTTGAATAAACTATCATCCAGTTTTTCTTGATTGAGAGATACTATCGTTTTTATTTTGTTTAATCCACTGAGATGTTCAAGCTTTTTGCATACCCAACTGACCTGAATAAGTAATTTAACAGTGTAAAAAAGGTCATTTATGAATCCTGATTTTCCTGCACAGGGAACAATGCTTCCTAAGATTTCGTCGGGCAGTTCGAGTAGCAATCTGGAATCTCTTGTGTCATGTTCCATGCCATATGCGCAAACAATATTGAGAAGAAAGAGAAGGGATAAAGTTTTGATTAATTTGGTCATATGAGTTTCTTATTAAGTGGGATGTTTCTCTTCTATTCTATTATTTTTAACACAAGTGCATCTGGTAGCCAATTTAAAATTTTGAAAAGATAATAATAAAGCCATGAAGGTTCAATTTGTTTTTTTCTATTAAAAATTTGGTTAACAATGTATCGAGCTTCATTGTCAGGGAGGTGAACAAAAGGTAAGTTTTTTGTTTTGTCTCCTTTGAGCATTTCTGTTTTTACTGGACCCGGCAAAACAACAGAAAATCCGATATTATCATTACGATATTGCAAACGGAAGGATTGGAAACAAGCTCTAATCGCGGCCTTACTTGCTCCATATGCGCTAACACCTGGAGCAGCAAATATTGATGCAATCGACGAGATTACAACAAAGGTCCCACCCCCATGTGTGTGGACAGTATTAAGCCATTCATCGACCCAGGAAATGACACCAAAATAATTTACGTCAAAGGTTTGTCTTTGGTTATTGAGTATTGGTTGAAATTTATCTTCAATGATGCCTATTCCGGCGTTCAAAAAAAATAAGGTTGGTGTAAGTTCTCGTTTTTTGATCTGCTCGCATACCAGATGGATTTGATCTGTCTGTCCTACATCACATACATAGGGAATGAATGCTTGCCCAAGTTCGTGCTCCAAATTTTTTAACTTTTCCAGACGACGAGCAATGCCAATAACCTTCCAACCGCGCTTAACCATTTCTCGAGATATTTCAGAACCAATGCCAGATGATGCTCCAGTGACCAAGCAGGTCATTGTTGTTTCGTTGATAGGTGGTATACGATCAAGTAGAGAGATAATAAAACTCCAAATACTGATAATTAAGAATAAGATTCCACTAATAATTAAAAGTCTTTGTCTAGTAGAATTTAGCATAAGTATACCCTTATTAGTTCATATGTTACCTTGTGAGCACGTATAAGTATTGCTTTTTTCTTGCATGTTTTCAAGCAATAGATCAAAAAAAGAACCTAGATTTTCCCGTGTTGAACAGGAAATCTAGGTCTTTTAATTTTTAAGCGACATATACATGTCTGAGTTCATGCTTACTGAGGAGCAACTTCTGCGCGTTCAGCTTTTGCAACTTGTTTTGCCAAGCGGCTCATTTTACGAGCAGCGGTATTTCTGTGCAATACCCCTTTGCCTTTTGCACGAGAAAGTTGAGCGTTCACTTCTTTGAGTAGTTCTTTTGCTTGAACAAGATCTTTACTGTCAACAGCGACAAGTACTTTTTTTGTAGCGGTTTTTATTGCTGACTTACGTGCAATATTGCGTACGCGTCTTGTTTCATCTTGCTTAGCACGTTTCTTTGCTGATTTAATATTTGGCATCTATGCCCTTTCATCCATTCGAAATTATATTACTTTTTGTACTTTTCCAGCTTTAACGCATTTTGTACATACTTTATCGCGGTAAACTTTTACCTTGGCACTACCTGCAATTGTATAACGCATCGCGTGTACATTCGGATATACCCATCTTTTTGTTCTATTATTTGCGTTACTTACATTGTTTGCAACCTGTGGTCTTTTGTTGCAAACAGCACATATCCTTGCCATCGACGTAAACCTTTGTATTAATTCCAAGAAACTGGGGAAAGTATAATTACTTAACTCGATTATACTAAAAATGCTGTTTTTTACAACAAAAACTATAATTCATTCCTTTTATGAAAATTTGTGCTCAGCTCGTGGCTCTATACCGAGCAATTCGTATATTTCACCCGCATACATGGTCTCTTTCTGCAGTAAGGTCTGTGCGAGCAGATCAAGCTTGTCACGGTTGCTTTCCAGTAAGCCAACGGTCTTTTGGTAGCAGTCGTGGGCAATCTTTCTTACCTCGTGATCAATGGTTTCAGCGGTTTTTTGTGAATATACGTAATCCTGTTGTCCTTGGCCATAGATAATTGGTCCAAGTTCATCTGACATGCCATAATAGCATACCATGTTACGTACAACACGGGTTGCTGCCTGGAAATCACTGTACGCACCGGTGGTCAACTGATTGAATACGAGTTCTTCTGCAGCACGTCCGCCGAGCGCGCTCATAATATCACTGAGCATCTCATCTTTGGTGGTTGTATATTTTTCACGTTCAGGTAAATAGTGGGTTACCCCTAAAGCGCGTCCACGTGGGATGATGGTGACTTTATGCAAGGGATCAGTGGTTTGCGGCATCAGGAGCCGTACCAAGGCATGCCCAGCTTCATGATACGCAGTAACCTTGCGGTCATCTTCGGTCAAAATCATGGTTTTTGATTCTTTACCCAGCAAGATTTTATCTCGAGCGGCTTCCAAGTCGTCTACCGTTACTGATTTGGTATTTTTCTTTGACGCTATAATTGCTGCCTCATTGATTAAATTAGCCAAATCTGCACCGGAGAACCCTGGTGTTCCGCGGGCAACTTTATTAAAGTCGATTTTGCTCGACATTTTTACGTTTGCCGCATGGAGCCTGAGAATCTGTTCTCTGCTGGTTAAATCTGGGTAGGGGACATCAACGCGACGGTCAAAGCGACCGGGACGCAATAATGCCTTATCGAGCACATCAACACGGTTGGTTGCTGCAAGCACAATAACTGGTAAATCGCTTGTTTCAAAACCGTCCATTTCAGTCAGTAGTTGATTGAGTGTTTGTTCACGTTCATCATTTCCGCCACCAAGCCCATTGCCACGATGTCGGCCTACTGCATCAATTTCATCAATGAACACGATGCACGGTGCATTTTTACGTGCCTGTGCAAAGAGGTCGCGTACGCGCGCGGCACCTATACCAACGAAAACTTCTATGAAGTCTGAACCGCTGACGCTATAAAAAGGACAGGTTGCTTCTCCTGCCACTGCGCGTGCGAGTAATGTTTTACCATTACCTGGTTCGCCAACCAGGAGTACGCCTCGGGTGATTTTGGCGCCTAAGCGTTTATATTTTTGGGGATTTTTTAAGAAGTCTACTACGTCTTGTAGTTCTTCTTTTGCTTCAGCAGCACCGGCTACTGAATTAAAATTTTCTTTGATTGAAGAAGGCATAAACAGTTTTGCTTTACTTTTGCCCATGCTGAAAATATTGCCTGCGCCGCCGCCTCCAGAACCTTCACGAGCACCCCTTAAAAAGAACCAGGCACCCGCAAGGAGGATAATTAATAATGAAAAGAAGGGAAGAATATACCAGAGTGCCACTGCAGTTGAGGGACTACCAACGGTCATTTCCACATTGTGCTGGCGCAATACATCTTCTACTCTTTGGTTTGATAAAATAACGGTTTCAAAGAGTGTGCCGTCCTTGAGTTGGCCGCGCACATCTTGGCCGGTGATATACACCTTACTCACTTGATTTTGTTCTATTTTATCTAAGAATGTTGAGTAATCTATCGTATGTATATTGCGACTGTTGTCAGTTAATTGATGAAGTGCTAATAAACAGGCTAAAAATATAATGATCGCTATAAAAGCGTTTTTTGGACCACCGCTGAAGAATGCGTTTTTTTTCTTTTGTTTGATATCCATACACGTACCACCTAAGTAATTGCGTTATAAAGTTTAATTTTGTACAAGAGGAGAAATTTAGAACCGTTCCAGACCTTTCAACAAGATCTTTTCTAATAGGATATTAACACAGAAATGGAGCATAAATCAACTATGCCAAGAATTTATATGCAGTCAACCGTTATATTTTTTTTAAGCAATCAAAGCCGTTGGATAGGTTGCATAGGTTGGTGACCAAGCAGGGTAATCGCATCGCTCAGAGGCAGCGGTTACATAATGGAACGTATGTGTAGGCACATTATACATAGCTATCCTATTCAGTCCTGCCTGTTCCATGGCAACCAACAGATAATTACCACAGGGCGACCAAGAACATTCATCTTTGTGTGCTGGGTCTTGCGTCAATTGCACATGTTTTTTGGTGGCAATGTCATACAAGCAGAGTTGCATGATGCCATTAATTTTTTTTGTATAGGCAAGTTTATTGGTGCGCGCACAATAACTTGGGCATGCACAATAGCCGCCGCTGGTGATAGTTTCTAATGCGCCTTCTTTTAAATGGTAGCTATAAATTTGTGGGTGTCCGGTTAAAAAATCTGAACAAAAATAGACGGTTGCACCATCTTTGGACAAGCAAGGGGATATGTTATTGCCATCAATGAGCGCTTTGTCTGTTGCAGGATCAGTATAGATGAGTCTTTTAAGTCCCTTTTTATTGTGATAATACAGTTGGCATGTACCATTGTCATGTGATGTACAATAGACTACTTTTTTCCCATCATCTGAAAATGATGCAAGCATGTTAATACCATCACCATTTGAAGTTATCTGTCGCGCGCCCTTCATGTCGGTCATTACCATGCGTACATTTTCATTGGTGTATTCTGAATAAAATAAAAGAGGCTTATTATTATCTTTGTTCCAGCGCGGCATAATATTAACGGTTGGTGTATTGACGAGTATTTGTTCATGACTCCCATCATAATCGGCTATGCATATATGCTTCATTGCGGCACCTTTAGTATTGGGAATCATTTTGCAATACGCAATCTTGGTGGAAAAGAAGCCTGGTTGTCCGGTTAAAATAGGCCAGAGCGTATCGGCAACGTTGTGAGCCCAGCCAATATCTATGGTGCCACGCTTGCTATATTTTTTCCCTGCAATCATCTGTGCATGCATGGTATCGTACACGCGCCATTCAATTGCGTCACGTGTACCGTCGGTATAATTTAAAAATACGGCGATAGGATATGCTTTTTTGAATAAATTCTTAATTGTAGATTTGGTAAGTGTTTGATCAAACGTTTGCATTGTCACGGTAAATTGTCCACTAAATATCAAATCTTTTTCTAAGAGTTGTCCAATTTTTTGTAAATCATCATCGTGTACACCTTTTATGCCAATAATTAATGGCACTTTTGCATGTGATGATGCATGTACCTCGAGTGCGTTGAGATAGAATGGAATGTTGGTGAGCGATATGCAGACTATTACTAATCTTATTAAGTACATCATATTAAAGCCTATGGTTTAAAGGTAATGGTAAAAGAGGTTCCCCACGTCCAACGTGGTAAGTCCATTGCAAGTATAGCCGCTCGCGCTGAAACATCATACATCAAAATGCCAGATGATTGTGTAATTACGCTGTCGGTAACCACACCGTTATTGCCAACATAGGTGGTGATTTCACACATGCTGGTATCTGATATGCCATGTGGTGGCGTCCAATGGCGCGATAACTCTTTGCGTAATGCTTCTTGTTGATAAAATTCGCGCGCTTGATTGTATGGTACTTCGATGGTAACTGGTCCATCAGGTACCGGTTGCTCATGTGATTGTATTGGAGTTTCTATCATTTCTTTTGCAACGGGATTAGTGGCGGCGGGCCTGTCCGCCGTAGCTTTAGCGAAGGAGGATTCTACTTTTGCGGGAGTTGCTTTTTTTGGTTCCGTTTTCACTGGCTCTATTTTCACTGGTTCGGTTTTCAGTGGCTCTACTTTTGCAGAAGCAGTTTTTTTTGGCCTGTCCGCCGTAGCTTTAGCGAAGGAGGGCTCAGTTTTTATAGGGGTTGCTTTTGCAGGAGTTGTTTTTTTCTGCACAACTTTTGCTGGCGCTGGTTTTTTTGGGATAACTTTTTTTATTGGTTCTGGCTTTAATTGTGTTAGTTTTGTTGCCGCCTTTTTTTGCTTGGTAATTTTGACATCATGCTCAACATTGAGGGCTACAACCGTTTTTCTTGCTGTAGCAGATACATTTGTTTTCTGCATGGTGGGAATCAGTACAACGGCAACCCGCGTATTTATGGCATGATTGTGCATAGTAAATGTGTGTGATGGTTTACTGTCACGATACCCAAAAAATAACATTCCTACAAAAAGCAGATGCATGGTAAATGAGCATGCAAGTAACTTAAGCCATAACAGGTGGCGATTACGCGCGTTTTTGAGTTGCCAAAGCAACATATTTTACCCCGCCAACTACTTTGATCTGATCAACTAATTCGATAATTTTGCCATACGCGGCGCCAACATCACCTTTCACAAAGACGGTGCGTTCTTGATCTTTACCGATCTCTGCTTGAATGGATTGAATGAGTGCTTCATCTGCAACTGGCTTACCATTTAAGAACAGTTTGCTTTGCGCATCAACATAGACTACCAAGTCTTGCTGTGCATTACCCGCTTCTTTTGCTTGTCCTTGTGGCAAGGTAATGCGAATCGAATTTTGCACCATGGGAGCAGCAACCATAAAAATAATTAATAAAGTGAGTGCGGTATCAATAAGTGGTGTGAGTGATATTTCTTGCGTTACGTTATAGGAGCGTTTGCGCCTTCTTTTAAATCGATGGATCATACGGTCCCCCTATATTTTTGCGATATGTTGCACACGCAGGCGCACCATCTCAGCGAACTCGAGTAGTAACTGTTCCATAGCAATAACACGGGTATGCAAGTAGTTGAACATCATGACTGCGGGAATTGCAACTAAAAGACCTACGAGTGTTGTCATTAATGCCTCAGCAATACCAGGAGCAACGGCGATGATGTCTGCTGTTTGACGTTCGCTAATACCAATGAATGCATGTATCAATCCCCAGACAGTACCCAATAAACCAAATAATGGCGCTACTGCAGCACTGGTGGACAAGATGGGTAAATATGATTCTTCATGAGCGATCAAACTATCAAGAATTTGTTCAGAATGTTGTTGTAATAAATCACGATCTTCTTGTGAAAGTAATCCTTCTGCGCGTGATTCAAGAATTAATTTAAGGTATACGAGTTGTCGTGATAAAAAATAACCGGGAACGGTATCGCGCATCTGCATGGCGATGGTACGTAAATCATCCATGGTGCGTGCATGTTCAACACGCTTTAAGGCTTGTAATAAATAACGTTTTTTAATGGTGGTTAAGGTGAGCTTACAAATAAAGACTGCCCAGCAAAGGACTGACATGCAAAATAAAATAATATAAATGAGCCAACTGAGTGCGTCAGATTGTTGAATGAGTTGCCACAAAGAATTGCCGATAAACATTAAGATCCCCTTATTGACATGGTACATAATTAAATTCACCGTAAAGTGTACCAAATAAGAGCGCCTTTTGAAAAGTTATGTTTCATTTTGGTTTTTGTGGTTGCCGTGCCCGTCGAAGCTTTATGCAAAGATGGAAGCTTCCTTCTTCGCCAAGGCTTGGATGGACAGGTTAGCGAAGATTGGGTCATGACTGTGTATCGGTATCAGCATGGTTGATTGTATCAAAAAAAATAATCGCATATTTCACATAAATAATAAAAACGTACACATATTAATTGAGGCCAATTTTATTATTTCTTCGATAATTCTGCTGTGCTAAAAAATGATCAAAAACTGCTCCTGGACGTATTTTTGATAGTATCAATTCGTGTCAAATTCAGATTGTAATCTTACGCAAATATTACTTTGTTCTTGCGATGTTGTGAAAAACATGCATAATTATTTTTGGCAGTTAAAATTCTAATCATTAATTCATAAGGGTAAACAACACATGTTTGCAAAGTTACAATCACGTTTAATTTTCTTATCTCTATTCATTGCTTCAACAGCTTTTTCTATGGAAAACCCTATTAGTGGTGATAAAAGTGAAAAAAAAACTGTTATAAGAAAAGTGTTTCATATGCCACCAAAGGTCGATATTCCTGTTGATCAAAAAGAGAAGGATAATGATAAAGAAGATAAGGAAGGGTTTGATCAAGATACTATCAATAATATGAATCAAGTTTTTAACAATGCGCCTAAACAAGCACAAAATATTGTTAAGCACTTAAAAAACCCCAATTTTTTACATGATGGATCATATCGAGCAACTATATTTTATGGTATACCTGGCTCTGGGAAAACAATGCTCGCAAAGGCTATCGCATATAGAATGAAAGAAGCTGGATGGAAATATGCGTTAATATCAAGTACCAGTCTTTTGCAAGAATATCGCAATCAAACGGCTATATATTTAAATCGTATATTTAATGCGATTATAGCTAAAAATGAACCATTTCTTTTAATTATAGATGAACTCAATCAATTGCTTGAAAATGCTGACAGTAAACACCATGATAGTGATGCAACATCAAAAGCGATATGGTCTTTTTTGGATAGTCGAAGAAATAAGCATAATTTTTTCTTTATTGGCACTATGAATCGTCTTAATAAGTTACCTCAACCCTTTAAAAGTAGAATTCTATTTAAATGTATTGAATTTGGTCCGCTCGTTGATATTGTCAAAAAAAATGAAATTTTTCGACGCAAGCTTCAGGATGGATATGCGCAGTTAGATCAAGGCGTTACCGATGATGATTTAAATATAGAGTTAAATAAAATAAAGGATTGTACCGGAAGAGATTTGGAGGAATTTGTTTCCGCCTTAAAAATAGTATATCGAAACTACGATGATGATGAAAATAACAATATGGTCATTGCCAAAAAGCATATTGAAGAAGTTATTGCAACGTATTTAAAAACATATAGTTTCATGGAATACAACAAGATAGAAGAAACTGAAGAAGAGCGTTCAGAGCGACATTATCAAGGAAATTTGAATAATAACAATACGCACCATAGAGAAAACACAGAAAATCAAAACAGATTGCATCAAGAGAATTTACGGTTACAGGCTGAAAATAAAGCAATGCAAGAATTGCATTTTTTAATACAGCAACAAAAGCAAGATCGTAACCATATAGAAAGTTTGTTTAAAGATTTCATCAATGCTCATAATTATAATGTATATGGAAATAGTATAATAGAAAGTTTACCAAATTTACAAACCTTCAATGGTCTTCTTGGCATCAATAGTCCCCTTTCTGTAAGTGATAAAGAAAAACTAATAAGACTATGTAGCTATCTCACTGATGATCAAATTAAACTTTTTGAAAGCATGATGGCTAATATGTTAGCGCAAAGAACTAAACTAATGGTAATGTCTGGTCAAGCACAAGAAAGCTGCATAATTCAATAGGAATACTTAAATATTGGTATTTCGTGAGTTATTAAGATATTTTTAGGGATTTTTTATGACATTTCTATTTCAAAAAATATTTTTTCTATGCGCTTTGCTTTGTTTTATTAACGGGTACTCGATGGCACCAACCTATTCAGCAGATATTGATAATATCGGTCATGTAGACACATCATATGTTGAGAGTTCAAATGCCGAAACGATGAATGATATAAATGATTATATAAATAGTATATCTGAGTCTTATCCAATAGTGGAAGTTGGAGTTAATGAATCAGGAGATTATTATGTAGCAGGTTATGCATCTCAAGAATATTATGATCAAGCACATGGTATAAATAATGAACCTGACAATTCATCTTATGATCACCCAACCGATTATGATGGAGATAGGCAAGCTCAACAAGATTTTGCACAAGATTCACGACAAGAAAATGATCGTCGTCGTTGCGAGCGCCATTAAAAAAATATACAGAAAACCGAAATAAACGAATAGTTGCGGACCAAGAGGAAAATACGGTTATTGCCAATGCGCGCAAGGAAGCCATTATCTTTGTTGCAAATAACCCACAGTATAGTAGAAGAGTCGAACATGTAGTGCATCCAACTGTATGTACCGCTAGAAGCGCGTGGCAAATCCAGGACAGTTTAACTCTTGCGTTGGCAATGAAGTCCAGCAGCAAATACATGCAGAATTCGTATCAATTCTTAACGATACGATTAATATACCATCAAACGAGTCCACACAACCCTTGCTGGATGTAATGGTAACATGTGCTCATGCTGGTAATGTATATTCTCAGCAAAATAACGCGGATAAAGCATACTGTTTGTGGACTGTGCATTGGCCTCACTTGATTGCGCTAATGCAGTATGTGCGAGCGGAATCAACTTAACTCAAAAAACGCTTACCGATATAGCAAATGGAATGGTAAAAGGATGTATCCATGCGGTTAAAAACAATGTAAATATTGTCCTTGATCCAATTGGAACAGCAACTAATATAGCTGAAACATTTGTCCATTTAGGATACTGCTTTGGTAAACTCATGGAACCAATTATGTATTTTGATGGGGATTTAGCTCATAACGAGATTGATTGGGACGTAGCTGCAGCAATGAATGAAGAGTGGGTAGAGAATGTACAAGGTGTTATTGATGCAGCCTCGCAAGTGACACTTGAAGGCGCTACAGCATTTGCTACTGAAGCTTTATTATCACCTAAAATAACTAAGATGGGTGTAAATTTTATATCTCGCTATGCAAAGCCAACAGTAGCTCAGATGACAAAGCTTGGGCAGGCAGTAAAAGGTAAAGTTGATGATAGAGCAGCGAAAGTCGCTAGTGCTATTTGCGAAAAACTGGGACCAAAACCTGTTGGTATTACCCATGAAGGTATTAAGATACCTGTTGTTCCTGATGCGTCTAAGAAGGCTGATGACCTGTATAATGCTATGGGTAAGAAGGGTAGTAATCATGGTGAAAATAATAAGGTGATTTCTTCTGACAATCAAAAAAAAGTCATTGATAGATCAAATTGGCAAAGAATGACTGCTAAGCAAGCAAGAATTGAAGCAAAAAAACTTGGATTTGAAGAAACAAATTACTTTTCTCAAAATGAGCCAGTTTTTAAAGAGGGGAATTTATATATAACTCCAGACAGAAAGGGTCATAATGGTGGTGTTTGGAAAATGGCAAAATCAGTAGATGACCTGGCAGATAGAACAACAAGACTTGGCACATATGATAAATATTTAAATAGAATAGGAGACTAGATATGTTTAGTTATTTGATAACTAAATACAATCCCATTTATCGAGATGAACAAAGAAGGTATTTGAGAGATGAATGGGTTTCATATAGAGAGGTCGGTAGAAAATTTAATAATGAAGTATTTACTCTTGATGAGTACCTTGAGGTGGAAAATACCTATATACAAGCTATCCTTCAATTCATGAAATGTAATAAAATTACATCTTTCCAGGTAACTAGAATAGAAAGAACCTTTGACCCAGCCGAGGATCCTAATAACTCACCGGAGATGATAAATATACGCAAAAATATAAAAAATAGATCTTTTATATCAGGAAAAGAAATTGAAGACGTATGTAAATTGATTTTAAGGAATTATCTTTGGTGTTTGTTAAGAAATAATAAGAATATGGAGGTTCGCTTTAGTGGTGATTATTATATGGACATTACGAGTAAATTGGCATGTGAAACAGCAATAGTAAATATAGAAAACTCAGGACTTTTTGTGGAAGAATATGAGGGGTGTGTCAAATACTTTGTGTAAACTCATTTTAATTTAACATGAGTCTCTCCCCAAAAAGAATATTTAACTGTGTTATAATAACAGGCCAGTCTCTGGCAGTATTGGTCCATTTTTTTGCAATGTCTTCACCAGCAAGATAAAGTATCTTGAATAAGCTATCGTCATTCGGAAGTATTGATCGTGTTTTTGTAACTTTACGAAACTGTCGATGTACCGCTTCCACGGCATTGGTTGTATAGATTAGCCTTCTCAATTCAAAGGGATACTTGAAAAAAGTTGATACATATTTCCAATTATCAATCCAAGGCTTGATGGCAAATGGATACCTTTTTTCCCAAGTTTCTTGCAATGAAATTAACGCGTGAGTAGCCTCTTCCTCAGTTACCGCTTGATAAACTCTCTTCAAATGTGTAATAAATTCTTTTCTATTTTTATGAGGAATAAATTTCACAGAATTTCTAATCATATGGACAATGCATAATTGCACATCTGTCTTAGGGAAAATAGTCTTTACCGCTTCTGGTAGCCCTTTTAACCCATCCATGCAAGCAATCAGAATATCTTGGACCCCTCTGTTTTTTAATTCGTTAATAACCGATAACCAATATGCTGCACCTTCATTTTCACCAATCCAAATGCCCAAAATCTCCTTGTGACCCTCATTAGTGATGCCAAGACATGTATAGGCGGCTTTGCATACAATTTTATTGTTGTGTCGGACTTTGTAATGAATCGCATCAAAATAAGCCACAACGTAAACTGGCATTAACGGTCTGGTTTGCCATTCAAGCGCCTTGCCCATTACTTGATCAGTAATCGTGGATATCTGAGTCGCTGATATATCCATACCATACATATCTTTGACGTGTCCCTGTATATCTCGAGTAGTCATACCTTTCGCATACATGGATATGATTTTCTTGGAAAAATCACCTATGTCACGTTGATGCTTTTTAACAACTATCGGCTCGAAACTTCCGTTTCTGTCGCGAGGGATATCCAAATCAATTTCGCCATCATTACTTATCACTGTCTTGTGAGAGTACCCATTTCTGGCATTTTTGGTCTCTTTACCCTTTGATGAATGCTTTTCATAGCCAAGGTGTTCGTTAAGTTCCTCTTGTAGCAACTGTTCCAGAGCGTCCTTAGTAAATCGCTTAATAAGCCCATTTTTTCCTACGAGATCTTCAGCGGTCTTGCATTTTTTGAGTTCTTGCATAAAATTAGATGATAAATCTTTCATATAGCCTTCTGTAATATGGAGGTTATTTTTGGGTCCTATCCCCAATTTATATTTGATTCCCAGAACTACGCACTCTGGGAATCCTTAGTTTAATCCATTTACACAAAATAGTTTACACCCTCAATATGAGCGTTCTATGAGTTCTATATAGTAACTCATAGAGGAAAAATAATAAAATGATCTTACTTAAAAAACTTAAAATTAATACGCATAGTTCTATAAATATTTTGATACCTGATTTAAAAGATAAGTTTAATTATTATTATGAGCCAACAGAACAACTGCATGTATTCGATGAAGTTACTGTATTATTAAAAGAAGAAAATAGAGAAGTTATTCTTTTTAAAGATATTTGTAGGGAAGCTATTGCTAAACTTAAAGGTGATTTAAAGATCGCTTTAAATAATGAATTGTTACTTCCAGACTTTATAAAGATCGGAGAAGTTGGGCTTCATTATAATATTGATAGTTATAATGAGAAACCTGAGTCTATTGATTATTCGTATTTTTGGCTTTGGTCTACTAGAGGAACGCAGACCTGGCTATATAACCAAAATAATAAAATATATCTAGAAATTATTCCTAGTTACCCATGGATTTTTGTAGAGCCAAAAGAATCGGATGATTACATTACTTTTGATGAATTTATGAAAACGTATCAGCCAATAGCTGTGGAAGAAATTGATCATGCTACTGCTCAAAAATGGCTTGAACAATGCAATGAGATTCTTGAGAAAATGATTAAAGTATAGATTCATATGAGACTGAAAATGTTTAATTATAGAATAACTAAATACAATCCCATGTATCGAGATGAACTTGGAAGGTACCTGAGAGACGATTGGGTTTCATATAGAGAGATTGGTAGAAAATTTAATAATGAAGTATTTACTCTTGATGAGTACCTTGAGGTGGAGAACAACTATATACAGGCTATTATTCAATTCATGAAATGCAATAAAGTTACATCTTTTCAGGTAACTAAAATAGAAAGAGGCTTTGACCCAGCAGAAGATGCTGATAGTACACAAGATATGATCAACGTATACAAAAACATAAAAAACCGATCTTTTTTGTCAGAAGAGGAACTAGGAAATGTATGTAAATTAATTTTAAGAAATTATCTTTGGTGTTTGTTAAGAAATGATAAGAATATGGAAGTTCGCTTTGGATATGATTACTACATGTACATTCTAAGCAAATCTGTATGTAAAAAAGCAATCTCTAATATAGAAAAAACAGGGCTTTTTGTGGAAAATTATAAGTATTAACCCCCCACATTGATGGGCGAATTGATTAAATTAACGGAAGATCAGATAGTAAAAAAAAGTAGTCGGATTTTCCGTTTTAGCATTTCTAATCGTTCTTCAATAAAGGCTGCAAAAATTGAAATATGATAATTTACTTAAAGGGCTATTCTACTTCTCATTCTGTCCAGCGCGATCAATCATTTGTTGCAACTCATTTTGTGTGATTGTTTGTCTGCAATATGGACATGAATCATTGTGTACTTCAAATTGGCTAAACCAATTAGGATCCTCATAATAATGTGTGTCAAACGTAAAATTTATACCTATCCACTTTTGTGCGCATTCTTTACACAATGGTTGTTTGCAATGAATGCATGCAAGTAAATTGGTTTTAACATTGCAACAGATGGCACATTCTTGTGAATTCTGAAGAAGTAATAGTTTAATTTCATTGCTTTTTGCGGCGTCTATGGGTTTTACACCATGATTATTTGCTAAGTTAGAGTTGGCTCCATGCTTAAGTAATAAGGCTACACAATCAATATGTCCTAGATCAGCTGCTAGTAACAAAGGTGTTTGCATATATCCATCTATATTGTTTACTTCTGCACCGTTTTCTAATAATAATTTCATAGCGTCAACGTGCCCGTGTAAGGCTGCAATACGTAATGGGGTAAATTTATTTTCCTCATTATTTACTACATTTACCATAGCCTTGTGCATGAGTAACAATCGTACAATTTCAGAATGACCATTTTGTGCTGCTGCATATAAAGGTGAGTAACCGTCACGGTTTGGTAGATTAGCATCGGCTCCATGATTTAATAATAATTTTACAATCTCAGCGTTTCCCTTGAATGATGCTATCCATAATGGTGTTTGTAAGGCGCTTAATTCTTTTTCATTTATTGTTGCCTGAGCATTATGCATGAGTAGTAATCGTACAATCTCAGTATGCCCTGCTACTGCTGCTACATATAAAGGTGTTGTATTGTCATTTTTTGTTAAATTAGGATCAGCTTTACAATCTAATAATAAT
This sequence comes from uncultured bacterium, assembly GCA_963840685.1. Taxonomy (GTDB): domain Bacteria; phylum Babelota; class Babeliae; order Babelales; family Vermiphilaceae; genus CAWIZM01. Next base: position 181,107 of record CAWIZM010000001.1, on the reverse strand, counting down.
CTTACGATTTCGATGTATCCTTTAGCCGATGCTAACCACAAAGGAGTTTCATTGCCAGTATTTATTGCTGCATTGCGCTCTAGTAATAGTTTAACCATATTTACATTACCATTTACACAAGCAAGACCTAAAGATGTAAGTTTGTCCGTTGCATTGTTTTCATCGTTTATTTTAGCACCATGGCTAAGCAATAATTCAGCAACCTCAGTATATCCTTTAGCGCATGCTATCATTAAAGGAGTAATACCTTTGGCATTTCTTATATGCAGCAATTGCTTTGCATGAGTGAGTAGTACTTGCACAACAGATATATGACCACGTTGACATGCTATAAATAAAGCTGTCTCTCTAAATTGATTAACAAAATTGAATTTTGCTTTATTATTAAGTAACAATTGTACTATGTCCGCATGACCATTTTGAGATGCAACCCATAATGGGTTTACTTTCTCCAACAGTAATTTATCTATTTCTGCTCCGGCTTCTATTAAAATACGTACAGTTTCGGTATGTCCGTTTTGTACTGCCATAAACAAAGGTGTTGCACCTTGTTGATCTTCGATGTTTACGTTCGCGTTATACTCAAGTAATAAACGTACTATATCAATGTGACCATTTTGAGCAGCCACTCTTAAAGGGGTCATCTTCCCTAAAGTTGATTTGTCTATTTGTGCTCCTGATTCTATTAAAATACGTACTATATCAACATGGCCATTTTGCGCTGCTATAAATATGGGAATAGCACCTGTTTTACCTTCTTGATTTACGTTTGCCCCTGCATCTATTAAAATACGTACAATCTCGATGTGACCATCTTGCGCCGCCATAAGTAATGGTGTATATCCTTCTTTATCTTGAATATTTACTTCTGCATTATGAATGAGTAATAAACGTACTATGTCAGAATAACCATTTTGAGATGCCAGTCTTATTGGAGCAGCGCCTTCTTCTACTGTTTGCATATTAACATCCACTATAGGAATTAATTTTTGTGCAATATTTAAATATCCCTTCTTGCAAGCTATTATAAACGACCAACAGATATCTTGATAAGCATTTTCATTCTCTTTTATATTGTCAACTAATAAACTTACAATTGAATCGTGTCCTTTGCTAGTTGCTAATCTGAGTGGCGTATCGCCAGATTCATCTTTATTGCATAAGTTAGAGCCACCTGCAATTAACATGCGCAGGCTATCAACATCCCCTTTATGTGCTGCTATATGTGCAGGGGTAATACCATTTTTTAGCGTAATATTTGGATTGGCTTTTGCTTTAAGTAATATGGCTAATTTTTTTGTATCTCCTTGATATACCGCTTTATGCAAAGGAGACATTTCTGGTTGATACACATCTACATCTGCCCCATGAGAAACTAACAATTCGATAACTTTGGCATGGTCATTGTCCATAGCGTTACCTAATGGGGTTCTGCCTAATAAAATCTGTTTCATTAACGTTTGCTCCAGCAGCAAGTAAATTTGCAACGATAGCAGCATCACCTTGAGCAGAATAATCCATCATGAATTCTATTTTGTCTTGAGCACCAAGAATGAGCGGAGTGTGACTTAATATGGCAACTTGATTGTTTTTTGAGCATGCTTCATTCAACCGTTTAGATACCTTCATGAGGATGTTTCTTTCATGCGGATTACAGCATGCAGCAATTTTTGTTACAAACAGAGAACCATTGAAAGGAGAGTTTGGATCAGGTTGTTGTTGCTCCATTCCAAAGACAAAACCACTCATACAAGTTAATGTGATTGCTAACAAATTATTAAATAATTTTTTCATGAAGATACTTTTCCATAATTGAATGAAATTATACGGACTTTAGATGTGATTTATTTTTGCTTGCAGAAAAATGTTCCATCTACGCTCAATTTAAAGACGTTTGCTCTTACATTTTCTTCACTCATGGACAATTCAAGTTCAAATTCTGCTATCAAGTTTTCATCGAAAGAAAGTTTACGCGAGATCATCGAACACCCGCCATTTTTGCCTGCTACGTAGAAACTTAATCTACATGATTCATTGGTTCCTGCGGTATGTAGATTAAAATATACTTCTTGATCAGCTACAGGGTTACCATTTCGATCTAATTTTTTGAAAGTATATTGTGCTTTTTTTTCCATAATCTTAGCCATGCTACCATTAATTATCACTTCATTGAGACCGTTTGCGTTAAAATCTACCTCTACGGTATGGCCTGCAGGAAGGAGAATACTTTTATTTTTTGCCAATCTATCAACTAGCAAAATGTCATAGGGAGTTGTATTGTGTACAATTTTGATTGTGAGCCCGGGTAACTGAGACTGAGGTGCCTGTTCAGCTTGAGAAGCCTTGGAATTCTTTGGTGCTTTTGGAGTTTTTGCGTCAACGAATAGGCTGGTTGCAAATAGGGTGATGAGTAGGGTTAATGATATAACCGAGCGTGAGTTCATAGGGTTCCTTGGTTTTTAAATGGGATGATTAAGCAATAGACTGATATAAATGATAATGGTAATTAGACCGGTAGTCAAAAAAGATGATATAATTTTGAGCGAAAAAGATTGGAATTCAGTGATAAAAATACAAGACGTGGTTTCGAGTGGCATGTCCGATTGCGCAATGTCATGCGTAGCAAGTAACAATAGTCTGTATCTTTTTTGCAATGTGATATGAGTTACGAATGCATAAACTATAAGTGGGCATTCAACCTAAAAATCAGCTGAATGCCCACTTGTTTACTGTGTGTTGTCGTGTGACTGACTTATTCTATGTAGACGGTTTTATTTGGCCCCATCGGTTTTTTATACATCTGGAACTTTGCATAAAGTCCCTCAATAATATTTCTTATGGCATCTTCCCTTGTCTTAATTTCAATTGGAGCTCCTTTTAATACGTCTGTTTTAAGTCTTCGTTCAAGATACTTGCACAGATTGCTAGCCCCTGCTTTTTCAGCTTTTGTGTAGTCGGCATTACAAATTTCTGTGACTTTTTTAGCATAATTAGCTCCTAGATAGCCACTCTTAATATCATCTAGCGATATGTATTCTATTAGTAGACCAGGTTCATTTTTTGCAACTGATTCCACCAGATGCCAGTCCTTAATATAATAACTAAAGTTAAATTTGCTAGAAATCACATGTAAATAAACATCGACATTTGCAAGTCTTGCGGTGACTACTTCTTGTTTAATCCTATTTAATATGTCTCTATTTGAGAGCCACCCCGAAGCATAATCACCAGAGGTCATTATATCATCTATCTGTCTGAGTTGGCCTACATCTATAGATCTGCCGAAAAGCACTTTTTTCTTTTCAAACATTTCAAGACCAACTTGTGTGACCATTATATCTGGCACTGCTTCTATATCGATAGTATATTGTTTGCCGCCTAGTCCGATAGCTTTGTTTACCACATACACCCCTATGCTTGGATCGGGCAGTGGAAGCATACCAATTGCTGCATTGGTCGCAAAAAATACTACTAAACTCGCTAATTTTACACTGTATTTCTTCATAGCTATTCTCCTTTTGTATGAAGATATTGAGCATATTGCACCATGCAATACATCTTTTGATCTACCAGTAGAGCTTTCTACTTATTTTAAGGCTACCAAATAAATTATTCAGATTGCAATAGTTTTTTAAAATATTATTTTGAAGCTGTTTTTTGATAAGGGGGCTGAAGCTGTAATTGTGGTTTTTTTAAAAAAAGTCCTTTATATTCGCGGTTTCCCATTGATTTAATATGGTTTTATGGCAAGCTAATAAGTAAGGAATAGGTGTATTTTTTATAAAAATTATCTTTTACCATTAAAAAAGTGGGAAGTTTATGAATTTTAAGCATATAGTATTTGTTCTTGCCTCGTTGGCTTATGTACACAGTACATTTCCGTTTCCCTATGAGCTGATCGTTAACATTCTCAATAAAAGGATCGTTCAAATTGGTTCAAGTACAACTCCCGATTATACAAAAGTTACGTTTTTTTCTGATTACCACAAAAAATCATCGGTCGAACAAGAACAGATTACGAGTCTGATACATTATTTACAAGAACACAAAGACGTTCAGCCATTTCATATTCTTGTGGAAGAGGCATCAGAATTTCATAAAAAGTTTGCATCTGGTTATGAAATTTTATACACACTTAACAAACATATAAAGCAAGCAAATCCGCCACTCACGCATGTTATGCTGGATAACATAGACGTGCGATGTATCTCTTTATTCGCTATGACTATTTTAGATCATTATGATCTTTATGATCAATATGGGCAATATGAACTTAATGATGCAAAAAAAACTATCGGTACCATTACTTTTCAAGATGTTTTAGATGAATTTGATCAGATTAAGCAATCATTAGCCGGTTATTATTGTAATCATACAAATCAAGCTATAGCTACTATATACGCAGATTCTATCAAGACAGCAGAAGGGCATTGTCAACAGTTTAAGCGTAAGATCACCAACGCGAGCGAAACGGTCTTGGCATATGCTAAAGCACAATGTGATAAGAGATTATTGGCTTGTTATGAACAAGAAAAGAATATGGCAATTATTTCTAATGATATACGGTTAAGCTTTACACCGCTTTTTGACTTAAATCTTCTAAAAAACATTCTTACGAGTGATAGTCAGAATATCTTGGTTTTCGCCGGTGGCAATCATACAGAGAAGGTGATGGATATGCTGAGTACACTGAAAGCGACGACGATTTTTCAGGCAAGAAATGCTGTCATACAAGATGTTATGCAAAAAAATGGATTCACCAGAAAAGAAGAAGTGGTATCGCCCGTTACAAAAGAGCAGATACTTCAAGCACTTTCTGCTCAACCAAAATCTGTGCTGACACAGTATGCTCCGACCATCGGTTATATGACCATGGTGGCAGCGGCATTGTGTTATCTGTTGCTTGTTGTACTACCTGAACATGTATACGGTCATGCATAGGCGCAAAGAAGAACGTATGATTACCCTTAAAAAACTCACGATGTATCTTTTTTATAAACAGAGCTTTCTTGCACTGTGTATGTGTCTGACGTTCTTTGGCGCACGGTGCAATGGATTTGGTTAACACTCGCGCAATGGATTCGGTCATTGAGCTCAGTAACTATCCTACCAATGACCCTACTGATCGCGTAATTTCCATGCATGATTGTTGGGCACAAGATTATACCAACAATATCAATGCGGTAAAAAACATAGATTTAACGAAATGGTAGCGAATCTGCACGATGCAGTCTATTTGCCAGATGATGCGAATAGTTTAGAGCATTTATTGTACCTTTCTACAATTCAAAAAGGCAATGAGGAAAAAACACCATTCTCACGCAAGCAACAACACAAATTCAATACCGCTTTCAACACAAGAAAGAGGGTGCCCATCTGCTTTTTGGCTAATGGTGTGATTATTGCGGTTACGGCACTTTTTGGGTACACAAGTTTGGTGGCGTTATCACAATGTTCTCAAACAAACCAGACGAATTGTGTATCGCAAACGTCTGCAATAGTAATTCCTACTACAATCACTTGTGTGGGTACTCTTTTGGTAGGGTTCTCATCGTTGTATGCCACTGGTATCTTACCTGATGTTTCAGCGCGTAAGGCTGACAAAATACAGGACAAAATAGGCAACTTAAGCTCTAAATATTTAACGTTAGCCAAATATTGGATCGATATTTATTTTATGTATCCCGATAAGGCAATAGATATTGCCAAGCGTTTTGACATGGATGCATTGCAAGCAAGGATTAAGGCAAAAACTCGTAATGCCAAGTCGGGGGGAAGGTTGGTTAATCCTCTCAAAGAAGCGTGGCACTTTATTATACACAAGCATATTTTGGTAACCTTCACTGAAATAGAAAGCTATCTGTACAGCAAAATGAATGCTCAGCGCAATGAAGTTAATGCCCAGCAGATTGTGTCGCTTTCTAAGCGCATTGATGAACTTGAACATACGATTCATGAACAAGATAAAAAAATATGTGAATTGACTTTGATTTAAACGAGTGGATTGCAGGAAAAGAGACGCTTAGTGATAAGCCACAAGGCTTTTAATAATGGCTCAGTTTCTAGTTGCATGACCGCAAATTGCGTACAGCCCACCGAGTATTTACATACCGCAGGTCCAAGCAGCGAGCGTAATCCGGTTATGATACATATGATGAGCGTGGCAATCAGAGAGCGAATGCTTTGAGTAACAGTTCTTTGAGTTCTGCAAAGGGTAGCGCAGTACCTTCTTTTTTGACAATGACAATGCAATCTAAACCTTTCTCATATAATCGTGCTTCATAGAAGATAGATTTGAGCCGTCGGCGAATTTTATTCCGCTCTGGGGCATTACCCGTCTTGCGCGATGCGATGATCAGGATGCGGCCAAATGATTCTGTTTTTGGTGCTATTAAAATATGGAGGCCCGGATGCTTGATTACGCGTCGGGCCTTTTTGAATAACTCGTCAATGGCTTTTTTCGATGAAAATTTGGTAATGTCACGTGCAATATTGGCCATTAATTAACTCGAAGCTATGATTAGTAGGTGGTTACCGCAAGGGATCTTCTACCTTTTGCGCGACGAGCATTGATAATTTTACGTCCATCATGGGTTGCCATGCGGCTACGAAATCCATGTTTGCGACGACGTTTTTTAAGACTTTTTCTAAATACGGTAACTGACATTGGTTCCTCGTTATCTCTGACTTAGGGTTGTTTATGTCTGGATTGGCTTTAAGCATATCCATGATATTCTCTTATTCTACGGCAAAAACGGTAATATTTCAAATCTTTATTTGTAGGTATTTGTTGGCCTGCCCTTCGTAGCCTCGTCAGGTCCGTCGTAAGCTTTTTTTAACGGAGTCGAGGCGAAGTAGGGGCTTATCCTTTTAAGTAGCGTTCCACGTCTAAAGCAGCCATACAGCCAGCTCCTGCAGCAGTAATTGCCTGTCGGTATCGATAATCTGCCACATCACCCGCAATAAAAACCCCTTCTACTGAGGACTTGGTGTCATTCTCAATGTGTAAGTAACCATATTCGTTCATCGCCAATTGATTTTTAAATATATCAGTGGATGGCTTTAGGCCAATAGCAACAAATATGCCATCAATATCCAGAGCGATTGTTTTATGTGTTTTTTGATCGGTAACGGTTATACCCGTAACATGGTCGTTTTTGCCATGGATTTCGGTTACTGTACTATTGTATATGATGGTAATATCGGGGTCATTGATTACCCGTTGTTGCATAGCATATGACGCGGTGAGTTTATCCCCGATTTGGATAATGGTAACTCGGTTGGTGAACCGCTTCAAAAAAGAAGCGTCTTCCATCGCGGTGTCACCGCCACCTACTACGAGCACGTTTTTATCAGCATAAAAGGCACCATCGCATACCGCGCATGTGGTGACTCCTTTACCCCAATATTCTTTTTCGCCAGGACATCCAAGCTTATTGGGTACTGCTCCCGTGGCGACAATAATTGCATGTGCTTGCAGTTGTTTATTTTGATCTGTCCATAGGGTGAATGGTTTTTTGGTAAAATCGACCTTGACTACCGTTTCAGATAAAAATTCTGTGCCGAAATGTTTTGCATGGTCGCGCATATTCTGCATGAGCGTAGGCCCTAGGATACTTTTTTCTCCGGGCCAGTTTTCCACATAGGTTGTCCCGAGTAACTGTCCTCCGGGTAACGTGCCATCGATGACAAGTGGTTTTAAATTGCCACGAGCGGAGTAAATTGCAGCAGTGAGACCAGCTGGTCCAGAGCCAAGTATGATGAGGTTGTGCACGGTGTTTGTCATTTACAGGGCTCCTTGATAGTTATTTTTTTGTTAAATGATGGATTGCATAGTTGATAGTTTTTTCACGCAAGCAGGTACGATTAAGTTCTTCTGCAGCAATAGGCATTTCTTGCCCCTCTATTATTGGCTCATCTTGTTTGAAATAAATAAACTCTTTGGTGCGGGCTCGCAGCGTTAAGCTCAAGTAGTTCTTTACGTCTTGGTCAGATATGCTTATGTTTTCATGGTATGCAAGCTGATCAATGAAAAGTTTTTCTTGAACATTTTTTTCTGCAAGTTGACGCACTTTGTGTTGGAAGTCTTTCTGCATGCGATACACATTGTAGTCGGGGTTATCTTTTACTGACGCTAATACTCTCTCTTGTTCACGTAAAATAGTATGATTAGGTACGGTAAAGGGATTTTTGTGAATAAGCAGTTGTAATGTTTCTTCTACCATTGCGCGACGTTGTGAAATGTCATTGCGGTAAGAAAATACCTCAATTAACTTTTTGTTCATTTCTTTATTGTTTTTAATGCGGAAATGTTTTTTGAACGGTTCTAATGAACAATCTGCATGAGAAAGAATATCGGTAATTTCTATGCGATATAGGTAATGAGCATCCAATTGATCACAAAAATAATCCTGTAATCCCTTGTTGGTTGCTTGCACGATGGTGCCTATTTCTTTACCCAATAATAATGCTTTGAGTGGGTTGTCGACCTCTTCATCACTAATCTTGAACCAGAACTGCTCTATTTGGTTGTGCAATAATGGTTGCATTTGATTGTTGATAAGAGCGATAGCCAGAAGCACCCAGTCATTCAATGCGACGCCGGCGCGCTTGGTATCTTTTAATCGCTCTTGTTCTTGTGCAACAAATGACGCTACCTGTCTATCAAGATCTTTGTAATTTTTCCTGCGCGGAGACTTGAATGGTAAATATTTCCATTCCTTGATATCAATTTTTGGTAATACGGTGCATTCGAAGTGAAATTGTGCTTCATGATGGGGAGCGAGCTCTATGTTGATGAGGCGTGGTTCTCCGGTAATGGGAGTTTTATTGAGTCGCATATTTTTAAAGAGGGTGTTAGAAACGGTGTATTTGAATAAAAATTCTTTTAAATGTTCGGTGATAGTTTTTTCAAAATTTTCCTGAACATACGCGACTGGTAAGGTATCTTTGTTAAAACCAGGAGCACTAATTTTGTTTTGCAGTATGCGCGCAGTTTCATTATAAAGTAGGTCAATCATCTGCGTGGGAATAATAACCGTTGCAAGCCGTATGTCTGTTTGAGAAGGCTCGACTTTAAGAAGTATAGAAGGGGGGTTTTGAGAATCATCGACATGGTGGTGTAACCGGGTGATGGATGGATTAACTGCAGAGGCTGCAATTTGCTTCATTTTATCCACATACGTCTCCGTTTATTATATTTCAATCCGTCTTCGTTTTCACTACGACGTGACTACGACATGATATTTTCTTCGTGCCAGGTCCAGCCTTCGTGTCTCACTAACGTTCGCTTACTTCGGCGGACAGCCTACTTACTTTGCTACCAAAGTTTTTTTATATTTCAAATTTCCTTTGCTGGCCGTGCCAGCCGAAGCTCGAAAGAGCGTAGGCTGGTGCAGGAGGAGGGACTTGAACCCACACTCTTTCTCAAGAACTGGATCCTAAGTCCAGCGCGTCTGCCAATTCCGCCACTCCTGCTTTTCATCTTGCTGTCAAATTTATGAATATTTCAATCCGTCTTGCGTCTTTGTTTTGATTACGACGCGATTGTCACTTTAAATATTTCAAATTTCTTATGGGTCAGCCCTACTTCGTCTTATCGACCTTTCCAAGGTCTCAGACTACGAAGGGCATACTTCGCTTGTTAGCCGTGCCAGTCATGCTCGGGTCGTGCCAGGTCCAGCCTTCGTGTCTCACTAACGTTCGCTTACTTCGGCGGACAGTCTTCGCTTTGTGCTATCAAGCTTACTAATATTTCAAATTTCCTTTACTGGCCGTGCCAGTCGTAGCTCGAGAGAGCGAAGACTGGTGGGTTGCCTTGGAATCGAACCAAGAACCTACAGATTAAGAGTCTGTTGCTCTGCCAATTGAGCTAGCAACCCATTCATTTTAACCAAAACTCGAAATAAGTCTACCAGATCCACAAAGAAAATAAAGCATCAAAAACAGTATTAAACCGTAGCGATATCTTGTTCTCTTTTTTTAGCCATCTGATCAGCTTGACCACAAAACTTATCGGTTACATCTTGCAACACATCTTCTAAGCGATTGAAGAAGTTTTCTGAGATTGTTTTGTTTTTCTTTGCATCACGGATAATGTTGTTAAAATCTTTGCGTATATTCCTGATCGCAATTTTGCACTCTTCAACCTTTTTGCCCAGGTTTTTGAGGAGCTCATCGCGTCGTTCACCACTGACATTTGGTAGTTGCAAACGAATGACATTGCCATCATTTGCGGGCGTAAGACCTAAATCAGAAAGGGAGATTGCTTTTTCAATATCGTCGATAATGCTTTTATCCCAAGGCTGTATGGTCAACAAGCGTGCTTCAGGAGCAGCCAAAGATGCTAAGTTCTTAAGCGGCGCTGGAGCTTCTCCATAGGCAGACACTTGTAGATCTTCAATCAGGTTGGTATGTGCGCGACCACTTCTGATCTTTGCAAGTTCCCGTTCAAAGTGCTTAATGGGTCCGGTCATTTCTGCTTCCATTGGTTTTTGGAAGCTTTTGATATCGTTTTCTACGAGGACAATTTCTATTTTTTTAAAATCTTTAGACATAATGGGTAACCTAATCTCATCAGTTTTAATTATGCACCAATTTCAAAACGTGCAAATTGTTTTATTTTGATATTTTCACCAGTTTTTGCAATCAATGCTTGCAAAACGTCTTCTACGGTCATTTGATCATCTTTGACAAAGGCCTGTTTGAGCAGACAAATGTCTGAGTAAAGCTTAGATATTTTACCTTCGATAATTTGATCGATCATTTTTTCTGGTTTGCCAGAGTTCGCAAGTTGTTCTTTTAAAATGCTTTTTTCATGTTCAAGGAATTTTGGATCAACGTTTTCAGGTGCCAAATAGAGTGGTTTTAATGCGGTGATATGCAAGCATAAATCTTGTGCAAATTGTCGCATAGCATCTGTACGTGCTACAAAATCGGTTTCACAGTTAATTTGTACCATCACACCAAGTTGGTTCCCTGGGTGGATATATGCATGTACAATTCCTTGTGCGGTTTCATATGAAGAACGTTTTGCAGCAACAGCGGCACCTTTTTTGCGCAATAAATCAATTGCGGCATCAATATCTTTGCCACCCACCTCTTCAAGGGCTTTGCGGCAATCCATAAGGCCGAGGCCTGTGTGTGCTCTTAACTGTTGGACAAGTTTCATATCAATTTTTGACATATGTTCCTCAATGTTACAACTACGGTTTGCTTAAATTAGCGCATAGTTTTGTATGTGTTATTACCAGATTAGTCTGCCAGAAATAGATTTTTTCGCAATGGAAATTAGTATTAATCACGTTACATACGCTCTGGTTTGCTAATGCCAATAAGGGTCAGTGTCATAGCAAAGGTCTCTTGTAGCTGTGTGATCATCAAAAGGCGCGCGCGACTTGTAGCAGGATTTTCAAGGTCAATAACGCGGTTCTTGCTGTAATAACGGTGAAATACCGTTGCCAATTCCAGTGCAAAATAGGTCAGTAAGTGTGTTTGTGCATGCTGTGCAATGTCGGCAAGCAATGTTTTGAGCGATACTATTTTTTTGAGCAAGAGTGCTTCTGCTTGGCTGATATGTGCCAGATCTTCTTGGTTCAGGTTTTGTAGCGCAGGTTCTTGTGCTGCCTTTGCCAAAATGCTCTTGGTACGCACATACGCATATTGCACGTAATAAACCGGATTTTCTTCGGTTTTTTTCAATGCAAGTTCAAGGTCAAATTCAAGTTGTGCATCAGCTTTGCGATTGAGATAGAAAAAGCGTGCAACATCAGTGCCAACGGTCTCGATTACATCATCAAGGGTGACCATATTGCCTGCCCGTTTTGACATACGCACTTGTTGGTCCCCTTCTTTAATTTTAACAAGCTGATATAAAATGATATCGAATGGATACTGTCCCAATCCTAATGCCTGTTGCACCGCGTGCAAACGGACGACATAGCTGTGATGATCATGCCCCAGGGTCATGAAAAGCTGGGTAAAACCACGATCAATTTTATTTTTGAGGTAGGCAACGTCTGCCGCAACGTAGGTTAATTCTCCAGATGCTTTGCGCACGACACGATCTTTGTCATCACCAAAGGTGGTTGACCGGAACCACAAGGCTCCTTCATGCTCGTACAGGTGACCATTCTTATTGAGTATTTCGAGCGCGTGGGTAATAAGCCCTTGGTCATGCAATGATTTTTCTGAAAACCAGACGTCAAAGTGTATGCCAAAGTTTGTAAGTGTATGTTTTATGCGTTCAAGCAGTTTGTGCTTGGCGTAATCAGAAAAAAAGTCGTTTGGTTTATCAAGCACTTCGGTACCATAGTCAGCAAGGCATTCTTGTGCAACTTCGATTAAATATTCACCATGGTAGGCTTCTTCAGGCAATGGTAAATGGGCCATGCCAGATGCTTGTTGGCAACGAATACGTAGCGACATGCCCAGTTTGGCGATTTGTGCGCCCGCATCATTGATGTAAAATTCTTTGGTTACCTGGTGTCCCAAAAAGCGCAAAATATTACCGAGCACATCGCCGATAATGCCGCCACGACCATGGCCAAAGTGCAATGGCCCGGTTGGGTTGGCGCTGACAAATTCGATGTTTACGTTTTGCACCGTTTTAAGATCGCTTGGCTTGAAGAAGTTTTCTTTTTGTGTAACCAGTTCTTGCATAATTTGCTGGAGTGCTGCAACGGTTAAAAAAATGTTCAGAAATCCTGGGCCCGCAGGTTCAAGTTTGGCGATATGCACATGGGTGAATTGCGTAGTAATAGTTTTGGCAATTTCGACTCGGATTACGCTTGAGTTGTTTGGCAAGGAGCATTGCTGCATTGGTGCTGATGTCACCAAATGCTTCTTTGGCTTCATCCACGTTGAGGGTAAATGTGCATGCGCGTGCTTGCTCTGGGGTGATGCCAAAGGTGTCGGTGAGGTATGTGCAGAAAGTATGGTGTAATTGTTCAATTAAATTCATGGCAATCCGGTTTTAAGTTTGTTTGCTACTTTCGAGTATGTGTAGGATGTTATTATAGCTTAATTGTTTAGCTTGGCTATGCTGGGTATATCCATTGGCTTTATGCGTATTGATCATTGAGATAAGGTTACAAATAGCTGGTTGGCTAAAATTGGATTTATAGTGAGTAATAAGCCATTGAACCATGCCTTCTTGGCCCAATTGAACTGCCTCAATAAGCGCTTCATCAGTGATAGGTATATGGTATTCAGAATTTAATAATATGATTATCTCTTTATGTCCACAACTTTCTACATCAGAATGGGCGCAACCAGCAGCCGTTTTTGAAAGGGGATAATAACCTGCATCTGTACAATAGATCTCAATAGAGAGCTTAAATTGTTTTATGTCCCCGTTTCTTGCGGCTGTTTCGCATACAAAATAAAGCTTTGCCTGATATTTTCTGATGAGCATGATAGCTAAGTCTTTAAATCCGTATCGTACTGCTGTTGTCAGTGCACGATTGGTATCATCAGCATAGTAATCAGCAATCAGTAATTTGACATTGTCGATGTTCCCATATTTGCTTGCTAGTTCAAGTGCGTTATTTGCGTTAAGGTTACACTCAGAATACACAAATCGAGCAAAGTTTTTTTGGCCAGTTTCAAGCAAATTAAGAAATATTTTTTCTGCATAAGCGCCACGTTGCTTCCAATAGCGCAATGGTGCTCCATTATCATCTTCCAATGCTTTTGGTATAGCGAGGAGCAAGTTTTTATTTATTTGTTCTTGTGAGGGCATCTTTTGATTGCATAATTTGTTGATACATCGTATGGCGTTAATGCTTTGTGAGTCTAAATAATAGTTCATTTCAATGAATGTTTCTGCAGGGAGTGTATAGAGATTGGTATCGGCAGGAGTAAATTCCATACCATGGCCCGTTGCAACGTGTAGCATGAGTATGCTGAATATGAGCGATAGTTTTTTCATTGAGAGAGTGTCCTTTAAACTGATGATGGTTTGTTGAGGTTAATACGCTGTTCTTTGAGTACAAGTATGACGTTAGTATAGCTTAACCATTTGAGTTTGTCACAAAAAAAGGGCCACAGCGGTTAAGCCATGGCCCTTTTGAGTATCTGTGCATAACGAGAATGGTTATTTTCTTTTGTTTGCCTGTTGCAGTTATACACTTGATCTTTGCCTGCTACACGTGAATAGTTATTGGTGATAATTTTGTTAAATAATGTGATATGACCGCCTATTGCAGCTTGCACTAATTCATCTGTTAGGCTAAAGGCTTCAGGAGGATCGAGTTCAATAAATAGATCAAATAGTTCTATGTCACCACGTCTTGCGGCCGCTTTACGTACAAAGGGAAGGTCTGCGCGATGATCTTTGATGAGCATGGTAGCTAAGTCATTAAATCCGTATTGTACTGCTGTTGTAAGTGCGTTATTCGTAGCGTAAGCACGATAATCAACCATAAGTAATTTGGTAGCTTTCATATTTCCCTGCTTAGCTGCTAGTCCAAGTGCGTTATTTGCCTCAAGATTACACTGAGAATACACAAATCGAGCAAGATTTTTTTTGTCAGTTTCAAGTAAGTTAAAAAATATTTTTTTTGAGCAGGCGCCATAGTGCTGCCAGAGTCGTAATGGTGCTCCGTCATTATCTTCAAATGCTTTTGGTATAACGAGGAGCAAGTTTTTATTTAATTCTTCTTGAGAGACGACTTTTTCTTGGCATGCTTTATTAACGCATCGTAAAGTATCGATATTTTCTGCGTCTAAAAAATATCCAATTTCAATAACCAGGTCTCCGGGGAGTGTATCCAGATTGACGTTCGTGATAGGCATAGGCTCCATGCCATGGCCCGTTGCAACGTGTAGCATGAGTATGCTGAATATGAGTGATAGCTTTTTCATTGAAAGAGGCCCTTTGAGTCGACGATGGTTTGTTTAGGTTAATGCGGTGTTTTTTTGAGTATACATATGACATTAGTATAGCTTAACCATTTGAGTTTGCTACAAAAAAAGGGCCACGGTAGTCAAACCATGGCCCTTTTAAGTATTCAATCTAAGAATTGTTTACTTGCCAGCAGTACCAGCAACAAATTCTCTGCGTTCTTCTTCAACCTTACGCTTCATAGCAGTTAATGCTTTATCAACGGTTGTTTGTGAAATGTGCGCTTCAGGTGCAGCGAGTGCTTTTTTACGGATGTCCATTACAAAGTGTGAAATGTTACGTCCGGTAAAGCCTTCAAGTTGTCTAGCAAGCGATTCAATGCCTTGTGCATTAAATAGTTTTTCATCAAAGGTGATTTCTTTAGTCTTCTTTGATTTAAAGAGGCGACCTAAGAAGCTTGCCTTCGTTGTGAATTTTGGATTTCTAATGTACTGGTTAACATAGAGTTCAAGTATTTGTTTGCTTTGCGCATGAGCAGGTGCTGTTACTTCAACAATGTTATTAAAACGACTTTTAAATGCTTTATCAAAATCTTGAAGCCTATTGGTTAACGCAATAAGAATAAAGTTGCTTTGTTCTGTACCGGTGTTAGCCATAATTTGAGTTTTGATAGCACTAACTTTTTCACTTGCTGCTTTGTTTCGGTCTCCAAAGATCATTTCCGATTCATCCATAATGATAACAATCGGCACAGATGAATTCTTTGCATAGGTAAATAGTTGTGCAAGTCGTACCAGTGCTGTTTCAGTAACCACCATTTAGCAACGGATGTTGCAGACAAAGGGAAAAAGACCCCATCATGTTGGTCCAATGTACCATCAGCGTTTTTGGTAAACGAACAACGGGCAGCTTCTTTCCATGAATTCTTAGCCAGAAATTGAGCTTCAGCGAAGGAAGTTATTTTTTGTGTCGCAAAAACGGCACCGAGCGATCCAAGCAGTTCTTGTTTGAAGGGGTTGTATCCAATAAAATTATGCTCTTGTTCTATGAAATCTTCTAGCTTTTGGCCTTTTTCATAGGGATCTTTCTGGAATTTGCTTACTAGTTTTTCAAGTGCATTTTTTTCAAGCCATTCTTGATCGAGTATTATTTTTTCTTCTTTTGCTTCTTCGAGCAATGCAATCAATTCAGTCGCATTATCAATAAGTGATGCATAAATGTGGTTGACGCGGCATTCGTAGAGTTGATTGTTCAACGCATTAATTGCAACAAGATTTACCAGTAATGATGAAGCGGTGATTATATCTTTGTTGTAGACAGCAATATATGAATCAGGGTTGCCCACACGAATGGTGTTTTGCCATTGAAGTGTGTTGATTTCATCTTGTTCTGCCTGATCAAATCGTTCTTGTTGATCGCGATTAAAATCATCAATAATTTTTTTGGTGTCGACGTTGACACCTTGCATAGAATTAATGGCGTTTTGCGCGTTATCAAGAATTTCTTGTCTCTCTTCTGGTGTTAAATGCGCTTGCTCATCAATTGGCTGTTCTACAACAGGTTGATTGACAATGGGCACATTGCCTCCAACAGGATTCATTGGCAATACGATACCAGATTGGGCAATAACCAAGAGAACGAGTACTTTTAGTACGAATTTGGTGTAGTTCACGTTTTTGCCTCCATTAATTGTGTAACTAAATTGTAAGAGAGAGCCATAACCAATGAGCTATGGCTCTCTTGAATTGCGAAATTATTTCTTTCTGTTTACCTGTTGTTGTGGTTGCACGTTTGCATCCTTGCCTTCTTCTTGGCGTTTTTTCTCAATTTTACGTGCCATGACCGTATCAAGCATTGCTTGAGTAACGTGTACTTCTGATGTTGCATATGCAGCATCACGAACAGCCATCATAAGTTGAGAAATATCACGACCAGTAAAACCTTCAAGGCGCTGTGCGATGATTCTAATTGCTTGTTCAGTAAAGATAGCCTCATCAAAGGTGATTTGTTTGAGATCTTTCTTTTTGCGCAAGCGACCAAGGAATGATGTCTTAGGAGTGAATAGTGGTTTTTTGATGTACTTAGTAACATACATGTCCACTATTTGACGACGTTGTTCAAGTGCAGGTGCACCAATGTAGATTGTTTCACTGAAACGACTTTTGAATGCATCATCAAAGTCTTGTGGCCTATTAGTTAAGGCAACAAGAATAAAGTTACATTGTTCGGTACCAGTTTTTGCCATGATCTGGTTCATGATCATACGTGTTTCTTCGCTGAGTGCTTTATCACGTGAAGCAAAAACAACTTCTGATTCATCGATGATGATGACAATAGGTGTTGGTGAATTTTCTGCATAGGCAAATAGTTGTCTGAGTTTGGTAATAGCATCTTCTACTTTAAAGTTACGTAAGTTTGAAGCAGAGAAATATATTGCAGGTAAGCCTAATTCATTAGCCATAGCCATAGATGACAAGGTTTTTCCTGTTCCTGGAGGGCCAGGTAAAAGTAAGTGTCTTAAGTGGCCACCATTTTTAATGATGTTTTTTGTAGATACCACATAGTCTTTGAAAAAAGTCTTGAGTTCTGGTTCTAACACAACGTCATCTAATGTGGTAGCAAAAACTTTGTTATTGCTGAGCCAATTGCGCATTTTAGTGTACCATGGCACAATAGTTGTTTTGTCTGCAAGGTCCGGTATGCGGTACCAATCTTCAAGTACTTGGAAACCGAATTTGATGCCATAGTAAGTACCAAAAAGAGCGGCAGATAAGCCACCAACTTTGAGCATTAAGCTTGGTAGTTTTGTTGGGTCAGAGAGATCATTTAACCAAAGCCTTGTTGTTACTGCAGCACTTCTAATCATACCATCTTTGTTTGCTTCTGATTCAATTGTCTTTAAGCGTTCCTGATGGTCTTGTTTTTGTTTTTCTTCTTGTTGTCTAATTTGTGAATTAACCCATTCACCCATGGCTTGGGTACCCATTTTGGCCGAATCAAGGGCTATCCCAATACCACCTTCTTGCATTTTATTGAGGTTATCATTAAGTTCTTTTTGTTGTTGTGCTATGGTGTCAAGTTCTGCTTCTGCATTCTGACGTATCTTACTATCTGCAGGATAGGTATCTATGATGACGTGTAGTTCATTGCGGCGTTTTTCTGCTGCTTGTCTACTGTTTTCACGCATGGTTTCAATCTGAGCAGCAGTAGCATTCACTATCTTTGCAGTAGCATTAGCTGCACCTTCCATAATGCCTGTAGCTATTTTTATAAATGCTTCAGAGACGCCACCTTGGCCTTGGTCTGGTGCTTGGTTGCCGCCAGCATTTTGTTGTTGTTGCTGTTGTTGGAAAAATTGTTGTGCGGCGTCCATACCGGATGCCAGATGTGGCAAGCTGACAAACGCCACAAGTGAAATTATACGTAGTGATTTTAATGTAATCATGCGATTGCCTCCTTTGGCGTATTTGATTCATTAGATTGTACTGGTGATGTATCTGATGGATTTTCATCCTTTTTTTGATCATCACTCTTTTTTGTGAAAAAACTTTTTATAGTATCTTTAACTTTGTCTTTCATCCAGCAGACATCACGGTACACTTGGGTTGCTGAAATTAGCGTGATAGGGACTATGAGTAACGACATGTATGCGGTCACAAGTCCTCCTACTAACCAGGTCTCTGCTGGTAACATGTTGTTTTTAGCAGCCATAAAACCAAATTTAATAAGTGATCTACTTTTCCAAAGCAGCGATGCGGCTATAGTGGTAATTGTCCACGCTTGTATTCTTCCCAGAACGTTCATGCGTCCCATTGTTTTATGAAAAAAGAATTTGGTACCAGCGTCTTTCCATGAAGCGCAGGTGTTTCCTGTTTGGATAAACTCTGAAAGTCTCCTTGCGAACGGTCTGTTTCTCTACGTGTTCTTTGGGAAGATTTTTTACTGTTTCATGGGCACGTAATAATGGGATTAGAGTATCTATATTTTTTTCAATGTATTCCATCCATGTGGTGTTGTATATGTCATCGATATATGTAGTCATGGTAGCAAGAATTGCAACTTCCATAGCAAAGCGTGCTGCGCGTGAATTTTTTACCTCATATAACCAATCAGGCAGGCCAGCTAGTTTGTACATGCCTTTTGCAAGGAAATCACCGAACGTATGTAATTGCTCTGATGCATCTGGCATTTGGTCTACAAAGGGATTAGCATTTGGATTCTCTATAAACTTTCCTTTGATAACGCCCATGGTTGACATTGGCGCATTGCCTGGAAAAAATAGGGACTGGAATACCTGTAGCTCTGCTTTCGCCATATTGGCAAATTCATCCAAATCTATATCTTGATTTCGACCGGTAGTATATCGTTTGGCGCGATTCTTTTTGGTCGTTTTGAATATAGTTTCCCAATCATCCATGGTAGGCGTTGCAAAATAACCTTCCATTTCAAAGCGTTGATAGTTGCCATTTTCATCCTGTGTATATGCGTATTGTGCTTCTGGTGCAAAGGATCCTTTTACTATGCATTGTTCTTGCGCATAGCGACTTAATTTGTGTCCTAAAATAGCGCTTAAAAAGGGAATAATTATTTCAAGTTTGAATGGGTTGTTGCCAACGTAGCTATGTTTGTCAGTGAGTGACGTTAAAAGTTCTATCAATTTTAGGGTTGCTTCTTCTTTTTCTTGCGTAGTGGCACTTTGATTTTCTAACGTCTTTTGTGCTTCTTTGATGTGCGTTAACATTTCAATAGAGGCAGCGGTATCTTCAGTCAATGAGTGATACAGGTAATCAACGCGTTTACTTTTAATATTTTCAAAAAATAGGTATGCAATTGCAATATCTGCAGCAAAGAATGGCAGCTCTATGATATCGCGTCTATATAATGCAATGGGACATTTTGGATGCCCAAGTAGTATGGTATTTTGATATTTAGCGCGTTCTTGTTCTTTTTCAAAAGCTTTTGTCGCTTTATCGAGTCCAGGCATAAGATTTTCAAGGCCTGGTATAAAGGCATTGGGTGCAGGCTTGTTGTTTTGTTTGGGAACATTATCACCTTGCTCGTGATTGATCTCATCAATAATTTTTTTCAAATCACGATCATCTTGTTCAGTGAGCACCTCGCTAAGATCGAGTTCACCCTGGATGGCATTAATTTCTTGTTCAAGGGCAGCAAGTTCTTCAGGAGAAAGTTTTTCTTCTTTTTGGGTATCTGTTTTTGTGGGTTGCGCGTCAGCAGGTTGGTTCACAATGGGTTCCATGGGCAATACAATACCTGATTGGGCAATAATCAAGAAAGCGAGTATTTTCAGCGCGAATTTGGTGTTAGTTCACGTTTTTGCCTCCATTAATATGCATAGCTATTGAGTGATTCTTGTGTAGTTTCATATTGAAATAATTATATTCTATTGTTTTAACTCTACTTAGTGTGCGGCAGGTTGGTTTTTTTGTCAAATGGGATAGGGCTAAACAAATAGGCGTGATTTGTGCTTTGTTGTCACAAGGACATTCGATTGCACTGACCTGATCGTGATCTTTGACGTTTTTTTATTGCGGATGTCGAGTGATTGACAGTCCAGTGAGAAACTTTTCAGTCTGAAAATAATGACAAACTACACGTCATAATGGGCATTTGTGTGAGATATGGTATACTAACGTTAATATCTAATCTATGGTGGGAAAAAATGAAAATAGCGGTACTTGTTTCTGGTGGTGTTGACAGCTCTGTAGCCTTGAAGTTACTCAAGGATCAAGGGCATGAAGTCACTGCTTTTTATCTAAAAATTTGGCTTGAAGATGAGCTAGCATACCTTGGTGATTGTCCTTGGGAGCAAGATTTGCAGTATGTGCGGCATGTGTGTGAACAACTTAATGTACCACTTGAAGTTGTACCATTGCAAAAAGAGTACCATGAAAAAGTGGTTGCCTATACCATTGCGCAAGTAAAAGCAGGCAGAACACCAAACCCGGACATTTTGTGCAATAAGCATATTAAGTTTGGACTCTTTTTTGATCACATTAATGATTCATTTGAAAAAGTAGCAAGCGGGCATTATGCACAGGTTGTGTCTCATGCAGATGGTACGATGCAGTTGGTGTCTGCACCTGATGCAATTAAAGATCAGACCTACTTTTTATCGTATTTAACACAACAGCAATTGCAGCGCATTCTATTTCCGATAGGTCACTTGAATAAAGAAGAAGTGCGTGCGTTGGCACAACAATTTGATTTGCCCAACAAAGAACGCAAAGATAGCCAAGGGATCTGCTTTTTGGGGGAATTTAAGTTCCGTGATTTTGTACGTGCATATCTTGGTGAACAGTTGGGTCCCATTATTGAACTTGAAACTGATCAGGTTCTTGGACAACACAAAGGTTTTTGGTTCCATACGGTTGGTCAGCGACAAGGGTTAGGATTAGCAGGCGGTCCATGGTATGTGGTGCGTAAAGATACGGTGCGCAATAGGGTGTATGTATCACGCAATTATTATACATCAGACAAACAACGTGATACCTTTGCAATAGAACAGTGCAATTGGATTTCAGGACAACCGCCACAACAAACAAATTTACACGCAAAATTACGTCACGGTCCGCATGTGTATCAGTGTGTGATTGCGCGATTAGACGACAATCGTTTACAAGTGCAATTGAATGAACGGGATCAGGGGATAGCTTCAGGACAGTTTGCGGTGTTGTATGATGGTACAGTGTGTCTTGGTGGTGGAATAATCGTATGACAATCATGGGAATGGAATAGGTGCATGGCACAATTTGATCTGCGTAAGATAAAAAAAATTAATATGGATTTTTTACGGAAACTACCCGCGCGTGAAAAGAAGATTACGTTTTCTACCGTTTTGACGATTCTGCGCATTATTTTGGTACCTATTATTGTCATGGCCATGGTGATGCATCGTTGGGGAATATCATTTTCATTATTTGTTATTGCGGCAGTTACCGATTGTCTTGATGGCACGCTTGCACGGCTGTTGCATCAAAGAACGTTCTTGGGTGCTTTTTTGGATCCACTCGCCGATAAATTTTTAATTCTTTCCTGTTTCTTTACTTTGGCATTTGTGCAATCACCATTATTTATAATTCCTAAGTGGTTTGTATGGTTTGTATTGTGCAAGGAGGTGTTGCAGTTGAGTGGTGCGGTGTTTGTTTATTTGCGCAAAGGGCACATAGAAATACGACCAACTACTTTGGGAAAAGTGACTGCAATGGCGCAGATGTGCTTTATCATATGGCTTTTTGCCTGTTATTTTTTTCAATGGGTTCCTATTAAAACGTACTATACTATGTTGGGATTATTGTTGATTTTGATAACGGTTTCATTGGTGCAGTATGTGCTTATTGGTATTCGTTTTTTACGGACGTAATTAAAAAATAATTGTTACTTGTAGGGTGTAGTCATGCATAAAAAGATAATTTTGTTAGTTAGTTTCATCAGCATAGGATTACCATCATTGGTAGTGCTGGCAAATCAAGCAGATCTGTTTGTGGTAAAAAAGAAAAAAGTAGTTGCATCAAAATCAAAGCTTAAAGAACAGAATGCGCACGTGTTAACGACTATGTTGCAAGCATTACCAGCTCACATTAAAGCCGTAGCTGATCTGCAAGAAGTTGCCATGGATAAAGTGAGCGCTTACATTGAAGGGCAGAAAAACTGTTTTTGGGCGGATGCCTCTTGCGAGCGTTTGGATGAATGTCTGACAAAAATAGAAGATTTTCAAAAGCAGCTTGTGCACATGCAGGCGCAATTACGTGAGTGTGCAACATTTTTAAATTCGCTTTGATTAATTACAATCGATATTGTACAGATGACTTTGATCGTCTTTGCGAGCACGCATAGCGTGCGTGGCAATCCAGAATATAAAACTAAAATTATCTGCGAAGAAATGAACGCAAGCCTGGATTGCTTCACTTCGTTCGCAACGACGAACGGAGAGAGTTAGACAAATGATTTTTTTTTGTTATTATCAAAAAAGCGCTGATATTTCAGCATTATTTTTTATACAGAGTTCACATTAACGTATCATCAAGTTGAAGGAAGCCTTATGGCAGCAGGATATAATCGAATTATTTTAGTGGGTAATCTTACTCGTGACCCAGAGTACAAACAGCTTGCATCAGGACAAGGTGTTTGTCGTCTTGGTATCGCAACCAACCGACAATTCCCAAACAGACAAACAGGCGCTATGGTGCAAGAAGTTTGTTTCATCGATATCGATGTATGGGGAGCACAAGCAGAAAGTTGTCGTCAATATTTGTCAAAAGGACGTTCTGTGTTGATTGAAGGTCGTTTGAAGTTTGACTCTTGGGATGATCAACAATCTGGTCAAAAACGTAGCAAACATTCAATTGTAGCTGAACGTGTCGTATTTCTTGGTGGTGGTGCAGATGCGGAACTTGGTTCATCAGAAAAGGGTGAATCTGTTGATCCGGATATGATGCCACGTGAACCACAGAATGAAATGGAACGAGGTCTTATGGACCAAATCGAACAAATTAAGAGCCGTGCTAAGGCTGCTCCTCAGGCGTCACGTGTAGCGCCAGCTCAGCACAAGCAAGAGGCATCGGTATCAATTGGTGAAACCAGTTTTACTGATCAACCACCATTTCAGGATGATTTGCCTTTTTAAAAGGCAATAATTATCTGAGCAAATTCAATCCAAAATAAAATGCCCCGGCTTAATTATCCGGGGTTTTTTAATGACAAACGCTATTGTATTGACAAATAGAATAAAAAAGTGAGAAGCTGGTGGTGTAGAGAGAGATTGTATAGCAAGTCGGCTATAGTTTAAAAAAAGGGCGAATAGGGGCTGTTTTATGAGATATTCATTAAGCATTGTGTGGTATACCGTACTGGCTGGTTGCGTCTTTTCCTTGTGTGATGTGCCAGTTGTGGTGTCATTTGATACTCCATTTTTCTCCTCACCATATACACAGGTATTACAGGCTACTATGCATGTGTGGTCCGATATACGTGAGGCTGCTGACATGTTAAATAACTCACATACTAACAACGTACATAATCAGGATGACTATAACACATTTGTGTATGCGATCATTGGGCAGCTGCTTTGTGTGGAGCACGCAATAGCTGCGTGTGATGAAACTATCCTGCCTGATGATATCGCGTATCTTGCACGTGTAGTGGCAATGGTAGAGCAAGAAGCGATGGCATTGTCTCTTATTCCTGTGCAAGCAGGGGTGATGCAGCAGTTGTTTGGGCGTATAGAAAAAAAGTTAGCAGGGTTACTACGTCAATCCGATGACGCCTCGATCAGTACCCGCTAATACGACCCCACTCATGCCAATAGTCTCCACCCAAAAGAATCGTTGGATAGCTTGTAGTGCCGGATACTTGAGTATGTGCGGTGCTTGTACCCGCCAGGTTTGGGTGTCAAAAGGAATTACGCTTAATTTTGTGCGCGTGCTAGAAATTCCGGTCGGGTTAATGATGAAAAAGCGACGTCCTCCATCAGAGAAAAAGTAGGTGATTGGTTCAAGTGTGTTAAAAGCAGGAGTGTCTACGTCTGCATTAAAAAAGATTGGTGCAAAATCAACTTCACCTGTGTCATCGGCAATCGTTGGATCTCCATTACCACTCAACTGTTCTATGCTGCTTGCATCAAAAGAGTAGCAATTATTTTTATCGCGAACGCTGATTGGCCATGTAGTGTGTCTGATCGGTGTTTCAATGCCACTAATGCCGGTGTACATGACGTTGGTAGTTGTTTGGACAAGTTCCCAGTTTGCCCCATTTTGGTCATCTGCCTCAGCAATGCCTTCGTTTGCATTATTTTGATTGGCATTTGATTTATACAGTCCTTGATTGGTTGCAAGAATGAGCTGTTCTTTGTCAGCAGTAACTGCAACGTTAGCAGGATCACCAGTGGCAATAATTTGTATGCCAGTGAATAATTGGGTGGTGCCAAATACTGGTTCTGTTTTCGTTTGTGCAAGAATACGTATATTCATAAATGGGTGAAACATATCTTCCAGATTATCTTCAAAGGATACTCTATAGAGCGTGTTTTTGAGTGGTGTTTCTGCACTTGTTTCAAAGGTGAGGATATATAGTGCCAGTCCAGATGATTTGATATCAATGACTGATCCGGTAATTTCTGGAATTTTCTGCCATCGACCCGTGGTAAATGGTGGTTGGTTTAACGTTTCCAGTATATCAACGTTAAAACCTTCACCTGCTGCGTTGGCAAATGCAAACAGGCCATTGTCGGTTCCTGCAAAAAAGTAGTTGGTATCGCTTTCATCGGATGTTTGTCTGCTGTATTCAAGTACTTGTACACATCCTGCTTGCGGTGGTAATTTTGTTACCAAAAAATTTTCTGGGTCTTCAAAATCATTAATCACAATCTGTGGACTGTCTATGTCTTGATCATATGCTTGACTGATTCTGGTAAATACTACGGTGTTAACGCCACCAAAAAGTGCGTAGCGAGAAAGAGGAGCATCAGTGCCGGTGAATCCGCGTACACTTTGGGGTAAATCAAGTGCTGAATAGCAACCAAGTTCTAAGACATCGTTAAGCTCATTGATCAATGTGGTAGTTAACGCGGTGCTTGTTGAAACTTGTTCGGTCCAGGCGGTGATGCCTACTAAGTCTTCTTCTGCTATTGGTGCGACTATGTATATATTACCGGTGCTTGCATCCACCGCAAAAAAGCTTACACCACTTGTTACTTCACCAGTCACTTCATGGAGTTGGGGGAATAAATCAACGGGTGAAGCTTGTTTGGTCCATGGTGTCCAATCAATTATTTTGCCATCATCAGCAAAAAGTGCTTGTGAATAGAGTATTCCGCTGTCATTAGTAGGTGATGGTGGAAGCGCTATTGAAACGTATACCGCATCACCTTCTACAGCCATGTTGCTAATCTGGTTGCTTGGTAAAATCGGCAATGACCCAGTACCTACTTGTGCTGCAGGATCATCAGCGGTAGCAAGGTCATCAGGATCTTCTGCCGGTATGATAAATTTGAAATCCTCCAGTTCTGCATTTTTATCTGCAAGAGTGCCATGTATTTCAGGGTCGGATGGATCATCAACCAATGGTAAGGCAAAGATTAGGTTTCCCACTTGATTTGTTTGTCCTTTGCCACCTTGCACAATGAGATAGCTTGGTCCTGCAGATGTATGCATGACGCCCAAATTATTTGCACGTAAGTTTGGACCAATTGAACTAGCACTATTTTTTATTACTACAATTTGATCGATTCCGGTTGGATCGATAGCAGCATCAGAGACGATTGGTTCTAAAGCGAGTGCGTTGTCATCGTCTACGTAGCCTACGACAACAGACTTGGCAATATCGCCTTGTGTGGCTCCCGTTTCTATGCGTACGCCAATATACAATCGCTCAAAGGGATCATCATAGTAAAGTGCAACTTGGTTTACATCTTCAGCGCTGTCAGAGAATATTACGTCATCACCATCACTGTCACCTTTGAGCTCGGTTGATGTCTCATCAAGTAATTGTGCTTCGTTGCCCGGTTGACCAGTTTGGGCATCGAGCGTATTGAAAATAATGGTCGTACTGGTACACGCAAGACTCATGAGCGCAATGCCGCTATCATCATCTCCAAAATTGCCTGCATCAGGACGTACTGCTGCAAATACATCGCTCACGCTTTTTACTGATCGAGGGGTATTTGTAGTTGCTCTGGTCATGCTTGTTGCGATCTGCACAATACCTGCGGTTGTGTTACCAAACGCATCATTTAAGGTAGTTGTTTGTGTGAAATCACTACCATCATCAAAGATAACTGATACTTGTGTTGCTTCAAAAGCAATACCGTTATTAGCACTTATAACAAAGGGGAGCATGGTGTTGCAGGTAATTTTTTTCTGATTTTCTTCTGTTCTTTGCTGATCAGAGACGGTAAGAAATTCTATCGTGGTGCCTTGTACGTTCGGATCGGTAGCGATACCAATAAATTTTGGTGTGGAAAGAAAATTGGGTCGTAACGCTTTTGCGATTGAAAAGGTGGGATCATCAGTTGGGTCCGCAACGCCAACAAAAAAAGTGCCGGTAGATTTTTGTAGTACCGTTGCAGTAATGGGCGCACTGAATTCATAGGGAAAGGTGGTAGCATCACCGCGAATGATCACGAGACTGTGTAGTGTGTGAGCGCTGACAAGCATGACGAGTAGGGAGATATATGGTATGTGCTTCATTGAATAGGTATCCTTTTTTTTTAAATACTTTTAAAAGCCCCAGGTAAAGTCGACGCCTATAACTCCGCCGACAACATTAGTTTTGAATACGCGTTTGCCGCCAACTTCAGTGTTGTAAAAGAGCGCTATACGCGCACCGCCACATGCATCATCTTGGGTAAAATCATATTCGCCCCACAGGTGAATGGTTTGTATGGTAAATCCTTGTAATGTTTCATCACTATTGGCAATGCATGAGTCAAAACAGGTGCCGCATGGCGTTATGGTATCTTTATCTTGTTTTGCAAAGGAATAACCGAGTATGCATGAAAAACCGCGGCATATATGATCTGCTTTTGCAAAGACGCCCGCATTCCACAAGACGCCACGATGGATTTTTGTTCTTCCCTTTGCAAGTTTGATGAGGCCACTTTGATCAGGTGCCGTTTTTAGGCGTATGTCTTTTGTTTTAGAAAGAAATATAATTGCATCGATATGGGCGTCAATGGTGAGCCATTCGTACAGTCCGAGTGCAAAATCGGCAGCAAAGGGAAAACCAAAATGGCCGTTGTATCCGAGTGGTATGGAAAATATCTTATTTTCATTGCGCTGTTTGCCAGTGGGGGCAAGTATGCCAAATCTGAATGTTGTATCAATGAAATCAAGCACGGTGGTTTCTTGGTTGCTGCGGGTCCAGCCAGCCAGGATGCTTAAATCTCCGATTCCTGTTTCACGCACTGGTTCTGCGCATAAATCATATCTTCTTAAAATTTCATTAAACTGTGTTTTGAATGCTTGCCAAATTGGTGTCACGTTATTGGGACATATTTCGTCAGTGGGGGAAATGTCTTTAAAGCAGATATGGTTGATTTCAATTCTTCTCACTGGTAAATGTACTTGGGTAAAAAATCCGCAGTTAAAGTTTTGGAGATAAAAAAGATTAGATTCAATAATGTTGAATTTTCCCGAGATTGAAAAAAAACCGAACTGTGGTTGTATCACGCAGTCATCACATTGAGATGGTAAACCGCGTCCAGGAGTGCGCGCTAATTGTATGAGGATGATGTCTTCTTGGTTATTGGTGCTTTTGCCAGGGACTCCTACGCCAAGATCATGCATGTTGTGGAGGCCAAAAGTATCGAGCAAGGGGACGGTTTGACCGTTTCTGTTTCTTCCTTTTTTGGTGTGTCCACCGCCAATGGTGGCATCGAAGGTAGTGAGCATATCCCGTTCAAGGCGCGGTTCTAAGAAAAGATTGGTGGCACGATAGAAGTGAACGTTGTCCATACCACGTATACTTATTGTGGTGATTATGGCGATACTCAGTAAAAGAATAAACGATAATAGCTGCTTGCTCATGTACACTTTCCTTATTTTCTTATCTAACATTTTCAGCATCAATGGTGAGTATTCTTCTAGGTATAAAAAAAATATAGGAAAAAGAAAAGGAATACTAACGGATTTTTGATCGGTTGCAATTGCACTCTTCATTCACCATGATATACTGATACTCACAACAATATTGTATTCTATCATATATGGGCGGTAAGTCATGTCAGATAATGTCGAAAAGTTACACGAAGAACAAGAAGTACAGATAGGCGATGAGCCAGTTGAGCAATTGCATACGCAACTTGCTGAATGCCAGGTTTTGCTTGAAGAATGGAAAGACAAATTTATGCGGGTTAATGCTGACTTTGATAATTTTAGAAAGCGTACCGCAAAAGATCAGGCTTTGTGGCGACAAACAGCACAGATAGAAGTCTTATTACCGATTATCTCCATTGTAGATGATTTTGATCGCGCACTTGAGTCACAACAGGGTGAACAAGGTTCTCATGCAGGCCTGGAAGGGTTTGCACTCATCCATAAATCATTGAATAAATATTTACATACACTTGGCGTTGAAGTGATGACCGATTATGACACGTTTAATCCGGAATATCATGAAGCGGTTATGACTGTTGATGCGCCGGGTTATGAAAGTGGCAGCATCGTTTCTGTTTTGGAAAAAGGGTATTTGTTCAAAGGTATGGTATTGCGGCCAGCAAAAGTGAGCGTTGCGAAATAGATAAAATATTTTTAAGCTAAGAGCATTGAATTAAGGGTTGCTTTTAGCTTTTTTTATTTGCAAGTCGCTTATTTGCTTACTTATAACTTATTAAAAGATCTTTAACTTCATCTGTTTTGGCGAGATCTAATGCGCTATTGCCCTCATTATCTTCGGCATCAACAATATCAATATTTTGCGTAATCAATTCTTGAATTACGGGTTGATGATTTTTAAGTACCGCATAATGTAGTGCAGTTTTACCAGAATTGTTTTTTGCATTAACATCTGCGCCTCTTAGTAGCAATAGCTTAACGGTGTGTGCGTGTCCGTTTGTTGCAGCGCAATGCAATGGGGTAAATCCACTTCTACTTTCTTGTGTGTTAATGTGCGCACCATGTTCAATCAGTACTAGTGCGGCACTTGTATGCCCCATGGTTGCAGCACGATGCAGAGGGGAGGTATTATTTTGCGAGCAACAGTTGACGTTCGCTTTTCCTGTCTCAATAAGGTATTTCATTACATTAACATGTCCTGCCTGTGAAGCATAACATAAAGGATAGTTCCCTTGATCATCTGCAGCATTGGCTCTTGCGTGCGCAAGTAAGATTTTTACCGGATCAAGTAATCCTTTTTCTGCTGCAAAGCACAGCGGTTTGCCAGATTTAATGTCGTATACAGAAAGAATTAGCTCAATAATTTTATTTTGATCATGTTCTATTGCAAGTAAAAGAGGAGAGTCTTCATCATCCAATATATCCATGTTAATTTGACTAGGAGGTGTCAACAACGTTTTAACTATGTCAATATAACCATATTGTGCAGCATAATGTAGTATGGTCATTCCATTATCATCACGTGTATTTGGATCAGCTTTTTGTGATAATAAATAAGTTACCGCTTCTGTATTGCCTAACGCCCCGTAAGAGAGCAGTTCATTTTGATCAATACTATTTTGCGAGAATTGCATCAACGGTGATGAGTTTGTTGTGTCGGTATTAGTTTTGTCCGAAAGCCATGTTGCAGTATCTTTTTCCATTCCTATCACATGAGTAGTGGTTATAAGTAGAACGGATGAAAAAAATATAGTGAGTATACACATAATAAAACCCTTATACACTTGGATGGTTTAGTGAGTTTTTTACATTTTTGGTATGTTAATATAGTTAGATGCGTCAAAACAAGAAAAGAATAACATGCATAGGTGAACACAGCTTAAATACGTGGGTCTATTATTGAAAAAATTAGCAACAAAAAATGTAACTTGTGTGTCAGTTATTTGACAGTCCCGATAGTGCCGTAAGGCTTTGTGAAATTATGCTTTTGTATATCAGCGCAAACCGCCTATAACAATATGCTGAAATCTCTATTGCACAACGCAGTAGCCTACAGTTTTATGGCGCGTCTTACTTTTTTTTACAATTTTATTGCGTGTCTTGCTACTTTCCACAATTTCACTGTGTGTCTTGCCACCATGTTTAATTAAACGGTCTACAATGTCTTTATGTACAGCAATGTCTAAAGGGGTTTTATTACCGTTATTTTCTGCGTTGACAATAATGGTAGGATGTTTCAACAATGCGTCAATGATGTCGAGTTTATAGTCATTTTGCCATAAAATTACAACCGATTGTATCGCAATGTGTAATGGTGTGTTACCATCATTATCTTTTTCATTTACATTAATTTCAGGGCACGCAAGTAACATTTGTGTTGCGTCTAGTGCCGTTAGAGCGCAATGTAATGCTGTTTTTCCTTCGTCATTTCTTTCATTTACACGAGCACCTTTACTGAGCAGCATTTTAACTATAGAAGAACATTTGGCCACAGCAGCAGAATGTAATGGTGTAATATCATTAATGGTTTTTACGTTAACATCAGCACCGTAGTCGATAAGTAGTTGTGCTGCATGTATATATCCAAGGTTTGCAGCAAGATGTAGGGAAGTAGCGCCGATAAAGACCGGGTCAGTATGTTCTTCAACACACTGATCAATTATAGCACCATTGTTAATAAGAAGTTGCATGATAGGTAAGTTGACATCTCCTATAACTGTAGCGACAAATAAAGGGAAGCCGCATACTTTGTCTACTGCATTAGCATCAATTTTATTTGTAAGTAATGTGTCTATAGTATTGAGTAATCCTCGTCTGATCGCATGACATAGCACTTGGCAATCGTTTACGGCGCAGGTTTCAAGCATTCGTGTAATAATTGTATTTTGATTATGTTCTATTGCAAGGTAGAAAGGAGATTTTTCACCGTCTGCAATATGGGTTGTTATTAATGCTGGATGCTTCAATAATAGATCAACTATGTCAAGGTAACCATATTGTGCTGCATAATGCATTACGGACATATTTGCTTCGTCACATATATTAGGGTCAATTCCTTGTGATAATAGATCATGTACCATTGCACAATCACCTAAAACTCCATGGTAGAACATCGATCTTTCTAATGCTTTTTGATCAGAGTTTACAGGTATTAGTTTATTATTTTCGGGGTTAACTTTATTGAGTTTATGTGGATTTTTTTCATGCTCAATTAAAAATTGTTTGATCTCATCAGTTTTGGCAACATCCGCTGGTGTTTTACCATTATCATTCCTTGTATTAATAAGAGCGCCATAATTGAGTAATATTTTAATGATTTCAAGCTTTCCTTCTGCCGATACCAAATGTAATAGCGTATTGTTTTCAGGTATTTTTGTATTACTGTTAGCCTTATGTTCTAGTAGTAGTTGTACAGCGTTAGGGTTGCTCGTAACTATTGCAGCAGATAATGCGCTTAGGTTCATGCCTCCCTGTGGGGCTTTAATTGCGTAATCAATATGAGCCCCATTGATAATAAGAAGCTTTGTAATGGGGGGTGTTCTAATACTCAACACAAGAGGAGGTGCTCCTTTATTACCTAGGGAATTAGTATCAATTTTACATGCAAGTAAGGTTCGTACGGTATTCAATAATCCTTCTTTTGCTGCGTAGCATAGGGCTTGACCACCATCTATTGTGCATGTTGAAAGAATTTTTTCAATTATTTTATTTTGATTGTATTTCATTGCAAGGTAAAAGGGAGAATCTTCATTCTGTGCTAAAGTGGTTTTGGGTAGATCAGGATGTATTAGTAACATATCGACGATATCAGCATAGCCATATTGCACCACATAATGCATTAATGGTATGCCTTTACTATCGTGTACGTTTGGGTTAGCGCCTTTGGCTAATAGATTACCTACAATTGCGCTATTTCCTAAGGCTCCATAATAGAGGGTAAACTTATGTAGCGCTTCTTCACTGAGTTGCAGTGAATCATGTCGCAATATGTCTAAATTTTTTGTTGATGCAAAGTCGCGGAAATAGGTGCATGTTTTGCGTAAAGTATCTTTAGCTTCACAACATGCAACAATGATAATGGAAATATCTTTGTTTAAATCCATTAATGGTGATGGCTTTGTTTCATTGGTTTCATTGATAGTGGTTTTATGAGTGGGTTCCATGCTCAATATAGGAGTGGTTATAAGGAGAGTAAGTGAAAAGAATAGATTTGATATACGCATAGTAAAACCCTTATACATTTGTATGGTTTAATGAGTTTTTTACATTTTTGGTACGATGATATAGTCGAATGCGTCAAGACAAGAAAAGGATAACATGCCTATAACAATGTGGCTATTGAAAAATTAGCAACAACAAGGTAATTTGCGTATTAGTTATTTGATAGCATCGTAAAAATTTTGCGAAACTTAACTTATTTTTTTGAAGTTTCTTCCGTCAATCTAAAATTAAAAGTCCTACAGGTGGATGGGCGCGTGCGTTTTGGTATGTCTTTATATTCTTTATCCCTCAGCCTGGATAGGTGATGGTATCCCCATCTACTTGTGCCCATGGTGTAAGCGTATGTGGTTTAGATGAAGTTACTGAAAAAATATCGATCACTTCAATATTTCTTATTAAAAGCGCATCGCCAATGAGCGAACGGTGACATCGCCACGGAACTGCTTCAGCGCACATGATCACTATTTGTTTGTGCGTGGCATATTCAATGAGCTTTTGTATTCCTTTTTTAAATTCATCTGTTTGCATGTAATCTGCAAACCCACGAAATGATTCATTATGCCAACCGGTATTGATTGAATTGGAAGTGGTATGCCTAAAGCCACCCAATTGTGTGAGGTGTGTGTATTCAATGTGAGCAGCTTTTAAAGATTTGGTTAGTTCTGTTTGATTAAATTGCGGGTTGTGTCGTGATTTGGTAATCGTTCTAATGTCGATAAGATGGGTAATTGCATAGTGTTGCAACAGTTCAATAAATTGCTCTATGGGGTGTGTTGAATGACCGATAGTAAAAACAGTAATTTTCGTATGCTTCATTTTTTTGTTTGTTTTAGTTTTTTACTCAGATTTTGAACTTAATGGTATCCTATCATAGTTATGAGCAAAATATATAGCATTTTTATAGGAGAATTTTTACATGGAACAAACGACTACAACAAACACCACCACTATGTATGCCATTAATCAACAAATCAAAGCCGGTGATATTTTCAAGCATTACAAAGGTAATCTGTACAAGGTGATATGTGTCTCATGTCATTCAGAAGATTTGAGTTGGTATGTGGTGTACGAAACACTCTATGACAACAAAGTAAGCACCATATGGCATCGCCCGCTTGAAATGTTTTTAGGGACACTTGAAGTTGATGGCAAGCAGGTGCAGCGGCTTGAAAAGGTGACAGATTTAGGACTGGGAAAAGTAGAGCTTATTGGTTCATACTTTGTTTTTCTCTTTCATGATTAAGTAGCCACTGTTTGCGCGCAATGCCGCCACCATAACCACCTAATTTTCCATCGCTGGTGATGATACGGTGACAGGGAATTATAATTGCAAGTTGATTGGCCCCATTTGCATTTGCTACTGCGCGGCACGCAGATGGATTACCGATAGCGCTTGCTTGCTCAGCATAACTTTTGGTTTTCTCCATAGGGAATAGTGGTTAATGCCTGCCATACAGATTTTTGAAAATCAGTGCCAAAAATATGGCATGGTGTTTTAAATTCTTGTAAAGTTCCGTCAAAGTAAGCGTCGAGTTCACTTTCAATAGAGCGAATGGGGACTGTAGATCCGGGAGTAATTGTTGCTTTCATCTGCATGCGTAAGCGTTCAATCTCGCGCTCTAAGTTGCGGCGTTCAACAAATTCCAAAAGGTACAGAGTTTTTTCATCAGCTATGGCAAGCATCGGGCCAAGCGGTGTTTCCAGCCATGAAGAGGTGAGTTGTACGTTGATCTCAGGTGCTGTATTTTTATTCATGAATGCTTGATAATATTCTTTTTTTATTGTGTTGGATACCATTGTGACCTTATAAATTAAAACTCGCTCTTGAGATTGTGGGTTGAATAAACGGTTAATATTGGGTACTTTACAGTTTGTCATAGGTGGGAATGGTTGTCAAACAGTGGGAAGGCGCAAATAGTGTATAATCCAACAAAACTGTGGGATTCGTGCATATGCATTGAAAAATTGCTTTCGATATCATTTTCTTGGTATGCATTAATTATTAATATCGTGTGTATAAAAAAATAAACATATTTTTTGCCGGGAAATTTTATGAAAATTCCATCCTTTCTGCCACAAGATCAAGTATTTTGGTACGTTAATCGACGTGATATTAAACCGCTGAATAACGATATGGTGACCGACGTTGTTGTCATAGGTGGAGGGATGGCCGGCATCACCGCAGCACAGAGTTTCCATAAACGCGGGTTAAAAGTAGTGCTGCTGGAAAAAAATTATTGTGGTTCAGGTGCCACCGGAAAAAGTTCAGGATTTATTACTCCAGATGCAGAATTATCATTAAGCGATATTATTGACTCGCATGGTGTAGAGCAAGCGCAAAAAATATGGAAATTCATTGAAAAAGGCGTTGATATCATTCGCGATAATATTGAAACGTTCAATCTTGATTGCGATTATCAAAAACAGGACACGCTTATTGTGGCCAACACAGAACGTGCTTTTAAATCTGACATTGTGGTTGAATACGCGAGCAGACAAAAATTAAACTATGAAAGTAGATTGCATCAAGAGCAGGATTTGTCGAGTATCCTTGGATGTAACCAATATAAGGGCGGCATATCTTACGGCAATAGTTTTGGCATACATGGTTACCGTTATTGTTCTGGTATGAAAGACGTTTTAAAAAATGATGGGGTGCAGATTTATGAAGAAACACCGGTGATAGAAATTCAAGATCATCTGGTAAAAACCCCTCTTGCAACGGTGAAAGCTGAACATATTATTGTATGCGTGGATCGCTTTTCTCATCCACTTGATACATTGCATGACAAGATATTTCAGGTGCAAACATTTCTTATGCTTTCTGCACCATTGACTGCAGCGCAGGTGAAAAGAATATTTCCTCAAGACTTGTATATGGTGTGGGATACTGATTTGGTTTATAATTATTATCGCCTCACGGGAGACAATCGCCTTATGCTTGGTGGTTCAAATTTGTTTCAGACGTATGTCACGCAAGAAACGCATAATCCGCGCAGAATTATAAAAAAACTTACCAACTATTTTAATGCTAAATTCCCTGGTGTTGAGGTGCAATTTGAGTATGTCTGGCCGGGATTGATTGGTATTACAAAAGATATTTTCCCTATTGCAGGGCAGGATACAACAATGCCATCAGTCTATTACGCAGTCGGCGCAACGGGATTGCCATGGGCGTCACGGTTAGGTGCCTATAGCGCAGAAGCCATTCTTGATAAAAATACTACGTTTGAAGAGTGCCTTTCTCCGTATCGGTCATTTCAGCTTGGACCGATTACGCAACGCATTTTGGGTACACGACTTACATTTGCAGTATCTAATTTTTTATCGGTAGGCAGTATTTAGCATTGTACGCCAAGAACAGATCTAATTTTATTTACGGCTTTAGTTTTTATTGTCTTTTTTTTAATGAGTTTTTTAACGTTTTTATCACCTTCACATAATTCGATCATGTACTTTAATTCTTCTTGGGTAAATTGTTCTTTAATAATTTTGTGTGAAACAAGTTGTTTTGCAATTCCTACTTGTCCTGACGTTATCGCAGTAGAAAGTGCAGCATATGCTCTTGCGCCTTCCAAGATATAATTAAGAATATGTTGTGTGTTGAGAAGTATGCGGAAATCATCAGTATAGCCAGCACTTGCAGCGGTCATTAAAAGCATGTTGAGGTCAAGGATTGCCGCTTGATCTTCTATGGGGCCATGCATGTTTTTGGGTAGATCGTGTTTATAGCGCTTTTCCAATAATAATCGGCGAATGATATTTTCAGAACAAAGAGTTCTTCTGATTGTGTCTGTTTTGAGTATGGTAAGAAAATCTTTTATCTCAAGTTTTAAGAGTATGTCTATAGCGAGTTCTTTTGGCAATTGTCCAAAGATTGATTGGTCGTGGATAAGTTCAACTTTATTAGGTTCATCTAATGGTTCCTCCTGTGAAGTTGACTCATTATTGCTCAATTCATCAAGGGGTATGTCCCATGATAAGGCAGTAGGATTTTTCATGGCGTTTTGGGTGGTTGGCAACGTTATGAGTGTAATAAGGAAGAATAATGCGGTATTCATGAGATGGTCCTTGTTTGGGGTATATGGTTTAATGTGGCATTGGCTGATACGTGATTTACTCTATGTCAGATCTCATTGTCAATGTTTTTACAACAATTTCTAAAAAAGTCGGTTTTAAAGCTTCTGTATACCTTTACAAATAATGCTTTTTGAGCAATACTATACCTAATATGTTCCATATATAATAGATTCAAATAGAAAAATTACAGGGATAAGGCTATGAAAAAGGGTATACATCCAGAACTTCATGAAATAACGGTACACTGCGCAGGGTGCGGTAATGCATTCTCGACCAGATCAACGTTAAATGACATTCATCTTACTATTTGCTCCAACTGTCATCCTTTCTACACTGGCGCACAAAAATTTGTGGATACTGCTGGTCGTATTGAAAAGTTTGAAAAGAAATATGCATCAAAGAAGAAATAAGTCATAGGCGGCGTATACAGTGTGTGCAAAAATTGCTCAATGGGATCTCATTCAAAAACGGCATGATGACATCAGTAATCAACTGGTGGATTCTTCTTTGGATAGATCAAAACGGCAGGTTATACAAAAAGAGCTTGCACACTTAACGCGCCTGCTGAATAAACATGCACAGGTTGAAGCCATTCAGACACAGATTGATGAAATGGCACAGCAGATTGGCATTACGCAAGATCCAGACATGATTGCACTCTTCAAGGAAGAGCAGGGATCTCTTGCCATAGAACTGGAAACTGCACAGCATACGCTCAATGAAATGATAGCACCGACTGATGAAATGGACGAGCGTTCGGTGTTTTTAGAAATTCGTGCTGGTGCAGGTGGGCAAGAATCAGCTTTATTCGCATCAGATCTCCTTAAAATGTACACAAACTACGCATTAAAAAACAACTGGCGCGTATCTGTCGAAAGTCAAAGTTTGACTGATCTGGGCGGATTTCGCGAAGTGGTAATCTATATTCAAGGCCAAGATGTATTCGGCCACCTCAAGTATGAGTCTGGCGTGCATCGGGTACAACGAGTACCAGCCACCGAAACACAAGGACGTGTGCATACATCTACCGCTACCGTAGCGGTATTACCTGAAGCAAAAGAGGTTGATGTTACCATCGACCCTTCTGATTTGCGTATTGATGTGTATCGTGCGAGTGGTGCGGGCGGTCAGCACGTAAACACGACCGATTCAGCGGTGCGTATTACTCATATTCCAACAAATGTTGTGGTTAGTTGCCAAGATGAGCGTTCGCAACATAAAAATAAAGCCAAAGCAATGAAAATGCTTCAGTCTCGCATATTGGCTGCTCAGCTTGAAAAAGAGCATGCTGAAATGAGTAAATTGCGCAAAGACCAGGTTGGTACTGGTATGCGTGCAGAAAAAGTCCGTACGTATAATTTCCCACAAAATCGCGTTACCGATCACCAAGTAGAGGTTACCCTGAAAAATCTTGATATGGTCATAGAGGGAAACCTTGAAGGCATTATTGAGCCGTTACGGGCCAAAGAACGGGATGATCGTACCCAACAATTCTTGTCTCAATTCAATTAATTTTTTTTAGTTATTCATAATTTTTTTCCAATTTTTCACTTCTATTTTTCCTTTCTGTAACCAAGTTTTACTGTTCTTTAGATGCCTCTTTTCTTTATACTTTTTAAAAAAGGGGTAGGGCTATGCGTAATTGTATAATGTCATTGATCTGTTTGAGTGCATTGCTGGTCGGCCATATAGGCTTGGCCATGGAACCATGTATATTGCAACAAAAACAACACAAAGAAGACCGAGCGTTACGGAAAAAAATTGCTGAATTTAACGTGCAATATCCGGTTATACAAGAAGCGTCATTCCCAGAAGAGTTACAATTGAGTATCGCATCTTCTATGATTAGAGATTTTTTATGTGATACGGCCACGGACGTGCGTGAGAGTTGTCAGTTGGGTGATTCTTCATATGGAAAACTTTGTTTGGCAGAAATAAGTCATAATGATCAACAGTTGGTTACGGTGCATGAACCGAAAGATGATATTGTATACATTTGGAATATGGCAACTGCTCAATTACTGCATACGCTTGAAGGGTATGGGGAGAGCATATATTCTGTGACGATCAGTCCGAATGATGAATATGTGGTTGCTAGCTTAGCAAATGGTGTGGTAGATGTGCGCAGTATGGCAACCGGTATATGCAAGCATAGGATCCCTTTACTTACTGATTATATTAGTTTAGCGACGGTAACCCGTGATAATAGTTTCCTGGTAACGGTTTCATCTTTAGAAGGCGTGCATAATTTTGTGCGGATATGGAGTATGGAAACAGGTGAGTTAATTGGTAAGATTAATCATAAAGATAACCATTGTATTTTATCACTAGCGACTTGCTCAAGATGTTATCAGTTGATTACCAATTCATGTAACTTTTTATGTCTATGGGATATGAAAACGGGAAGTCTAGTGCGCACCCTCGCGCAAAGGACATTCGGGCAGGATCTTTGTGAGGATATAGCTATTACCTCTGATGATAACTATGTGATAGGTGGACGAGATACTCAGGTAAAACGGTGGGATACAAAAACTGGTCAAGAGTTTTCTTTTGAGGCTCATGAAACAAATATTAAAGCATTATTTATATCGTTAGATAATACAAAGTTGATAACTATAGCATTCGATGGAATAATAAAAGTGTGGGATATGGAAAATTGGTCGTTATTGCATATGTTTGATTCTGGGCATATATGCTGTGTTCCAAGGTTATATGCAGTTGATGGGTATGGTAAAATCTTTTTAAAACCATTGGCCGATAAGAGTGTAAAAATATGCGATATTGAAACAGGTGATATGCATTACTTGCAAGGGCATGCAGATGAAGTTGGGGTATTAAAAATAAACTCTGATGGCACTCAAATAGTAACTGGATCGTCTGCTAAAGTTGCAAAGGATATGACTACAAAAATATGGTCTCTGAAAAAATCACCAGCACGATTATGGCTTGAAAATCAGATTTTGCCATTCCAAGCAAATTTGGTTGCGCGTATATACGCGGTTAATAAAGCAAAAAAAAATTTTGAAATATACTCTGGTACTGATGATATGTTGCTATGGGTAAGTTTGCCTAGTCATGTGCGTGATTATCTGAAGCTGTATCTGAAGATTGCGTTGGTTTCTCAGACTGTGCAAATTCATCAATGATCTGTTGTGCATGATCATTTACATTGACATGGGTAATGATCGCTACAATTGTTCCCTGTTCATTAATTAAAAACGTTTCTCGCTTAGGCATATAGAGGGTAAAAATACCGCCTTGTGTTCCGTATGCTTGCAGTATATTTTCATTTGCGGTGAGCAGAGGGAATGGTAGATTATGTTGTTTTTTGAATTGCTGTTTACTTTTTGGTGACCCGCCGCTGAGGCCAAAAATGGTGATGTCTAGATTTTTGAGTTGTGCTTCATTATCACGGAGGTTGCATGCTTCTTTGGTGCATCCGGGCGTGTTATCTTTTGGATAAAAATATAATGCCACTTTGTGGCCATGTAACCCTGAGAGCGTATGTACGTTGCCTATTTCATCAACAAGGGCAAAATCCGGCGCGCTGTCGCCTACGTGTAGTTTTTTGCTTGAGCAGCGACTTGATGCGAAATATGTGATGAGTATGAGTACTACAAGAAGAATGATTATTTTTTCCACCATGATTTTCTCTTTTTTTTTAAAACCTTAAATAATTGCGTAACTTTTGCCTACACTGAAAGTATGATTATACCATACGCGTTCTGATAATGACCTGTAAAGAACTTTTTCATAGCGTTGCTCTGTCGACGTTTAAATTATTTGTCAAAGTGAAAGGGTAGCAGTTATTATTTCTACTCTTTATGTTGATTGCTATTCTTGTTTTTTCATTGCATTTTCGAACAATGATTTTATTGGTGCATACTTTGGAATATTTTTACGAACAGCATTAAGATATTCTAATGGCGTTCGACTATCTTTGTCTGTGACAAATGGATTAGCTCCGTTCTCAAGTAATAACTTGATCATGGTAGTAGTTGGGTTTTCAGCAAGAAGAGCAAGAAACAGTAGCATTGGATTGGCTGTGACGTCTGCACCTTCTGCAATTAACTTTTTTGTTTCCGTTATGTTTTGCTTATTAAGTATCTGTTTTTCGAGTTGCTTATATAATTCAACGTATCGTTTCGCGGTTGGT
The DNA here is from genome assembly GCA_963840685.1 of uncultured bacterium. Lineage (GTDB taxonomy): Bacteria > Babelota > Babeliae > Babelales > Vermiphilaceae > CAWIZM01. The sequence goes on along the minus strand of CAWIZM010000001.1, from coordinate 140,237 downwards.
GTTTTGAATTTTTCAGCAATTTTATAGGGATCCATTTTAAATTCTTTTGCGAGTATATGCACCAATGTGGTAAATTCTTTTAGGTATCTGATGACATAGATCATATTGAATAATACGTTGTTGTACAATTCGTTGTCGATGTCGCTGATTTCTTTAATCGTATTGATTACCGTATCAAGTTTGCCGGTTTTGAATGCTGCATTTAAGGCTGCTTGCGCTTCTACTGATAAATTTTCCAGGTGAGAACCATTGTGATTGCGATGGTTTTCCATGCCATTAAGAATGCTTACGCATAAGATTGTGAATAATAATGCTACTTTTTTCATAGCCTTCTCCTTTTTCTTGTCTATTAATCTACACTTACCACTACGATATTAGTATTGCAGATAGAAATAAGAAAAAGCAAGGGTTTAGTTTAAAAAGTTTTGATCACAGCCTGCCCGCCGACCTGTCCGTCGAAGTCTTGACGAAGTCGGAAGCTTTCTACTTCGCTCTACGAGCTACGAAGAACAGGTTAGCGAAGGAGGGAGTAAAAATAGCTTGCTTGTAATGGCTAGAGACAGGGTAGGTTTGGTTTTTCTGTGTTGCTATGCTTTTTTGCTATGATCTTTATTTTTTTACTGGCCTGATATCCATTTCAAAACCAATGGAATGTAAAACAGTTTTTAATGAGCTGAGGCGCGGATTGCCCTTTTTGGAAAGCATGCGATATAAATTTTGTTTGTTTAACTGAGTTTCTTCTGCTAAATCAGCAATAGTGCCACCACGAGCTTCTAAAACATCGCGTAAGGCTAATAAGAAAATGCGTTCATCTTCATCAGCAAGAGCAGCTTGAAGATAGGCAACAGCCTCTTCAGGATCTTGAAGGTTTTCTAATAAAATTTCTTGAAAATCTCTATAAGTTCTTTTTTTCTTTGTCATTTCTGTGACTCCTTATAATCAAGCCAATATTTTTGAGCTTTAGTTATATCTCGCTCCTGGCTTCCTTTATCTCCTCCAACCAATAAAACTACTATCGTATTTCCTTCTTTACCGAAATATATTCGATAACCAGAACCATAATCAATCCGTAATTCAGAAACTCCTGATGCGTTTTTCAGCACCTTACAGTCTCCAAAATTGCCAAGACTAATTCGTTTTAATCTGGTGGTAACCGTCGCCCTTGTCATTTTATCTAAATCTAGTGCCCACAAGGTAAATGGCTCTTTTCCGGTACTTGTTTTGTAAGTGATAATTTTAATGAGGCTCATATTGTTATTGTAGCTTATAAGTTCTTCCAATTCAATATTTAAGGAGGAATTTTAACTTAAAGCTGTTAAACCTATTGATATGTCGTGTTAATAATAGTGGCTTGATGGGTAAAAAATGAGTAATGGGGGTTGAATATAACGTGAAAAAGAGGTGAAAGATTTAATATTCTCTCACCCCTTTTTCTTTGTTATTTTTTAATTGCATCTTCAATGAGTTGTCGAATAGTTTGTAGTCTCTTGCCATGTTCTCCTGTTTTATAGAAGCCTGTTTCTGCTAAGGCTACATTTAGTGCCCATTCTGGTTTCGCTCCAGCATCAAGTAGTAGCTTTGCTAATTTAGGATTCCAACCATGTGTCAATGTTCTTTGCAGTGGTGCACCACGATTGCAATTGACATCGGCGTCCTCAGCGATAAGTTGAGCAGCTTGGTCAACAGCATATGACATATCATCATCGTAACCAATTATCCAGCATGAGGTCATGCTACACCATCCCGTTAATGTTTCGCAGAGCTCTCGATATTTTTCTGCTGTAGGCATTTTAAACAAGCGAGAGATGTCTATGGTGAAGAAGTGAGATCTATTCGCAAGCTCATGCATGAGAGTCTTAAAGCTCGTTCTGGTTACCATACATGTCTTTGACTATTTTATTCAATTCGACGTTTACAAAACTAGTTGCTTGGATGGCATTTGCTACATCTTCGAGCTTGTTAAAGTTATTTAAAGCTGAAATGATACATATTTTAGCATCTGAAGGCAGCATGCCCATGTAATCTGGCTTCTCTTGCAGTTCCATGCCGTGTATTGACGTTGAGCCTACTACTAAACTCAATGTTAGTAATAATCTTTTCATAAAAAATTCCCCTGGTAAAAATAGTGAAAAATGAACAATATTTCTATTTGATGATACCATGTTGTAAGTAAAATACAAGGGCTTTAGGGCTAAAAAATGTTTTTTCAGGTTCAAGATAAACAGGGTAAAGCTGGTCGACTTCTTGCACAATCAAAAACCTCATTATATACTGTCATCTATCTGGATTTCCCAATACTTTCCGATATTTATATCCATAACCAAAAGAACCATGGCACAAGAAAATAATACATTAACCCCGCTTATGCAGCAATATCAGGATATCAAAGCAGAATATCATGACGTATTGTTGTTTTTTCAGGTGGGTGATTTTTATGAACTTTTTTATGATGATGCAAAAAAGGCATCTGCTTTTTTAGGCATTGCGCTCACCGCGCGTGGCAAGCATAAAGATGAACCGATTCCCTTGTGTGGTGTGCCCGTGCACACGCGTGATCATTATATGACCAAATTAGTCAAAGGTGGATTTAAAGTTGCCATTTGTGAACAGATGGAAAAACCGCGTCCCGGTTCAGTAGTGCGTCGCAGCGTAACACAGGTATTAACCCCAGGCACATTGACCGATACAGTATTGTTAGATGAAAAATCAGCATCTTATTTATTTTCCTTTTTCCCCATGGCAGATCGTTGGGGAATCTTATTTGGTGAACTTTTAACCGGACAATTGTTTGGTACCGTATTACCTGCTAATTCTGAAAAAATTTTAGAATCAGAATTGGCTCGTTTTTTTCCTGATGAAATTGTCATGCCGCATACAGTGCAAGGCACTGCGTTGCAGCAGTATTTTAAAAAACTTGGTTATTTTACGACGTTAGTTGATGCTGGTATTGCGTCTGATCAAGCGGATGCGGATGCATGGATACGTGAACAATTCCGTACGCCAGCTACCGAAGTTATACACAAAGAAGAATCGTTACGCTTAGCATTGCATTATTTTTATGCGTATGTAAAACGGAACCAAAAAAGTGCATTGGATCAGTTTCGCAGCCTTCATATTTATGAACCGGATGATTTTTTGATTTTAGATTTGGCAACACAGCGCAATTTGGAATTGGTAAAAAATAATCAAGACGGTGGACATAAGAATACCTTATTTTCAATTATTGATGGTGCAACTACTTCAATGGGCTCACGCATGATTAAAAAGTGGTTGTTGCGACCACTCATCAAACAAGAAGCAATTGTGCAAAGACAAGAGGTGATTTGCCTCATGGTGCGTGAACTATCTTTTGTGCAGCACCTGGAAGCACAGTTGATGCATGTGGGGGATATAGAGCGCATTGTTGGACGCATTGCACTTGGTCGTGCACAGATACATGATTATCTTTCCTTGATGGATGCGTTACGCGTAGTGCCGCACATTTTGCAACTTGTACATGATCACAGCTCTTTGGTTCTATTGTCAATTGTCGCACAGCACATCGGTGATTTTTCACCATTACTTTCTTTTTTGCAGGCAGCACTGAATGATGACACGAGTCAAGATTGGATTATTAAACAGGGTTTTGATGCACAGCTTGATTATTTACGTGGGTTAGTGGGTGATAGTAACCAAAAGATTATGGAGCTTGAACGCATAGAGCAAGAGAAGACTGGTATTGCATCGTTAAAAATTCGTTACAATCAAGTGCATGGCTATTACATTGAAATTACTAAATCAAATATACATCTGGTGCCTGATTATTATATTCGTCATCAGACATTGGTTGGCAAAGAACGTTTTTTAACGCCAGAATTACAGCAGCTACAAAATGAGATTCTTGGCGCTCGTGATAAGATTGAGCAGGTTGAATCTGATGTTTTTGGGCGTGTGAAAGCTGATGTACATGAATATATAACCCCGTTACGTAAACTTGCGCATGCATTAGCACACCTTGATGCGCTGTTTGGTTTAAGTAAAGTTGCCTACAACAATGGGTATGTGCGCCCTGTATTTAATGCTCATCGTGAAATTAAAATTGTGGATGGCAGACATCCGGTTATTGAGTCCAATACCGCGTTACGATTTATTCCGAATGATACATTATTGACTGATGAAGAATCGATGTGGATTATTACTGGTCCTAATATGGGAGGCAAATCGACCTACTTGCGACAGGTCGCCCAAATATGTATTTTGGCGCAAATTGGTTCATTCGTTCCGGCAAAGCAGGCTGATCTTCCGTTGTTGGACCGAGTGTTTACTCGTATTGGTTCAGGAGATAATCTGGCTGAAGGTAAAAGTACTTTTTTAATAGAAATGGAAGAGACTGCCTCAATTTGTACTCAAGCCACACAAAATAGTCTGGTTATTTTGGATGAGGTTGGTCGTGGCACCAGTACGTTTGATGGATTGGCAATTGCTCAGGCTGTGGTTGAATATTTATATGAGACTGTACAGGCACGCTGTCTTTTTGCAACCCATTATCATGAATTGACCCATTTACAGAAAAGATATCCGGGAATAGTGAGTTATTACGCGGCGAGTAAAAAAGCGGGTGATACCATTATCTTCCTGTATACCATGGTTCGTGGTGTGGCAGACGGGAGCTTTGGCGTACAGGTTGCCAGATTGGCTCAGCTTCCTGTTTCTATTGTGTTGCGAGCACAGGAACTGGTTGAACAACTTAATAGCGGTCTGCCCTTGCCAGTTGAGCAGTATGGTCCGTTTACGCATAAAGTTACAACGCGATTATCACGCCATAACGTAGTGGAGGCGGATCGACGTGATTCTGAGGCGGCAGATCATGACATGGCATCACGCCATAATGCGTTTTGCGGAGCTGTAGATAATGGCTTTGAGCGTTTAACGCAGGAAAATGACCAATTACGCACGCAGATTAAAAAATTAAACCAGGTCAATACCGAATTGCAGCTCTTGGATTATGATGACATTTCTCCAAAAAAAGCACTGGATATTCTCTGGAAGATGAAGGAATTGTTGTGATTTTTTCAAACTGAATTATTAAGGTATGGTTTGTCTGTCCAATCTTTATGCGAAGGCGGAAAATATAAGAAAAAGAGCATAGATGGTACTGGACCATGGTTGTTTTCTATGCTACAATAATTAAAATTGATTTGATCTTAACATGCGCATGTTAATCCCCCTGAAAAAATTACAAGGTACTCAATGGAAAACGTTCAAATATTCGATAAATTCGCTATTTTCGCAACTGGTGGTAAACAATATCAAGCTATCGTCGGTAAAACCGTCGCTATTGAAAAGATAGAAGGTGAAGCTGGCACCATGCTTGACTTTACCGATGTGCTGTTTCGTAAGACCGCAGACGGTGTTTTCGAAGTAGGTCAACCATTCCTTTCAACACCAATCAAGGCATCTATTGTAAAACAGATGCGTGGTCCTAAATTGACAGTCTTTAGATTTAAGCGTCGCCAAAAGGTACGTGTTAAAAGAGGACATCGTCAACCGATAACGGTTATCCGTATCGAATCGATCTAATTCGATTAACTGTAAGAAATAAAAAATAGATGAAAGAGATTATACTTTTTCGTCTATTTTTTTTGCGCTCTTTTTTTCTTGCAATCTCAACAGAAGTTTTTCTAGGATGAACCTGTATTTTTCATCACCATAAAACTTACAAGGAGAGTCGCATGCAAAAAACTCTATTTTCACGCATCTTATGTTTAAGTGTTCTTTTTATTTTCACCTCTGCACAATCAGCATTACAGCCAAGAAAGCCATGGACATTTTTGGTATATTTAGCAGGAGCTAATGACCTAGATGATTTTATTCAAACGAATATGGACCAGATGATGTCTATGGGGTCTAATGAGAGGATTAATGTACTTGTCTACCTTTCTACGCATTACGCAGGACACAATAAAGAAACAAAAAAATTATATGTTAATAAAGGTTCTGTGACACAATATGGGCCGGCTACGGCGCGGGACAGTGGTAGTGTTGAAACGTTTAAGAGCGCACTGGCATGGGCATGTACTGAGTTTCCTTCAGATCATATCGCAGTAGTGTGTTGGGATCATGGGTCTGGACCATTGAACCGTGCACCAATTCCGTCATATAACCGCGGGGTGTGCTATGATTATGATACGGGTCACTATCTTACCGATCGAGATCTTCTTGTCTGCATTTTCTTGGGCGCGCGATACACACAGACGTGGTAAAAAGTTTGACATCATAGCATTTGATGCGTGTCTTATGGCATCAGTAGAAATAGCAGCTACCTTAGCGTTCATGTGCTAACTATATGGTTGCTTCAGAAAACTTGATCCCTGGTGCGGGTTATGATTATACACGCGTTCTTAATCAATTTAATGCACGCACGCTCGATCCTCTTACCTTTGCCAAACGAATGGTTGCTGCTTACCAAGAAGCCTATGCGCGCGAATCTGATCACACTCTGTCGGCCATTGATTTACAAGTTCTTGGAGGATTTATGTCTAATTTTAGTGAGGTAGCTGAATTTCTCACTACGCAGTTGCGAGGCAATAATAAAATCGCCGCGAAAAGTATGATAAGAAAATCGATTGGTGATCTTGTGTGCCCTTCTTTTAATGAAGTGTATATTGATTTGCTACAATTTTATAAAAACCTTCTCAAAAATATTTTTGATTTAAAATTACCATTGAGTGCATTATCAGACTTTCAAGCATTGCTTTCTAAAGGTATAGCTCAATTTCCTTATTTTATTAGGGCAAATACGGTGGGTAGTGATTTCAGTAAGGCAGGCGGACTTACGGTTTACTTTGATTCACGTGGTGTTGATGCTTCATATAATCGGTTGTTTTGGACAACAGAAATTAATGGATGGTGGTTGCATGTGTTGGAGGCATATGTAGCAAAATAATATGCGAGTAGATTGGTTATGTGATACAAAAGAAGAGCTCTCATGACGAGGGCTCTTTTTTTGTATAAAGCGGAGTAATGTTTGTAATGAAAAAATATGCACTGTTTCTTTTGTTGCTTTGTATTGTTCATCCCACGTGTGTACGTACCATGGAACAAGAAGATGATTTTTTATGTGTACAATTAATTTTAGATGCAATGTGTACATTTGTTGCGTCATGGTTTTCGGCGAGTGACGTGTCTTGTGATATCGCGGATTCTCAGCGCATACAAGAGGTGCGTGATGAGGAAAAGAAGATTGAAGCGCAACTAAAATTTAGCAGTCATAATGATGCCATACTCACGAGGCAATTTGCGAATTATACTCGCATGAACGGTCTTGAAGTTGATTTTGGGCCTCGCTTTTTTCAAGCAAGATTGCGACCATTTCTTTCCCAAATAGATCTGAAGCCAAAGAGATTTTTGCGCTATTGTTATTATCAACAATATCATAATGCAGAAGATGAGGATGAGTTTGAGCAATTGGTGAGTCAAGGTCAAAATTGTGTTGAGCAGTTGAATAGGTATCCATCTTTGCTTGCGCAATGTCAAAAAGCGCGCATAGAAGGATGTTCTGCCTTAGGTGCAGCTCTTTTGGCGAAGAACATAACTTATTCGAAACGATGTGCGTTTATGCAAAAATTAATGCACGCTGGTTTTGAGTTTACTGAAAAAGATCAACTTTTTTTGGCACTTTATTTGTATGATAAGATTCCTACGCATGAAAAAAAAGTTATGATGTTTGTATTGCAGGATAATGAGCAGATGGGCCATCTATCTGTACTTCCCTATGATGTGAGAAAATATATCGTGCAGTGTATGGTGTGTGCGTGCAAAGCAAAATTATTAATTTTTCTGAAATCGTAATAATAGGTGGTTTCTGTAATCTTTTTCTATGGTCATTCGTTGTCTGATACGGTAATATATAGTGATTACTTCTACATGTTTTTTTACAATTTATTCGCGGAGTTTTTGTATGCGCAGACGTATAGTTTTGTTACTACTTCTTGTAAGTCCATCTATTTATGGGATGGAAAATAATAATCATGCCATGGAAAATAATAAGCTTTTAATGTTTCTTGATTCAGTAAAATCTAATATTATCGCATTGTTGCCTAAAAAATCAGGTGAAGTATCACCTATGGAGGCGTTGGAAATAAGTAAAAATAAATTTGAGAAAGAAATACAACTTCCACGAGCATCAATAAAAGATAAGGGATTGGCTTGGGCCTGGGGAGAATCTAGAGAAGGATTTATGTTTGGACAAACATTCTTTCGTTATTTTTCAAAGAAGTATCCAGATGGCAAATCGCCGTATGATTTTTTAAAATATTGTTATTATCAACAATATCATCGCGGTCAAGGTGAGTCGAACCTTAAAGAGTTGGTTGAGTGTTCAGATTTATTTGATCTGTGCCAGAAAAGCCAAATCGATGGATTTTCTGCTTTGGGGGCGGCTCTTTTAGCAAAAAATGTAGGTGCTGAGAAAAGATATAAATTTTTAGAACTATTAATGCATCATGGTTTTGATTGGACTGAAAATGATAGGGCGCTTATTGCGCTTAAGTTTTATGATACGATCCCCTTACAAGAAAAACAAACGATGGTACTCTTGTTGGGTGATCGTAAAGAAGACAATTTATTCATGCTGCCACATGAGGTTAGAAAATATATTGTGGGTTGCATGGTGAGTACATGTGAAAGTTACGATGGATTACAAAGATTTCTCTTTGGTTTAAAGTTGTTGAAATAATGAGCTTCTTTTGAAAGAAATTAGTGGATTGTATGGTGCATCCGTTTAGGCTGTTGTTTGAAAATTATTAAGGAATTTTTGATGCGCAAATGTCGAGTGTTATTGCTATTTCTTGTAAGTCACGTTATGTACGCGATGGAGGATAATAAGTTTTTAATGTTTCTTGATTCAGTAAAAACTAACATTGTTGCATCGTTTATTAAAGAGCCAAATAAATTATCACCGATAAAGGCTCTGGAAGCAAGTAAAAATAAATTTGAAGAAGAGATGCAATTTTCATCTGCATCGGCACTAGATAAGGTAGGGGCTTGTGTCTTGGAAATAACTGTTGAGAGGTATGTGTTTGACAAAAGATTTATTCGTTTCTTTTCAAAAGACTATTCAGAGGATAAATCGCCGTATGATTTTTTAAGGTACTGTTATTACCAACAACATCATAGCGGCCAAGGGGAGTGGAATCTTAAACAGTTGGTTGAATGTTCAGATCTATTTGATATATGTCAAAGAATTCAAATCAATGGTTTTTCCGCTTTAGGGGCAGCATTTTTATCACAAGATGTATTATGTGAAGAAAAGTATAAATTCTTCGAACTATTAATGCGGCATGGTTTTGAATGGACTGAAAATGATAAGATGCTCATCCAGTTTTATTTTTATAATGCGATTCCCTTGAAAGAAAAACAAACGATGATACTTCTGTTGTGTGATCATAAAGAAGATAATTTGTCCGTGTTGCCTTGCGATGTTAGAAAATATATTGTGGCTTGCATGGTGCATTTTTTAAAGCAACAGCGTGCATTGGAACTTGAAAATTATGCAATTATTAAAAGGATTTTTTTAGGCACAAATGTATAGTGTTATTACTTCTATATCATAATCCACTTATGGAGTTTTTGATGCACAAATGTCGAGCATTATTATTGTTTCTTGCAAGTTCATGGAGTGCTTTTGCCATGGAAGATAATTCTGCGAATGTATTGCGCTCACTGCTTCCTACATGGTTTTCACGGAGTCACACATCCAAAGAAGCAAAGCCAATACGGGGTTTGCGCAAAAGCAAAAATAAATTTGAAAAGCAGTTGCAAACTAATAAAGTGCCTACAAAATATATGTTGCCGATGACAGATGTATTATGTTTAATCGATGTCATAGATAAGCATCCAATTGAGTTTTTAAAATACTGTTACCACCGAAACATGCATACATATATCTGTATGAGGATTGAGCAGTTAGATGAGTCTGCTTCTTTGTTCAATAACTATAAAGATATATATATAGATGGCTACTCTGCTTTGGGAGCTGCAATTATAGCAGACATAGATATTGAACCGAAACGTGATTTTATAAAACGATTAATGAAGCATGGTTTTGAGTTGACGATAAAAGATAAAGCAGTTGCAACGCTTGAGTTGTATGATGCCATTATCTCAAAGCAAAAAGAGGTAATGGTATGTTTGTTGTCTACTGTTGGTCCGGGTAATTTTTTAATGTTGCCACGTGACATTAGAAAAAACATCATGTGGTGCATGATGCCTTGTTTAAATAAAATGTATGGGCTGTTGCCTGATAATTAATTCATTGTATGGCGCAATCACCAACAGAAGTGAACCAATCATCTATTTTGAGTTGAATATTAAGACCATTCAACAAATAGATGCGTACATCTTTATCGAACGTTAAAAATAGTTTTCCATCTTCACTCAGATGATGAATGATAAACATGGCCCCTTTTTTGGTTGCATTGTATGCACGATTAATAAGATCAGTTTGGGCAATAGTCAACGCGTTTTTCATACGAGCGAGCATTTCTTCTTTGGTGTTAAATTCTGGCGCATTGAGGTTCAAATGAAGTGTAGATACTCTTTTTTTTGGTGCTCTTTTTTGATCAGGGATCATTACGCCAAAAAAGAGAGGGCCGGAACCAAGACTTGTGGTAAATACGTGACGACCAAATCTTGCATCATAAGGATCGTGCATTGAAGATACCACTTGACCAGTGTGGATATTTAATGTTTCTTCTTTGCCATGATACCCTTCTTCATCTTGATATAATTCTATTTTTACCATGTGATCTTCTACTTTAAGTGATTTGATTGAAGAGGTATGTTCTCTAAGCGCTTTTGCTACCAAAAAAAATTCACTTGCTCCAAGCAACGCTATCGCATTTTGTATTTCTTGCGGAAGCTGATGTACTGATCGCAAAAATTGTGTGTTGTTTAAAAATCGCGTGTTATGTATTGGTACTTCCATGGCGCGTATGTGTGTGGTAGTGGTGAGGTTAATGAGAGTGGTTAGGATTAATGTTATCTGCCATACTGAGTACTTCATAGTAAAATTTTTCGCTTTTTGTCCGTTTAGATTTGTTTTCCATCTAGTAAGGCATACCAACGAACGATTTTTCAAGATTATTGTAGGGATAGTTATATAATTGTCGATAAAAACAGATTCAGTCAGACTTTACCAATTAAAATATTGACAAATAGAATATCAATAAATTAAGATAAGAGTAAGATGAAAATAGTTAAAAATAATAAGAACCAGATAAAGCATTGGAAAAAGTATGAAAAGTTTATGCGATAAAGTAGTTATAGCCCTGGGAGCATTGGGCTTGTTAGGTTTAATGCATGCTATGGAACCAGAAACATTGGCAGGTAGAGTTAAAGGGTTGCCAGAAGACGTGCAAAGGCAAATTGCGTTATCCATGATCGGAGATTTTCTGTTAAATCAGCAAGAACCAGAAACATTGGGACATGATAATGTGGTTTATTCAACGGCGATAAGTCCTGATAGTGCGCATATAGCAACAGGATCATTCGATGGCACCGCAAAAATATGGGATAGAAACGGGAAGTTGGAGCATATTTTGAAAGGCCATACTGGCCTTGTGAATATCGTAGCAATAAGTTCTGACAATGCGTATGTGGCAACAGGGGTATTCGATAAAAGTGCACAGGAGATTGATAGAATGGTGCGCATATGGGATAGGAAGACAGGTACATTGCTCCATACACTTGGTGAAAGAGAAATTGATCGTCACGTGACAAGTATTACCGCACTGGCAATAAGTCCCGATAATAGCTACATAGTAACCGGTTCAGCTGATCATATGGTAAAAATATGGGATATGGCAACCGGGCAAATGCTACTTTCATTCGGTGGTCTTACACAATACGCCAGTTGGACAAACGATTGGATTAATGATATAAAAATAAGTGATGATAGTATCTATGTGACAATTGCTACAAACAGTGGCGAGGTTATATTATTACATGCAAGAAATGGTCGATTTATACCAGTACAGCGACATTTGAGTAAGATTATTTCAATGGCATTAGCTGGTGATAAATTAATCACTGGCTCATGGGATGGTACTGCAAAGTTGTGGAGTGCAGTGACTGGTCAATTGAGTTGCACATTTGGTACAAGGTACAAATAAAGTTCTTTCAGTCGATATAAGCCGTGATGGTGCATACGTAGCGGTTGCTCCCGCTGATAATGATCATACAGCGAAAGTATACGATGCCAATACTGGCTTATTGTTACATACTCTTGGGTGGCCGCACAAGGGCATACCGATTTGATTAAAAAAATAAAGATCAGTTCGGATAACAAGTATGTAGCTACTGCATCGCGAGATAATACGGTAAAAATATGGCGTCTTAAAACAGCGCAACTAGTTTACACTTTTGCGGGGCATACCAAGGAAATTGAATCGTTACAGATAAGTCCTGATGTGAGCTATGTGGTGAGTGGGTCGTATGATCATACCGCGAAAATATGGTCATTATTATTGAATCTTACTGCACCAGAGTTTAATAAGTCTGGTGCCTTGCATGGATTAAAAATAACATCACCATTCCTCAAGCAGATTTGATTGCGCGTGCGTATGCGGCAACACGTGATGGAGATACTTTCGAAATTAGTTCTGGAGTGAGGATGGTAAAGTCTTTTTAACACTGCCTATTTATGTCCGGCTATATTTGTTGAAACGTTTGAATATTAAGCTTGTTAAGCCTCTTGGTATAGCAGAGCAATAATAACTATGCAAAATAAAATACTGTATCCAATCTAGGTGAAAATCTGGATATTGCCCAAGAAGGGTAGCTATATATCGATCTGGTTTGCAAAAACGGAAGGTTATACCTGTTTTTTCCTTAAAATAACGGTTTTTTTTATACTTTCCCCCTTGACAATTTATTTTCTATCTGTAATCTTAAATAGTAGAATATTTAAATCAGCTAAAAAATGGGGAAGGTTATGTCTAAACTTCACAGTTTTATCTTATTGTTATCTATCATAAGTTTAAATTCCACGTATTGCATGCTCAGTAAGCTCAAATATAAGCCATGGGTACAGTGTCTTAATGATGAGGTATCAAAAAGAAGAGAAGAAATACATGAGTTATTCGAGAAGGGAGAAGAAATAAAAATTACTGATATTGCCATCATTAGACAACCTACAGAACGAGAACGAGAACAAGATTGGAGATGTTTTAATTATGCAATTCATAAAATCACTGGGAGCGTTACACCCTTACAACTTCATCGTATTTACAATGAAGGTACTATTATCAAGGACGTGACAAGCATCGACATAGAAAAATTCTTTGACCAAATACAAGGACCTGAAGAAGGCGCTCTCGTTTTATATACCGATAATGCCAATCGAATATTCCATTTTGCTTTTGTCTTGGATCATGTAACCTTTGAATCAAAATGGGGCGGTGGAGCCATTGTGCAACATAAGCCATTTGATGTTCCTGTCGGATATTGGAATATGCTAAGTTTTTGGCAGCTAAAAAAAGAATTTACCACAGCCGAAGGGAAAGAACTTCTTCTTGAAACCATAAAAAACGATGCTGAAGATTATGACAAAAAATTTCAACAATCATGGCATGAGCAAGTACTTCCATATTATAGAGCTTCATTCGCATTGGGAGTGATTCTTGGAATTGGAGGATTAAGTATATTTGGTTGGTTAAACAAGTGATCTATAATTTTTCTCGTTTATATTTCTTGCCATTTGAGTTGTACGATAATTATTGCAATATTGTCATGACTGCCTTTTATAAGAGCCTTGGCGCCCAATATATGTGCTGCGGCTATTATCGATTCATCGCATTCAGCTGATGTATCAAAAAAGTCTGGTGGGGTTTTGTTTGCTTTAAGTTGGAGTTTTTGACGTAATGAGATATCTGCTAAGGTAATTACTTGTATTGCTTTAGTATCTGTTACTTTAACCCATAAACCATCAGTGGCTATGATTAAAAAATTATTCTCAGGAGTTAATTGAATTACATGATATTCTGGTATTGCGATAATACCACCCTTTCCTCGAGGTCGTTCAGAGCTTACTTCTTTGCAATTCTTATCCCCTATAGAGCGAGACATAGCAAGACCATTCCAGCCAATTTTTTTTATATCGTAGACTTTGATATGTTTCTTTTTTTCATCTATCCATAAATTGTGTTCAAGAACTCGTTCTTTTTCTGCTGTGTTGGAAAATGGATTATGATCGTTGGTTTTATAGTCTATGCTTTTATTTTTTTCCAGCAGGGCACGTGAATCACCGACCCATGCCAGATGCAGTAGTGCTGTTGCATCTATGTATGCTACAACTGCCGTTGAACCATCGTCATAATTTGCCAGCACGTGCGTTTCTGCGTTATAAAAAGTATCTTCTAACTTTTCTTTGATGGTTTCTTTTTCTGATTTTTCAAATAAAAGATGCAAATTATCTTGCAGAAAACTAGAAACATTATTATCGCTACGCTTGCTTCCGTGTCCATCATAGACACCAAAAAAATGACCGTTTTGCAGTTGTGCGTATGTGATTTTATCTTCTTGATACTTTCTATGTGGGCTGTTTTGCCAGAAGGTTTTGGCATATTCTACGGTGAGTTTTTTAGTGTTTTGTGCATTGACTAATGGTGGTTCCATACACTGCGTTGAAAAAACAATAAAAAAAGAAAGGGTGAGGAGGAGTATTGCCATGGTGGTTTACATTTTTGAAAAATATTTTTGATTAAATGTTTATCTCTTTTTAAAGACTGAGTGTGGATCTTGCCCAAGTAGTGCAATGATATGCGCTAAGCTTGCTAAAGTTAAGTTGGCTTCTCTGCGTCTAATTTTGGCTACATGAGCTGGAGTAGAATCTAAGCGTCTAACAAGTTCGTTAAATCCTACGTTGTTTTCTTTCATGTATTTTTCCATCGCGTACGTAATACCAGATTGTAATGCTTGTAATGCTTCTTTTTCTCGTAAGGCTTGTTCCTCAATTTCTGCAATCTCATCTTTATTGAAGCGTTTTTCGAGATATTCTTGAAATGTTCTTCTTTTCATAGAAATTCCTCCCTAAAGTCCTAATAACCTTTGACGCGCAACTTTGATGATAATATATTGTAATATACTGGCCAAGGGTATAGTGACATTGGTCTATATTTCTTGCCATTTGAGTTGCGCAATAAGTATCCCAATATTATCTTTACAACCCCGCTGCAAAGCGGTGACTCCTAATTTTTGTACTGCTGACATTATTGATTTATCGCATTCAGATGATGAAATAGAAAAATCTATGGGAAACTGTTTTTGTAGTATTTGAGAAACAAACTCTTCCATTGGATTTTTTGTTTCTTGGTTGACCAATTGCGCCGCATCAATATTGTCCACATCAAACCATAAACCATCGCTTGCTAAGATTAAAAAATGATTTTTGGGAGTTAATTGAATAGAATGATAATCGGGTATAGCATTAAACCCATCTGTGCTTAATATTTTTTCGGAATTAAGTTTAGCTAGATCTTTATTGAGTTTAGTGAGGTCTTTACTCTCTTTGTCTCCTATGGAGCGCAATGTGTCATGATCTTCGGTTGCATAAGCCACTTCATAATTTTTTTCTAGCACGGCACGTGAATCACCTACCCATGCGAAGTGCAATACCTGATTTTCATCTATGTATGCAACAACCGTAGTCGAGCCATCAGCAAAGTGTGTTAATGCGTGTATTTCTGCCTGGCAAAAGGCATCTTCAAACTTTTCTTGTATAGTTTCTTTTTCTGATTGTTCAAATAATACATGAAAGTGTTCTTGTAAGAAGCTAGAAACATTATTATCGCTTCGGTAACTACCGTGTCCATCGTACACACCAAAAAAATAACTGTTTTGTAGCGGTGTATATGTTATTTTATCTTCTTGATAACTTTTGTATTTATGGTTTTGCCATAGTGCAGCAGCATATTCTATCGTAAGTTTTTTAGTGCTGTATGCTTGTTTTTCTGGTAATTCCATGCACTGTGTAGATAGCACAACAAAGAAGGAAAAGATGGGGATCATTGTTTTCATAAGGTCCTTTCATGATAATACAGATTTTTATGATTAATGCAGTATACCATGGAAGTACTTTAAGGTGATAAATAAATTTTTCTCAATAAGAAAGCCCCAGTTTTTCAACTAGGGCTTTCCATTTATTTACAACGTAAGTTAATCTTTAGTGAAGCAACGCTTCAGGTAGGATTAGTATTTGCTGTTGTATCCGCCAGAAGAACGAGGAGGTCTTCCTGCGCCGCCGCCGTGATGTCCGCCGCCATGTGCTGGGCGTGCTTGTGGTGGGCGAGCTTTGTCGATTCTTAGGCTACGGCCTTCGAAATCTTTACCATTCAATTCTTCCATAGCTGCTAGGCCGTCTTCTGATGAAGCGAATTCAACGAAAGCAAATCCTTTTGAGCTACCAGTAAATTTATCTTTGATAATTTTTACTGATACAACTTGTCCGAATTGTTCGAACAAATCTTTTACTTGGTCTTCGGTTACCGCGTGTGGCAAGTTTCCAACGTATAATTTCATTTGGTTCTTCTTATAAAAAGGTTATTAATAGTTCTTAGAGATTTTTTCAGAGTAATTTTATTTCTTCGCGATAAGACCTTGACAGTGAGGGTTAATTATTAATTTATCCGTATACAGATTCAAATCTTATATACTTCAAAATTATACTTCAAAAATATGTTTTTGCAAAGCACTAATATATTTTTTTTTAAAGGGTGGGGGTAAAAAGGGTCCCTCTATAGCTTGATTATCTCCTCTAGGTCGGCATTGTCGCCAACAAAAAATAATTTTTCACCCTTGGCGATGATATGGTCCGGCATAATGGTCGTAATGGTATCGTTTTGCTGTAAACCTACGCAGTAGACCCTGTATTGCTTAAATACCTTGAGCGCCTTGAGTGATTTGCCCACAAAAGCCTTTGGAGCGGTAATGGGAGTTCCAGAGAAGTTCTTTGAAAGGCGAATAAGGTCAGCAAAGGGGAGGCTGAGCTTGTCGGCGAGCTCGATTCCAATCTCTTTTTCGGGTAATACGACCCGATCAGCACCGACGATAGCTAAAATCTCTTTGTGGATATCGCTGGTGGCGCGTGCAATAACGGTTGGAATATGGAGGCGCTTTTTAAGAAGGGCGGTAATCAGTATCGATTGTGCGAAGTTTTCTCCAATCGCTATAATGGCTGTATCCATTTCATCAATACCAATGCTGCGCAATGAGGCTTCGTCAGTTACCCGCATACAAATTGCCTGTGTCACATTGTCTCGTATAGAGGCAACTATGCCTTCATTACTGTCGACTGCCATGACTTCCATGCCATTTTCAGCGAGACTTTTGGCGACTTGCATACCAAATCTTCCAAGGCCTATAATGCATAATTTCATAATTTTCCTTTGTTAACCAAGCATAATGCGTTCTTCAGGGTATTTAATGCCTTCTAGTTCGCCGTGCCTTTGTACCTTTAATGCAAGAATGAGGGTCAATGAACCAACTCGGCCAATGATCATGCTTGCTATAATGAATAATTTACCAAGTGAAGATAGTTGTGCGGTGGTGTTGGTGGTGATGCCCAGGGTAGAAAATGCTGAGATCGTTTCAAACAAGAGATTAGAAAAAACAGGATTTTTTTCCGTAATGAGTAGGCAGAAGGTGGTAAGTATGATCCATCCTAAGCTGAATGCAAGAATGGCAAATGCTTTGTATACAAGGTCAGTGGGTATACGGCGACCTTTGATATTGGTTGAGATATCACCCGTCATGGCTGCTCGTACAGTTGCGAGTACAATGGCGAAGGTGGTTATTTTTATACCACTCCCGGTAGATCCTGGTGATGACCCAATCAGTCCAAAGATCATGATCATAAACATGGTTGCTAATTGGAAACTTTGTGCGGGGAATAAGAGTAGTCCTGCACTTTTCATTGATACTGCATAAAAAATAGAACTTATAATCGTGAGGAGGCCATCAAAATTTTTTAAGGCATGATCATGTTCTAGGACCCAAAAAATAATGGCAGATGCCATCAGGAGTCCTAATGATGTGTTGAGAATAATTTTGCTATGCAGGGAAAAAAAATAACGCTTCTTTTTAATCTTTGCACGGAAATATTTTAAAATTTCACGCCAGGTTATAAAGCCGAGCCCACCAAAAAACATTAAAAATGTGGAGGTGATTAATACGATGTAGTTTGAATTGTATTTTTCTAGATGACCTGGAAAAAGTTCAATGCCGGCATTACAAAATGAAGATACCGCATGGAATAATGATAAAAATAGTGCGTTGACGATAGTAAAGTCATGCCTAAAAACCATGAAAAATAAAAGAGCGCCAAGTAGTTCGCTGCAAAATGTGGCCATGATAATAAAAAATATGAGGTTTTTAATGCGTGGCCAGGATTCAAATTCTAATATTTGTCCCGCCATCAATTGTGTCGCCATGCCGAAATTGATGAATAAAGACAACAGGAACAGAGACATGGTTACGAGTCCCAGTCCGCCAATCTGAATGAGGATTAAAATGATCATTTGCCCAAAGAGGGTGAAGCTACTTAATGGTATGGTGAATGCTCCGGTGACGCAGGTGGCTGAGGTTGCGGTAAAAAAAAGATCGATAAGGGAAATTGTGTGTGTCTGAGCGATTGGTAATGCCAAAAGGCATGTGCCGATAATGATGGCGATAAACATTGAATATAAAATAGTGCGTCCGGGTGAAAAATCAGCTAGTTTTCTACTACTCATATGATTCTTTCTTGATAATAACGTTATACCGGTATTCTTTGATAGTACATAGGTGTTATCTCAATAGCAAGAGTGCGCCGATAATAATGCGTCATAATGATGTTAAAAGGCCGCTCATACATATTTAGCGGCCACGCCCTACGACCTGTCCGACGAAGCTTTATGCGAAGTAGGAAGCCTTTTACTTCGTTAAAAACTATGAAGAACTTGTTGCCGTGCCCGCCAAAGCTTTCAGCGACGGCTGGGGCGAAGTATGGGCCATATCGTTTACAGAGCAAGTAGATCACGTATATACGATTCTAACGTATCAATACGAATGCGTTCTTGTTTGGTGGTATCTCTATGGCGTACTGTTACGCATTGATCATTTTCACTGTCAAAATCATAGGTGAAGCATACTGGCGTACCAATTTCATCTTGTCGGCGATAGCGTTTACCAATTGATCCAGTGTCGTCAAAGATGACTTGGAGACCAGTGTTCTTTTTAATTGTTTTATACAGTTCATGCATAGGTTCATTCAATTTTTTTACGAGCGGAAAGAATGCTGCCTTGATAGGTGCTAATTTTGGATGGAGTTTGAGCATGACACGTGGTTCACCTTCTACAATATCTTCTGTGTACGCATCAAAGAGGAGCGTTAAAAAGAGACGGTCAGTACCTACTGAGCATTCAACAATATGCGGCATATATGATTCTTTTGTTTCATCATCATAAACGCCTAAATCTTTTCCAGAATGTTTGCTATGTTGCTCTAAATCAAATTAGCCACGATGCGCCATACCTTCAAGTTCTTTCCAGCCGAATGGAAATTCATATTCAACGTCGATGCAGCGGGTTGAATAGTGTGCAAGTTCATCTTTTGCATGTTCACGCAGACGTATCTTTTCTGGGGTGATGCCTATTGCTTTGTAAAATGAGTGTCGTTTGTTGATCCAAAAAGCAAAAAACTTTTCTACTTCACCGGCTTTGCAAAACCATTCAAGTTCCATTTGTTCAAATTCGCGCATGCGGAATAAAAACTGTTTTGGGGTAATTTCATTGCGGAATGCTTTACCAATTTGTGCGATACCAAACGGTACTTTGACGCGGTTGGTTGAAAGTACATTTTTAAAATTGATAAAAATAGATTGCGCCGTTTCTGGACGTAAGTAGGCAACGGTGCTCTGTTCTTCAGTGGCGCCGAGTTGTGTTTTGAACATCATGTTAAATTGACGCACTTCGGTCCATGCTTTGTTGCCGCAATGAGGGCATGGTTTTTGCAAGTCGATATCGTCAGCGCGGTAGCGATGTTTGCATTTGAGGCAATCAACCATAGGGTCATGGAAGTGGTGCACGTGGCCAGAAGCTTCCCAGACTGCATGTGGTCCAAGGAGTGAGCCTTCAAAAAATAGTACATCTTCATCGATATTGGATACTGCGTTTTGCCATGCAGCGCGAATATTTTGTTTGAGTAAAGTTCCTAAGTTGCCAAAATCGTATACCCCATTAAGGCCACCGTAAATTTCGGCGGATTGATAGACAAAACCGCGACGCTTACACAAAGCGACGATTTTATCGAGGGTTACAGCACTCTTATCTTGCATGGTTATGAGCTCCTTAATGGATTAATAATTGTCAGTGGAATATATCTGTATAGTATACAACACGTTGTCAATTTTAAAAGGTGTGGTTGGTTTTTTCCTTAATATCTATACACTTACACCTATATTATATCATATATTCACATCATAAAAAATCATGTTCTTGCATGGTTACTATAGGAGACAGCGTTATGTTTAAGCGAGATATCTTAGTGCATACTTCATTGGTTATATCTATTCTTTCACTTGGATTTGGTTGGTATGGGTTACATAAACGACAACAATATATTGAAGGTGCATGTGCCCAAATATGTGACGACGTTGCACTGGCGATTGATCATGAAGCAGTAGTGCAAGAAAATATTGTTGAGCGTGTGGTGTCAAGCGCGCAGTTGTGGCGGCCAATTCAGGAACGTGTTACTGATACCGTGGTACAAATCTTTTCTCAGGTTGCAGAACTTGATCTCTTGCAACCATACAAAACACCAACACAGGGCACCGGTTCAGGGAGCGGCTTTTTTATTAATGGAGAGGGTGATTTGATTACCAATGCGCATGTGGTAGATCAAGCGACTGCGGTGTGGATTCAGATTCCATCACTCGGTAAGCGTATATTGGATGTAGAGGTTGTTGGTGTCAGTCCAGAAAGAGACGTTGCATTATTGCGACTTACTCCTGAAAGCAAAAATATTATTATGAAAGAATTGGGAACGGTGCCATTTTTAGCATTTGGTGATTCAGATGTAGTACGCAGATCTGATGAAGTTATGGCGCTGGGATATCCATTGGGGCAGCAATCGCTCAAGAGCACAACAGGAGTTATCAGTGGCCATGAAAATCGCTGGATGCAAACAAGTGCACCATTAAATCCAGGGAATTCAGGTGGGCCGTTGCTGAATAGTCAAGGTCTTATTGTGGGAGTGAATAGTGCCGGTATCAGGGAAGCGCAAAATGTTGGGTATGCTATTCCCGGTAATGAAGTGCAGACTATTTTGCCTGATTTATATAAAGTTAAATTATTGCGCAAACCATTTTTAGGTATTGTTTTTAATAACGCGACTGATGCATTGACCGATTATTTGGGCAATCCTGCGCCGGGCGGTGCGTATGTGGTTGAAGTGGTAAAGGGCAGTACGCTGGATAAAGCCGGCATACAGCGTGGCGACATGATTTATAAGATCAATAATTATAAGCTTGATATATTTGGTGAAATGCGTGTGCCATGGTCAGAAGATAAAATTTCATTGATCGATTATGTGTCGCGTCTTTCTATTGGGCAAGATATTAATCTGATGGTCTATCGCAGTGGCGAGCGCAAGCAAATGACTGCTAAGTTTGAAGAAACGCAATTGCCGGCGGTATCAGAAGTGTATCCGGGATATGAAAATATTGATTATGAAGTGTTTGGTGGCCTGGTGGTGACGCAGTTGAGTTTGAATCATTTACAATTGTTGGGTAGTCGTGCTCCAGGACTTGCTAAATATATGGATATGAAAAAGCGTATCGAACCAGCACTGATTATTACTCACATTTTTCCAAGTTCATACGCATACCGCTCACGTGCGGTAGCGGTTGGCAATACAATCAATGAAGTTAATGGCATACCAGTCAAAACATTGGATGATTATCGCAAGGCATTGAAACAGAGTGCAAAGGATCCGTATTGGGTATTGCGCTTTGCGGATAATGTAGCGCGTCGATCAGAAAATGTGATTGTCGCATTACCATGGCATCAGTTGACTGATCAAGAACCGCAATTGTCGCGTGATTATCGTTATCCGATGACACAGACTGGGCGCGAATTGGTTGAAGCGGCGCGAGCGAATAAGCAGTTGCAGCTTGTTGCGTAGTTGTTGCTAAAAATAGTTGTGTAAATAAATTAGAAGAGCTTGATTTTTATGTCAGGCTCTTTTTGATAGAGAATTATAAAATGAACAAAAGACTAATTGATTACCATGATGAACTGATCAAATCATTACAAGATCCTGAAGAAGCACGTGAATATCTTAATGCTGCCCTTATGGATGAAGATCCACGCATTTTCTTGGTGGCATTAAAAAACGTTGTGGAAGCTCAAGGTGGCGAATTAGTTGATTAGTGATTTTTATATCAGGCTCTTTTTTAATGATGACAATAGTACAGATAAAGCAGATAGCATATGCAAAGAGAAGCTAATTGTTTTCCATATTTTTCTTTGAGTATAGTGATGATTGGCCACTGATCGTTAGATTCGAATCGATATATATGATTGCTAGGTGAGCATAGATACGCACAGAACATGTTCGTGGCGATATAGGCGGCTATGAAAGGCAATGGTGGTACATACACACGTAGTTCTGGCGCAAATATCATACATAAGGAATAAAAGAGCATTCCAAAAAGAGTTGAGTACTCAATACCTGATTTTTCTGTTGCTATTCGTAAGACCGAATAGCCATTGCCAGCATCTTGATATATATCACCGCCATGATTTAAGATTAATTTAAACATTTCCCTCTTATTGTATCGCATTGCATATAATAAAGGTGTTGCTTTCTTATCGTGATCATCAGTATACGAATAATAAAAATTTGGATCAGCACCATTTTCAAGGAGAGCGGTAATAGTATCCAAATCGTTATAATAAATGAGGTTATCCATATTGATTTGCTCGTATGCAGAGGGAATGTCTTTGAGTGTGTCGATAAGAAATTTACGTGTATTATCCCGTATCCACGTGTTTATGAATTCGGATATAATATCGCTAGGTTTCCAATTTAACATTTGTCGGATTGCTACCGGATTGAGTAGATGATACCAGTGTTTACAGGTAGGTTGCAATTTTTTAAGTCTTTTTGCTTTATGTATGGTTTCCATTTGACCTGAGTGTAGGTAGGTAAAAATTTGTTTTAAAATATCATTGGGTATGGCAATGTTTCTTATGGTAAACGGTTCAGAAGGTACTGGAATAATGGCATTGTTTCCCATGCAGTAGGCTGTAGGAATGTGCAGGAGTAGTGCGAGTGATAATATTTTGATTAATGTGTTCATGATTTCTCTTTTGTTTGCTGTGGTGGTTGTTAATGATACTCGCATAGTATGTTGGACCTTTCTAAGGTAATACGTATTGAATAAATACCAGAGATATCGCAATGAGAGGTGTTAGACATGCTGCAAATAAGGTTAAATATTTTGTTTTTTTTGACTTTGTGAGTTTCAGATATGTATCTATTTGTTTTTGGTGACGAGAGAGCAAGTGATCTTCTTTTGGTAAGATCATTTTAACCATTCTCAAATATTTTTTATATGTACCTGTTTTTAAATTTTTTTGATTCGCACCTTTTTCAAGTAGTATTCTCGTGTAAATTGGTAAGTTGCGCTGAATTGCTTGGTGTAAGGGGCCATTGTATAGATTGGGTTGATCTTTTAATGCATCAACAAAAAATGTAAAGCGATGATATTTAGTCACATTGGTGCACACATCACAGAAAGAGGAATCATCACAAAAGTAATGCTTGTTAGGGTTTCTACTTAATAGTCGTTGGATGTGTAGCAATTGTATGTGACAATATTCATGAACGGATCTAAGTACCTTTTCTCTTTCTGCATATGGGTCGCATGCGCATATTAACGAATATAGATTTTCCACCATGTCTTGGGGTTTCCAATCTAATAATTGCCGTATCGCAGTGGGATTAAATGTGGTGTAGAAGTGCGTGCAGACGAATCTAATTTTGTTGGCAATGTGTATTGTTTCACGCTTAAGTCTTGCTTCATTTGAGCATGAGTATTTAAAAATTTGTTTTAAAATATCATTGGGTATGACGACGTTGTTCATGGTGAATGGTTTAGAAGGTGCTGGGATAATGGCGTTTTTTTCCATGCTATGCGCAAGTGTGTAGAGGAGTGATGTGAGTGACAATGTTTTGATCAGTTTGTTCATGAGTCTCTTTTGTTAGAGTTACTTAAGTCGATTAAGCATAGCAAAAAGATAGCATGTATCATATCTAGATGTTTTTGAATTATTGAAAGAGTGTGTATTCATGAAATAGTAAGCATTCATAAAAAGTAGCGTTCATAAAAATGGGCATAAAAAAAAGAAAATACGTGTAAAAAAGAAGGCCCGGAAATTTCCGGGCCTGATACATTTCGAGTATGCACGGGATGTTTAGTGATATGCAAGGCCAAACTTAGCCCAAATTCCCCATTGAGATAACGCGCAACGTACGCATGTGCCGTCAATGGAATCGTTACAGTCGTTATCACAATCATTGTTGTTGTCTTCACACTCATTATCACATCTGTCATGATGTTGAGCCCATTCAACTTCTGCGCCGATTGCAAAGTAAGGATACCAATTTTCATGTTCTGACATATCGCATGGGTTGTAGCAACTCCATTGGGTGAACAATTTTTGTGTTAACCCTTTGATGCGTACAAAATCAATATCGGTTTCTTGGATGAAGACTGGTTGGATTGAGGTATTGATTTGTGGATTGTCAAGAGCTGCTCCTGTTGGATTAATGCGGAGCGCTGCTGGAATAAAATCTGCTGTTGTAGCAAGTTGTGGACTGTCTATGTTAGGATTTGTTTTTGCGGTGTTAATTGTTTGTTGATTAACTTGGCTTGTTTGTACAAAATTAGTTCCGCTGTGAATGGTAGCATTATTTTCTGTTGCAGATAATGGCACCGCAAGTGCGAGTGCATCATTAAAGCCTACCGCAAATCCATATACTTGCGCATCACCTTTGAGTGCCCAGGTATTACTTTCAAATCCATTGCAATTGTTATCACAACGGCGTTCAAATTTTTCACAGCTGCGTGTCCATAAGTTGTAACCAAAGTCCCAACGTCTGTTGCCACAATCACGGGTGAAGAATGCAAGGAAATCAATTTGTGCGCCAACGCTCACATCAAGATCAAAAGTGGTAATGTTTGCAACGGGAGTAAACACATTTTTAAATTGTGCACTTGGAACAACTCCATCGCCTTCTAAGCCGAACAGAATTTCTGATCCCATTTTTTCTGCAAGCATATAGCGGCTTAATGGTTTGTCTCTTAAATCAAATGTGCGTCTTTGACGTGTTTTGAATAAGTGGCTTACGTCTAAGTTCGCTTCAAATGTCCATGCACGTGTTTCATCTTCTGATTTGCAGAAGGTATAATGACCATTGACACCAAATCCAAATTCACCATGTTTGTTATTACCGTTTTGTGCTTCAAATAAAAATTCTGCTTCAGGACGATTTCCTGTAGGTGCAGATGCTTGTAAGTTGAATCCTAAGTGGTAATCTTCGCAAAGCAAGAAGTTCCAACCAAGGTAGTATCTGATTTCAGATATGGTTGTCTTTGTTTGTGACTTACGGAATTTTGCAAATTGTAACGGACGTAGCTCTACGTTGAATTCTCCGTTTGGCTCTATTTGACTGATGACGCCTGGAGCATCTCCATGCGCATACTCTTTAAAGTTATCAAGTAATGCACTGCGTGGTAAAGCACCAGGGGTGAAGTAACCAGCGTCATAACCATTGACACCTTCGTTGAGTACATTTTCTCTTGCGTTTAATGCCCATTTGGTCCAGGTGAGTGGAGATTGGAACATCATGTAAAGACCTCTCCAAACCCAATCAAGTCCAACGTAGTAGTTCAAATCAACGAGGAAGTTTTGGATACGTGGAGTAAAGCAAACGGTGCTTTCATAATCAGTTGGTAGATAGAAATAATCTGCGAAAAGTGCATTGGGATCTCTGCCAGCAACTCTGCTACCTTCTATTTTGAGCATACCATTATTACCAAGTGCATCGCCAAATAAGCAACGTGCAATGTCATGCGGTCTAAATGAACGGGTGTATTCTGGGGTCAATGAAATTTTGCCATAGAAATCACCACATTCACACTTGTCAACATCATAGAGAAATGTGTTTCGACCAGTTTCTCCCGGAATTCTACGTACGCTATTGAAGCCTTGTGAACGTATGGTAAATTTCGGGGTGACTACGCGTTCTTCTGCATGTAGAGTAACTATGCTCAGTAAGGCGCACAGAGAAATGTATTTTGTGCGATTTTCTTGCATCATACTGCTCCTTTTTTTAAACACTGCTGTGTGTTTTTTTGTTTATATATCACTACTCGATCATTTTCTTATAAACAAGGCCCAACTGAGTGAGCCTTGTTTATTTTTTTATCTAGTTGAATGATACGCCGAAACGTGCCATTACACCCCATTGTGAAAGACCGCATTTTACACAGTCACCAAATGTTTTGTTTTCGTCTTCGCATTCATCATCGCAATCATTTTTTCCGCATGAATTGTTGTTGTCACAGCTATTGTCGCAGCTGTTGTTACAATCATCATCACAATCATTATTGCGTGGGGTTACTGCCCATTCAACTTCAAATCCTGTTCCCATGTATGGTACCCATTCACATTCGTCTCTATCAAGCCATGTGTAGGTCATACCGTAAAACAGTTTGTTTGAAATTCCTTTGATGCGTGCAAAATTGATGTCTGTTTGTTTAATGAATACTGGTTGGATTGAGGTATTAATTTGGGTTCCGACAAATGGTGGGGTTATGCGTCCTGTATTGAGGGCGATGTCATCAACAGAGGCGGTTGCTAGTTGTGGGAAGTTGATGCCAGGATTTGCTTTACCCGCTGCAATTTGTGCTGATGTAACGCCGGTTTTGCCAAAATTGTCGCCGCCGTTAATTGTTGCGGTGCTCATGCTAGCCGATAAATTGATAGGATCATTGAGCTCTAGATTTGTATCATCTGCACTCATGAAACCAATGACTTGAGAATCGCCTTTGAGGACCCACGTGTTTTCTGCAAATGTGTTCAAGTTGCATGGGTTGTCACAATCTTGATTAGGGAATTTGATTTTTTCACAGCTGCGTGCCCAGAAATTGTATCCAAAATCCCAGCTCCAATTGCTACAGGTATAGTTGAACCATAATGCGATGTCAGCATTAACACCAACCGTAACATCAACATCAAATGTGGTGATGTTGGCAACTGGTGCAAATTCATTGTGGAAGATTGATTCAGCGAGCGTGCCAGCGCCTTCTAGATTAATAGTATCTGCTGGGTTAGCAGCATCAGTTCTTGCAGCAAGCATATATCTGCTGAGTGGTTTACCACACAAATCAAAGCAGCGACGTTGTCTGTTTTTGAACATGTGGGTAAGGTTTGCATCTAAATATATTCCAAAATGTGTTGCTTCATCTTCACTTTGACAGAACAAATAGTGTGCGGTTATACCAGCACCAAGTTCCCAGTGGTGATCGTTACCATTTTGTGGCGCAAACAAGAATTCAGATTTTACTTTGTTTCCGGTTGGTGCAGATACTTGTAAGTTGACACCGACATGGTAATCTTCGCAGAGTAAAAAGTTCCAGCCTAATGCAAAACGGAATTCAGAGAGTGCTGTTTTTGTTTGCTTGTTAGGGCATAGTTTTGAACATTCTAATCCTTGGAATAGGGTATCAACATTGGTGAGGTTACCAGCAAAGTCAACCGTTTGGGTGATTGCGCCAGCACCAGCTTCATTTCTTATGCCTGGTGTTCTACCGATTGCATATGCAGAGAAATCTCTGAGTAATTCGCTGCGTGCAAGTGCATTAGGAGTAAAGTAACCTTCATCATAGCCATTAACGCCTGGATCAATCACGCGTTCGTCCATGTCAAGATTCCATTGGGTCCAGGTAATTGGTGCTTGGAACCAGAAGTACATGCCATGCATAATGTTATCAAGACCCAAATAATAATTAATATCGACTAAAAAGTTGCGAATTCTTGGTTCGAATTCAATGATGCTTTGGAAATCGGTTGGTAAATAAAAATAATCAGCAAGAAGTGCATTTGCGTCACGATCAAGTACTCTGCTACCTTCTATTTTTACATAGTGTTCATTGCAGAGTGAATCGCCGAATAAACATTGTGCAATTTTTGACGAATCAAATGAATCGGTAAATTCTGGCGTGAGCGAGAATGTCCAATAGCTGTTATCTACATCGTAGAGATCTCTTTTGCCAATAGATCCCATTACGCGACGTGGTACGTTGGAACCTTGTGAGCGAATAGTGAATTTTGGGGTTACTACTGCACTCGGATCAACTGCATGCATTACAATGCTACAGAATATTAACGATAATGAAAGGTATTGATAGATGTGCCTCTTCATTATACTCCTTTTTTAGTTAGGAATGTGTACACTACTTTCTCTCTCTTCTTTATACACCGCCCAGTTAAAAAATCAACAAATTTCCAAAAAGGATTCAAAAGTGTAGGCGGCTGCAAGCTTTTGTATGTAAAACCCCGCTCATGCCCATTAGTGCAGGACTGAGCGGGGTTTTTTACACTATATTCGGGTGTATTTATGAACTAAATGCTACGCCAAATTTCGCCCAAATACCCCATTGGCTGAGCGCGCATTTTACGCAATCATTGCAGTTTTGGTCATCTTCACAATCATCATTACAATTGTTGTTGCAGTCGTTGTTGTTATTGTCGCATTCGTCATCACAATGATTACCTTGACCTTGTCCAAATTCAACTTCAAAACCTATGCCAAAATATGGTGAATAGCAGCTATCAACATCTGCGCAGGTATACCCAATATGTGAGAATATTTTGTTTGAGATGCCTTTGGTAGGTGCAAAGTTAATATCTTTTTGTGTGATGAAGACTGGTTGGATTGATGTGCTCACTGTGTTACCAGCACCGTTTATTTCTGCATCCAATGCTGTTTTTGTAACATCGCCTCCCGCATATGCAAATTGTGAGCTGTCAAGGGTAGTACCATTAAAAATGGTAGCGGTACTCATGGTTCCAGACAATGCAACAGGGTCATTTTCTAAGAGTGGGCTGCCTATAGCATGAGCATCTGCATAGCCATACACTTGCGCTTGGCCTTTGAAAGCCCAGGTGTTTTCTTGGAATTCTTGTGGACAATCGCAGTCAATGCTTATTTTTTCACAGCTGCGTCCCCAGAAGTTGTAACCAAGATCAAAGCTCCATGGACCACAGGTGCGGTTAAACCAGAAAACGACATCAGCGTTGACGCCGACTTTTACATCAACATCAAGCGTGGTGACGTTTGCAAGTGGTGCAAATACACCTTGGAATTGTGCTGATGCTGCGGTGGTGTCTGCAACAGGTACTGTAGGTTGATCTAGCATAGATCCAACAAGGCCATCTATTACTGGTGTGCCAAGTTTTTCCACAAGCATGTATCTGCTGAGTGGTTTATCACACACGTCAAAGCAACGACGTTGGTGGTTCTTGAACATGTGCGTTATGTTTGCATCAAGATAGAAGCCATAAAAACTTTCTTCATCTTCAGAATGGCAGAATGAGTAGTGTGCAGTTATTTCAGCACCAAGTTCCCAGTGATGATCGTTACCATTTTGTACCGCAAACAACAAATCAGATCTTACTTTGTTTCCTGTTGGTGCTGATGCTTCTATCCCTACGCCAACGTGATAATTGTCGCACATTAAGAAGTTCCAACCGAAGGCGAAACGAATTTCTGAAATGCGTGTATTTGATGCGCTACCAGGGCATATACGTGCGCAGTCAAGTCCTTGTAGCGTGGTAATGAAATTAGTGTTAGCTATGCCATCTTTGTCAGCTGTTTGTACAATTACACCATTGTTAGGAGACTGTCCTCGTGCAAATTCTGAAAAGTTATTAAGCAATTGAGCGCGTGGAAGAACATCTGGTGTGAAATAACCTTCAGGATAATCTTCTATTCCTGGATTATTTACTTTTTCATGGAAACGGAGCTCCCATTTGGTCCAGGTGATTGGCGCTTGAAACCAGAAATAGAGATTGTTGATACATCCAATATCAAAGCCCATGAAATAATTAAAATCTACCAAGAAGCTTCGTATGCGTGGATTAATGGTTATTACGCTATCAAAGTCTGTTGGTAGGTAAAAATAATCAGCCAACAATGCATTTGCATTTCTGTCGTTTACTGCACTTCCTTGAATCAACAATGCATCATCACCACAGAGCGCATCACCAAAAAGACATTCAGCTATTTTTCTGTCTTTAAACGACTGTGTATATTCTGGCATAATGGAGAAAACTCCGTATCCATTTTCTTCATCACGGTTTATTTTTCCAACGTTATTGACCAGACGGCGCAACGCATTGGTACCTTGAGAACGGATAGTGAATTTGGGGGTAACTACTCTGCTTGATTCTTCAGCATGCATAGATAACGTGCTTAGAATCAGTGATAATGAAAGGTATTTACAGATTGTCCTGTTCATTATACTCCTTTTTTTGTTGTGGGGCTTACACTTTTTTTACTACTTCTTTTCTTTTATACACTCCTTCTGTAAAAAATCAACAAAATTGAAAAAATAAAATGGCGAGGCTTATTACGCGGCCTCGCTGTTTTATTTGTATGCATAGTGCGTTAGTTAAACTGCACTCCCCCTTTAACCCACACACCCCATTGTGATAAACTACAACGCAAGCAATCACCATTTAAATCATCATCACATCCGGTGTTGCATGCTATTTCACATGATGATTGGCAGCTGTTGCAACGCTCGTTGTCGTTCAGTCCAAATTCAGCTTCAATACCTAAGCCCACGTATGGAATGTAATCTTCTCTGTCAATCCACGTATACCCAAAATGTGTGAATATTTTATTGGAAAGGCCCTGTGTGCCAGCAAAATTTATGTCACTAAATTGTATGAATACCGGTGGAATTGATGTGTTAATAGGAAGGTTGCCAGTGTCTCTGTCAGCAAAGAGTTGTGTTTGCGGTGTGCCAAATCCTGCAAGAAATGGATTGTTGATACCGGGATTCTGAATGCCATTTTGCTCTGCCATACTGTCTGGGATAACACCATTAGGGCCAAAATTATCACCGTTATGAATTGTTGCAGTGCTCATGGTAGCAGAAAGTGCATGTGGTGTGTTAGCGTTTGCACCGTCAAAGCCAAACACTTGTGAATCGCCTTTGAGTGCCCACGTATTTGCTTTGAAGTTTGAACAGCAGTTGTTGCGTTTGATTTTTTCACAACTACGGCCCCAGAAGTTATACCCAAGATCCCAACTCCAACCACAACTGGTGAAGTTAAACATGGCTACAATGTCAGCATTGACTGCCACGTTAACGTCGACATTAAGTTTAGTTATGTTTGCAACGGGTGTGAATGTATTATTAAATACAGTAGCAGGTCTATTTTCTGGCATGTTAAATTCTGCCAATCCATCATCGCGATTGAGTGCATCTACGCGTTCGGCTAACATGTATCTGCTGAGTGGTTTGCCGCAGAGATCAAAGCAACGTGTTTGTTCACTTGAGAACATGTGTGTGATGTTTGCATCAAGGTAAAATCCAGCATGTCTTTCTTCTCCTTCATTGCGCCAGAAGATGTAGTGCGCATCAATGCCAACGCCAAGTTCCCAGTGGTGATCATTACCATTTTGTGGGTGAAAGAGAAAGCTTTCATGAGGTTTATTACCCGTTGGTGCGGATGCTTGTAAGTTGAATCCTAAGTGGTAATCTTCGCATAATAAAAAGTTCCAACCCACTGCAAAGCGCACTTCAGACACTGCAGTGACACTATCCGTACCGCATATTTTTGCGCATCTGAGACTGTCGAAAGTGATGTTTATGAAATCTTGTGGTTGTATGGTGATATTTTTACCCGATGCAAATTCTGAAAAATTTTGGAGCATGCTGTTCCGATTAATTACGTTCGGTGAAAAATAACCGGCAAGGTAGGGAAGTGTTCCTTCTTCTTTTACTTTTTCACAAAAACCAATGTCCCACTTGCTCCAGGTGACGGGGAATTGAATCCATGCGTACATGCCTTCAACCCATTCATCCATGCCCAGATAGGCAAAAAAATCTACCAAGAAATTTTGTATGCGCGGATTGATTGAAACGGTACTACTAAAATCTGTTGGTAGATAGAAATATTCAGCGAGCCATGCTTGAGGATCTCGGTTTTCTACGCGACTACCTTGAATATTGAAGTTTACGCAATCACCGCAATTTTCCATGCCAAAGAGGCATTCTCCTATTTTTTTGTTGTTAAAAGAGCGTGTGTATTCAGGGGTTACGGTTAGAAATCCATTTATTTTGTCCATGTCATACATGCACATCAAATCAGCATTTTGCACTAGGCGTCGTAGCGCATTGGTGCCTTGAGAACGGATGGTGAATTTTGGTGATACTGCTTGAGTTACTGGCGTATCAGCGCTTATTGCACCATAGGTGCATAACATGAGTAATGAGAAAATTTTTTTGAATGTTTGTTCCATAGATACAACTCCTTTAGTTGATTGTAATGATTTGGGTTCGATTGTTTTGCATCACCATAATCTAAAGTAAAGAGACCTATATTGCAATAGTCAATGTGTATGATCAGTACGTGTGATTGCTGAGGAGTTGCAGGAAGGAAATGAGTTAATTATATTGGGCCTGCGTACTGAGCTTGTCGAAGTATAATCGGCCCTTCGACGGCTCAGGGCGAACGGTTGTGTGTATGTGTTAATTGAATGCTAATCCACCTTTAATCCAAACTCCCCATTGTGATAATCCGCAACGTACGGTATTGCCATTCAACGTAGAGCTGTCATCGTTACATGTGTTGCATGGATTACACGCATCATCGCAAATAATTTGACTTGGCTCAGTAAATTCAACTTCAAAACCGATGCCCAGATATGGGTTAAAGCAATGGGTGCTCCATGCGTAGCCAAAGTGGGTGAACAATTTATTCGAAAGACTTTTTATTCCTGCATAATTAATATCGGATTCAGCAATAAATAGTGGTGGAATTGACGTATTTATTGCACTGAATGGTGTAGGTGCTGGTTGTGTGCTTAAATTATCACCATTGAATGCGGCAGGTGTGCTGTTGTCAACACCAAGGTTTTTGATATCAACGCTTTCTGTCGGGCTTCCGGGTGTTACACCAGCGGTACCAATGTTTTCACCGCCATGGATAGTTGCTTGATTCATGGTAGCAGACAGTGCACGTGCTTGTGATGCAACGGTGGTATCAAAACCAAACACTTGCGCGTCGCCTTTGAGTGCCCATGTGTTTGGTGTAAATTGATCACAATGGTCATTACGTTTTATGCGTTCACGGCTGCGTGCCCATAAGTTGTATCCGATGTCCCAGCTCCAATGCTTATTGGTGTAATTGAACATGAAAACAATGTCCGCTTGTATGCCGATGCTTACATCAACATTGCGCATGGTAACGTTTGCGACAGGAGCAAATTCATTGTTGAATTTTGTTGCGGGAAATAGTGCGTTGTCAGTTGCGCTTTGGAGTTCTTGCGCATCATTTGGCGCATCCATACGTTCGGCGAGCATATATCTGCTCAGTGGTTTACCGCACAAATCAAAGCAGCGTTTTTGTGTATTTTTAAACATGTGTGTCAGGTTTGCATCAAGGTAAAAGCCAAAATGAGCATTCTCACAATCACTTTGCCAGAGCAGGGTATGAGCATCTACGCCAAATCCAAATTCCCAGTGATGATCATTACCATTTTGCGGAGCAAAAAGGAATTGTGCATCAACTTTGTTACCGGTGGGTGCCGACACTTGTAAGTTAACTCCAAGGTGATAATCTCGACATAATAAAAAGTTCCAACCAAGCGCAAAACGTATTTCTGATAACGCTGTTTTTGTATGGGTGCCACATATTTGTGCGCAGGTAAGACCATCAAACGTTATAGTGATATCTTCTTGCGTTACGGTTTGTGGCGCATCGCCGCGTATATAAGATGAAAAATCTGGCAACAGATTTTGACGTTGAATCACATCAGGTGAAAAATAGCCGGCAAGATAATCAAGTTCACCTGGTGCTTGTATCTGTTCACAAAAATTAAGGTTCCATTTGGTCCATGTTAATGGTGCTTGTACCCATGCATACATGCCGGTAACCCAGTTGTCAAATCCTATGTAGCCAAAAAAATCGATTAAAAAACTTTGTATGTTTGGTCGCACGGAAATAACGCTGCTGAAGTCTGTCGGGAGATAAAAATAATCAGCAAGCAAAGCAGTTTCGTCTCTATCTGCTACACGGCTACCTTGAATTTTTAATTGGTCACACGATCCGCATAGTGGGCCACCAAAGAGACATTTCACTATGTCATTGGTACGTATAGATTTTGTGTATTCCGGTGTGACGGCGACGGTGCCATTGAGTGCGCATATGTCATACACATTCATGATATCCACTGATTGCACCATGCGACGTAGTGCATTGGCTCCTTGTGAACGAATGGTAAATTTAGGAGTGATTGGATGTATTGAATCAGCGTGTGTGGTAAAACAGGTGAGGAGTAGAGTCAAGGAAGAAAGTTTTTTGTAGAGGTGCTTCATATCGTTCCTTTTTTCTAAAGACGTATCTAAAAAACGAGGCCCGTTTTATTCGGGCCTCGTTAGGTACTTATTTTTTTGTTCGCTTAAGCTACTAGTAAACTAATAACTATACGCAAACTGGGTGATTATTAGTTAAAAGCAACGCCGCCTT
Organism: uncultured bacterium; assembly: GCA_963840685.1. Lineage (GTDB taxonomy): Bacteria > Babelota > Babeliae > Babelales > Vermiphilaceae > CAWIZM01. The sequence goes on along the minus strand of CAWIZM010000001.1, from coordinate 105,386 downwards.
TAACCCAAATTCCCCATTGTGATAATCCGCAACGTACGCAGTTACCTTGTAGGCCATCATCACAATCATTATTGCATGATGTTTCGCATTCATTATTGTTGCAGTTATCATTTTTGTTGTGTTGCGCAAATTCAGCTTCAAAACCTATGCCGAAGAATGGATTCCAGCATTCACATTCCCAGTTATAACCGATGTGTGAGAAGATTTTGTTTGAAATGCCTTGGGTTTTTGCGAAGTTGATGTCTGTTTGCTTGATGAATACTGGTTGGATTGAGGTGCTGATATCGGCGCCTGTTGCGCATGATACAAGTTGTGTGTCGGCAATACCAAAAGCAGCATTTTCAGGATTGTCAATACCTGGGTTTCCTGAGCCTGCTAGTAGTTGAGCTGGCGTCAAAGTACCTCCAGGGAAGTTGTTACCACCTAAGATGGTTGCATTGTTATTGCTTGCAGATAATGCATGCGCATCAACGCCTATAGCTTCGCAACCGAATTCAAATGCATCCCCTTGGAGTACCCAAGTGTTTTCTGCAAATAGAGTTGTTGGGCATTCGCAATTAAGTTTGAGTTTTTCACAGCTGCGTCCCCAGAAGTTGTAACCAATATCCCAGCTCCAGTTACCACAAGTGTAGTTGAACATAGCAACAACGTCAGCATTAACTGAAACGCTTACATCTACATTGAAATTGGTAATGTTTGCGACTGGTGCAAATTCATTGTTGAATACAACGGTTGGGAATACAGTAACGTCGCCTTCTTGATGTAGGCCATCTACTGTTGCTGAAGAGTTATTTGGTGCAGTCATTTTTGCAGCAAGCATATATCTGCTCAATGGTTTGCCACACAAGTCAAAGCAACGTTCTTGGTGATGTTTGAACATGTGGGTTATGTTCGCATCAAGATAGAAGCCGAAATGTGATTCTTCTTCTTCACATCTCCACAAGATTGCGTGTGCATCGATGTTAACACCAAGTTCCCAGTGTCTGTCGTTACCGTTTTGTGGTGCAAAGAGGAAAGCAGATTTAACTTTGTTTCCTGTTGGCGCAGATGCTTCTATGCCTACACCAAAATGGTAGTCTTCACATAGTAAGAAATTATAACCTACACAAAAACGCACTTCTGAAACCGCAGTTTTTGACTCATGGCCGCATATTTTTGCGCATGTTAATGCATCAATGTTAACCGTTGTATCGCCTTGTACGATAGGAGCGATTTGGTTACCACGTATATATGCTTGGAAAGTAGGTTGCAATAGGTCACGGTCTATTTCTTCTGGTGAATAATATCCAGGAGCTGAATTATCTTCGCCAGCATCGATTACTTTTTCACAGAAACGAAGGTCCCATTTGGTCCAGGTTACTGGGAATTGAATCCATGCATATAAACCTTCATAGCAGCTGTCCAACCCTACATAGCCAAAGAAGTCGACTAAGAAGCTTTGGATGACTGGCTTAACGGTAACTACAGAGCTGTAGTCTACTGGTAAACCGAAATAGCCAGCGTACAATGCGCTTGCACTTCTGTTTTCTGCATCGAGACCTTGTACAAGGAATGAGGTGCCATCGTCGCAGTTGTTATTGCCATTGTTGTTGCAACGGTTGGTGCCAAAGAGGCATTCAGCGATTTTTCTATCGTTGAATGAGCGGGTATATTCTGGCATCACTGAGAAGAAACCATTCATTTTGTCTGTGTCATACAAATTCATCATATCCCATGTTTGGACAAGACGACGTAATGCATTTGTACCTTGAGAACGAATTGTGAATTTTGGTGTCACTGGACCAGGGAAGACATTTGCCGTGCTGCTGCCGCCATAGCAGATACATTGTCTGACATGCCAATACAAGTCAGCAGTGTCGTTAAAGCAAGAATTCTTTTGAACATATGTTCCATAATACTAACTCCTTTGAGTAGATGTAACTATTTGTTTATGTGTAATCTCGAGCATACACACCGGTATGCTATCGTGTTACCCGTAAATATTTACGATGGGCCTTTTTTTTGTGATACGTACTCTCCTTCTCTTTTTTTATAAAGTTAATCAAACCACATTACTTTTTTTATGTATAAATTATTCGTAATATTTAGTCGATCATTTTATATGGCTTTATTATAATATGTTGAAGTTTAAAATGTAAAGAGTAGATTTAACGAAATATTCTTCTGGATGGTATTTTTGCGTATACTAGGGCACTCATATGATGCATTCTATGCTATTTTTTTTTATTTTATTGTTTGTACAGGTTGTCGTGGAGAGCCTTCCGGTGAGTAGCTCGGCCCATGTTTATCTCGCCCAAAAATATATGTGTTTTTTAGGTTTAAGCCTTTCTGTTTGCGGATTTGCGTCCAGTGGCGTGGGTAATACCACGATGAAAATTGATACGTTTTTGGATCTTATGCACCTGCCAACGCTGCTTATCGTCTTATTTTTTTTCCGAGACAGGTTATTTTTTTTATGGAAATCATTACGTCGTTCTTGGCCTGCCCTTCGTAGCTTTAGCAAAGTAGGGCCTGCCCTTCGTAGCTTTCCCTTTCGTCATGTCCGTCGAAGTTTTAGCGAAGTAGGGGCTATTATTGTCAAGATAATATGGCTAACCGCACTCGCTGACATTATTACCGTTCTTTTTTTTATATTGTTCAAACTATTTCCCTTACCGTTGCCATTGGGTATAGGGCTTAGTATTACCGCATTTATTTTATATTCTTTGCGTTGGGTTACACCATCACACAAGATATTTACTTGGCAATATGCGTTGCTCTTGGGTACTGTGCAAGGCATTGCATTGTTGCCCGGCGTGTCTCGGTTTGCAGCAGTCTATGCATCTGCTTGTTGGTTAGGATTACCTACACGTAAGGCGTTTGAAATTACCTGGCTTGTACAATGTCCACTTATTCTTGCTGCATGCGCGCAGAGCATCTATCTGTTATGGACATCTGATCAGCTTATGCCGTTGTTGACCCCTTTTATGTTGCTGATGGTGAGTATTGCTACTCTATGTGGGTTGTTGATGTTTTATGTGGCTGCGTACTTGGCGCGTCAAGGTAAGCTCTGGTGGTTGAGCTTTTATATGATTGTGCCAATTGTAGGGTGGTTATATATTTGTTTTATGTTGTAGGCATTATTCTTGCAAGTAGCATCCATTTTTGCATAGACTTAACATAAAAAAGGGGATGCTATGGCCAAACGTGATTATACAAAAATTAGTATCACTCAATATACCCATGAATTATGCGTATTTTTTTTATCGCTGATCGCATTGTTTTTATTTTTTGCCTTATATTCCTATAATCTGCACGATAGTTCCTGGTTTTATTACACAAGTGATGAAGCGCAGGTGACTAATTGGTCTGGTGCATTCGGGTCACAGAGTGCCGCATTATTATTTTATTTGTTTGGTGGTGCTTCGTTTTTATTGGTAGCAGTGCTCTTTTTCTTGGCATATGTGGTGTTGTATCGCATGTGGCGGCATGAATGGGAGCGCGTATTGCTTGCATGTCTGTTGATTCCGATTAGTGCCGCTTTGTTGCGCATGTTCATGATTGATCTATCATTAAGCCCGTTTCCTGGTGGTGCCGTTGGAAATACCCTATATTTTTATCTACATCGATCATTTGGTTCGGTTGGTGGCGCGCTTTTGCTCTATGCGCTTTTGGCTATTAATTTTGTGATGATAACGCGTTTTTCTTTTATGCGCTTATTTTCTACATTGCTTGTTTTGGTCCGTTATTTGGTGAGCAAGCGGTATATCCTCACGTATTGTTATGGCATAGCCTGTCATGTAGTGTCTTTGGTCGTAGGCAGACCATTGCATGCAGGTGTACAGTTTGTTGCGGCATTGTTGGATGGCAGCGCATTTGAAGAAACTGAGTTGATGGCCCCTTCCATGAGACAGGTGAGTGAAGAATCATTGAATTTGGATAGTGGGTCATACGCCGTGCATTCATCTATAGGCGAACAACACGTGACTGGTAATGGTGATCATATATTTCACTCGCCGCCCGTGTCATATGAAAACCAGACCCATGCAACACAAGATGTTCATATGAGCGTAGGACATACGAATTCATCGCATGCGAACGCATCACATACGAATGCGTTTCATGCGAATGTAGTGAGTGAGTCTGGGTTAAATAAACCTGGGTATGAGTTACCAAATTTGAATATATTCACCGTGCCTAATATTGAGCAGTATGATGGTCTGGTAAAAAAGGAACTGGAAACACGTGCACAAATCCTGCAGGAAAAACTGGAGCGCTTTGGTGTTATGGGTAAAGTGGTAGACATTAAGCGCGGGCCGGTGGTGACGTTGTTTGAATATAAACCGGCAATAGATACAAAATTGAGTAAAATACTTGCACTTGAAGATGATCTTGCTATGGCATTGCAAGCATTAAGTATTCGTATCCTTGCGCCAATACCAGGTACGGCTGTGGTTGGATTTGAAGTAGCAAATAAAGACTTGCAAGACGTTCTTTTTGCAGATGTCATACAATCGAGTACTGGCAAACATTTTTCTGGATCATTACCGTTAGTGCTGGGTAAAGATACGGTTGGTAATCATGTTTTGGTTGATCTTGCTAAAATGCCTCATCTGCTCATTGCTGGTTCGACCGGTTCAGGAAAATCAGTTGCATTGAACGGTATGTTGGTAAGTTTGTTGTGTAAATTGAATCCAGAACAGTTGCGTGTCATTTTGATTGATCCTAAGCGTCTTGAATTTGCGTCATACGCTGATATTGCGCATCTACTTTTTCCCATTGTGACCGATCCAAAAAAAGCAGCACCGGTATTGCGTTGGGTGGTAAAAGAAATGGAAGCGCGTTATGAAAAAATGGCCACCTGTGGTGTACGTAATATCTTTGATTATAATACGTGTACGCAACATCAACAACATCAGGAACGATTGCCTTTTATTGTGGTTATTATTGATGAACTTGCGGATTTGATGATGACCGTTGGTCGTGAAGTTGAAGATTCAATTACTCGTATTGCGCAGATGGCGCGTGCTGCAGGCATTCATATGATTGTAGCAACACAGCGACCATCGGTTGATGTAATTACCGGCTTAATTAAGGTAAATTTTCCGAGTAGAATATCATTTCGAGTTACTTCAAAAATCGATTCGCGCACCATTTTAGATTGTTCGGGCGCCGATAAATTATTGGGGCGTGGTGATATGTTGTTTCTGGATGCAACTAAATCATTACTGAGCAGAATTCATGGTGCATATCTTTCTAATAAGGAAATTGATGCAGTCGTTAACCATATTCGTGCTGAGCGTGTGGTTGAATATCTTGAACTGCCTGAAGTGGATATAGACCAGCATGATGTGCTACTTGAAGGAGACGATCAATTGTACGATCAAGTAGTGGTGTTTCTTGAAGGAGTAGAGGAGGTTTCTATTTCATTATTGCAGCGCAGATTCAGAATCGGTTTTAATAAATCTGCACGGATGATCAGCATGCTTGAAGCTCGCGGAGTGATTTTACCTGCTGATGGGAGTAAGACAAGAAAAGTAGTACGCTAATTTTTGTCGATCCAATGAGCATAATGGTGAGTATAATGCACGGTATTTCCTTGACAAAATAATAAAAAAAAGACATGTTGTTGACGCAAATATAAAAATATAAGTCAGTCAAACAAGGTTGATCTAGTGGTGCATATTTCAATAACGGAGATAATCGATGCGATTTAATGAGCATTTTATAGCGAGATCACTTTCTGACGTATCGATTTTACACAATACTACATTCCCTGAAAATCTGTGTTTTTCTATCGATTCCCGTACCTTGCAGGCAGGTGATTTTTTTATTGCACTTGTCGGCACTCAAAGTGACGGGCACGATTTTTTGCAAGAGGTTTTTAAAAAAGGTGCGGTTGGTTGTATGATCAACGCAAATAAACAGGACGTTTTAAAGAGTATAGATTCAGATACGCTTAAAAATAAATCGATAGTGGTGGTTCCTGATACATTACATGCATTATTGCAGCTTGCCAGAGCATGGCGTCAACAATTTACCTATCCGGTGGTTTCTGTTACCGGTTCAGTTGGTAAAACATCTACCAAAGAATTGCTTGCTAATATTTTAACCCTAGCGGGAAAAGCTTGTATCGCTTCTTATGGAAATCAAAATACTAAAATTGGTTTAGCGCTCAATATGTTGCGCATGCGTGATTATCATGAAGCGGCTATTTTTGAATTGGGAATCAGTAAACGTGGTGAAATGGCAGAGTTGGCCCATTTAGCACAGGCGACAACCGCAATCATTACCAATATTGGTCATCAGCATATGGATGGTCTTGGCTCGTTGCATGATATTGCGTTGGAAAAACGAGATATTTTCAAGTATTTCACTGAAAATAATATTGGCATTATACATGGTGATCAACCGTTTTTGTTGCAGGTTTCTTATCCCTTTCCCGTGATTAAGTTTGGTTTGAAGACCATTAATCAGTTGCAAGCACGTAAAATCCGCGTACAAGATTCATCGGTTAGCTTTATTTTAAAAATTTATAAAAACAAATATCAGATTAAACTGCCTCAACCACACATGGGTGGCGTATTCAATAGTTTGGCAGCGGCATCAGCAGCTCATTTGCTTGGTGTGCCAGAAGAGATTATTATACGGGGTATACAGCAGCCATTTGTTGTTGACGGACGGTTCGAGCCGCGTCAATTAAAATCCATGACCGGTATCTTGATTAATGATTGTTACAATGCGAGCCCAGAGAGCATGAAGGAGTCTTTATTGGCCTTTCAGAACATTGAAACGAATGCCCAAAAGATAGCGGTAATTGGTGATATGCTTGGTTTGGGAGTTGATAGTCCATTTTGGCATCGTCAATTGGGGAGGTTGATGCGTAAAGTTCCTTCCTTAAAACATGTTATTTTGGTTGGAGATCTGGTACAATGGACATACAAGGTATTACCGGTCCATTTGACGGTTGATAAGGCTTGCGACTGGCAAGCAGCTGTCAGCCTACTGAATCAAAAACTTACCAAAGAGTCTATCGTGTTGGTAAAGGGGTCATTAGGTGTGGGGCTTGGTAATCTTGTGAGCGCAGTGAGCATACAAAATAAATAATCAGGTTGACAGCCACATAAAGAAATTAATTATCCATGAGCACATCACCAGAGAGCACGGTAAAGAGCGTTGTACACAAACCGGTTCTTGTTAATGAAGTTTTAACCTATCTAGATCCTCAACCAGACAAGGTATATCTTGATGTCACCTTTGGGGGTGGCGGGCATACGCGTGCTATTCTTGAACGTGAACCTACGTGTAAAGTGATAGCTATGGATTGGGATGCCTCTGCTATTGAGACATTTGGTATTCCTTTGCAGGAAGAATTTGGTGATCGTCTTACCTTTATTTGGAGTAATTTCGGTGATGTCTATCGTAAGTTAAAAAAACTTGGCATTACCGCTGTCGATGGAGTTTTGGCCGATTTTGGCACATCCCAGGTACAAATTTTTGAAAAAGAGGGTTTTTCCTTTTCTCACGATACACCGCTTGATATGCGCATGTCGACTGCCCATTATAAGGTAACTGCAGGGTTGGTCATTAATAAAGCATCAGAAGAGAAGTTACGTGAAATTTTCGCACAACTGGGTGAAGAGCGGCAAGCGAAAAGAATAGCCTATTTTATTGTTGAAGAGCGCAAAAAAAATCGCATCAAGACAACCGTGCAGCTTGCTCAACTGATTGAGCGGGTTGTGCCACGCTCCAAGAATATAAAAACACATCCTGCAACCAGAGTATTTCAGGCATTGAGGATGTATGTTAATCATGAACTTGAAAATCTACACTCATTTTTGGGTACCATAGGGCGCGTTATACGACCAGGTGGACGCTTGGTTTGCATCAGTTTCCATTCGCTTGAAGATCGAATGGTTAAAGATGCATTCAGGCAGGGTGAAATCGATGGTGTTTGGGAGCAATTAACAAAGAAAATAGTGGTTGCGACTGATGAAGAATTGGCGAAAAATCCATCGGCACGCTCAGCTAAATTGCGTGCCGTAGAAATTTTGAAATAGTTTTTATCGGATTGTGCATATTAGGTCATGTTTTGTTTGACAAATGTGATGTATCTTAATAAAATTAACCACATTGGTTAGTAGTAGAGCAAGCTTCTTTTTAGGGATGGTTTCCATCTCTGAGGAATCATCATGGAAATAACTGAGATAAAGATTTTTCCTGCAAAGGGAAATGGTAGACTTAAAGCATATGCAACGGTTGTTTTTGATAACTGTTTCATTGTGAGAGATCTAAAAGTTATTGAGGGACATAAAGGTTTATTTGTTTCGATGCCGTCAAGAAAGCGAAAAGATGGTACATTTAGAGACATAGTTCACCCCCTCAATGCGGACTTCCGTCAAGTCATTGAAACACGAATCGTTGAGGAATATAACAAGGTGCCGTTAGCAGAACGAGAAGCAGCGAGTTATTACGAAGACGAAGAATAAGCAGTATAGTGGGGTGTAGCCAAGTGGTAAGGCAACGGATTTTGGCTCCGTCACCGGAGGTTCGAATCCTCCCACCCCAGCCATTTTTTTAAGAAAAAATAATCCCGGTGATGTAAAAACTCATCGGGATTTGTCATTGTTAAGGCATATCTTTATGAAAAAAATATTCACCAATAATATCCTTTTAGTCGGATCAAAATCACCATCGCGGCAGATGCTCTTGCGTTCAGCACAAATACCGTTTGTGTTGGTTGAGCAAGATGCAGATGAATCATTGTGTGATTGGGCATTACCGTTACCACAAATTGTGATGCATATTGCCCGATTTAAAATGGAATCTCTGCAACTTCCTGCGGGCAAGGATGGACAAGTTTGCTTTGTGCTTACTGCTGATACGCTTGCTCAAGATAAAGATGGTACGGTGCAAGGAAAGCCGGCAGATCATGATGATGCAATAGCAAAAATTAAATCTGCACGTGATGGTTCAAATTTGTGTACCGCGTTCTGTCTTGATAAAAAAATATGGCAACAGGGCCAATGGAAATTGGTTGAGCGCGTAGAACAAGTTGTGCATGCGGAATATCTGTTTGCTATTCCTGATGAATGGATTGATATTTACCTGGAAAAATCAATTGCGTTGAATACCGCTGGAGCAGTGACGGTTGAAGCGTTTGGCAATCAATTTTTAAAAATGGTTCATGGGTCCTATTCTGCTATTATCGGTTTGCCTTTGTTTGAACTGCGCGAAGCGCTTGAAAAACTTGGGTTTTTTGATCGCAATATATAAAAAGATTAATAATAAGTTACTGAGTAAATAAAGGAAGATGAATATGGCAGGTGTCGATGGCAAGAATCGCTGTTTTGGAAATGGTAATGAACTTTTAGCTACGTATCATGACAACGAATGGGGTATTCCAGCACATGCCGATCAACACTTATTTGAAATGCTTGTTTTAGAAGGTACACAAGCGGGTTTAAGCTGGCAAACTATTTTAAAAAAGCGCGAAGGATACAGAAAAGCTTTTCATCGTTTTAACCCGAACAAAGTTGCAGCCATGAGTGATGAAGAATTAGAAACTCTTATGCAAGACCCAGATATTATCCGTAACCGACTGAAAATATTTTCTGCACGTAAAAATGCGCACGTGTTTTTACAGATAAAGAAAGAGTTTGGTTCTTTTGATGCATACGTTTGGAAGTTTGTGGATGGAAAGCCAATTGTTAATCACTGGAAGCATTTAAAAGATGCACCGGCAAAAACACCACAAAGTGATGAATTATCAAAAGATCTAAAAAAGCGAGGAATGTCATTTGTCGGTTCGATAATTATATACGCATTTATGCAGGCAATTGGCATGGTTAATGATCATAGCAAAGATTGTTGGCTATACGGCAAGGCACGTTAATGCCATTGAAGAGGCTGTGCGTGGTATGGGTTGGGGATATGCTGATCAAATTCAAGATCTTTTAAATGTGAACTTTTCTGGTTTTTTTGATTGAATTATAGCACGCTCCATTCGCTTAATTATGTCGACTGGATCAGTGAAGTGAGAGGGTGTTCTAATTGTCCCACAGCTGTGGGACAATTGAGATAATTTGATATATTTCGAAATCGATATGCTTGATTTTTTTAGTCGAATTTTTTTAAGATTTTTTCTCTTCTTTAAATTGCGATAAATATTCACCGTAACCTTCTTTTTCTAAATCGGCTACTGGCACAAAGCGCAACGCAGCAGAATCTAGGCAATAGCGTAAGCCTGTTGGTTTTGGACCATCATAAAATACATCTCCAAGGTGTGAGTCGGCATATTTGCTACGCACTTCTTTATACGTTGAAAAGAAACCTTTGTTAGGACCTTCAATGACGTTTTCAGGAACCATTGGTTTGTAGAAGCTTGGCCATCCGGTACCGGCACTATACTTGTTAAGTGAACTGAAAAGTGGTTCGCCCGAAACAATATCCACGTAAATTCCAGGGCGCTTATTATCCCAATATTCATTGTTAAATGCAGGTTCAGTGCCGCCCTGTTGCGTTACTTTATATTGCAATGGTGTTAATTTTTTTCTGAGCTCAGCGTCAGATGGCTTGCGGTATTTACCGTTGGTTGATTGGACTACTTTTCTGGACCATATTTTTTTCAGGAAACTATCGCGCCCTGACCGGAAGCGATAAAACTTGTAACGAATTGGATTTTTATCATGATAATCTTGATGATATTCTTCAGCAGGATAAAAGTTAATAAACTTGGTAATTTCAGTGATAATTGGTTTTTCAAATCTACCTGATGCAGCTAATTGTTTTTTTGATTCTTCTGCTACCTTTTTTTGTTCTTCGTTGTGATAAAAAATTCCTGATCTATACTGTGGCCCTCTGTCATTGAACTGTCCACCTGCATCAGTTGGATCGAACTGACGCCAAAAGATATCAAGAATGGCTGCATAAGAAATTTTTGCTGGGTCAAAGGTAATCTGCACTGCTTCAACGTATCCTTTTTGTGCATAATTTTCATACGTTGCGGTTGATCCATCACCATTGGCGTATCCTGCGAACACTGATTCAATACCCGGTATGTGTTCAAATGGTGGCTGCATGCACCAAAAGCATCCACCTGCGAGTGTTGCTTTTTCATAGTTTGTTTTGTTGTTTGCATTCATGTGCATAGTAGTTCCTCCAAGTAACATGATTAACATACATATAGCATTTACTCTCTTCATATATTTCCCTTTTACGATTGTTTTGTGAACAGTTTTTTGATCCATCGCAAGATAACATTATTTTGTAGCTTCTGTATGTATGCCTTTTTTGCGATCTGTTTAATCAATTCTGAATAGGTTGGATATGCATGAATAGGTCCATAAAAATCCCAGATGCGCTTGTTATAATATTTGCCCACTTGAATTTCATGAATCAATTCACCTGCACGTGCTCCCAAAATATGGGCGCCTAGAATATATCCTTTTTTATCACATATTATTTTGAGTAATCCAAATGTTGCGTCATCAATTTTTGCCCGATCCAGAGCGGAGTATGGCATGCGAAATATTTGAATGGTGTCACCATACTCTGTGCGTGCTTGCGCTTCATTTAATCCGGCAATGGCAAATTCTGGATCGCTAAATGTGACCCATATGGTGTGATTATAATTCACATGTTTTTTAAAGAGTGGAATGCATGCATTTTGTCCTGCTATGGCCGCTTGATATTCTGCCATGTGACTGAATTGATAGGGCCCAACTACATCACCGCATGCATAGATATTTTTTGCAGAAGTTTGGAGTGTGCTGTTGACGGTAATGCCATGTTTTGTAGTGTTTACGCCAATCGCTGCTAAATTTAGGTTCTCGATATTTGGTTTGCGGCCAACTGCAACGAGTAGACTTTCTACTGATAATTCGATGGTGGTATTGTCAGGTTGCGTGCCTACGCAGGTGATACCATTTTTATTAAAAACTTTGGTTGCGGTAACTGATGTGTGTATATCAATGCCATTTGCACGCATATGTTCGGCTAGCATGCTGCTTAATTCTGCATCTTCTTTGGGTAAAATGGTTGCTGCTTTTTCAATGATGGTAACATGAACACCCAAGTTATTGAGCGCACATGCAAGTTCAATGCTGATTGGTCCGCCACCTAGGATGATCATAGATTTAGGAAGTTGTGGTAGTTCGAAAATAGTTTCATTGGTCAAATAAGAGACATCAGATAAGCCTTCTATATCGGGTATAAATGGACGTGAGCCGGTAGCAATAATAAAATTTTTTGCATGCAATGTTTGGTTTTGCATGGTAATGGTTGTTTGGTCGACAAATTGTGGGTCGCCAAAAAAAGTATCTATACCTGCATTTTTGAGCATTTCAGGTGTATGCGTTTGATATATTTCATTCCGTTTGCTCCGAATATACGCCATAATTTTTACTGAATCGATCGGTTCAGTTATTGGTTGTTTCAAGAAATTATCTGCTTTTTTTGTTGCAGCAATCATATGGGAAATATTAATTAATGTTTTGCTTGGCACGCATCCATTCCAGGTGCAATCACCACCGAGTTTTGCATGTTCGACAATTGCTACTCGTTTGCCAAGACCGTGAGCAAGCTTTGCGGCTACCAATCCTGCAGCTCCTCCACCAATAACAATGAGATCATAGTTGGTATTCATGTTCTCCATCTTTCTATTGTAGTACGTTGCGCTGTATTAAATATTTTTTTACTAAGATTGAAATCATGCCTAACGCGATTAGTAGAGAAAAGGCTATGATTACCGGCGCAGAAAAAACATCAGAGAGCGCATTGATTGTGCCAATCTGTTTTCCTGCATATGCGTACACAAATGATCCAGGAATAATACCAAGCGATGTTGTCCATATGAATGTGGTAAGTGGAATGTTTGTGAGTCCGGCACATATGTTGACTAAGAAAAAAGGAATAAAGACAATCAGGCGCGCAAGTAACAGATAGTTTGCGCCATAGTGCTCAATATTTGCGTTAAATGTAATAAGTTGTGCATGATATTTTTTTTGTATTGTGTTACCAAAAAAATACCGAAACATGAGGAACGTTACGGTAGCTCCCAGCGTTGCACCAACGTTGGTTGCTAAGGTAGCATTCAGCGCACCAAATAAAAATCCACCAACCAGTGTGAGTGGCGCCGTAATGGGCAAAGAAAATGCGGTTACAAGAACATACAGCAGAATATACAAAAGCACTGATGGGAGGTAATGATTTTGTACGGTGACAAGGAGTTGTTGGCGGTGTGCTTTTAAGGTTTCAAGATTAATATAATTAGTGATGCCAGCAGCATGGAGCGCGATGGCTATCAGTAGGATTAGTCCGAAAATTAAGAGATGTTTGTACGGTGTTTTCATCATACTCTTTTTTAATTTACATGGTATCAGAATTGGAAAAGAGAGTGCAAGGGCTCATCATATTTGTTTGAAGAAAAATTAGCTTCTTTCGTTTAATTAACAGGTTTTTTTCGGGATTTTTTTATTAATTTTTAAATTCTGACTATGACTATTGCAATTTGAATAATTAAAGTGTTACTATTTAGAATGAATAGATTTAAAATAGATTAAGTATGTTATTTTTTACCGGGAGAAAAGAATGAATAAGAAACAATTAATGAATAAAACAATGTTACTTTGTATGGCTATATCGACAAGTCATGTATGTGGTATGAGTCTTGATGAAAAAATTGCATTAACTAAGCAATTGCCAGCTTCTATAAAAGCTAATCTGAGAGAATTTACTCTGATAGTAGCAGGTATTGCAACAATATCGTTTCCTGATGTAACAAGAGAAGAAATAGCTCTTAAGTTTGATACTCCGATAGCACGTAGATATGTAGAAATGAATCAAAGTTTAATACAAGGACTGCGTGCAAAGACCGCAAAAGCGCGGTTGTCTAATCTACAAGATGCAATTAAGCGTGGAGCAGATGTTAATTATACCTTTAAAGTCGGGGAAGATTATAGGTCAGCATTGGGTGTTGCCTATGAAATGACTCTCAGGGATGACGGTCAAGGAATATTGGTGATGGAATTATTGCTTAAAAAAGGAGCAAATCCAAACGTTAAAGAGTTAAAAAGTACTCTTGCCAAAGTTGCGCGAAAAGTGGTTAAAAAACGTTGTCCTGAATATAAGTTATTGGACTTGTTACAACAATACGAAGCAAAAGTTTAAGGGGTCCTCTTTTTTGGTCAATGAACTTTTCATGCTGTTATATCACCAGCAACCAACCATACACGTCGTATACGGTTTAGGCCTGCTATAAAAATAACTAGCGTCAGCGCAGACAGGAGTGATTTTTGGTACTGTGGTGCGATGATCATACAAGCAAATATGACAAATACTTCTGCTCGCTCAACTACGCTTCGGTCATAATGCATACTTTTTTCACTTTCATTTTTAAACAGCGCGCCTACTGCAAGAAAGGTAGAAAAGTGTAAAAGCACTGAAATTAAAAATAGTATGTACAGCAGATAAAACTGTGGATACAGAAAGGCGAAACCCAGAATCAGCGCAGCTTCAACCATACGATCACTGATTAAATCTATGTAGGCGCCAAATGGATGGGAAGTATGTGTCAGGCGCGCGACGGTGCCATCGAGTATATCGCACAATCCAGACACTGCTAAACAGATGAGTGCTGTGCATGTATGACCATAGATTAAAAAGAGTGGGGCGCACATACCAAAGCAGAAAGCAATGAGCGTTAATCCATTTGGTGTGAGGCCCAGTCTGATGCATCTATATGCACACACATCAAACAGGTATTGCATGCGGGGGCGAACGTGTACATCTAACATGGTTAATTATCCTTTAATTTTTTGTAGCATCGCAATACTGCAAGAAAACATATGGTATATGATTTTTTATGCCTGCGCATTGAGTATTAAATATACTGGTGCCATTTTTGCTTTTTCAATTGATCAACGATACTGCGTACATTTTCTGCTTCATTACTATGTAGTATCAATAAAACATCTTCTGTTTGCACCACACACAAATTATCCACTCCAACGAGTGCAACTAGTTTATCTGGAACATCCACTAAATTATTGCTTGCATTATGCGTTAATAATTTTTCAGTTAAACCACCAGTCTGTTGTTTAAGCGAAAGAAAGGTGCTTACATTTCCAACATCACACCAAGAGAAATCCACTGGTAATACCCAGACGCACGTAGATCGTTCGATGAGCGCATAATCGATGGAAATAGAAGGGACTCCATTAAAAGATGTATTCTGGTGAAAAGCATCAAAGATGGTTTGATAGAGTTTTGGTGCATGAATTTTAAACTCATGTAAAAAAACTGCTACTTGCGCGGCAAATATGCCAATATTCCAAAGCATAGTAGTCTGCTTGATGTATTCTTGTGCAATTTCCTGAGATGGTTTTTCATGAAATTTTTTTACACGATGTAAGCCGGTAGCTGCATCAACATGTTCGGATAGATATTCTATATATCCATATCCCGTTGCCGGGCGCGTCGGTTTAGCTCCAAGTAATGCAATTGCTTCATGAGATATTGCAAAGGCAAGAGTTTGTTCTATAGCAGTCACAAATTGAGAAGTATCTTGTTGAGGTATATAGGAATCTGCTGGTAGAAAAAGGATAATTGCATCTGGATCGATTGTATTAATTTGCAAACAGGTATACAAAATTGATGGTCCTGTATTACATGCTTCTGGCTCGATTATAATGTGATCAACCAACGGTCTAATAGCTTTCTCAATGAATGGCGCATGACTGCGCGATGTACTTATCCATACTTGTGCAGGCGTTTTGTGATATGCGCGGACCAGTTCAATGGTTTGTTCAAGCAATGTTTTTCCGTTAGCCAAGACGAGTAATTGCTTTGGGCATTGACTTGTACTTAATGGCCAGAGACGTGTTCCACTGCCGCCAGCAAGTATGACGAAATATATATTTCTTTTTTTAACTGTTTGACTATTCACTTTTTGCTCATCCTTATCCTTGCCGTAAAGACTTTTTGAAATCTTCTAAGGCTAATTTTTGTATGTCACGTAAATGGATTGATGGTCGTCTTGTCTTTATAAATGCTATTGCTTCATCGACTAGTTTTCCTTGTTTAATCAAATATGCGGCAACCAATGTTGGTGCTCTGCCATGACCATTTTGGCAATGTACATACACTTTTTTCTTCATAGCTACAAATTCTTCAAGCGCATTCACACCAAACGTCAATTGATCTTGCGCGGGTGCATGATCATCTTGTACCGGAAGCCATAGATAAAAATTAATACCAAATGGCGCATCAACTCTTTCAGCTTCTAAGGATATATCGGCTTCTATATTTTGATTTTTTAAGCTTTCATCAAAATGTGTTTGGCAACACATATTGGTACCTATGTAAATACCATCTTCAATGTAGTTATATTCTAAAATTTTAATGGGTGGATGATGTTGGCTCATGGTATTCCTTTATTTCTCCATTCTTTTTTTTTATAGTAAATTTTATGATCGTTTCGATTAATTCCTAAAAAGATACTAAATTTGATACGCAAAGAATAGAGTTACTAACATAAGGTGTGCATACGATAAAAAAGGATAGTAAAAAATGAAAATGACCATATCAGTTATCAAAGCCGATGTAGGATCTATTGGAGGACATACCAGACCGTCTGATGATATGATCGCCGCTGCAAAAAAAAGCATACAAGAAGCGATTGCTCAGAAGTTGCTTTTAGATGGTTTGGTTACGTACACCGGTGATGATATTTGTTTGACCATGTCCCATATGCATGGTACCGACAATAAAGACGTTCACAATTTTGCCTGGAACACATTTTTAAACGCTACGGAGCATGCGCATGCATGTGGTTGTTACGGCGCAGGGCAAGATTTACTTGCAGATGCACCTTCAGGAAACGTCAGAGGCGCAGGGCCAGGCGTAGCAGAAATTACGTTTGAGTTTAATCAAAAGAATCCAAGACCAGCAGAATCATTTATGGTATTTGCAGCAGATAAATGTGGGCCTGGTGCCTTTAATCTGCCGTTGTATTTAGCATTTGCCGATTCAATGTATTGTTCAGGGCTTATGTTACCAAACCTTATCAGTGGATTTACGTTTGATATTATTGATATGAACAGCAAAGATGAAGATAGTATTATCACCTTACATGCACCAGAAGATCTGTATAAAATTTCCATATTGTTACGTGATAATGAGCGGTTCGGCGTTAAAGCAATATATTCAAGAACGTATAATGAGCAAGCGGTTTCTGTGTCGACTGACAGATTGCATACCATTGCAGGAAAATATGTGGGGAAAGATGATCCCATTGCGTTGGTGCGCAATCAAGGGATGTTTCCCGCTCCTGAAGAAATAGTTTCACCGTACGTCAAAGCACACTACATTGGTGGTGGCGCAAGAGGGTCGCACAATATGCCGTTAATGCCAGTCGCTATGAATACTGCAGTTACGGGACCATATTGTTTGCCTATTGTTTCATGTCTTGGATTTTCTTTGCAGCCGACTGGTAAATTTGCAAATAATCACGTCGATTTTTTTGGTAACGTTG
The DNA here is from genome assembly GCA_963840685.1 of uncultured bacterium. Taxonomy (GTDB): domain Bacteria; phylum Babelota; class Babeliae; order Babelales; family Vermiphilaceae; genus CAWIZM01. The sequence goes on along the minus strand of CAWIZM010000001.1, from coordinate 87,874 downwards.
CGTGGGATTTTGTCAGATTAGAAGCGCAAAGAAAAGGTATTGAAATGCGGTCCCAAGGTTGGTCGGGTCCTGCGATGTTGCCTAATTCTGAATTGGAATATACCGGCTTTCAAAAGGTGATTGATGATTTGTTGAGTAAGTTTAAAAAGAGCAAGAAGTAACACTCAATAATCGTCATTGTGAGCGATAGCGCGGCAAACCAGCATTAAATAATTCCTCATGTGAGTATAACTTATTGACTCACTTGTTTGTCGTTTTACTTTTTAATAAAGTAATCATTTTTTCAAAATGTTCAGCTCCATGTTTTGCTGTGATGAAATCTTGATATTCTAATGCAACATCCAAAGGAGTTCGCCCTTTTGAGTCTGTGATATCAAAATCGGCACCGGCATCAGCCAAAATTTGCAAGAATTCTAAATTCGACCAATGGATTGCTTGTATGGCAAGAGTGTCGCCATATTCACCTCTTCTATTCATAATTGCTTGAAGATCTGTATTTTTAAGTATTCGTTCTATTGCTGGAAAGTAGGAGCCTGTCGCCAAGGTAAAGATAAAAGAGTGGTCTTTTGAAGCAACATTTGGATCAGCTTTATTGTCTAAAAAAAGATGTATCAATTCGCTTTCTACCGGCCTCCTAGGGACAGAATAGGAACCGTGAAAAAAAAGTTTCGTCCACATAACAAAGGGGGATTGTCCAAGATTATTGTGAGTGTTTGGATTTATTTTATGCTCAAGTAAATAGCGCGTGAGATTGAACATGTCGATATTACCATGACATTGCATGAAATGGTCTTGATGAAAAGGATATAAGTTGCCACTGTCAGTACATTCTATACTTGCTCTTGTTGTATGATGCAGAATAGTATTTCCATGGCTGCTTTTAGTATTAAGGTTAATATGCTCTTGTAATGGCTTAAAACATGTGCGGTGAATCCAGTTCAATATTTTGTAGAGAGAAGAATGTGTATCATGCTTCTTGTACGAGAACCCACAATTATGAAAAATATCTATTGGTCGTCCAATTTTTAAAGAATATCCATACGAATATTCATCAAACTTTTGAATAGTCTTTTCAAGTTCATTCAAATAAAGGTCAAGTATGGTGGTGACTATCTTGCCCTGGATTTCAGGCAATAGTTCGAGTCGTTCATTTCCTGTCCTTCGTAGCTCATAGAGCGAAGTAGGATCCATGCCAAATACGTTGGTTGAAATTTGCGTTGCGCAGAGTAGTGCAAGAAGGAAAGTGTGGGAAATTTTGTTTGTCATTGTTGTTTTTCGATAAATTGTGGTTCTATTGACTACTTGTTTGTCGTTTTACTTTTTAATAAAGTAATCATTTTTTCAAAACGTTCAGCTACCAGCGATGAGTAAAAGTTTAATGCAAGATTTAAAGGAGTTCGTCCCTCTGAGTCTGTGATATCAAAATCTGCGCCGGCATCAGCCAAAATTTGTAAGAATTCTAAATTATTCCATTCGACTGCGTGTATGGCAAGAGTGTCACCGGATTCATTTTTGTTATTCATAATTGCTTTAAGATCTGTATTTTTAAGTATTCGTTCTATTGCTTGCGAGTAGTAGCCTGTTGCCAATGTAAAGATAAAAGAGTTGTCTTTTGAGGCAACATTTGGATCAGCTTTATTGTCTAAAAAAAGATGTATTAATTCGTCTTCTACTGGCCGTCTGGCAAGACCCATAGAAAAAAATTTCGTCCACATAACAAAGGGTGATTTTCCAAGATTATTGTGAGTATTTGGATTTGCCTTATGCTCAAGTAAATAGCGCGTGAGATTGAACATGTCAGTAGCATCATGACCTTGATCTGGCTCAGAAATATATAAGTCACCGCTGTCAGTATATTTAAGACTTAATATCGGTGTATCATGTAAGTCATCAAGGCTTGCTCTTGTTGTATGATGCAGAATAGTATTTCCATGGCTGCTTTTAGTGTCAAGGTTAATATGCTCTTGTAATGGCTTAAAACGTGTACAGTGAATCCAGTATAATATTTTGTAGAGAGAAGAATGTGTATCATGCTTCTTGTACAAGAAACAATTATGAAAAATATTTACAGGTTCGATCAAAGGACATCCATCTTCATTAAATTTTTGAATAGTCTCTTCAAGCTCACTTAAATAAAGATCAAGTATAGTGGTGACTATCTTTCCCTGGATTTCAGGCAATAGTTCGAGTCGTTCATTTCCTGTCCTTCGTAGCTCATAGAGCGAAGTAGGATCCATGCTAAATGCGTTGGTTGAAATTTGTGTTGTGCAGAGTAGTGCAAGAAGGAAAGTGTGGAAAATTTTGTTTGTCATGGTTGTTTTCCAATAAGTTGTGGTAGTTCTTGTAATGCTTGCTCAAAAGGAATAGCGGTTATATTGCCATGATATTCTTTGTGTTTGCCAAGGAACAGTATGTACAATTGTGCTTCAGGATATTCTTCACCGAATGTTTTGAGTCCCTTCAATGATTTGCTGGTTATTTGCGATGATCGTTTAATTTCAAATGCATGGAATCCATGTTGACCGTAGATAACAAAATCAACTTCATCACCAGCTTGAGTTCGCCAAAAATGTATTTTGTATTTAAGTTCATAATAATCGTTAATAGCGCGTAATGATTGCAAGAACAATGTTTCTAAGCCAGCGCCTTCAGCTTCTTCAGGTGTATCAAGCCGCTTCATTGGACGTAATGTTTTATACACACCAGCATCAAAGAAATAAAATTTTTGATGCGCAATCACTTTTCTTTTTGCTCGTTGTGAGAAAGAATCAATTCTGATACTTAATAACAGATCTTCTAAGATGTCAAAATAGTTAGCGACCGTAGTTCTGTTGATGGCAAGTTCACGCGCAATTTCTGATATGTTCAGCGCTTGGCCTTGTGAAAAGCTCGCAATTTCTAAAAAACGATTAAAGGAACCAATGTTTCTGGTGAGGCCTTCTTGTAGTACTTCTTCTTTGACATACGCTTGTACATAGCTTTCTAAATATTTTTGAGGGTCTGCATGATCAAACGTAGCGGGCAGCAAACCAAATTGCAGCGCATGTTCAAGGGTAAAGTGAGAGCCAAGTTCTTGGATAGTCATAGGATGCATATGGTAGATAAGAGCTCTTCCGGCTAAAAGGTTTACCCCATGTCTTCTTAAGCTTCTTGCACTTGATCCGGTCAAAATGAATTTGAATTTTCTATGTTCTATAAGGCGATGAACTTCATTAAGTAATGCGGGAATTTTTTGTACTTCATCAATAACGGTCCATCCGGTATACCCAGATGGTATCAGTTTTTCTAGTTTGTTTGGGTCTAATGAGAGTTGGGTATAGGTAGAAAAGTCCAAGAGATCTAAATAAATTGCATCGGGCACATGGGCCTTGATATAGGATGTTTTGCCAGTTCCACGGGGGCCAAAAAGGAAAATGCTATGTTTGTGAGCAAGGGGTAATGTAAGAAGTCTCTTAAACATGATCTTATTGTTCTTTCTTAAAATTGTTAGACTATGGCACCTCACCTCATCGTTGTTATGAAAAAAGTATGGCCTAGTATACAAATTCTGTCAATTTCTGCATAGTATGGTATACAAAAATCAGACATTTTTCCTTTTTTGATCTCTTTTTTACGAAAGATGCATAGTCTACTAAGCAAATTTCCACGATTTTTGTATAGTATGGTATACAAATTTAGTCGATTTTTGCCAACTACGCTACTATTGTCAGTAAAAGCTATAAAAAAAGCCCCATATTGCGGGGGCCATATTAGTTCTTACATTGGGTTACTTGAGGTTCATTGATTGCTTGTTTGTGTTACACTTTTTAGAAATTCAATCACGTCCTCATTATTCACTACATATTTCAAAGGCATTCCATACTCCAAAGGCGTTTTTCCCTCATCATTTGTGATATTAAAATCAGCACCATTATCGCTTAACATGCGTAAAAATTCTAGATTTGTATGTAGCGCTGCCTCGTGAATAGGAGTGTTACCCGCTTTGTCTTTATGATTGATATAGGTTTTGATATCGGCAAGTGCGATTATTTGTTTGATTGATTCAGAATATTGTCTTGATGCGAGTATATGTATGAAGTCATTGTCGCATGAAGAGACGTTAGGATTAGCCCCATGTTTGATAAAATGGGATACTAATTTTTGTTTCTCTTTTTTAGTAAAGACATCGTTGGAGGATAATTCCATTGGAAGGGCAAGCATGCAGTACCAAAAAGCGGTGCGACCCTTATTATCTTGCTCATTTGGTTTTGCGCCATGTTCAAGTAAGTAGTGCACATTGCATGGATCGAAACCTTTACATTCAAAGTCAGTTGCAGCTTTTGTTGCGTGGTGCAAGAGGGTATTGCCTGTTCTGGTTTTGCTATTGAGATCAATAGTTACTTGTAATGGATTAGAATATATGTAGCGAACCCAATACATTATTTTATCAAGCAGTTTGTCCCCTTTACCTTTTTTATATGAAAATGAGGTGAATGGGCCCAGGCCCCATTTTAGATGTGGTCGGATATTTTTTTCAAAATTTTCGATAATGTCTTCAAGTTCATTCAAATAAAGGTCAACTATGGTAGTGATTATTTTGCCTTGGATGTCAGGAAGCAGTTTGATCTGTTCTTGTTCTTGATCTGATAATGTACGTTTCATAGCGCACAGATTGACTGAAATGTGTGTTGTGCAGAGTAGTGCAAGCAGGAGAGTTTGAGAAAGTTTGTTGGTCATTGTTGTTTTCCAATTGGCTGTGGGTTTATTGATTGCTTGTTTGTGTCATATTTTGCAGAAGACTAATCACAGCATCAGTACGTTCAGTACCACATATATCTTCCATAAAGTCGCCTTTGCAGCCTAATGCCCACTTTAAAGGTGTATTCCCGCCAGAATCTTTGATATTAAAATCCGCGCCAGCATCGGCCAAAATATGCAAGAAATTTATATTTAATAGTGCAGCTGCACTGTGCGCAGGAGTGCAGGTACCTTTGTCTTTGCTGTTCATAAAAGCTTTAATGTCGCTATGCTGCAGTATTTCTTTTACCATATCAGAATATTCTCTTTCTGCTAATAAGCACAATCCACCATCGTGTGAAGAAGCATTAGGGTCTGCATTATGTTTGAGAAAAAGCTGTATTAAATTTTTGAAGATTTCTTTTTGAGAATTGCTATAAAAAGTTGAGAAATTGAATCGGTCAAGGCAGTTCCACATGCAATGCCAAAAAGCTGTTTTTCCATCCTTGTTTTGTATGTTTGGGTTTGCATTATGTTCAAGTAAATATTGAGTAAAGGTGCATATATCAGATATATGATCATTCTCTCTATCACCTGCATTCTTTATGACATGGTACAAAAAAGTGTTACCTTTTTTGGTTTTGGTATTAATATCAATATTTTCTTGTACAGGGCTAAAACGTGTGCGTTCTATCCAATACATAATCTTTTTAATAAAGGTGTGGGTATTCTTTTGGTAAAGAGGTAGTCTATCTTCTTTCTGGTATGGATATATCTCTTTTGCATAGTATTCTTGAATAGTTTCAAGCTCATCCAAATAAATATCGAGTATGGTGGTGACTATTTTTGCCTGGATTTCGGGAAGCAGTTTGAGTTGTTCGTTTCCTGTCCTTCGTAGCTCATAGAGCGAAGTAGGATCCATGCCAAATGCGTTGACTGAAATTTGTGCTGCGAAGAGCAGTGTAAAAAGTAAGTTTTGAGTAAATCGTTTTTGCATTGTTGTCTTCTTAGGTAATTGATCGTGTATAAAATGGTATTCCTGATGGTAAAGAATAGTTTATTTCCGGTGTTTAGACAAGTATGTTGTCAGTAAAAAAACATAAAAAAGCCCCATATTTCAGGGGCATTATAATTCTTAAAATTCGCTTTAATTTAATTCAGCATGTTCTTGTCAGGCTTCCATCGTTTAAGCAGCTCTTTGAACAACTGCTCTTTTGGATTGATTTTTGGATTGAACTCCATCTGCGTCGTTGCTTTTTCTAAGCTAAACCGTACCACTGCGGTGTCACATATTGAAGAATCGATCTGTTCAATAGCTGGCATTAAATTTTTCTGACGAGCCTTTTTGTCCAACTGTTCTGCCATGCTTTCCAGCAATAGAGATTCAAGTAAGCTCAGGAAATCGACAATATTGTATTGAATATTTTGAGTTTGCGCAAGCGTGTCTGGCTTGTCTATTCCCTTCATTTCTTCGCTTAACTCTTCGCAAGAAATTGCTTTGGCAATAATCTTTTTCAATTTTTCTGCATCATGTTCAGTAAGCCAGCGTAGTAGGCAGAGCAATTCATAGGAAAGTACAAACTGTGTATCATCGTGCATAAATTCATTGTTCATAAAGTAACCCTTCCTTAGCATTATTTGTGACCATAATCTATCCTGATTATAGCCTGCCATTTTTTTTAACTATTTAAAAACATTTTTCGATAAAGTGCGTTAAGTCGCTCTATTCTCTTGCCTACTGGCGGATGAGTAGAAAATAGGGACATCCAGTTACTACCGACAAATGGATGTACGATAAATAACGGCGCCGTGCTTGCTTGTTGTGCATCAGCATTGTGTAAATGCGCATGAGGGATATGATTATGTAATTTTTCAAGCGCAGACGCAAGGGCAAGAGGATCATTACAATGATGCGAACCAGTTTCATCTGCTAAATATTCACGTGAACGGGAAATAGCAAGCTGGATGATGGTGGCAGCAATAGGCATCAAAATGCTTACCAAAAGTAATAAAAATGGATTTCCACTGCGGCGCCTGTCGTTACCGCTTGACCAAAGGGATGCCCAGCGGAGCGTGTTTGCCATATAACCAATGGTGGTTGCTATGGTTGCGGCTATAGTGGCGACCAAAATGTCTCGGTTTTTTACGTGTGCAAGTTCATGGGCAAGAACACCACGCAATTCATGTTGATCAAGCAGATCAAGAATGCCGGTTGTCACTGCAATGGATGCATGTGATGGATTTCTGCCGGTTGCAAATGCGTTTGCCATCGGGTTGTGCACCAACCATAATTTTGGCATAGGCAGATGCATAGCATGTGAAAGTTCTTCCACAATAGCATAGATCTGTGGATATGCTTGTGGGTCCAAAGGACGTGCGCCATACATGTTGAGCACAATGCGGTCAGAAAAGAAATAGGCTATGCCATTAAAAAGTAAGGATATAATGAGCGCATAATGAATGCCGGAGGTTCCGCCTATCAGTCCACCGATAAGCATAAGGAGCCCGCTCAGCGATCCGAGCAATATGATTGTTTTTAATTTGTTAAAGAACATAAGTACCTCCTAAAGGATAGCTTCTTAATTAAAATAGGCCGTTAGCTTGCTGTGCCTGCCCGCCGAAGCCTTGGCGAAGGCTGGGTTATTCGTCGTATTCAATTTCCCAGTTATCTACATCAACGGTATGTAACTCGGCATCGTCATGAATTACTGGTTCGGGTAGTTTTCCCTGTAAAGACTTCTGTTTTATTTTCATTAATTCTTGTGCGCTTGAAAGTACTGCTTTTTTTGATACGTTGACGTTTTCATCCAATTGTTGCTGTGTATCCTTGAAGAGTTTATTCATCTCTTGCTGCATTTTGGTAATCTGTTTTTTAAGTTTCAGTATCATTTCTACCCCGGCAAGGTTGATGCCAAGTTCATGGGTCAGGTAGATAACGCTTTCAAGCCGGTCAATGTCTTCATCAGAAAACAGCCGCGTTTTGCCTTCAGAGCGTTTGGGGCTAATAAGTCCTTCTTTTTCGTACAATCTGATGGTTTGCTGGTGTACTGAGAACATTTTAGCAACAGCTGATATCGAAAAATATCCTTTTTTACGTTTTACTTTCATGGGGATAGCGCCTGATACTAAAAGTGATTACCGGTGTCAACTTAGTTAAGTGTAGCAGATTCTCCTGAGAAAGCATGTCCTTTTTTAGCTGAATAGGGCAATTATTCTATTTGTCCATAAAATAGGGGCGTATTTAGGCGCTTTTTTACTTCTGAGCACACTTATTCATGATTAAAATTCAAATAGATAATTTTACATAGAATTCGCTTAATTATCCTCGATTTTTACCCGGTAGCCTTTTACAAAGTTAGTTTTCATTGATACGCTGATAGAAGATGTAGTTAAGAATTGTTTTTTTAATATCTTTAAATGAGGGGTATCCTTATGTTTTCAAGAAGAAAAATGAATATCGTTTTATTGGCTCTTGCAATGGCAGGTAGCCAAGCAGGTGCGCAAAACGTTGATTACGTAGCGCAAGCCAAGCAAAAAATGTCTCATGTACGTGACTGGTCAGTCCAGGCGGCAGGCAAAGTGCGTACAAAAGCTAATAATGCGTATGCAGTTGCTCGTGAAAAAGCGCTTGCATTGTATGAAAAAGCAAAAGAAAATAAACTTATGACTGCTGGAATGGCATATTTAGCGCTTGAAGCTTCACTGTGGGCTTTTGGTAAATATACCTTATTCAGTCGTATTTTCTTATTGCCTGGTCAGCTAAATGCTGTTAATGCAGATTTACGTGCTGCTAACGCAGATCTAAATATTGCTAATGCGGATCTAAATATTGCTAACGCAGATTTAAATATTGTTAACGCAAATCTAAATATCGCTAATCAGAATAATGTGAATCTTACTGGTCAGTTAAATAACGCTCATCAAAATAATGTGAATCTTACTGGTGAATTAAATAATGCTAATGAAGATCTAAATATCGCTAATCAGAATAATGTAAATCTTACTGGTCGGTTAAATAATGCTAATGCAAACATCGTAAATCTTAATCAGCAAATTGTGGATCTTGAAGATGGGCAGCATCGCATGATGAATGATGTGGAAGCAGATTTGGATAGACATAATAATCATATTGATAGGCTTAATCAAAATAACCGACAAGTTCAACAACAAGCTCACAAGTGCAAGCTCAACTTGGACGACAAACGAACGAAGCTAACTCTAATAGTTTTTAAGAACGTTCGAGCAAATAGAGCAATTGAACGGTCGAATACGTAATAAAGAAGCTCAAATTAATCGCTGAATCATGACAATCAACAGGCTCAACGTTTCGCACTGCGACGCAACTCAAGAAGCACGGAACTTTACTAACGTTCAGACGCATTGCAAGCCGTAATAATGAACTTATTAATGTCCAGGCTGTAGTGATACAAAAGCTTAGAGCGCAACATCAACAAGCGTTGATCAGTGAACAAACTCAACATGGTGTAATGACTGAGCAACGTATAAATAAGCTTCAACGTAATCATGCTCAAGAACTTCAAAACCTTACGAATAAACATCAACAAGACGTTAATGATGAGTGTACTAGACTTGATAATGTTCATCAGCAAGCGCAGCGAGATCTTGAAGCTCAACATAAACAAGATGTTACCAATGAGATTAATAGGCTTACTAATGAGCATCAGCAAGCGCAGCAAGCATTACAGGAGCAACTAGAGCAAGCACAAAAGCAAGCGCAAAAGCAGGCTGAAGAATTGCAATCAAAATTGACAATCGCAAACCAGGGAATATTAGAATATACAGCTTCGGTAGAATTGGAAGTTGGTGAGACTAATGATGAACGTGAGACATTACAGAAAGAAGTAGAGCGCTTGAATCTTGAGATAGATGATTTGAATATTGTGATACGAGAAAGAGATGTTCAAATTAAGCAGCTTAATCAAGATATTGCAGACAGGGCACAAACTCAGGAACGATTATTGCGTGAAGATAGAGAAGAAAGTGATCGTCGTGCATTTGAACAAGGAAGAGCGCAAGCTGCATTGAATTATGAACATGGCGCTATTCTTCAAGTGTTTAATAGTTTGGAATACGGTCTTCAAGCTGGCCAAGATCCTGTTGGTATAATTCAGAATTTGATGCTACAGGCACCTAGACTTGAGTTTTGTTCAAAACTTGCTGCATATACTAATCAACAAGCAACACTCTCTAATACTTTTAATAAATTGGTTACTTTAACTCAGAGCGCTATTGCGTGTGTTATTAATCAAATTAATGGTGCACTAGTATCGTTGGAAAAGAATGTTAAAACGATGCAGTTTGCCGGTATTACAGCAGATAATTTTGATCGAAATTGTGCATATATTTATCCCGTTATAGACAATTATTTTGGGCAACTCAATTATGCCTTTGGTCAACTTAATACGTTAGTTGGATTCAGTGCTAACAATGGGACTATTCAATCTTATTTATCAAACTGTGATTCTGATGCTATATTGCGGTCACTGTATGCGATGCTGACGAACTCTTTTGAGAAAATACAGCGATTAGGTTCGTGGAAAAATGGAAATATGGTCGTTAACTCGCATGAGAATGCGTTTAATCTGTATGTGCATAGTAAAGTGGCAAACAATGCTTATCAAAGTTATATGCAGTGTTGGTCTATGATACCTGATCCAGAAGATTCTTTGAATGTAAAGGAATTTAAAGGGGCGCTTGATGCTATTTCTACGGTAATTTATAACGGAGAAGTGCGGGTACAAGGACCTTCTAATGATGTTAGTAGTGGACTTGGTAATGGTTCATTCTTGAAACCTTTGAAACCATTGAATCATTCTGTACAGGGTGTGTCCGGCTTTAATTTGGATCAGTCTGCGGTTAATGATTTTGATCTAGATGCATTTTTTAGCAACCCTATACAATCCGTGGTTAAGATTGAGAAGTTTAATCAAAGCTTAATCGATAGAAATAGAAATGGTTTGGGAGATAGCTCGATAGTTCCTTCTTCTATAATGCAATCAACGAATAACATGAATTCGATATCATGCATTAATTTGGAGGATTTGCAGAAGTTAGTGTTTGAAGGGTTAGAGCAAGATAGAAATGATTTCGTAAGCAGCAATGTGGGATCTTCTTCTATGGCTCAATCAGTAAATAACATGAGTTCGAAATCATGCACTAATTTGGATGATTTATTGAAGATAGAGCTTGAAAAGCTAGAGAAGAGCAGAAATGATTTTCTAAGCAGTAATATAGAAGTGAGTAAAAGCTTCGTTTCCTCTGTAGCTCAATCAGCATATGATGGTGTTAACTTAGAAGATATAACAGGCTTGGCTGATTCTGTTCTAGGTTTTGTTAGTGCTGTAGAAAAATCTTCTCCATTTGAGCAAGCGATTGATACAAAGTCTTCTATGCACCTTGGCTCGCAGTTGAAGAACCGTGCAGAACACCATCGTGCAATTGCTCGTGGCCAGCTGGATGAGCAGCAAGCTAATTATTCGTATGATAATGTGCATCTTCCAACTCTTTCGCCTAAGGAAAGACTTGTTCTTGCTGATGCTCAAAAAATAGCAAGTTGTAAACCTGTGCAGGGTAATGTGATTACAAACAGACCGGTGCAAAACAATAATAACAATTCGTCAGAAAGTAATATCGTAAGTGATAGTCTCATTGTTAATTTCATTAAGGAAGCTGTAAAGCCTAATGGTGATAAGGTGAATGGTAATGGTGCTGTCCATAATTCTCCAGGAGACTATAGTGCTTTGCTTAATCAATCTGGTGAATCAATAATAGCTGATGCAGTCAGTCCTGTGCCATCAACAAGTACAAGTGATTCTATTTTTGCAATGGAAAAGGCTTTACTTGAGCGTGAGCGTGATGAACAAGCGGAAAAAGATGCTAAGCGTATTGAGCAAGAGAAACTTAATGCTGCTGTTAGCAAAGGGAATGATAATAATGGAAGTTATGATTCGTGGGTCGAGAAGGTCACTTATCTTCCTCAGGATCAGCAAGTTGAACATCCTGCTTTTGATAATCCACTTGCTAATAGTGAATCAACAACTAATGGCTTTGCTGATATGAACATTAGGGATTTTGCTGAATTTCATGAATTAAACAACACAGATAATTCTGCTGAGGAAAACGAAGTTGATAGTGAAAAGCAAGAAGATGATCCGAGGAGCTGTGTGGTTCAGTAATTTTTGATGGTGTCTTTAGGTAACCACGATTCTGATAATAAATAACGATATGTCGTAGGATTTTACAGAAACTATTGAACTTATCCTCTGTATATTTTTAAAATAGACCTGTTCTAATTATCTAGAGCAGGTCTATTTTTTTGGTATGGTGTATCGAAAAACACAGGGGACATCATGAAGAGTCGTAAAGTCATAATCTTTTTATTGAGTGTCATATCTTATCACGTAGGAATGAGTGCAGGTTCTGATAAACACATCTTGTCTATAGCGCGTGAAAAAGTTAAACGGGTGTATCGCTGTACCTGTGAAGAAACTCGTACCGCGTATGAAGCGATAAAAAGACACAAAAAGCTTATCGCTGGTATCGTTGGTATGGTTTCTTATTTTGCTTTTGAAGGCTTTGGTTGTTCTCAGGATTGGGATACACCATTGCGTCGTCTGTTTACGCCAAAAAAATTGCTGGATGATGCTCTCAGAGACTATCACGCATTACAGCTTCGTTATGAAGCGCTGGAAAAGCAGTTGCAGAATAAAGAATTAGAGGATCTTAAAAAACAACAACAGTTACTTATGGAGCAGCTGGAAAAATATATGGAATGCTAATCACTGTATCTTTTTTGGTTTGCATAGAAAATATTGTGCTTATGTTGAATATATTTTAAAATTGGCTTGGTCTTTGTATGAAGATTAAGCCAATTTTTTTTTGACACCTTTATTTTTTGAGTACCCAAGGAGAGTGGAATGAACCATCGCTTACGATTTATCTTTTTATCCGTTGTCATCTGTTATCATACCGGCACGCGTGCTACTCTGAGCGATACAGTGCGTGAAAAAACGAACTACGCATACGTGGTTGCGTGTGAAAAAACACGTGCGTTGTATGAAGAAATAAAAAAGCATAGAAAAATTATTGCAGGCTGTTTTGCCTATCTTGCATTTGAATGTATTGGTTATGCTCATGATTGGGATACCCCATTGCGGCGTCTTGTGACACCAAAAAAATTGTTAGATGATGCTCAAGTAACCATTAATGGCCATGTAGCACATATCGCACATCTTCAAAATACGGTAGCTGGTCAGGCTGTGACCATTAATCAACAGGAAGAACGTATCGTCAAATATTACTGATGCTCATCAAGTAGAATTGCAGCAGCAAGAAGCATATCGAACGTTGCGCACACAATGTGAGGAGCTTGAAGAGCAGTTGCGAGTTTTTAATGAGGAGCAAAAGGAAAAAGAGAGAAAACAGAGAGAGCTAGTAGAAGTGTTTAAGATGACCTGGCTCACCATCTTAAATTACCAACCAATTTTTTTTGGAGATAAAACAAACGGTTGATAATTAATTTTAGCATTGCTACACAAAACTATTGTGCTTATCCTACGTATATTTTTACAATTGGCCTGAGTAGATCAGGTCAATTTTTTTGATATTGTCACCTTGAGCATGTAAGGAGAGCGTAATGAATTACCGTAAACTGAAGCCGTTTCGGGCAGGCTACATAATTTTTTTAGTAAGCGTTATCTGTCAGCATGCAAGTATGACATGCCATCTTTGGCGAACGTACCTTCTTTTCTACTCGCTCGCAAAGTGTTAATGCGGTGCTTGAATTAGTCAGTTGGGAAAAAGAAATTAATCAACCCGATAAAACTACTTGTTATGGTACGGCAGCATTAGCGGTTGACTATACTCATTCATTTCACACGGAGGCGATAAGTAAGTTCCTTTTTGGTTCTGAGTGTCTTTTCTTTTCTGGCAGCAAAGCGATGAATCGTGGGGCGAATGACATTTTGGCCGACTACTTTGGATTGCCATTCTGTTTTCAAAGTTGTGTTTCATTCGATCCGGTTATTTCCAACGTTATTTTTGATTTAAATTGGTATCAAGGTCTTGATTGTCTTTGTAATGGTACCTACCTGCGCGTACACGTTCCGCTTGTGCATACAAAGTGGGATCTGGTTTTACAAGAAACGGTCTTGGATAATGGTGCTAATTTCAGCATGTGTGGCACTTTTACGTTTTATCCCGGTGGTTATATGGGGCCAGAAAAAATTGAGCGTCCCGCAATGCATACCAATGTGCGTGAAGCATTTGAAGGGCTCACGAGCGTTGGTGACTTGCAACCGTTGCATTTTGGTAGAATTTGGGGCCGGCAGATTAAAACCAGGATTGCAGAGATTCAAGTTGCATTGGGGAACAATTTTCTTTTGAGTGATTGGTACCATTTGGGGTGTGAAATTCGTTTTGCAACGCCGACTGGCAATCGTCCAGACGCAGAGTTTTTGTTTGAAGCAATTGTTGGTAATAGTCACCATTGGGAATTGGGTGCTGGTGTGACTGGTCATGTTGACGTATGGCAATCGTGCAATGCGTGTCATACCTTCGCTTTGTATGTGGATGCCAATGTAACTCACCTGTTTGCCGACAGGCAACGTCGTTCATATGATTTAAAAAGTGGGCCAGGGAGTCGCTATATGTTAGCACAGGTGTTTGGTGAGGGTTCAACCAATTTGCAAGTGGGGGCAGCGGGTGGTCCGCCTGCTGAACATCAATACATTGGGTGTATACAGCCGTTGGTTAACGTTACCACATTGCCGACAGATATTAGCATAGCAGTGCAGGCTGATATTGTGCTCAAGTGCGCGTATCAACGTGCTGATGGCCTTGAATGTGATATAGGGTATAATTTTTGGGGTAGAAGCAAAGAAAAAGGTGATTGCCGTTGCCGTTTAGAAAGTGATCGCTATGTTCTGAAAGGCGATGCGCAGGTATATGGCTTTGAGCCCACTTTTGAAGAGCTGCCAGTGCGTATGAGTGTGAGTCAAAGTCAGGCGACCTTGCATAAAGCGCAAGCACAAGGCAATTTTGTTTCTGGCGTAGAATTTAGAAATGAAAATGCAGATTCGCCTGCGCTTGCATTTGATGAATCTGGCGCTCCATTGAATCAGGTTACGTTTGCCGATGCAACGGATTTGGATATTGATCAAGGCCAAATTAACACCTCAAATCCGCCAATCTTTTTATCCGATGATGATATCAATTCTGATTCGCCATTATTACCACGCGCATTTACGCATAAACTATTTTTTCACGTTGGTTGTGCATGGCACTGTGCAGAGAAATTAAAGCCATACATTGGGATTGGTGGTTCTGCTGAATGGGCAAACACCAATGTGTGCAATAATAGTGGTTATTCACAAGCGCAAATTTGGGTTAAAGGTGGTTTTTCATACTAATGGTTATTGCTTAGCGCTGTTTTAATAAAAGGGCTATATGAATATTCAATATGACATCAAAACATATATCAGTGCATATGGAGGCAAATTATTTTGGGCATTAGCACCGCTTATATTCGGTGTAATTTCTTGGTTGTTGGTATATGGTCCAGGTCGCCTAATACAAGCTGTACCAATTTTATATGCTATGAGTTGGTTGGTTTGTATTTTAATTTTGATTATTGTTTGTTATAAAACATGCGAATATTCATCAACTCATAATCAGGTATTATTTTTTGAATATCCATTGCGTCTGCCTAATTGGAAAATACTTGCAAAGCTTATAAGTGCCTTAATTATATTATACATCCTATATTCACTGATATTATATATTCTATATTCTGAATTTTTTACTTGGGAATTTTGGCCCATGTTTAATTCTATTGTTTTTGGTGTAAGTGCATTCCCTTTTTTAGAAGAATTATTCGCTCGTTCATTTTTCATTAAATATCGCATGTCAGGAATTGAATTTATTATTTTTAACCTGATCAGTTCTGCAGCATTTACCATAATGCATGCTGGAATTTCTTCATCAACAATGTATGAACTGTTT
This sequence comes from uncultured bacterium, assembly GCA_963840685.1. Taxonomy (GTDB): domain Bacteria; phylum Babelota; class Babeliae; order Babelales; family Vermiphilaceae; genus CAWIZM01. Next base: position 72,136 of record CAWIZM010000001.1, on the reverse strand, counting down.
TTTATTAATGGGCACTTTCCCTTTTCTTTTTTACTTGGAATAATTACCTACAAAACTCAGCGCATTGAGCCAGCAATTTTGATACATATGGCATCTAATTTTTTTGTCGGCTCACAACCTGGTCTTATATCGTACTCCCCTATTATTGGGTTATTTTTTACTTGCATACAAATATTATTCCTCGGAGCGTTGCATCATAGGAAAAAGTGATTGGATAGACGGTTAGGTAATTTATATCTTCCATTGAAATAGAAGACAAAGCTCAAACCAAAAAATATAAACCACTGATCGTCGTTGCGACTATGCATTACCCACATCTTTTTTATAAATAAAAATAGAAAGGCATGTTCAATCTAATGAAGCAAAATAAAAATCCCGTTCGTCCTGAGCTTGTCGAAGGATATAAACGGGATCCCTTAAAAAAATAAATAAAATTTTTCAAAATAGTCAGCATAATTATTTATTGAATAGAGTTTTTCTTAACGGTAACCCTATTCATCCTTCGACAGGCTCAGGACGAACGGGATTTTTATTATTGAATTTATGTTATGGAAACCGGTAACTTACCCTGTGCTTCTAATTTTCCCAGCAAAATTTCTGCTGCAGCAACTTGTGCATCGACATCATCTTGGTATGCGCAGACAAGTCCGGGTAGATATTCAAACAATGCACAGCTATATGGATTGCCAAAGACTACAAGCAATGTATTCGCATTATGCGCATGAATTTGTTTGATAGTGTTTTGTATCGTCTGCGTTATGCCATAGTTTTCACGCGCTACTCTATTCATGCCGTGTAGTGCAATAATGATAGGGATTTCGGTAGGAAGTTGCGCAATCAGATTCGTAGAACATTGGTCTGTATCAGTTGGATTGTATGAATGTATGGAGGTGTTATTTGGTAATGCTGTGCATACTTCTTGCGCAAATGATTGTATGTTTGCGCATCCAATTTGCAGGAGCGTAATTGGCTTTGTGGTATCAAGTGGCAGGCAAGAAAATGAATCACGTACTACGGTTATGGTATTATTGTAGAGCGTTCGCTTGAGATCGTATGCGTGCTTTGTATGTAAGTTGTCATGATTATATTCCCCGTTCGTGCTGAGCTCGTCGAAGTATGAATGGGGCCGACCCTTCGACAGGCTCAGGGCGAACGGCCCCTTATTTCTTTGCATGAACACCAATTCCTTTGCCGATAATATTTTAAGCACACGAGCATCAAGTTCATCTTCAGAAAATTGTTCATTTTCAATCGCATGCATAATCAGATCTACTGCGCATGGCACATCAACCGGGCACAAGAGTATATCATTGCCCGCAAGTAGAGCATTGAGCTCGACATAGCCAGGTTCATAATTTTTGGTAACGCCACGCATGCCAAGTCCATCGGTAATAACAAGGCCAGTAAAACCAAGTTCGTTTTTGAGTAATTCGGTTACCACGCTATATGAAAGGCTTGCCGGAACGTTGGTATGTTTTTCAAGCGCAGGGCCTGCCTGCCGAAGCTCACAAGAGCGAAGGCTGGGTACTGCGATATGTGCAGTCATAATGGCAGGAATATTTTCTGCTATGAGATACTTAAATGGCGTGAGTTCAATGTTATGTAAGCGATCTATGTTATGACGTATCAGTGGTAAATCATAATGAGAATCTACATCAGTGTCACCATGTCCAGGAAAATGTTTTGCGCATGCAATAATGCCTGCATCTTGTAGTCCACGCGCAAATGCAGCAGACTTTTGACTGACGTTTCCAGGGTTGTCGCCAAATGAACGGTGATTAATGACCGGATTATTTGGATTCGTGTTGATGTCCACTACGGGAGCAAAGTTTATGTGTACACCGATTGACTGGCATTGTTTACCAATCTCTTTGCCGAGTTGATACAGCAGTTCATTGTCTTGTAACGCTCCGAGAGTAAGTGCATAGGGAAATTGTATGGTATCGCGCAGGCGCATATGCAAACCCCATTCAAGATCTTGTCCGATGAGCAAGGGGATAGTACTGATTTGTTGAAACTGTTGCGTGAGTTCATATTGTTTTTGTGCGGTACTGAGTCCTAAAAAAATAACACCACCAACATGGTAGTCGGTAATGAGTTGTTTGACGTAGTCTTTGTCCATGATGTAGGGTGTGTGCTCCAAAAATCCAGGATTTTGTGCGATATCTGAAATTGCGGCAATCATGAACAGTTGACCAACTTTTTCTTTGCGTGTGAGTGTGCTGAGCGTTGCGTGGGCCCAGGTAATTGGTGCAAGTTGATTATCCGTCTTCGTTATCACGCCATAGTGCGTTTCGCGCGACGGTTGATCAGTTTCCATAGCAGAGGTGCAGCTGGTTATTGTTGCAAGAAGGGCGAGTGTAATTGTTTGTTTGTATGATGACATGGGCGTTCCCTTTTTTAAGGAAACATATCATGTAGGTGAATAGGCATGCAAGAAAATAGGCAGCGCTACATATTGCGTAGCGCTGCCTATTGATATTCTTAAATGCTTGTTTTGTTTATGCTTCTAACTGCCCAATTAAAAAGGTTACATCATCGTCGTTGGTGCGGTCATTTTTATTGAGTAGGGTAGTTTTGCTATCAGATTTTTTATTTGCGAGCGAATCAGCAATAATATAGTGGTTTTGTCCATTAACGCGATACAATACAACGCAGATCCAATGGGTTCCCTGATGTGCTGCACCATCTTCTACGTTAACCAAACCTGATCGTAGTAAGAAGGCATGTGAACAGCTATCATTCATCATTTTTGTTTTGACCAGTGGTAGGGCATCTGAAAGTGCGTATGAATTTCCTGCTACAAATTCTGAAGTTTCTATGCGCGCAATTATGGAAATATTTCGCGCATGTTCTACGTTGCCATTATCCAGCAAGTGTTGTAATTCCTCATCACTAAGATCATTGCCAAGCAGTTTTCTTGCTTGTGGATTATTGCCTTTTGTTGCAGTTTGTATGGTTATTTCTTCACCAAAGTTTTTTCGTAATTCAGCAGGGCTGAGAAAGGTAATACATTGGTTATAATTTTCTTCATCGTTTTGTAAGGATGATGGCGCATGCTCGCGCATGACATCCATTAATATTTCTTCCAGCCTAACATCTTCACGTAAAATAATTGTGTTATCAGTATTTGTTAGTTGGGTTGTGCATGCATTAGCAATATTGCTTAGATAGTTTTTTACTGTGCTAGTGCTTGTAGGTCTTACTAGTATGGTATCAATCAATGTGCTATAGGGTAGCTTTGGCTTTTGTGGCATAGGATCTTTTTCCAGATAGTCATGGTTTTTTTGTCTTTCATCCCAGTTGGATTTGTCTAATTGATATTGTGCCATTTGTTCATTGTATAGTGTTGTTTGTTCATCATTGAGCGGCACGCTGCGTAAAAGTTTGTCATAAATACTTTCTTTAAGTGCTTCAGGGAGGCGTCCTGGCCTGATTAACTCTCGCCATTCACCAGAGCAATTTTTTTCATCGAATAGAGCAATAATCTTTGCTTTGGATGCATCGCTGCACAAGCTCTTGCTTATACGTGTTGCTATTGCTTCAAAATCATTCTGCATCTCGAATATTTCTGCTTTCTGAAGCATACGTAGTATGTCATTCGCGTTTTTGAGTGCATGGTGTGCGCAGCTATTGCCTATTTGTGCTAGGGTCGGTATTGAAGCCAATTTTTGTGGGTTAGAAGATGGCTTAGGCTGCACAATGACTTCTTTTTCAGCATTGGTATTGGTGGTGTCTTTATCGGTGATAACAGTTTGTTCTTTTGTCATAGCATTCTGTTCTTTTAATTTAGAAGTAATGTCAGCAGCAAGGGCTTTTGCGAATGCTTGGTCATCAGTTGTTGTATCGGTGTCATTTTTATTTTCTGGTTGTTCAATTATTTCAATAGGTTGAGGAATAGCTGGTTTTTCAAGTGCTTCAATGAGCTGTAAGAAATTATGTTGCTCAGTGTAGTCGCGACCCATAGAGTCTTTTGCGCAATAGGTGTTCTGTCCATTAACGCGATTTAAAGTGACAGAGATCCAGTGTGTAGCGCCTGTGTCAGCACTGAGTGTACTGTTAATAGCGCGTTGCCTTAACTCTGCCTTGTCCTTTGCTTCTTTTGTAGCATTGGCATCATTGATCGTTTTCATTAATTGTTCGACTTCACGTTCATTATAATTAGTATTACGGCTTGTTCTCATGCAAAAGGCGTGTCTACAGTTGGTTTCAAGCATTTGCTCTCTAGCAGGGTTAAGTATGTCTTGATACGCTTGGGTATTGAGCAAACTTGTATCGTCAATGATAGTTATAACATCATCATTGATACCATATTCTTGCAATGCAATGGTTTTCAATGTTTCTAATTCTGCTGTGTTAAGATTGTCGCCATAGAGATCAGTTTCTAGATTTGATCCATAGGCATATGTACGCGCTTGTTCTACGAGTGTATTTGCATGAGCTATTTCGATCGGTAATTCAGTAAAGTCGATTGTTTGAATATATTGTGAAATGTTCTGTACTTCTTCTGCTGATATGTGCGGACGATCTTGGCGAATTATTTCTTGTAGTTGATTTTCCAGATCAGCCGGATTTTCTCGTAATATATTTAAATTTTCATTCAAAACAAAAGCATGAGCATAGGCATTAGCAATACGACCGAGAGCTCTTCTTTCATGAGCATTCAACCTTCTTACCGGTTTTTTGGGAGCGTTATTCCAAAATTTGTGCCACCATCCTGCGTCATTCCACTCAGCTTTTGCAGTATTCCATGCAGTCTGTTCTTCTTTAGTACTGAGTAGCATGCACTTATGAACAGTGTTTTCAATGTAATTTTTTACGAGTGCCTTTTTACGGTTTTGAATCATAGGGGCGCGCCACGTACCATTTTTTTGGGTAAATTTTGCATTAATCAGATCGTTTGCCTGATTCTCATGTATACCCTGTATTGACATGATGGAATTGAGTACGCCATGATATCCACAGCTAGCACCTCTTTGTCTCACCACCGGTATGTTCTGTCTGGTTGCTTGCATTGCATGTGGATACAGCTCCGCAAGGGTTTTCGGCTCTACAGTTGGTTTTTTGATTTTATCTTTGTCAGTATTGGTTTTGTTTTTGTCTGCATCAGGTGCTGCATTTATGATATTTTTATTTTCTATATGCTTTTGTAAATCGTTATAACGACCATTGATTAAGTCTTTTATAAATTCTGGATTAGGTGTACTTGTTTCATTAATCGCTTTTACCAGATCATCTTGCAAATTAGGAAAGTTTTTAGCTTCTAACTGTTTATTATAATCATCTCTGCAGATGTCTTTAATTTTTTGTTTATGTTCTGGTCCGTACTGATCATCGTTCATGATATCTTGTAATGCTTCAGGAATAATAATGGTGGGTTGATCATCAGGTAGATCAGGTGCAGGTCTTACATCGGGGTTATCGCCAGCGGCTGGTTTAGAGTTGAATAGGATATAGGCAAGCACACAGGCAGAGAGTGCGCCAACGGTAGCTTTACCAATATTCCATGCGTCAGCCTTGTTCAATGATTTAAATTCAAAGTTATAAACTTTTTGCCATGTTTCTTGCATGGTTGCTTTTTTTGGGGGGGTTTCTTCCGTTGTCTTGTTTGCCGTCTTGTCCGCCGACCTGTCCGCTGACTTGTCTGTCGACCGTGCCTTTACAAAAGTCGGGGTGAAGGTGGATTTTTTGAAGATAGGTCGTCTTGCCGCCAAAAGGTCAGCAGAAGGCACTACGCATGCATTGAATACCGCTGCGCAGAGCATAAGGGTAATATATTTCTTAAATCGTTTGAATGTCATGGTGAACATAGAACACTCCATTTGGCCATAATGGCTTAAAAACCTAGGTAATATACTCTCTATAATACCATAGGCGTATCCATTGCGCAACAGGCCTATTTGTTACAATTTGAAATAATCACGACACTGATTAGCCTTGGGTATACGCTTTTACCACATCGCACAAGTATTGCGCCCCTTTTTTTAGGGTCCGCGGCAGGTTTGGATCATCAAAATCAACATGATAGAGGCCATAGCGAACGCTGTATCCTGAACCCCATTCAAAATTATCCATCAATGACCAGGTAATATATCCACGGACATCATATCCTTCCTGCATAGCCGTAAGCAGAGAAGCCAGATAGTTCTGATAGAAGCTATTTTTTTTGTCTGGATCATCATCCAAAGGAGCTGTGCCATTTTCGGTGATATAGATAGGAATTTTGAGTGGTTCAGCAATGCGAGTGCTAATCTCTTTGATTGCTAAATAAAGGCTTTCAGGGGAGATACAATAGTTCTTGTTTGCGGTATGTGTGGTTGTATCTGGATGGGGATCTTTTGCAAAGTTATTCATGATGCCGAGTGAATAGTGGTTAAGGCCAATAAAATCAAGACTTTTAGGTGCTGCATGATTAGTGTGTTCAACTAAAGCCATGCATGGTAGATATACGTTATACGTTCCGGTTGTAAAAAAATTAAAGATTCCTTCATCAGTCAGCATCTGTGCAGTGCATGCACCAAGTTGGCTGAGTGGATTATACGGATTATTGGCATACAGCTGGTGAATATTTTTCAAGATACCTACCTTAAATTTTTCACCACCAATCTGTTTTAAGACAGCATACGTGCGTACGTGGGCTTCCAGCATGTTTGCAATGACCGTTTGCATTGCCTGCATATCACCATGTCTGCCGGGAGGTGCTTCACCGTGCAGGTAGCCTTTTGCCGCATAGCCGCTTGGTGAATTAAATGTGCAGATTAAAGGCATAAGGTGTTCATCTTCTATGAATTGCACTACATGCTCATACAGGTGTGCGCAGAAAATTGCGCAAAAATTGGTAAAATGGGGAATGTTTTTCTCTTTTTCAAAGCCGCCCATGTCTATAAAATAGCAGGGATCAGCATAATGATGCAGGCCGATAACTGGCTTAAGGCCATAATCAATGCAGGTTTTGCATACATCGATATAGTGGGCTATTGCGAACATATCAAATTCACCTTGACGTGGTTCAATGCGTGACCATTCAATAGAAAAGCGGTAGGTGTTCATGCCAAGTTCATTTTTTGTTCGTGCAATATCTTCTTTGTAGTTGTTCCGGTGATCACATGCTCTTCCAGCAGATTCATGCACTTTTTTGCCCTGGTGCCTGTCCGCCATAGCTTTATGCGACGGCGGATAAATTCCCCAACGGGCCCAACTACAGCTATCTGGTGAGCAGTTGCCATCTACTTGGTGTGCAGAGGTGCCAACACCCCACAAAAATTGTTCGGGTTGTATGCGTTGATGAAATGTGATGGCATTCTGTAATGATTTGGCAAGGGTGGGAGCATCGGGCAACCCTTTAGCGTTTGGCTGCCAAACAGGAGCGTGATGGTACGTTGTGGTATTGTATGCTGCTTTGAGTAAGCACCAGGCAAATGGCGCACGACGTGCACATGCACTTATTGGGTTATAAGCATAGATGGTATCAAGAATGGAATTTGATGTTTTTGGCGCCTCCATTGCATGTGCGGTTTGGTATAGCGCAAGTAAGACAAGTGATAATACACGTATGGTGCGTAAAACAGGTGTGGCAGAGAGTGGTGACATAATGAGTCCTTAATATAGCATTTAAACTATTTTTTTAACTATACGGGCAAAAATAGGAAATGGCAAATGATTGTTAATCTGCGTGTAACGACAGCATATACACGGATTGATGGCAATTAAAAATTAATTCTTTTCGGGTGTTTACATTGCTATTTGTGTTTTTGTATCTTTTGGTGGTCGTCATTGAGTACGTTTAGATATGTATGCATTGTGAGCGTATGGTATAAATTAGATTGTAAAAAAGGGAATATATCTATGCAAAGTCTCTGGTTTTTCAATGGTAGAATGATTTTCAGCAGAATGATTTTTTCACTTATTTTGTTCATGAACGGTTTTGTGCAAGCCGATATGCCATTTACCTGGATTGAAGGTTTGTATGCGGTGACAGGAGATAATCATTATGTGTCTCCAATCAATGGGTTGGTTTGGTATCGACAAAATATTGTAAAAAATATGTATGATATTTGGAGGAATCAATCTGAAGTAATCAAAGATGATACGATAAAGCTTATTGAAGAGGTTTTTTATTTGCAACGTGATGGGGTTTCTTTTTTGCCGACAAAGCGACTTGATAAACCGGCTGCTTTTTTTATGCCGAGCACCATGGGGACAATTATTAAAGTGATGCAGCAATATCGTTTAAAGGCTATAAGCAGAGAAGCTTTTATACGTGAGCTTCAAAAAATTATTCGTGAATCGGTACTGTCTGGGGGATTAACGATGCAAAAGAAGAACTTCTTGGAGGAAAAAAGAATATCGATTAGAAACATCAATGAGATTAATAAGGCTATTAATGATTTGAATGGGGACTATTTAAAAAAGGAAGATAAAGATATTAATGAAGCTACATTACCTAAAAGTGTAAGAGATCGTTATGTCAAAGGTGCAACAAAAAGAAATGGTGCTGGACTTAAAACTTTTTTAATGAATCAAATGTTGCCGGCGCTAGAAAAGTGATTTAAAGCAAGAAGAATTAAAAGTGGGAAAATTTGAAAGTGATAAGGTAAGATTGCAAGAAGTGAGCCGTCTTGACTATGATATTAGACTTTTGGATAGGGTTATGTCTCAAGAATCGCATCTTAATTTAGCAGGACGTATAGCTGGTTCAGTAGATGAATCAAGTGACAACGATAAAAGATACATTCTTTATACCACCGAGCAAATATTATTAGCATTTTTATGGGCGAAATCTGATACACGTGAAGATTTTGAAGCTTTCTTTAATGCGCTTGGTCAACCGTATGTAAATCACTATGCGTTAAAAAATTGGATGACTGCGAAACCTGAATATACACGAAAAGATTATACTGAATTTCAGAATAATTTCGATACAAAAAGATAAAGAAACCATTACCCAATTTGTCGAAAAAAATTATGAAACTGCAGTATTCGCGGTGCGCGCTTATCAGATGTGGTATCAAATATTGCCATTTGTTTTCGCCGGTACAACAGTGGACTATAAAAAAGATGGAAATGTGTATACTTTTCCGATTGTGGTGAAACTTCGCTGAGGAATTTTTTTGACATTATTTTGAAAAATTTGAGTGAAGGTAAATTTGATATTAACCATTTACTGAAGGCCAAATCAGTTGATGCCACTATACCATTAAAGATAAGTGATAAGCTTGCAGAGTTTTATATAAAAAACTTTTCGTTTAATAATGTTACTTCACTCGATTTATATAATGCTTGGACGTACATAGTAGAAGATTTACCGGATGTACAGTATATAGATCCAGTAAATGAACCAAAAAAGTTTTATGAAATCAAGACTGGGTTACGTAATATTCTACAGGTGCTTAATAATCTTTTGTTTGGTAATAGTGAGGCGTTTAAACAGGTAGAGCAACACGAAAAAACTAAATCTTATTTGTAGGCAACTTTCGCGTGATAATTTTAAAATGAGTTGGTATGCGGTAGATGATCAGGGCGAACCTGTTGATGTCAATACGAATGACCTTTTAACTTTAAAATTTACGATAGATGTTGGCAATGGAAAATCGTCTTTTGAATGGCTGTTTCAAGAAAAGCATTGTATTCTTTCGACTCAAAGCACAACGTATCCAATTGCTACGGATAAAGTTAACGCTATCGCGAATTATATGAATTACGATAAGCCAGGAGATATCATTTCTCTCTATAGTTTATTAGGTTGTTATGCTAACAGGGACAATTTTGAATCGTTATGTAGCGCAGCAAGCAAGGCATTATCTTCCAACCAATTGATGCAATTGATCTATTGTTTTTATGATGTACAAGCTGATTGGGGTATTATGGCCGCTCAGCTGAGAGACACCAATAGAGCAAGAATGATATTGGGTATCGCAAAAAATGCACCTGATGATACGGATCTGGTTAACTTTTTCATTGCGAAATTGTTGAAAGAGTGGATGGGGCGCAGTCGTGTTGAGGCTCAGAGAGCTATGGTGAAAGAGTTATTAACCTTTAATCAGGTGCCTGCAGCTTTTGTTCCTGTTATTGCAGATAATTTTGCAGCGATTGCGCAAACGATTGATACAAATAAATCTCCTGGCATAGCAAGTTTTATGCAAAAGCTCGATGTAAAAGACACTAGGCAAAAAAGTGTATTAACAAGTCTTATTGTGCAGATTGTAAAAAATGATCTGAAGCAATTATTTGCAATTGCGGTTGGAAAGGCCAATGAATTGGATGAAAAGGACTGTATTAATCTCATCAAGAGCATGTCGAGCTTAAATCCAATGGCGTTGGGGAAATTTATATTAGGGTTGACCTTAATAACTAAAAGCTTCCCGCTGCTTGATTTTTTTATTGCAAGCGGAAGACTCAATAAAAGACAGGAACTGGTTACCCTTGCAGAAAAGAGAAAGGGTGAGTTGCTTGGTATAAGTTATGGCGCTGAAGGGGTGCGCCCTGATGAATATGAGGTTGATTAGAGCGTTCAAATCTATTACTTTGTGATAATGAATGGTCACAATTATCACGGTAATTGTGGGTTTTTTTGGCGCAATGGTTTGTTATTTTTCATGGATATTATATACTCAATAGTATGTAGAGCGATATCAGTTATCAGGAGGTTCTTATGCTTAGAAAGCATCACTTATTTTTCCTATTTGTAAATTTAGTTGTCCCGTTTGGTAGTAATGCTATGCTGAGCCTTCAGCAAACGTGCCGTAATGCATCAAAGAATTCCCTTATGGCACATTGCATTAGCGTATTTTAGAGCATGCTCTTGATGGCCAAGACCTACCAGAAGACATACAAAATGAAATACACAAGCGCAAAGAGCAGCTGAATAGCTTTTTGGCATCTGCGTTAAATGGGCAAAGATGTACCGTAAATTATTATGAAAAGCATATACATTGTTTGTCCTGCGTTCCTGAATTGATACGGTCTGGTGCAGATCTTTTTACAACTAACCATAAGGGTCAATCTGCTTTACACGTTGCAGCTAAACTGAATGATGTACCATTGGTGCAATTTTTACTTGATCGCTGCACCTCTGAAAATCTTAAAACGTTTATTAATGAACAAGATCGTCATGGTTATACACCATTGCATTGTGCCGCAGCAGCTAATGCACCAGAGAGTATGCAACTACTGATTAAGACTGGCGCAGATGTATATGCGCAAGATATGTATAAAAGAACGCCATTGCATCTGGCAGCCGCGTCAGATGCAATAAAAAGTATTATCTTATTGCTGGAACATGGGGTAGATATAAATGCTTTAGATGTGATGGGTAATACGCCGCTGCACCTTGCTGCTCGTATAGATAATGCGCACGCGGTAGAATGCTTACTTGAGCGTGGCGCGCAACCTGCTCTACATAATGAAGATAACAAAACGCCACTGGACTTTGCGTATCAATTAGGAACATCAAAAAGTGGGTTATTATTGAAAGATTTTAATAAAAAATAACTGCTGAAAGAATTGATTATGGATGACACACACGTAACCTTACAACAATTAAAGTCACGCATGTTAGAATTTGTACATGCGCGTGACTGGGAACAATTCCACCTTCCAAAAAATTTAAGCATGGCCCTTGCGGTTGAAGCATCCGAATTAATGGAGTTGTTTCAGTGGGCTGACGCAAAACAATCTTGGGAAATAGTGCGTACTGAACGTGATAAGGTTGAACAAGAGCTGGCTGATGTATTGGCATATACATTGTCATTTGCAAATGCATGTGATATAGATTTAACCGATGCCTTTATGCGCAAGCTTGCATTAAATGCAGAAAAATATCCGGTTGAAAAGGCTAAGGGTAGATCTGATAAATACCATTCGTATAAAGAATAAGATGAATAGTAGTAGGTACATGAAGCATGATAAATCTATTTAAAAAACATATACGTACGCGTGTCTTTGGCGTAAGCATTGTAGCAATGCTGATGTCACTGTCTTGCCACGCAAATCAAGTACATACCGTTGGGCCAACGCGCGCGACAGAACACGTAAGATGCATTAATGGTGATAAAATAAAATCACATGAACAGTACGTTGCTCAGGCGCAAAAAAGGTATCGTTACATAAAACCAGCATTGACCCTCGGTGGTGTATCGCTGGTGCTCGGTTACTTTTATTACACCTCTTCCTCTTTAACGAGTAAAGAAATCGATAAAATAAGACAGCATATGAACTTAGCAGAGCAAAAAAAGCAAAAAGTTGCTATTAATTGAGCTCTTGGTTTGATTGGTCTAAATCTAACGCGAGTTCAGTCGGTGGTGTTGCGGTTGAATTGATTGGTGGTGCACTGATTATTCCACCGTTGTCTGAACTGATTGGCAAATTGACCGGTTCGGCGTACATTATGTCATCTCTTGAATTGTACGATAAAGAATATACCCATTGTCATGCATTGCTAACACAAATAGCGCGTGATATGCAGATGAATCTTGCGTCACAGGCGGCAGGCAAACCGGTTGCCATTGGTGCACGTGAGGTGGTGAATGCGTCCAATAGATTGGTGTGTCGCCTTGAAAAATTGCTTGGCTTTATGCGCGTGGCATTGCGTAAGTTTCCCGTAAGGGCATTACGTCAAGAGGCTCAGGCTATTGAAAAAAGGCTTGTGCGTTATACCAATGACTTATGTCATGATATGCGCTGTTTGATTGATAAACCGTTATTGGATTCTGGGGCAGTGCTTGAAATAATCGTTCAGTTTGCGCAACAATATGCGCAAGAGACGCAGCGATTTGGTTTTCTTGAGCAAGATGCGCGAGACATCGTTTAAAGACCCTTGCAACTAAAATTTCCCCTATGATACGATTCATATGAGTTTTGGGGCTATACGTGATTGTATCGTGAGGGGCTGTATGCAAGGAAAAGTTTTTCATCACCGTATTAAAAAATCTATTTTTATATCTTTTTATATAGTGGTTACCATGATGATTACACAGACAGTACGTACCGGTTGTTTAGCAAAAGAGCCAACCGTATTAGAATCTTATAATGAAGTTGCAACGCAGTACATTTCCGGCTTGTCAGAATTATACAATGAACTCACGCCGGCAGAGCGTATTTTTATTTATTATATGTATCGCGCAAGTTTGCCAGGCAATAGAATTGCAGCTGATCAGATGCATAGGCATTCGGGTCCTATAACCGATCTCTTTGAGCATATTATTACCCATGCGTCTATGCTCAAAAATAATGATATTGCTGCTGCAACGTATGATGTTGACCAGTTTTTGGATGAAGTGAAAATCTATTTAATTTATTTGTGGACTAATCATGGTCAATACTTTTTAAAAGAGCATGCAAATGCAAAGCGCACACCGCAGAAATTAGGTCTTGCTACATTAACGCGAGAAAACCTTGTGCATGCATTGCACATGCTTGACTATCCTAACGCAGCTGATTCTGTTGAGCGTATTGCATCATCATTATTTGACACGCACATTGAATCTACCTGTTGCGTGATGAACAACATTACGGCAAGTGCGGTTAATATGTACGCGCCAGATTTTACTGAAGATGATTATTATGCATTACCAGCGCATGAACGCACGGGCGTTAACTCCTATTTTTTCATTGATACAAGTGATGGTAACCGTATACCAAAAGTAGAAAAATATAAGGTGGGTGGTAAATATGGCAAAGAATTGGCAGTGTCTTGCCATTGGTTACAAAAAGCGCATGAACATGCGCAGAACCATACGCAACAGTTTGATTCTAATTTGATTGCGAGTCTTGATTTTCTTATCGCATTTTTGCATACAGGGAATGAGGAATATTTCAAAAAACATTCTATTGCATGGATTAAAAGCAACAGTCGTCTTGATTATTGCTTTGGGTTTATTGAAACGTATGGCGATCCTAAAGATTGTGTCGGATCGTTCCAGGCTGAAGTGACTATCAAAGCAGTTGATATGAAAACGTTGAATGCATTATTGCCACAACTTGAGCAACAATTACCTTTTCCACAAGAATTTATGCGAGAAACTCTCGGCGATATGTCAGCAATCCCCAATGCTTCAATTAATAAGACCGTATTTAGCGCGGGACATTTGGGACCGTTACGGATTACTGCCGCATATTGTTTACCTAATTATGCAGAAATTCGTTCACAGCATGGTTCAAAGCAGATTATGTATCATCCTGATAGCGGGTTAGGTGAAGTTATTGCACCTGAACTATCGCGTGCTTTGTGTACTATTCCTGAGCAAGCAGCATGGCTTGCGCAGAATGATCCTGATGGACAACTGGGTAAAGATATTTGGTCTGTGCATTGTATTTTGCATGAAACATTAGGGCATGGAAGTGGGCGACTTGCTACACATACATTCAAAGAGGGTGATCCAATTACTATAGCAGGTAAGGTGTATGCTCTTGGCGATGTCATATCAGTTACCAGTGATAATGTGTCAGAATTTTTGGCAGGTAATAGTTCTGCGCTTGAAGAATTACGTGCAGAAATTATCGCATTATATACGAGCATTGAAATGTTTGATGAGCTGGACAATGTTGGCTTATACAAAGATTGGACCGCAAAGATTGGAAAAGACAACATTATAGAACAATTGATCTTTGATATGGCAGCCACCGGGTTAAGACGTTTGCTCTCACATGATATACAAGAAAAAGAAATTACGGGTGCCCACTCATTGGCTAACATGACTATCATGAACTATTTGTGTGATGGTGGCGGACTGGTGCTTGTGCAAGAGGAAGTGGTGGTGAATGATACAGCGCATCAAGTACTCGGGTTCCGCATTCAAGATAGGCACAAAGTATTGTCTGATATTAAAGATCTTATGATTCACGTGCAAACGATTAAATCAACTGGTGATGGAGTGGCATGTGATCAATTGATTAACAAGTATGGTCGATATGTACGTACGGTCGAGCATGTTGCGCTATTGCAAGCAAATCAAAAAGCAGTTGTTGGTGATCTGAAAGTGAGTGCACGCATTTACCCACGCTTTATGCCGGTATATGATCAAGCAGGTACACATATCGTTGACATAGACGCGACATGGCCTGCAGACATTGTTGAGCAATGGGGTGAATTTAGACGTTTAGAATTTTCAACCAAGTAAGGTTGTTGCTAGGTGCTTTGCAATCAAAATCAAATACCTGTTTAAATTCTTCGAAAGCAGTTTTTAAGACCCAAATATGTATGGCTCCGATCCGTT
Source organism: uncultured bacterium (assembly GCA_963840685.1). Classification (GTDB taxonomy): domain Bacteria; phylum Babelota; class Babeliae; order Babelales; family Vermiphilaceae; genus CAWIZM01. The sequence continues at coordinate 56,924 of CAWIZM010000001.1, read as the reverse complement.
TTAAATCGTTTGTTCTGGTCGCGCGACAGGTAACTTTATCTGCCATATCAAATCGGGTTACTAAACATTTAATTAAGAATTGTTCATAGTGTAGAAAATGAGGTCTATGTGTATCCGTTCTTTTACTGAAAAAACGCCAATCGTTGATCGTATCTTTGTGAGGGTTGTCAGTACAGCTTGCTTTATGAGGATGGGTATAGTAGTCATCAGCAGGTAGCTCAATCCACCCTTCTTTGAGTGTGTCAATAATTTTAAAACAGAGTGGTCGTATGAGGCAATTCCGATTATTCGATGGGCATTTGATACCATATGTTATGCGATTATATGTATGCCCCTTGTGATCACGTGATTGAGAGTTTTGAGAGAAGCTCGTAATAGCGAGAGGGCTGGTATTAGCAAGGGGATATGTTTTTTTGTATTGCTCGTTAAGCACATGAGCGTTTTCGCATAGAATTCCGATAATGTGACAATCTTCTTTTCTGTCGAGGATATAGACACGATGCTTATGAAGGTTTGGATTCTTTCGATTTATGTAGACTGATGTTTGTTGTAATGCGCACGTTATCTCGCTGTAATATTCTGGTATAGTATCGAGGGTTAGCTTGTTTGGTACATTGTCTTCTTTTTTCATAGCGAACAGAGGTACTATTGTGCATGTAAGAATAAGTGGTATGAGTTGAATGTGGTGTAACATGGTAATTTCTTTTTGAAAGTTGGTTAATGCCGCGTTAGCGTTGCGAACGAAGTGTGGCAACCCAGAATAAATAAATATTATTGATGTAGTGTATAGTTAAAGCAAATATTGGTAAATAGTTTTCAAGGGAAATGGCTTATGTTTTTTATATGGATATTGCTGGATTGCCGCGCTTCGCTCGCAACGACGATCTAAGAGGGAAATGGCTTATGTTTTTTGTGTGGATATTTATCGTCGCTTTTGGCATGTATCTTTCTGATGCATTATTTTTTCACCATAGTACACTAATTAATCATCAGTCATCGGTCATAATCAAGGATCAATCAATGAAATTTTCTGTAGTAACTCAGGCTTTTGAAGAAATTGAAAAAGTATCGTCACGTCTTGAAATAACTCGTTTGCTTGCTGATCTTTTTACAAAATCTAGTTCGCATGAAGCAGGCATTATTTGTAATCTTTCTCTTGGCCAACTGCATCCGCCGTATATTGGCACGCAATTTAATATTGCAGAAAAAAGTATGATTAAAGTAGTTGCGCAATTGCTTGACGAGCCTGAAGAAGAATTTAAAAAGCATGCAAAAAAAATAGGTGATTTAGGTGTCGTGGTTGCAGAAGGTGAATGGGCGCGACACACTGAGCTTACGCTGTTGCAGGTATATGATGAGCTGTGTCATATCGAACAGATGGGTGGTGCCGGGTCACAAGAAGAACGCATACAATATCTTATTGCGTTGTTAAAAAAATTGGATCCGATTTCTGCAAAATATATTGTGCGTATTATGCTTGGCAAATTACGTCTTGGTTTTTCTGATATGACCATTGTAGATGCACTTTCTTGGATGGAAGCAGGGGATAAGTCCTTACGTGATACCATTGAGCATGCGTATAATATACGGGTTGATATTGCCGATATTGCACGCGTATTAAAAGAAGAAGGCATTGAAGGCCTTAAAAAAATGAGCATACGCATTGGCACACCAATTCGTCCTGCTGCAGCAGAGCGGTTGCCAACGGCAAGAGCAATTATGGAAAAGCTTGGCGACTGTGTTGCGCAACCAAAATTGGATGGCTTTCGGTTACAAATTCATGTAGATAACACAAAAAATAAGCCAGAAGTATTTTTTTATTCACGCAATTTACAAGATATGTCCCACATGTTTCCTGACATTGTGCCATCGTTACATTATTTACCGGTGAAGACGATTATCTGTGAGGGAGAAGCGATTGTCTATGATCCAAATACGGGAGTATTTTTACCCTTTCAAGAAACAGTAAAGCGTAAGCGTAAGCATGGTATTGAGGAGGCCGCAGAAGAGCTTCCGCTGAAAGTATTTATTTTCGATCTGTTGTACCTTGATGGTGAATCTTATTTGAACAAAGAACATAAAACACGACGTGCCAAGTTGCTTGAAATTTTTGCGCATTACAAAGATGATAATGTGCAGGTGATAGAAGAAAAAAAGATGACAAGTGCTGAGGAGTTGGAAGATTATTTCAATGAAAATATTGCGTCAGGACTTGAAGGGTTGGTCGTTAAACGTGAAGATGCGCGATATATTCCGGGCAAGCGTAATTTTAATTGGATTAAATTAAAGCGCCAAGAAGAAGGTCATCTGGAAGACACGGTCGATTGCGTTATTCTGGGGTATTATGCTGGTAAGGGTAAGCGTGCGGGATTTGGTATTGGCGCATTTTTAGTTGGCGTGTATGATAAGAAAAAAGATAGTTTTGAAACGGTGGCAAAAATTGGCACCGGCATGACTGATGAAGAATGGCGTGATCTTAAAAAAAGGTGTGATAAGTTGGCGGTCAAGCAGCAGCCGCGGCAGGTAGAGTGCGTAAAACAGTTGGCGCCTGATGTATGGGTTACGCCAGAGATTGTATGTTCAATACGTGCAGATGAGATTACGTTGTCACCATTGCATACTGCGGGCAAAACCAAGGAGCATCCTGGATTTGCTTTGCGCTTTCCGCGCTTTATGGGGTATCGTCCTGACAAGGGGCCTGAAGAAGCGACTGAGGTTCATGAGATTGTGCGGTTGCATGAGGATCAATTTAAGAAATAATATTGAATGTAAATGGTCTAGCGTAGGCGGAAGCAGGCTTAGTGCGACGGTGGATATTTTTTCATTGCGTTTTCAATCATTTGTCTAATAACCTTTGCCTCGTCAATGAGTTGTTTAATGAATAATGGATGTTCTATCGTCTTCGGAAAGTTATTTTCGTTTTCTATCGCCATCTCTAAATTATGCTCTGTTGGAATGGCTCCAGAATCGAGTAATAATTTTATTAATTCTATACTTGGTTCCCCATATGGGTGATCGCGCATCGCGTAATTTAATGGTGTCATCCCTATGAAATCGGAACAGTTAACATCCGCACCTTGTTCGAGTATTTCAATAACGTTGCTATAAGCTTCGGCGGGATTTTTTTTATAGTTCTTTATGGATTGTAATAATTGATCGCCAAGCTTTATATATTTTTCTGCTGTAGGAGTTTTAAATTCTTTGGCAATGACATATGGAAATGTATTGAATTTATCTGCGAGCATATGCACCAGCTGTGTAAATACTTTTTGATTACCATATATTTTATTGATTGTCGTGCTTAATGTCGTCTTGTTTGCTGCGTTAATACCCCTGGTTATAGCCCTTAAATTATTGCCGCTAATTAAATCTTGGATAATAAGTATTTGCACGTCTTCAGGTAAATTTTCCATATAACCAGATTTCATATAATCAGGTTCCATGCCATACAGTTGACTTGCGCATACTAGCGCACCTGCACATACGATTATGAATACTAATGCTATTTTTTTCATGGTTTACCTTGGTTTGTGAATGGGCAGAAGTTTAACGTCCCACCTATTTAAAAGTATATTTCCGCTTGCTTAAATTGCTCCGGATTTGCACCATAGTCGAGCAGCAATTTGTGTATGGCTTTCCAATTTTCATCGTATTTACTTAAATTAGAGGCCTCTCGTAAAAGTGAAGTGCTACCTCTGTGCCATGAGAAGTTAGGGTCGACACCTTGATCAAGGAGTTCTTGAGCCTTTTTTAGAGCAATTTCTGAATTACCTTCATTAATTACATCGCGTATGAATTTCCCGTTTAGTTCCATGTATTTTTCTGCTGCTGGCGTGTTGAATTTTTTAGCAATCTCATTTCTGTATCTATTGGTGGGAAATTTGCTTTGTAACATGCCTATAAGCGCAGTAAATTCTTTTGGGCCGGTATACTTATCTTTGCCGTATAACTGCTCATTGAGTATCCCATACAATTGATTGTTTACTAAGCCAACTCCTTTACTGGCTTCTGTTATGGCAGTAATCATATCATCTAGGTTATCATAGTTGTGTAAATAAGTAATGATGAGCGATTGAACTTCGCGAGGTAGATATCCTAAACCAGTGTAATGACCACGTTCGGTTCCATGCCATACAGTTGACCTGCGCATACGATTGTGAATATTAATGCTATTTTCTTCATAGTTTTCCTTTGGATATTGATTTATACTTTAGCCTACAATATCAGTATTGCAAATAGAAAATATAAAAAGCAAGAAAAATGTGAAGAAAGGACTGTTTCCAGGTTTGGAAGATACTCAAGGAGGGGTAAGTTGGGGCAAAAATTCTAGAATAGGTCTTTTAATCACGTTTGGCTTGTATCAACACATTTTTCCCGTTAAATGCAATACCAATCGAAATTATCGAATTTACTCCATGTGCACGTATTTCTTGCGCATACTTCTGCGCTTCAATCTGCGTTAAGGCACTTGTTACTGCTTGCTCAAGCGTTTCATTTTCATAGGTATCAACTTTTTTAAATTCAATGATAATACCCAGTTTGGTTGTGTCATGAGGGATGAGTATTACGTCATAGCATTCAATCCAACTTTTACACACCCATATTGGTTCTGCAATCTTTAATAAAATCGAACTTCTCTTTTGCGCAACCTATCTTTTTTACGTGGCACAATATTAGTCAATGCAAGATAAACTTCTTTGATTTCTTTCTCTGCTACTAATTCCTCTAATGGAATCAAATTATCAAAGAAAGGATTCTTAATTTTGTCATTCACCAATCTTGCAAGGATAACCCCATCATCAAAAGAATCATTATACGCTTTGACCTCACTATAAAACTCTGTTTCAGGAAGGTGATGATAAAAAATGCTCATAATAGCCAATAGAAAAGCATCATCCACAGGTGATCTTTTATAAAAATCATATTCTATTTGTGTACGACCTTGCACATCATTTCTACCTATTACTAGAGGACCCACTATAGTAAGAATGATTGAATCGTTGTCCAATTCCATCCATGGCTCATCATGATAATTATGGAGAAAATCTTTTACAATCTTATTTTTTGAAGTACATATTTTTTCAGCCAATGCGTAGATATCTTGAAACGCAAGCTCAAAAAGTTGTTCAAAATCATTAGTTGTCTTATTCAAGCGCACTTTAAACAAATTTGCCATTTGCTAAATCCTGTATTTAATCGTTTAGTTTTAAAGAAACGTATTAGATCGATCATTATGTAATAATAATTTTGGGTAATAATTTCTTTAAAATCATCAATGCCTATGGAAAGTTGCCTTTTCATACGATTCCTTTGCAGCCCTCTTTTTTGTAAAAAAGCCATGTGAGCAGTTTTTTGTTTTACTAGTAAGTTAAGTGTAACTAAAATTCAATGGAAATGGTATTAAAATGATGCGTTGCCCCTTAACGAAGTAGGATGAAATTCCGTTTAGGCTCGCCTGTTTGAGGTCTTCAGGCTGCTCCGGCAGACTGTGGGGCCGAGTTCGGGCCGATGAACGAGCCTGCCCTACGAAGCCTTGGCGAAGTATGGGTCAAGCAGGATGCTTGTGTCCGAGGTGTGGAGGGTTGACAAGAACCCTCCACGAAAAGAAAGTTATACTATTAAAAGAAAATTTTTACTTTAGCAGAAAGATGAAAGCATAACATACAGTCTAATTATGCATTATCACACACTTCTTTAAAGAACGCCGCTTCTTGCGCAGGATTGGACGCAGCAGTAATACTTCTACCAACAATAATGCCATGCGGTTTAACGCTCAAAATTCTTTCAACCGTTTCACGTTTAATGTGATTGGAAACAAAAATAGGCAATTTTGTATTGCCCTGAATCATTTCCCATTTATCCAAAAAGGTCATGGTTGCATCTTCATGCGATTCGTGGAATAAAAGCGCATCAGCACCGAGGTTTTCTGCTTCAAGTGCAGATTGTCCAACCGACTCTGCATCGAGTAAATCGAGCATGACTTTTACTTTCAGATCGTGCGCGGTAGAGCATGCGGAATGAATAACGTTTTTATTGGTCCCTGCCATGACGGTTATCCAATCAGCGCCAGCTTTGGCAAAGAGGGTTACCACATCTTTGCCGCGATCAACTATTTTAGTGTCGACTAAGAGTGTTTGTTTGGGAAAAGCTTTTCTGAATGCTTCAACTGCTTGGATACCATGGGTATAAACGAGCAATGTGCCAATTTCAATAATATCTGCAAAGGGTGCTATATCTTGAGCAATTGTAATTGCTTGCTCTAAGTTAGTCATATCGAATGATATTTGTAACTTCATAATCCATTTTCTCCTTGATATAAATCAACGTTAATTGTTATGTCAGCATTCTTGTATGTACCGATTTTTTTTAAAAAAAACTACAGATTAACCATTTGTTTGCATTTGATAACTGGTAGGTTTTTTTTGATACTGTCTATTTGTTTGTCCAAGGTATTGATTTAAGTTGAGTACGTATAATGAGTTTTTAATCAGGTTAAATCCTTTTTTAACGTATATGTCGGGTAAAATTAAGTTCGGATTATTGTTGGTAAGCGTTATTCCCGTTGGGATGTAAATATAATCTGGTTGTGCAAAAATTACGAGTGATTCAAGGGGAATAACATTATCTTTCAAATTTTTTAACCGTTGCACATCCCAGAAATATTGTTTTGTTTCTTCATCTTTTTTACGTTCAAAGGTATATACCGCGTACGGAGCGCCGGGTGCAATTTCCCAGTGATGGATGGTATTTTGGATCATAATAATGGGAATAATGTTGTTGGTGATGATGACATATAAAAATGGTCGTGTATGTTTGCGCGGAAAGGTGAGTTGGCCTTTGACGTCAGAGGCGTGTACATAGCCTGCATAGGTAGCAAATATGCCGGCGCGTAGGTTGTGGTCTGCTATTTTTTCTATCTGGTGGCGTGCAAGCTTTTTGCTAAAACCAAGATTGTGGCTGAGTTGTTGTGCGTGTTCTTTTTCAACGGTAGGGTAATCACGAAAGAAGGTAGTAATAACTACATCACATAAGCTATTTTGTCCGATGAATAAACATGCTATACTGAATATTATTGGTATATAACGCATTGTGGCTCCTTGAATGATACTGTACCATACCGAGTTAAAAAAAATCTACAATAAAATTTAGGATACATTTTGGACATACAATCAGTATTGGGTGATAATCCCTATTTTTGGCAACAATTTTTAAAAAAAGAAGAGCTGTCACCGCAGCAGGAAAAGCAGTTTGCTGATTATCTGCTGTTGCTCATTGAGTGGAGTGAAAAGATAAATCTGACTACAATCACAACCCCATCCGCAGTGGTGAAATATCATTTTCAAGATTCATTATACGTTAATCGCAGTATCGATTTTTCTGCTATAAAAACCATTTGTGATGTAGGTACTGGCGGTGGTTTCCCTGCGCTGCCACTGAAAATTAAATATCCGCATTTGCGCGTGATTCTTATCGAAGTGAATAATAAGAAAATTAATTTTTTGGAAGAAGTTATCGCAAAACTTGGCTTAGAAAATGTGGAAATTTATCCTGAAGATTGGCGTACATTCTTGCGTAAAACGGATGATACTATTGATCTGTTTTTTTCACGCGCATCATTGCACACGGATGAACTGATTCGTATGTTTAAGCCGTCAAGTCCCTACAAAGATGCGCAATTGATCTATTGGGCTGCTACGCAATGGGAGCCGACTAAGTTTGAGAAAGTGTTTGTTAAAAAAGAAGTTGCGTATTCGATTGGGCAGAAAAAGCGTAAATTGGTATTTTTTGCACAGTAAGTGTTAATCAATTTTTTAAATTTGAATAGCCCGTTCATAGTGTACGAACGGGATATTCAAATTCTTTAACTTACTTCTTTGTGTATTTTCTCAAGTATTTGTTCTAGCATAGGGCAAAATTCCAATTTTTAACCTCTTTTTTTGCTTTCTCACCAAAGGCTCAATAAGCCTTAAAATAAGTTCTAAAGCACCTATCCATCCTGTTTTTACCAATGGCAAGCCCTGCATTAAACTTTAAATTGGATAATTTTATTGACTTTTGTGGTTAAATAGTTGCAAGCTGAAATTGTAGAGATGTAGTGTAACTATTTTTAAAGAAGGAGATTGTCATGAACAATCACAAAAAACAAGCACTAGCGCTTATGCTAGGATTTACGTTATTTGGCGGAATGGTCAACACTGTTTTGGGCATGGAAAAGAAGTATGAAACCATCTCAGTAGGTGGAACCACGCTAAAGATAGGGCCAGAAGATATGCCGCGACTGAAAGATATGTTAACGCGTATACCAGAAAGTATTTTAGGAGCAGGGCTTAAAATTCTTAAGTATTGTGGAGAAACATATAGTGGCCCGAAAGACATTGATTGTCATGCAGTCTTTGACGATATTATCCTTCCTCTGATGCTTAAAGTTAAAAAGGGGGAGCTGACTGCAGAAATGATAGACAAAGAGATACGCTTGTTGAAAGAACAAGTTGATAGGTGGAAATATCCAGCAGGTAGAGAAGATGCGATGATGGGATTATGGATAAGTATCGCCGAGTTCGAATATCTACTAAAAACAGTAAAAACGTTAAAAAAATGATGTAGACAATAGATATGCGGGGGGGGAGGATAAACACTTTCTCCCTTGCAGCTAAAAAAATGATTCTTAAGAAAGCTGACTAAGCAGGATTTTCTACACGGAATGTAGTTGCCAGTTCACAGGCCAGAACATTATTGGTTACATAAGAGTCACTCGTATCATTATTAACGATTGATTGAACGAGTGTTTCATCACATGAAATTAACCAATCTTTCATGACATCTGTATGTAAAAATCCCGCTACCATCAATACTATATCTGAAGACATGGTATGCTGCATAACCTGATCAAAAGCATTAATATCAAACAATGATCCAAAAACGTTAAAAATATATACACTTAATTTTTTACTTAACAGCGCGTGCTCTTTAGCGTCATCTTTTTTCTGAGTTGACTTTGATTGTTCGGCTTGCCTTATTTTTCTTATTAAGCTGACTACTACTTCATCTTGTTTAATGCCATATTTATTTTTCCACTTATTAAATACACGCTGCAGTTGTGCATAATGCTTCTCTACGATATCTGTTTGTTGCTTAAAAAGTTGCTGAATACGCACGTCATCATATTTTTGATAATGGGTAGAAAGTGTTTCCCTAAGGCAATGATATTCATCATATAGGTGCTGAAATGTGATACCACTCACTTCAATTTTTGGAGAATTTCCATTTTGGAAAAAAGAATGGGCTGACAAATCATTTAAGTCCGTAGCAGGATTCAAAAGAGTTAAAATTGCATTCGCGATCGTACGTATCTCAATATTTTTTATCTCTGTTTTATGAAGAGGAGATATTGCCAATATTCTAGGAAGCGCTACAAGCATTCTTGAAGAAAGGGTAGTGGTGTACTCGTGATTAAGCGCTTGCTCCACAAGGAGCGTAATCGATTTCTTACTCTGCTCTTGTGCATTGATAAGATCAACTATCTCCATAATTTCGGAAAAATTAGATAAAGAATGATTGTCTCCAGCCAAAAGTATGGATTTGCCATCGGTTGTTTTAAGGTGATAAAGCTCTGTTAAGCCAGTATGCACCATGCTGGTATGGGTAATTAAAGATAGGATAATGTTCAGAAGGAACAATTTTTTAGATAAGATAGCGAATTTTCTATTTGTCATAAGCAACTCTCTTTTTGGTTTAAACTAATAACATCTTATGGTCTTATTTTATTTCTTATTTGATAAAAGATCAACTTTTTTTTATCCCTTTTTTATCTTCTAGGGCTAAATAATCTGGCTTAACAGGTGTAAAGGCTCCAGGAGTACCCTGTGGTACTCTGTATGAAAGGGTAAACTTTTCTGGCTGAAAAGATCGACTAGTAGGGTGCCAATTGCCATTGTCTGCCTATTGATGTTGATTTGGTACGCAAAAAGCGCCTTCACTTTACCCTTCGTTGCTATTTGGGACCTTTAGGGCGTCCTTCAGATAAAAAGTGTGCGGTTGGCGATTTCTCGGCGGTTTGTCAGCGGTTTGTCAGCGGTTTGTCGGCGGTTTGTCGGCGGTGGCTATATTTCAATAGTTTTTAACTATGTTATTAGAATTAAGAGAAAGTAGTTTCTTGTTTTTTATTTGTTACTCTTGCGTTTTACTTTGCAAAATACCTCGATGCTTATTTGTTTACTTTTCAAGAAGTTCTGCAATTTCGGTATGTCCGCGTTCTCTTGCTATCTGAGGCAATGTGTCATCGCAACTATCTATCCAATGTACATCTGCACCGTGTTTAATAAGTAATTTTACAATCTCGATATGACCGAAATATACTGCGACATATAAGGCATCTTCTTGCACCTGTGCATCAGCTCCAATTAAAAACTCTACAATATCGTACTGGTCATTTCGTGATGCTTTACGTAAGGGGGATCCCTGATTTACATCTGCTCCACGAGCAATCAATAACTTTACAATATCAATATCCTTTTCTGCTGCGATATCTAACGGAGTATCGCCGCTGCAATTTACCTGGTTTACCTCTGCGCCATGTGTAATCAATAATTTTGCAATGTCAGTGTGATTTGATGTTGACCACATATCTATATGTTCTAATGCGACATGTAATGGGTAGTCTTCATAACCATTTGCCTGATCTGGATCTGCACCCAAATTAAGTGCTAATGTTACAACGTCCAGGTTGCCCTCTTTTGATGCGCAATACAAGATACTGTTGTTATGGTTATGAAAGTTTGCATGATTTATATCTGCTCCATGAGTAATCAATAAGTTTGCGACATCAATTTTGTTATGGCTCAATGCGCAATGTAAGGCGGTTTCTGCATGACCTTTTTTTTCATTAAAAGAATTTGATCGATTTACATCTGCTCCAGCATTGATCAATAATTGTATGGTATTAAGATTACCGGTTTGTACTGCGCTATATAAAAATGACATACCGTTTTTGTTTGTCCGATTTGCCTTTACTCCTGCGTTCAGTAAAAAAGTTATCATGGTTGTTTTACCTGAGCGAATACAATCAAACATACTTTTAACTTTGTCTGTTTTACTTACGGTAAATGAGTTTTCTAGCACTAGCGCTTCTGTATCCTTTAAGCATGTATTAAGATCTTTACACACTTGCATGAGTGCAGTTTTTTCTTCTGGTTCAGAATAACCAGCTATGTGGATTAGAGTTTCTTTGGGAAGCAAAAGCAATGGAGCCTTATCGCTATGATCGCATACCAGATATATGCTTTCATCAGAATCTAGTATTCCTTCATCAGAATCTAATACGTCTTCATCAGAATTTAGTATCTCATCAGGCTCTAGTATTTCTTCATCAGAATAGTTATTGGCTGAAGCTATAGTGATTATTTTTTTAGGTTTAGAGCATGGGGTATGGTCATTAATAGTGGCATCCATTAACTTTACTCCACCATATGCCACGCAAGCTAAACCGAGTGCCGGTGCACCAATGGCTATTACTGGTGAAGATGCTAACGCACCAGTAACTAATAAACAATTAGCAAAGAACATACTTGTTGTAGCTTTTTTTAATTCATTGGTAGGTGTCTTAGTATGCTTAGAATCCATTCCGTCTGCAGACGATGTACCGAGTAAAATGGTTAGCGTCAAGGTTATGTTAAGAATACTTGTTAGTTTTTTCATAAGAAATGATCCTGTGTTTTGTATTATTTATTTCTTTAAAGGATTTTTTAAAGGAGTTTTTCAATATCGGTATACCCAAGCCTTCTTGCTACCTGTAGTAAGCTTTCGCCCTTAGGCGTGATGTAGTTTACATCTGCGCCGTGCGCGATAAGTAACTCTACAATTTCGGTATAACCGGAGAATACTGCGGAACATATGGGAGGAATTATGTGCATTTTCATACCTCCAAATATGGACGATATGATGAAGTAAGGCCCATGTACTGCGCTATTTGGGCCGCCGAGAGTGAGTAATAATTTTACGATTTCGGTATAGCCTTTTTGTGATGCGATATGTAAGGGGGTATAACCATGGTTATTTGTCTGGTTTACATCTGCCCCGGCATTAATCAATGCTATTGCAGTGTCAGGTTTATTATGTTCTAATGCGGCATGTAAGGGGTTTTCTCTATGGATAAGAGCTTGATTATACTGATTTATATCTGCTCCGTAATTAATCAATAATTGTATGATATCGAGGTTGCCAATTTTTAATGCAAAATCTAAGGGAGTTGTTTCATAACTAATATGTTTATTCCAATTATGGCTGCCTTTACGCCTTTCAATTGCTTGATTTACATCTGCTCCAGAATTAATTAACAATTGTATGACATCAACATTGCCAGATTTTAATGCGCTATGTAAGGGGGTTTCTTCATGGTTAAGAGCCTCGAGTTCTTCATAGCCATAACAGTGTTCTTTTTTGAAGGCCTTATTGACATCGGCTCCAGAATCAATCAATACTTTTATGGTATTAATGTTAGGTTTTTTTAATGCTATCTCAAAAAGGGTCATTACCGTTTTATTTTTCTGATCTATTCTGTTTGTATCAAGCAAGAAGTGTAACAGGTTATATTTGCCTGAGCGGACACATCTAAACATTTGGTTTCTTATTTCTGCTTTACTTATGGTATATGGATTTTCTAGTAATAGCGCTTCTCTATTTTCTTGCAAGTTCAAGAATTCATCAAAGTCTTTGCATACGGTTATAAGTATATTTTTGTCTTTTGACTGACAATGGCCAATTATGTGGATCATAATTTCCTTGGGAAGCAAAAGGAAAGGAGCCTCTTGAGGGCCATTCAAAACTATATCTATTACTTTTTTAGAATTTTTAGGTTTCTTAGAACAAATGCTGTGTTCTTTTTCTGATAAAGCAGGGTATCCTGTTAGATGTAATACTGCCCTTATTGCAAAAGCTTCCACAGGAAGCCAATTATTAATCTTATATGAGGTTTCAAGAAACCATAGGGGCCAACTGGAATCTGGTTCCATGCTGTGTGCAGACATTGTGCTGAATATAATAGTGAAGACTAAGGCTGTCTTATTATTAGATGCGAGTTTTTTCATAATAAGACTTTCGTATTTGTTGTATTACTGGTTGCCAAGATTGAACGATATATTTATCCATTAAATAAAGTGTGTAAAAAGTAATTTGATCTTCAGAGGCTAATTTTAACTGCCCGGTCCGCTTTTGTTCTTTACTCATGTTATTGTAGATTATTGATATCCTTTTATTGTCATCTGCATTCAGAAATTCAGTTAAATACTTGGATTCCTCTCGTCTTGTGGGATGTGTGCCATCATCTTCGTCTTTATAGGCATCAGAAAGGCTATCTATTAAACTAATGCGATCTTCCACAGCCGACTCCAATCCAAGACCACAGAGTGTATATGCAGCTACCAGATCGGCTTCTTTTTCATATTCTTTTGAATCCCTTGTGTGATAAACATGTCTAAGTGCATAATGTGCAGTTTCATGAGCACAAGTAAATAGGGCTGTATTATAATTATCATTGTCCTTGATACAAATAAGTTTACCATTACAATAACCCGCAGCAGTGTCATAATTTTTGTAATCTTTCTCCATTTTTTTTATTTGCACGATCAATGGATTTTTATGACCAAGATACGCAAGAAGTTTACCTACGTCATCTTTGTATTTACTATCCGATGTGTCTACTTGCAACCATTTTTCCGTTATTGCTTGTTTTTGCAATTCTTCTTGTAACACTGCTTGTAATATTTCTTCTTTTTCATCAACATGATTTTCTTGTGCCCATTTCTGTACTGAATGCATTCCACAATAATATGCAAGGCCACTAAGACCGTAGACAGTTTTCCCAAAAATATACGCTTTACCAATGACAGGTGTGCTTACTATTTGTAGTTCGAGAATTGGGAGTTTTTCGTAAAGTTTTTGAGGAGAAAAACTTGAAATAAATGATTGAGAAAAGCCCGAAACTAATTCCATGCTTTGTGAGGACATAGAAGAAATTAAAATAGTGAGCGTGAAAGCTGACTTAAAATGATGCATTAATCTTTGCATGAACAAAATCCTGATTGTAGTTTTTTATAGACTTATAAGCTTTATACAATAAGAATATATTATGCTAGGTAGTTGTCAATAAGAAATTCCCATATTCCAGTTTCTATAAAATAAAGATGCGCCACGGTAGTCCTCCCAAAAGGAGTTTACTCATGGCGCTCATGTTCTAATGATCTATAAATAACCTATTAACTCATCTCTTTGCCTATTTTCTCAAGGACCTGTTCAAGTGTAAGACCAAACTCCTGCTTTCCATCACCATACCGAATAGTGATCGTATTATTTTCAACTTCTTTTTTGCCAAACACAAGCATCCATGGAATGCATTGCAATTGAGCGCGTTTAATTAGCCTACGAGGCCTTTCAATGCTACAGAAGACTGTGTTCTATAGTAGCCATGAATGCTGTACAACCAAAAAGAAAAAGAAGTACGAAAGTATCTGTTTTATCATCTTTTTTTTGCGTTATTTTTATTGCTGACATAGAGTTTCTTTCGCCACGAATAACTAATTTAATTACGGCTTCATTTAACGTTGGTCCTTCATCTGAGCCTTCCCATTCCGAATATGAAATACTTGGATCGTCGCACGAAACATCAGATTCTGAGATAAAAAAATCACTTACTAAATTACTATGTTCTGGATGGTGAGGATACATAATCCCAGATTCAGAATCAGAATCAGGTTCTATGTCTGATGCAGAACCTGGTTTTGAAAACGTTCTATGAATTTCACGTTGATAAAGAACGCGAAGGCGATCCATAGGTATTACTGAATTACGAGCTACTTTGATAATATCACAAACATTATTATCTGATTCTGAATTATCTGACTCTGACTCTGATACGCAGCATCGCAAGCAGTTCATGCTAAATATTTCTTCTACACGGCAACAGCAAACGCAACTATGATTATCAGGCATATTAATATTGATTAAAAATTCTTTTATCGCTATAAACATCGGATTATAATATTTATATTGACGATGATAAAAATCTATTAGATTGGGCGTGTCTTGCGATTCATCAGAGTTGTCATCGTTATACTGATTTATTAGTCTGTAGGATGACTTTACTGTTACTTCATCATATTGTTTGTGTGCTTTTATTAGTTCTATTTCCTTAGCGAGCAACGTTCTAGATAAACCATATGCACCTAGCAAAAACACTGACATTGGTGCTTCTATTGATTCAGTAGCTAGTAAAGTAATTCCACTTAAACTAGCAAGCCCCCATAATTGCATTTCAGTTGGTTCTACTGAAATTTTACCTTGTAGTTTTGGTTGAATATCTCTTAATTGATCACCATGCTCTAATTCCATACCTTGTACAGATACGGTGCTGAATAGTATGGCCAACAGCCAAGCGATATTTAAATTACGTATTGTTTTTTTCATATTATAAATCCTTACAGTTTACAGTGATTCCATTAAAATAGGTTAAAAATATCATCTTAATTAAAATTTATATCGCTTGAAATTTTGCAATAGTTCCTGCTACAAAGTGCCCCATGAGATTAGTTATCTTTTTTTTGGAGATAATTTTGATTTTTCTTTCCATAGCTTCAAGTAATAAGTATACATTGCCGTCTCATGTGCTCCTGCTGCAATCAATAACTTTGCAATTTCAGTGTGACCGCGTCGTGCCGCATAATCTAAAGGGGTTGATCCATACTGTTCGCGGCCGTATTTATTTACATCTGCCCCCGCGGCAATTAATAGTTTTACAATTTTAATGTGGCCATTTGCAGATGCGATATGCAAAGGAGTGTCACCATGCAGACCGCGGCCGTCAGTTTGATTTATGTTTGCTTGAGCATCAATTAGTGCTTTTGCAACGTCAATACGATTGTGTTCTGATGCAACATGTAAGGGGGTTTGATAGGGGAATTGGCTATTTTGTCGATTTACATGAGCGCCAAGCTTGATAGCTAACTTTACCATAGTAATGTCACCATCTCTTGATACTGAATACAAGATGTTATTTGCATAATCAGATGGATTTGCTAGCAAGAGAGCCGTTCTATTGTTTTTAAACCATGCATGAGAATCTTTACATACTTGCATGAGTATATTTTTTTCTTGAGATGAGAGGCAATCAATTATATGGATTTTGACTTCTTCAGGAAGCGATTGAATACGTGATATGAGCAATGTATGTTGTTCATGTTTTTTTTGTTGAACATAATAGGCACGTAACGCCTCGACTCCTATTACCAATGTCATGCCAGCTATATTGAGGGGAAGGATTAATGCTGGTTTTCCAGCAACATCAGCCAAAATGCCTCCAGATAGACCAAGTATGCCAGATAATACCCCTCTAATTATCACATCACGGTTAAATTCCATACTCTGTACAGATACAGTGCTGAATAGAATGGCCAACAGCCAAGTGATATTTAAATTACGTATTGTTTTTTTCATAGTGTTCTTTTGTTTAGATCTATTTTGTTATTTTATTCTTATTGAAAAGTGTTGCTGCTGCGATTGTTTATAGGTTTAATAATAGCTTTCTCAAGAAACTTGTCAATAAGAAATTAATATTTGAGGGTGCTTAAGGCGTTTAGACGGACCAATAAAAACTATCCTACTCTTACTTTATTCACGCTCAGAAGCAACAGTTGTTGCAGAATGAGTGTCATGCTCAGATTGCCATTTTTTTAAATAGGCAAGACGCTTTTTGAAGGAGGGATGGGTAAAAGCTACCGTATTAAATCGTCCAAGGTTGTGTATTTTCTTTTCACACCACTTAATGCCACCATCAGCAGTTTGCAACTTTTCGGCAGCCATAAGATCAGCTTCTTGTTCATTTTGCCGAGCAGATTTTAAAGAATACTGTAAAGCTGATAATCCTGCTATGCCTATTATCCAGATTGGCGCAAAGCACAGCTCCAGGTGTAGGATATATTCGTTTATAGGATTACCATCCATTAAAAAAGCAAGAACTGGAGGGAGAGAAGATAGTCCTATGCCAATAGCTATTAAACCTGCGCAGGGACATGTTAATAGATTGGGGTATTTGTTCATAAGTCTTTGAATAGTACCTTGCTTCCAATGTGAACATGCGATATGAGAAGCCTCATGTGCAGCGATAAATTGTTTTATATCTTTCTCATCTTCAAGCCAGTTTGAATCAAAATATAGGTGAAAATCCTGTAAACAGAAATCTCCATTACTATCTTTTCTAATCTTATACCAAGCATAAGAACTATTTCGACTATCATCTATACCAACCGGAACTGTGCTTAACTTTTCGTACCTGCTCAGAACTGATTTTATTAACTCTCTATTTTCCAATAATTTTTTATACTTTCCTATATCTTTGCCAAGCTTAAAGACTACTTTTTGTGGGCCATTATATTGGTGCGTATCAGTTATTGCAGGTGTCACGTTACGTTTGGAATGATTAATATGCTTAATCATCATGCTTTGCGCAGGTATGGTGCTGAATAGAATGGTGAATAACCAAGTGATGTTGACGCAGTATGTGATTTTTTTCATTAATGGGCCTTTATCGTTTCTTCGCGTTGTAAATATTCTTCGATAAGTTCCACAATTTGAGTGTGACCTTTCTTGTGCGCTATCTGCAAAGCTGTGTCACCTACTTCGATTATCGGATCAGTTGAATCAATGGTAGTTATTATTTGATTTACATCTGCGCCAGCATTAAGTAACAACTGTACACTTTCAGTATGACCGTTGTAGGATGCGACATGTAAAGGCGTTTCTCCATTATTCTTTGTTTTATTTACGTCTGCACCATGTTTAATCAATAACTGTGCAATGTAGGTATGGCCCTTTACTGATGCTTCATGTAAAGGTGTTCCACCCCAACTATTTGCCTGATTTACATTTATTCCATGCGTACCAAGCAATACTTGTACAACGTCCATGTAGCCATTAGATGAGGCCCAATGCAAAGGTGTTATCCCTCTATTATCTGCCTTATTTACATTTGCGCCGGCATTAAGTAATAGCTGTACAATTTTAATGTGGTCTTTTTGTGATGCAATATATAGAGGCGTTCGCCCATAAGCATATGCTTTATTTATCTCTGTGGCTCCAAGAACAGAAAGCCAAGCCGATAACTTTATTGCGTCACCTGATTCAACGTATTCAAACATCTTTTTTCTTTTGTGTGATAAAGTCACCGTAAAAGGGTTAGCAAGCAACATAGTTTCTTTGTCTTGAAGACGTTTGTGCAGCGATTGACATACTTTCATCAAGAGATCTTTCTCTATCGGCTGACAATAACCAGCTATGTGATTTATAACTTCATTGGGAAGCTGCAATAAGCAAGAAGTTTCTTGAATTTGATTTTCTTGATTTTGATTTATTACATCGCACTTTGGTTCCATGCCCTGTACAGGTATGGTGCCGAATAAAATTGCCAATAACCAAATGATGTTCATGTGATGTGTGATTTTTTGCATGAGATAATTTTTTCTGCTTTGATTGTGAGTATTTAGTTTGCTGATTATTTATAGGTTTTATAATAACTTTTTCAAGAAATTTGTCGATAAGAAATTAATATTGAGAGGCCTTAGGCTTTGTTGATTTTTTATCGTAATCATACCGCAACTTTTTAATAATCCATCTGCTTATTTTTACGTGAAAAATCAGTGGTTTTTTCATGGAGGGTTCTTGTCAACCCTCCACACCTCGGACACAAGCATCCTGCTTGACCTCTAACGGCACCAACTCGGCCCCACAGTCTGCATCCTCCTTCGCATAAAGTTACGGCGGACAGGCAAGCAGCCTGAAGACCTCAAACAGTCGTGCCTTTAATGGAGGTTATTTATGTTCTACAAAGTTAGTAACTAATCACGTTGTTAAAAGCGAAAGTAGTAATGAATATTACTATTTTTAACAGTTTGCATACATAATTCATATTCAGCAACGTGCTCCATTCTGCAAAAAAAATGAAATAAAAAGTTGATTCCATTAAAGGCACGATTGTCTGAGGTCTTCAGGCTGTCTTCCTGCCGCCGACCGTACCTTTTTAAAGGTCGGGGCGAAGGCTGGAGGCAGACTGTGGGACCGAGTTGGTGCCGTTAAATGGTCAAGCGGAACGCTTGTGCCCGAGGTGTGGAGGGTTGGCAAGAACCCTCCACGTAAAAGCTACTGAAACATAGTGATTTTTCACTTTAAAAAAAGGATGATTACGATAAAAAAATCAACAGAGCCTAGAGGTTGCTTAATTTGAACGCTCATGAAATAAAAAAAGGCGTCACGGTAATCTCCCAAGGGAAGTTTACTCTATGGCGCCTATATTTGATAATTTTTATGTTCGCTTAACTCATTTCTTTGCGCACTTTCTCAAGCACCTGTTCGAGTTTAAAACCAAAATACTGAATGATCCGTGGAAAGATGTTCTCTAGATTTACTCATTAATTCGCGTCTGTACTCTTTCCAAGCATCATTGTTGGGCAATATAACGCCATTTTGTGCGAGCTCTTGCGCAGTTAATCCACCGTGCTCTCTGAATAATGCACTGAGTTTCTCAAATGCTTCTGGTGTTTCAAAATCGTATTTTTTTGCTTCTTCTAAAGATTGTTGAGCAATATCAAGAGGTGTTTGATTATCATTATTTAAGGTATTGACCATGCCGGGCATTGCAGTGAGTAAGAGTTCACCTTTTTGTAAGAAATCATCAACATTGTCTATAGATTTACATAATGGTTTAGCAAGCTCGTGCAACACACAAGAATTATCCCAGGGCTTTAAATTTTTTGCATTAACACCATGCTGGAGATAGAGTGCCATGAGTTCTGATGGGTATTCTTCTTCGGTTATATGCCATAAAACATTGGTGGCACCATGCTCTGTTGCATGTACATTGAAATTTTCCTGCGCAAGAAACAGTTGTGCGATCTTTACTGTTTTAGTATAGAAAAAAATTGGACCCAAACTTGTTTTTACATTTGGATCTGCATGATGTTTAAATAAAACTTTAGCCATGAGTGTATCATTATAGTCAACCGCTCGTTCAAGCAAAGGAATATAATAAACCTCAGTATTAGGATCAGCGCCAGCACAAATTAACATCAATGCTGGTAAGCGCTTTGTTTCGTAATCATGAAGACTATTCATGGTCTTCATTAAGTTGCGTAAAGCTTCGTCTTTATCAGAATGATCACTTACAAAATAATCTAAACATAAAAGTGCACCGGTGGTTACTAGTAACATACCAACGTAGGGTAAATGATCTTTGTTAGTTGGTTTTATGATAACGTCCGGTTTGTTTGTGATACTGCGCATATTTAACTGCATAGTATTTTTGTATTGGTTGCAGTTTGTTAGTCTTTTTGTACGTTGCATATATTTAAATAATAATGAGTTTGTAGTTTTGGGAAGCATAGCATGTATATTTTGTGCACAGATGAGAAAAGTGAGTGCAACAAAAAGTATGTTTTTCACATTCATGTTTTTTGTCTTTCTGGTTTAGTTTAGTAACACCGTTAACTCATTTCTTTGCCTATTTTCTCAAGCACCTGTTCTAATGTAAGACCAAATTTCTGCTCATCATCCTACTGCTATATTTTCCGGTTGATCACGCATTACTTGTTGACGACGGTTTGGTTCGATGCGTAACGGAAACCCATATTTGACTCATTATAAGTTTTTGCTCCTGACTCAATGAGCAACTTCATAACGTCATACTCTCCTCTGGGTACTGTATCTAATGGGTTTTGCTTCCTTTTGTTTGCTCGATTTACATCTGCTCCTGCATTGATGAGTGACTGCATAACGCCATAGCCATTATGTGATGCTGTATGTAATGGAGTATTCCCATATTCATCTGCTTGATTTACATCAGCTCCTGAATTAATGAGTAACTTTGCAATATTAGTATAGTCACGAGAATCAGTATAGTCATAAGGAGGCTCATTAAAATAGCGAACACCGAATGATACGTTATGTAATGGAGTACCTTCATGGTTGCCTACTTGATTTACATTAGCTCCTGCATTAATGAGTAGCTTTGCATTATCAAGACACCCCCACATTGATGCGACACGTAATGGAGCATCTCCATATTCGCCTACTTGATTTACATCAGCTCCTGCTTTAATGAGTAACTTTGTAGTATTAGCATTTCTCCAGCTTGAGGCGAAATGTAATGGGGCATTTCCATTTTTGTCTGCTTGATTTACATTACTTCTTAAATTAATGAGTATCTTTACTGTTTGTATATCATTTTCTCTTGCTGCTCGACATAAAGAAGGTTCTCCATCCCCATAATGTTCACTTCGAAGGTAGTCTAAATAAAAAAGTATGCTTGTGGTTAAAAATAACATGCCAAGATAATCGTACGCATTGCCTTTTTTATTGGTTTGACCCAGCGTGAAGCTTGGGTCGCTTGATACGGTTTGCGGGCAGAGTTGCATCTCATTAGGATTGAGCTTATCTATTTCATTAAGATTGGGCTTATTTACTTTGGATTGATTTTCATTGCCAACTGTGAGGGTCCTTGCATGTTGTATGTAGTTACGAAGAGGTGCTTTAGCAACTCTATAAAGCATAGCATGTATATTTTGTGCACAGATGAGAAAAGTGAGTGCAACAAAAAGTATGTTTTTCATATTCATTTTTTTCCTTTCTGGGGCTATTCAAGCATTAACTCATTTCTTTGCGTACTTTCTCAAGCACCTGTTCGAGCGTAAGCCCAAATTCCTGCTTGCCATCACCATACCGAATAGTGATCGTATTATTTTCAACTTCTTTTTTGCCAAGCACAAGCATCCATGGAATACGCTGCAATTGAGCGCGTTTAATCTGGCCAGAAAGTGGATCAGAGGTATCATCAACATCAACTGATACGCCATGTTCCTTGAGCGTATGCATAAGTTTTTGCGCATGCTCTTTTTGCTCATCGGTAATGGTGAGTATACGAATTTGCAGTGGCGCTAACCAGAATGGAAGTTTGCCTTTGTAGTGTTCAAGCAAGATACCCAAGAACCGTTCAAAGGAACCGTAAATTGCGCGGTGAATCATCACCGGTCTGCCCTTGGTGCCTTGTGGTGTAATGTATGCAAGGTCAAAATTTTCCGGTTGGAAGAAATCAACTTGTATGGTGCCACATTGCCATTGTCTGCCCATTGAATCTTCAATACGGAATTCAATTTTGGGTCCGTAAAAAGCGCCTTCACCTTCGTAAATGGTGTACGGAATGCCTTCACTTTTGAGTGCATCAATTAACGCATTGGTTGCGCGCTCCCATAGTGCATCGTCGCCCATAGCATTGGCAGGTTTGGTTGATACGCCAACGCTGATACTTGCAAAATTAAATTTTTTAAACACAGCATATGTTATTGCAATCGTGTTTTTTATTTCTTGTTCTATCTGTTCCGGCATGCAATAGAGGTGACCATCATCTATTGTAAATGCGCGTACCCTAAACAATCCATGCAACACACCAGACAGTTCGTGGCGATGCACCAAACCAAATTCTGCTAATCTGAGAGGAAGTTCACGATACGAACGGGGACGTTCTTTGTAAATTAAAATGGAGCCTGGACAATTCATTGGCCTAATAGCAAATGATCGGTCATCAACGTTACAAAAGTACATGTTGTCTTTGTAATGCGCATAGTGGCCCGATTGTCGCCATAACTCATCGCTCAGCATGATTGGGGTGCTGATTTCAAGATAATGAGCTTTATCCAAAAGGTCGCGCAAATAGTCGATCATAGTGTTGATAATGCGTTTGCCATTGGGATGGAAAAATACAAAGCCAGGGCCTTCTTCATGGAATGAAAAGAGATCAAGCTCTTTGCCCAAGCGGCGATGATCATACATCTGTGCTTCTTGCAAACGAATTTCATACTCATCCAAGTCATGATCAGTAAAAAATGCGGTGCCGGTGATACGTTGTAATGCTTGACCATTTCTGTCAGCGCGCCAGTAGGAACCAGAAATGTTTTGTAATCTAAAATATTTTATCTGATCAGTTGAATCTACGTGGCCACCTCTGCACAAATCAAGAAAGTCGCCTTGACGTGCTATGCCAACCGTGTCACCAGGAATGTCATCAATCAGTTCAAGCTTAAAGCGATTATTTTTGAACAGTTGGCGCGCTTCTTCTTTTGGTACTTGATAATGAGTGATAGGCAGTGCACGGTTTGCGATCTCATGCATTTTTGCTTCTATGATCGGTAAATCTTCTTGTTTGAAATTGTGTTCTGGTAATAAATCATAGAAAAATCCATCGGTCGTTGCGGGACCAATGGTCAGTTGTGTGTTGGGAAATAATTCCAGTACGGCATGGGCGAGTAGGTGTGCTGCAGAATGGCGTAATACTGATAAATCGTTGTTTTTTGACATGGGATGCCCTTGGTAACTCAGCTAATTATGTGTTTTGTTTGTAATCAGTATAACAATGCAGATAAAAAAATACATGTTTGCTTGCGGTGGATTGCCTGTGATAGGATCTGAAAGTGTAAAGCTGTTAATGGTTTTAACATTATAAGGGAGCGAGTGAAGTATGGTAACGACCGGTGAAAAAAAACAAAAAAAAATATACATACTTGATACCAACGTCTTAATCCAAGATCCAATGGCAATATACACCTTTAAGGGTGCATGGGTTGGTATTCCTACCGTAGTAATAGAAGAATGTGACCGCTTAAAAAAGGAAGGCACTGATCGTGGTCGTAATGCACGTGAAGCAGTACGTCAACTTGATATGTTACGTGAAAAGGGTTCGCTCAGTAAGGGTGTTACGCTTGAAGATGGCACAGTTATTCAGGTGCTTTTGCCATCAACAACTTCGTCTAAAATACCGTTTTCATTAGATAAAGAGGATAATGCGATTCTACAAATAGCATATGATCTCAAAGAACAGGGATATGATGTCCAGTTTATTTCAAAGGATTTAAATGCGCGTGTCAAAGCTGATGCGCTTAATCTAGCGTCACAAGATTATCTTAATAAATATGTGAGTGAGGAAGAATTTTATAAAGGGTGGGTACGGATACAAGTTTCGGCCGAGCAGTTGCGGTCAGAACATCCGGTTGCGCTGAAGGACATAGTAAAAAAATATGAGCTTGCAGACAACGAATTTGTGCTCCTTGAAAATGCAGATGACCCAAAGGATTTTCGTATATTTCGGTACTGGGGTAATTCAGAATTAAAAGAAGTGACAGAACCAACTATGCCGTGGCCCTTGCATACGCGCAATGCGCAACAGGCTATGGCGCTTGATTTGATGTTAGATCCTGACGTGCAACTGATTACCCTGTTGGGTCCAGCGGGTACTGGAAAAACATTTTTAACGCTATTGGCAGGGCTGTACCAAATCTTGATTGGAATGACCTATGAAAAAATGCTTATCGCGCGTCCCATTATGCCGCTTGGTAAAGACATTGGGTATGTTCCGGGTACCATTGAAGAAAAACTGCACGCGTGGATGTTGCCAATTTACGATAATATGGAATTTATTATCCATGAGGTAAATACGCATAGTCAGTTTGCAGAACGTGAAATGAGTTATGGCAGACGTAAAGGTAAGGGGCGCAAGCAGCACCGTGAAATAGCAAGCTCTGCGCTGGTTCCTCTTGATGAGTTGATATATCAAGGCAAGGTAAGCCTGGAGGCGATTACGTACATGCGTGGGCGATCTATACCGTATCAATTTGTGTTGATTGACGAAGCACAGAATCTGACTGCGCATGAAATCAAAACATTGGTAAGCCGTGCGGGAGAAGGCAGCAAGATTATTTTGGCTGGTGATCCGTATCAGATCGATACCCCATATCTTGATTTTTGTAACAATGGACTTGTGTATACGAGTGAAAAATTTAAGGGACAAAAGATTTTTGGTTCAGTGTTCTTGGAAATCAGTGAACGTAGTGAATTGAGTAAGTTGGCGGGACAGTTGCTGTAAAAAACTGATCGTCATTGCGACCCGACTTCGCCAAGGCTACGATGGGCACGGGCGAAGCGAAGCAAACCAGGAAAGAAATTAAAAATCCTTTTAAAAAAAACAAGGCAGGAAGATCCGTGCATTGAGCAAGACTTCCTGCCTTTACTATTTTTATGTGCGTGTTAATGATTATGAGATAATGCAATTGTTTTCTTTATTTTGACCATTGCGCTCTTTATTTTCACCAGTGCGAGGTGATTTTTCAAGTTCTTTGCTTTTTTTAATTTCTTTACACTGCACAACCAGTTTTTTTGTATTTTCTACAAGCTCATCCCTGTTTTCTTCACGCATAATAATTGAAACGTCTGATGCAATTTCATCAGCATGTACGCCACCATGGTCTCTGAGTAACTGATAAACTTCTTCCCACTGCGCAACGTCTTCTGGTGATTCTATGTCGCATGCAGAGTCCAAGTGGGTGTTAGCGATGTCAAGTGGTGTGCTGAGGCGCGCTTTGTCTATGGTGTTAATTGTCTTAAGAGACCTTGTATCTTGTAGTAGTAGGTTTATTCTTTCAAGGCGCTTAGCATGTTCGATATCATTGTTTTGTAGGATCTTATGGAAAAGACAAGATCCATTTGCAGGGTGAAGTTGTTCTGAGTTTACTCCACGCTGCAGGTAAAAACGTATGATGTCTGATGGAAAGTGGGAATCAGCAATGGTGTGCCATAAAACATTGGTTTTTTCATCATCTTTGATTGCTTGTAAATCGACCCCATGATTAATAAATATTTGAGCCATGCTTATTGTTTTGATACGAAAGAACACCGGATATCCCTGTGTTTTGGTATTTGGATCTGCCTTTTCTTTGAGTAAGTTTGCAGCCCCTTGTATGTTGTCATATATTACCGCACTTTCAATTAAAGTATCAGCATCAGGACGGGTATTAATAGACGAATGATTATTGTGATTTTGTATCACTAGTTGCTTACAACTTGGTTTTTTCTCCCTTGTTCCCATGCCTTGCATAGAGAGTGTACTGATTGGTTGTTTCTCCCTTTTCATGCCTTGCATAGAGGGTGTACTGAGTAAAATTGTTGAAATACAGGTGAAATTAAAGATAATGGTTATTTTTTGCATAGAAAATACCTCTATGTTTGATTATTGATATATGTATGTAACATACAGGTTATATTGTATCTCTTTTAGGCAAAGTGCCAATAAGAAATTGTTTTAGCTTTCGATGAAAGGTAATACTTTTGTTTGCACCGTTCTTTATTCTCTTGAGCTTTTATTTACGTTGGCTGAAGGATGGTATTCCTCAAATAATTGCGCAAGCGCTTCTAGGGTGATTGTATCTTTGGGATCTTTATTGTGTATATTTGCAGCGAGACAGTCACCGGGTGTTTTACCATACCGATTTCTATCGCTCAGTAAATTAGGGTCAGCTCTGACTAAGGGGGATGCGCATTTGTATAATCTTCTTGCTTCTTGATCGTTTGCGGTGTTGAGTACGTATACTATGTGATGTAATGCATTGCCTCCTTCGCTTGCATAACTTTGTACGTAAGCGCCAGCACCCTTTGCATGATAGTACTGTATGAGGTTTGTCACGTAGTCTTTATTGTCACTAATATACGTTAGTATGTTGCCATGTTTAATGCCATATTCGGTGCGAAGCGTATACTCTAAGCCTAGGTCAACTCCGTATTTTCCGCATTCGTTAGCCGATTCTTCATCTTGTGCAAAATAAAAGGTGGGTATGCCTTCAGGTTGATTGGCAGTTGTTTGATCTTTAAGTTTAAAGAAACGTGCGCGTTCAGATTGGTTGATGAGCGCATTAGAACTGTCTTTTATCAGAGCGATAATCTCTGGATGTATAATATAGTTTGGGTTAGATTGTTCATGCATAAGCACAAAGGGTATAATATCTTTACTATTTTGATAGAGCGCAAGTGCAAGGGCGGTATTAACCACGTCTGGGCAAAGTTTAGGTATAAGATTGAGTTTATCCGGTGAAATTGGTTTGAATTGTCTCAGGATGTCATTCAATTTGATAGCTCTATAGAATGATGGATGCGTATGCATACTGTGCAACGATGTAGTCAGTAATAAAGCACCGCACGTTAAAGAAATAAGTTTGTTCATTTTCATGTCTCCTTGTATAGGTTTGCGTCCAGTATACACCATAATCGATTTGTACTAGTGTTACATATTTTATAATGTTCGCACTAGTGTTTTAAATTATCGTAATCAAGAAACAATTTTTTGTTTGCGCGGTCTTCTTTACATGCAGATTTATCGTCACTATACTATCAACACACATCAACTTCTTCTAATTGAAATATTTGCGACAGAGAGGGTATCTTCATGAAAAACAGTTTATTAACAAGTTATTATGGTGGCATTATCGATACCGTGCATGGAGAAAGTTATAACAAAATTCTACGGTATTTTTTCCCTGAATTTATTAGCGCATTTTTATTGTATTCACTTCCTTTTTGGTTTGATGCATATTTTATTGGGTCATTACAATCAACATCTACCTATGCAACGCTCGGCGTCACCAATACGCTGATTCATCTCCTGATTAAGGTTGCAGAAGCGGTATCGGTTGGTACCGTTATTTTGAGTGGTAAATTTAATGGTGCGCATGAATATAAAGATGTAGGTCGCTCATTACGTGACGCTTTTTGGCTCAACATAGTGCTTGGTGGCATGTGCGCAAGTGTGTTATTTTTTGGCGCACATTGGATTTATTATGCCTATGGAGTGCCGGCAAAGATGATCAGTTTGGGGGTGCCTTTTTTACGCTTGCAGGCTATAAGTCTTTTTTTCATGTTTGTTTCATTCAGTTTTATCGGTTTTCTACGCGGTATTAAAAATACCAAAGTCCCCATGTATATCTTTAGCCTTGGCATTATTACGTTTATTTTTTTTGATTATGTGTTCATTTTTGGCAAATTTGGTTTTCCACAGATGGGGCTCCAGGGTTCTGCTTTGGCGGGAGTAGTGCGTTATGTGGCAATGACCTGTGTTGCGTGCGCCTATACCTTTCTGTATAAAGGCAACCGTAAATATGGTATAGAACTATTTTCAGTGTTCAAGGATACCTCCTATATAAAGCGATTATTTGTGTTGAGTTTGCCGATTATGCTTGATAAAGCGCTTATGGCAATGGCATATGTGTGGCTTGGTAAAATGATTTGTACTATGGGTAAAGAGGGTGCTGCCGCATTTTCGGTGATTAAGGATATGGAGCGTTTTTCTATTTTGCCTGCCGTAGCATTTGCACAAGTGATAACGCTTTTGGTGAGTAATGACTATGGTACCCACAATTGGCAAGGTATAAAAAGCAATATTAAAAAAGTTATTTTTCTGGCTTCATTAATGATTTTCAGTATTGTGGTTATTTTTTCATGCAATGCTGAGCTGATTATTCAACTTTTTGACAAAAAAGCTAAATTTACCACACTTGCCGTGTATGCATTTCCGATTTTGAGTATACTTGGCTTTTTTGATTTGCTACAATTGATACTTGCGGGGGCGTTGCGAGCTTCAGGGAATGTAAATTTGGTTGTAGGGGTGCGGCTAGTTGTCTTAGTAGGATACTTTCTACCGATTTCATATATGTTTTCACACATACACTTTGCGCATCCAGCAACACAATTTGTGTTTGTATATGGCTCTTTTTATGTGGGTAACGCCTTAATGAGCCTTGCGTATATACACCGTTTTCGTACTAATGAATGGAAAAAAAATATAATTTAAAAAGAGGCTGTCATGACAAAAATTTCACGGCAAGAAATAGAACAGCTTGGCCGTATATCATGCTTAGATATTCATGAAAATGAGATGGATGCATTAATGGGGCACTTGGAACAGGTGCTGAGTTATGCACAACGGGTTACCGAAATTGGGGAGGATGTGCAAGAGGCATCCAGAACTAATGTGAATATCTTTCGTGAAGATCTCTCGATTAAAACTGATCCGGAATCAATATTGGCACAAGCTCCTGTGCGTGAAGGTGATTATTTTGTGGTTCCGCGTATTTTGGAAGGCGGTCAATAGATGATGGATACAACTAGGAAGAAGAACATATGAATACGCTTGCTTTTACATCAATGAAAGAATTGATACAAAAATTAGATGCAAAAGAAATATCCCATGAAGAGCTCCTTGAGTTCTGTATACGCCGATTTGAAACCTTTGATCCACAAATTGGTTCATCATTAGAGCTTTTTGATAAAAAATCTGTGTTGCAAAATTTCAGTGGAAAAGGCCCATTGCGGGGCATTCCTGGATTAATTAAAGATAATATTTGCCAAAAAGATCGTACGGTGTCATGTGCTTCTAAAATTCTTGAAAATTTTAAATCGACCTATGATGCTACCGTGATTGAGCGTTTGAAAGCTGATGGCGCGCTGTTGTTAGGGCGTGCTAACATGGATGAATTTGCAATGGGTAGTTCAACTGAAACATCAGCATTCAAAAAAACAGCAAATCCTTGGGACACCTCACGAGTGCCTGGTGGCTCAAGCGGTGGTTCAGCAGCAGCTGTTGCAGCAGGGTTGGTACCGTGGGCGCTAGGATCTGATACAGGTGGATCAGTGCGTCAACCAGCAGCCTTTTGTGGTATCGTTGGTATAAAACCTACGTATGGATTGGTGTCACGGTATGGATTGATTGCCTATGCATCATCACTTGATCAAGTTGGTGTCATGACACGTACGGTGTATGATAACGCGTTGGTACTTTCAAGTATCGCAGGAAATGATAGCAAAGATTCTTCAAACTTGGGTGTTGCAAAGAAAGATTACACACAAGGATTGTCTGGTACGTTACCAAAAGATATACGCATTGGGGTGATACACAATTCGCTCAATGCAGACGGTATGGACAGCCAGGTGGTGACTGCAATAGAGCAAGCGATTGCAGTGCTTGAAAAACAGGGTGCACGCATTAGTCACGTCACGTTACCGACGCTGGATTATGCAGCTGCAGCCTATTTTATTTTAAGTCGAGCAGAAGCAGCGTCTAACCTTGCACGGTTTGATGGGGTACGGTATGGCATGCGCAATAAAAATGCAAAATCATTGGCTCAAATGTATTCAGCAACACGACATGATGGGTTTGGCGCAGAAGTTAAATCACGCATCGCGGTAGGTAATTATGTGCTGTCTGCAGGGCATGCGGGTGAATTTTATGCGAATGCAAAAAAAGCAGTACGTGTCATGCGACATGAATTTGTTGAAGCATTTAAAAACGTCGATCTGTTAATTATGCCAACACAACCAGCACCAGCATTTACGTTCGGCGCATATGACGTTGATAAACTTCAAATGGATTTACAAGATTATTTTACCTGTCCTATGAACTTGGTCGGCATTCCGGCAATTTCATTGCCATGTGGTTTTACTGACAATAAACTACCGATAGGTTTTCAGCTTATTGGGCCACATTTGTCTGAATCATTATTATATCAAGTAGGACACGCATACGAACAGAATACACCGTGGCATACTATGCACCCAAATCTGGTGTAAGAACGGGAACTCGGAATCAGAATGTGTCATAATAATCTTGATTGATCAT
This sequence comes from uncultured bacterium, assembly GCA_963840685.1. Lineage (GTDB taxonomy): Bacteria > Babelota > Babeliae > Babelales > Vermiphilaceae > CAWIZM01. The sequence continues at coordinate 26,404 of CAWIZM010000001.1, read as the reverse complement.
AGCTTTGTCCTATAGAGTTGTTGAAGAGTGACTGTACAGGCCATATTCAATAGTATTATTGAGACGGTCTAAGACATTGAAAGTTTGATAACTAACAAGGCTTTGATGATGGTAAAAAAGCGGTTTTTTAGTATACTTTTTTTAATGATGCTCACATGTTGTGCATGTTGTTCTTATGGGACGTCAGAAGATGCTTGCGTGAGCGATTGTGTAGTGTTAAAAAAAAAGAAATATATATTGCAAACATATACGCCACACTCGCCGCGTCGCACATTTCATAATCAATGGCGTGCGCGTTATCCAGAAGGGTGTACTGATGCGTTTAAATGGGTGGGTGGCATCATAAAAGATGTTGCGGTCTTGCAGATAAATATGGTTTCCTGGGATTCATTTAAAGTCATTGCGAGCGTCTTTCCTTTTTTTATTGGCGCACGTATGTTGGATGAACCAACACATTCATATTTTTATGATCATAAAGATCACAAGAATAAAAATCAGTTACCGCATTGGGCTGAAAAGTTTGCTCAAATTACCAGCCTGGGTGCACCGATTGTTTTGCTTGGATCGCAGGCAATTTTTTCTCGGGACGTTGAATTTCAAGCAACAAGTCGTATGTTATTGCTTGGCATGCCGGTGGTTATTTGGGGAAAAGATTTCATTAAAAAAGCACAATTCGATGCATGCTTGCGTCCATGGAATGAAAAATTTTCTTGTAAGCAGCGTGCATTTGGTGGGTTCCCATCTGGCCATGTTGCACAGGCGTCGTACACGGCAGTGTTGTACGGTATGCGTTACGGTCCTGTATTTTCTATTCCACTCGGTTTGATAGCAGGCGCCATAGGTCTTATGTTTGTTGGGTGCAATCGACATTTATTATCACAAGTGATAGCGGGTGCTGGATTTGGTGCTATGTATGGTATTGCGGCCAATCGCTTATTGGATGAAAAGTTGGAAAGAAAATTCATGAAAGTAAAATTGGATGTAAATGATCAAGGCGGTCCTGCACTTAAAGTAGCATGCCGTTTTTAGTCCCATCTTACATTCGGAAGATAATTTCGTATACTTGGTATACATGATAATTTTGTGGTCTGTTTTTAATTGGAAATAACAATATGATGAATAAAAAAAGTTCATGGATTGCTAGCATAGCATTGGTAAGCATGCTCTTTTTTTTAGTGCATCATATTTTTTCTCTTTCGCTAGTTGGAGTCATGCATTCTCTATCGGCAACAATTTTGTATCCCGTCTTGCAATTACAAAGAGTAGTGGTTAACCCAATAAAAAATTGGTCGGAGCAGCGTGCCACTACCAAAGAATTGTATGCGATTATTGATGCGTTGCGGACAGAGCAACAGACATTAGCGGCTGAAACGATCAGATTGCAATCCGCATTGGCATATTATGCCGATATAGATGAGTTGGTTCAATTTAACAAGCGTTATGCTGATAAAGGATACGTTGCTCAAATACTCTTGAAGCACCAATCAAACCGCGAGCATTTTTTCTTGGTAGAAGGAGGTCTTGCGCACGGTATTGATAAAGATATGGTAGCGATATACAAAAATAATCTGATTGGACGAGTGGTGGAAGTGTACCCTTGGTATAGCAAAGTACAATTGATTACCGACGCGTCTTGTCAGGTTGCCGCTTGTTGCACCCGTACACATGCTCAAGGCATCCATAGGGGAATTTATAGAGACGGTGAATCAAGCTTGGATTATGTGAATCACTTTGAACGGCTACAGATAGATGATCTGGTGGTCTCCAGTGGAGAAGGGTTGGTGTTCCCAAAAGGCTTTGCCCTTGGCAAGGTTACTTCCTGTGTCGCTGATGATCTGTATCAACAGGTTAAAGTGAAGCCTATTATCGATTTTAGATCCATTCAATATTGCACATTGCTGGCAAAAAAATAAGCAGTGCGTGTAGGTGATTTCACCGAGTTGTTTTTTATCTTCTTTTGTATCGAAATAGTACGCTCTTACCTGTTTGCAGTCTATGTTTTATAGGAATTCTGTATTTCTGAAAATTTTATACGCTTTCCCTTTGACTTTCATGATATTTTCATTTACAATCTTTGGGTGTTGTAAGGACATTTAAATGGGCGGTTAGCTCAGTTGGTAGAGCATCAGTCTTACAAACTGGGGGTCGCAGGTTCGAATCCTGCACCGCCCACCAGTCTTCGCTTCAAGCTTCGGCTGGCACGGCCAGTAATTGCTAGTAAATTTTGATAGAAAAGGCGACTGTCCGCCGTAGCTTGAGGAAGGTGGACTAGCTTAGCTTAAAGAAATTTTAAAGATATATTCCTCGGTAGCTCAGTCGGTAGAGCAAACGACTGTTAATCGTTAGGTCGCAGGTTCGAGTCCTGCCCGAGGAGCCATTTTTCCTAGTTTCACATTTCTTCTCCCCTCATTGGGGCTGTAGCTCAGTTGGTTAGAGCGTCCGCCTGTCACGCGAAAGGTCGCGAGTTCGAGTCTCGTCAGCCCCGCCATACTTCGCTAAAGCTTCGTATGGCAGGCCAGTCTCTTTAACGGATTGATTTTATGAATAATTTGTACTTGGATAGCAATAAGCGAAGTATGCCCTTCGTAGTCCAGAAACCGAAAGCTTCGCGAAGGTTGATGAGACGAAGTAGGGCCGGCCACTTCAAGTAGGTTCTTATGTTTTATGTTTACTTAATTAGATCTATAAAAAATCCCAAAAAAACATACGTAGGATATACGATTAATCTGGAAGAGCGTTTAGAAAAACATAATTCTGGTGGATCTGTGTATACTTCTGATCATAGGCCATGGAAATTGGTTGTTTCTCTTTCCTTCGATAGTGAAATTAAAGCATTAGAATTTGAAAAATATATAAAGTCAGGTTCTGGTTATGCTTTTGCTGCAAAACGATTGTGGTAATCACTTACTTCCTAATCTTTATCATATCCCTAATTCAACTCTCAATAATCATAAAGCATAGCGCATAGGCTTTCATCAAAGCTGCAGACTTGTGAGATTTCAAAGCCTTTAGTCTGGCAATAACGTTCAAGCCGTGCTACTTGTGCGGGTAAGGAGTTGCCTGCTTCTCTTTGTTCTTCTGTGCTTACGCGAGCGATGATGATTGCTTTCATGGTATTACTTATCTGTATGAGGTTGTATTAATGTTTTACTGCGATACTATTGTAACAATACAAATAAAGTTATAAAGTAAATGTGCATGAGAACTTGATAAATTTTAAGTATTAAATAACTAAACTATAAAGGATAAATAAGTGTTAAGAAAAAATCTGCTTTATGTGGTTGTTGTATTAAATATGAGCGGTTCACTTCAAGCGATGTTTAATAGTACAAAGTTATCCTCTATTAAGAGAGTACGTGCCTATTGTTCGAAACTGAATACTGTAAAATTACCATCAGCTGAAGAGATGAAAAAACGCCTTTATAAAAATGGATTTGGCCATTTAGTTGATTCAACGCAAATAGATGTAGAGTTAGGCGATAAAGAACTGTATCCATTAGATATAGTCAAAGCCGTTGAGGCATATGTATATGAATATGACAAATATTTGTATTTAAAAACCCCAATGACAAAAGCGGTAAACCAGATGTATACACAGCAATTAATAGCATTTGTTTTACAAGAGACACCAAAAGAATTTGCAGAGCTGTTCAAACAAATTGAGGAAGCTAATACTCCTGGATCTAGAGAATAATGGGTCTGGGTGCTATTTCAAAATTCTTAACGTCTTAAATTTTTCTACATGTTCCTTCAATATCCCAAAAATACCTTGCACGCGTTGCAACTTCACCTTGCTTGCATCAGCAATAAGCCGATTCCAACTGCGTGTGTGATATTTAGCAAACATCATGCGTAGCTCCCGTGGGCGCATAATTTCCAATGCTTGTTTTAATCCAAACAGCTGCATGGTCTGTTTTAGCGTAAGATCAGGGTTGTTGACGACTAGCTCAGCCAGAAAGGCTTTATCATTACTCTGTTGATAATCGAGTAATACCGGCCCTACGTCGCTAAAGCTAAGAAGGGCAGGCCTTCTACGTTCGAGTTCTTCAAGATAGTGCAACAAAACTGTCTTTGCAATGGCAGGTTTGAACAGTTTATTGAACGTAAGCTCTGCTTTGATGCCAAGTTTGGCAAATAGTTGTTTCATCTTCTGACGTTTGTTCAAACGCACTTCCATGCGCAACACTTCCAACTTATTGCCCGTGCGTAGGTGCTTTAATACATTCAACTGCAATGCATTATCTTTTTCAATGGCACGCTTGTCACTTTGCTTTGCTTTTTCCAGATCACGAATTTTATCATAAAAGACCACCTCATACGCATTGCTGTGCAGCTTATAACTGTGCCCATCATTGCGGTAATCTGTTTGGTTGATATCGAGTGAAAGTGGAATGTGTGATTCTTTAATCTTGTTGATGTAGTAATGCGGTGTGGAACCATCAGTAAAGAGCATGTTCTTTGCATAATGAATTGCAACAACGCAAGCATGAGCAAGCGCTTCTGGTGTGGTGGTGACACCCATGGTGTGCAATGTGGCAGCTAGCTTGTGTGTGATGGATGAAAAGTCTTTGTACTGCAGTTCATCAAAATTGTTACCGAATAATAACTTGGGTAATGATACATCAATTTTAAGTACCGCTTCAAGGCGGCCACTGACGCTTGCCCGGTACGTAAGCATAAGATATGGTTTGTATATGCCATCACGTAATTCACGCTTGGTGTTTTTTTGTTTTGATAAGATGCCGGGAATGATTGCATTGGTGAGTGCCCACTTTGCAGAAGGGGTGAACATCTCTGGGTTATTGATTTGATATGCGCAGGGGCTCAGTAATAACACGACTGTATCAACCATGGGTGCTCATTTTGGTTTTTGAAGTGAACTATATTTTGTTAATGATATATAGCTTGCTTGAAGATGTGGGAGTTGTAAAGCAAAAAGGGGCTCACGGAACTGTGAGCCCTTTTACTTTCTTATTGATTTTTATTCTGAAAGTTTTAAAAATCGATCAGACCCGAAAGCGGCAGATAGGTGCCAGGCAACATGGGGCCATGTTTTCCCTTGTGTCCGTGCCAAGTATATATCTAGTAAAAAATTAGTTCCCACCAAGCTGATAGGTATTGCGAGCCAAGGATGATTCAGCACTGTTTGATATTTAGTCAGGGCATTTATTACTACAGCAGCAGCAGCAGCAAGTTTATCTACGAGAAGTAACCATTGTTTGGGAATGCTATGGCTTACGATGGAAGCTAGACCTGCAAATAAAAGCTCAGGTGATTGACGTTGCAAGCCAACATATACAAATCCTGCGTTAGATATGGCACACCAGAATTCTGCTATGTACGGGGAAACTTTATACCAATCTTCTCTTTGGCTTTTCGGTTCGGTTAGTTTACTAAAGAAATCATTTTTTGATTCATCGCTTGGACTGGTCCAAAAACCTTCTCCTCTTTCAAAAAGTGGTTTGTTTTCCATGCCTTGTGCAGTTCCAGCGATACAGAGTAGGATAAAAGAGAGCGATTTGAAATGTGAATGTAGCTTATTCATGGCTATAACTCCTATTTGGAAACGAATTAATACTTAGACAGTATTAAGTATACCCTGTTTGGAAATAATGTCAACAAGAAAATACAGTTAAAAGAAGGCTTTAATTGCGCCAATCATGCCATGCAAAGAGGCTGCAAAAACAAGAAGGGCCCACGGAACTGTGAACCCTTGTTAATGGAGGTTATTTCTGTTTTCTTTGCTGACTTCTTCTTTGGTGCTTTACCTTTACACAGATTAACTTTTGCATCTATGCGCATAAGCACTTGTACCCATAGGGTAAGTTTATTTCCGTAATCGACCGATAAAACAACTGGTGCTTTATCTAAGACTTTTCTCTTGAGCTTCATAAAAACCTTTTACATGAGTGCATAATTATGGAGCACCCATGCACTGACGTATCAGTGTGGTTGTATATCTTAATTGTTTTTAAATGGGAAAATTGTGAGATGCAGTAATAATGAACGCGCGCGTACGCGTGAGAGATTACTCTCTAGTGTTACTGCAGGAAGTGAATTGAATATGCATCATGATGCTCCTTTTTTTTACAAGGAATAACGGAAAAACTAAAAATGAACTCTACAAGGGGAAGGCAACGTCTAGCAACTGAAATCGAATGATTATTTTTCAGTCGTAAGCTGTAGCTGGTGTGAGGTAATCAGATATGTGTATCTGTGTAGTGTTAAGTTCATAATGTTCTCCGTGTTGCGTGATGCTTCATGTTTGGATGGTAATTATAGGAAATTTGATAGTAATTGCAAGTATTATGAATAAAGATGATAATGATAGGAAGTATATCAGCCAAGGTTGTATCTTGAAGAATATGCGATTAGATCTTAAAGGAATTACATGACACATACTCAATTAAAAGCACTTGTTAAACATGGTGAATCTAATGTTCTTGAATTCAAAAAATCAACTGGACAGCGATCTCTTGCAATGCAAACAGTGTGTTCTTTTTTAAATAGTGATGTTGGCGGCACACTCCTGTTTGGTGTAACGGATGGTGGAAAGATTATTGGCCAAGAAGTTTCTGATAAAACAAGCCGTGAAATAGCCAATGAACTTGACAGAATAGAACCACATGCTGATTTTACGATTAAATATGTTCTTGTTGGTTCCGAGAAGTATGTAATTGTTTTGAGTGTAAAGCCGGGCAACAATAAGCCGTATTCTTATGACGGTCGTGCTTATGTACGTAACCAGTCAACAACTCGACAAACATCACGTGAAGAATATATTCATATGATTCAGGATAGCCAAGAGGCTACTGTTAGTTGGGAGAAACTGACTACTAGCCAATGTACGCTTAAGGACCTGGATAAAAAACGTATTCAATACGTTGTACGCATGGCTATAGCAAATGGTAGGTTACCTGAGGAGGCAGAGAAAGAAAGCAGTAGTGAGATATTAGAAAAACTTGAATTAATCAATAAAGATCGCATTACGAATGCGGCAGTTATTTTATTTTGTAAAACCGAACTTAAACAGTTCATGCAATCATCGGTGCAGCTTGCACGCTTTGAGGGCTTAACAAAAAGTGTGTTCCTTGATCGAAAAGATTTGCGCGGTAACTTGTTTGATTTGCTTGAAGATACAATGAAATTTCTGACATTTGCTTTACCCATTTCAGGAAAAATCGTTGAAGGCAGTTTGGCTCGAGTTGATACGCCAGCTATACCTTTCAAGGTATTGCGTGAAGGTATTTTAAATGCGCTCATTCACCGTGATTATAGCATGGAGGGTGCTTCAATTGACGTTGCAATTTATGATGATCGTGTTGAAATTGATAGCCCAGGACGTTTGCCTGTTGGTATAAAATTGAGTGATTTAATCAAAAGGCACAAATCAATACGTCGTAATAAGCTTATAGCAAATGTATTGCATGTGTCTGGTATGATCGAAAAATGGGGACGTGGAACATTAGAAATGATTGAACTATGTAAGCGATCGGGAAATCCAGCTCCAACGTTTGAAGAAGCAACAGGCAGTTTTATAGTAACGTTCCCTCTTAAAGAACCTTTATCAAGCTCTTATCGAGCACTAATACCTTCTGTGCAATTAACTGATAGACAAAAAGAGATTGTAAAGATTTTGAAATCAGGGGTTATGAGCACAGAGCAGATTATGGATCAGATGGAAATGCCGCCAACATCTAGGATGGTACAGTTGGAACTTTCTAAACTTAAAAAATTAGGGATTGTTATCCCCGCAGATAAAGGACGGGGTAGATTTGTTCTTTGGAAGCTCAATGCGAAATGAATGCGAAATCAATGCGAAATGATTACGACATTTTTTGGGTTTTTAAGAAATCATAAAAATGGGGTATTTTCTCTGTAGATAAGGGTTTTACTGGTCTGTTCTCTGGAGTTCAATGCGAAATCAATGCGAAATCATTGCGACACTTTAGTCTTCTTAAGAATTTATAAAAGGGTTATTATACCTGCAAATAAAGGGCGTGGCCGATCTGTTTTATGGAAGCTAAATCCGACATAAATCCGACATGATTACGACATTTTTTGTTTTTTTCAGAACTCATAAAAGGGGTTATTATACCTGCAAATAAAGGGCTTTGCTGATCTTTTATCCGGAAGTTAAATGCGCAACGAATTTTAATTCTTGTAAGATTCTAGGCTATGGAATTTAAAGCAATGCGTTTCTGAATTGTTGCGAAAAGTGCAACATTTTGCAAGTCCATTGCAGTTGAATTTTACCCTTTGAACCTGTAAATGGTGTTTTGGGGCATTTAATAGCCATTTTCACTTATTTGCCTTATATACTGTAATAAGGTCTTTTTTCATAAAACCCTTGCTTTTATTGTTTTCTATTTGCAATACTTAGATTGGGTGGAGATGTATCTCTATGATAAATCCAATGATATGTTATTGCGTGGTGCGATATGCTCAAAATTTTTAAGAAGAGGAATCTTGTATGAATATTAATCAACAAAAAAGTGTATTTAGCTTTAGGGCAATGTCTTTTATCTTTTCAATTAGTTTTGTTAGCGCCCAAGGTATGGAAGCAGAAGTGTATGAATATTGTTCAAGTACTTTCGCTTCATTGTATTTCTATATCCCGTCGTTTTTTAGTCAATCACCTAAGGAGTCTCAGCGTATAAAAGACATACGGAAAAATAAAAATGATTTTGAAAAAGAGCTACAACTGAGTAACTTATTTAAAGGTTTATCCCCAAATGTAATAGCTGGATATCATGCGTTGGGTAGTGGTAATCCCGAATATGACATATTTAATAGTTCTTTGCGGTCGCCAATTGCTATATCACCCATTAACTTTCTGCGATATTGTTATTATCAAAAATTTCATAATGACAAAAGTAAAGAAGATATCCAAAAATTAGCATCTGATGCAAGCCTACTTAATGATTTTAAAAACATACAAGTAGATGGTTATTCTGCTTTAGGTGCGGCCATTATAGCACCAGGAGTATCTATTGAGAGTAAACGTAATTTTATAGAGCAATTAATGCACCTTGGTTTTCAATTGACTAAAAAAGATAGGATGCTTGCAGAGCTTGAGTTGTACGATGCAATTCCTGAAGGTGAAAAAACAAAGATGATATTGCTCTTAAGTAAAAAAGATACGTTGCCTGAGATTAAACAGAACATTGTAGGTTGTATGTTGCAACTATACAGGGTAACATCTTGGCCTTTACCTGAATGATGAAATAAAAAACAATACAAGTGATGGTATGAGTAAGAATGTTAATCTCTCACTCGTCCATGCTCTATTCGTATTTGATTTTGTTCTTAAATGATCAGGGTATAGAACCAATCCCCAAAACAGAAAAACACGTTTTAATATTGCTTAAACTAAAGGTATATTCAACGTTTCCGTTACTGAACGCGTCAACTACGTACCGCCATACTTCGCTAAAGCTTCCGACTTCGCGTAAAGCTTCCTCCTTCGCTCCAGCCATCGCTAAAAGCTATGGCGGACACGGTAAAGCTATGGCGGACGCGTCGTCGGACAGGTTGTATTGGCAGGCACGTTCTTCGTAGCTCGTAGGGCGAAGTAGAACCAGTCTCTTTAAAGGTCATTTTTATGCTCATTTGTGAGCCGCAAAGCGACTAATGGATGTTTCATTTATCAGATATATAGGACATTATCACTTAGCGATAACATTTGAACCAGGATAACGCATTGAAAAATAGTAAAAAATGCAGTATTATGAGTGGTGTAATATATAAGGTTCAATCTCATAAATTGATGAGGATAACATGAATAAACAAATAACAATTCTGGCTATGGTTGCCCTTGTAGCAGCTAGTTTTACTGCTATTAACTGCATGAAAAGCCATGGTGGTAAGAGTGGTGGTTCTAATTCTTCTAAATCAAACTTTGGTGGCTATAGTTCTTCAATGGCGCAATCACAAAGCTGCCGACAAAACAATCTTAATAGTGCAAACAACTCTAATATAAGTCGGGATCAAAAGTCTGATTTGCAGGTATCTGCTTCTCAATCCCAGCATGATAAGCAAATGTATGCGAATGAGCACAAGTAGAATGCATCCCTTTGTTAATACCAAATTGTAGTCAAAGTTAAAGGCCAATTTCAACCCACGTGTTTCACTGTTAAATTACCATACTTTTCACTTGAATTTTGCTCTTTTTTCCCTCAAAAAAGGAGAGGATAATAAGCCCCCGCTGGAAGCGTTCAAGGCAAGCACCTGTTTCTTCATACCGCCTTTTTCTTACTCTGTACAAGACTTACTACTTGCTGCATGCCTGTGTAGGTTTCTACAGGTATAACCCGGCTCGCTAATCAGATCAACCTGTTTTTGGGATCGTGATTAACACCAGTTTATTTTTCAGATTACTCCATCTAAAAGTTCGAAGTGTACCCAATGTCTGCCGCCAGTCTTCGCTCTTTGGGCTTCTGTCTCGCATAAAGCTTCCTCCTTCGCTCCAGCCGTAGCTAAAAGCTATGGCGGACACGGTAAAGCTATGGCGGACGCGTCGACGGACAGGCCTTCTTCATAGCTCGTAGAGCGAAGTAGAACCATCATTTTAAATGCCTTCTTATTCAATCTCTTTTATTTCTTCTTTTTTGTGCGGATTAACACGTCTATCTATTTGCATTAACAATTGAAAGAATTTACAAAGTTTATCCATGTCATTGTCGGATAAAGTAACGTTCAATTTAGAACACGTGCTTTTGTTTGATTTCATAAAAATCCTTTTAAAATCTCATATAAATTCTTTGTTTTAAGAAGAGTCAGGTAAAACGAAATTTATTATTGTTAATATGCCAGAGTTGCTGAGTGTGCTTTTGAAAATAACTGGAATATTGAATTTTTACTTATCCTTTTGTTATGTTAACGCTGAAATAGGGACTAAATAAGCTTTCAAAGGGGGGTCGTAGTGAAAAGATATTCAGTTTTTTTAATTGTGATACCAGTTGTTTTTTATACATCAGTTTATTCAACAGAAAATAACTTTATCCGACAATTCATATCTCCAGGAGATCTTGTTTTTGATGTTGGCGCTAATATTGGCCTCTTAACCACAAAGTATGTGAATCTGGGTGCAACAGTAGTGTGCTTTGAACCACAACCTGACTGCGCTGAGACATTACGTAAAAAATTTAAAAACAATCCGGTATATATAGAAGAAAAAGGTCTTGCAGACAAACCTGGAACACTCACGTTGGCAATATGCAAGACTGCAAACACGATTTCTACTTTTTCAGATGAATGGCAATCAGAAAATGGGCGTTTTTATAGTCAATTTGGAGCTCGATGGAACGATCATATACAGGTGGAAGTTGATACATTAGATGCTATGATCGCATGTTATGGGTGCCCAGCATTTTGTAAAATTGATGTGGAAAACTTTGAATATGAAGTATTAGCAGGACTTACTCAACCTATTCCGGTATTGTCATTTGAATTTGCAATTGAAGTACTGCATAACACAAAAAAATGCGTTAACCACTTAGTAAGTTTGGGCTACAGGAAATTTAATTTTGCTATAGCAGATCAGAATTTTGCTCTTGTTGATTGGGTTTCTGCTGAAGAAGTCATGGATGCAATTGAGCAAGCATCACACGAGCGAAGTCTACTTTGGGGTGATGTATATGCGCAATTTGATGTATAAGTTGTAAAGCAAGAAGGGCTCACGATAGTGTGAACCCATATACCCTAATAATTGTTTACAGAAAGGCGCCGGCTTCTTTGAGTTGTTTTATTAATGCTTCGATGACTTCTTTTGGTGAGTCTTGCAAAATACATTCGATCAATTGTTGTTTACGCATTTGCATCATCGCGGTCATCATCGGATTCTTCAAATACTCAGCATAATCATACAGATGTGTTTCAACTAATACAGCAACACCTAATGGATACAGTTTTTTATTGCCTAAATCTTTATCTATTTTTGTTTTTTCAACAAAGTGATCAAATCCATCTTCGCAAAGGTATTTGTTTAGCGTTTCTGCAGATGGTAACTGTATTGTTTCCATGGCATGCAATAGGCCACCGATATTTAATAGTAGAAGTATTGAGAGAAGACTTTTTCTTAGCATAAGCTTATCCTTTTGGTAATGAGTTAAATTTTAAAATTTGTTTTATTGTATAGATTTTTTTGAATAAGACTATTGATTTTAGTGGAAAATATGAATGCTTGTTTGTGTGCAGATGCTGTAAAGCAAGAAGATTTAACTCCTGAACAAAAAAGGGATCTAAAAGAAACAGTTACACTAATACGGAGGAAATTCAAATGAGTAAATTTTATAAAGATTTAAAGGCAGGGCTTGAAGAGATCATTGCTTACAAAGAAGGAAAACTAGATTTACGCACAACAATCATTGAAGTGCCAGAGCCACCTGCTGAGTATAAAGCAAAAGACATTAAAAAGATCAGAGAAAAGAGTCACTATTCACAGGGTTACTTTGCAAAAGTACTTAATGTGAGCGTTAAAACAGTTCGTTCATGGGAATCAGGACAACGTGTGCCAAGTCACGCTACCTTACGTTTACTAGAAATAGTAGATAAAGGCATTTATCGTCCGGAAGCTATTGTTAAAAAATAAGGTCATCTATGTATTATCCATATTTTTGAAAAAAGTTATATTTTCCGATAAGGCCCGCCTGTTTGAGGTCTTTAGGCTGCCAAGGGCAGACTGTGGGACCGAGTTCGGGCCGATGGACGAGCCTGCCCTACGAAGCCTTGGCGAAGTATGGGTCAAGCGGGACGCTTGTGTGCTGGTGTGGAGGGTCACAAGACCCTTCACGAAAAAAAACTATGATATTAAAAGAAATTTTTGCATTATTTAGCAGAAAGATTTGGGTCACTTTGGCGATACTTCCTCATGACTTCTTTGATTTCAGGGGAAGCAATATAAAATGCGGTTATTTCTCCGCGTCCAATATCCATGAGTTCTTCCGCTCTTTCGCCAGCAGCATCTAAAAGAAGTTCAATGATTTCTATCTGTTCTTTTAGTTTATCAAGAGGGGGAGTATTCTTCCAATCAAAAGTATTATGATTTTTATATGCGGCACATTGCAATGCAGTAAAGCCATTACATTTCGACTTTACCGTTAGCAGCTCCCATGTCTTATCGCCAGCAATATTGAGGATAATTTTTATACTCTTTTGGTCACCATCGTCTATAGCGAAATGTAAAACGGTGGAGTTGAATACACTCCTGATACCACAAATGGATACGTTTGTGTGATGAAACCCTCGTTCGAATAGCTCAGTAACTAACGTATCATTGCCTAGTTTGAGTAATTTATCAACTAACTTTATGAATAGGCTTGGGCTCTCGTAGCTATCTTTTATCAAAGTAGGAAGTTTTTCATAATCAATACCGCTTGCATACAGATGGAATGAAAAGATTAATGGCATAACATCTAGATGTAAAAGTTCTGAAAGGCAATGGTATGTTTGTGCCCAGGTGATTGGTGTAAGTGGGTTACTATCAACAGGTTCCATGCTTTGTGCAGTTGCAGTGATGCAGAGTAGAAGGAAGGAGAGTGATTTGAAGTGTGAGTGTAGTTTTTTCATGCTTAACCTGTTTAATTTTTATAGATTGTTTTGGTAATATTTTTTCATGACTTCTTTTACTTCAGGGGAAGCAATATAAAATGCTGTTTTTCCCCCATTATTCCGTATGGCCATGAATTCTTGTGCTCTTTTACCGGCAGCATTTAAAAGAAGTTTAACAATTTCGCTGTGGCTGCCAGTTGCAGCATAACGCAATGCAGTATTACCACAGCCGTCTTTTGTAGTGAGCAGTGTCCATACGGTTTCGTCACTAGCCTCTAAAAGAAGATTAACAACGATTTTTGGGTAGTTGCGACGTGCAGCCCAGTTTAATACCCATGTATGATGGTCATCTGGCCGTATCCATGTTTGCTTATCTGCAAACTTTAGGATAAGTTTTACCGCTTCTAAGTTTCCATGGATTGCGGCGCTATGCAAAACAGTCCAAGCGCTTTTGTCATCGATATCGCTTCTGCGCTGGATATCGTAAATTGATACGTTCGTATGAGTAAAACCGCATTCGAGTACTTCGGTAACTAACGTATCATTGCCTAGTTTGAGTAATGTATCAACTAACTTTATGAATAGGCTTGGGCTCTCGTAGCTATCTTTTATTAAAGTGGGAAGTTTTTCATAATCAATGCCACTCGTATAAAGATGGAATGAAAAGATTAATGACATAAGCTCTGGTAATAAAAGTTCTGAAAGGTGATGGTATGTTTGTGCCCAGGTGATTGGTGCAAGCAGGTTATTATCTTCAGGCTTCATGCCCTGTGTTGTTGCAGTGATGCAGAGCAGAAGGAGCGAGAGTGATTTGAAATATGAATGCAGCATTTGCGGTTTTAACCTTCTTGAAAACTAATTAATAGCGTTGTGTAATGGTATGTTAAGTATACCGTATATCAAAATAATGTTAATGGGGAAATAGCAGTAAATAAAGGATTTTAACCCTTTGAACCTGTAAACGATTATTTTTGCCATTCAATAGGCATCTTCACTTTTTTTACCCCATAACCCCTCCTTGTGGTCCCTCTCTTTTACCTCTTTCTTCAGGGTACCCTCCCTGTAATAAAATTCAATTGGAAAATATCTTGACAATTCTTATTAAGCCTGTATTCTAATATAGAGGTTAAAATAATCAGTTAATTATACAAATAAATGGAGGTTTCTATGTATAATTCAAATGTTTTCAAATTGTTATCTATTTCTTTATTCCTGTGTCCACTGTTCAGTTCTGCGATGAACCAACCGAATAGTGACATAAGCACAAAAAGCACAAGTAAAAAAAATGGAAATCAGCAAAGTGTTGTGCCGTTAGCACCGATCAATCAACAACGAGTTAATCAAAATAATAATCAAAAACAAGTCAAGCAGACTAATAACCAACAACAAGCCAAGCAAAATAACAATCAAAAGCAAGTGGCACAAAACAATAATCAAAAAAATGGTGCCAAAAAAAATGTACCGCAAGTAAACCAAAATAATCAAAAAGTTGGTAGTAACAAAAATGTACCGCAGGTTAATCAAAATAATAATCAGAAGCAACCAGTAAACCAAAATAATAATCAGAAGCAAGTTGTGCAGAAATTGAAGGAAAATGTGAAACAAGTGCCTCAGGTGTACAATAAACAAGTTTCGAATGCACAGCAAAAAAGTTCTGTGCAAAATATTCAAAAAAATTCTCATGTCTTTAAAAATGAAGCTGTTGAAAAAGTCCAACAGAAGCAACAGGTCATTGAGAGCCAAGTTTCTAGCAATAGTAAAGAATCGCAAGAACAAGTATGCAAAGTACAAAATCAGACGAACCAACCGAATGACATTGCAGAAACAATGCTTCTAACTATTACAAATCAATCTGAGCAAACGGTAAATGCATTTATCGCACCAAGTTTTAAGGAAGGTTCAAATAATGATTATTTAGCGCTGATACAGCCTTATGAGGACAAAAAAGATGTGGTGCTTAAGACTGGTTTCGCGGTTGTAATATCTAATGAATTGGGAACATTTACATTAGAACCTGATAATGTAGATCAGCCTGTATCTTTGATGTTATTTCATCAAATAGTAGGACATGAAAATCAAGATTCGATAATTCAAGAAATACCATATCATAGATTTAATAATATAATTATGACTGTTGACTCGAATGGTTTGGTATCTCTTGCTCAAGATGACGCGGCATATGCGCTTGAAAAAATGAATGCAATTGAACAACCGATAAATGGTACTGACGTAATTATCAATTATGAGCCTGTAGGCATATTAGAACCTGCTAATGAAGAAATCGTAGAGCCAAAACATGAAGAATCTTCATTGATTGCAGAAATAACGCCAGATCAATCTGTTAGCATATTTAACGGACAAAGCGGAATAAGTAGTTTTTTTGATACGGTTGCACAGCAAAACGATGTTGTGTCGCAAGTACCAAATGATCAGCAGCAACAAGTTAGTCAACTTAATAATCAAGAGCAAGAAAAAAAGCTGACTACAATTTTGCCAAATAAAACTAAAAATAAAAAAACTTCTATAAAAAGTATAAAGAAAAGTGGCATATTGCAGAAATTGATAGCTAGTCAGCCAAAAAATAACGTGCAAATGAATAGTCCTTTGTTGCTTTCTACGTGTACGATTAGAGAGCATCTGATTAGAACTGCATTTGAGAAAAATGAGCCTTTCGGTATATATTATCGTGCTCAGGATGGTCAAATTAAGCAAGTTCAGACAAGTGTAAGAAGTAAGAATGGTCTGCAAATGATGAATAATCATTTATCAAATTTAGATTACACCGATTGTCTCAAAAAAAATACCGCTGATCTTTTGCATCATTTTCCTGAAGCTATAGAAAAGCAGTTTGGCAAATCGGCATATGTTTTTATTGAGACTAAAGATTATAATAAAATCATTGATGGTAACAAGGGATTGCGACTTTTTATTACTATGCCGGGACAAATGGATACGGTAGAATATAAAGATGGCCAATGGAATATAATCAAAAGCGCTTCAGGAGTTTTTGAATTTACCGTGAAAAAAAATCTTTATGAAAAACAGGGATTATGCTATCACCGTTTCTTTAATCCAAAAGGCACTGTTGGTGCTCAAGGTTTTGGTACAGAGTTTCGCGCAAAAGAAGAGAAAAAGCTGAAGAGGATTAAGGATAGTAAGAAATAAGCTACGCCTTTTTTCGTGTTATACAAACAAATGGAGTTACCATGTTTAATTTAAATACTTTCAAATTTTTATCTATTTCTTTACTCATGTGCCCGATGTTCAGTTCTGCAATGGAAGTAATGGATAGTTTTGGTACTCACGGTATAGCCGAAAAGCGGATAGTATCAGATTTTCAGATTTATCAGCTTCTATTAGCTGCAAAAAATGAGCATCAGCTTGATTTTCCTAATGAGCTCATTCAAATTATCACAATGAATGCATGTAGTATTACAGAATTACGCCACGAGAAAGAAATTAAAGCAATTCAAGAACAACAGATGGCAGCATTACACAATCTCTGTAATGCAGTAGCTAAAAGAGTGGTTGATCAAGACTATATAGTTGATTTTATGTAATTGCAGTACAGTAAAATAATCAGTTTAATTATACAAACAAAATGGAGTTACTATGTTTAAGTTAAATATTCTCAAATTTTTATCTGTTTCGTTACTCATGTGTCCGATGCTTAGTTCTGCTATGGAACCACGAAATAATGCAGTAGAAACAATGCTTTTGTCTATTTCAAATCAATCGGAGCAAATAGTAGAAGCTTTTGTCTCAACGATACAAGCAGGTCGATTTTTGGAAGATGTAACAGTGCAACCTTATGAAGACAATGATTATGTAATGCGTAAAAATGGTCGCGTGAAAATATATACACAACTAGGAATGTTTACATTAGCGCCTGATAACTTAGAGCAACCAGTGTCTATGGTATTATCTCAAAATAGAGCAGGGCATGAAGGTCAAATTTTGATAGTCCAAGAAATGCCGTATCATGAACTTAACAATGTAATTCTTATTGCTAATCCGAATGGTTCAGTATCTTTTGCTCAAGCTAATGTAGAAAATGCTTTTGAAAGAATAAATGCAATTCAACCTGACGTTGCTCAAGTTGCTATAATTCCTCAAGCAAGAGTAGCTAAATGTGATCTGAGTACTCAAACTAGACAGTTTCTTAATAGCAGTCATGTAGAATATTATTGCAAAGCTTCAATTGTATTTGATCAAGAACCAAATCAGCAATTTATGAATAATTTTATAGAATTTTTGAAGCAACGTCTGCCAAAGCCAATTAATCATGGTGGGACAAGAAACAGAATACCAGTCCAAATAACAAGCTCTGGTACTTCTATCTATATTCGTGCACCACTACTTTTAACACGAGAATTTTTGCAGTGCATCCTTGATTATGCTAATGAGCACTTTGCAAATCAATAATAGTTTTCAATGACCTTCAGAATAGGCAGTCTTCTTTGTGGGACTGTCTATTTTTTTTGAGCTCAAACAGACATAATAGAATCAATCTCTAAGCAGAAAAAACCGGCAAAGATAATTGACGTTCAACACTTAAAAATACAGAAATTGTAAAACAAGAAGGGCTCGCTATAAGGGTGAGCCTTTTTTACTGAGTTATTTTTTGATTTTCTTTTTGGATATATAAAAAATTCAAGTAGAAAATCACGCTTGACAATCCCTATTAAATCTGTACTTTAAGAGAGAGGTTAAAATAATCAATCTTAAGTCCACAAACGGAGTTACTATGTTTAATTCAAACGTTTTCAAGTTCTTATTTGTTTCTTTGCTCATGTGTCCGATGTTCGGTTCAGCAATGGAACCACGGAAAGATAAAAAAAGTATAAAAAACAATAGTAATCAGCCAAAGGTTGTTCCGCCGCAAGTGCCAAGTAAGCAGCAGCCAGCTATTCAAAATAATAACCAAAAGCAGATTGCACCAAAGAAAAATTTGAAACCAGTATTCCAGGTGCACAATAACTCAGTCTTAAATGTGCCGCAAACAAATTCTGTGCAAAGCGATGAGATAAGCAAAAAAAGTATAAGTAGCAGAAATCAGCCAAAGGTTGTTGGGTCGCAAGCACCAAGTAATCAGCAACAACCAGTCAATCAAAATAAGAATCAAAAACAAGCAATCCAAAGCAATAATCAAAAAGATAGTGCAAAAATAAAGTCTCATGTTTTTGAAAGTAAAGTGGTTGAGAAGGTTCAATTGTCACAACAGCATGACGTTGCAGAAGCAACGATAGATCAATCTGGTAGCATATTCAGTGGTTCAAGCGGAATAAATAATTTTTTTGGTATGTTTGCACAACAAAATGTGGTTGAGCCTCAGGGATTAAGTAATCAGCAACGAGCAGTTAGTCAAAAGAAGCAACAGGTCATTGATAACAAAGTTTCTAGCAATCTAACACATACTAATGCATATGGGAAAAAAATAGCTGAACAACCACAAAATGATCCTTTCTTATTTGAATTTGAAATTGAGGTTTTAAAAAAAATTAATTCTAACGATGTAGAAGGATTGCGTTCTTTTTTTAAGGGAAATCCTGGAAAGAGTATAGATCTATTTCCCCATTGCTCATGTCAAGAGCCTTTGCGCCAAGCTTGTTTAACAAACACACCGATGCTTTTGGTGTTAGATGAGCATCAGAAACAGGTAAAAGAATACCAAGATTCTTTATTTTTCCTGATTGAAGCTAGCCGTTCTGAAGAATTATTAGCATTTTTGAACAACTATCAAGGTTGTGACATAGATTTTGTGCATTATGCCAAGGGAAAAACACCACTTGAGTATGCAGTTAATCTGGATGCTATTGAAAAAGTAAAAATTCTAAAGGAGAGGGGAGCTCTGTTGGATCAAGGTGCTCATTCGCAACCGCTCTTGATTATTGCTTTAATAAATGAGAATAAAAAAATGATAAAATATTTAACTAAGTTTAATAACTATAACCATCTAGACAGGGATGGAATTGATATTACTTTCCGTGATTCTCAATTCTTTTGGCCATCTATTCATTCTGGGATAGAAATATCACAAGGGATGCTTGGAGAGCTCTATAAGATTTTTGATCAAAGCATGTATAAATTTTGTGGTCCACAAGACGAGTTATCAAAAGCAGCTAGCATAGGAAGACCGGCATTGATTAACCGAGCATTATCAAAAGGTGCTCAAATAGATAGCTATGATACAAATAATGCTTTAGCATTAAACTTTGCTTGCTCAAACGCGCGAATTGGTGCGATAGGGCATCTCATTGATCTTGGAGCTGATGTTAATTTGCAAGACAAAAAAAAGGGACGGTCTGCATTGCACTGGGTGGTTAGAATGCATAAGAAAGCGAAGCAAAAGGGTGCAAGATATATGACCTCGTCTGAATTATTACCATGTTCTTTTTTGTTGATGTGCGCAGGAGCAGAGCCAGAAGTGAAAAATAAAGAAGGAAAATCAGTATGGTATTGGGTTGAAAAATTAGACGTCGATAATGAAATAAAAAGATTACTGAGAAGAATTTTAAATATTCCTCAGCTTAATCGAAAGCAGCGTGAAGCATTATTGGGAGATATATACGATTTTCAAGTCACAGAATTAGATGAATATATTTCTTGTGAAAATATTTCTGCTCCTTCCAATTATGGGGAACGTTATTTTTGGTATCGATATGGGGAACGTTATTTTTGGCATAGACCTGAATGTAGACGTATGAAAAGTGCTTGGGTTAGAAAAAACAATACAGAAAATGATCAGCAAGATACAATGCCAGATTTCAAAGATATCTATAAAAAAGCTTTAAAGTAAAATAATCAGTTAAGACAATCGGAGTCTCTATAGAGCGGATTCAGATTGCAAAAGAATGTAAATATATTCGTAGGGATACAATATGAAAAAATTCATGGTGATTTTGTTAGGCTTAATTTCATGGCAAGCAATAGCTATGTTTGATGTGGCTACATCTTTTCTTGGGATAACAAAGCCAGAACCACAACAGGCGCCCAAGCAAGCAGTGCAACTGCAACAGAAAATAGAGCCGATAGTGCTTCCATCAACAGGGGAGCCTATTAATGTTAATTTAAATTTAAATCTAAATATTGAGCCTCATATGATTCAGAATGCATCAAGTGGCACTGATGTAAAAATGAACATTCGATCACAATCGAATGCGCAAGCAACGGCAACTGCGCAAGCAGAATCATATACTGAAGTAGTTATGAAAAAGGTTGGAGAGCAGATAGATCAATTGAATGGTCGTATCGCAAACAACGTGAATCTTAACAATGCTCCAAAAAAATCCACTGAAGAAGCACTCACAGTGGACTATAGCTCTGAAGAGCTTAGTTCTGATGATGGATTTTACACACTTAGTTTTTCGGATAGTTCTGAAAGTAGCTCAGATGAGTCATTCGATTTAGATATACCTGCAAGACCTACCTTGTTTTTAAATCAAGCTATATTGCGCGATCAAGAAAAAGGCTTATCTGAGTACGTTGATACTCAAAAACGTATTATCTTGTGGAGTAAGAATCAAAACAATGGTGGTTCATATGATAATGATGGATTAAATAAGTTACACGAAGCTCAAAAAAAGCTTGATGAAAAAGTTAAGCTAGTAACAACAAAGATTGCTAAGCGTGTAAATGCTTGTGCTGTTCAGGAAAGTTGTAATATGCATTACGTTGATCCTAGACATGATGTAACACAACGTGTTATCAATAAGCTTAATAAAGCGTATTCTATAGAAAAGCAAGCATGTTTTATTGCTGTTTTACCAAATGAAAAATTATACAACGCAATAATTATTGATGATGTAAGAGAAGCAGAACAAGCTATACAAGCAGGTGCGGATGTAAATTATGACATCAATGGTAAACCACTTATTTTCTGGGCAGTATCCAATAAGAGCACTGAATCAATCAAGCTTTTAATAGAGCATGGAGCTGTAATTGATAAATCAGTTGTACAATTAGCATTAGACAAGCAAGATATAAAATCGGCTGTCTTAATTGCCAGAAAGTGTCGCTTAGATTTGAATTCCGATGAATACTATCAAAGTCATCTTAAGAATCGTACGCTTTTAGATTTTGCAGTTACGCATAATGATTTTGAATCTGTCTTGTTTCTTATGCAGAATGGTGTACCGTGTACAGGTTCCACAAGAGCAGGGCATATGGGTAAAACTATAATGGAAGCGGCAGTATTATGGGGTAGTGGAAACAAGCAGGCACAAATAGCTGTCATTCAAGAGTTAATTAATAGAGGATATAATCTTGAAGATGCATGGTCATTCGAACATGGCAGCATTTATCGTGATCTGGCAATATTCAAATTATTTATCACTAATGGTGCAAACCCAAATCATGTTTCTGCTTGTGCTTGGACACCTATGTTGGGTGTTATAGCGCATAGTGATAAGCCTATAGAAATGATTCAAATTTTATTAGATGCAGGTGCAAGCATTAATCAAGTTTCGAATATTAAGGATTATGGATTTAATTCGGCAGGAGATCTTTTCACGCCAATCAAATTTGCCCATAAATCAAATAAAAATTCCGTTGTGAAGTTTTTAGCTGAGCATGGAGCAAGATTTGAGGATGATAATAATAGCATGCAGGCATCTAAGGACAAACGTATTGATGAATTTAACCCATGCGATAGGTTATACAAAGGGATATTAAATGATTCAGCAGAAGAGATTAAGCAATCTATACAGGCAGGTGCTAATATTAATCAAGTTAAGGATGGCAAACCACTAATAGTATTGGCAATATTATTAAAAAAATCTAACGCCGTTAAAGCATTGCTTGAATATGATATTAACGTTAATACTGTTTATTTAGGAAAAAAAATATTGCATCATGCAATGAATTTAGGTGATATTCAATCTTCTATTTTACTTTTAAAAAAAGGAGCTGACTTTGTTGGGAGCCTAGAAGAAAATAAGAATATCATGGATGCGGCAATTGAATCTAATGCGTTAGAATTAGTTCAGGAGCTTATTAATAGAGGATGGGATATTCATAATAGTATAGAGAGTTATGAAAGTTATTCAAAAGGTAAGCACCTAACGAATATTTGGTGGAATATAATTAAGCATGAGGGATCGAAAAAAGAACTACTAAGCCTTTTCTTAAATAATGGTCTAAATCCAAATCAAGTGATATGTCATGCTGGAAAGAAGAAAGGAGCAAGTTGGACTCCCTTATTATTAGCGATTGAACGTCATAATTTAACTGCTATTAAGATGTTGTTAGAAGCGGGAGCTGATATAAATAAAAAAGCTTGCCCCCACTATTTTAAGGTGGAACAGCATTCTCCTCTTTCTTATGCTATTACAGTAAAAAATCCAGCTATTATAGACTTTTTAATTCAACGTGGCGCGCAATAAAATTTTTAATGTAATTTATGATTAAAGGTGTCTACTAATGTATATTTTTATTGATGAGGCGGGGATATTTATAGATCCTAATAATAGGGATAGAAATGTAGTTTCCACCGTTGGGGCTATTGTCATACCACATCAATCATATACTTCGATAATGGAAGAGTTTAAACAATTCAAAGAACGATGGCATATAGAAGGGGAAAAAAAAGGTAGCGAATTATCAGAGTGTCAAGCGCATGAATTAGTACAAATACTTGATGTTCATGATGTTTTGTTTATTGCTGTTGTTGTGGACAGTAAATTACAAAGCAAAGCGGACATAAATTTACATAAAAAAAGATGCGCTGAGCATATCTTAAATAATGTGTCAGAACATCATCATCCAAATGTCGCTCAGCAAATAACCAATTTTAGTAAAGAGGTTAGTGCATTACATAATCAGCTTTATGTTCAATATTCCGTTATGGACGAGCTTATTTGCAAGGTTCATCAGTTATCAACGTTGTATTATGTTCAGCGGAGTCCTCAGGAATTGAGTGCTTTTCATTGGATAATTGACGCTAAGGATAAGCAAATTACAAAAGCAGAAAAAGCTTGGAAAAGTCGTTTAGCTTTTTTTATACAGGGATATAGCCTTAAGGAGCCTCTTAGAATGTTGCTAGGTGAGGATTATAGTTTTTATGGTAAATTTGACAGTAGTGAGGGTAATGGTGGCGATATTAAAAAGATAATGGAGAATATGGAATTTGCTGATTCAAAAAATAGTGAAGGGTTGCAATTGGTAGATGTCCTTACTTCAGTTCTTAATAAAGCCCTTAATGGTAGATTTGGAATATTAGGATGGGGTGGAATAGGTCGGCTTATGACTCAGTTTGGCTCGTTTAATGTTGTGTCATTAATGAGTCTCAATGTAGAACTTGTCCATTCGCTTAATGTCCCTTATGCACATGTTTTCAAAAAATTAAATGATCTTCATAAACGACTGCTTGTAGACGAAGCTTTGAGAAAAGATAAGATCATTTTTTTGTAAGGAATAGTACAAAAAGATTTTTCTAAGCATTGAAAAACAAAATCAATCCCCTAGAGCAGAAAATACGTTTGAATATTGCTTAAACCACAGATTACTCTCTAATAATCCCTTAGATGCTATTTTAGGAACTGGCTTACTATAAACCATTTGGGAAATTCTGGATTAGCATGTTGAGGCGCTCTATATTCATAGCGTTTACTCGTTGACACTCTCTTTCATATTGGGCACGAATTTGTGTCTCAAAATTGTTGTCTGCTTGCTGAAGTGCCCTTAAAAGCCCTGAAGATCTTCGATTCCCCGATCCTGCAAATTGTATTCTTATTTGCGATAGGGTTTGTTGATGTTGTTGCATATATATTTGTTTATACTGTTCAAAGTTTGGCATCAGGTATGGTTGCTGTAGTTGGTTATGAAGCGCTTGGCGAGCCATATTTACTTGTTGTTGTGATGACTGTTGCGCAGTCGGATCTATATTATGAGTATGAGCATTAGGATTCATGTTCTGATTTATATTATGAGCATAGGGAGGGTGGCCGCTTAGATGTTTAATGATAGCACAAGCACCAATGCCTATAGCTACTGTACTTAAGACATTCCATGCATCATCACTAGAAAGTTTGTTCCATTTAAGGGAAATTAGTTTTCCCCATGATTTTATGACTGTAGACTGTTTCTTATTTTTTGCGTTACTAGAAGCTTTTTGCGGGACTTCTTCAGTCTCTACTGTTTTATTGTGAGCCTTCGTTTTATGTGTATATTTTGAGTCATTGAACTCTGTTGGATAGATAGAAAGTATAGAACATATTAGTAATGTGAAAGAGCCTAAATATTTTTTCATTTCTATATCCTTCTTTGAAAGTTTAAATGAATGAGTGTAATCAGTAGTCCAATAATTGAATGACCATTAAAAGAACTTATGTAATGGGAATGGCCTATAGTTTGATGGGTATAGTTACCCCCGTTATCATTGTAGTAATAAAAGCATCCAATTGCTTGCCCAGTTCCCGAATAACCATTTACGCTGGATACATAGTCAAAAATCCCTATGTGTTGAATGGTAATGCTATTGTTAAACCTGTCGTTATAATAATAGAAGTTGCCAATTCGCTGTCCCGTGCCCGAGTAACCATCCCAACCATGTACATAGTTAAAACAGCCTATCGTCTGAATAGTATAATTTTTTTGAGTATCGTTATAGTAATAGAAATTTCCAATTTCGTACCCTGATCCTGAGTAATAACCCCAAGCAAGAGAAGTAAAAAATATTAGAATACTAAAACTAAAAACTTGTATTTTCATTTTGGTCCTTTTCTATTTTCATATCTTTATCTGAACCTGACTTCATAAATGGCGCTAGCTTGTTGTCATAAAAATAGAACCAGTAAGTTTCTATTTTTCCTTTTGAAGCAAATATTGGAGCTCCAAATCCAAGAGTTCCTATGGTGAATAAGGTTTCACAAACAATTTGTCCGCCATCTTTTCCTCTATCAACTTCATATTCGAAGACATCTACGACTTGCCCAAACTTGTTTATCATTGAGCCTCTAAAAATAGAAGGTCTTCCTAATTTTTTGATGACTTGTTCTTTAGTCATGCTGATAGATATGGACATTAAAGATCTGCGTTTAATTGTATGAGTACATGCAGAGAGGCTAAGTATTATAATAATACCTAAACCTAGAGAGACATTTGTCTTAAATAATTTCATAAAAACCCCCAAAATTTAACCTTTATATCTTTCTTATAATGCCATATTGTATGGCACTTGCAACTGGTTTTGCCCTTTATGTTTGTTTATTTCTGAAATAAAGTATTTTTTAACAGATACTTGCTTTTGTCATTTTCTATTTGTAATACTTGAATTGTATAGAAATAGTAAAACACATGAAAAAGGAGAAGTGGCATGAAGAAGCTTATTTTTTTATTCGTTATGTTATTCGTTGGGGCGACTCAGTGCATGTATTATGGTCTTGGCTCTGTGAAGTTAAAGTATGATGAGGTTACACTTACAAATAAATCGCTTATCCCTTTAGAAGTATCATGGACAGAAATTACAGTTCCACAAGGGCGACCTCAAAAGATTACCAAAGAGATTCTGCCTGGGACGACCATTACGGTGAAGCTGGGAGAAATCGGCGGATATAGTCAAGGAGAAGCAAAAATCACGTGGAAGCCAACCAGTCTTAACGAATCGTTAAAACAGGAATTTCCTATAGATCTACCAAATTCAAAGGCCTTTGCTTTTACCGCGGTAACCTTGGCAGATATCATGAAAAACATTTGGATACCAGGTATGTTTACTGCTGATGACAAGGGAAACTTTACTAAATTCCAATACATGAATATACAGTATATCGATAAAATTCTTGGTCAGCTTTATGGAGTTAGACCAATTAAATAATTTTTTAACAGCAGGATTAGCCTGGACTTAAAGGTTATAAAG